>NZ_WTKP01000005.1 GCF_009793355.1 Vreelandella zhuhanensis
AAACCGAGTTGGTTTATCACGAGGACTTCAGAACGCGAGGAGAAGCGAAGCAGACCATCTTCGAATATATCGAAGTGTTTTATAACCGGATGCGGCTGCACTCCAGCAATGACTATATGAGTCCAGCGGACTACGAATCAGAGCTACTAGCAGCTGCTTGAAAAGCATGTCCGGAAAACTGTTGCCAGATCAGAAAGACCATGGTCAAGTGCAAACAGCTAATCGCCATCACGCTGGCCGCCGGCTTGGGCATCGCTGCCAGCGGTGCCGCTTCCGCTCAGGGAATGCCTCAGGGCGGCCAAGGCGGCATGGGTCCCGGCATGATGATGGGCGGCCAGGGCGGCATGGGTCCCTGCATGATGATGGGCGGCCAGGGAGGCATGGGCCCCGGCATGATGATGGGCGGCCAGGGCGGCATGGGTCCCGGCATGATGATGGGCGGCCAAGGCGGCATGGGATCCGGAATGATGGGCAACATGGCCGAAATACTCGACGAGGAGCAGTTGAGCTCCCTGCGCGAGATGCGCCAGGAGCATCGTTCCGCCCAGTTCGAGCGTATGGGCGAGATGATGAACCTGCGTGACGACATGATGAGCCTGATGCGGGCGGAACGCCCGGATCCGGAGGAGGTTAAAGCTCTTCATGGCCAGATGGCGACCCTGCGCGGCGAGATGATGGCGGACAAGGTGCGCATGCATAACCAGATGCAGGACCTGCTGACTGACGAGCAGCGCGAGCAGATGCAGCGGGACAACGCCGCGCAGTAATGTCGGGCATACCCTCGGTGCTCGCCGCTCGGTGGGCACCGCTATGCCATATCACTCCAGGATGTGCTGGATCAATGGCGTCGAGCGCACCGCCGACACACAATAACCCCGTGATGATGAAGATTACTCCATGACCGCCTTGGCTCCTGCCACACCATCGAGATAAACGACTACGCCATTAGGGTCGCATGCCCTTCGAAGCAGAGTGCATACGAGGAAAACAACGATGAAGCCGATGATAGTGGCGGTAGCGACATTGATGATCTCTGTGGCATCGCATTCAGCGACGAGTCAAATGGGTGGCATGAGAGGAAACAGCATGATGGAGGAGGGCCATATGATGGGCGGAGCAGGAATGGGAGATATTTCCAGGCTTCGTCACCGCTACTTCATGCGCCATGGGATTGACACGACTTACGCTGATAAATCCAACCCTCTTGACCCCAATCCTCCTGTTCTTGAGACGGGTGAGCGCCTGTACACGAATAATTGTGCGTCATGTCACGGGGAGTCTGGGCTCGGAGACGGACTCGCTGCCGATTCGCTAAATCCCAAACCAGCGAATATTACCGCCTTTAGCAGGATGCCCATGGCAAGCGATGCTTACTTGTATTGGACCATTGCGGAAGGTGGGGCTCCCGTGAACTCGGCAATGCCAGCTTTTCAGCAGAATTTAGAGGAAGAGGAAATCTGGTCACTCATCACCTACTTGCGGGCAGGATTGTGAACATCCTCTTGGGTCTCTTGATTCGTGCATCACACGGATGGTGTTTCGATGACTCAACTATAAGGCACCGGGACGTTTATTGACTTTGTAGTAGCTATAGGATTTTAAAGGAAGCAACGCTTGAAGGAAGAGACCTTATAAATGAGTAAAGCCTGTAACGATCATTGCGCTCGTGGCGAGCCCGGAATAGGAAAAACCACAAATCCAGCCGTTTCCACTTCGTCCAGCGAGTGGCTCAGTGTCTATACAGTGCCAAAGATGGACTGTCCTTCGGAGGAGAGGATGATCCATATGGCACTCGGTAGGTTCGATAACGTTCAAGCGCTTTCATTCGATTTTTCAGGCCGCACCTTGGAAGTTCTCCATAACGGGGAGGTCGGGCCGATCACCAGTAAACTGGCAACGCTGGGTTTGGGAGCCTCGCTTCAATACACCCGAGAAGCGAATCCTGAAACCCTCAAGGCTGTTGAATTCTCCACTGCCGAGCAGTCTGAAGAGTCGAGAGCCTTGTGGATATTGCTCGCCATCAATGGCTTGATGTTTCTGGTTGAGATGACGATGGGCCTGATTGCCCAGTCCGCTGGTCTAATTGCAGACTCGCTTGACATGTTTGCCGATGCAGCCGTGTACGGGCTTGCGATTTATGCCGTCGGGCATAGTGTCAAAATGCAGCTACGGGCAGCCCATGTGGCAGGCGTTCTTCAATTAATTCTTGCGCTCGGTGTACTCGTTGAAGTCGGCAGGCGTTTTATTCATGGTAGCGAGCCAGCGTCTCTGATGATGATGGCCATCGCGCTCCTGGCCCTGGTCGCCAATACAACGTGTTTACTGCTGATCGCCAAACACCGTGAAGGTGGTGCCCACATGAAAGCCAGTTGGATATTTTCGGCCAACGATGTGGTTATCAATCTGGGCGTTATCCTCGCGGGAGCCCTGGTTGCCTGGACTGGCTCTAACTATCCAGATCTGATCATAGGTGCCGTTGTGGGGATTATCGTGCTTAATGGTGCCAAGCGTATTCTTGCTCTTAAGAAATAACATCTTATGTGTCGAGGCCTGGATGATTAACTACCCAGGCCACGACACATTGTGCAAGGCTTTTAGCGTATATTCGAAAGTGATCAAAGACCGCTTCTGGCTGATGGCGCTCGGTGCTATGCGGTAAAAATTCAGAGGTGCCCCAGCTCCGCAAGTGAAGCGCATCCTTCATTCCCACCACGAGGTGATCAATCACGCGGATTTCCATCAGGACAAGGCGCTTGGAAAGCGATACTTGCAGCTTGTCGAAGTCGGGTTGAGGCACTTAGACGCTCGAATACATTGTCTTTAGTGCCCCAGCCTAAGGCGAACAGTTATTCTATGAATTCATGAAGCGCGCCAGCGGCGAACTCTTGATTTTTCTCTTTATGAGCGTGTATTAAGCTTGGATTCAGGCCTTGGGGCTAGGCTGGGTCATAAGAGAAAACATCTGGTTTATGCGCTAACCAGTCTGCGTGGTTCTATATTGCACTTTCTGGAGGTTTGTTATGAAACATCGAGAGCACCGGCTGGGAGTCTCCAAAAATACCTTGGTCACTCGGAATTTGGTAATTGAACCTAACGAATCCGAGCGCATTGAGGAGGCTGTTTATGATATCGACCAGCTATATGGAATGGATGAGGTGTCATACGAGGGAAAGCATAGGCATATTCGCCTAGCCTATGATGCCTCGCGGCTTTGCATTGATGATGTTGAAAAAATATTGGAGTCGCATGGGGTCGATATTAGCTCTAGTCGGTGGAATCGCTTTAAGGAGGAGTATTATCGCTTTGTTGATCAAAACATAAAAGATAATGCAAAGAAGGAGCCTTGGAGCTGCCATTGAATGGTATTGAAATCCAAGCGGTGGCTAACTTTGATATGAACGCTACATGAAGCACCATACAGTCCGCTTACTCCCAGAGCTTCGTGTTCCTATTGCCTGAATTCAGGCTGATCAATTAGATAGAACTGCTGCCGACCGGCCATTTCAACATTTGGTAATAACGCAAGCAGGGGGTTGAGTTAAAAAATAGTGTCAGTCCATCAAACCCCTTGACCTTTGGGTAACCTATAGGTTGTAGGCTCATAGTTGAAGCTACCCCAAGTCAAAAAATAAGGCTTCTCTATCATCAGTAATGGGAGAGGAAATACCATGGTTAAGCACCAGCAAATCCTTGCCATCATTCTGACCGCCAGTGTGGGTATCGCAGCTACTACTAATGCCGCCTTTGCTCAAGGTATGCAGCAGGGCTCCCAAGGGCCTGAAGCCGTCGACCATGACGACCATCACTGAGCTTTTTGCCCACTGAGTTTTTTATCAAAAGGAGGCATGGATGAGCGACAAGGCCATCACCATTACCCTGACGGTGCCGGGCATGGGCTCGGATCACTGCGCCGGCATTGTGCGCAAGACCCTTGAGCGTCTTGACGGCATCGAGGATATCAAGACCAATATCGCAAGCCATCGAGTCAGGGTACGTGTCGATGAAGAGGAGGGGCCTGATGGTGATGCCCTCAAAGAGGCCGTGGAGGGTGCAGGCTACGATGTAAAGGCAGTGCACGACGAGCGTGAAGGCGAGGAGGAAGGCGGAGATAGCCGCATTGAGCAGGATTACCTCGAGCAGGCGAGAAAGCGCCTGATCATCGCCGCCATCCCCACCACCCTGATCATGATCCTGATGATGGTACACATGTTCTGGGTGGCGATTCCGGGATATCTGGCAATCATCGCCGTGCTCGCCTTTACCGTGGTGTTTCTCTATGGGGGTGCAGCCACCCACAAGGCTTCTTGGCGCTCGTTGAAGAACGGCACCTTCAACATGGATGTACTGATCTCCATGGGCAGCCTTCCGCCTTATGTGCTGGGGCTAATCGGCTTCTTCTACCCCATGACCTCCTTCATCGAGATGGCCGCCACCATCATGACCTTCCATCTGGTGGGGCGCTATCTCGAGGCCATGGCCAAGGGCCGCGCTTCCGAAGCCATCCGCCGCATGATGGACATGAGCGCCAAGACCGCCCGGATCGAGCGCGACGGTGAGGAACGAGAAGTACCGGTGAAGGAGCTTTCCCCCGGTGACATCATGCTCGTACGCCCCGGCGAGAAGATCCCCACCGATGGTGAGGTCGTCGAAGGTGAGAGCCATCTGGACGAGTCCATCGCCACCGGCGAGTCGGTGCCAGTCTACAAGAGCGAAGGCGATGCCGTCATCGGCGCCACCATCAACAAGGAGGGACGCCTCAAGGTGAAAGCCACCAAGGTGGGCGGCGATACCTTCCTTTCTCAGGTGGTGAAGCTGATCGACGAAGCCCAAGGCTCGCGGGTGCCGATTCAGGAATTTGCTGATCGCATGACCGGGCGCTTCGTACCGGCGGTGCTGGTGATAGCCCTGGCTAGCTTTCTGGTCTGGCTGGTCGCGGGCGATGCCCTGCGCCCGGTTCTCGAGTGGGGGGCGACCTTCCTGCCTTGGGTCGATCCTGTGGCACCTACCCCCATCCTTGCGATACTGGCCGCCATTGCGGTGCTGGTTATTGCCTGCCCTTGCGCCCTGGGCCTTGCCACACCCACGGCACTGATGGTGGGATCAGGGATCGGTGCCGAGCGCGGCATCTTGATCCGCTCGGGCGAAGCCATCCAGACCTTCAAGGATATCCAGGTGATCGTCCTTGACAAGACCGGCACTATCACCCGGGGTGAGCCTGAACTTACCGATGTGGTCTCTGCCGAAGGGGTCGAAGAGACGCACCTTCTGACCCTGGCGGCAAGCGTTGAGGATGCCTCGGAGCACCCCATTGCCCGAGCCATCGTCGACGGCGCGCGAGCGCGCGACGTCAAGCCCGAACGTGTCAGCAACTTTGAGTCCACCGGCGCCCGGGGCGTCTCGGGCAAGGTGGGCGATGAAAGCGTGCTGATCGGCAACCGCCGCCTGCTGGAGGAAGAAGGCGTGAGCGGCCTGGATGATCTTGAAGAGGCCAAGCAGGAGCTCGAGGATCAAGGCCGTACTGTGGTGATCGTCGCTGCAGACGGCAAGGCGATGGGGTTGGTGGCCGTGGCCGACACCATCAAGAAGGAGTCCAAGCAAGCCATCCGTGGCATGCATGACTTGGGTCTGCACGTGGTGATGATCACCGGCGACAATGAACGTGCGGCCCGGGCCGTGGCCGACGAGGTGGGCATCGACGAGGTCCAGGCCGAGGTGCTTCCCGATGGCAAGGTGGACGCCATCAAGAAGCTTCAGGACAAGTACGGTAACCATGTGGCCATGGTGGGCGACGGCATTAATGATGCTCCAGCCCTCAAACAGGCCAATGTGGGTATTGCCATCGGTGCTGGGGCAGACGTGGCCATCGAGGCGGCGGATGTGACCCTGGTGCGTGGTGAGCTCACCGCTGTGGCGGATGCCATGGAACTATCGAAGGCGACCTTCTCGAAGATTGTTCAGAACCTGATCTGGGCCAGTGGCTACAACCTTGCTGCCATTCCTATCGCCGCCACTGGCCTTCTGCATCCCATGATCGGCGTCATCGCCATGACCGCAAGCTCGCTGTCTGTCATCGGCAACTCTCTGCTGCTCAAGCGGCGCTACGCCCGAGCGAAAACGCAAGGAGAGTCGAAATGAACCGTCAGAACTGGTTCATGATTGCATGCCTAGTGCTGATGGGCGTGGCCATGCTCATCGTGCTATGGCGCGGCAATCCCTTCGGCACCAGCACCTGGCTGCTGCTCCTGCCGATGGGGCTTTGCCTGGGAGTGCATCTCTATGTGCATCGCCATGGCCGCGACGAGTGAGACCGAGGCCCTATGATTTTCCATTAAGGGCCTTCGTAATGCCGAGTACTTTTATAGAGGCGGAATACCGCCTCTTTTTCATGGAATGATTACAGGTCTCGAGCTCGGTTAATTTGCTGAGCTAGGCGCATTGCTTCGTGTTCCTCCAACTTTAAGAGCTCGTTAACAAGTTCCCGGGCTTCGGGGATATCGGCTCGTCCTTCAAGGTAGCGATAAAGCGCGATGACCTGATCATGCAGGGAAAAGATTTCCCGGCTGATATCATCGAAGCTCATCTCGGCATAAGGTGAGCTGCATGCCTGGTGCGGGGTGATGGGGACATGTGACAGGTAATCATAGACCCAGGTGTGCAAGGCCTTTGGGTCGGCTTGTTTCTCGAAGTTGGCCACGGTCTGTCCCAAGGTAGCCTCGTGATCCGCTAGATATTCCAATAACCACTTGGCCCGGGCTTCCTCTTGTTGGGTGGCACAGTGCTTCAGGCACTCTGCTAGATAGGCATGCAGCTGCTGAGTCCATTCGATAAGGTCTTGAAAGGTTTGGATCTTCATCCGACGTTCTCCATTGAAAGTTTGCTCTAAGAGTATTTGCTGTGAACCGGCTTCAGCTCGGTTTCTCATTTTACTTTGCAGCCCCCAGCCGTAAAGGCTATGAAACCCCATTTCGGACAGTTTGTCTCGTATGGTGCCAGCAAGGCTCAATATCGAGACAATTGACTCGATTACATATCCTGCTGGATGTTTATCATCAGTGAGACCTGCTATTGATACCAGGCGAAACTCAGCAACGAGATTGCCATTTGGTTGATCAAGCTGACTCATAACCAAAAACTTCGGGGCGACTCAACCGGCCCCTTTGCTACGCTGGTTACACAGCGCGGGCTGACCAACCACGGTGCCAAGTTTTGACAAACCGGCTATAGCTGGAGATCGGCACTACAGATACAGAGGGCATTCTCTTGCACCACACCTATGATTCTCCAGCACAGGCGAAGGCGAAAAAGCTGAACCAGCATTGTGTCTGCGCCACTCTCGATCGGCCAGAAGTGGTTCGCAGTCTAGCCAACCAGCTGGGGGATAATGCGGACGAGATGCTTTCCAGTGCAGCCTGGCATCACTTCTTTTCAGATGCTGCGGTCTTTGTTCCCAGCCAGGATCTGGATCACATGATGGCCATTGCCCGAGCCCTGGAAGCTGCTACCGCGCTTCCCGACTATCGTCGTCGCGTGCTATCCAGAGCTCCTCAGAGCGCCCAAGCCGACCCTGGTCCCATGGGGGCCTTCATGGGCTATGATTTTCACCTCAGCGAGGAGGGGCCCCGCCTCATTGAAGTCAACACCAATGCAGGGGGCGCATTTCTCAATGCTGCGCTCGCACGAGCCCAGCTGCAATGCTGCAGCGGAGCTACTCGGGTGGCCTGGGCCGAAGACTTTGATGCTGCAGTCATCGCCCAGTTCGAGAATGAATGGCGCGCCCAGCGGGGCAGTGGACGGCCCAAAAGCATAGCGATCGTCGATGACCAGCCTACCGAGCAATACCTCTATCCTGAGTTCCGACTGGCACAACAGCTGTTCCGAGATAATGGAATTGACGCCCTCATAGTCTCTCCCTCTGAACTCAGATATGAGTCAGGTGTGTTATACAGCGGCGACAAGCGAATCGACATGGTTTACAACCGCCTGGTGGACTTCGCCTTGGAAGCGCCCGAGCACACCGCCTTGCGCTCGGCTTGGCTGGACGGAGGCGCTGTCATAACCCCAAACCCATTCGCACATGCCCTGTTTGCGGACAAGCGCAATTTAGCAGAATGGTCTGATCCCTCTACCCTTCAGAATTGGGGCTTGAGCCCTGAAAACGTCGAGCTGCTTCGCTGTGGTATTCCGCGCACCGTTAACGTTGCCGCCAGTAATGCGGATGATCTTTGGCAACAGCGGCGGCAATGGTTTTTCAAACCTGTAGCAGGTTATGGCAGCAAGGGCGTTTACCGGGGCAGCAAACTCACCAAACGCACATTTTCCCAGATCCTAGAGAGTGACTATATTGCTCAGGCGTATGTGCCGCCCTCGGAACGTCTGGTTCTGGTCGATGGCGAACGGAAAATGCTCAAGGTAGACGTACGCCTGTATACCTATCGCGGCAATCTGATCCTGGCTGCGGCACGGCTGTATCAAGGGCAAACCACAAATTTTCGTACACCGGGCGGCGGATTCGCACCCATACTCCTTGAACAGAATTGACACAAGACGCCACTATCGGTTCGATGTTTGAGGTTTAGCGTTACGAATAAACTAAGCGGGTGGAACTTGAGACCGCCGACCCTGAGTTTTTAATTTATAAGATGATTGGCTTGTATAGAGAATCTGCGCAAGGGGTCCCAGTGCCGCAAACGTTGCGTTTTGCTTTTCTACCCGGCGCAGCAGGACAGCTGTTTCACGTCTTTGGTAAAAGTCTGTGCACAGAGCTTGAGGCCTTCGACCATGGTCAGGTAGGGAAATAGCTCATTGCCGATGGCCTGCACCGTCATGCGGGCGCGCAGCGCCATCACCGCTGTCTGGATCAGCTCACCAGCTTCCCCCGCTACCACTTGGACTCCCAGCAACTGTCCTGTATCGCGTTCAGCCACCATCTTGATGAAACCAGCGGTGTCGAAATTGACCAGCGCTCGCGGCACGTTCCCCAAGTCGAGCACGCGGGTCTCCACGCTGAAGCCTTGCTTGCTTGCCTCGGCTTCTGTCAGGCCAACGGTGGCGACCTGGGGGTCGGTAAACATCACCGCCGGCATGGCGCTGAGATCAAGGAGCGCTTCTCCGCCCGCCATGTTGACGGCGGCCCGGCTGCCCCCGGCGGCAGCGACATAGACGAACTGCGGCTGATCGGTACAGTCCCCGGCGGCATAGATGTCCGGTACCGATGTTTGTAGGTGCTCATCCACCAGAATCGCGCCACGCGCGGTTTTCACTCCAATGCCCTCCAGGTTCAATGCCTCGGTATTGGGTGTCCGCCCGGTAGCTACCAGCAGTTGGTCCACCCGCAATATCCCGGTATCGGTGTCCAGCACGAACGCATGGTTGACGTAGTCCACGCGACTGATTTGGGTCTGCTTCAGCACTTCAATGCTCTCACGGCGAAACGCTGCTTCCATAGCTTCACCGATGGCGGGGTCTTCCTGAGAGAGCAGGCGGCTGCGAGCCAGCACGGTGACCTGGCTACCCAGCCGGGCGAACGCCTGGGCCAGTTCCAGGGCGACAAATCCGGCGCCGATCACGATCATCCGTTTGGGCAAGGCGTCCAGTGCCAGCGCGCTGGTGGAGGTCAGGTACGGCGTATCGGCCAGCCCCGGTATCGGCGGTTCTGCCGGACGAGCGCCGGTGCCGATGAAGGCGCGATCGAAGCGGACGGTCTGCTCGCCGCCTTCATTCAGCTTGACCGCCAGGTTATTGGCATCGACAAACCGGGCCTCACCGTTCAGGACCGTGATGGCCGGATGGTCGCGCAGGATTCTTTCGTACTTGGTGTCACGCAGTTCCTCGACACGCTCCTGCTGTTGCTGGAGTAACTTCGCTTGCTTTACCACCGGAGTCTGGGAGCTCAGCCCCTCATCAAAGGGGCTCTCCTTACGTAGATGCGCAATATGCGCGGCGCGAATCATGATCTTTGAGGGCACACAGCCGGTATTCACGCAGGTGCCGCCGACAGTGCCACGCTCGATCAGAGTGATGCGGGCACCGTGCTCGGCCGCTTTCAGGGCGGCTGCCATGGCCGCGCCGCCGCTGCCGATTACGGCGATGTGCAAGTTCTTGTCATCTTTCATGAGGGAGATTCCTTGAATGGGGTGAGGCGTTGCCACAACAGGCGTCATATTGCTTCTTGCGCCACAGCGCATACAGGATCAGGCCGATAAAGATGGCCAGAGCGGATACCAGTCGGCCGTATCGGGAGAGATAAGAAGACCGGGGTCGGCATGGATAACTAGCCTCGGCAGCACGCCCTTTGTCATGTCACTACGGCCATCTCATGTGATGGCCATCGATCACAAAGGTGTGCCGATGCCGGCCTCCAGGATGATGGTGGGGATGGTGATGAGGCTCCGGCCCCTCCCATCCTTCGTGTTCGTGCCGGTGGTGCTCATCGTGGTAGTGCAGGTGGGTGTGGGTCAGGGAGGCGTGCTCATGCCCGAGGACCATCGGATCATGGGCTCGCCAGACAAGGGCCGCGAGCCCCGTCGCCGCCAGCGCTATCGTCCCCAGCAGGGCGAACGTTCCGGTCAGCCCCAGATGAGCCCCCATCCAACCCGCCAGCGGATAGGTAGCCAGCCAGCAACCGTGTGACAGCGAGAACTGCGCGGCAAATAGTGCCGGCCGGTCCTCCGGCTGGCACGAGCGCTTGAGCAGGCGCCCGGTGGGGGTCATGACGAGCGAGGCGCCGGCCCCCAGTAGCAGCCAAAGCCCGAGCAGCCCGGCGAACCCGGGGTCAAGCAGGCCCAGCGAGAGGCTCAGCGTCATCAGGACGCCGCCCAGTAGCATGATCGGCCGCTCGGGCACCCGATCCAGAATCTTGGGCAGCAGCAAGGCCACCAGCATGGAGCCCCCGCCGGCCGCGGCGAAGGCCAGGGCCACCTCACGCTCGCCCAAGCCCAGGACGGAGCGCACATATACTACGGTGTTGACGATCTGCATGGCCCCAGCGGCCGAGACCGCCAAGTTCAATGCCAGCAGCCCGCGCAGCCGGGGTGTCTTCAGGTAGATCCGCACGCCGTGGGAGACTCGCCGCCAGACGCCGGGTGTTTCTTCTACGGGACGAGGCGAGGGCAGCGTCACCGATACGACCAGGGCGGCCGAGAGCAGGAACGCCAGGGCGTTGAGCAGGAACAGGACGTCGAAGCTCATCACCATCAACAGCGCCGCCGCGGCCACCGGACTGAGCAGGTTCTCTAGATCATAGGCGAGGCGCGACAATGACAACGCCCGCGTGTACTGCCCCTCGTCTTCGAGGATGTCGGGGATCGTCGCTTGGAAGACCGGCGTGAAGCCTGCCGAGCAAGCGTTGAGCAAAAAGACCAACACATAGATCTGCCACACTTCGGTGACGAAAGGCAGCGCGCAGACCACGGCCGCACGAAGCAGGTCCAGGCTGACCAGCAAGGCGCGCCGCGGCAAGCGCGCCGCATAGGCGCCGACCAGCGGGGCAATGCCCACGTAAGCCACCATCTTGATCGCCAGGGCCGTGCCCAGCACGATCCCCGCCTGCCCGGCGGCCAGGTCATGAGCCAGCAGCGCCAAGGCAACCGTAGTCAGGCCAGTGCCTATCAGTGCAATGACCTGAGCTAGAAAGAGATGGCGGTAGACGCGATGGGCGAGTACGTCGAGCATAGAACTTCCTCAAGAGAGGGGTGCCTATAAGCGCTTACAGGTAGCGTGCAATCGTCTTGAACTCTTCGGCCCTGGCCCGCTGCGTTTGATTCTGAGAACCAAGGGCTTCGTCTAGGCAGTGATCGATATGATCCAGCACCAAGGTACGTTTAGCTTGCTGAATGGCTTTCTCTACCGCATGGAGTTGTTGAGCGATGTCCAGGCAGTGACGCCCATCCTCTATCATCTGGGTCACGCTCTGTAGGTGACCCCGAGCGCGATTCAGGCGCTTGATGATATCAGGGTGTGTCTGGTGGGTATGTGATGTCATCTTCTTTTCCTTTATTTTATTCCTATCCCCCTGGAGGGGATGTTAAAGTATCGGCGGCATGTTACCAATGCCTTTTATGCAGGTATTTGCCTATTGTTCTTTTATCCTGGTTTATCTTCCATGCCCAATCAGTGGCGTCAACGTCTGAGCTATTTGATCTTGCTTCTGCTGATCGCTCCCGGCCTGGTTACAACCAGTATCGGCGAGGCGCGTGCCCATGGCCCCCTGAGTGTGGCCGGTGGCGTTGAGACAGTTCATCAGAATAACGTGCAAGACGGACACGTTCATAACCATGAGGATGGTCGCCACCTTCACCACGAGAGTGGTAGCCACTTCCATGAAACAGTCGATCGACTCGCAACAGGCATAACCCTTGAGTCGACGTTCCATAATGACTTGCGAGTCAGTGATCAGCATGGCATTCCGCTGCGCCGCGTCTACCGCCTGGAGAGACCCCCACGGCCGGTCATCGCTGGATGACTGGGGCCGTCCGCTGGACGGCCGACTATTTATGACAGACCCGTGGAGGTTGCATGTTTCCATCCCGAATGAGGAGTGCGCTAGGCCTGCCCGATATGGCCCGACGCCACGCCCTAACCCTTCTCACATTGCTGGTAATGCTCCTGGGCGCCAGTGGCGATGCTTTTGCCCACGCCGTTGCCGAAGGCGACAAGGGGTATATCCAGGAGATCTATGGGGTTCACCTGATCTCGTTCGTCTATCTTGGCGCCAAGCACATGGTGACCGGGTATGACCATATCCTGTTTCTGCTGGGGGTGATCTTCTTCCTCTATCGGATGCAGCACATCGCCATCTACGTCAGCCTCTTCGCCATTGGTCATTCCATGACCATGCTGCTGGGGGTGTACTTCAATATCGGCATCAATAGCTACCTCATCGATGCCATCATCGGACTTTCCGTCGTCTACAAGGCGCTGGACAACATCGGTGCCTACCAGCGCTGGTTCGGCTTTCAGCCCAATACCAAGGCGGCAACGCTGGTCTTCGGTCTGTTCCATGGCTTTGGATTGTCGAGCAAGATCATTGGGTACAATATCTCGCCTGATGGATTGGTCCCCAATCTCCTGGCGTTCAACGTCGGGGTAGAGATCGGCCAGCTGTTGGCTTTAAGTGCCATCCTCATCGTCATGGGGTTCTGGCGACGTACTGCCGGTTTCTTACGCCATGCCTATACCGCCAACGTCGCCATGATGTGCGCCGGTTTCATGCTGGTCGGCTATCAGCTCACCGGCTATTTCATTACCTAATTCAGGGTGTCAGAGATGTACAATACCGATCTTCCCGCCCGTGCCGACCTGCCGTCTACGGGTAAATTACTGCGTTCCACATTGCTGGCTGCTGTGGTGGCCAGTGTCCTATTAACTACCGTGGTGTTGCCTGCAGAGTACGCCATCGATCCTATCGGCGCGGGACGCCTACTGGGGCTGATCGAGATGGGTGAAATCAAGACCCAGCTGGCCGAGGAGGC
This sequence comes from Vreelandella zhuhanensis, assembly GCF_009793355.1. Lineage (GTDB taxonomy): Bacteria > Pseudomonadota > Gammaproteobacteria > Pseudomonadales > Halomonadaceae > Vreelandella > Vreelandella zhuhanensis. Next base: position 13,470 of record NZ_WTKP01000005.1, read on the forward strand.
CGAGCTTGATCAGGCCAATAACGAAGCCGCTGCAATGCAGGTATCACAACCCACGGCACCTCAAGAGACGGCAAGTGATAATCAGGGCACGGCCGGAACCGCTGCTGATCCGCAGACTTCAGACGTAGAGTCAGATCAAGCAGTCTCCTCGGTACCTGACCAAGAGGTGGTGCAGCCCGAGGCTAGCCTAGCACTTGCTGACGCTTTGGCCGCTGAGGAGGCATCCTCCCAGGCGACTGAAGAAGCTGCCACGTGGAGCGATGAAGTGACCTTCACCCTCACGCCGGGAGAGGGCACCGAGTACAAGCTGACGATGGAGGAAGGTGCTGTCGCGACATACGCCTGGGCGTCTGACGGTGGGCCTCTTAATTTCGACACCCACGGTGACGGAAATGGCAACTCGATCAGCTATGAAAAAGGGCGTGGCGTGCCCGAAGATGAAGGCGAACTGGAAGCCGCCTTCACCGGCAACCACGGTTGGTTCTTTCGCAATCGCAATGACAACGATGTAACAGTTTTGTTGCGTGTGGGGGGAGACTATGGGGAGTTGAATAAGGCTCTCTAAAGCATTGGCCCCTAGCGCTTAGGAGAGCGCTAATGGGCTTCTTTTGTGTCAAAGAAAACAGAGTGGCACCTGTGCATACTCATGCCGCAATGCGCTATGACCCAATCGTGACTCCGAATCCTGTTGCGACGTAAGCGTGGTAAACAGTTTTTATCGGATCCATTAACTTAGGTTATTTCCCAGGCGGTACTGGGTTGGCAATCTATTTGTACTGAGCCAGGGAGGCTCATCAGGGAAGGACGAGTCAGGAAGCCTACGATAGAATACAAGGAAGGGAAGACACAGCCCGGCCACTGGCCGGGCTTCTTTGTATCTCGCCTCTCACTCTATCCGCACGACTGGCAGCTCATCCCACTTGGTGGTGTACCGCGGCGAGCGGTGCGCGCAGCGCAACTCCCATGCATTTTCTTTCCTCGGCATTCCCAGCCGTACTGTATTCTTGCCGTGCTCCTTGTTGAGCTTGTACAGCGTTGCCATTAATCGTTCGTTGCGTTCACGCTTCTCACCGCTCAGGGGATCAGCCAGCAGGTCTGGTGCCGGATTCCCGCTTTGTATATCCGTTCTTCGTAGACCGGGCTTGTGATGAATTCCTTGTTAAAGCTTGATAGGTTTTCAGCTTCGACTAGCGTTCATTGTTGAGCATCACGTCCCAAGCATGGCTGGCCTTGCCCGATCTGTATGATAGACATGGCAGGCTTCATCAGTGACAAGGGAGCTTGATATGAATAACTAAGCAAGTGAATGCTTTAAAAACTATATTTTTTCAGCCTGTGATCTTAACTCGTGGTATGGGAGGGACTGCCATGCCAACGCCCCCCTGAACTCTCCGACCTGCTGTTTCATGCCGACCCGATGTCACCGCAGAAGGACGTTCCAACATCCAGCACAGGAGACTTGCATGTATGACTTAATCGGCGATACTCACGGCTACGCCACCCCGCTGAAACGATTGCTCGAAACTCTTGGCTATCAGGAATCGCAAGGTCTCTGGTCGCATCCCGAGCGCCGGGTGATCTTTCTAGGCGACTTCGTCGATCGCGGCCCCGAGCAGATCGAGACCGTTCGCATTGCCCGAGTTATGGTCGAGGCTGGCACGGCCCTGGCGGTGATGGGCAACCACGAGTTCAATGCCGTGGCCTGGGCCAGTGCGGATCCTGAGCGTCCCGGTGAATATCTCCGCCCCCATAGCGACAAAAATCGCAACCAGCACCAGGCCTATCTGGATCAGGTAGGGGAGGGAAGCGAGCTTCACCGTGAGCATATCGCCTGGTTCAAGACACTGCCGCTTTACCTGGATCTCGATGGCCTGCGCGTCGTGCACGCCTGCTGGGATCCCAAGTCTCTCGACGTGCTGGGTGGTTATCTCGATGATCACCAGCGCATCCTGCTGGATGCCTGGCCGGAGCTGACCCGCAAGGGCACATCCGCCTACGATGCCCTGGAGACCCTGATCAAGGGCCTGGAGATCTCCCTGCCCGCGGGTAACGAGTTTCTCGACAAGGACGGAAACCCTCAGCACAACATCCGTACTCGTTGGTGGGAACTGGAAGGCATCACCTACCGCGATCTGGCCATGGTGCCTGCCGACGCCATTCATCAGATCCCCCACGACCCCATTCCCGAAGACGTGATGCCTGGCTATGAGGGCGACAAGCCGCTCTTCGTCGGCCACTACTGGCGCTCCGGCACGCCCGAGCCGTTGACCCCGCACATCGCCTGCCTCGACTACAGCATCGCCGGCCGGGACTTCGAACCTGGAGAGACACCCAAGCTGTGCGCCTACTGCTGGGATGGCGAGTACGAACTGGATGTCGAAAAGTTCGTATGGACGGAGCGCCATGAGTAATCAGCGACAGACATAACGGAACTGGACTCATGGCAGTGTGGAAGTCGTAGCTTCTGGTAGAGCAATGTCCTGACTCGCTTGTGGGCGAGCCAGTAAGAAGCCTTGAAATTCGTCACACCCCATATCGCGCAAAGCATCCATCTCCACCTGATCTTCCACCCCTTCAGCAAGGACGCACATGCCGAGCTCATGGCCCAGTGTGATCATGGCGTGGCAGATGGCTCGATTATGTCTATTCTCGGGCAACCCCTGAACGAACTGTCGGTCGAGTTTGAGGCGCTGTGCCGGCAGGTCGCGCAGGTAAGCCATTGAGGTGTGGCCGGTACCGAAATCGTCCAGGGCCACATCGACGCCAAGGCAGTTCAAGGTCTTGATCTGCTCTTGGGCGATGCCTGTGTTTTCCATCAAGGTACTTTCGGTGATTTCCACTTCCAGGCTTCCCGGCGGCAGATCATGACGGTGCAAGAGTTCAGTGATGGTGTCGATAAGCGAGCTGTCAATGAAATGCTCTGCACCCAAATTGACGGCAATGCGAAGCGGCCAGCCGGCTTCACGCCAGGCAGCGGCCTGAATACAGGCCTGGTTCAGGGCAAGATTGCCTAACGGAATGATCATTCCACTGCTTTCCGCCAAGGGAATGAAATCTCCGGGCGATACCATGCTGCCGTCGGGTTGTGGCCAGCGCATCAACGCCTCGGCACCACAAACCTGGCCGTGGGCATCATGTTGCAATTGGTAGTGGAGAATAAGCTCTTCATTCGCCAAGGCAGCCTTGAGGGCTTGTAAGCGCTGATGGCGCTGGCGTACCGAGGTGTTGAGTTCTTCGATGAAAAAGTGATAGCGCTGACGTAGCTGCCGTGCCCGGTTGGCGGCAAGGTGAGCGTGACGAAGCAGGTTACCAGCGTTATCGGCATCCTCGGGGCCGACAGCAATGCCCGCCACTATCTGACATTCAAGTGTTTGATCTTCAACCGCCATGGGAGCCTGGAGCTGGCTTAGCCATTGACTGGCCTGGCTTGCCAAGTCGTCAGCTTCGGGAGAAAGCGGCAGCAAGACCGCGAAGGTATCCCCATCCAGCCGCGAGGGTGTGGCATTGTTATCAACATGGGTGACAAGCCGCTGTGCCAGTGCACGAAGCACTTGGTCACCTCCCTGATGTCCGAGCATGCCGTTGATCAGGCGGAAGTTTTCCAAATCCAGCACGATCACGGCTACCGAGTGCTGGCGAACTCGCGCTTCACACAATGCTTGGGTGATCCGATCATCGAGTACTTGGCGGTTGACAAGTCCGGTAAGGGTATCGAGACGGTTACGCTGTTCGAGCTCGGCTTCATAGCGCTTACGATCGGTAATGTCGATACCATATACATTAGCGTAACCTGCATCTGGAATTGGAGTCAGGCTCAGGAGCAGACAACGGCTGTCAAGCCAGAGCTCCTCTTCATGCACACGACCGGTAGCCAAGGCACTATCCACCTTGAGTTGCCAGTGTTGGGGCGCTTGTTTGTTGTCAGCCCACTGGGCGAGCAATAGGGCACTTGCCGGGTTGGCATACAAAAGTTCCCCCATCGCATTCAAGCGCAGTACCGGGTTGCGATTCTCGTCGGGAAAACGGGCGAGGCTGGCTACCCTTGCCTGAGCCTCACGACGTTGCTCAATTTCCTCGCGCAGGAGACGGTTGGTATCCTTGAGTGCCTGAGAACAGCTGGCCATGTGCCTTGAAATGTTGAACCACTCTTTCCATGCCATGGCATTCAATCTCCTTGCCTGGAGGGTGCAGCGTGAAATGTCTGTTCAGCTTAGGCCATACTATTGGAAATATTCGGTCGTTCAAGACATCCACTTGCTGAGTCAGCGTGGCGGTGGTCTCGGCCAAGGCTTCCAAACGGTGATGGATTATTGTCGGCTGCTCGACTTACGTTGTCCGCAAGCTTGTTGACTTCCATTGCCACCACGGCGAGTGTCCGGCTTCCCTGCTGGCGCGTAGTCTGCGTACGCTGGTAGCAAGAGTTCGCCAGCAGAATGCCTCCGCTCAGTCCATTGCCGAAACCATGGAGAAGCACTCGCAGAACCACCGAGTGTACTATCCCGGCCAGCCGGGTTTTCCCGGCCATGACTTGGCCAAGCGCCAGATGCAGGGCTTCGGTGGGATGTTAAGCATTGAGATCGAGTGCGGTGGTAATGCGGCTACATCGTGGTGATCCAAGTCAATCCGATAGAGCGCAAGGGCGCGCCGAAGACACAGCAGGAAATCCAGAACCGGATTAACGAGATCAGTTTCAACAGCAGCTTGCTGAAGGAGCTGCGCGCGATCGACTTTGTCGACCGGCTGATCCGTCAGGGCAAGCTCTCGTCGGACGAATACCGTCAGGTGCGAGTGCATATCATCGAGAACGAAACAGAGATGAAACCGCTGGGTGTTTCCTCGAAGATGAACTCCGAATTGCAGCAAAGCCGCGGTGAAAGAGAAAACCGAGTGGCGGCCGACGTGGGCCGCACCCCCGGTTCCCCCTGTAGGTCAGCCGAGGGTCAGCTGGTCGCTTCACCCTCGGCTTCGCCAGCTTGTGCCATCATGTAGTAGCCGCTTTCCACGGCCACATCCGAATAGATGGCATGGACTGCCGAGCCGCCCGCAACCAGGGCGAGAACGGGTACTGCATAGGCAAGCCCCCTAGATAGGTTGTCGAGAAGAGTTTTTCGCTTTTCGTCTGACATAAAGCCTCCTGATCCGAAATATCGGGTTTGTTCTAGTTAGCGGTTAGGCCTGATTGCCTTTGGCCAATAGATAGAGGGCAATCATCACCAGGGTCACCTGAAACATCATGCCGCCAAGTGGGTGAGACGAGGTAGCCATGAAGTGCCACTGTCCCCAGTGCACCATGAAGATGGCACCGAGCAGGATGGGGATCATGCCGAGGGCACCCAGCCGGGTGATGACGTCGCCTAGGCGACTGGCCATCAACCCGCCCAGTACTACAAGCAGGCCGGTGCCGATCTCGCCGAGAGCCACAAGTCCCCCAAGCATCACGGGCAGGCCCATCATGGTGGAAAATTCGCCAACGCCTCCGCCCATGAACTTGTCGATTCCCATGTAGAGAAAGACGCTGGCAAGGCCTAGGCGCAGGAACCAGTGGGCATGACGTTGAACAGGAGAGGCGTCTGCAGGACGTGAAGTGGCGTCATCATTCATGGTGTTGTTTCTCCTTGGTGGTGCCATTGGCTCTAGTTGTTGCACTTGAGTCTTTGTCGTCAAAACTCGAAAGTTCTTACAGCTCCTGATGGTTATTTCTCGAGGAAGCTTTCATTAAGGTCGTTTAGGATTTCGGTGTCGGGGCGTCTCGACTACACTGCCGGGGAGCACTAGCTCTCAATGACGCTGCTTTACTGAGCTAAGTTGAGAAGGGCTTTACTGAGCTAAGTTGGGGAGGTGTGCATTCCGTGCGGCCCGTACCCGAAAGCTATGGCTTTCGGCAGCAAGTCCAGAATAAAATCTGGCGGGGAGTGTGAGGATGGAAGGATTTGGTCACGGTCAAAGCCTTTTGATAGCCGCCTTGTGCGGTTTTCTTCTGCTGGTTGCCATGGTCCGCCACTATGCGCCGCGCTCGGTGCTGCCAGCGGAATCCTGGTTGCTGGTCGTCGGTATCGGCTACGGACTGCTAGCCGCTGAGGCGGCGGCATTTCCAGCCATCCGTCTGAACCCGGAGCTTGTGATCGGCATGCTGCTGCCGGTGCTGGTATTTGCCGAAGGACGGCATCTGCCAATCGGTCTTGTGCTGCGTGCCGCCAGTCCTCTGGCGCTTCTCGTCCTTTTAAGCATGCCCCTTGCCCTGGCTGTCATCGGCCTGCCCATGGCCTGGCTTGCGGACATTCCCTTATGGCACGGCTTGCTGTTTGGGGCGGCCGTGGCGGCTACCGACCCCACCACGGCGGGACCCGTGCTCGGGCGTTTTGATATCCCGAAACGTCTCGAACTGCTGATTCAGGGCGAGTCCATCTTCAATGACGCCATCACCGTCGTGGTGTTCACGGCCCTGGCTGGCGTGGTGATCGGAGCCGGGGACTTCTCACTGGGTGAAATCACCATCGCCACGCTGCGTAGCATGCTGCTGGCGGTGCCCATCGGCCTGCTGACAGGCTGGCTTCTGGGGCTGCTGGTGCGTCACTGGCAGGAACAGAACTGTATGCCGGGGCTGACCCTGACCTTGGCGCTGCCCATCGGTACCTTTCTTCTGAGCGAGCAGCTGTTGCATGCCTCGGGCATCATTGCGGTGGTGTTCGCGGCCCTGGCCTTCAGCCACAATCGGCGCCGGGAAACAGAGGAAAAGCGCGAGCTCTATGACGACTTCTGGGAATACTTGGGCGAGCTTGGCTCAAGCGCGCTCTACTTTGCCTTGGGGGCGGCCATGGGACCACAGCTGCTGTCGCTGAACTGGCGCCTTGCCCTAGTCATTCCTTTGTTACTCGCAAGCCGGGCCCTGCTGATCTATGCCACGGGTCCGTTGCTTCGCCTGCAGGGTTGCTCGCTGCCGACCAGCTGGCGACATGTGCTGATGCTCGGCGGTCTACGGGGAGCGGTGCCGGCGGCACTGATACTCATGTTGCCCCTTGACTATGCCTACCGCGATGAGTTGCTGGTAATGGGTTTCTCGCTTGTCGCCTACAGCATTGTCGTGCATCCCGTGCTGCTCAAGTATTACCTGGAAAAAGCGACCATTGCTGAACTTCCGGCACCGGAAGTGCCAGCTTCCACCCGACCGGAAGCGGTCATGGCGGACATGTCGCCCTGGCTTTCCAGGCGTCTGGATGCCAGTGCCTGGGGTGCGGCGGCCATTGCCGGCGTGATTGCCGGTGTGGTCTTCCTGGTTCTGGAAATGACCTTGGTGCCTCTTTTTCAGCAGACGAGCCCCTGGGTGCCGGTGCGCATGATGGCTGCGATCGGTCTTGGCGCCGAGGTTCTGCAGTCGCCGACGGCGATTGCACTGGATGTGGGCCTAGCCGCCATGGTGGTGCACTTCACCCTGTCATTGATCTATGCCTGGCTGCTTGCCCCCTTTCTGGAAGGCACCAAGCCTTTCACGGCTATGTTCAGGGGTGCTCTTTTCGGGCTTGTGATCTATGCGGTCAACTTTTATCTGTTCACGATTCTCTTTCCCTGGTTCGAAGAGGCGCGCACCTGGCTCACCATTGCGGCACATCTTATCTTCGGTGCCGTGCTTGCCACGAGCTACTGCCACCTGCGTGATGTTGCAGATGGACGGGCTGCGGATAAGAACCTCGTAGTTGAAGATGGTCCGGATATCGCCGGCAACGATGGGCGTGAAAAGCGGTGACAGGCTGGCGGGGCTTGAGCAACGCAAGTGCGATGACCATCGGCAGAATGTCGGTTTGCGGGTACCTTAGCCTTCAGTCAGTGGTCAGCCTAGTGTGTCCTTAACGCTTGCGCACTCCTCGGGTAAAGGCGCAATGGCTGGTCAGTTCTTTGGACTATCTCTTATCTTCACTTATTTGATCATCAGGAGCCTGACGGGTACGCTCTTTTTACTAGATACCTGCCTGTGACAGTTCGAAGAGCTGGCTCCACCGAAAACAGCGAATGGTAGGCGCTAGTGGCTCTGTAGCGTTTCGATGTGAGGGTACTCACCGCTCGGAAGATATCCGAGACCAAGGCTGCAAGCGTCGAATGTGGTGCTGCTTGATCCGACATAGCACTGAGAAGTTGCTCGCGGCTGTAGACGGGCAGCAGAAAAATAAACCTCCTGCACCAGGAAGTATGCTCTGATGCTACAGCAAATTCTGTGCATGGAAGACGGTCCGAACCCCCTGACGTCCCCGAGAGGGTGCCCTGTGACCTCCATGGCCGCCCGGGTGCAGCCAGAGGGAATTTCGTATTACCTTGATCTGGGTGCCAGCGGGATGATCACTAAGCCCTTCGATTCCTTGATGCTGGCAAGCCAAATCAATGCTCTTTGGCAGGGCAGAACGCCATGACCTTGCCACAGGAAGCCCTGGCTACTCCCGAAGCATTCCCCGCGCAGCCGTTGCTGTTTCTGCTCGAGGATGATGCCCTGGAGCTTGTCCACCTTGAGCACGCCCTGGCAAAGAGGGGCTACCGGGTGCAGGGCTTCACGCAGTCCATGGCCTTCCGGGAGGCATTGAGCGACCCATATGCCGAGGAGCCGGCCGCGGTGATCATCGATATGATCCTCGAGGATAGCATCCTGCAAGGGACCGAGATGTTCCGGGAACTCGGCCTCGGCGGAAGCGATGGGATTCCCGCCGTGGTGATCTCGATGCGCGACGACCTCGAGGCAAGGCTTGCCGCCCTGCGAGCCGGGGCCTGTCGTTACCTGACCAAGCCAGTGGATTCCGGAAATCTCGCTCAGCTGCTGGATACCCTGAGCGGGCGTCAGCCAGCCACGCCCTACCGCGTCCTGCTGGTGGATGACGATCCTATGCTGCTAGAAAGCCAAACGCTGATACTTGAGCACGCCGGCATGGATGTTTTTTCCCTAGACGAGCCAATGGCGCTGCTCGAGGCCATGGCGCAGTGCGCGCCGGATGTGGTAGTGCTCGATGTGCATATGCCCGAGGTAAGTGGCCCCGAGCTTGCCGCCATCCTGCGCGAACAGGACAACTATCTTGAATTGCCGATCCTATTTCTTTCCACGGAAACCGATTTTCAGCAGCAACTTCAAGCGCTGAACCTCAGCGACGACTTTCTGGTCAAGCCGGTGGTGCCCGAGCACTTCATCGAGGCGGTGACAGTGCGCGCTCGCCGCAGCCGCCAGCACGGCGCCATCCGCAAGCGCCTGGAAATCTCGTTCTACGAACGCGAGCGCGAACACCTGGCGCTCAATCACCATGCCATCGTCAGTGTTGCCGATGGTCGCGGCCGGATCACCGAGGTCAACGAGCGTTTCTGCAAGCTGAGCGGCTATTCGCGGGAGGAACTTCTGGGACAAAACCACCGCATCGTGAAATCCGACGTTCATTCGCCGGACTTCTATCATCAGCTATGGCAAACCATCAGCAGCGGCCGGGTATGGAAGGGCGAGATCTGCAATCGCGGCAAGGATGGCCACCTCTACTGGGTGGAGTCCACCATCACCCCCTTTCTCGACGAGCAGGGTAAACCCTACCAATATGTCTCGATCCGCACCGATATCACCCGGCTGAAACAGGCCGAACTGGAGCTCAAGGCACACGAGCGCGAACTCACCGCCACTCTGGAAGCCACCCAGGATGGTATCCTGGCGGTTGGGCCCGACCGCCGCGTGAGTTTTGCCAACGATCGTTTCTTCGAACTCTGGGGATTGCCTTCATCACAAGTCCACCAAGGAGTGGATGAGCGCGAACACCTTAGAGCGGTACAACACAAGATAAAGCACCCAGATAGAAGGGATTTCCTTGAGCACTTCGATATGCTCTACCAAAGCCGAGACATCCTCCACGATACCCTCGAGCTTATCGATGGCCGCTTCCTCGAGGCCTTTTCCCAGCCGGTGATTGACGGTGACGCCATCGGCCGAGTATGGAGCTTTCACGATGTCACCGAGAGCAGGCGCGTTCAGGCCGAGGTGGAGCATCATAAGGAACGCCTGCGTCGCGGTCAGATGTACGCCAACATCGGCACCTGGGAGTGGGATATTCAGAGCGGGGCACTCTACTGGACCGAGCGGGTCGCGCCCCTGTTTGGCTACCGGGAAGAAGAAGTTGGGCCTTCCTACGAGAACTTCATCCAGGCGGTGCACCCCGAGGACCGGGATGCCATGAACGAGGCCATTCGTGCCGCCATCGAGGATGGAGCGCTCTATGAATGCGAGCATCGGGTGGTATGGCCTGATGGCAGCGTGCGCTGGCTGCTCGAGCGCGGTGCCGTGCTGCGTGACGAGAAGGGCGAGCCTCTGCAGATGCTTGGCGTGGTACAGGACATCGATGCGCGCAAGCGTGCCGAACTCGCCCTTGCCGAGCGCGAACGCGAGCTCCTCGAGGCTCAGCACATGGCGCATATCGGCAGTTGGCGGCTCGATCTGCTGACCGATGAGCGGATCTGGTCGGCGGAGGTCTACTGCATTCTCGGCTACTCTCCACACGACGTCATTCCTTCCACCGAGGTATTGAAAGCGCGCATTCATCAGGAGGATCATGTTCGGCTCGAGGAAAGCCTTGAACGCGCAGGGGAAACTGGCGTGCATGACACGACCTACCGCATCCTGCGCCCGAGCGGAGAGATGCGCCATGTGCACGAGCTGGCTCGGATGGAGCAGAACCAAGAAGGACAGCTTTCGTTGCTGGTCGGCACCATCCAGGACATTACCGAGCGGGTTGAGGCCGATCGGGAGCTACGCGAGAGTCAGGAACGCTTCATCTTTGCTGTGGAAGGTGCCGGCGACGGCGTCTGGGACTGGAATGCCCACAACGGCATCATGCATTTCTCGCGGCTTTACATGGTGATGCTGGGCTACCGGCACCATGAACTGGCTCATCATATCGATACCTGGGCCAAGCTTGTGCATCCGCAAGACCTTTCCCATGCGCAGGATAAGTTTCAGGATTATTTCGAAGGTCGCTCGAAGAGCTACAGCATCGAGCTGCGTTTGCGTTGCAAGAATGGCCACTACAAGTGGATACTTTGCCGCAGCACTATTGTTGCCCGGGACACCGAGGGACGGCCGAGCCGGGTGATCGGCATCCACAGCGATATCGACGCCCGTAAGCAAGTAGAAACGGCTCTGATCAACGCGCGAGAGGAAGCAGAGCGAGCCAATCGCGCCAAGTCTGAGTTCCTCTCCAGCATGAGCCACGAGCTGCGTACCCCGCTCAATGCCATCATCGGTTTCGGTCAGCTTCTCGAGTACGAGGAAAGCTTCGACGAGGACCAACAGGATAATGTCGCTGAGATTCTCAAGGCCGGACACCACCTGCTCGTGCTAATCAACGAGGTGCTCGACTTGGCCAAGGTGGAATCAGGGCATCTGGACCTTTCACTGGAGTCTGTCTCGGTGGCCGAGGTGGTGGAGGAATGTCTTGGCTTGGTGCGCGGCCAGGCCACCGAGCGTGGCATTCGGATCAATACTCAAGGCCTCGAGAATGGCGTGGTGCGGGCTGATCACCTACGGCTCAAGCAGGTGCTGCTCAACCTGCTCTCCAATGCCGTCAAGTACAACCGCGAGCAGGGCCAGATACAGGTAACGCTCCATTCACTTGACGCGGAACACCTGCAGATCCGGGTCACTGATACCGGCAAGGGCATTGCGCCTGAACACCGGATAGCCCTATTTGAGCCTTTTAACCGTTTGGAAGCGGAGGGCAGTCCTATCGAAGGTACCGGCATCGGCCTGACCATCGCTCGCCGTATCACTGAACTCATGGGGGGTCGCCTGGAAGTAGAAAGTGAGCTCGGGGTGGGCAGTTGTTTCTGCATCGAACTGCCTGAAAGCAAGTAACAAAGATACAAGATGAGCAGGTTTGACGCCGACATACCCTGTCTATTCCCTATCGACAAGAGCTGGAGGCTCATGTTTTACATGCCTGATATGGATGAGAACTATATCAAGACCGGCGGGATTATCGTCATCGACGACGAGCCCACCAACCTCAAGCTCGTAGACCGGATGCTCCGCGCTCAGGGCTACCTGAATCTCCAGCTTATCGACGATTCACGGGAAGTAGTGACTCGCTACCGGGAGGTGGGGGCATCCCTGATCCTGCTCGACATCAATATGCCACACTTGGACGGTTTTGCGGTGCTCGAACAGCTCCAGGCATTGGACGACCCATTGCTACCGCCCGTCATCATGCTTACCGCCCAAAGTGACCGGGAGTTTCTGCTTCATGCCCTTTCTCTCGGCGCGCGGGACTACATCACTAAGCCCTTTGACCGTGCCGAATTTATGATGCGGGTTCGTAATCAACTCGAAGTGCATCTAGCTAAGCGCATGATGCACGAGCAGAACGTGGTACTTGAAGAAATGGTGCGCCTGCGCACCGAGGAAGTGAGCCGCACCCGCCTTCAAGTAGTGCGTCGCCTGGGGCTCGCCGCGGAGTATCGCGATGAGGAGACTGGCGAGCACGTTTTGCGCATGAGCCGCAGCTGCGAGTTGATAGCCCGGGAGCTGGGTTGGAGCGAAGATCAGTGCGAGCTGATGCTGCTGGCAAGCCCCATGCACGACATCGGCAAGATCGGCATTCCCGACCGTATCCTGCTTAAACCCGGCAAGTTCGAGCCTGATGAATGGGAAATCATGAAGACCCATGTGACCATCGGTGTGCGTATGCTTGAGGGCGATGACTCGGACTTGTTGCGTCTGGCGCGAGATATCGCCCTGGCCCACCACGAGAAGTGGGACGGCACCGGCTACCCTAACGGCACTGCCGGCGAGGCGATTCCCCTTTCGGGAAGAATTGCCGCCATCAGTGATGTCTTCGATGCCCTGACCTCACCACGCCCTTACAAGCGGGCCTGGCCGTTGGACGAGGCCCTTGCTTTAATCGAGGAAAATCGCGGTAAACACTTCGACCCCGCGGTGGTAGATGCTTTCTTCAAAGTGCTGCCGGAGATTATCGAAGCACACGAACATTACCGTGATCGCAACGAAGTACCTTCTTGAAAGTATTTTATGAAAATTTATTAAAGTAAACTTAATTTTTTCCGATAGCTACTTAACAAGGTGCAGAGATTCAGATCAAGGTGCATTGGTCCAAGCTGATCTTCACTGGCCGTGGGCAACCTCCGGCAGCGATCAGAGTTTTTGCGTGGTGGCGATGCTGGGAAATCGTAACAACACCTTGGCGATTTCCAAGGAGGTCAAGGTTGTTCCTCCTACCGAGCATGCTGCGTTTGATCTTCTTCAATCTTTCAGTCCTAACCCGCTCTGAGTAATGTATTCTCAAGTGAAATATCCTGGAAGCTTGGACCCGCGACAAAATGATGACCAAAACTCAAATTTTTCTGCGCGTCACACCGTCTCAGGCTTCGCAGATATTACAACGTTATGCCAAGAATAGGCGCATGGAGCAGTCCAGAATGGCTTCGGCTGACCTGTGGGAAGGTGAGGTCGGCTGGCTTGCATTTCAATGCACTGATCTTGCTGGCCCTCCTACTACATCCGAGCCAGGAACTGCTCGACATGCCAAGGGTGTCGCCGTCTCCTTCTATTGGATGGGAGAGGAGGGCTACACGGATGGGATACCCACCGATGCTCGGTCTGATGTCCTTTATCACGTTTTTCAGGATTCGCTTTTTTCCAAGAAACCACGCTACCAGCGCAGCATGATAGCCCTTGGTAGTGGTGCTTCACAGTTATTGCTGGCTGGCGTCAAGGCAGATCCGTTGGCATGTGCGTTACATTGGTTAAGGCGTGATGAGGATGTCGCCATCCTTCCCAAGCGTAACTGGTGGCCGGAGTGGTTGCGGAAAAAACGGGCTTCTCATTACGGCTTTGTCTGGGCGCGTTGGCTAGAAAGTGAAGGTGAGTCACTGCTGAATTATCATGAAAGGTCTGAATTAATAGAATAATCTTATAAGTGGTGGAGTGACATTGAAAGTGCACCTGACGCAACGCCGAGCCTGTGCCACCCTTATTTCTTGTTCACATGAAAAAGGGAGTAGGTTATGTATAAGGCATTAGTGGTTTCCAGCAAGTCTTATTTAGACTTTCCACGTAGCCTGGAGTATGACGAGCATCTTGAGGCTGGGGATACAATTGATATCCTGGGCGAAAACATGACGGTTCTGGCTGTGCGGCCTGCAGAAAACGTGGATGCCCATGATTTTATAATTACCGTCGAAGGGCGTTATGACGCCTCACAGGCTTAAAAAGGAGGGCCTTGCCGGATAGATGATCGGCAGGGCCTGCTTGTTTCAAATTCAAGGCTGTTCGGCGCTCGGTCCAAATATTTACTGGCATTTTTCAAGTGATTGTCATGGCCTTAAAATTATACCGTTATTTTGTTTGGCAAACTGTTACAAATAACGGCTAGCTGAACAGTCACTTTAACGGCATCTTCTGCTGTGCTCATGGCATCGTGGCTCCTGTGAAGAGTGGCTGTCTGTTATCCCAATGAAGTATCGCGAAAATCCCTACCCCCAACAGCAGGTGTGCCGAAGAGAGATTCACCAAGTGAACTATGCTGCTTCTTGGAAACCTTTTTAGGGAGTTGCATGGAAGCACTATGGAAAGCAACCGGTACTGAGGCTGAAAAATACCCTGTGCTAGCGAGCAGTCGAAGGAACTGCCTATCAACCCCTTGGCACAACGTGACTCATCCGGATAAACTTGCGTCGGGAACCATAGACCGGCATTCTTGTCTGTTGTTGAATAACGCTTTTAGGGAGCATACCAACGATGGCTTATCAAGAAACCAATGTAACGCATCGAGCAGGCAGTGGCGTAAATGCTGCCAGTACTAGCAAGGTATTGCGCAATACCTATGCGTTACTGGCCATGACCTTGTTGTTCTCGGCAGTCACTGCCGGCGGCGCCATGGCGATGGGTATCGAGCGGATGAATATCTTCGTCTTTTTCATCGGTGCCTACGGCCTGATGTTTCTGGTACATAAAACGGCTAACTCGGCAATGGGTTTGCTCGCCACCTTTGCTTTTACCGGCTTTATGGGGTTCACACTGGGGCCCATTCTGTCCTCTTACCTGACGCTCCCTAACGGGGCGGCTCTGATCATGAACGCGCTTGCCATGACGGGCCTTACTTTCGTGGGCCTCTCCGCTGTAGCATTAGTGACCAAGAAAGATTTCAGTTTCTTGGGAAATTTCCTGATGGCAGGCGCTATCGTACTGATCCTGGCCATGGTTGCCGGATTGGTTTTCAATATTCCTGCGCTCTCTCTGATGGTTTCAGCAGGCTTTGTGCTGTTTGCCTCCGCTGCCATCCTCTACCAAACCAGTGAGCTGGTACATCGTGCGGGCGAAACCAACTACATTCTAGCGACCATCACCTTGTATGTTTCTATCTATAACCTGTTTGTCAGCCTGCTGGCCATTCTGGGTATCATGAGCAACGATTGATCCCAGCAAGATGTGAAAACAGGTAAAATACTAACTGACCCTCGCCGAAAGCAAGGGTCAGTTTTTTTTATGCCACGTCCAGTGCTTATGGTGGTATGACATTCGATCCGGAATTTTCAGGTGGGCCCTTTATGCATTATGCCTTGCTAGTAATGGGTGCGCCCTACAGCCACCAAGCGGCACATTCCGCGCTGCGTTTTGCCCAGGCGATTATTCGTAAAGGGCATCATCTTGACGCCGTATTTTTCTATCATGACGGTGTACACAACGCCTCGACGTTGATGTCTCCCCCCCAGGATGAATTGCATATGCGTAATACTTGGGTCGAGCTGCACGACGCGCATGGCACGCGTCTCGAGGTGTGCATTGCTGCGGCACTTCGCCGGGGGCTGTTGGATGCTCAAGAAGCCAAACGCCATGCCAAGACGGCTCATAGCCTTGAAGCGCCTTTTGAGCTAACCGGCCTGGGGCAATTATTGGAATTGCAGCGTCAGTGCGATCGGTTGATAACCTTTGCGCCATGAAAAAGAGGAAAAACCATGACAGCCGATTTACTGGTGATACTGCGACATGGCCCCTATGGAAGTAGTTGGTTACGTGAAGGCTTGGATATCAGTCTGGTAGCGGCTGCCTTCGGGCAGAAGGTCAGTCTTATGTTTTTGGGAGAGGGCGTGCTGGCGCTAATGCCGGGCCAAGTGAAAGGTGCACCGGGCCAGAAAGCCACAGCGCCGATCATCGATATGCTGACCATGTATGATATCGACAGGCTTCTAGTTTGTAGAGACGATTTGCAGCGTATGGGGCTGCAGGCAGAAGAGCTGTGTGTGGCTGTTGAGGTTATTTCTGGCGAAAACATAAGCGCCGAGCTTACCCATCATAGCAATGTGCTCAATTTCTAAGAGAGCTTTTGATGATTTTACACATTCTTAATCGTGCCCCAGCGTCAGGTGCAGTGGTCTCCCAGACGTTGAGGGCGGTGAGTGAAGAGGATTGTTTGCTGCTGATTGAAGATGCCGTTCAAGCCATCATGTTTCCTGACTGGGAAGGGTGGCAATTGATGAAAGGCCACATTTATGTGTTGGAAGAAGATGCCCGAGCGCGAGGGCTTGGAGACTTGATTAGTCCTAATGTCAGCTGCATCAATGTAGATGAGTTTGTCGAGCTTACTGAGCGCGCCACTCAATGTATCAGCTGGTTTTAGGTTCAGGACGGAGCTTAAATATGTCAAATACAGAAATATACCGTTATCTTGATTTACAAAATACTATACCTCTTGATCCCGAAAACTATTTAATCAATATGAAACAATGGACACCAAAAATTGCTGAAACATTAGCAGAACAGGAGGGATTAATTCTTGCACCGGAGCACTGGGAAATTATAACGCTTGTTCGAAATTTTTATCAGCATTATGAAATGGCACCTGCCATGCGGCCATTAGTTAAAGCTGTGGCTATGGAACTAGGCGAGGAAAAAGGGCGTTCGATTTATCTGATGCAGCTTTTCCCGGGTAGCCCCGCAAAACGTATTGCCCGTCTTGCCGGACTGCCCAAACCAACCAACTGCCTTTGAGCTGAAAATCACCGTTTATTCTAATTCGATTTTTTTCATTGAAGGGTGAGTCACAGAATGAGCGTGGAGGTTTATGGTGCCGTCATGTTATCAAGCAGTTAAGCTATCTTGGAATGGCCGATACAAAGTTGATAGGAGTGCGAACATGGTCATCAGAAATACAGGTTTTTCTGAGCGTCCCCCGAATGAAGAGCAGCCCCGGCAACCGCCTCGGCCGGAAGATGACCCGATGCAGCCTGATCCTCCCCCGGATGAGCATCAGCCTCAACAGCCCCCACGCCCAGAAGATGAACCCAATAAAAAGCGGCCTCATGATATTCCGCCGTTCCCAAAGCCACCTCTTCCTCCAGGCTGAAGTTCATCGATTTTATGGGCCGCTTTTATAAGCCAGGGGCTGTCATGACAGCTTACGTTCACGGGCATAATAGAGCAGCGGCACCACCAGAAGCGTCAGCAGGGTGGAGGCGGCTAGGCCGAAGACCAGCGAGATGGCAAGGCCATTGAAGATGGGGTCGGCGAGTATGAAAAAGGCACCGAGCATGGCCGAGACAGCAGTCAGGGCGATGGGCTTGAGACGCACGGCACCGGCAAACACCACTGCCTCTTCAAGAGAGACGCCTTCGTCGCGCAGCTGGCGGATGAACGTCACAAGCAGGATGGAATTGCGCACGATGATGCCGGCAAGGGCAATCATGCCGATCATGCTGGTGGCGGTGAACTCTCGCTCGAGCAGGGCGTGACCCGGCAGGATGCCGATAAGCGTCAAAGGAATAGGTGCCATAACTACCAGGGGCAGGCTGTAGGAACGAAACTGAGCCACCAGCAACACGAATATCATGAAGACCCCCACACTGTAGGCCAGGCCCATGTCGCGGAAGGTCTCGTAGGTGATCTGCCATTCGCCGTCCCACTTGAGGGCTGGGCGTTCGGGTAGCACCGGCTGACGGATGAAGGTCTGCTCCGGGGCGTCGTTTTGGCTTGCAAGTTTTTCCACCGTTCTGAACATGCCGTAGAGGGGCGAGTCGATCTCGCCGGCCATGTCCGCGGTGACATAGGTCAGCGGCAGGAGGTCCTTGTGATGGCGCACCCCTTGCCAGTCGGCCTCCCTTATTTCGGCGATGCTTGCAAGGGGTACCGGTATGCCGTCGCGGCTGCGCACGGCAAGCGACAGCAGCCTGGCGGGTTGGGCCTTGTCGCCTTCCTCGAGGATCAGGCGAATGGGCACGGGGTACTTGGCCTGCTCATCATGTAAATAGCTTGCCGCGCTGCCCTCAAGGCTTGCTTGAAGGGCCATGACCACCTGGGCCTGGGAAACGCCCAGACGTGCGGCCCTGTCGCGGTCGACCACCACGTCCCACTTGCGGGTAGGCGCATGCAGCGTGGTGTCGATATCTACCAGGCCTTTCACCGCGTGCATCTGCTCGGCAACCCGGTATGCCAGGGCGGCACGGCGCTCGGGCGTCACCGCGTAGACTTCCGCCACCACCGGCGAGAGTACTGGTGGGCCCGGCGGTACCTCGACGATCTTCACCCGGGCCTCGTGACGTGCGCCGATGGCCTGCAAAGGCTCGCGCAGGGCAAGAGCAATGGCGTGGGAGCTGCGGCTACGCTCGTCCTTGTCGGCAAGGGCGATCTGGATGTCGCCCTGATAGGGCGCCTCACGCAGGTAGTACTGGCGCACCAGGCCGTTGAAGTTGATCGGCGAGGCGGTGCCGGCATAGCTTTGCCAGTGGGCGATCTCGGGCACGCTCTCCAAGTGACGGCCCATATCCAGCAGCACCCGCTGGGTCTGCTCCATGGGTGTGTACTCGGGCATGTCCACCACGACCTGCAGCTCGGACTTATTGTCGAAAGGCAGCATCTTGAGAATCACCACCTGAAACACCGGAAGCGAAATTGCGCCCAGCAGCAGTCCCAGCAGGGCAAGGCCCAGCAGACGGCGTCGCCAAGGGTGCTTACCGAGAAAGGGACCCAGCAGGTTCCCAAAAAGCTGCTTGATGCGCGGGTTCACCCCTTCGGCCGAGTGGCCTTGTTCCGATGCCTCCCGGTCCTTGGCTTGCATGTCTTGGTTCTTGGTGCCCTGATCCTGCGCGTTTCGCTTCTTGGCAAGCAGGCGCAGGGCAAGCCAGGGCGCGACCACAAAGGCCACCAGCTGAGAGATGACCATGCCGGCGGAGGCGTTGATGGGGATAGGGCGCATGTAGGGCCCCATCAGGCCCGTGACGAAGGCCATGGGGATGAGTGCCGCCATGATGGTGAGGCTGGCCATGATGGTGGGCGTGCCGACCTCGTCCACGGCCAGAGGGATGATGCGTCGGGCCGAGCCTTGGCTGTTCTTGAGGCGCCGATTGATGTTTTCGGTGATGACGATGCCATCATCCACCAGGATGCCGATGGAAAATATCAGCGCGAACAGCGAGACCCGGTTAAGGGTAAAGCCCCAGGCCCAGGAGAACACCAGGGTCAGCAGCAAGGTGATCAACACCGCAGTGCCCACGATCAAGGCCTGGCGCCAGCCCATGGCCGCAAGCACCAGCAGCATCACCGCCAATGTGGCCGAGACCAGATCACGGATCAGGGTCTGGGTCTTGTCGGTTGCGGTCTTGCCGTAATCGCGGGTGACAACCACTTCGATTCCTGGCGGCAGGGTGCGGTTGGTAAGCTCTCCGAGGCGCGCCTCGATGGCGGTGGTGATGTCGATAGCGTTTTCGCCTGTCTTCTTGGCGATGGCAAGTGTCACGGCCGGATAGAGCCTTCCGGGCTCCGCGCCCGGCCGGTCAGTGTCGCCTGCCGGGCCGAAGCCCATCATCACGCTCTGGTCGGGCACGGTGCCGCCACGACTGATATCAGCGACATCAGAAAGTCGCACGGCGGCATCATCGTACATGCCCACCACGAGGTCGCGCACGTCTGTCACCTCCTCGAGCAGGGTACCGGCTTGAAGCGGCAGCGACATGCCATTCCGAGTCACCCGAGTCTCTCGGCTGCTGGTGTTGGCGGCGCGAAGGGCTTCTTGAAGGTGATCAAGGGTCAAACCAACACCGTTCAGCCTGGCAAGGTCGAGGCGGACATCCACTCGGTCGGGGATGCCCCCCACGGTATACACATCCCGGGTGCCCGGGATGCGCTTGAGAGCCACTTCAAGCAGGTGAGCCAGACGGGTGAGTTCTTCGCCGCCGTGACGTTCATTCGGATCGAAGAGGGTCAGAGTCATGATCGGCACGTCGTCGATGCCGCGTGGTTTGACCAAGGGCTGGCGTGTACCCAGGTCCGGCGGTAACCAGTCTTGGTTCGAGTAGACCTGGTTGTAAGTTCTGACCAAGGCCTCCTGCCTTGGCAGGCCCACCTCGTATTCGAGGGTGATCACGGCCTGGCCCGGCCGCGACATTGAATAGACGTGCTCGATACCCTTGACCTCGCTCAGCACCTGTTCTGCGGGAGTGGCGACCAGGCTTTCCACCTCCGATACCCCGGCACCGGGAAAGGCCACCAGGATGTCCACCATGGTGACCTCGATCTGGGGTTCCTCTTCCTTGGGCGTGATGAGGATGATGACCAGACCCATCAAAATGGCAATACCCGCCAAAAGCGGGGTCAGCTTCGAGTCTTGAAAGACCCGGGCAATGGCACCGGAAGGGCCGACTTTAGGGGAGCCGTCTTTCATTGAGCGCGGCCGGTCTGGGCCTTGGGGTCGGCAAGAATGCGCTCACCGGCATCGAGCCCTGCAAGCACCTCGAGACGGCCGGCCTCCTCGATGCCCACCCGCACTTGGCGCAATCGCGGCTGATCTTCTTCATCAAGCACGAAGACGGCGCGGAGTTCGCTTCGCCGGATCAGACTCTCGGCGGGAATCCAAAGGGCTTCGCGACTCGCTACCACGACTGCCACCTTGGCAAGCATACCCGGAAGCACGCCGGCTCCCGGTGAGTTAAGGCGCAGACGTAGGCGCACAGTATCGCTTCGCGGGTCGGCCTGGGGGTAGATGGTTAGTGTATCGGTTGCTAGCGGCTGCCCTTCGGCAAGGCTGACACGGATGCGCGGGTTTTCTCGCACCCAGGAAAGATGGCGCCGGGGCAGGGCGGCCTCCACCCGAAGCGGCGCCAATGCCAGGGTATCGAAGAGCGGCTGGCCCGGACGCACGGCCTCACCCGGCTCCACGTGACGCCGGGTAAAGACACCGTCACTCGCGGCACGCACCTGTGTATAGGCGAGTTGCTGCTCGGCCTCGGACACGCTGGCAAGTCTATGTTCACGGCGGGCTCGGGCGGCATTCAGCCGGTTGGTGGCTTGGTCGAAGGCCTGTTCCGAAGCGAGATCTCGGTTGCGGATAGCGCGGATGCGCTCGAAGCGCTGGCGGGCATCCACAAGGTTGGCCTCGGCTTCCTCGAGGGCTGCCCGAGCCTGATTCAGACGGGCGCGTTGCTCGGTGTCTTCCAGGCGCAGGATCAGGGTGTCGGCGACGAAACGGTCATCCACATCGAAGGGCAGTTCGGTCACCCGGCCGCTGGTCTGGGCCGAGACGGTGCTGTGCTTGACGGCTTCCACGAGGCCATCCAGCACCAGGGTTTCGTCCAGTGTCTCCCGGGTGACGACGGCCGTGGACAAATCGTCACCGATGGAGCTCGCCATGCCCGGCATGGAAATCAGGAAGCAGGCGAGCAGCACCCGGAAGCGAAGCTTCATGGATTGATCCTCTGTTATCTTGTATAAGCATATATCCTAGAGTGTAGTCGTAGCCGACTGCTGCTACTGAGGCCTTTGCACTTCAATACCGTATGACCGAGTAAAAAACTGACTTATATCAATTTCAACCGATAACTGGCCAATCCAGCGCGTTCTTTTTTACCCGTAATCGCTCTTTGCGCTGCTGTTATCAGTGGCGCCGCGCTTACTAAAAGTCAGCGGTTTTCCACACTAATTGATAAATCTGCTAACTTGAGACAAGTGTCTCAGAGAACACAGGGGCGCAGCATCTTACCGGGGGTCAACGTGGATGATGTCTTTAAAGACCATGATCGTTATTTTCTTCCGCGACAGAGCTTCCAGTCGCTTATTGACCAGTTGACCTTGCAGGGTTATGGCTGCGTCGGTCCCGTCATGCGAGATGGAGCCATTATCTTTGACCGGCTCGATATGGCTAGCCAATTACCGCAGGGAGCCCGCGATCGGCAGGCGCCCGGCTATTATCGGTTGGAAAATGGCGGGGGGCCGCGCTGGTTCTCATGGGCCAACGGGCCCCAGGCGCTGAAGCCCTATCTCTTTCCCTCTCGCGAGGTACTCTGGGAAGGTACGGTAGACGAGGATGGCGGCCTCAACTTTAAAGAACGAATAATTGAGCCTGAACCCCTGGCCGTATTAGGAGTACGCGCCTGTGACCTGGCAGCGCTTGCGATACATGATGCGCACTTTCTGAAAGGCCCTTCTCCGGATGCCCATTACGCGCGTCGTCGCGAACAACTATTCATCGTGGCCGTCCATTGCAGCCATCCGGCATCGACCTGCTTTTGTGTGTCTACCGGAGATGGTCCGGCAGCAACCCGCGGCTATGATATTGCGTTGGCTGAATTGGACGAGGGTTTTGTTATCGATGCGGGCAGCGATCGCGGAAAACTGATTCTGGATCAGCTTCCCTTGTCGAAGGTTGACGAAGCGCAGCTTGATCAGGCTCGTCGTGAACTAAATGCAGCGGTAGCCGTCCAGACGCGCGCGTTGCCCGAGGGGCCCCTTAACCGGATACTTTTCGAGAATCTGGATCACCCTCGCTGGGATGAGGTTGCCGAGCGCTGCCTGGCGTGCGGCAACTGCACCTCCGTGTGTCCAACCTGTTTTTGTGCAAGCGAAAACGAGGTGCCTTCTTTAGACGGCCAGACCAGCGAACACAGCCGTGAGTGGAGTTCCTGCTTTACCCAGGGACATTCCTATATCAGCGGCCACGTTATCCGGCCGGACATCCGTACGCGCTATCGCCAGTGGCTTACCCATAAACTCGGCAGCTGGATTGACCAATATGGCCGTAGTGGCTGTGTCGGTTGCGGCCGTTGTATTGCCTGGTGTCCGGTGGGCATTGACCTGACAGAAGAAACTGCGGCGATTTGCAAGGATGCCAGAGATGAGTAATTCTGGCCTGGCTCATGGCGGCCACCCGCCCCCTACTAACTCCCGCATGCCGATGGCGGCGGAGGTTATCGACCGCGTCCAGGAATCGGACAGGATTTTTACCCTGCGTCTGCGACTGCGCAACCCGGAGCAGCGGCGGGCATACCGGTTTGCACCAGGCCAATTCAACATGCTTTACCTGCACGGTGTTGGAGAGGTCGCCATTTCTATCGCCTCCGATCCGGATGAGCCCGAGATTCTCGGACATACCATCAGGGCGACCGGGCGGGTTACCGACGCCATGGCCAGGCTGGATGTCGGGTCGCGGATCGGGCTTCGTGGTCCCTACGGCCAGCCCTGGCCGCTAAAACAAGCCGAGGGTGCCGATGTACTGATAATCACCGGCGGTATCGGTTGCGCACCGGTTGTCGGCGTCATTAATTATGTTCTGATGCGCCGGCAGCGCTACGGAAAACTCACCATTATCCAAGGCGTGAAGCATGCACAAGACCTGATCTGGCGGGAGCGCTACGATTACTGGCGCACCTTCCCCAACACCCAGGTGCTGGTAGCAGCCGATCACGGCGGTCCCCTCTGGCCGTTCCACGTCGGCCCCGTGACCGAGGTATTCGATGACGCCCAAATTGATCCTGACGGCACCACGGTGATGATGTGCGGGCCGGAAGGAATGATGATCGCCGGCACGAAGGAGCTTTTAGAGCGGGGCGTGCCTGAAAAGCGCCTCTATCTGAGCATGGAGCGCAACATACAGTGCGCGGTAGGGCACTGCGGACACTGTCAATTTGGTGCTCAGTTTCTGTGTCGCCAGGGCCCCATCTTTCAATATCCCGATGTAAAGCCCCTTTTGGGCATCAGGGGGTTTTAATGCAGACAAGTACACCGGGACCCAAGCCCCGCATGGCGGTGCATAAGTTTGCCTCTTGTGACGGCTGCCAACTGACCTTTCTGAACATGGGCGAGACATTATTGCAGCTGGCGGACATGGTCGAGCTGGTACATTTTGCAGAGGCCGGGCCCGTGGCTCCTGACGCCGAGGTAGATATTGCCTTTATCGAAGGGTCGGTAACCACAGAGCATGATCTGGAGCGCATCAAGCAGATCCGTTCTCACAGCGGCTTCATCGTTGCCTTTGGCGCCTGTGCCACGGCTGGAGGCATCCAGGCGTTACGCAATTTTGCGGATGCCGGGGAATGGCTCAGTGCGGTTTACGCCACGCCCGAGTATATCGATAGCCTCGCTACCTCCACACCCATGTCGGACCACGTCAAGGTCGACCTGGAAATTTGGGGCTGCCCCCCTAACAGGGACCAGGTACTTGGCGCAATTCGGGCGTGGTTATATGGCACCCTGCCGAAGCAAAGTCAGGACAAGGTTTGCATGGAATGCAAACGCCAACACGCCGTGTGCGTGCTTGTCGCCAAGGGCATGCCATGCATGGGGCCTGTCACCCAGACAGGTTGCGGAGCGCTCTGTCCGAGCTTCGGCCGCGGCTGCTATTCCTGTTATGGGCCCGCAGAAGCGCTTAATACTGATTCGCTCGCCGGCTGGTTTGAAGGGCTGGGCCTCTTGCCGGAGGACATCACACGTCAATTCCGGCACCTGAACAACAGTGCCCCGGGGTTCCGCGACGCGGCCACAAACATCATATCTACGGATGCCGGCCATGGTCACTAATAAACGGACCGTCGCACTGCATGTTCCGGTTCTGGCCCGGGTCGAGGGCGAAGGGGCTCTGCATCTGCGCATCCGCGATGGTCAAATCGAAGATTTGCACCTGGAGATATACGAACCCCCCCGCCTGTTCGAGAAGTTTCTTGAAGGCCGCTCCTATGAGGAACTGCCGGAGTTGGTGGCGCGGATATGCGGCATCTGCCCGGTTGCCTATCAGATGAGCGCCATCAATGCCGTTGAAAGCCTGTCTGGGACGGATCCCGGGCCCTGGGTGCATGCCATGCGTCGGCTTATGTATTACGGTGAATGGATTCAAAGCCATGCGCTGCATATTCATTTGCTGGCCGCGCCGGATTTCTTCGGCTACGACAGCGCTATCGCCATGGCCAAGGACTATCCGCAGATCGTAAAACGGGGCATGCGCCTGCAGGATCTCGGCAATGCGCTGATTCGCTTGTTGGGCGCAAGATCCGTTCACCCGGTCGGTGTCAAGATGGGTGGCTTTCACCGTGCGCCTTCCATGCGTGAGGCGATGGCATTGAAAGTTCAGCTCGAAGATGCCTTGCAGGATGCACAGGATCTTGTTGCATGGACGGCGGGCATTGCGGTTCCGGACCGGAATCAGAACGTGACGCTGCTGTCTCTTGAAGAACCGGGGGACTATCCGATTCTCAAAGGCAAGATTGCTTCCAATCGGGGGCAGTCTTTTGCCGTTTCGGACTTTGAAAGGCACATCGTCGAACATCAGGTGGCCGGGTCCACCGCTTTGTTCAGCCTGTTCAACGACCAGCCTTATCTGGTCGGGCCGTTGGCCCGTCTAAACCTGAACCTGGACTCTTTACCCGAGTCGGTGCGATCGCTTGCCGTAAACACCGGGATTGACTGGCCTTCCGGCAACATGTTCCACAGCATGACGGCGCGCGCCGTTGAAATCTGCTATGGCATCACCGATGCCATCCAGATTCTGGAAGACTACGGAGAGCCTGGCACGGCGTCGGTCCTGGTCAAGCCCCCCGCCGGTGTCGGGTATGGCGCAACCGAGGCGCCGCGGGGCTTGCTCTGGCATCGATACGAACTGGATGAGAGCGGCTTGATCCGGAATGCGCGCATCGTGCCGCCGACCAGTCAGAATCAGGCTCGCATCGAGCGGGATTTACAGCATTCCCTGATGGCCTTTGGCCTGGACAAGCCGGACAAAGAGCTGCAATTGCACTGTGAACAGGTCATTCGCAACTTTGACCCCTGCATTTCCTGCGCCACGCACTTTCTCCGATTGTCGACGGAGCGCCTATGAGCAACTGGCGGGTGTTGGGCATAGGCTCGCCTTTCGGCGATGACCAACTGGGTTGGCGCCTCGTTTCAGTATTTCAGTCTCTGGACAAGACCACAGAGTCGGGCGGCGGCGCGCAATGCTCGGCGTTGGCTCTCGACAGGCCTGGTAGCGGATTGATCCAGGCGCTGGCAGGAGCCCGGGGAGCCGTGGTGGTTGACGCCCTTAAGAACATGGGACAACCCGGGCGTATCCACCGCCTGATGATGGCCGACCTGACACAGGCTAATGGCTGCTTTTCCTCTCACAGCTTCGGTGTGGCCGAGGCACTGGCACTCGCGGATGAACTCGAGCTACTTCCCCGGCATCTTTTGATTCTAGGCGTCGAAATGTCGGAATCAGCGCTCTGCGAAGATGTTTCGCCAGCGGTTGCTGCAGCCATTCCCGAGCTTTATGTGCTTATTAACGAAACATTGACCGCATGGCGCAGCCGCTGGCCGGGCCTCAACAGCGAGGTGAAAACATGTGTCTAGGTGTGCCAATGAAAATTGAAACCATGGATGATGGCATTGCCCGCTGTCAGGCCAGGGGTATTCTTCGTGAAGTGAACTTGATGCTGATGGAAGGTGCGGCTCTGGGCCCCGGGGATTTCGTCATGGTGCATGTGGGTTATGCGATCCAGAAAATCGGTCAGGCAGAAGCTCGCACCTCATGGGAGCTGCATGACGAGATGGCGCGGGGCGATAATGCATGAGCTGAGCCTTTGTCGGAGCCTTCTCCGCCAGACTCTGGAGGTGGCAGAACAGCATGGGGCTCTGGCCGTAACCGTTGTGCGTCTGCAGATTGGCCCTTTATCCAGCGTCGAACCCGAACTGCTGAAAACCGCTTTTCCCCTGGCAGCGGCCGGTACCATCGCTGAATCAGCAAAACTGAACCTGACGGCAACCTGCATAGAGGTCTATTGCAAAAGCTGCAAAAAAACATGTCGGGCGGCACCCAACCAGCTTTGTTGTACCTCTTGCGGTAGCTGTTCCACCCAATTGGTCAGCGGTGACGAATTGATACTGGAGAGTGTCGAGCTGACCCTCGACGAACCATCCGCGATAAAGTGCCCGTAATTAAAAGGAGCAGATCATGTGCGTAGACTGCGGTTGTGGTAAGCCAACGGGGATTTCCGGACCACAGGAAACAGCGTCCATTTCGCTATTCCAACACCTGCACCAGCAGAATCAGGATCTTGCCGCCCATAATCGCGAGCACTTCAGTTCAGCCGGCACACTGGTACTGAACCTGATGTCTTCACCCGGGGCAGGCAAGACCGCACTGCTGGAAGCCACGCTGCGGACGTTGCAGAAGCACTACCGGTGCGCGGTTCTGGAGGGGGATCTGGAGACCGAGTTGGACGCCCAGCGCATCCGTGCCCTGGATATTCCGGTCATTCAAATCACCACTGGCAGTGCCTGTCACCTTGATGCCCAACTGGTGCACAAAGCCCTCCATGGCATGAATCTGGCGCAAATTGACCTTCTTTTTATCGAAAATGTCGGCAATCTGGTCTGCCCTGCAAGCTTCGATCTGGGCCAGCATCTGAATGTTGTCCTGCTGTCAGTCACCGAGGGCGACGACAAGCCTGCAAAGTACCCTGTCATGTTCAGAACCGCAGACCTGCTGGTCATCAGCAAACTGGACCTGCTCCCTCATGTGGGTGATTTCCGGGTTGACCGGGCTGAAAACTTTCTTCGCGCCCTCGCCAACCCTGCGCCCATTATATCGCTGTCCGCGCGAAGCAGAGCGGGCCTCGACGAATGGCTTGCATGGCTGCACGCACAAAAAGCCGGATCGTCCGTTGATCAAGCCATGGCGGTTGAGAATGGAGGCGCAGGGTGACCGCTGAAGCCAGGCACTGGCTGGATCTTATTCACGGGCTACCCCTGGATCGCACCCTCAAGATCATGAATGTTTGCGGTGGACATGAGCGATCCATAAGCCTGGCGGGTCTGCGCACCCTATTGCCGCGCAAAATCGAGATCATTCCAGGGCCGGGATGCCCCGTCTGTATCTGCCCCGAGGAAGATCTTTATCAGGCCATGCGATTGGCACTTGATGAACATGTCTTGTTGGTAGCGTTTGGGGACATGCTGCGGGTACCCGTTAACCTGCCCCGTTCACAGCCGCGCTCACTCGATGCAGCGCGGGCCGCCGGCGCCGATATTCGACCGATTGCCAGCCCTATGGATGCGGTGGCCATTGCACGGCAACATCCGGAGCGCGACGTCGTTTTTTTTGCAGCGGGGTTTGAGACCACCATGGCACCGGTTGCAGCGCTGCTCGGGCAGAACCTTCCAGATAATCTTTCCCTGCTCATTTCAGGGCGGCTCACCTGGCCCGCTGTGGCAATGCTGCTTGAGTCGGAAAAGTACGCGTTTGATGCCCTGATTGCGCCCGGCCACGTCGCCACCATTATGGGGGCCGAGGAATGGCAGTTCGTTACTCAACGTCATGCCTTGCCGGCGGCCGTGGCTGGGTTTACCCCCGAATCCCTGCTTGCGGCGATTTATTCATGCCTGCGACAAACCCTGGAGGGCCGTTCCTTTCTCGATAATTGTTATGCGGAAGTTGCACTCCCGGAGGGCAACCCCACAGCACAACGCTTACTCAAGAACGCCTTTGACGTTGTCGACGCCAACTGGCGTGGCATCGGAACCCTTCAAAGCTCCGGGTTCAACCTGAAGGAGGTTCATGTCTCACATGATGCGCGAGATCGCTTTCCCGATCACACTCGGGCGTCGCGGCGTCGTGCCGGAGAGATGCCGCCCGGTTGCGCCTGTGCCAACGTCGTTATGGGACAGATTTATCCCAACCAGTGCCCGCTCTACGGTCGTGGCTGCACGCCGAGGAATCCAGTCGGCCCTTGCATGGTTTCGGACGAAGGTGCTTGCCGGATCTGGTGGGCCAACGGTGTCCATAGCCAGAGAGAAGCGCCAATATGCCCCGAGTAGAAGAGCAGGGCGCCTGCCGCTGGCTGATAACCGGTCGGGTTCAGGGAGTAGGATTCCGGCCTTTCATTTATCGCCTTGCCAGAGAGCTTGGGCTGAATGGCTTTGTTCGAAACCGATCCGGCACCGTGGAGGTCGTAACCGAAGGTGATGCCAGCAGCATCGAGGCTTTTGCGGTGGCGGTGCAACAGCAGGCACCTTCGCTGGCTCGGCCAACCATCACTTCGCGTGAAAAGATCCCCGCCGGGTTTCATGCGGATTTTCGAATCCTTGCAAGTAGCGTCAGCGATGCCGATATTCATATTCCAGCGGATTATTCCGTCTGTGCGCGTTGCTACGAAGAAATGCAGGACCTCTCGAACAGACGCTACCGCTATCCGTTTATCAACTGCACTGAATGCGGCCCACGTTATAGTCTTATCAAGGCCATGCCTTATGATCGCGCCCAGACCACCATGAGCGAATTTACGTTATGTGGTGCATGCAGGGCGGAATATGAGAATCCGAATGATCGCCGCTTCCATGCCGAACCCCTCGCCTGCGTTGCCTGCGGTCCCGCGCTCTGGTACAGCGAGCCGGGGCGTGCAGCGATTCATGGCAACGAGAACGCACTGGCGGACGCCGTGGCTCAGTTAAGGGACGGCTTGATCGTTGCCGTGAAAGGGGTAGGGGGCTATCACCTGATGATTGATGCACGCAACGAGCGCGCCGTGGCAAGACTCAGGATCCGTAAACACAGGCCCCACAAGCCGTTCGCGGTACTGTTTCCTGTGATGGACAATTTAATTGCGTTACACAAGGCAGTCATCACGGATGACTTGGCACTGTCGGCGCTCTCGGCACCCGATAGGCCTATTGTAATTCTGCCCAAACGCCGACAATCAAGGCTGGCGGATTGCATTGCCCCCGGCCTGAGTCAATTGGGCGCGATGCTGCCTTATAGTCCGTTGCACCAGTTACTTTTGCAGGACGTTGGCGGTGCTCTGGTCACTACCTCCGCCAATATAAGTGGTGAACCGGTAGTGACCGAGCCGGAGGAGGCCGAGACACTGCTGGCAAACGTCGCGGACGGATTTTTGCATCATAACCGGCCAATTTTGTGTCCGATCGATGACTCTGTGGTTGAACCCTGTGCAACAAAAACCCGAGCCATACGAATAGGCAGAGGGCTTGCGCCACTTGAACTGCAGCTCCCGCGGCCCATTTCTTCTCCCACATTGGCTACCGGCGCCCACCTGAAAAATACCCTGGCTCTGGCCTGGGACAACCGGGTTGTTATATCACCGCACATCGGCGATCTCGATAGTCGGCGTTCCCAGGCAGTTTTTGCTCGCACGGCATCAGAATTACAGAGGCTTTATGACGTGAGGGCAGAGACTGTTATTTGTGACACCCACGACGGTTATGCGAGCACGCGCTGGGCAAAGGGGTGCGGGCTTTCGCTGCAACGCGTGGGGCACCACCAGGCGCATGCCTCGGCACTGGTGGGCGAATGGCCCGAGGATACCGGTAGCTGGCTGGTATTTACCTGGGATGGTGTGGGGCTGGGATCTGATGGCACGCTCTGGGGCGGCGAAGCGCTTCTCGGCAAGCCGGGACAATGGCGTCGTGCAGGCTCATTCCGGCCTTTTCGCCTTGCCGGAGGAGACCGCGTCGGCCGCGAGCCCTGGCGCAGCGCCGCGGCGCTGTGCTGGACTGCGGGTTTTGACTGGAACACTTCATCAATGGCCAAAGAAGCTTGGCAGAAGGGGCTTAACTGCCATGAAACCTCTTCTGCCGGCCGTCTCTTCGATGCCGCCGCTGCCATGATTGGATTAACGGAAATGGCGAGTTTTGAGGGCCAGGCGCCGATGTGGCTGGAAGCCATTGCCGATCCGGATATCCCGGCGTTGCCCCTGCCATTGCATCGAGACGCTGAAAGAATCTGGCGTACAGACTGGGCGCCGCTGATTCCTTTCCTGATGGATGGCCGGCAAAGCCCTGCTGCACGAGCCGGCCTGTTTCAGGCCAGCATGGCCTTGGCGCTGGTGCAACAGGCACTCAGGATCCGCGCGGAGCATGGTGAGATCAATATCGGACTGGCGGGAGGTGTCTTCCAGAATCGTCTTCTGGTCGAACAAACCCTGGGACTGCTCGATGAGCAGGGTTTCACGGTCCGTCTCAATGAACAGGTGCCCTGTAACGACGCCAGCATCTCTTTTGGCCAGATAATAGAGGCTCTTTATGGCGACTTCTGAAGAGGGTTTGATCGAGTTATGCCACGGTAACGGCGGTTGGCTGATGCATGAGTTGATTGAGGATATTATCCGTCCTGCCCTGGCTAACCCTATGCTGGATACGCAACTGGATGCGGCTAAGCTTCCTGCCCTTGAAGGGCTACCGGTCATAACCACCGATGGCTTTACGGTTCAGCCTCTTGAATTTCCCGGTGGTGACATTGGCTCGCTTGCAGTGCATGGCACGATAAACGACCTGGCCGTCAGCGGTGCAGTGCCGCTTTACCTGACATTGAACCTGTTTATCGAAGAAGGATTCGAAATAAGCCGTCTGGCAAGGCTGATAAAAAGCTTGGGGCAGGCCGCGGATTCGACTGGCGTTGTCGTCGTTGCCGGTGATACAAAAGTCCTTCCCCGCGGCCAATGCGGGGGTATCTATCTGGCGACGACAGGGATAGGTACCCTGGCCCCCGGCACTAACCTGGGCATGGGTTTTGTTCAGCCGGGAGATAAAGTCCTGGTGAGTGGCCCTATCGGCGATCATGGTACCGCCGTGATGCTGGCCCGCGAGCAGTTCGGCCTGTCAGGTACCTTGCTGTCCGATTCCGCCAGCGTTCTTCCCCTGACGCTCGCTCTACAAGGACTGGATGGCATTCGCTTCATGCGTGACCCTACGCGGGGTGGACTGGCAACCGTTGCCTATGAATTGTGTCGGGCTACTGGCCTTGGGATAAACCTCTGGCAAGAAGCAATTCCGGTAAGCGACCAGGTTCGTGGTGTCTGCGACTTGCTAGGGTACGACCCTTATTATTTGGCTTGTGAGGGCCGCGTGATGGCCATCGTTTCAATGAGCGATGCCCCATCGGCACTCAAGCGCTGGCAGGCGTTGCCAGCGGGTTCGCACGCTGCCATCGTCGGTGAAATTCAGTCGAACCATTCCCGGGTCGTATTAACGACAGACTATGGGGGTGAGCGCATTCTGGAAGAACTGGAAGATGATCCATTGCCGCGTATTTGCTAGGTGTAGGTTCCCGGGTGATTGGCTAGCTGATTTTGAGAGAATCTCAGTATTCTACTGCGGTTCTTCAGGTGGATTGGCTGAATAGGGTAAACCCAGCAAGGCCTTGAGGTGCGCCTCGACTCCACGCCCCAACGTTTCCAGGTTATAGCCGCCTTCGAGTACCGATACCAGGCGGTTATCCGCATAAAGCGTGGCAATTTCCATGGCCAGGTGGGTTATCCAGTGAAAATCCTCGTCTTCAAGGCAGATATCAGCCATTGGATCATCCTTGTGCGCATCAAACCCAGCCGAGATCATCACCAGGTCGGGCTTGAATGCATGTAGGGCCGGTAGCCAATGCCGCTCGATGATCCGCCGGAAAGCGGCACTGTCCGTGCCGACTTCAAGCGGCGTGTTGACGACGTTCTGCCATTCGCTGCGCAGGTAACGCCATGGGTAGAAGGGGTATTGAAAGCTGGTACATATAAGAATATTCGGATCATTCTTGAAAATATCGATTGTCCCATTACATTGATGGACATCGAAATCCAATATGGCGATCCGCCTTGCCCCATATTTATCACGCGCGTGTGCCGCGCCCACTGCAACATTGTTGTAAAAGCAGAAACCCATGGCATCAGCCGCTTCGGCGTGATGGCCCGGCGGGCGAACGGCACAGAAGACGTTATCCGCCTGGCGTTTGAAGACCTGGTCTACCCCTTTGACGACAGCACCAGCAGCGACGCGGGCTGCCTGTAAACTGTCTGGATTCATCATGGTGTCGCTGTCCAGCGTCACGATACCTTCTTCAGGCACGCATTTATCTAATGCTTGCAAATGACGCCATGGATGAACCCGGGCCAATGCCTCTTGACTTGCTTCCTTGGCATCAAACTGCATGGTTTGCTGCAATACCCCAGCAAGTGACAAACGAGCACGAATAGCCTCTAGACGCAACGGGCTTTCAGGATGTTCCGGCCCCATATGAT
This sequence comes from Vreelandella zhuhanensis, assembly GCF_009793355.1. Lineage (GTDB taxonomy): Bacteria > Pseudomonadota > Gammaproteobacteria > Pseudomonadales > Halomonadaceae > Vreelandella > Vreelandella zhuhanensis. The sequence continues at coordinate 46,737 of NZ_WTKP01000005.1, forward strand.
GCAGCTGGCAATCAGGGTGGGTAAGGTAAGCGGTGATCATTCAAAGGCTCCATTATGACTAAAGTCACCTTAATCGGGATACGCCCTTGCGCGACACTGGCAATAAGTCTTACATAGACATATATATTTTAGGGAGAAATCCACGTGAGCACCCGTTTTCTACATCATTTCTTTGAACCACGTACCGTGGCTGTGTTCGGCGCCTCCGAAAAACCTAATTCTCTTGGTGGCCTAGTATTACGCAATCTACAGGAAGGTGGCTTTAAAGGAGAGGTGTGGGCGGTCAATTTAAAAGGTTACGACAGTGTCTTGGGTCACGTCTGTGTCAAAAGTGTTTCTCAACTGCCGGAAATTCCGGATCTCGCCGTGGTTTGCTCGCCTATCGAAGGAGTTCCCAAGCTGATCAGTCAGCTTGGCCATTTTGGCATCAAGGCGGCGTTGGTACTTTCCGGGGGAGCCTATCTTGATCGCGATAGCGACAATAAAGGTTCTATTCGGGCGCGCATGCTGAGTGCCGCGCGCGAGTCAGGCATCCGGGTGCTGGGGCCTGAATGCATGGGGTTGATCGTTCCCGGAAAACATCTCAATGCATCCTACTCCAGCCAGCCTGTGAAAGCCGGGCGCGTGGCGTACCTGGGCCAGTCAGGCATGCTGGCCAATGCCATGATCGACTGGGCGGCAGGGAGGGGCGTCGGCTTTTCCCATTTGGTCACCGTGGGTGACAGTGTCGATGTACTGCTTCCCGATATCATCGACTACGTCAATCAATTCTCTCCTGCCAAAGCTATCTTGCTGCACCTGGAACGGGTCAATGATGCCCAGCACTTCATGACCGCGGTGCGTGATGCCTCGCGTAATCGCCTGGTGGTGGCGATCAAGAGTGGACGTACACAGGAGTCGGATATTTCCGGTATGGCGCCTACGCCGGGTATTGCCAATCGTGACACGGTATTCGATGCAGCTTTTTCGCGTGCCGGGGTGGTCCGTGTCAATGACTCCGACGAGTTGTTCGATGCGCTCGAGACCCTGTCGCGCGTGAAGCCGCTACGTGGTGATCGTCTTGCGGTGGTGTCCAATGGCCTAGCACCGGCTATGCTGGCGATTGACAAGTTGATCAGTGCCGGAGGGAAGCTCGCCGAATTCAGTATTGAAACACGCGACGCCTTGCGCGAAAGTAACGTGGACATGAGCAAGCCCGGTGAAAACCCGGTTGATCTTGGCGGCAACGCAACTCCTGAGCTGTTTGTCGATACGCTGGAAGTGGTGGCGGCAGATCCTAATGTGGATGCGGTGCTTGTCGTTCACGCGCCCACTCGTTTGGCTCCTTCCAAAATCACCGCTGAAGCGCTGATAACCCATCGCAAGCGTTTTCGGCGCAATTTATTGACCAGCTGGATGGGGTTGCAAGAAGCACTGAAGGCACGTCACGAGTGTAATGTGGCAGGTATTCCTACTTATATTTCTCCGGAAAAGGCCGTGAAAGCCTTCATGCATATGGTGGATTATCAACGGGTTCAGGCCTTGTTGCACGAGATTCCCCCCAGCTTGACGTTTACGACCAGCCAGGAAATTCGGGCACGCTGTCGTACCTTGATCGAGCGCGCCAAGGACCAAGGTCGCCAGACATTGACACACTCGGAAACCGCGCAGGTGCTTGAAGCCTATGGCATTCCTGTGGCTCCCAGCCATTACGTTGCCACGCCGGAGGAAGGGCGAAGTGCTGCGGAGAAACTTCCCGGACCAAAAGCGCTAAAAGTAGTGCATGCCGGCAATTGTCGTCCTTATCGTTATCGCAAGCATCCGCACAAGATTTCCGCTGGTTTATTGCAGGATCTGGAAACCCCCGAACAGGTAGCCGATGCAGTGCGTCAGCTAGGCGAGAAGGTGAAAGAAAAGTTTCCCGAGTATGAAGTACGCGAATACTGTCTGCAGCCCATGCAACGAGGCAAGCATTCAATGCAGATATGCGCGGGCATTACCCGTGACCCCGTGTTCGGCCCCCTGATTGTATTCGGAATTGGCGGTTACAAGGTCAACATCCTGGCGGACCGGCAAGTGGCATTGCCACCGCTCAACATGAGCCTGGCAGCGGATATGGTCGGGCGAACTCATGCATCGTCGTTGATTCGTGAACATTCCGCCGACCCTCAGCGTGACATCGAACGTTTATGCCAGCTGCTGGTCAAGCTGTCGCAGATGTCTTCGGACCTGAGAGAGTTACGTGGGATTGAGATCAATCCACTGTTGCTGAATCATGACGGTATTCTGGCGGTTGACTTTGCCATGGATCTGGGCACACCGGCACGCTTTGCCATCATGCCGTACCCGGAAGACTTGAGAGAGTGGGTCACACTGAAAAATGGCTGGCAAGTGGAGGCGCGGCCTATTCGGGCGGAAGATGCACCGCTGATCACCAATTTTCACCGCCAGCTGTCGGAAGAAAGCATCCGGTTCCGTTACTTTCACAACAAATCGAATTTGACTCAGCGAGATCTATCGGTACTCTCTCACATCAATTATGACCGCCAGATGGCATTTATTGCTGAGCATCAACGTGATGATGGCAGCAAGGAGATGCTCGGGGTGGTCAGGGTGTGGAATGATCCAGACAATATTCGTACTGAGTTTTCCGTGATCATTCGCGATGACCTTCAAGGGCTGGGTATCGGCAGCCTGTTGATGAAGAAAATGATCGCCTATTGCACCAGCATCGGCACCTTGGAAATGATCGGCAAGATCATGGTGGATAACCATCCCATGCGCGCGCTAATGAAACATCTCGGCTTTCGTTGTCGCTATAACATGGAAGAGCAGGTGATCGATGCCGTGATGCGGTTGAATGAGCCGGAAAGCGAGTGGCAACGCCATCGCTTAGAAAGCCTGCCGGACTGAAACCCCGGCTCATCACGTTTTCAGGGGGCGAGACGAAAGCGGTGCCAGGCGCCGGCATCGCGTCTTTCGTAGCGTATGCGGTCGTGCAACCGACTGGGTTGGCCTTGCCAGAATTCGATCATATCCGGCACGACACGATAACCACCCCAATGGATAGGACGTGGAATGACTTGGCCGTCATAAGCACGCTCGAAACGTTTCTGGCGTTCTTCAATCCAGTTCCTGTCCGGAATCACTACGCTTTGCGTGGCGATCCAGGCTCCTAACTGGCTGGCACGTGGTCGGCTGCTGAAGTATTCATCCGACTCTTCAGCGCTGATCGGCTCTACGCTGCCCTCGATTCGTACTTGGCGTGATAACGAAGGCCACCAGAACGTTAGTGCGGCGAAGGGCACGTTCATCAGTTCACTGCCCTTGTGACTATGGTAGTTGGTAAAAAACACCACGCCCTGTTCATCGAAGCCTTTGAGGAGCACCACTCGTGCATGGGGCCTCCCTTGGCTATCTACGCTGGCTAATGTCATGACGTTAGCATCCTGACCCTCGCTTTCCAGCGCCAAGGTAAACCACTCATCGAACAGAATGAATGGATCCTGCGGCATTTTGCCTTCTTCTAGTTGCCCGCCCTCATAATCACGCCTGATATCGGCAATATTGCGAGTCATCAGCTTGTTCTCCTTGACGTTTTCAGTCATGTTCGCCTGTAGGCAAGTAAAGCTCAACCAGTATACGGGGTTGTTTGTCCTCGATGGAATCAAGCCTGGCTACACTGTCCAACTCAGTTGCACCATCGTCATGTAAGCACCGGTACCTGACATGATGGATAGCAGTGCGTTACGCCGCCAGAGGTGAAGTATTGCCACAAACCCCGCGGCTAAAAACATGGGCAAACCGGTTTCTCCCATGTTTAATTGCCAATCGACCAAAGGACGAAAATCACGCAAGGCGTAGATGACCAATATCATCATCACCGCCGGAGGAAGGTAGCGTCCCAGATGGAGGACCAGCGGATGCTCTGCCTGCTCGGAAAAAGCAACAAAGGGTAACGCTCGCGTGGCGAAAGTGGCCAATGCACAGGTAATGATCAATAGCCACAAGGGGTCAGTTAGCATGCTCATGAGGCCTCCTGCTTGCCAAATGATAATGTACCAAAAGCAGTAGACTCGCAGAGCCGATGGCGCCTAGTAATAGGTGCTGTTCCGGCAACCATAAAAGTGCACCAAAGCCGGTTCCCAAAGCGATTATAAACGGCAAGGCTTGACGTAAGCGTCTAGCCTGTTCAAGCGTGAGAACGATGAATAATGCCGTCAAGGCAAACTCGATTCCCTGGCTATCGAAAAGCTTGGCCGAACCGATGGCAGCCCCAAGTAAAGTACCTAGTACCCACCATAATTGATTGAGTAGACTTATCCGAAACGCCAGGGCGTGATTAGTCACATTAGAGCCGCTCTGGCTGGTCAATAAAGAGTAAGTCTCATCGGTGAGAGCGAAAATTAGATAGGGTTTTCGCCAGCTGGCTCCCTGGAAGCGCTTGAGCAAGGAAAGACCGTAGAATACGTGACGGGAGTTGAGCATCAGAGTGGCGACAGTAACTTCTATCATCCCGGCACCTGACGCTAACAGAGCGATAGCCAGAAACTGGCCCGCGCCGGCATAAATCAGTAATGACATTGCCATAGCGGCGTACCAGGGTATTTCCATTTCGACGGCGAGGATCCCGAATGCCGCCCCCAAGGGCAAATAGCCGAACATAACCGGGAGTGTTTGAAGACCCGCTTCACGCCATGCCTGGCTTATCAAGACAGTACTCCTGCGTTCAGCTTTGCTGACGCTGTTGGCGGCTACGAAAACGCGCGTATCCCGTGCAGCCAACGAACAAGGCTAACGACACGATGGCTTCTGTCACTCCCCGCATTCCTTGGCCGGGCAGGGTGGCGACCATGACGCCTTGCATGAAATACAATAAGCTGACAAATGCCAGCCAAGCGTGCCCACGTGGTCGGCGACTGATGATGGAGGGTGAAAACAGCAGCAGCGGCAACACAAAGACCAGCATCGGAGCTACATTGATTGTGTCGCTTTGAACGGCAAAACCGCGGTAGACCATCAAGAGGATCAAGGCAACAAAACTGCCCAGCACTAGTTGCCGTGAACGCCAGGTCAATTTATCAAGTCCCTGCTCGGCTTCCAGACCATCCAGCCACTTTCTCATGAAGCCTCCTTGCGCATGCCGTCCAAAGCCAGGGCCAGGCGTGCCAAACGACGTCCTTGAGCGTAGGCAAGTTCACTTTCGTTCTCATCTAGCAAACGGTCACTGCGTTGCCCGGCAAGGTGAGTTGCGCCATAGGGCGTGCCGCCACTTTGTGTCGTAAACAGGGCCGTTTCGCTATAGGGCAGCCCTGCGTAAACCATTCCATGATGCAGCAATGGGACCAGCATGGTGAGCAGGGTGATTTCCTGCCCACCGTGCAAACTGGACGTTGACGTAAAGGCACCGGCCGGCTTGTCGATCAGCGCTCCATTCATCCATAGATTGCTGGTGGTATCGAGAAAGTGCTTGAGCGGTGCAGCCATGTTACCGAAGCGTGTGGGGCTGCCCAAGGCTAGAGCGCTGCAATGGCGCAGATCTTCAAGGTCGGCATACACCGCGCCTTCCTCAGGAATTTCTGGATCCACCGCTTCGCAAGTAGGGGATACCGGCGGCACGGTACGCAAACGTGCCTGAACCCCGGATACGCTTTCCACTCCTTTAGCTAGCTGCCGAGCCATCGAAGCAGTGGCACCAAAGCGTGAGTAATACAGAACAAGTACGTAGGGCGTCGAATCGCTCATTGGCTTTCCTGGCGTCTGGATAAATTTCGCCTATGGTAACTTTTTCCCGTGCTAACTTCTCTCTGTCTTAACTTCTCTCAGTCCTGACGTCTCACAAGCGCAATTGAGCTAGCGGCCACTTGAGTTGATGAAGCGCACTGGTTTCATGTTCAGGAAAGCGGCGATAGACCCACGCTGAGGTACCGTCCTCCAGTTTGAGTTTGTCTCTCTGATAGCGAATACCCAGGCGTTCGTAGCGGTCTAATCGACGCAGCTCATCAGCGGAGACTTCCAGACGTAGTCCTTCGACCTGGGCGTCGTCATCCGCTTTCAAATCCAGCCCTTCGCGACGATAACCTTCCAATACGGCGGGTTCCGGGGTACCAGTGCTGCCCATGACCAGCCAGCGCACCGGAGCAAAGCGCAATGTGCCATAGACAAAGACGTTATGTTGCCGATTCTCGATGGGCGCCAACGATTCCGGTCGGTCGTAAAACCAGGGGCTGAGCATCGACAGCCATAGCCAGCCGGCCACACCCATTGCCACGAGACCCAGGATTATCAACCCATTTATCCACCAGACGCTTTTTATTGCGTGGTTTTTTCTTCGCTGGCTTTTGATATCCACCTCCATTCATCCACTTTTCGCCCCATTCTGTGGGCCTCGTCATAAGAAAGAAAGGGTTAACCTGGCGGAACGCAGAACAACTGGCCATGTCTGAAATGTCGATAAGCGCGCGCAGTTTTCAGGCTAAACCTCGAAGCGCTTAAGCTATATCGCTGGCTTTGCTAGAATGCCAGTATTCGTCAGCCGGGAGGAATCTGCCATGAACCAACCGCTTCGTGATGACATGGACTTTCGCGCCCTGGTGGGAGAAGTCAAACCGCTGCCCTCGGGCAATCGTGCCGATACGGGCAAGAAACACAGCACACCTTCGGAGGCGCAGCTCGCTCGCCGGGAATGGGCCGAAGAAAATCACGCTGAGAGCAATTTTCTCTCGGATGATTTTGTCGAACTTATTCCACCCTTCGATCCCATGCAGTACTCCCGTAACGGCATTCAGCAAGAGGTGCTCGACCGTTTGCGCCATGGCGGCTATAGCGTCCAGGCACAATTGCACCTGTTGCGCCGCCCGCTGACAGAGTGCAGGCGGCAACTTTTTTCCTTTATTCAGGAGGCTTACGCCCATGACCTGCGCTCGGTGATGATCATCCATGGCCGTGGCAAGGAGATCGATAGCCAAGCTAATGTGTTGCGCTCGTACCTCGCCAAATGGTTGGCTCAATTTGACGAAGTACAAGCGTATACGTCCGCGCAGCCGTCGGAAGGTGGATTGGGCGCCACTTGGGTGATGCTGAAAAAAAGCGAAAGAGCCAAAGCCAATAACCGCGAGCGCCAGCAGAAGCGTCGCGGTTAGGCTGGGTATAGAAGGTCTGGACTTAAGAAGATTCAGTGGCTTTTCAGACGTCGTTCAAACAACGCAGTGCGCTCTTCGACATCGGGTTGATAGCGCACGCTGAAAGCACTCAAGGCGCGTAACGCATCTTCCGGGTCCTGATCGTCACGCAGCGCCATCGCATCGAAACCACAGCGACGCATGTAGTCCAGCTGGTCGACCAGTACATCGCCTACCGCGCGAATTTCTCCCTGATAGCCGAAGCGTTCTCTCAACAGCCTTGCCAGGGTGTAACCGCGCCCATCGGTAAAGGCAGGGAAATCCACCGCCAGCCTCGGGCTTTGCTTGAGTTGCGCTACAAGCTCAGCCGTCAGTTCCACATCACTGGTAAGCAAGGGAGCCAGTTCGCTGTCTTCACGATTTTCCTGCCACAGGGTAAGCGGCACGAAAGCGGGAAGTTGCTCGGGCGGTAGCGCCTCGGCGTCATACGACACGGCCCAGGCATTTTCGTCGGCAAGCTCACCCTGACGAATCAGGTGGTGTGCATGGATCAGAGATTCAGGCATAGACACGCTCCTTGAACGGTTTGAGGCCGATACGGCGATAGGTATCCAGGAAACGTTCTTCTTCATGACGCTGTTCGACGTACACTTTCAGTACCTTGTCGATAACGTCCGGCACGTCTTCGCGGAAAAACGAGGGACCCAGAATCTTGCCAAGGGAGGCATCGTCGGTGGAATTACCCCCAATCGAGATCTGGTAATATTCCTCGCCTTTCTTGTCGACGCCCAGGATGCCGATATGGCCTACGTGGTGGTGGCCACAGGCGTTCATGCAACCCGAGATATTGAGATCCAGCGGGCCAAGGTCATACAGGAAGTCGAGGTCTTCGAAACGCTCCTGCAATGCCTGAGCGATCGGTATCGACACGGCATTGGCCAGGCCACAGTAATCCCCACCCGGGCAACAGATAATGTCGTTGAGCGTGCCGACAGTGGGGTTGGCCATGCCCAATGCTTCCAGTTCCTTCCAAAGGGCTTCCAGTTCATCCACGGGGACATCCGAGAGCACCAGGTTCTGCTCATGGGTCACACGCACTTCACTGAAGCTGTAACGATCGGCCAGATCGGCCACGGCATTCAGCTGATCGGCGGTGACATCTCCCGGGGCATGCTCCCGACGCTTCAACGAAAGGGTGACCGCCTTGTAGCCCGGCACCTTATGCTCGGTGACGTTGTTGGTCATGAAGCGGGCAAAGGCGCGGTTTTCGCTGCGCAGGCGAACGCACTCGGCGATAGCTTCTTCTGCCACAGGGCGCCGCGGCGGCTCGGGGAAATGTGATTTGGCGGCTTCCACCGCAGCCTGATTGAGCGTCTGAGCGCCATCCTTGAGATGCACCCATTCTTCTTCCACCCGCCGGCGAAACTCTTCGATTCCCAGCGCCTTGACCAGAATCTTGATGCGCGCCTTGAATTTGTTGTCGCGGCGGCCGAACTGGTTGTAAACCCGCACACAGGCTTCGAGGTAGGTGAGCAGGTGCTGCCAGGGCAAGTCTTCCTTGACGACATCGCCAATCATGGGTGTGCGACCCAGGCCGCCACCGGCGAGTACCTTGATGCGCAACTCGCCTTGGGCGTTATGCCACAGGCGCAGTCCGATATCGTGAACCTGGATTGCCGCACGGTCTTGCGCTGCACCGCTCACCGCAATCTTGAATTTGCGTGGCAGATAAGCGAATTCCGGGTGCAAGGTCGACCACTGGCGAATCAGCTCACACCAGGGACGCGGGTCTTCCACTTCATCCTGGGCGATGCCGGCAAACTGGTCGCTGGTGGTATTGCGAATGCAGTTGCCGCTGGTCTGGATCGCATGCATCTGCACCTTGGCCAGGTCGGCCAGAATTTCCGGTACGTCGTCGAGTTCCGGCCAGTTGAGCTGCAGATTCTGACGTGTCGTAAAATGACCATAACCACGGTCGTAGCGCTGGGTGATTTCGGCCAAGGCGCGCAACTGGTAACCGGCTAACATCCCGTAGGGGATCGCAATACGCAGCATGGGCGCATGCTTTTGAATGTACAGACCGTTTTGCAAACGCAGTGGCCGGAATTCTTCTTCACCCAGGCGCCCGGCACGATAACGCGCCATCTGATCGCGAAACTGGGCAACGCGTTCATCAACCAAGGTTTGATCGTGATTGTCGTAACGGTACATTAGGCACGGTCCTGCAAAAACGAAGTGATCGCGTCCAAATGGGACATCGAGGTTCCCATTACTGTAACGCGGGGCCTATATTCTACAAAAGAATATATAATTATCTTTTTATTTCTAATTTGTCTTTAGGGCAGAATTGCTCATCCATCGCTGACTCTGCCAGACCCATATAAAACCGCTAGAGTTCAATATTCGATAGGCTAGCTGAACCCACCAGATACCCAACAAGCCATAGCCCAGTACAACGCCTACCCACCAGGCCAAGGGCAGAAAGATCAGCCACTGCATTCCCAACGTCAGCAGCATCACGGTGCGTTGAGCGCCGGCACCCAGAAGGGCTTGGGCCAGTACCAGGGCGGCTGCATCGAGCACGATCATGATGCCGGTCAACTGCAAGGGCAGGCGCCCCATTTCGATCAGCGCGGCGGAATCGAGAAACAACCCCAGTACCCATTCCGGGATCAGCAACATGGGCAATGCCATCGCCGCAAGGCTCATCCAGGCAACGCGCAGCGCATCCCACCCCCAACGGTGAGCGTCTTCCCCGGCATCGCGTCCCAGGGCTTCGCCCACCAGGCTCATGGCGGCAATGCCTAGCCCGACGCCTGGCAGGATCAGCAGCAAAGAAAGATTTACCAGTATATGGCCCACCGCAACGCTTGCGGTGTCGAGTTTCCCGAGCAACCAGAACAACACCGCATACCCACCCGCGAAGCACAGCTGCTGAAAGGAATGCGGCACGGCCAGCGAAAGCGTTTTCCTTAAGCTGGCTGGTGAGGGTAAGTTCGAAAGAAAGCCATCCTGGCGAGCACCACGCGAACTTACCCGAACCCACAAGATAAGTCCCAGCAGTAAGGAAAGAGTAGTACCCGCGCCAGCACCTGCCGCTCCCATCTCGGGTAAACCGGCATGGCCGAAGATCAGCCCGATACTGGCCAGTACATTGAAAGCATGAACCACAATGATGATGCGCAGGTAGACGCCGGTTTGCTGCACGCCATTCCAGTAACCGCGAAAGCACAATGTCATGGCGATCGCGATCAAGGAAAGCATCCGCCAGCGAAAATACTCCACCGCTATCGCCTGAACCTCGGGCGTTTGATTGATCAACCCCAGCAACGCCTGTGCCTGCCATATGCCCAGAATGGTCAGCGGTAGTGCCATGCCCACCGCCAGCAGCAAGCCGGCATTGAGAGGCAGGGCACGAGCATCACGTTGATCAGCACACTGGCTATCCGCCCCGAAACGTTGAGCGGTCTGGGATTGCACACCGGAAGACAAGCCGAACACCAGGGCGGTAACCATGAACATGGCGTATCCGCCGACGCCCACGCCTGCCAGCGCCACTTCTCCCAATGACCCCACCAGGGCGGCGTCGACAAGATTGAGCACACTTTGAGAGAGCATGCCGACGATGATCGGCATGGCCAGGCGGATGATCCTGCGATGGCGGGTGGCGGCAGGCAGCACGTTCAACTCGGATCGTAGGAGAGCACCGGTGACAGCCAGCGCTCCAGCTCCTCCACGGCCATGCCTTTGCGCCCGGCCAACACTTCGACCTGGTCGCGAGTGATCTTGCCGGTGGAAAAATACTTCGATTGCGGGTGCGAGAAATACCAGCCCGATACCGCTGCCGCCGGCCACATGGCAAAGTTTTCGGTCAGCGCGAGGCCGGTGTTGCGTTCGGCATCGAGCAAACGGAACAGCGCCGCTTTTTCGGTGTGATCCGGGCAGGCGGGATAACCGGGAGCGGGGCGGATACCCTGATATTTCTCGCTGATCAGCGCATCGTTATCCAGCGTTTCTTCGGGGACATAGCCCCAGTATTCCTTGCGTACCCGCTCATGCATACGCTCGGCAAAGGCTTCGGCCAGACGATCGGTAAGTGCCTGCACCATGATGGCGTTATAGTCGTCACCGGCAGCCTCATAGGACTTGGCCAATTCATCGACACCATGGCCGGTGGTAACCGCGAAGGCCCCGATCCAGTCCGGCTTGCCGCTGGCCTTGGGTGCGACGAAATCCGCAAGGCTGTAGCAGATGCCGTCCCGCCCCTTGGTGGTCTGTTGACGAATATGATGGAGACGCTCAATGATCTCGCTACGCGACTCATCGGCATATACCTCGATGATATCGTCGTCCACGCTATTGGCTCGCCACAACCCGATGACGCCACGCGCCTGGATCAGATTTTCGTCGAGCAGTTTCTTCAGCATCTGCTGGGCATCTTCGAAAAGGTTGCGTGCCGCCTCGCCGACCTTTTCATCATTCAATATCTTGGGGTATTTGCCCGCCAGCTGCCAGCTCATGAAAAACGGCGTCCAGTCAATGCGCTCGACCAATTCATCCAGCGGATAACCTTCGAATACCTTCAGCCCGGTCATCTTGGGCGCCGGTGGGGTGTAGTTCGCCCAATCGGTACGAAAGCGCCGCTTGCAAGCCTGGGCGTAATCCAGATCCGCCGCCTTGGGACGACGCTTGGCGTTACGCTCCCGGACCTTGGCATAGTCTTCGCTAATCTCGTCGACGTAGGCTTGCTTGAGATTCGGCGCCAACAGGCGACCGGCCACACCCACCGCACGCGAGGCATCGGTGACGTAGATCACCGGGTGTTCGTATTGCGGGGCGATCTTCACCGCCGTATGCGCTTTGGAGGTGGTCGCACCGCCTATCAGCAAGGGCAATTCGAACCCCTGGCGCTGCATTTCCTTGGCCACATGCACCATCTCATCGAGCGACGGGGTGATCAGGCCGGAAAGTCCGATGATATCGGCATTGACGGCTTTTGCCGTCTGAAGAATCTTCTCGGTGGGCACCATCACGCCGAGATCGATCACTTCGTAGTTGTTGCACTGAAGTACCACGCCGACGATGTTCTTGCCGATGTCGTGGACGTCGCCCTTGACCGTGGCCATGACGATCTTGCCCTTGGCCTGGGTCTCGCCGCTCTTTTCCGCCTCGATATAGGGAATCAGGTAGGCAACGGCCTGTTTCATCACCCGCGCCGACTTGACCACCTGGGGCAGAAACATCTTGCCGTCGCCGAACAGGTCGCCCACCACGTTCATGCCGTCCATCAACGGCCCTTCGATGACCTCGATGGGGCGGGGTGCGCGGGCACGAGCCTCTTCGGTGTCTTCTTCAATATAGACGGTGATGCCTTTGACCAGGGCGTGTTGAATACGCTTGTCGACGTCCCAGGAGCGCCACTCCAGGTCTTCCTTCTTGGGGCCGCTGCTGCCGTCGCCCTTGTACTTCTCGGCCAGGTCCAGCAAGCGTTCGGTGCTGTCCTCGCGCCGGTTGAGCACCACATCCTCGACCGCCTCGCGTAATTCGCTGGGTAGGTCGTCATACACCGCCAGTTGGCCGGCGTTGACGATGCCCATGGTCAGGCCGGCGCGGATGGCGTAGTAGAGAAATACCGAGTGGATCGCTTCACGTACCACATTGTTGCCACGAAACGAAAACGACACATTGGAGACGCCACCCGAGATCATGGCGTGAGGCAGATTTTCGCGAATCCATTGAGTGGCTTCGATGAAGTCCACCGCGTAGTTGTTGTGCTCCTCGATCCCGGTACCGATGGCGAAGATGTTGGGGTCGAAAATGATGTCTTCCGGTGGGAAACCGATCTCGTCGACCAGCAGGCGATAGGCACGTTCACAGATCTCGGTCTTGCGCGCAAAGGTGTCGGCCTGACCCTGTTCATCGAAAGCCATGACGATAATCGCAGCGCCGAAGCGGCGACATTTGGTGGCCTGTTCACGAAAGGCGGCTTCGCCTTCCTTCATCGAGATGGAATTGACCACCGCCTTGCCCTGAACGCACTTCAGACCGGCTTCGATGATCTCCCACTTGGAGGAATCGATCATGATCGGCACCCGGCAAATATCCGGTTCACCGGCGATCAGGTTCAGAAAGCGCACCATGGCTTCCTGGGACTCGAGCATGCCCTCGTCCATGTTGATGTCGATCACCTGGGCGCCGTTCTCGACCTGTTCCAGGGCCACTTCCAGCGCCGTGGTGAAATCTTCTTCGACGATCAAGCGCTTGAAGCGCGCCGAGCCGGTGACGTTGGTGCGCTCGCCAACATTGACGAACAGCGAGTCGGCTTGAATATTGAACGGCTCAAGGCCCGAGAGGCGGCAGGCACGCGCTCGCTCGGGCACCTCACGGGGTGGCATTTCCTTCACTGCTTCGGCAATCGCCCGAATGTGTTCAGGGGTACTGCCACAACAACCGCCAATGATATTGACCAAGCCGCTCGAGGCGAATTCGGCAACGATCTCGGCCATTTCTTCAGGCGTCTGGTCGTATTCGCCGAATTCGTTGGGCAGACCGGCATTGGGGTGCGCCGAGACGAAGGTGTCGGCCTTGACGGAAAGCTCTTCGAGGTAAGGGCGCAGCTCTTCAGCGCCCAAGGCGCAGTTCAAACCAACCGACAACGGCCGCGCATGACGCACCGAGTTCCAAAACGCTTCGGTGGTCTGACCCGAAAGGGTACGCCCGGAGGCATCGGTGATGGTGCCGGAAATCATGACCGGCAAGCGTTCGCCGCGATCCTCGAACAGCTCTTCAAGGGCGTAGATGGCTGCCTTGGCGTTGAGCGTATCGAAAATGGTCTCGATCATTATCAAATCGGAGCCACCGTCGATCAGTGCTTCGGCGGCCTGGTAATAATTGTCGCGCAACTCGTCGAAAGTAACGTTACGCTTGGCCGGGTCGTTGACATCCGGCGAGAGCGAGGCGGTGCGAGAGGTGGGTCCCAGCACCCCAGCGACATAACGGGGAATGCCGGTCTCTTCGGCGACGTCATCGCACACCTGGCGGGCCAGGCGCGCCGACTCGCGATTGAGCTCCACCACCAACGCTTCCATGCCGTAATCGGATTGAGACAGCTGAGTGCTGTTGAAGGTGTTGGTTTCGATGATGTCGGCACCGGCTTCGAGGTAGTCGCGATGTATCTCGCGGACCAGGTCGGGGCAGGTCAGCGCCAAGAGATCATTATTACCCTTGAGATCCGATGGCCAGTCCTGGAAGCGCTCACCGCGGAAATCGGCTTCGTCGAGCTGAGCGTTCTGCAGCATGGTGCCCATGCCGCCATCCAGGATCAGGATGCGTTGAGTGAGGCGTTGGGTCAGAGCACTAGCAGCCATGGTGAGGGTAGATCTCCAGCATGAAAGGGAACATCAAGGGGCTTTTTTAATTCGTCGTTTAACATCTTCATACGTTCGAGCAGCGCTCATGATAGCAAAGCCCGCTACGCGGGGGCAGGTCTATCCGGCGAGGCTCGATGCTCCGGCTGTAAAAAATGCAATAAAACAGCAATAAAACAGCAATAAAACAGCAATAAAACAGCAATAAAACAGCAAAAGAATAGTCTACTAAATTACTCAGGATTGTGTCAGCCCTCGGTTTTGCTTACCATAGGGGCATTAATGTCATGTGAAGTGGCATCGCCACTGACACGGGGAGGAACAATACCTCATGAGCACCACTACAGAACGCAACGAAATCAACATCACCGACAGTGCCCAGGAGTATCTGGCAGAGCTGCTGGAGAAACAGAGTGTCGAAGGCATTGCCGTGCGCATCTTCATTACCCAGCCGGGTACGCCTTATGCGGAAACCTGCCTGGCCTATTGTCGGCCCGGCGAGGAAGAGCCGACCGATGAGCAGCTGACGCTGGAAAAGCTCAATGTGTTTCTCGACAAGAACAGCCTGGCGTTTCTCGAGGATGCAGTGGTCGACTTCAATGCCGACCGCATGGGCGGCCAGCTGACCATCAAGGCGCCTAACGCCAAGATGCCCAAGGTCAACGCCGATAGCCCGCTGGAGGATCGCGTCAACTATATCCTCTACAGCGAGATCAACCCGGGGCTCGCCTCCCATGGTGGCGAAATCAAGCTGATCGAACTCACCGAAGACAAGCACGCCATTCTGGCGTTTGGCGGGGGTTGCCAGGGCTGTGCCGCCGTGGATCTCACCTTGAAAGACGGGGTCGAGAAAACCCTGATGGAACGCATCCCTGAACTGGGTGGCATCCGTGATGTTACCGACCACACCGACACCACGAACGCCTACTACCGTTAAGCGTTTTATTCTCAGGGCTCTGCATCGGCAGGGCCCTGTTTATTTCTAAGTAAGTTTATTTTCCGGGCCGTTTTCCTCGTCTGAGTTTTTCTCGCCCGTACTCTTTTCCAGAATCCTTTCCTCCATTCTAGCTTGCAAGCCTTCCAGGCTATGCCAGAGCTTGGCTTCCCACCGCTCTTCAATTGCCGTCAGGCGCTTTTCTCGCGCGTCAAGTTCGCATGCCTGAGATTCCAGTTGCGTGATGAGTTGTTGGTTTTCACGCATCAGTGCACCGTGCTTTTCCTCCTGACGAGCAAGCGCCAGGCGTGCCTCACGGTGCTGAGTTTGCTCTTCGTTGATGGCCACTTGTTGCTGAGCCTGTTGTTGAGATAGGACTGCCTGCAAGGAAGACGCTCGCTTTTCAAGCTGCTGGTAGCGGGCCTGGAAGCTTTTTTGTGCGCTGAGCTGTTCCTGGCGTGTGGTATCCAGCAAGCCCATCAATCGCGCTTCCGCCGCTTCATGGCGTTTTTCCTCCTGCTCCAGGCGTTGCTGGTATTCCTGCTGTTGCACCGTTTGAATCTGGTGGTGTTGCTCCGCCTGGTATTCAAGTTTCTGGAGTGCTTCGTCTCGTTGCTGGGCAAGGGCGGCGAGTTTGCGTTTATCCGCCTCCGCTTCGGTTTGTTCCTGGCGACGCTGGGTTTCACTTTGCGCAAGTTCGCTACTCAGCGCTTCAAGGCGCTGTTCGGTATGGCGCAGATGTTCCACCAAGGCGCGCTCGCGCTGTTCAGCGTCGGCTGCTTGTCGGCTAGCTTCCTGCGCCTGTCGTTGGGCCTTTTCCACTTGCTGATTGGCATCTTGCCGATAGTGGGCAAGGGTGTCATTGGCCGTCTGCTGTGCTTCGCGCCACATCCCCGTGGCCAGCTCCACAATGACCTCTGGCACGCCCTTGGGCGGCGGCACATCACGATTCAGTTCTCGCTCGCTGCGCCAGTGGCGTAAATGCTCGCTGATAGTGGTGAAACTGCCGGTGCCCAACACTTCGCGGATGCGCTGCACGCTTGGGGTGTCACCGCGTACAAGCAGGGTATCGATGGCTTCTTGTACATCGGGATATTGAATGCCGTTGCGTGCCATGCGGCGGAGCTCCTTGGTTAATCCTGAGATGAAGAAGGCTATTTTCGGGCTTTTGCTGGAAATAGGCAATAATTACGTAAAACGTAATACGTAATTTTATTTATCAAATGACTAATAAATTCAAGATTACCCGCCTTATCTTGAGTTTCTAGCCACTACAGGCCAAACTAGGCAAGTTGAATTCAACGAGTGCTGTCATGGCTGAATTTCCCTTGGTATTACCTGAGTTTCCGCAACCAGCGTCCCGACCGTCGGCACTGTCCGCGTTGCCGAGTCAGCCGTCTAACCTGCATATCCGCGCGGCCAGTGATACCGAGGCGGTGATGCAATGGCTGGAAGAATACCGCGCCAGCCCGCAGACCCTGCGCAGTTATCGGCGTGAAGCGGAGCGCTTGCTGTTGTGGCTACATGCCCAGAAGATGGTGCTTGCGGACATGAATCGAGAGGTCTTGTCGCACTTCGAAGGGTTTCTCAGCGACCCTCAGCCCCGCTCGCAATGGGTGGGGCCTTCAAGGCCACGCCCGCACTCCGAATGGCGGCCTTTTCGAGGTTCGCTGGGGGCGGCCAGCCGACGCCAGAGCCTGGTTATTCTGCAGGGTCTGTTCAGCTGGCTGGTGGAAGCAGGGTGGTTGGCTCACAATCCCTTTCGCTTGATGCGCGACAAAGCACGCCGCCTGAACAATCAGGCGCCCGGTATCGAGCGCTACCTGGAGCGCGAGCTGTGGCAATGGTTGTGGCAATGGCTGAATGAGCCTTTGTTAGAGCAGGCGACGCCGCGCGAACGCTACCAACAAGCTCGACGGGTATTTCTGTTCGGCTTTGCCTACCTGCTTGCCCCGCGTATAAGCGAAATGGCCAACGCTCGCATGCAGGATTTCCAGCGAACAGAAGGGCGCTGGTGGTGGCACGTGGTTGGAAAGGGGGCTAAGACCGCCCGCATTCCTGTGCCGGATGACATGCTGTACTTCTTGAAGCATTGGCGCGCAGCACTCGGCTTGGCGCCGTTCCCCGAGCACGACGATGACACACCGCTGTTGCGCGCCTTGGATGGAAGGCGTGAGGTGGGGGAAAATCAGCTTTATCGTGTGATTCGAGCCACCTTTCAACAGGCGGCCCAGGCGCTTGAAGATGTCGAGGGTGAGCGTCGCCATATAGAGGCATTAAGGCGGGCGACTCCCCATTGGTTGCGCCACACCGCTATCACCCATCAGGCTCAGTCGGGAGTGGAACTTCGCTACCTGGCGGAAAGCGCGCGTCATTCGCGCCTGGATACCACGGCGCGCTATCTGCATACCGAGGATGAGGAATGGCACCGTCAATTGACCAGCCATACTTTGTCCCATCAGTAAAGTCTCGTGAGTAGGGTCTTGTGAGCAGGGAGGACAGACGTGACGGGGTGCAAAAGGTATAATAGAGGCAGTTTATTGAGGAGGTATCATGAGCGCAGAGTTAACCGCCGAACAGGCCCAGCAAGAGCTGGTGGAAGAATTCGAGATGTTCGATAACTGGATGGATCGTTATCAGTACATCATTGATATGGGCAAGCAATTACCGGATTTCCCCGACACTTGGAAAACCGACGAGCATAAAATCAAGGGCTGCCAATCCAATGTCTGGATGCATCACGAGGTCGAGGGCGAGCGTTTGCATTTCGAGGCGACCTCCGATGCGGCGATTGTGTCCGGCTTGATTGCCGTACTGCTGCGCATTTACAACGATCGCCCAGCGGAAGAGATCCGTAATACCGAGCCGCATTTTCTCGCTGATCTAGGGCTGGACAACCACCTGTCACCGACGCGTAGCAACGGCCTGCATGCCATGTTGCAGCGGATCTTTCAGGTAGCGGGCAAGCAGTAATCTGACACGATATCGGCTCAAGGCGAACATTCCGGGTCTTCTCGACAAAGAACTTCACTGGGGCCGCCGGGTACCGGATCCATGCCACCCGAATGAGCAGGGTTGCACTTGACGATCCGCTTGGTGGCCAGCCACGCGCCTTTCAGCGGCCCATGAACCTGGATCGCTTCCACCGCGTAGTTAGAACAGCTCGGCCAGAAGCGACAACGTGGACCCAGCAGGGGGCTGATTACATACTGGTAGACCTTGAGCAGCGCAATCATAATCCCGCTTGCCAGGCGAGCCAGAAAATGCGCTACCACATGAATCCAGCGTGACAGACAAAACATCAGCGCCCCTTGGCGTACAGCTCGGCCGGGGCGATCAACGGCGTGCTGGTGATGCGCGCACGCTGCGATCCTGGCTCCAGCGCCACATAAAAACAACTGCGCCGACCGCTATGACAGGCCGGCCCAGTTTGTTCTACCTGGAGCAACAGGGTGTCGCCGTCACAATCCAGGGCGGCACTTTTCAAATGTTGTTGCTGTCCTGAGGACTCTCCCTTGCGCCACAATTTACCTCGTGAACGCGAGTAGTAGCACACCCGCCCGGTATGCAAGGTTTCCTTGAGCGCTTCCTGATTCATCCAGGCCATCATCAGCACTTCGCCGCTGTCATGCTGTTGGGCAATGGCCGGCAATAGGCCGTCGGCATTGAAGCGCACTGCATCGAGCAGCTCGGTCAATGCCAGTTGGTGGCCTTGTTCAGCACCTTCCAATTGCTTGAATAGGTTTTGGGAGTCATTAGTTTGGCTCATAAAGGCTCGCTCGTGGTAGGGATGCAGGCTTCGCAAAGGCCCAGAAGCTCTATGGTTTGACGCTCCACACGAAAGCCTTGGCTTGTGGCGTGCTTACTTAGTTTTCGGGTAACGTCATCCAAGTGCAGCTCTTCGACATGGCCACAAAACCGACAGATGAGAAACTGAAAACCATGAGCATGCTCGGGGCAGGCGCAGGCCACGTAAGCATTCTGTGACTCAATGCGGTGCACAAGCCCTTGCCCGATCAGAAACTCGAGAGCGCGATATACCGTAGGCGGGCGCGCCGCAGCATGTTCGGTGGTCAACTGGTCGAGAAGGTCATAAGCCTTGAGTCCACCGCCATTTTCGGCGATAAGCTCGAGCACACGGCGACGCATCGGGGTAAAGCGAACCCCGCGTTCCTGACATTGGTGTTCCGCCTGCTTGAGCAGGGTTGGGGCATGCGGCATGGGTCACTCACTCAAGAAGATAGCCCATAGTCTACGCGGTAGACGTAGGCATGTCAGCGGGGAACACGAGTTCGCTATGCCGCGCAAAATGCTGCTGAGCGAACGCCACCCGAGCCGCTGGGCTCTGGTCTTCGGGTTGAGCTTCTATCATGTCCAGACGCGGCCTGAGCCCCTCACCGTTGGTCATCTGAATGGCAAGCCCGGGCCTGGCATTCAACTCAAGCAACATGGGACCATGCCGACGGTCCAACACCATATCTGTTCCCAGGTAACCAAGCCCGGTCATTTCATAGCAGCCGGCAGCCAACAGTAGCAAGGTTTTCCAATCAGGTACTGCCAGGCTAGCTAAGTCATGCCCGGTATCGGGGTGGGCATAGCAAGGGCGGTCGAATTGCACGCCACGAAGCGCGGTACCCGTCGCAATATCCAACCCCACACCCACTGCGCCCTGATGCAGGTTCGCCTTGCCATCCGAGGCGGCGGTGGACAGGCGCATCATGGCCATTACCGGGTAACCTTTGAAGATGATCACCCTTATATCGGGCACACCTTCATAGGTGTAAGCCATAAGACTTTCATCGAAATGAATCAAGTTTTCGATCATGGCCACATCCGGCGACCCCCCCAGAGAGTAAAGCCCCGACAGGATATTGGATACATGCCGTTCGATATCGGTCAGGTTCAGTGCAGCCCCGCTGGGTTTGACATAGGCCCCGTCCTTGCTCTGCTCAATCACTAGAATGCCTTTGCCGCCGCTCCCCTTGGCCGGCTTGATGACAAAGCCTGCATGACCGGTGAGCATGTCGAGAATATGCTTTACTCCGAACTGAGTGGTCACCGTGCCGATAAGCGCAGGACTGGTGATACCGTGCTGCTGAGCCAGCAGCTTGGTTTTTAGCTTGTCGTCTACCAAAGGGAACAGCCGGCGATTGTTGTAACGGCCGATATAGCGAATATTACGCCGGTTCATGCCGATAATACCCTTGCTTCGCAGCTTTCCAGGGGTGGTCCAGGAAAGCCACTTCATGGACTTTTCTCCTCATCGGTGATCGGCTGAAAGCGACGTAATTCCAGGAGCCGGTAGCCGGTGTAATTGCCCAGCAACAGAATCAGTGCCATCAAGATCAACTGCACCCCCAGGAAGTTGAACGTGATATGGCGTACCCAAGGATTATTCATGGCGAGATAGGCCAGCACGGCGGTAACCAGGCTACCCCCCCCCTGAATCAAGACTTCCTTGGGGCCTTCTTCCTCCCACAATATCGACATCCGCTCGATGGTCCAGGCGAGAATAATCATGGGAAAGAAAGTAATGGTAAGGCCGGCATTGAGTCCCAGCTTGTAAGCCACTACCGAAAATATTGAGATGATCGCAATCACGGTGATGATCACCGCCGACACTCTGGCGACCAACAATAGATTCAAATAGGAAAGGTAGTTGCGGATGACCAGGCCGACCGCCACTACCAGCAGAAAACCGATCAAGCCAGTCATCAGCGTGGTTTGAATGAACGCCAGGGCAATCAGTACCGGCATGAAGGTACCGGACGTCTTGAAGCCGACCAGAACACGCAAGAAGACCACCATCAGGGCGCCAATCGGAATCAACAGGATGGTCTGGAATAGTGCCTGTTCTTCCAAGGGCAGGCTGTGAATCGAGAAATTCAGCAAAGTATCTTCGGAAATATGGTTACGCACCGCAGCGGAGGCGGGTTGCGAGTGGGTCATCATGGAAAAATTGACCCGAGAATTGGTGCCACCTGCCACTTCCAATACGGCCTGACCGCCGGCCTCCCATAACAAGAGATTATCGGGTTTGCCTTGTTCGCCGCTAAGGGGATTGAACAGCGCCCATTGTTCCTCACTTTCATCAAAGACTTGAATCCACTGAGTCAAACTTTGGCGACGGCGCCCATCCTCCAACAACAAGCCACTGACTTCTCGTGCATTGACACCGGCATGGTTCAGCAAGCGAACCGTCAAGGGCACCAACTCATATTGAGTAAGCAGTAACCGGGCATTTTCGCCTTGACGCTCGCCGCCCATGTCCAGCATCAGCTCACGGGCAAATGTATAATTATCGGCGCTGCGAGACCAGGCGCGCTCGACAATATGATTGGCTGCGGTGTCATAGGGGCGCTCCCAGACAATATCGACAAGCGGGGGTGGGGGAGTGAGATCGGGCGCTTGAGAGTCCGGCGAGACCAGCATTTGTACGGAATAATACAGCTGCTGACTGCCTGCGGCATCACGAATCGACCATTCCGCGCGACGGCCGAAATCATCCGCTTTAAAAGCAAGACCATAGCCGGAGGAGGCGGTATTTTCAGTCAAGACTCGAAAACCCGCCTGGTGCGATGGCAGGGCCATGTCGACCATTACCGGTCCGTCCTGAGCATTGAAATTGACCAGTGCCTCTATTTCCCAGACTTTACGCTGCTCGCCGGGCACCCAAGGAATTTCAAATTGAACATGGCGCTGAACGCTCATGGCGATACCCGCCAGCATGAGCACGCCGACAATCAGGTAAAAAGGTAACCGTGACATGAAAATCCTTCAGGTAAATGACGACGAGCAAGACGTCTCATTCGTCGTTATCGAGTTGATCATCAAGCTCATCTTCTTGCGCTTGATCGGCCGGCTTGCCGCCTGGGTATTCAGGGCGGGGATGACGATAGGTTTCGGCAACGTCAATAAGAACAATATCCATCATGAAACGCCGTCCTAGAAGCACGGGATAATCCAGGTGAGTACGGTCCGTAAGGGTGAACTCAACGTTTTCGCGAATTGGACCTAATGTCATCAATAAGCTAATGACAGGCCTGGAGTCATCACCGGACGCTTGAACAACACGTACCCGTCTTTCCACGGGTGCTTCAATCCATTCGTCACGCCGACTGTCTACGACCACATCTTCTTCGGTAAGTGCCAATTTGAAACGCACCCAGTTTTCACCATCCCGTTCGAAGCGGCTTATTTCTCTCGCGGAAAGCGACGAGGTATTGGCACCGGAATCCACACGGGCCTTTAAATAGGTGCCGATGCCTGGCAATCCGATCCATTCGCTGCGGCCCACGATCGTCTTGGTATCCAGAATGTCATTCGTCTGGCATTCTTCGCGAATGATAACGGGCGTTCCTTCACGCTGTTCCAGCCGCTGTACATCCTGGCGAAGATTGCGCAATAGACTGCCTACTTCTCGAACGTCGGCGTTCAGCGCTTGCTGTTGATTCAGCTGCGCCTGATGCCAGGCAGGGGCTCGGGAACACTGTGATGCCAGACTAGTTTCCAGCTGATTGATTCGTGTCTCGAATTGAGAGGCCTCCAAAGGCTGTAATTGCTCGGAAGGATCGGGTGAAACAACGGTACAGCCTGTCAGGGAAACAATAAGGCCCATAGCAAGCCACAAAGAACCTTGGCGCATGACACGGTATCCTGAAAAATGGGAGAGGAATGATACGGAGTCGGTTAGGGCATTGTCCATTCTGGTTCCGGACGGCATGTCATGCTTTCACTTTCAAATGGCTTTTTCAAACCACCACTCATTTAACATAATATATATTATGCGAACTCATGGTTGAAAGGTAACATGGCCCACTTGAGCGGTAAGATTCGCGGCTGAATTGAAAAGAACCCCGATGAATTATCATCGGGGTTCTTTTTACCGCTACGCCGTGATTTTCACTGGTGATACTGCAGCGTTCAACAGCAACAACAACTTACAACGGCTTATCGTCACTTGTTTCAGGCGGCGCATAAGAACCATCTTGGCGATGCACTTCGTTGCCGGTGATCGGCGGCGTGAAAACACATGCCAGATGCATGGTCTTGGAAGCCCGCAGCAAGTGTTCGTCATGCTGATCCAGAATGTAGATATCACCTGGCTTGATCGGCCAGATCTTGCCATCGGCCAATGTTTCGACTTCGCCTTCGCCTTCGATGCAATACACCGACTCGTAATGATGCTTGTAGTGGATATGTGTCTCGGTTCCCTCGAAAATGCGTGTGATATGAAACGAGAAATTTCCACCGTCGTTGGCCAGCACTAAGCGCGTGCTATCCCAGTTGCCATTTTCCGCGGTAACCAAGCGATCTGTCTGGCGAGCTTCTTCAATATTGCGAACAATCATGGAATGACTCCTTCAAATGGCAAGTGACAGTCGGCCCGGGCCGACTGCCGTGAGGTGCCTCAGTGCTGCTTTCTCAAGTGCTTTCTCACTGACCTATAACAGTCTTGACAGAAGCTTCAAGAATGTCCAGACCTTCAAGCAGGTCCTCGTCCGTGATGGTCAACGGACACAAGCATTTAACGACCTCCCCGGCCTGACCACTGGTTTCAATGATAAGCCCATGCTCGAAGGCTTTTGCAGTGATCTTGTCAGCGAGGTCACCATCGACGACATCAATGCCGCGCATCAACCCACGGCCACGCTCCGTGGCAGGCATGCCGTTTTCGCTGAGCAGTGCGGCGAGTTTCTGGAAGCGTTCTTCGACGATCCGCCCCTTGCGCTGCACATCGCGCTCGAAGGTATCGTTGCTCCAGTATTTACGCATGGCAGCGGTAGCCGTGACCATGGCCAGATTGAAGCCACGGAAGGTACCGTTGTATTGTCCCGGCTTCCATTTGTCGAGCTCAGGACGCATCAGCACATGGGCGAAGGGCAAGCCAAGACCGGAAAGTGATTTGGAGTTGGTGACAATGTCCGGCTTGATATCAGCGTGCTCGAAGCTGAAGAACTTGCCGGTACGTCCGCAACCCGTCTGGATATCGTCAACGATCAATAGAATGTCATTGGCATGACAGATTTTTTCGAGCCGCCTGAGCCATTCGAGGCCGGCCACGTTGATACCGCCCTCGCCTTGTACGGTTTCCACAATAACGCCGGCGGGAACATCCAGGCCACCGGATTTGTCGCCTAGCAGCTTTTCGAAGTAATCCAGGGTGTCGGTACTTTCGCCCAGGTAACCATCATACGGCAGAAAACTTGCGCCCTGGGTGGGAATGCCGCCCGTGGCTTCGCGGAACTTGCGGTTACCGGTAGTGGCAAGCGCCCCCATGGTCACGCCATGAAAACCATTGGTGAAGGTGACGATGTTATGCCGCCCTTTGACGACGCGTGCCAGACGAATAGCGGCTTCCACTGCATTGGTGCCGGTAGGACCAGGAAGGTGGACCTTGTAATCGAGTCCTCGTGGTTTGAGGATCAGCTCTTCCAGTGTTTCCAGGTAGTCACGCTTGGCGGCCGTCCACATGTCCAGGCCATGGATAACCCCATCGGTCGCTAGATAATCGATCATGGCCTGTTTGATATGGTCGTTATTGTGACCGTAGTTCAGAGTTCCCGCGCCGGCCAGAAAGTCGATATATTCGCGACCGTCTTCGTCAGTAAGGCGCGCATTTTTTGCCTTAGTGAAAACTACCGGAAACGAACGTGAATAAGTACGAACGTTGGATTCCATGCGTTCCATCGACTGGGTCTGCATTCAGCGAACTCCTTTAACAATTACTTTTTTGATGATTGGTTAAATCTAAATCTTGGAAATCAGATCAAGCTCAGTGAAACATTAGATCCGATCCGTTTGAAACGGACCAATGCGCACCAGATTCTCGGGGTCGTGCTCGCCTCCGAGTTGTTCGGTGGAAAAATATTCACGACTATTGAGCGGTGCATGCCAGCGTGCTGCAAGGCGGCGGAACAAGCCCCAGGACGCAAGGTTGTCAGGCGTGATGGTGGTTTCCAGATGATGCACATCGGCAAGTTCGGGACGCGACATGATGGCTTCCACCAAACGCCGGGCCAGGCCGGTACCACGGGCTTTCTCCCCTACCGCTACTTGCCACAGAAAGTAGGTATCAGGCGCATTGTCCTTGACATAACCGGACACGAAACCGACCACCTCACCTTCTTCATTGGTCGCCACGGCACAGGTTTCGCGAAACTGTGTCGCCAGCAGGAGGTATGCATAAGCCGAGTTCACATCCAGTGGAGGACAGGACTTGATCAGCTCATAAACACCCCAGCCATCGTCGGCGTTAGGTTTACGTATGAATAAAGGTGTTTCAGCATGTCCGACGACTGCATCGGCGACGGAAGGACGTGCCAGATCGGCGGAAGGCGTAAAAGGCTGGATAGGGGTACTCATATTTTTGCTTCGCTGTAGCGAATTTACCTGCGATTATACCAGTGGCTCATTAGCAATTCAAAAGTTTGGTTATCTTAGCGACTTTTTTTCATAATATTTTGTTATATCAATTATATTTAGCATTGGTGAATGACTAGCCGTTAGCCGCTTGTAATAGCGGCTAACGTCATTGGCTATTTGCGGGTTGGGGTACGTAATGTCACGAATTCTTCGGCGCCGGTGGGATGTATGCCTAAGGTCGAATCGAAATCCTTTTTGGTGAGCCCCGCACGCACCGCGATGGCAATCCCTTGGATTACTTCACCGGCATCATCGCCTACCATATGGGCGCCGACAACGATGTCCGTGGCATCATCCACCACCAGTTTCATCAAGGTACGTTCCTGGCTGGCGGAAAGCGTATGTTTCATGGCCTTGAAGTCGGTGCGATAAACGCGAATCGCCGCATATTTCTCTCTGGCCTCTTCTTCCGAAAGCCCTACCGTGCCGATATTGGGATGACAGAACACCGCGGTGGGAATAGCTGCGTAATCCAGAGGTGCCGGCTCGTCCGGACTGAAATGATGGGCTACCAGCTGCATGGCTTCAGCCAAGGCCACCGGCGTCAATTCCGGCCCGGCAATCAGGTCGCCCAAAGCCAAAATCGAAGGCACTTGGGTTTCAAAGCGCTCGTTGACCGGAATCTTGCCTACCTTATCCAGCGAAATACCCAATGCCTCAAGCCCTAATCCGGCCACATTGGCCTTACGGCCTGTCGCGGAAAGAATGGCATCCACTTCCATTTTTCGCCCGTCGGTCAGGGTTACCGAGTAGGCGTTTCCCACAGGCTCGATAGTTTCAATGTTGGTATTGAAGTGCAAGTTGACCCCCTTACGGGTCATTTCCGTCCGCGTGAAGTCGCGCACTTCATCATCGAAGCCTCTCAAGAATAGGTTGCCGCGATATATTAAGTGGGTTTCACTGCCCAGTCCGTTGAAGATACTGGCAAATTCCACTGAAATATACCCGCCGCCCAGCACCATGAAACGCTCAGGGAAGCATTCCAGATCGAAAACCTGATTGGAATCCAGCGTGTGCTGATGTCCTGGAAAATCAGGCACCCAAGGCCAGCCGCCAGTGGCCAAGAGTATCTTTTCAGCGCTCACCTCTTGGGTATTTCCTTCGGCTGTTTTCAACAGGACGGTATGCGGGTCTTTCAAGCTGGCGCGAGCATCAAATAAAGTGACATCGGCATTTTCCAGCATGCGCCGATAGATCTCGTTGAGGCGTTTGATTTCCCCGCTCTTATTATCTCGTAGTGTGGCCCATTCAAAACGTGGCGGCTCGGGCAGATGCCAGCCAAAACCAGCGGCATCATCGAAGGCGTCATGAAAATGTGCAGCATATGAATATAGCTTTTTGGGAACGCAACCCACATTGACGCAGGTTCCTCCCAAGTAGAGATCCTCCGCTATTGCCACATTAGCACCTGCCGCGGCGGCAGTGCGTGCTGCACGTACGCCTCCCGAACCTGCCCCAATCACAAAAAGGTCATACTCAAATTCTGCCACACCATTCTCCTCTATCTTTATTCATTGCATCTATTGAGTTGATTTTATCTACCGCTGTTTCCCTTCCGTCAAGCATGCAATATTGACCCCGTCCACGCAGAAGGTTAAAAAAGCCTGACTATTTTTTATCTCCCTGACTCATGGAGCATTATGACCGACCCTATTGCCACGCTGCTGGAGAACAACCGCAGCTGGGCTGAGCGTATGTGTGAGGAAGACCCGGACTATTTTGCCCGGCTCTCACGCCAACAGAACCCCGATTATCTGTGGATCGGTTGTTCGGATAGCCGCGTTCCCGCCAATCAGATCATTGCCCTGCCTCCCGGTGAAGTATTCGTTCACCGCAATGTCGCCAATCTCTTGCACCACACCGACATGAACGCGCTGTCCGTGGTCCAGTATGCAGTGGATGTGCTCAAGGTCAGCCATATCATGATTGTGGGCCATTATGGCTGCGGGGGCATCAGAGCCGCCGTCACCGGCGGTGAATGCGGTGTTGTGGACTATTGGTTGCACTCCGTGCGCGAGCTTTACAACCGGCATCGCGAGTCTCTGGCTCACCTCTCCTTTCATGATCAGATCGACCGGATGTGTGAGCTCAATGTCAAAGCTCAGGTCAATAGCCTGTGCCGTACCAAGATCCTTCAGCTTGCTTGGCAGCGCGGCCAGAGTATTTCAGTTCATGGCTGGGTGTATGGTTTGGACGATGGCCGCGTCAAGGATCTCAAATGTACCGTCAGCGGGCTTGATCAAGTCGCCACTCTCTACCGCATTGACCGTTTGCATCCAGACGGTTGAGCCTTTCTATGCTTGTCGAGCGAGAGATTGCTCAATACCCAGCATTCATCTAAAACTAACGTTGGTATATTCATGGCGCAAAAAGCCCGTGTCATCAGGGTACAGCTACAGATCGCGGATATGGATCGCCATTACTATCAGGACCATAACCTGACCTTGGCGCAGCACCCTTCCGAAACCGACGAGCGCTTGCTAGTACGCCTGCTCGCTTTTGCCTTGAACGCCTCGGAGAACTTGGCTTTCTCCAGCAATCTCAGCGATGAAGGCGAGCCTGAGCTTTCTGAAAAGAATCTGCATGGAGACATCGAATTGTGGGTGGCTTTTGGACAAGGTGATGAAAAATGGCTGCGTAAAGCCAGCCAAAAAGCCAAGCAGGTGAAGGTGTATGCCTATGGTGAACGCAGCGTACCCATCTGGTGGCAGCAAAATGAAAAAGCCCTGAAGCGCTACAAGAACCTGCAAGTCTGGGAAATCCCTGAAGCTGCACTCAAGGAAATGACCCAATTGACGAGTCGTAGCATGCAGTTACAGTGCACCATCAATGAACAGCAGATATGGCTGTCAGATGGCAGCACCAGTGTCCCGCTGGAGCTTAGGCTTCTTTGTTGAAGAATAGGCGGATGAAACAGGATCAAGAGAGCGGACAGCTGATCCCCGTGCCTTTCAAACCACAATAACCGCCGGGATTTTTATCGAGGTATTGCTGATGGTATCCCTCGGCGTAGTAGAAGCGGTCCAGCATGCCTATTTCAGTGGTAATGTCACCCTTTCCGGCTTTTCTCAAGGCGTCTTGATAAGCTAGCCGGCTGGCTTCGGCCGCTTCCAGCTGGGCCGGTGTGGTCGCATAAATGACGGAGCGATACTGAGAGCCAATATCGTTGCCCTGACGATTGCCTTGGGTGGGGTCATGATTTTCCCAAAATACCTGTAATAAAGTATCAATATCCAGACGTTGAGGATCAAATACCACCAGCACGACTTCAGCATGGCCGGTACGTCCGCTGCAGGTTTCTTGATAAGTGGGGTTGGGTGTCACCCCACCAGCATAGCCCACGGCAGTGACGTAAACGCCGGGCAACTGCCAGAACAGCCGTTCAGCCCCCCAAAAGCAGCCCATGCCCAGGACGATTTCTTCGTGCCCGGCAGGGAACGGTGGCATCAAGGAGTGTCCGTTGACGGTATGCATGGCACTGGTAGTCATAAGGAGCCTCTCTTTTTCAGAAACGTTTTTTCAAATGAATTTTTCAAGTACGTCGGGTGGTGAAGTGTCGTCATCAGTTAACGTTGCTCGAGAATCTCGGGGTCTCCCGAGCGGGAGAAGGTGTAGACCAGATCCACTGCCTGATTGGCGCCGGAAACTACCTGAACATATAAATTACGCCAGAGCGTATAACGTAGTGTCAGCTCGGCAATCGGCGAGAAGATTCCCACCCCGTAGCTAATACTCAAGTCATCGGTCAATTGGCCGCTGACTGCGATCTGGCTTTCTTCTCCGGCACCGGTAGTTTCCAAGGTCAAATCATCCACCCCGAAAGACTCGCCAATCGACCCGATGGCACTGCCTGTGCGGCCCAGCGACATGCCAATCAGTCCTGTCACCAACGCGCCTTCTACACTGCCGCCATCACCTTCCGGGGGGCGCCCCCGAAGCAGGTAGGAAAGCGCTCGCGTTTCATTCATGGCCGGCTCAGAGAAAATCGAAACGTTCGGTTCTTCCGCACTTCCGGAAACACGCAGCCCTGCGATGACATCATCCTGAGTGGTATCCGGGTTGCGAATCGCCTCGAAATCCAGTATGGGAAGATCCGGTGGGCCACTGAACAACAAGGTTCCGCGGCGAATCAGAAGGTCTTGACCAAACGCCTTGAAGCGACCATCGACAAGATTGACATCACCGAACAGCTGAAGTGCTCCTCCCTCCTGACGAACTTCCAAGGTCCCCGACAAGCCGGACTCAAGCCCGTAGGCTGAAATCATCATATCCGGCCCCAGGCTCAATGTAATCAATACATCCACCATGATACCTGTCTGTGCCAGTTCCTCGGAGGTGTCGGGACCCTCATTGCGTGTTGCCGCAGCTGCCGCACGCTCCGCTGCCAACTCGGCTTCGCGTTCATCACGTTGAGTAATAATGATCTCATCCTGGCTAGGAGAAATCGCCGAGGCGGGAATATCACCCACCTCCAAGCGTGCCCAGGGAATATCCACATTGCCTCGAACTTGAAGCAGGTCAGAGGTAACCCGAATACGCAGGTCGGGAGCGGCTTCAAGGCGACCGAACTCAGGTAGTACCACCAAGAGCGGAGATTCCACTGCACTCAGGTCCACCCCGATGCGCCATTCATCGCCCCCCGGCCAGTATGCATCACCGGTAATTTCCAGGCGTCCGCGTTCGGCAGCCAAAAATCCGTTGATATCGCCTCGATCGCCTTCCAGACGTACTTCAATATTGCCATCCTCGACTTCTACCGGAATATCCATGCCACTTGCCTGGATGCCCTGCAAGCGTAGACGTCCCTGTAAATCAGGCGCTGTGGTGGTACCACTGAGCTGAATTTCGCCACCCAGGTTGCCTTCGAGAACATCCATGCCAACGACCAGGCTACGATAAGGCCGTAAGGATATGTCGTCAGCGCTGATCACGCCGTTCAACCGACCTTCACCGATAGGTTCGTCAATGGTGAGATCCAGACCTACTTCACCAGCGTCTGCCAAGGTTAGCGTGGCCTCCACCCTGGCCTGGGTTTGTGTGGCTTCCACCCGTGTGTCAAGCCGCGTGCGGGGTAATGAAACTGGTTGGCCAAAGTCATTCAAAGCGGTAATCGCCAATTCGCTTATCAGGCGCAGATCCGCTTGCCACTGCGCCCCACCCTGACCCCAGGTCGCCAGCACATCCGCTGTGGTATCGCCCTCGAGCTGCCAGCCTTCGGGCAACCCCATTTCCAGCATTTCCATGGGCACGTCGCGTAGCGTCAGGCTGGCCTGACCTTGCTCGGCAGAAGCCTGGAGCGGCTGGTCGAGACACAGCACGCCACCCTGTTGCCGGCGTAGACAAAATGGCGACAGCTGAGCCTGGCCGGTATTGAGGTCGTAATTCACCGCTACTTCACGATTCAGTCGGATATCACCAATCTCGGCATCGACTTCAAGCGAGTTCAAGTCACCTTGATAACGTCCGGCCTGCTGATTGAAACGCCCATCCAAGGCGAGTTGAGCCCTTGAAAACGCGGCATTGGGGCCACCTTGCGCCTCCAGACGCAGGCGGTGATCCGAAACCCTGCCTTGCAGGCTCAAGGCAAGCATTTCCAGGCGCTGGCCGGCAGCATTCAAGTTCTGGATATCCAGCTGCAGATCAATGTCCGGATCGTCCACTCCCTGCATTCGGCCTTCCAAAGCCAGTGTTTCCAGATTGTTTTCGGCAAAGCGCAAGTCACTGCCGCGCAGGTCCACCATTACATTGGGCTGTGACAGGCTACCTTGCGCCTGTACGTTGCCGGATAGCAGCCCGGCAAGCTCGGGATGAAGACTTTCCAGCTGGCGCAGGTCAATATCGGCATCCACATCCATTTGTTGCTCACTGACCAGCCCGGAGGCCTGTAAGCGATTCTCGCCCTGCGCAAAGTCGAAACGCTCGAGTTGCACCCGTAAGTCACTGTCCGCTTCAAGAGCGGCCTGCAGGGAAAGAGGGTAATCCTGTAAGCGTCCATCAATGGAAAGGGTAGGAATTGAAACCGTCCAGTCGTTATCCTGCTGCGCGAAAGCCAGCTCCAGGTCACCGTTCAACCGACCTTCCAATTCCTCGATGAAAAGAGAAGGGTCGAGTTGATCCAGGCGCAGCCGGGCTTGCACCTGCAGGGTATCGAGCCAGTCCATACGTCCATGGCTGACCAGCGAGCCTTCGCCGAGCGTGAGTGACAGAGGCGTCCAGCGAAAATGCTCGAGATCGCCTTCGCCGGTTAAGGCCACACGGGTACGAGGCACTTGCGGTCCTTCGGTAACCAGTGATAACCCGACCCGATAATCGGTCAAACTGCCGTCCAGATTGGCCACCAGATTTTCCACTACATAAGGTGCACTTTCAGCTGTTGCTTCGTCTTGTTGCAATGGCCATTGCAGGCGTTCGCTTGCAATGTTCAGTTGGAACGGCATCTCGGGGGCGAGAACATCCACCTCTCCACGCAAGGTGGCATTCAGTGCTCCTCTGATGTTCAGTGCTACTTGCAGTGCCGACAAGGAGCCATCCAGGTGTAACTCAATCTGCTGGCCTACCAAGGCTGGATAGTCATCAAGCAGCCCTCCCTCATTGTTGAGTCGCACGTTGAGGGTGGCATTCAGCGGGTAGTCTTCACTCAGGATCGCGGACGTTTCCAGCGTGGCTTCGGCATCGGGCGTCACGACATTCAGGCGTTGCACTTCTATTTCATGGCGTCGTGCCACTGCGCTGAGCGCTAGATGCTCCACCGTATACGCCACGGCCCCTTCCACCTGGAAGTCATCGATACTGAGTTGTGGAATCTGGACTTCCAGGGGCAAGGTAACCTCGGGCAACGCCAGGCGGGCACGCTTTTCCAACGTATCTTCGACTTCTTGAAGAGGCGGTTCTTCAGCGACGCTTACCTCTTCAGGCTGATGCAGCGCGATAGCGGTATTGATGGCTTGGGCGTCAAGGGGCGTGTCGGTATTTTCCGTCAGCAACACGCCCGGGGATGGCGGCAAGTAAAGCCGGGGTTCGACGAGTTTGGTGGCTAGCAACTGAAGCTGGTTGGCTTCAGCGATGGCGCCGGAAGAAAAACGCTTCCAGTGAAAGCGCTTGCCATCCGCTAAATGCAACGCAATGTCTTCAAGCTCAAGGGAGCGCAGCTCGATGCGAAAGGGAAATTCAATGTCGGGAAGCACAATATTGCCAGTTTCTTCTTGAGGCGCTTCCTCAGCATCATCGGTGGGTAGCAACCGTACATCCGCACCCTCTATATGCAACCGATCAATACACAGCCGCCCAGAAAGCAGGCAGTCGTCAGCCCACTTTAGTTCAAACCGGGACACATCCACCTGGGCACTGCCGGCTTCCAGAGAAAACCCTTCCAGCACTAGGTGGCTCAATAAATCCCCTTCATGGTGTTCCAGGTTATAAAACCCTCTTTGCTCACCTTGAGACAATAAAAAGCCCGTACCCCATGGAGATAATGCAAGGCCCGACAGAAGCATGACTAGTCCGATCAACCACAGCGGAAAAACAATGATCAGGCGTAAAAGGCTCCATCCAAATAACACCCAGCGACGCGACGGCGAGAGGGAGTGACGAGTCGTGGTGCTTTGTGAGGCTTGCGTCAACAGAGAGTCTCCTGGGTTCTGTATGAGAAATCGGTGAGGAAAGTCGGCCAGAGCGAGCGCATGCAGTACCTGACATCAGCGCTAGAATTCCGGCCCGATGGAAAAGTGCAGCCGCCAATCATCTTCATGATCGAAAGGATGGGCGACATCAAGCCGAATAGGCCCGACCGGAGAGACCCAGCGTACACCGAGACCCGCGCCTGTATTAAGTGAATCAGGCGTCCAGTCATCAAAGGCATCGCCAGCATCGACAAAGCCTGCACCCCACCAGTCACCGGTAACACGACGCTGATATTCGACACTAGCGGTGAGTTTTTGTTGCCCACCACGCAGGCGGCCTTCCTCATTGACAGGAGATAAACTTTCAAATGAATAACCGCGCACACTGCGGTCACCACCCGCGAAAAAACGCAGTGACGGCGGTAATTGATCAAAATCATCGGTGGCAATGGCACCAAGGCTTGCACGCCCGACAAATCGGTTGTCGTTCCCCAGCATCCGTATCCATTGAGTATCGGCGGTCAGACGGCCAAATTGAGCATCGGAACCCCAGGCTGTATCCGAGTATTCCAGTGATAACTGCTGGCGATCACCCCAACTGGGGAAACGCTGATTGCGTGTACGTGTACGCGACCATTGGATGCCGGGATAAAAAATCCAGACCTGATCTGCTTCTCCACCTTGGGTAAAGTCTTCGAAGGTGGCACGGAAATACAGGGTCTGTACCCAGCGGTTTTCGAATTCCCACCGCCGCGCTACTTCCACGGTGCTTTCCAAGGTGCGGGTGTCATTGTCATCTTCATGACGAATACCATACTGCAAACGGTAATTGTCGCGTACTGGATCTTCCAAGGGAATATTGTAGGTGCCGGTAAAACGTTGCTCCGGCGCGGAAATGTAGAGTTCATGATCAAGGCTATGGCCTAACCGATTGATCCAGGGTTGTCTCCAACCGAGGCCTAGCCGGGGCCCCACATCCGTGGCATAGCCGATGCCCACTTCAAACTGATGGCGATCGGCAGGTTCGACGGTGACATCCAGAGGCAAGCGATTATCTTTCGGTTGGTACAAGGTCATGGCACTGGTGAGCGCTACCATACTCAGCCGTGGCCGTCGCTCCATCTCGCCGGTCGCCTCAATAAACCAGGGGTCGGGGTCAGGCTCGAAGACAAGCAGTTCCTGTGCCGTTTGTAGTCTGGGCCGGACCATGACCGATTCAAACCAGCCGGTTTGCGCTAACCGTTGGTTATAGCGTGCCAACGCCTGAGCTTCATAGGGCTCTCCCGTGGTAAATGGCTGCATTCGCTGCAGTCTTTCCGGTTCGATATGGCTGCCAATAATACGTACATTGCCGAATTGGTAGCGCGAACCGCTATCAAAGTCCATGTACAGGCGGGCACTTTGCTCGAAGGGGCGCACTTCCATACGGCGGTCGGTGAACTCCCAATCGAAATAGCCACGCTCCAGTGCCAAGCCGGATAACTGATTACGCAGCCGATCCCAGGGCGAATGAAAAAGAGGATCGCCTACCTCGAGCGGGAACTCATCGACAGCTTCGTTGAAGGGCGGGTCATCGGCGGCTTCACCCCGTAAATTGATATCCAATACTTCGATGGTCACCCTGGGGCCTGAAGTAATATCGACCTGAACGCGTTCTTCTTCCAGCTGTTCGATGGCGATTTGCGGCTCGTAATACCCGTATACTCGCATGGCTTCACGGACACGGCGCTGAATCTCGCCTTTCAGCCGGGCCGCGGTATATTGCTCCGCATCCAAGTCACTGAGATACAGCCGCACATTTTTTTTCACGTCGCCTTCGACGCCTTCAATCCGAGCATTCAGCGCCCATACCGGAAGGCTTATCAGGACGGCACTTATCAGTAGAAGGAAGGCTTTCCCCCAACGTGATAATCGCTGACGTTGTGTTGGCATAGTGTCATTTTCCCGAAGCAAGGATTGAAGCCTATCTCTAAACAAGCTAGCTCAACGTAGCATTTCCAGTTGAGCGCTAAAGGCCAGCTGTGCCTGCCGCACCTGCCGTACTTCGGATTCCAGCGCATCGATGCGTTGCTCCAGCTCTTCATCCAAGCCGGTATCCATTTCAGCTAACGCCTGGTCGAGTTCATCCAGACGTTGCGTCATGTCCTCTTCGAGCGCTGTTTGCCTTCTCGTCAACGACTCCTGCAGGGCAGCCATTTCTTCTTCGATGAGCTGAGATCGGCTTTCCAGCAACTGCTCCAGGTGCGTCACCTCCTCCATCAAGCTTTGTCTGCCTTCGATACCTGCACGTTCGAGCGCATCGAGTGATACATGGATGGCTGCCAGCTGGCTATCCCGTACCTGGGCATTCTCACGTAAACGCTCGACCTGCTGGTCTAGCGTATCCAGTGATTCGGTCGATACCCGCTCATCGTTGTCGGTCAGAAACCCATACAGCTCCTGACGAGTACTCGATATCGTCTGAGCCAACTGTTCCTGTTCTTGGAATAGCGTAACCACTTGGGCCTGAAGAAAGCTCAAGGTGTCCTCGATATCTGCATCGCCCGAATCAAGTCGGGCATGCATGTTGGAAACCTCTCCACTCAAGCGGTTCATTTCCTGTAACAAACGCTCCCGCTCATACCACGCCACCGCTCCCGCACCGGCTACCGCCACCAGCAGCAGACATATCATCAGCCATATTGGCCATAAGCTCGGACCACGGCGAGGCCGTAGATGCCGACCTGTCAGACTTTGATCCACATCCGGAACGATACGCGATGACGTAGCTGAGTCGGACATTATGCTTCCTCAAGGTTAAGACGGGTCGGCACGACGCCCAATGCCGCGGTAATGTAAGCCACAGCCAGCCACAAAGCTCGGATCGTAGATATTACGCCCATCCAGAAGGAGGTTTTCCTTGAGCAAGCCGGCTAACCGGGCCCAATCCGGGTTCCAGTAAAGCTTCCATTCGGTGACCAGCATTAATGCATCCGCACCTTCACATGCCTGATAAGGGTCCTCACTAAAGGTGAGCAGGTCATCCCGCTGACCTACTTCTTCAAGCAATGCGGGAATAGCCGCCGGGTCATGCAGCCGTACGTTAACCCCTTGCGCCCAGAGCGCTTTCAGCAAAGTCAGCACCGGCGCATGCTCGATGCGTGCGGTACCCGGTTTAAAGGCCGCTCCCCAGATGGCGACGGTACGACCGTTCAGATCACCCTGGAAATGCGCCCACAATTTGCGGAATAGGGTTTCCTTTTTCTTTTCATTGATATCCAGTACTTGCTTGAGCAGTTCGGAATAGCGCCCGCTGGACGACTGAACGTCGGCGAGGCGCATCAGGTCACGCGAAAAATTGGGCCCGCCGAAACCACAGCCGGGATAGAGGTATTCAAACCCGATACGGGTATCCGCCCCCATGCCTTGGCGAACGTATTCGACATCCACCCCCAATGTATCAGCCAGGCCGGCTACTTCGTTCATATAGCTGATACGTGTCGCCAGCATGCCGTTGATTGCCAACTTGGTCAGTTCCGCAGCACGGCGCGGCATGCGCTGGAACACTTCACTGCGCCGGTTGAAGGCACGCAGAAGCTCGCGCACCGTGCTTTCTCCGGTGGCCTCGTCGCAACCTAACAGCCAGCGGTTAGGACGCGTAAACATATCCCAGGCACGGCCTTCTTCCAGCATATCTGGCAATGCAACACTGTAATGGGTATTTGTCCCTACCAGAGATGCCAAGCGCTCGGTTTCTCCTACCGGAAAGGTGGAGTTGTTCACCAACACCAGTCCCCCCGGATGGTTGCGCTCCACTTCATGGACCAAGCTGTCTGCGGCATTGCGTTGGGAGGGGGATAACGACAGCCAGAGTACGTCCGGCACCGCGGCCGGGCCAACGTCGCTACAAATTTCCAGGGTGCCGTCGTGACAGCTCCGGTGGATTTGGTCCAGAAGGTGCGGTTCACGCTTTAGCCAGTCAACTTCCCGCAAGTTGGTCCATGGCATATCGGCATGAGGTAGCCATTGCACCTGGTGACCCACCCAGGAAAGCGCGGCGGCGGCAGTGGCGGCGGTAAGTTCGCTTCCATGAATCAAAACCCGCATCGATCATTCTCCCTGATGATAGCGTGCCAGCAATTCTTTGAACCCGTCGCCGAGCTGGGGGTGAGCACGTCCGTAAGCCATGATGGCTTCCAGATACCCCAAGGGATGTCCGCAATCGTAGGTTTTGCCTACCATGCGATAGGCCTGTACCCCTTGATGGCTACGCAGGGTTTCCAGTGCGTCAGTCAATTGTATTTCGCCACCCGCGCCCGGTGGAGTGTCTGCCAATAGCGCAAAGATACTCCCAGGCAATGCATAGCGGCCGATTACCGCGAGATTGGAAGGTGCCTGGTCGCGGCCGGGTTTTTCCACCATTCCTTTCAAAGGACCGGATTGACCCGGTGAAGGAATCTTGTCGACAGGTTCGACGATGCCATATTTTTCCACCTGCTCCCAAGGCACTTCCTCGACCATCAGCTGAGCACTGCCGGTGGCATCAAAGGCTTCCAGCATACCGGCCAGATCCGCACCTGTACGGGAATTATTGTTTACCAGCACATCCGGCAACAAGACGGTAAAAGGTTCGTCGTCGCCGATGATCGGGCGCGCACAGAGCACCGCATGCCCTAGGCCCAAAGGTTCACCTTGGCGAATGCTGATAATATTGACGTCATCCGGCACGATCGAGCGCAGTGAAGAGAGTAATTCATGCTTGCCTTTTTGTTCGAGGCTCGCCTCCAGCTCCACATGTGTATCGAAGTGATTCTCGATAGCGGCTTTACTTGAGTGAGTCACTAATATGATGTCGCGGATACCTGCTGCTACCGCTTCTTCCACCACATATTGAATCACAGGCCTATCGACAATCGTGATCATTTCCTTGGGAATGGCTTTGGAGGCAGGCAAACAACGAGTACCTAAGCCCGCCACGGGAAGTACAGCCTTACGAATCATATGGATGTCCTTTTCATCAAATTGCGCGTTCCGCCTCAGGAGTGGTTAGAATGCCATGATACTGAAGGCGCTGAGGGATGCCACCTTGCTCCTTGCGCTGACTCTCACCGACCATGGAGCCTTGCCATGCAAGCGATACCTCAGGATAGCACTGCTGCGCCCCATTCCGATAACGTGGATGCAGCGGAAATCGCCAAATTCGAAGCCTTAGCCAGCCGCTGGTGGGACCCAGACAGCGAATTCAAGCCACTGCACGACATCAACCCCTTGCGCCTTGATTTCATTGACGCTCGTGCCGGGCTCGCGGGGAAAAGGGTGTTGGATGTCGGCTGTGGTGGAGGCATTCTCAGTGAGTCCATGGCTCACCGCGGGGCGGAGGTCACCGGAATAGATCTAGGTGAAGCCCCCCTTGCTGTAGCACGGCTGCATGCCCAGGCCAGCAGCGTGACGATCGACTATCAATGCATCAGTGTCGAAACATTGGCTACTCAGCAACCGGGTGAATTCGATGTCGTCACCTGTATGGAAATGCTGGAGCACGTTCCCGATCCCAGCTCCGTGATTCGTGCCTGCAGCACCTTGGTGCGCCCGGGCGGCTTCGTGTTTTTCTCGACACTCAACCGCACACCCAAGTCGTATGCGTTTGCCATTCTGGGCGCAGAATACGTGCTCCGGCTATTACCCCGGGGAACCCACGATTACGCCAAGTTCATTCGTCCTTCTGAAATGGCGACCTGGAGTCGGGAAAGTGGTCTGGAAGTACGTGAACAAAGTGGCATGACCTACAATCCGCTGACCCGCCGATACCGCCTGGAAGCCAATGATGTTTCGGTCAATTATTTGATGTATTGCCGCAAGGTGGGGGAACAGGCTGCATGAGTACCGCGCCCTTGCCGCAAGCCGTATTATTTGATCTTGACGGCACGCTGGTGGATACCGCCCCGGATC
Organism: Vreelandella zhuhanensis; assembly: GCF_009793355.1. Classification (GTDB taxonomy): domain Bacteria; phylum Pseudomonadota; class Gammaproteobacteria; order Pseudomonadales; family Halomonadaceae; genus Vreelandella; species Vreelandella zhuhanensis. The sequence continues at coordinate 86,110 of NZ_WTKP01000005.1, forward strand.
TAGCCAATGCCACCAATATGCTGCGAAGGCATCACGGCCTTGAGGCCTTGCCGTTCGACGTGATTCGCGGCCAGGTATCCAATGGAGGCAGCGCCTTGGTTACCTTGGCGCTGGCATTGGAAATAGATGCACCGGGGCATCAAGAGGCGCGTGATTTTCTTTTGCAAGCTTATGATCAGGCGGTAGCCACCCATAGCCGGGTGTTTACCCCATTGGATCGCTGGCTGAAAAATTGGCAAGCAGCTGGGCTGCCCTGGGGAATCGTGACCAACAAACCCCGGCGCTTCACGGTAGCCTTGCTCGACGCGCTGGCCTTATACCCGCACGCACTTTTATGTGCCGATGATCTGCCGGTGAAAAAGCCTGCACCACAACCCCTCTGGGCGGCAGCCGAGCAGCTGGGTGTCTCTCCTGGCAACTGTTGGTATGTAGGAGATCACCTGCGCGATATCCAGGCGGCACGCGCCGCCGGAATGACCGCGGTGGCGGTAGGTTATGGCTATATCGCCGAAGGGGAAGACTACCGCCGCTGGCCGGCCGACTTATGGTTCGATGGTTGTGAAGCGCTGGTTGAAGCCCTTGAGCCGATCATCAAGCGACACCCGGCCTGAAGGGCTGCTGGGATCAACGCGCTGGCTGGGCGTCGATTTTCTCGCCGTTGGTGCCCTGGCTGTCCGGACCCATCAGCCAGAGATAGGTGGGCATGATCTCGTCTGGGGTGCGCAAGGTAGCAACGTCTTCGCCAGGGAAGGCACTACGCCGCATTTGGGTCCGGGTTGCGCCGGGGTTGAGACTGTTGATCCGGATGTTGGCCTGGTTTTCAAGCTCGTCGGCCAGCACTTCCATGAACCCTTCTGTGGCGAACTTGGAGACCGCATAGGCACCCCAATAGGCTCGCCCTTTGCGCCCGACGCCTGACGAGGTAAAGATCACCGAGGCATCCTTGGAGGCTTGGAGCAGTGGCAGCAATGCCTGGGTCATCCAGATAGGTCCGTTGATATTGACCTGCATGACTTGCTCCCAGAGCTCGGGATTATACTGCTCAAAGGGCGTGATTCTGCCCAGTATGCCGGCGTTGTGAAGAATGCCATCCAGCCGGCCGAATTCCTTGTCCAAGGTTTCTGCCATGTCATGAAAATCTTTCAGCGTAGCGCCTTCCAGGTTCAGTGGAAAAATAGCCGGTTGGGGACCGCCCTGGTTTTCTATTTCGTCATACACGCTTTCAAGTTTGGCGATGGTGCGCCCTAACAGAATCACGGTAGCCCCATGGCGAGCATAATGTAATGCGGCAGCACGTCCGATACCGTCACCTGCGCCGGTCACCAGTATCACCCGATTTTCCAGAATATTCGGTGCGGCCTGATAGTCGATCTTGCAAATCATAGTGATTCCTTGAAAGCGATGTCCTTGAAAACACAGGCCTTGAGATAAAGAAGCAGCAAAGCCAGCCTGTTAATCATTGCCTTGACGCAAGAAGTCATTGGCAAGCCCGGCCGCACTGCTTTGTGGGTAATCATCGCGAACTTTTTCCAGCAGCTCACGGCTCGCCTCCGGCTCCCCTTGGCGCGCTTTTACCAACCCCAGTTTATAAAGTGCATCCGGTAGTTTACTGCTGGCGCTGTAATCAGTGATCACACGGTTGAATGCTTGATCAGCTGCGTCCAGATCACCTTCGGCGGCATGCAGTTCCCCTAGCCAATAATACCCGTTGGCGGTCAGGGCGGTATCCGGATAGCTCTCGACAAAGGCATCGAATGCCTGGATGGCATCATCAAAACGACGTGCCTGTACGTGAGCAAAAGCGGCTTGATAGTCACCTTGTGCTTCGGCGCTGGCGCCACTCACTGAAGGCGTACTTGTCACTTTTTCGGCAGCTTCGGGCTCTACCTCAGGGGTGACTTCTTCAAGCTGGGTTGGCCCACTGCTCATCAGCCGGTCTTCAATGTCCAGGTACTGCTGTTGTGACTGGCGACGCAACTGCTCCAATTGATGGCGCAGCTCTTCGATTTGTCCACGCAATTGCTGGATTTCTTGCTGGTGCTCTTCTACCTGGTTGAACAGCACCAGATTGCCTGAGGAAGCTTGATTGGTTTGTGCGTGTTGATAGAAGTTGCTGCTGCCGCCCTGTTGCGAGGAAAGGTCTTCCACCACGGGGCGCTGCGCTTGGGCGTGCAAAGGCAATACGGATAGCGGGAGCACTAAGGCTCCCGCGCCGCACAGCCTCACAAGACAATACTTGAGACTGTGATTCATGAAGATCTTCCTCAGTAATTGAACACCACACGACGGTTCTGGGAGTACGCCTGTTCGGCTTGTCCTCTGGCTGCCGGCCGTTCTTCGCCATAACTCACGACACTCATTTGTGATGGTGATACGCCTTGAATGTTCAAGAAACGTTGAACGGCATTGGCACGACGCTCGCCCAACGCCATGTTGTATTCACGCGTTCCGCGCTCATCGGTATGTCCATGCAGGACCACTTGAGCATTGGGATTGCTGCGCAAGTAACGGGCATGCGCCATGACGACCGATTCGTACTCACTCTTGATGCTGTCACGGTCGTAATCGAAATGGATGGTACGTACTTCGGGAATCCGCGAATCTGCTTGTTGTCCGGCACTCGTGCCGCTGGTGCCGGAAGTGGAGCCATACTGGCCACCCGCGCCGGCACCTGTGGTTGAACCGGAACTTGTGCCCGTACCGGCGGCACCCTGAGTACCGTAAGAATCCCCGTCCTGAGTGCCCCCCGTGCTGGAACAGCCCGCGATAACCACCAAGGACAGCGCAATTGCCAAGGAACGGGCAAACGGCTTGAGTTGCATAGTCAGACTCCTTGCCTGAAAAATAGGTGTGATGCCAACATCAATTCAAAAACGGTGACCACGCCGGTTCACGTATATCACCTTGTGGGGAGGGAAGCCTGAATGAGGAGCGCCCATCAGCGGAAACCGCACTCAGCACCCCATTGCCACCCTGTTGGGTAGCGAAGATTACCATGGTCCCATTCGGTGCAACACTAGGAGATTCATCACGCTGTGTTTCACTGATGACCACCAGACGACCACTTTCCAGGTTCTGGCGCGCCACTTGGAATCCTTGTTTTGAACGATGAATCAAGAACAGTTCTTCACCATCAGGAGAAAAGCGGCCACGAGCGTTATAGTCGCCGGTAAACGTCAGTCGCTGTGTCTCGCCGCTACCTAGGGTATAGCGATAAATCTGGGGCGCACCACTGCGGTCGGAAGTAAATAGCAGGCTACGGCCGTCCGGCGCCCAGTCAGGTTCGGTGTCGATACTGTTGCTTTGAGTAAGACGCTCGAATGAACGGTTGGCTATGTCCATGACGTAGATGTCAGGCTGGCCATCCTTGGAGAGCGACATGGCCAATTTACGTCCATCCGGCGACCAGGCCGGAGCGCTATTGAGTCCTTCGAACGAAGTGGCTCTAACACGACGACCGCTATCCACTTCCTGGATATAAATCGCCGGTCGCTCGGTTTCAAACGATACATAGGCGAGCTTACGCCCGTCCGGCGACCAGTCTGGTGAAAGTATCGGCTCATCGGAGGTCAACACCTGTTGGCTGTTACGTCCATCGGCATCGGCAACGTACAATCCAAATTGCATGGCATTGCCCACGCCTTCCGCAGTGACATAGGCAATGCGGGTGGAAAATGCGCCCCGAATATCGGTAATGGCTTCAAATATCTGATCGCTGGCGAGATGGGCGGCGCCACGCAGATTGCCACTCTCGGCGGTGATGGTTTCACCTAGCATCTGCCGCTGTCCGCTGACATCCATGAGATCATATTCAATACGATAGCCACCTCCGGTTTCAGTGACTCGTCCTACCACTAGGTAACGCACATCCAGCGAACGCCAAGTCCCGAACTGTACATCTTCTGCCTGGTCAGGACTTTCAAAAATGGCGTTGCGCTCAAGTGGTGAGAAAAAACCGCTGCGCTCAAGGTTGTCTTGAATAATTTGCGCCACGTCTTCTGAAGGCGCTCCTTCCGTGGCAAAGGGCACCACAGCAATCGGTAGAGCTTGGTCGCTGCCACGTGTAATCTCGATAGTCAGATTGGCATGCGCCATAGAACTCATCAGGAGGGCACTTATCAGGATGGTGCTCTTCGAAAGTAACGAAGCCAACCATAGTGCTGACCATGTCCCCTTCCACAAGCCTGTTTTAGTCAACATTTGCATCAGCGAACATCCCCCGGGGTAAACCGCAAATTGAACTGTCGCAAGTCGCGTTGATATTCGCTAGGCATATCACGCAACTCGCCAAAAGGTGCTGCATGTTCGACCGCCTGTATCGCAGAACGATCAAACGTCGTATCGCCACTGGAACGCACGATGGAAATATTCAGGATCTCACCCGATGGGCCAAGTCTGATTTCCAGCATAGCATCCAGCGAATCGCTCGCTCCGGGCGGAATCAACCAAGCCTGTTCCACCGCTCGACGAACAATGGTAGTGAAACTGTTGGCCGCCTGCTGCGCCTGTTGGGCATTGGCGGCAGCTTCCGCCTCTCCTGCCAACTGGCGCTGCATGGCCTGCTCGGCGGCTTCAGCCGCTTCACGCCGACGCTGTTCTTCAGCTTCGCGCTGTTGCTGAGCTTCTTCTTCCCGGCGTTGCTGTGCTTCAGCTTCACGCTGCTGCTGGGCCTCGGCTTCACGCTGACGCTCGGCCTCCTCCTCTTTGCGTCGCTGTTCTTCGGCTTCGCGCTGCTGTTGGGCCTCGGCTTCCCGTTGGCGCTGAGCTTCTTCCTCCCGGCGCCGCTGTTCTACAGCTTCTCGTTCCTGCTTAGCTTCGGCTTCGCGTTGCTGTTGAGCCTCGGCTTCGCGCTGGCGCTGAGCTTCGACTTCCTCGGCACGCACGGCCGCTTCTTCTTCACGTTGTTGCGCTTGTTGCTGTGCCTGCTCAGCTCGACGTTGAGCTTCTTGCTCGGCTGCCAGGAGAGCCGCCTCTCGCTCCACTTCACGCTGACTATCTTGCGCGGCTTGTTGCTCGGCTTCCTGGGCGGCCGCTTCTTCGGCCTGAGCACGTTGGCGCTGCTGTTCCGCTTGAGTCTCGGCCTCTTGTTCGGTTGCTTGCTGGGCGTTAAGCGCTGCCTGCTGCTCAGAGACTTGCTGTGCTTGGTCAGTGAAAGTTTCAGTACTCACCAGCGTCGCCTGAACCACCGAAGACGTTTCGGATTCAGGGTTCGAAGCAGGCAAACTGATCATACTTATCGCCAACACCAGCAAATGTACCCCCACCGCCAAAAGCGTAGGGAGGACATAGCCGACATCTTGATTATCATGTGGTTTGAAGCCTTTTTTCACGCTGTTTTCAACCTCTTCAGCCATCCTGAGGTGGCTCGGAAATCAACCCCACATTGGCGACACCCGAACGCTGCAGTGTGCTCATCAACACCACAATTTCCCCATAGGCCACGTTGCGGTCTCCGCGAAGCATGACCGGTGCTCCAGGACGACGCTGGAGTATCGCCATCACACGCTGAGCCATCTCATCCAGCGACACCTCCGAGGACTCGTCTCCCAAGGAGAGGTGGTAATTTCCCTCCCGATCAACGGAAATGAGAATCGGCTCGTTGTCTTCCAGTGCTTCGATAGGTTCCGAGGAAACTTGAGGTAGATCAACCTGGACACCTTGGGTCAACATGGGCGCGGTAATCATGAAAATCACCAGCAATACCAGCATGACATCAATGAACGGAACTACGTTGATTTCCGCCATCGGTTTGCGCCGATGGTTACGATTGAAGGGTCCTTGCATGATATGACTCCCTTAGCCCGACGTGGTGTCACGCCCCTGCACGTTACGATGCAGTATGGCGTAGAATTCTTCGGCAAAGGCCTCGTATCTTCCCAACAGGCGAGTGGCTTCACTGGACAGTCGGTTATAGAAAATAACCGCAGGAATAGCGGCAAAAAGCCCCATGGCGGTGGCGATAAGCGCTTCGGCGATCCAAGGAGCGACAGTGGCCAGCGTGGCCTGCTGGGAAAGTGAAAGCGACTGGAATGCACCCATGATTCCCCATACGGTACCGAATAGACCTATATAGGGACTGGCGGATGCTACCGTTGCCAGGAAAACAAGGTGCCGGCTCAGTCGATCCTCTTCCCGTGACCAGGCAACTCGCATGCTGCGTTGAACCCCTTCAAGCACGGCCTGCGGGTTGCGTGTCTTGGGTAACAGGCGATTGAACTCTCGAAAACCGGCCTTGAAAATATGCTCGGCACCACTACGCGGCTCTTCGTCGGGAATATCACGGTAGAGTTCATTGAGATCGACTCCGGACCAAAAGGTTTCTTCGAAGTCGGCGTATTCGCGCTTGGCTTTGCTTAACGCCAGGCTGCGCTGAAAAATTACCACCCAGGAAAGAACTGACCCCACCAGTAGCAGCAGCATGACAACTTGCACAACGGTGCTTGCGCTCATGATCAGGTGGGGTATCGACATGCCGTTATCGTTCACGAATATCCTCATCAATCAAAGCGCCGGCAGTTCCGCCGGCGTGGAAAATATGCTTGGGCACTAATGCTCAGCTACGACAGTTGGTTGGCAGCGTCATTGTACAATATCGTCATTAAACAACATTGCTGGACAACACAGCCTGCATGGTGGAAGGCCATGCCTTGGGGCGCAATCGTTTGGCGCTCAAGCAGGCTATCTCGACTGTTGCAACGCACAAAAGTTCCTCGCCACGTAACACTTCCTGCTGAAACGTCATCCGACAGGGCTGATGATTTTCAATTCTTGCCGTGATCGTCAATGCATCATCCAGCCTTGCCGGACGACGATACTGGCAATTCAATTGGTGTACCACCAGTTGAGTGTCGTTCTCGAGAAGAACACATTGATTGAGACCGTGATGGCGAAGCCATTCGCTACGAGCGCGCTCCATGAATTTCAGGTAATTAACGTAGTAGACGATACCACCGGCGTCAGTATCTTCGATATACACCCGAACAGGAAAGTGGAAATGGTGCGCTGACTGACTCATGGCCGCACTTCCCCTTCAACATCAGCGGCATCTTCATGAGGCGTCAGCTGGAAATGTTGCCATGCCTGCCGAGTCACGACTCGCCCACGCGCCGTTCGCATCATCATTCCTTGCTGAATCAGGTACGGTTCGATGACATCCTCGATGGTATCGCGCTCTTCACCGATAGCCGCCGACAGGGAATCAACGCCCACCGGCCCACCATCGAATTTTTCGATCATTGCCAGCAGTAACCGACGATCCATGTGATCCAGACCATGATGATCCACATTGAGCATGTTCAGGGCTGCATCGGCAATTGCCGTATCAATATGGCCGCTGCCTTTGATCTGGGCATAATCACGTACCCGACGGAGCAGACGATTGGCAATCCGCGGCGTACCACGAGAGCGCCGCGCTATTTCTATGCCTCCCTGATGGCTGGTTTCAACCTCAAGCAAACGTGCCGAGCGCCCCACAATCTCGGTAAGCTCCTCCAGATTATAGAATTCCAGCCGTTGAACGATACCGAAGCGATCACGCAGCGGTGAGGTCAAAAGCCCTGCTCGGGTGGTGGCCCCCACCAAGGTAAACTGGGGTAAATCCAGTTTAATCGAGCGTGCCGCAGGGCCTTCACCGATCATGATATCGAGTTGGAAATCCTCCATGGCGGGGTACAATACTTCTTCCACCACGGGGGAAAGGCGGTGAATTTCATCAATGAATAACACATCACCGGGCTCCAGGTTGGTCAGCATTGCCGCCAGATCCCCGGCCCGTTCCAGTACCGGTCCAGAAGTGGACTTGAGACCCACCCCCATTTCGGCGGCAATGATATTAGCCAAGGTGGTCTTGCCCAACCCAGGAGGACCGAACACCAGGGTGTGGTCGAGGCTTTCCTGACGTTTACGCGCGGCCCCGATAAAAATTTCCAATTGCTCGCGCACGCGAGGCTGGCCGATGTAATCCACCAGGCGCTTGGGACGAATCGCATGATCGAAACGCCCTTCCCCCGGCTCTCTTTCCGCGGCGATCAGCCGGTCGTGTTCCAACATAATTCCATCTCGGTTTGCGGCGAGGCATCGCCTAGCCGGCCATGCGGTTACTTAGCGCCGCCTTGATCAAGGCTTCGGTGGACTGATGGCGGTCAAGGTCTGCAAGCATTTTCGCCGCTTCGGTAGGCTTGTAACCCAGGCTTATCAACGCCGCTTCAGCATCGGCAAGGCCGTCTCGTGTTGCATGTACCCCGGCGGTGGCTTCCAGCGGCAAGCTGCCGTCGTTGGATACCTGCCAGTGCGGGAAGCGGTCACGCATCTCGATGACCAGTCGCTCGGCGGTTTTCTTGCCGACGCCCGGCAAGCGGGTCAATGCCTTGCTGTCGTCGTCACGTACGCAGCGCATGAAGGCGTCTTCATCCATTCCTGAAAGAATGGCCAGGGCCAGCTTGGGACCGACACCATTGACCTTTATCAAGGCACGAAACAGTGCTCGCTCTTGCTCGCGCAGGAAACCGTAAAGCAAATGGGCGTCGTCTCTTACCGTCAAATGGGTATACAAGGAAACGGGGTCTCCCACGACCGGCAGTGCCACCAGCGTAGTCATCGAGGCTTCCACCTCGTAACCCACACCGTCGACATCCACTACCAACCAGGGAGGGTGTTTTTCCAGTAAATGGCCGCGTAGACGTCCAATCATGACAAACTCGCTACAGGCAGAAAAAGAAGAATCCGAGGGCTTACTATAAAGCGCCCATGTACAAGTGACCAGTATTCGATCATCGTCTTCTCAAGGCGTGAATTGGCGCCAACTGCTGGTTTTTCGACGACTCCCGACGGCCTCGACACTCACATAACCACTTTGCGAATAGGCATAGGTCAGCGCTGCCGCTAACGCATCGGCAGCATCTTCCTGAGGCGTGGCGCTCAAGCGCAATACGGCGGTGACCATATGCTGCACCTGCACCTTGGCGGCACCTCCCTGACCGGTAACCGCCTGCTTGATCTGGCGAGGTGCATATTCCGCCATCGGCAAGCCATGGTTGGCAATGCACACTATGGCTGCTCCCCGCGCCTGTCCGAGTTTGAGCGCTGAATCGGCGTTTTTTGACATAAAAACGCGCTCTACCGCCACGACATCGGGACGATGCAAGGCAATCAACTCACTGATTCCCGCGTAAATCTGCGCCAAGCGTTGTTCAAGCACCTCATCACGGGTGCGTACACAGCCGCTGGCCACGTAATGCGGCTTGACCTGAACCAGGTCAATGACGCCGTAGCCGGTAATTCTAGAACCCGGGTCAATTCCCAGAATCCGCATGTGGTTCCCCGGTTTTTTCTTTCTCAATCAAAAACACCGACGCCCTAGGGCGTCGGTGTTACGTCATTCATCATTCATCCAACCCGTACCTAACAGGTTATCATTCGCTGACGGCTTCAGCCTTGGCTTTCTGGCGCAAACGAATGCTGAGCTCCTTGAGCTGGTCGCCACTGACCTCGCCCGGCGCATCCGTCATCAGGCACGCCGCACTCTGGGTCTTGGGGAAAGCGATGACTTCACGAATGGTACGTGCGCCGGCCATCAGCATCACCAAGCGATCCAGACCGAAGGCCAAACCACCATGCGGGGGCGCACCATACTGCAATGCATCCAGCAGGAAGCCGAATTTCTCTTGGGCTTCTTCTTCGCCGATGCCTAGAATCTCGAAAACCGTGTTTTGCATGGTCTGGTCGTGGATACGGATCGAACCACCACCCAACTCCGTACCATTGAGTACCATGTCGTAGGCGCGAGACAGAGCACTGGCAGGGTCGGTCTTCAGGGCTTCCGGGCTACAGGAAGGCGCGGTAAAGGGGTGATGCAAGGGGCTCAGGCGACCCGTGTTATCGGCTTCGAACATGGGGAAATCAACCACCCACAGCGGCGCCCATTCCTGGGTGTAAAGCTCAAGGTCGGCACCCAGCTTGACCCGTAGCGCACCGATTGCTTCATTGACGATGCGTGCCTTGTCGGCACCGAAGAAGATGATGTCGCCGTCTTCAGCATCGACGCGGTCGAGCAGTTCTTCGACCACATTTTCCATGAACTTGACGATGGGTGACTGCAAGCCGTCCAGGCCCTTGGCACGTTCATTGACCTTGATCCAGGCCAGGCCCTTGGCGCCATAGATACCCACGAACTTGGTATATTCGTCGATTTCCTTGCGTGAAAGCTTGGCGCCGCCAGTGACTTTCAATGCCGCCACACGGCCGTCTTCCGCCTTTGCCGGGCCGGAAAAGACCTTGAAATCCACCTGTTGCATCAGGTCGTCGACATCGGTCAACTCGAGCGGAATGCGCAGGTCCGGCTTGTCGGAGCCGAAACGGTTCATCGCTTCCGCCCATGTCATGCGCGGAAATTCCGGCAGCTCGACACTGAGAACATCCTGGAACAGCTGACGAATCATGGCTTCGGTGATGCCCATGATATCGTTTTCTTCCACAAACGATGCTTCGATGTCGATCTGGGTGAATTCCGGCTGACGGTCGGCACGCAGATCTTCGTCACGAAAACACTTGGCAATCTGGTAGTAGCGATCAAACCCCGCCACCATCAGCAGTTGCTTGAACAGCTGAGGAGATTGCGGCAAAGCAAAGAAGCTGCCTGCATGGGTACGGCTCGGCACCAGATAATCACGTGCCCCTTCGGGAGTGGCACGGGTCAATACCGGTGTTTCAATATCCAGAAAACCCTGGTTTTCCAGAAACGCCCGCACATTGTGAGAAATGCGTGAACGCAGGCGCAGTTTTTCGATCATCTCCGGGCGGCGCAGATCGATATAGCGATACTTCAAGCGGACTTCTTCGCCCACCTTGCCATGTTCATCAAGCTGGAACGGCGGGGTGGCGGCGGTATTGAGTACTTCCACTTCCTTGGCCAGCACCTCGATCAACCCGGTGGCCATGGTGTCATTCTGGGTGCCTTCCGGACGCAGGCGTACGTGCCCGGTAATGCGCAGCACGTATTCATTACGTGCGCGGTCGGCATTAGCGAAAGCCTCGGCGGTGTCCGGGTCGACCACGAACTGGGCGATACCATCACGGTCGCGCATATCGAGGAAAATCACCCCACCGTGGTCACGGCGGCGATGTACCCATCCGCATACGGTGACCGTCTGGTCCACCAGAGTCTCGTTCAGCTGGCCGCAATAATGGCTGCGCATGTCAAATCCTGTTCTGTTGCGTGGCTATAAGTGAGTAACGGGCCTTACGGCCCTGGCATTCGCGGTCAGGCCGCGCTGCCCTTGTGTTTGGGGTTACCGCTGGTATCGCTTTTCTGTGTGGCGCTTGTCTTGGCATCACTTGTTACATCACTGCTTTGGGTAGCCGGCGCCTTTTTATCGCCCTCTCCACCTGCGACAAGATTTTTCTTGCTGCCGGTCTTGAAATCGGTTTCATACCAGCCACCGCCAGCCAGGCGAAACCCTGCCGCCGATACCAAGCGTACAAGCTCTTCACGCGCGCAGGCAGGACATTCGGTCAAAGGGTCCGCGCTGATCTTCTGTAGTTTTTCCAACCGCTGACCACAGGCCTTGCACTCATATTCATAGATGGGCATGTTGATCACTCCTGAAAAGCTCACCCCATACAGGACAATGGTGGGCATAAGCCCAATCCAAATGCCTTAGGTGGCGGGCCGGGACCAAAACTCCAAGCCTGCCGTCAAAGCCGGACATTATACCCTTTTGTGACCCCTGCCGAGCAAGGCCCGTCAGCTTGTCGGCACGAAATGGAGATATCTGATGCCTAATGCCGTTTTGCTGGATGCTCAAAGCCTGGGACCGGGAATCGACCTGTCGGTTATAGAGCGTTGTGTCGATCATCTGGACGTGCACGAACAAAGCACCTCCGAGCAGGCCAAGGAGCGGCTAAAAAGTGTAGACATCGCGCTCGTCAACAAGGTAGTTCTCGATGCGAAAACCTTGGCGATGCTGCCACGCCTCAAGCTGATTTGCGTATTAGCCACAGGCCTTAACAACATTGATCTCAATGCCGCCCGACAACAAGGCATTCAGGTCATGAACGTCGCTGCTTATGGCACCGCCAGCGTGTCCCAACATACCTTGATGCTGATATTGACGCTGGCCAATCGCTTGCCGCGCTACCAGCAAGACCTCGTCCAGGGCAAATGGCAAACAAGTCCGTTCTTCTGTCTTCAGGACCACCCCACCCTGCAGCTGGCGGGTAAACAGCTGGTCATTGTCGGCCAAGGTGAGCTGGGATCTGAGGTGGCGCGCCTTGCCGAAGCTTTTGGCATGAAAGTCACTTTTGCGGCTCGGCCCGGCAATGAAACCGGCGACTCACGTTCATCGTTGGATGATTTGCTGCCCGAGGCGGATGTCATCAGCCTGCACTGTCCACTGAATGAGGATACACGCCACCTGATCAATGCCGAGCGATTGGCCAAGGCCAAACCCGAACTACTGCTGATCAACTGTGCCCGAGGCGGCGTCATTGATGAATTGGCTGCACTGGATGCCTTGCGCGCAGGCAAGCTGGGTGGGCTCGGGGTCGATGTGCTCCCAACCGAACCCCCCAAAGAGGGCCATCCGCTGCTGGATGCCTTGCATGAATCGCTTAATCTGGTGGTGACCCCGCATAACGCCTGGATCACCCCAGAAGCCCGTCAGAATATTGTCAATCTGACCGCTGACAATATTCACGCCTGGCAAACGCAAACAACTTAACGGGTCGAAAAATGATCCGGCACATGAGTGGCTTCAAGAACCTCGAATTCCACATGAGTCACATGGGCTTTTTCCGGCCCTTGCCATAGCCATTCACTCAGTTCACGCACTGCCCCGGGTTGGCCACACATCAGTACTTCAACTCGACCATCGGGCAGGTTCTTGGCGTAACCCGTAATGCCACGTTGCAGTGCTTGTTCCTGTGTCGCATTGCGAAACCAGACGCCCTGCACCTTGCCCGTCACCCAAGCACGGGTACAGCACTGTTCTGTTCTTGACGAATTGGCACTTGACTGACTCATGAATGACTTCCTTTTCTGGTCCTTGTGAAGATCAAGTAGTGGTAAAGCGTTTAAAGAAATTCCCGCCTCACCGCCACGGCAGTATTGCGTGGGATCAATTTACGCCCGCGTCGCAACAGCAATGAACGGGTGAATGCAGCTCCGAAAAGCAGAATAAGCGACGAGTAATAAACCCACAGCAAAATCATGACCACAGAACCTGCCGCCCCATAAGTAGAAGCGGTAGCAGTATAGGCAAGATAAACTGCAATCAGGTTTCTGCCGATAGTGAAGAGCACTGCGGTCACTAACGCCCCTATAAAGACATCCTGCCAGCTCAGCACGACATCCGGCAACACCTTGAAAATAGCAGCGAAAAGCAACGTCACCATGGCCAATGAAATAAGCGACTCCAACGCCGTTGTCAGCAGGCCCGCATAGGGCAAAAGGTTGTCGGCGACGTTTAACATGCCGCGTAACATCACCCCTACCACAAGCGATACCAGCAAGATAAAACCGATAGACAAAACCACCGTCAATGACAACAACCGAGTCTTGAGAAAGATGAACAAACTATTAGAAGTGGGTTTGGCGGTCACTCCCCAGATGGTATTCAATGAAAACTGCATCTGAGCAAATACTGTGGTCGCCCCTACCAACAAGGCGAGAACCCCTAGTAAAGTGGGCAATAGTCCTGATTCCTCGATTCTGGATTGTGCCACGGCCTGTTCGATAGCCATGGCAGCATCAGTCCCTAATGTTCCCTGTAACTGGGAGACAATTTGTCCTTGAGCGGCGTCTTCGCCCAAGACAACACCAATTACCGTGACGGCAATAATTATTGTGGGGGCCAACGAGAATAAGGTGTAGAAGGCCAAAGAACCGGCGTAACTGAATGCATTACGCTCGAGCCACAAAGAGACAGCATCTTGAAAGACTTGACTCCAGAATTTGACGGTATCCTTGATCATTTTTGCTTCACTCCCTAAAGACATTCTGCTGGTAGCAATTATTTTCGATACACTACTTATCCGTTGCGAGTTCGTCCATTTACTATTCGTCCACTCAGTATTCATAGGGAAGCCAGGATGCCTCTAGAGTCACTCACATTGCCCGCGGCCCCTGAATTCGATTGCCTGGTATTCATTGGACGCTTTCAGCCTCCTCATCTGGGACACTTGGCAGTGATACGCGAAGCATTGAAACAGGCTCGCCAGGTAATCGTACTGGTGGGCTCTGCCTGGCAGGCTCGCTCATTGCGCAATCCATGGCGATTCGAGGAGCGGCAGGCAATGTTGCGCACCGGCTTTGATGAAGCTGAAAACGAACGTCTTGAAATCGCCCCTCTGCTGGACGCCCTTTACAATGATGACGTGTGGGTAAGGGATGTTCAGCGTAAGGTGCGCGATATCGCCTCCCCGACCCATGCACGCTTGCCTCGCATAGGACTCATCGGGGCCAGCCGTGGACAGTCCAGTTACTATTTATCGCTGTTTCCGCAGTGGGAATCGGTTAGTGTGCCGCTGGTTGACGGTATTTCGGCGAGCCAGATCCGCGAGCGACTGTTCCGCTCACCGGATGCATCAAACGACTACTTGAGCACCGGTGCTTCGCATGATTTACCGCCGGGCGTTGTCGATCGCGTGGCACAGTTCTGTCAAGGCGAGGTATACCATCAGTTACTCGAAGAACAGCAGTTGCTCGACCAGTATAGGAAAGCTTGGGCACAAGCACCCTACCCACCTATTTTCGTTACCGTGAACGCCGTTGTAGTGCAATCCGGTCATGTGTTGCTGGTGCGCCGCACAGCTGCACCCGGCAAAGGCTTGTTTGCTCTTCCCGGAGGATTTATCAACCCTCATGAGCGCCTGTTGGATGCATGCCTGAGAGAGTTACGGGAGCGTTTACGCTTGAAAGTGCCTGAGCCAGTGCTGAAAGGCTCCTTGCGTGGCCAGCGTCTTTTTGATGAACCGCATCGTAGTTGGCGGGGCCGGACCCTGGCAGAAGCCTTTTACTTCGCACTTCGTCCTGAACAACAACTTCCCCGACTAAAACCCGTCAAGGGAGGCGACCATGCTCGCTGGGTGGCTTTGGCAGATCTTGAGCCAGACAGTCTGTTCGAAGATCACTTTTTCATTATTCAAAACTTTCTTGGCCTGCCGGCCGATCTTGGCAGCCCATAACTGGTTATCAGGAACTGGCTATCAAGCTTCGAGAAAATCACGTGGTAAACGCATCATTTGCCGCCATAATTTTTCCACGCCGGGTTTATGCACCAAAGAACAGCGATATAGACGGATTTCCAGGGGAATATCCCATTTTTCATCACCGGCACGGACAAGTCGCCCGCTGTTCAATTCTTCTCGAATACAGAAATCGGGGATCCAAGCTACGCCAATCCCTTGAAGTACCATGCCTTTCAATCCTTCAGCCATGGCAGTTTCATACACAGTACGTAACTTCATGCGCAATGGGTCATTTTTCAACAACATACGTACACTGCGCCCCAGGAAAGCGCCTTGCGTATAAGACAGGTACGGCAAAGACTCGTCTTGATTAAAGGCAAAAAGAGGTTTGCCTTCGGAATCCGGCAAGGTGACCGGCAACATATTCACTTTACCGATTGAAAATGAGGGGAAAACCTCTGCATCTAGCTGCATGGTGGCAAAAGGGTCGTAATATGCCAGCATGAGATCGCAATTGCCCTCACGTAATACATGGATGGCCTCACCCACATTCATGGCAGCAAGGCGTGTCGGTAACTCCCCTAGCCCTTTTTGTAAACGTGAAATCCAGGGGGGATAGAAGCTCAATGCCAATGAATGTGCCGCCACGATATCCAGGGCTTCGTTGGCGATGGATAGCCCACGCAAATGGCCCAGTGATTCATTGAGCTGCTCCACCAGATTGCGAGCTGTTACCAGAAACAATTGGCCTTCGGAGGTTAAATCTACCGGCGTAGTGGAACGATCTACCAAGGTTACGCCTACCGCCTGTTCTAGGGCTCGAATACGCCGACTGAAAGCCGGCTGGGTAACATGACGTTGACGAGCGGATGCCGAAAAGCTTCGGGTACTGGCTAATGTGACGAAATCTTCCAGCCATTTTGTTTCAAGATTCAACGTAGACTCCTGCCACCTATATGTTTAATAAGTATTACCGTCAATGCTGCGCTTCAATGCCGGCTAGAAAAATGTTTTCATAAAACTGGAGCCAATAGATAAGCAGCTCGTGAAATCAAGTGTTTCCACAAGGGTCTTGCATTCATCTCTTCGATTTTTACCTCACGGCATTGAGCAAAATCTTCTTCCAGCATTAAATGTACCTGGCTTGCAAATTTTGAATCGGGAATAAAAGCCGTAATTTCAAAATTAAGTCTGAATGAACGATTATCCAGATTAATTGTGCCTATTGTGGCAATTTCATTATCAATTAACATAACTTTTTGATGCATAAATCCTGGAAGATAACGGTATACTTTTACACCTGCACGTAACATATCCGGGAGAAAGGCGAAGGCAGACAGAAATATCAGTAGATGATCTGGGCGTTCCGGCATCATTACTCGAACATCGACACCTCGCATGGCGGCAAGACGTAACGCATCCTGCACGCCTTGGTCAGGAACAAAATAGGGACTTGTCACCCAGAAGCTAGTTCGCGCGCTATGAATAGCATGCTGTACCAGCAGACTGGCGGTTTCCTGCGGGTCCGCCGGCCCTGAGGGGACGATCACCACGTCCTGGTTCTCTGCACAGGTCGATTTAGGCTGCCAAGCCAGGCTGATGACCTCACCTCTCGCCCAATGCCAATCCTCCCAGAAGGCTTCTTGCAAGCCGAGCACACTGGGCCCTTCCAGCTTAAGGTGAGTGTCACGCCAGGCTCCATGGCGGTGATGTTGTCCCAGGTATTCGACGCCCACATTGAAACCTCCCAGCCACCCCTGCCGGCCATCCATGACGGCAATCTTGCGGTGGTTGCGAAAATTCAGCTGAAAACGGTGCTTGAAGCCCCGCGATGACCGGAATGAACTAACTTCCACTCCGGCGGCTGACAGGTCACGCAGATAGCTTTCGTTGAGTTTATGACTACCGACCTCGTCGTAGAGAAAATAAACTCTCACGCCACGCTCGGCAGCTTTCTGTAAATGGCGCTTGAGCTTGAGCCCCAAAGCATCATCACGCACGATAAAAAACTGCAACAAGACATAATCCTGAGCATTATCGATACCACTGAACAGGCTGGCGAAGGTTGCATCTCCATCAATCAACAACTCCGCCCGGTTGCCGCGTGTCAGAGGCATCATTGCCAATTGCTCAACGACGCTTATGGCAGGACTATGTGTAGAAGATCCCAAGTAGGGAGTCGAATGCTTGCGGTAGCGTGTCAGGACACGGCGCAGGATGGTATCGCGCTCACCGCGTGCCGATACATAGCCATAAAAACGCGGTCGTCCAAAAAACCAATATGCCGGTACTGCCACGTAAGGAATGGTCAGCAAGGAAATAATCCAGGCAATAGCACCTTGAGACGTGCGGCTCGACATCAAGGCCAGCAAGGCGGAAAAAATGCCCAGCAGGTAGACCAGCATGATGCCCATCCCCAATAACCAGGATGTCATGGCAACTCCACGTAAACGTTCAAAATATAAGGCGTCATGCCTCGAACAATCGAGGCTCGATTATATCAGCTTTAGTTACACAAAGGCCCCGCTCTTGGCGGGGCCTTTGTCATTCATTCTGGTTATTAGGGCGGGTTAATAAACAGAGTTTATTGCCTCAGGCGGTCTGTGCAATGATTTCCTTCCATTTGGCCGGGCCGGTCTGGTGCACGGAGGTGCCTTGGCTATCTACCGCCACGGTCACCGGCATGTCTTCGACCTCGAACTCATAAATTGCCTCCATGCCCAAGTCTTCAAATCCGACTACTCGAGATTTCTTGATCGCTTGGGCGACCAGGTACGCGGAGCCGCCTACCGCCATCAGATAGACGGCTTCATTGTCGCGAATGGCATCAATTGCCGTCTGGCCGCGCTCCGCCTTGCCGACCATGCCCAGCAAGCCGGTTTCTTCCAGCATGGTACGGGTGAACTTGTCCATGCGAGTGGCCGTAGTGGGGCCTGCGGGGCCGACCACTTCATCTCTCACGGGGTCCACCGGACCCACGTAATAGATGAAACGCCCTTTCATGTCGACCGGCAAGGGTTCGCCCTTGGCGATCATGTCGACCATGCGCTTGTGCGCCGCATCGCGCCCGGTGAGCAGCTTACCGTTAAGCAGGAGGGTATCGCCGGGCTGCCAGGTCTTGACCTCTTCCGGTGTCACGCTGTCCAGATTGACGCGCTTGACGTTCTCTCCTGCTTCTCGGGTAATTTCCGGCCAGTCTTCCAGTTTGGGCACCGGCAATGAAGCGGCACCGGAACCGTCCAGAGTGAAATGGGCGTGTCGAGTGGCCGCGCAATTGGGAATGATCGCTACCGGCTTGTTGGCCGCATGGGTCGGGTAGTCCCTGACCTTGATATCCAGCACTGTGGTCAAGCCCCCCAGGCCCTGCGCGCCAATACCACTCTTGTTAACCTTGTCGAACAGCTCGAGACGTAGCTCTTCGGTACGATTGCTCGCCCCCCGGGCTTGAAGGTCTTGAATGTCGATCGGGTCGAGTAGCGCTTCCTTGGCGATCTGCATGGCTTTTTCGGCAGTGCCGCCAATGCCGATACCCAGCATACCCGGTGGACACCAGCCGGCGCCCATCTTGGGCAACTGTTCCATGACCCAATCAACCACGCTATCTGAAGGATTGAGCATCGCGAACTTGGACTTGGCCTCACTGCCACCGCCCTTGGCGGCCACATGAACCTCGACGGTGTCGCCCGGTACAATCTTGTGATGAATGATGGCCGGCGTATTGTCCTTGGTATTCTCGCGCTTGCCGTCCGGGTCGGCGAGAACGGAGGCACGCAGGACGTTATCCGGTAACTTGTAGGCGCGGCGCACGCCCTCGTTGATCATGTCGTCCAGGCTCATTTGCGTTTCCCAACGCACATTCATGCCCACATGCACGAAGACGGTGACGATGCCGGTGTCCTGGCAAATCGGCCGGTGCCCCATCGCGCACATCCGCGAGTTGATCAGGATCTGCGCGATGGCATCTTTAGCCGCCGGGTTTTCTTCCCGCTCATAGGCAGCCGCCATGGCATCAATGAAGTCTTTGGGATGGTAATAGGAAATATACTGCAAGGCGTCGGCGACACTTTGAATCAAGTCGTCCTGGTGGATCACGGTCATGAACAAGAAGCTCCCGGGTTATCGTCCTGTGCTCCAATATCAACTAGCACAAGCGTTATAATCGTGGTGATGAGTATAACGTATCACCCGATTGGACGGCAGCTTCGTCCCTGTTCATGAAGATTACCTTTAGTCGAAGTTAATGATTAATATAACGGTATAAATATTCAGGACAAGCTGCTCTTTTTGTCGTCCATCAGCCCAACGCCAGCTGGCGCTCCTTGAGTTGATTCAGCTGATCACGTAGACGTGCCGCTTCCTCGAACTCCAGGTTATGCGCCGCTTCGAACATCTCATCTTCGAGTTTGCTGATCGCAGTTTTAAGCTCAGGCGCATGCATCGAGGCAATATCGTAAGCCCCTGCTTTTTCCGCCACTTTGCGCTCACCTTTACGCCGACTCCCCTTCTTGCCCGGTGTTTGCGCCGATTCCAGGATGTCGGCCACCGAACGCGTCACCGTGGTGGGCGTAATGCCATGTTCCAGGTTATGTTCGATCTGCTTGGCACGCCGGCGCTCGGTTTCGTCCATCGCTCGGCGCATGGAATCGGTGATCCGATCACCGTACAGAATTGCTTTTCCTTGAGAATTCCGCGCTGCCCGACCGATGGTCTGGATCAAAGAGCGTTCCGAGCGCAGAAACCCTTCCTTGTCGGCATCCAGAATCGCCACCAGTGAAACTTCGGGGATATCCAGGCCTTCCCGCAACAAGTTGATGCCTACCAGCACATCGAACTTGCCCAGACGCAAGTCTCGAATGATTTCGACCCGCTCCACGGTATCGATGTCCGAATGCAGATAGCGTACCCGTATACCATGCTCGTCCAGGTATTCGGTCAGGTCTTCCGACATACGCTTGGTCAGGGTGGTCACCAGTACGCGCTCGCCTACCGCCGTGCGCAACCCTATCTGGGACAAGAGGTCATCCACTTGGGTGCTGGCCGGCCGTACTTCGATTTCCGGGTCGAGCAAACCGGTGGGACGCACTACCTGCTCAACCACTTGGCCTGCGTGTTCCGCTTCATATTTACCCGGCGTCGCCGAGACGAATATTGCCTGAGGACAGATCGACTCCCATTCCTCGAACTTCATCGGGCGGTTATCCAGTGCCGAAGGTAAGCGAAAGCCATACTCGACTAGGGTTTCCTTGCGCGAACGATCGCCCTTGTACATCCCGCCTACCTGGGGAACGCTGACATGCGATTCATCGATGAATAGCAGCGCATCATCCGGCAGATAGTCGAAAAAGGTGGGTGGCGGATCGCCCGGCGTGCGCCCGGAAAGATAGCGTGAGTAGTTTTCAATGCCGTTGCAATAGCCCAATTCCAGCATCATTTCGATATCGTACAGAGTGCGTTGCTCAAGCCGCTGAGCTTCCACCAGACGGTCATGGTTGCGCAGCCAGTCGAGCCGTTCCACCAACTCGGCCTTGATCGACTCGATAGCCTCGAGAATGGTTTCGCGCGGCGTAACGTAGTGAGATTTCGGATAGACGGTCATGCGTGGCACATGGCCCCGTACTTCGCCGGTCAGGGGATCGAATAACCGGATCGAGTCGATTTCATTATCGAAAAGCTCTACCCGCACAGCTTCTTCCTCGGCATCAGCGGGGAAGATATCAATTACATCGCCACGCACCCGGTAGGTGCCTCGGCGAAAATCCATGTCATTGCGGGTGTACTGCAATTCCGCCAAGCGGCGCAGGAAGGCGCGCTGATCAATCAACTCACCCCGGCTGAAATGCAAGCGCATCTTCAGGTACTGATCGGGGTCACCCAGCCCATAGATTGCCGAGACCGACACCACGATCAACGCATCCCGCCGCTCCAACAGTGCCTTGGTGGCGGAAAGGCGCATCTGCTCGATGTGATCATTGATCGAAGCGTCCTTTTCGATAAAAGTATCCGAGGAAGGCACATAGGCTTCAGGCTGATAGTAGTCGTAGTAAGAGACGAAATACTCTACGGCGTTATCCGGGAAAAACGACTTGAACTCACCGTACAGTTGAGCGGCAAGCGTCTTGTTAGGCGCCATGACAATGGTCGGACGCTGCAAGCGTTCGACGACATTGGCCATGGTAAAGGTTTTGCCCGAGCCGGTTACCCCCAGCAACGTCTGGTGGGCAAGCCCCGCCTCCAACCCGCTGACCAGGCTGCTGATAGCATTGGGCTGATCACCCGCAGGCTGGAATTTCGATTGCAGACGAAACGCTTTGCTCATTCCGGCTCCTTTATGAAAAGTGTGTTTGGTATTAAAATAACGGTATAAAACTCTAGACTGCTCGAGTGGTTATTTCTACGGCAGCTTGTGTCATCAGGCGTTGAATGGGACAGCGATGGCTGATGTCTTCCAGCTTGGCGCGCTGATCCGGGTCTTCAATGCCATGCAAGAAAAGCTCCACATCCAGCTTATAAAGCCCCTTGGTTTCCTGGCTGTCATCACGTTTGACCTTGACGCTAATGCCTTCAAGCGGCCATCGTTTGCGCTTGGCATACATTTGCACGGTGATTGCCTTACAGGTCCCCAGGGCAATATCGAAGTAATCATGCGGATCGGGGGCGCTTCCCTCACCACCGAATGCTTGAGGCACATCCGCATAGAGGTCTTCCAGGCCCTCAAGTTCCACACGTTGGCGAAAAACATGGTTACGTTCGCTGATGATTTCAATCGGCATGCGCATTAGGTTACCTCTATTCCTAGTTTGAGAGATTTGATCGCCTCAATCAGTGCCTGAGGATTCACCCGGCCTTCTACTTCTGCACCATGACGGCCAACTTCGACGCTCTCCACCCCATCGAGCATCATCAATACCGTGGTAATACGGTTGACCTGCTCGGTTGTTTCTACGCCGTTAAAACTCAACGAGTAATGCGTCATCACGCCTCCTGTGCAAGACTGGCAAAAGCACCGCCGAGTCTAGCACGGGTCCAATGCCTTGCAATTAGCCGCTCACGCCCTCATTTGAGAGATAACAGCCTATTTCGCCGCCTTTTGATTGCCTTTCAGGTGCTGATGAATGGCCAATGATCACTCGGAGTTTTTGTACATGTCTGATCCCCTCGCACCGCCTGACTTTGTCTCCCTTTCCCATCTGGGCATTCTGGAGCTCAAAGGAAAGGGCGCCGAAACGCTGCTCCAAGGGCAGACAAGTGCCCAAGTGGCTCATGCCAACGGTAACTTCGCTCCCCTGACCTGCTTTTGCACCGCCAAGGGCCGTGTACTGGCAAATGCGCAGCTATGGAAAGTGGCAGAAGATCATTATCGCCTGATGCTTTCCCATGATTTGCTGGATTCTTTACTCGCCCATTTAAAGAAATTCGCCGCTTTCTACAAAGTGGAGTTACGCATTGCGCAAGAAATTTCTCTTATCGGCGTGATCGGTGAACATGCCGGACATCAAATGGCTCAAGCACTCGAAGTGTCGCTACCTGACATTTCCTGGCATCAGGCGCAGTCCGCTTCACAGGATGCTCAATTGCTACGCCACCCTGGTCCCCAACCGCGCTGGCTGGCCTGTATCCCTCAAACGGGTATCGCCACTTTGGACGCCATCCCCCAAGCGAGTGTTTCCCAAGATGAAAGTCCTTGGAAGCTACTGGATATCCAGGCCGGTATTGCCTGGGTCACCTCAGCACAGCAGGATCAGTTCCTGCCACAAATGCTCAATTGGGAAGCTCTTGGGGGCATCAGTTTCAAGAAAGGCTGCTACATGGGCCAGGAAGTAGTCGCTCGAGCGCACTTTCGTGGTCAGGTCAAAAAACGCTTGGCCCGGGCCAAAGTGACCACGAACACCTCTATCGAGCCGGGTACGCCTGTATACGATGAAGCAGGTAAATCACGTGGCGAGGCTGTGGTCACGGCAGCGGATGCTCAAGGTAATATCGAGTTCCTGGCCGTACTGGCCACCAATGCGATAGAAGAGCTTTCTCTGAACGTTGAAGGCTATCCAGTTAGCTTGCTTGCCTTGCCCTACCCGATCGAACGCCTCGACCCGGAAACGCTGGTGGCTCACGAATAACTACTCTTCACCCTGACAAGTACTTTTAAAAACCACCAAATGAACGTAACTTTTACATCGTCGCTCA
This sequence comes from Vreelandella zhuhanensis, assembly GCF_009793355.1. GTDB lineage: Bacteria > Pseudomonadota > Gammaproteobacteria > Pseudomonadales > Halomonadaceae > Vreelandella > Vreelandella zhuhanensis. The sequence continues at coordinate 109,474 of NZ_WTKP01000005.1, forward strand.
TTTGAACTATTCTTTCCTCATGGATGAGGAGGGTTCGGTCATGTCTCTACAACAAATGAGCACAGATAAACGCAAGGGAATGGCGGCGGCGGCCATGCGCACCTACCCCGGCATTTCCAAGGCTTGGGGGCTCAAGGAGCACGAGGCAGCCATTCTGTTAGGTGTCCCTGACTCCACTTACCGCCGTTGGAAAAACGACCCTCAAAGCGCACGGCTCGATGTCAATCATCTTGAACGCGTGTCGCTGATTCTGGGTATTTACAAAGCACTGCACATCTTGCTGCCCAATCAACAAGCTGCCGACACCTGGCTACAGCGTCCCAACCACAATCCCCTCTTTGCGGACCACTCACCTATCGAACGTTTGCTCAATGGCCAGGTATCCGATCTTTACATCGTGCGCCAGCACCTGGATGCAGCGCGCGGTGGGGGCCATGCATGAGCTTTGCGCTGAGAGCGGTCAAGTGGCATCCCAGCTACCGCATCATTGCCTCACGCTTCCCTCCCATCGACTTGTTCGAGTCGGTCAACGACTCGCCTGACGACTGGGTATTGCTCAACGAGCTGGAAGGCGAGACCTCAGCGCGACTGCGCGAAGAAGCTGGAGCCATCCACCTAGTACGCGAAAAAGACCGTCGCTACGGCCAGGGTTGGACACCGGTGATGGCGGCATTTTGTCATTTCCCCATGACTGGCTCGCGGTTCACGGATGGTACTTTCGGGGCTTATTACTGTGCCTCGACGGAAACCACGGCCATTGCGGAAACCCGTTATCACGCCGAGCATTTCATGCGGGAATCTTGCGAGCCTCCCATGATGCTGCAGCAGCGTGTCTATCTTTCCAACCTGTCAGGCAATTTGCTCGACCTGCATGAAGCAGTAGACGCTCAATCGCTGTTGGCTCCCGACGACTGGTCAGCTGCACAGGCATTCGGCCGCCAGGCACGGGAAGACCGGCATGACGGGATTCTCTACCCGAGTGTGCGAGACACAGGCGGGACCTGTACTGCCGTGCTACGACCCCCGATTCTTTCCGCCACCTGGCAGGGCCGGCATCTGGGCTACGAGTGGGATGGAGAATGCATACGCAATGTTTTCGAGCTGACAATTCTTGGCTGACCGAGCAAAAGCAAGAGCGCTCAAACAGCGAGTCCCTGAAGGCGAAACAGTTTTTTCGTGGTCGTCGTGGCAGTACTGGCCACTTCCTCTACCGTCTGGCCTCTGAGCTCGGCGACGGCCCGACACACCTTGGCCACCCGTGCCGGCTCGTTACGCTTACCTTGATAGCCGCAAAGCGGCATATCGGGGCTATCGGTTTCCAGCACATAGGCGTCGTCGGGAAGCGATTTCACTGCTCGATGCAGGCGTTTGGCGCGTTCATAGGTGGTAGCACCCCCTAACCCCAGCACAAATCCCAGGTCCACAAACTTGGCTGCCTGCTCGGGCGACCCGGCAAAGGCATGAATCAGCCCTCCGGCGGGGAGTTTCAGCTCGCGCAGGCGTTTTCCCACTTGGTCATTGGCATGCACGCAGTGAATCACAATCGGCAGGTCACGGTCCTTGGCGATGCGTAACTGGGCATTGAAATACTCCCATTGCGCGTCCCAGCTCTCCTTGAAACGCGCATCGATTCCGCACTCACCTATCGCGACAACCTCAGGCGCCAGACCTTCGAGATGCTCATCCAAAGCATGTTCCAGCGCCTTGATATCCTCATTCCGGTGTTCCTCCATGAAATAAGGATGTAATCCGAGACTTATGCTGACATCGTCTCGCTTGCCCAATGCCAGCACTTTCTCCCAGCGCGCCTTGGTGGTGCCAGGCACCATGAAATGCACTACTCCCACCGCTTTCGCCCTTTTGAACATCGCCTCACGGTCGCTATCGAAATCGGGAAAATCCAGGTGGCAGTGGGCATCGATCATTTCCGCGCTCCTCTGTTTTCTCTGGCGTTGCTCTCTGGCTTACGCTTGCTTAATGCTCCCGCGTCGGCTGGAAGCGTATTTCCGGCCAGCGTTCCTGGGTCATCTGCAGATTGACCCTTGTAGGGGCAATGTAGGTCAGGTAGCCGCCACCGTCGATGGCCAGGTTGGTGCTCGCCTTGCGCTTGAATTCCTCAAGCTTCTTGGCATCCTCGCTATACACCCAACGAGCAGTATTGACGTTGATGCCTTCATACAAACAATCGACCTTGTATTCTTCTTTCAGCCGATGGGCCACCACATCGAACTGCAGCGTACCGACCGCGCCCAGTATCAGGTCGTTATTATCTATCGGCATGAAGACCTGCGTCGCCCCTTCTTCGGAAAGCTGTTGCAGGCCCTTGTGCAGCGCTTTCATCTTGAGCGGATCTTTCAACCGCACACGCTTGAACAATTCAGGGGCAAAGTGCGGAATACCGGTAAAGCGCATGTCTTCGCCGACGGTAAAGGTATCGCCGATCTGGATCGTGCCATGGTTATGCAGGCCGATAATATCGCCGGGCCAGGCTTCTTCCACATGGGCACGATCGGACGCCATGAACGTCAGAGCATCGGCGATCTTGACGTCCTTCTTGATTCGCACATGGCGCATCTTCATGTTCTTGTCGTACTTGCCCGAGCAGACCCGTAGGAAGGCAATGCGGTCGCGGTGATTGGGATCCATGTTGGCCTGAATCTTGAACACAAACCCGGTGAAGCGCTCATCATCGGGCTCGACGACACGCACATCGGTCTTATGGGGCTGAGGTGCCGGTGCATACTCGACAAAGCCATCGAGCATTTCACGCACCCCGAAGTTACCCATGGCGGTACCGAAATACACTGGGCTCAGGTCGCCACGCAGGTAGGCATCGTGATCGAAGCGATGAGCGGCGCCACGCACCAGTTCCACTTCTATGCGCAGCTCTTCCGCCTGGTCTTCGCCGAGCACGGCATCCACCTCAGGGTTGTCCAACCCTTCGATACGCCGGTCCTCGGGAATTCGGCTGCCCTGCCCTTGGGTATAGAGATGAATCACATCATTATAAAGGTGATAGACACCTTTGAAGGCACGCCCCATGCCGATCGGCCAAGTCATCGGTGCACACTGAATATTGAGCACTTCTTCGACTTCGTCCATCACCTCTATGGGGTCGCGCGTCTCGCGGTCCATCTTGTTGATGAAGGTAAGGATCGGCGTGGTGCGCAAGCGACACACTTCCATCAGTTTGATGGTACGTGCCTCGACACCCTTGGCGCAGTCTATCACCATCAGCGCTGAGTCCACCGCGGTCAGAGTGCGGTAGGTATCTTCCGAGAAGTCTTCGTGCCCCGGCGTATCCAGCAGGTTGACCATGCGCCCCCCATAGGGGAACTGCATCACCGAGGTTGTCACCGAGATGCCGCGTTCCTGCTCCATTTTCATCCAGTCGGAAGTGGCGTGACGGTCGTTGCGCTTGCTCTTCACCGAACCGGCCAGTTGGATGGCATTGCCGAACAACAGCATCTTTTCAGTGATAGTGGTCTTGCCCGCATCCGGGTGCGAAATGATGGCAAAGGTGCGCCGAAGCGCGGTCTGGCGGGCCAAATTGGTGTCTGTCATCTTGCCTCTTCAGTAATTTGTACTCAGCCTTGTACTTGCTTTGCAATTTACATGGCTAGACGCTTACGTTAATGAAGGCATTGTACCGCCGCAGCCCATTGGGTGCTACGCATGAGATAAGAGAGAACTTCGAAGAGACCTTCACGCAAAGAAGCACCACCCATCCTCTTTCAGCCCCGCTAAGCGCATTGCCGGACCGAACATCATGGATTCGATTTGCTGGGTATCGAACTGTTTGGGGGGTCACCTACGCTCCGCTTCAGTGCAACAATAGTATAGCTTTTTGTGCATTAGAAATGCTCATCGAGGCAGGTTCTGGCAATGCAGGTAAATCGGATCGAATTGCGAAAATTGCTTCAATCGCTCCCAGTCAAGAATCGTCAAACGTTTCTTTTCCAGCGATACCAAGCCCTCCTGACGCAGCTTTTGAAGAGCACGGTTGGTATGTACCGGTGTCAGCCCCATCGACTCGCCGAGTTCCGCCTGGGTCAGTGGAAACTCAAAACTGTCGTTTTCAGCACAACCGGCAATCTGTGAACGTATCAGCATTTCACAAAAGACATGTGCCAGTCGTGCCGCGGCTGGCCGAGTCCCCATATTGACCAACCATTCTCGCAAAACGGCTTCATCCACTAGGATGGACCAGAAAAGCGCTCGCGCCAGGCGATGATGATTTTCCATGATGTTACGCATTTCATCTGCTGGAAACTTGCGCAGTCTCATTGGCGTAAGCGCACGTATCGAGTGATCCATTTTCTCAAGGATGGTGATATGCACATCGCATGGATCTCCCGGGATCAGGTAAGCCATGATGTGAACCTCACCGTTTTTCAGAAGTTTGTAGCGACATGCCCATCCCTTTTCTATGAGGTAGACGTGCTCGGGTCGCTCGCCCTCGTTGATAATGACCTCACCTTTGTCCACATGAAAGCTTTGGGTAGCCGCATTCACCAGCACCTGTTTTTCTTCGTTGGAGAGAGTCATGTAGTAACTCAGCTTATTAATTAGTGCCTCAATCACTGCCTCTCTCCTCTGTTTGGTTTTGGTTTATAGCTACCGTTTATATAGATAAAGTTAGTGTGATAGGCATGGAAGAGAGAAAAAGAATTTTTTCAACAAAAAACTGGTTAGGTTGTAATGCTTAAATTAGGGCTGTTGACGGCTGCCTTGAGCGCTTGCATGTCGCGCGGGGCAACCCCCAAGTCGCACCAGTCTTCCGGATGGCAGCTGAACAACAACACCTGATGGCGCTCTGCGGCATCGAATAGAATCCGTTTCATCTGCTCCAGACGCTGGGCGTCGCTGTGCACCAAGGCGTCGTCAAGAATGATAAGCGTAGGACGCCCTGCCTCACGCAGCAAATCTGCGTAGGCCAGGCGACTGATCAAACCCATCTGCTCGCGCGCACCGAAGCTCAGTGCTTCCAGGCCACCATGCTCAACTCCAAAAGTTTGCGTACGGGTTAACTGAGCGGGAATCAAATTTTCATCGACGCTCAGGCTGGCCTGAGGAAACAACAGCGCCAGGTAGTGGTTGAGATGCCGCTGTAACGGGGCCTGCAGGCGCTGAGTCAATGCCTGGCGTTTTTCCTTGAGCAACGTATGTAACAAGGAAAGCGCCGCCATTCGCCGTTGCATCTCAGCGTAACGACGTTCGAGTTGCTCGCAAACCAGCAAGCATTCTGTGCGTTGCTCTTCCAGCCCTTCGGCACTATGTGCCTCAAGACGGCTATGTAGCTCGGTCAGCGCCAGCTCGCGATCATGGACGGCTTTTTCAAGCTGCTCGGCGCTACGCGCAAAGCGCTGCACATCCTGCTGTAGCAATACAGGCTGTGCAGCGTTGATACGCTGTTGTCGATTGGCAATGCGCTGTTCAAGCGAGGCATGCTCAGCGCGCTGCTCCACTAACTGCTGACTGAGTTCGCGTTCGCGCTGCTGACGATCTGGTGCCGAGAGCTCAGCCTGTAAACGCTGCAATTCTGCATCATTATTGACCGCATCCCGGCGGGCGCCGTTCAATGCCAGCTGGTGATCGCTCTGGCGCTTTTCGGCCATTTTAAGCGCCTGTTCAGCTGCTGTGCGTTGCGCTTCGGCATCAACCAGGCTCGGCGCTTCCTCAGCTAGTACCGTCGAGTTGCGACATTGTGCGGAAAACGTCTCGCATTGCTGTTTGCAGCTCTCACATGCCTGGCTCAACAAGTCGATACCTTCCGGTGCCAAGCTACTTAATAGCCGCTCGTTGGCCTGAATTTCGATATGCAAACGTTGATAGACTTCCATGCGCTGTTCGGCTTCGGCCAGGGAAGTGATCTCAAGTTGCTCGAACAGAGCCTTGAGTGCCTCTTCCAGCTGTCTATGCCGGCGTGACAGCTCGCCGATATCTTCTCCGCCTGGAATGATACGCAGACGCCCCACGCCGGGGATCATCATTTCCCCCGACTCGAGCAGTAACGTCTCCCCCTGCATGGTCAATGCCTGGCCATCGAGCTCGACTGCCTGGTCCGGCAATATATCGTATTGCAGGCGTGTAGCGACGCTTTGCAGCCGAATGCCCAGGTCGTCGCGTTGCTTGTGTTGCTTGCGTAGCTTGTCCAGGATCGGCTCATCGATTCTCCGGCATGGTAAAGCCCGGCGCTGCTCCAACAACTCAGCCTGGACGCGGTAGGCTTTTTCGAGTCTGTCATCCAGAGCGACACGTTCCCGAGACAGACGTTCCAACTCCTGCAGCAAGCGACCTGCCTGCTCTTGCTGTCGAGCTTGCTGCGCGATATGGCATGCCTGCCGATAGCTTTTTTCCGCTCGCTGATGCTCGGCATTGATATCAGCATTCCCCTCATTCAGCGCCTGCAGAGTTTGCTTGGCGTGCTGGGCAGCACTCTGGCGCTGCAGCAGCGTCTGTTGCTGACGCTGGAAAGCTTCGAGCTGCTCACGCAGAAGAATCAGGGTATTCTGACAGCTTTGTAACGCTTGCTGATCCACTGCCTGGGCCTGTTGAAGGGTCTCGACGTCGGCCAACGCTTTTTCGGCGGCCTGTTGTTGCTGGCGTAGCATTTGCCAGGGTTTTTCCCGAGCATCCATTGCATGCTGCTTACGCAGCTCGGACAGTCGGTCGACCTCTTGGCGATAGTTGGCAATACGCGTTTCCAGACCGACAAGCTCTTCTCGCTGCTGAGCAATCTGGACGGGGAGTTTGGCGAATTCGCCTCGCGGCTTTCCGGTAGCAGTGAGAAACACGGCCTTCTGGGTGGCCACCGCCTGGATAATTTCATCTCCTCCGCTGCTGGTCACCTCTCCCAGACCAGCTCCCAAGGCCGATTGCAAATGATCGGCCGCATGTTCCACCGCTGGCCGCAGTTCATGCCCGGCGCCCTGCTCGATCCACAGAAGTCCGGGAATCCCCCAATGCTCTGCCTTGCTGGCCCCGCGTGCGGGATGTTGAAAGCCCAGCAGATCAGCCAACTGCTCTTCGGCGTCATCTCCACTGTAATGCACGCCGGCAATCTCCAAGTCACAGCGTTTGCGTCCTAGAAACCGTTTTTCCAACCGCCAATGCCGATCCTGCCAGTCGAACTCAAGCGTCACCTGAGGCGTAGCCGAGGAATCGCCCCAAGGTTGCAGGTCGCTGACACTGCTGGAACGGTGACGCTCGAAAAAGGCAGCACGGATGGCGCTGGCAATGGTGCTCTTGCCGGATTCGTTAGGGCCGGTAAAAACATTGATCCCGGGCTGGAGATTATCCACCATCAAGGGATGCTGAAACTGGCGTAGCTGCTCAATGCGTATTCGCTTGAGTTTCATGCGTTATCTTCCCGTTCCAGCGTGCCCATACCCAATGCCGATTCCTCGGCACTCGATGCAGCCTGGGGCAAGCGCTCACGCAGCAGGCCCGCCAGTAGCACCAGGGCATCGCGGGAGGCTTCGTCATCATGCAAGGACTGTTGCGCACGCAGCTCATCGATCACATCCCCTAGATAGCCATCGGCATCAAGAGCGGCAACATCGGCATCGGTAGGCTGCAGGCGTAGTGCCGAGAGATCGTACTGCACGCTGCGATGCCGGGCCTCGGCTTCGGCCAACGCTTGGATGAGCCGCTGATGGCCCGCAAGGTCGGTATCTCCCGCAAGGTTCAAGGCCAGTACCGCCGGTGCAGGTAATGCTTCCAGACGCTCGATCAAGCGGTCGATGTCGGAGTCGACTCCTAAGGTTTCCTGCCATTGGCGCCATTGAAACTCTCCCACCTGATGGGCAGTCACCCGCGGCGGTTGACCAGATTGTTCGAAGTCTACGATCAGGGCCTGACCGGCACCGTTATTCTTGAAACGTTCCTGCTCGGGCGTCCCGCTATACCAGGTGCGTTCATCAATCCGTTTGAGACCATGCCAATCACCTAATGCCAGGTAATCCAGCCGGGCGCGTGCGGCCCGCTCGGCGGCGATGGGATTAGGTGAATCGATGTCATCCGCCAGCTGGCCCTGTACGCTGCCATGCGCCAGTCCAAGGCGTAATAGCCCCTCGGGGCTTTCGGCGTTATCGAACCAGGCGGTGAGATCTGCAGATGTCTGGCGCTGGGTCAATGGAGCCGCCAATACAGCGATACCTGACTGGGGAAAGGCATAGACACCAGGTTCAAGCAGTACTTCGACATGGGTTGGAATTGCCCCCAGCCGCTTGGCTCGGTGCCAGACACTCTCCGCCAAAGCGGCATCGTGGTTGCCCGGAATCAAGATCCAAGGACCCGAAAAACCTTGCATGGCATTGAATAAACGCCGAACCGTGCGATCCGAGACAGTCTGTGCATCGAATACATCCCCGGCCACGAGCACCGCCGCCACAGCTTGCTCAGTGGCCAGGCGCGCCAACCGCTCGACAGCGCTGAACCGGGCCTCGGCCAAGGCGAGTGCGTCCTCCGGTGCAAAGCGGCCATATTGGCGCCCAATCTGCCAGTCTGCGGTATGCAGTAATCGCACCCTTTGGGTCTCCTTTCCTGATTAGTTGATTACGTTAGAAATCATGACAGTTATACCATGCGAGAAAAAACAGCGGTGGCAAGAACACCTGTGATGGAAAATATGGAGTCCAACGTCTTTGGCGCCTAAGCTAGGAGAACGCTGATTACAGGTAACCCTCAAGAGAAGGACATATAATAATGAACCTGCACCGTGCGTATCTTCTGTTTGCCGCTATTTACAGTCTTTTGATTATTGTAGGGGTAGTGGCCCTTTTGCTGGGAGGGGGCAACCTTTTCTCCCTAATGCAGCTGGGCATCGGTATGTTGGCGGTGCTCGGTTTATGGGGCTATAGCTTGGGGAAAAGCGTCATGAACCAAAGAACCTGGCGACCGTTGGCACTAGTATTAGCGATAGGGTCACTAGGGCAACTACTGATGGCCATTACCCTGTCGCTTTCTCCAACACAACTGACCTGGATGCTTGCCGGCGCTATCTTTTTCATGCCCCTGGCAGTGATTCTCTATCAATATGGCGACCGTGACCAGGCGCTCTGGGCGACCCCTGAAGAGCGCGACGACGCCAACCACTTGAAAGTATTACTCGATACACAGCCAGAATTGGTGGTGGAAAAACAAGAAGCTGATAGGCGTGCACGCGTACGGATTGCCAAACTCAAAGATGGTTACCGTGCCAATGTCAATCGGCGCCTCGCGGGGACCGAGGAGCAATTCGAAGAGCGCTTTTCCTGTCTTTCAACTCTAGTGTTTTTCGTCGAGAAGTTCACTTGCCTCACCACCCTGGATATCCAAAAGGCTTACGCCCACCTTCCTTCAAAAACTCACTCAAATGTTGAAAGGTGAGCTCTTTGATTAGCGGAAGCGCTCAGCACGGAAAGGGGCCATGTCGATGGGTGGCGTATCGCCTTCTATCATGTCAGCCAATAGACGACCGGTTGCCGGCCCCAAGGTAAATCCCTGATGCCCATGGCCGAACGCTAGCCATAATCCCTTGTGACGAGGCGCCGGACCAATCACCGGCTTCATATCCGGCAGGCAAGGGCGAGCGCCCTTCCAGGCGGTTTGGTCGCACCGTTCCCCCAAGGGGAAAAGCTTACGCGCCATTGTCTCGGCTGCCTTGAGCTGGCTTTCATGGGCAGGAGCTTCCAGCCGGTCAAGCTCCGCCCCCGTGGTCAAACGCACGCCAGCATGCATGGGTGCCAGCAAGTAACCGACTTCGGCATCCATCACCCAGTGATGCAGTTTCGCTTTTGGGGCAAGCCCGTAATGCATGTGATAACCGCGTTTGACGAAAGTGGGAAAATCATAGCCCAGTCCCTTCAGCCAGCTTCCCGCCCATGGGCCCAGCGCGACCACCAGGGTATCGGCCTCCAGGTCACCTTCGCTGGTGTGGACCACCCAGCCTTGCTCCTGCTGGGTTACTTCCTGGAGATCCGCCTGCAAGAGTTCCCCGCCGGCCTTCTGGAACGCCTGAGCATAAGCTTCCACCAGGGCGCCGGGGTCCGCCACCGTCCAAGGATCAAGCCAATGGATGGCACCTATGATGTCTTCACTGAGGTCAGGCTCCTTGACTGCCAGAGCCAAGCCATCCAGCAATTCGAACTGAACGCCGAAACGACCACGCGCCTCTTCGGCTTCTTTCAGGCGTTTGTTCAATTTGCTCGGCGTTCGATACAGCTCAAGCCAGCCATCCTTGCACACCAAGGCCTCGGCGCCAGCCGCCTCGATCATGGGGGCATGTTCCTGCAATGAAAGCTGAATCAGAGAGGCATATTCCGGTACGATTTTCTTGTAGATGGCGGGTGCCGAATTCAGCCAATAGCGTAACAGCGGAGAAGCTGCTTGTAGCATGCCACCTGGTCGGTAGCGAATGTCTACCCGCCGATTGGGAACTACCTTTAGCAAGGTTTTCAAGTCTCGAGGGAAGGGGTACGGCCGTACCGCTTCTCGCTGGATAATGCCCGCATTACCGAAGGAGGTTTCGCGCCCTGGCTTAAGCCGGTCCACCAAGGTTACATCATGTCCCCGCTGAACAAGGTGCCAGGCAATACTGACGCCTACCATGCCCGCTCCCAACACCACTGTTTGCCGCGACATTGCTACCTTCCTTTTGGTTAATTGCTTATAAGGCCAACGCTACAAAATGCTAACCGTCCAAGACTAGAAAATAACACCAATACAGCATGGCTTTATATAGCTTAAAAAACTTTAATCCATGTCTATAGCAGTGTTTAAAACCAACTCCTAGCCATTAGCCGAAAGAAACGCTCATTCTTTTTCACTTGACCACCACAAGCTGACTACGTGGAGCAGAAGGCCTAGGGTAGCACCGTGTGATAACAGGACTTGCCAGCTAATCCAGTCAGTAAAGAGCCAGTGCCATAGGCCCATCAACAGCGACCCCACCACTAGCATGCCCACCAATCGCTTGAGCAAGGCAGGCAGGCGAGCCCGGGCTTCTTGCGGCAAAATGCGCCATTGCATGAACGTTGCCAGCGCCACCACGCCAAGAGCGATCAGGATAAGTGTCTGGCGGGTTTCATGGCCCCCCGCCAGATAACGTGGCAAGGTGGCAAGCATTACCACACACAGGCCGAACGCCACACTCAAACGCCCGGCTGTGGGAGAAGGTCGTTGCATATCAGGCCGCCTTCAACTGCTGGGAGTCAATCCACTGCTCGACCCATGGCACAGCTTCATCGTCAGCCATGAAGGTTTCCATGGCATCGATTTCCAATCGTTCTCCCAGCCGGGTGGCACCATGGTCTTCCAATAGCGCATCCAGCGCTCGTCCGGCACCACAGAACGTTTCTCCGTAAGAACTATCACCCAACGCAATCAGGCCATAGCGCAATTCAGACAAGGCCGGGCCTTGCTCATGAAAAGCGCGCACAAAAGGTACGAAATTACCCGGAAAATCCCCGCTACCGGTAGTCGAAACACAAAACAGCGCTACGTCAGTCTTATGCTGGATGAGGTCTTCAAGCATGGGCTGCTCAAAAATAGTCACGTCAAAGCCCGCCTGTTCAAACAGTGGCTTGACCTGTTCAGCCACATCCAACGCACCACCGTACATAGTGCCCACAAAGATATTCAGCTTCGGCATTATAGGTTTACCCCTGTCAAAGTGTCACAGCACTACTCTAGTAGTCGACAAATACCCGATGATTTTGGTCAAATATTAACAGGTGAAGAAATACCTGCAATAGGAGCCCTCATGCAGCAGACGTTCGAAGCTTGGATCACTCCAGTAATGATCGGCGGATTGATTGTATTCATGTGCTTTATCATCTGGGATCTAGCCAAACAGTCCAACGCGGGGCGTTTCGGCACCCTCATGCTGTTTATCGTTCTTGGCGCTGGTATGCTCGGCTATGTATTCAAAGTCATCATTACCTGGTGGCTCGAAGGAGGTGCTGGATAACGGGGAGACGTATCTATAGCCCACACATGAGAAGGTGCCGCCCTTACGAGCAGCACCTTCCCATGCTAGCTTTTCATTTAGTGTCAGCTAAGTACCAGCATTAACACTATGAAGCGGGATAAGACTCTACCTGCTGCTTGAGCTTTTGGCCTGGACGAAAGGTAACGACACGCCGTGCGGAAATCGGAATTTCCTCACCGGTCTTAGGGTTACGTCCCGGCCGTTCGCGCTTGTCCCGCAGGTCGAAGTTACCGAAACCGGAAAGCTTCACCTGCTCGTTTTCCCTCAGACATGCTCTTATTTCCTCGAAGAAGGCTTCCACCATTGCCTTGGCCTCTCGTTTGGACAACCCCAGCTCGGCATGCAGATGTTCCGCCAGTTCCGCTTTGGTCAACGCACTCATAATGGCTATCCTCCTTGCAGCGAACGCATCGCCAGGAATGTTATGGGCGTACCGTCGCCGTATCGCTTTTGCCATATAGCTACCGTTCTCAGCCGCGCAGTTTTGCACCCAGCTCAGCACGCACCTGGATCACAACCGTATCCACCAACTGATTGATTTCCTCATCATTCAGCGTGCGTGATGGATGCTGCCAGGTCAAGCCCAAGGCGATGCTCTTGTGGCCTTCCGGCACGCCTTTACCCGCATACACATCAAATAATTTGATGCTTGTCAGACAATCGCCGGCATGCCTTTCCACGCTATCGAGCAATACCTGAACCGGCACTTCCTCGTCTAGAAGCAATGCCAGATCCCGACGCACCTCGGGAAAGCGTGAAAGCGGCTCAAAAGCGGGTATACGGCCTTCGCTCAAGGCATCCAGGCGCACCTCAAACAGCACCGCATCCATTTTCAGCCCGAGCTTGGCGCGAACACGAGGATGCAATGTACCGATCCACCCTGCTTCCTGACCCTGGTAGAGGATACGTGCGCTCTGTCCTGGCTGCAGAGCAGGATGCTCGCCGGGCTCGAAACGCCAGTCGGAAGCATTTCCTCCCAGGCCCAGCACGCTTTCCAGATCACCCTTGAGATCATAAAAATCCACGGCGTCGCGGTTAGCTGCCCACCCCTCGGCGTCACGCGGACCGCAAGCCAGAGCACCCAGCATGGGCACCTGGGACAAGCCATCCAGTTCACCGTTGAAGACCAAGCCAGTCTCGAACAAGCGAATGCGGGTTTGCTGGCGGTTGAGATTGTGCTCCATGGCGCGAATCAAGCCGGGGAATAGGCTCGCCCGCATTACCGAAAGATCGGCGGAAATAGGATTCGCAAGCTTGGGTGAAACCGCATCAGGCAATATCGTTGCCTGCAATTCCGGGGCCACGAAGCTGTAGGTCACCGCTTCTTGATAGCCTCTTGCCACCATCTGATGGCGTAGCTGCGATTCACTCAGGCGCGCTTCGTTGGATGAACGCAATGCCAAGCGTGCAGAGGGGCGACGCGACGGCAAATTATTATAGCCGTGTATCCGAGCAACTTCTTCGATCAAGTCCTCTTCGATGGCAATATCAAACCGCCAACTGGGCGCCTGAACCTGCCAGCCGTTGTCATCGGCAAGTACCTGCATACCCAGCCGCTGCAAAATATCGGTTACCTCATCCGCAGCCAGGTCCTTGTCCAGCGCCTGGGCCAAACGCTGCGCTCGCAGGGTAATATGCGCTGAATCAGGCAGATGAGCCTCGCTGACTGCCTCAACCAAGGGGCCGGGACGTCCGCCACATATCTCGAGCAAAAGCTGAGTGGCGCGCTCCACAGCCAATGCGGTCAGGCCCGGGTCAACCCCCCGCTCGAATCGATGGGAAGCATCGGTATGCAGGCCATAGGAGCGCGCTTGCCCCGCAATCGCCAGCGGGGTGAAAAATGCCGATTCCAGAAAAATGGTGCGGGTTTTTGCGCTGACGCCCGAATGTTCTCCCCCCATGATCCCGGCCATGGCCAAGGGGCCGTTTTCATCGGCAATCACCAGCGTTTCAGGACGCAAGGCGATGCGCTGACCATCGAGCAACGTCAGCATTTCGTCTTGCTTGGCCATACGCACCACAATGCCGCCCTGCAAGTTTTCCCGATCAAAGGCATGCAGCGGTTGCCCTAACTCCAGCATGACGTAGTTGGTGACATCAACCACAGGGTCGATCGAGCGCACACCACTTCGGCGAAGGCATTCCACCATCCACAGCGGCGTTTCGACAGCCGGATTGACCTCGGAAATCAAGCGACCGATATAACGCGGGCAGTTCTCAGGCGCCTCTAGCGTTACCGCAAAGGTTTCATCATGAGCAGTCTCGATCGCTGCCATCGCGGGCCCTGTTACGGCCAACCGATTGAGTACTCCCACTTCTCGTGCCATGCCCTTGATGCTCAAGCAATCGCCACGATTCGGCGTGAGATCCACTTCAATGGTGTGATCATCGAGGCCCATGTAGTCGCGAAAGCTCTCTCCTACCGGGGCGCTATCGGGCAATACCAGGATGCCGGGAGACGTCTCTTCCTCCAACCCCAACTCGGAGGCCGAGCAGATCATGCCGAAGGACTCTTCACCGCGCAGCTTGGCTTTCTTGATCCTGAAGTCGCCCGGCAATAGCCCACCAACCTGCGCAAAAGGCACTTTCTGCCCCACTGCGACGTTGGGTGCCCCGCATACCACCTGGACAGGATCACCGCTGCCATCATCCACGCTGCATACGTTGAGCTTGTCGGCATTCGGGTGCTGGGTCTTGCTGAGTACTTCAGCCACCACCACCCCGCCGAATGCAGCCGCTACAGGGGCGACAGCATCCACTTCCAGACCCGCCATGGTAATTTGGTCGGCCATGGCTTGCGTATCCAGCTGCGGTGACACCCAGTCACGCAACCATTTTTCAGAGAATTTCATGGTGATTCCTGTGTTTGGTGGCGGTATCAGGCGAACTGGCGAAGAAAGCGCAGGTCGTTCTCGAAGAACAGGCGCAAGTCATTGACACCATAGCGCAACATGGCCAAGCGTTCGGCTCCCATACCGAAGGCGAAACCAGTGAAGCGCTCGCTATCGATACCACTGTGGCGGAACACTTCGGGGTGCACCATGCCGCAACCCATCACTTCCAGCCAACCACTGTTTGAACACACACGGCATCCTTCACCGCTGCACATCACGCACTGAATATCCACCTCGGCGGAGGGTTCGGTGAAGGGAAAATAGGAAGGCCGGAAGCGAACGGAAAGATCATCACGTTCGAAAAACGCATGCAGGAAATCTTCTATGGTGCCTTTGAGATCGGCAAAACTGACATCCTCGTCCACCAACAACCCTTCCACCTGATGAAACATCGGGGTGTGGGTCAGGTCGGAGTCGCTGCGATATACGCGCCCGGGGCAGACGATGCGTATTGGCGGCTCTTCAGCCTTCATGGTGCGCACTTGCACAGGCGACGTATGGGTACGCAACAGCCTGGTGGCGTCAAAATAAAAAGTATCCGCCATTCCGCGCGCCGGGTGGTGAGCCGGAATATTCAGCGCTTCAAAGTTATGGTAATCGTCTTCGATTTCCGGCCCCACCGCCACGTCAAAGCCAATCCGGGTAAACAGTTCCTCGATACGCTCAAGCGTGCGTGTGACCGGATGCAACCCGCCGTTTGGCTGTCCACGCCCCGGCAAGGTGACATCGATACGCTCGGCCGACAGGCGCGCCTGCAAGGCGACATCTTCCAGCTGCTGGCGTTGCGTATCGATTTCCTGGGCCAGTGCCTGCTTTGCCTGATTGATCTGCTCACCAGCAGCAGGTCGCTCTTCGGGCGGCAACTTGCCCAAGCCCTTGAGCAAGGCCGTCACTTCGCCTTTCTTGCCGAGATAGCTGACACGAATTTCTTCCAGTGCGACAACACTATCCGCTGCCTGGATGGCATGGCGAGCTTCAGACACCAGAGTGGGAAGGTGTTCCATCCGATTAACTCCGAATTAGGCGGCCCCAAGTTCAGCATTGGGGAGGCAACAATAGGGTGACAAAAAAACAGGGGAAGAGCGGCTGCTCTTCCCCTGGATGGGTCACACTGAAATGACCACGGACATATCATGCAGTACAGTTGTGCAACTCTTCAGTTGCCCGGCATGTATGCCTTTACTGGGCAGCCTTGGCTTTTTCCACGATAGCGGCAAATGCTGCCTTCTCGTGAACGGCCAGATCAGCCAGTACCTTGCGATCAATCTCGATACCGGCTTTCTTCAGGCCACCGACAAAACGGCTGTAGGACATGCCGTTCTGACGAGCACCAGCGTTGATACGCTGAATCCACAACGCACGGAACTGACGCTTGCGGTTACGGCGGTCGCGATAGGCATACTGACCAGCTTTGATGACAGCCTGCTTGGCTACACGGAAAACGCGTGACCGCGCACCATAGTAACCTTTAGCTTGCTTAAGAATCTTCTTGTGACGACGACGGGCGACAACGCCACGTTTGACACGGGCCATAACACACTCCTGACTTTATAGCTGATGCCGAGTATTCACGGCATCCAGAGAAAACGACAACGTAACCTTAGAGGTTGGGCAGCATACGCTGAATCAGCGCCTTATCGGCATCGTGAATCAGCTTCGTACCCCGCAGGTGACGCTTACGCTTGCTCGACTTCTTGGTCAGAATGTGGCTACGGAAAGACTGCTTGTGCTTGAAGCCGCTAGCTGTCTTCTTGAAGCGCTTCGCAGCACCACTGTTGCTCTTGATTTTCGGCATGAGAGTAACTCCGCTCAAGTTTTTTAGAAAATCCAGGGCCGACCACCGCAACAGCGGTGGCCCGTTGAAAACGCCGTTGGATCACTTTTTCTTCGGGGCAATGATCATGACCATCTGGCGTCCTTCCATTTTAGGAAAGGACTCCACGGCTCCGATCTCTTCCAGGTCGTTGGCTATCCGTTCCATCAGCCGGCGGCCGATATCCTGGTGTGCCATTTCCCGCCCACGGAAGCGCAATGTGACCTTGCCTTTGTCACCACCTTCCAGAAAGCGTGTCAGGTTTTTCAGCTTGACCTGATAATCGCCTTCATCGGTGCCAGGACGGAATTTGACTTCCTTCACCTGGATTTGCTTTGTCTTCTTCTTTTGAGCCGCTTTCTGCTTTTTCTGCTCAAAGACGAATTTGCCGTAATCCATGATCTTACACACGATCGGATCGGCATTTGATATTTGCACGAGATCCATACCGGCAGCTTCAGCACGCTCGAGGGCTTCGGTAGTGGGCACTACGCCCAACTGCTCACCGTCGCTATCAATCAGGCGTACTTCTTCGTCGGTAATTCTCTCGTTCATTGGGGGGCGCTTGTCTTGAGGGCGCCCGCGCTGGCTGCTTCGCTTGATCGTTCCGTCTCCTTAGGCAATTGTCGATATCGCTAGAGCTTCTCGCTCCGCATCCGCTCGTTTGATGAATTCATCAACCGTCATGGTGCCGAGATTTTCGCCTGTACGCGTACGCACGGCAACTGAGTCAGCTTCGACTTCCTTATCTCCTACCACCAGGAGATAGGGAACTTTCTGCAACGTATGCTCGCGGATTTTAAAGCCGATTTTCTCGTTCCTCAAGTCCGCCTTGGCTCGCAAGCCATTTTTCTGCAAACGTTTCTCTAGCGCAAGGGCATAATCCCGCTGAGCATCAGTAATCGTCATGACCACTACCTGCTGGGGAGCAAGCCACAATGGCATGGCACCGGCATAATGTTCAATCAGTATTCCCAGAAAGCGTTCGAAGGAACCGAGAATCGCCCTGTGTAACATGACTGGCGTTTTTCGGCTGCCATCTTCATCCACAAACTGAGCGCCCAACCTGCCCGGCAAGTTAAAATCGAGCTGTAGCGTACCACATTGCCACACACGATTGAGACAATCTCGCAAAGAAAATTCAATTTTCGGGCCATAAAATGCCCCCTCGCCCGGCTGTAGGGTCCATTCCAGCCCTGTGGAGTCAAGTGCTACTTCAAGGCCGGCTTCCGCTTGATCCCAGAGGTGAGACTCCCCCATGAAATCTTCCGGACGAGTCGAGAGCTTAAGCTCCACTTCATCAAACCCGAGCGCTTCATATACCTGAAGGGTCAAGGCGATAAACGCTTCGGCCTCTGCCTGAATCTGCCCTTCCGTACAAAATATATGCGCATCATCCTGGGTAAAACTACGCACACGCATCAGGCCGTGCAAGGAACCGGAAGGCTCGTTACGGTGGCAGCTGCCGAATTCCGCCAAACGCAGCGGCAGGTCACGGTAGCTTTTCAGCCCTTGATTGAATACCTGCACATGGCACGGGCAGTTCATCGGCTTTACCGCATACTCGCGCTTTTCTGATTCCGTGGTGAACATCAGCTCGCTGTAGTGGCCCCAATGGCCTGATTTTTTCCACAAGGATAAATCGACCACTTGGGGTGTCCGGATTTCCTGGTAACCATGTTCGCGTTGGATGCGACGCATGTAATCTTCCAACGCCTGATACATCGTCCAGCCATTGGGATGCCAGAACACCATGCCCGGCGCTTCTTCCTGCAGATGAAATAGATCCATCTTACGCGCCAGCTTACGGTGATCGCGCTTTTCGGCTTCTTCGAGACGTTTCAGGTAGGCATTGAGCTGCTTTTTATCACTCCAGGCCGTTCCATAAAGGCGGGTCAGCATGGGTTTGGAAGCATCGCCACGCCAGTAGGCACCGGCCAGCTTGGTCAATTTAAAAGCTTTCAAGTGTCGGGTGTTGGGCACATGAGGACCGCGACACATATCAGTGTATTCTTCATGGTGATACAGCCGGATCGAAGCACCTTCCGGTATCTCGCGAATAATTTCCTGCTTATAAGGCTCATCGCGATGCAAGAAAGTCAGCATCGCCTTGTCACGGTCAACGTACTCACGCACTACATCGTATTCGCGCTCGATCAACGCTTTCATGCGTTTTTCGATCGTGTCCATATCATCTGGGGTGACAGGGGCCCCAAAATCGATATCGTAATAGAAACCGTCATCGATTGTCGGACCAATAGCCATCTTGGCATCAGGAAAAAGCTGTTTGACCGCATGGCCGATCAAGTGAGCACAGGAATGGCGGATAATTTCCAGCCCTTCTGGATCACGTGCCGTCACGATCGCCACATTGGCATCGTGTTCAATGAGATCAGCGGCGTCCACCAAATTGCCATCAATCTTGCCTGCCACACAGGCCTTGGCCAAACCAGGGCCAATGGACGCTGCAAGCTGCATGATGGAAACAGGGACATCAAACGTTTTCTGGCTACCATCCGGCAGCGTTACGATGGGCATTCGATAATTCCTTGAGCGCAGTGGTGATCCATACCAAGGATCACATTTCGCTATCAATGGTCGTTAAGGGGATAAAGCGGTGCTAAATAGCGCTGGCTAGCCTAACAGATGCACGTAACGGGAAAAACTGAGCGACACAAAAAAGGAGGCCGAACGGCCTCCTTTTTCATGCACCGCATGAACAGCAATACTCAATCTGTCATTGCATACGAAAGCGGCTTGCTTAGTTCCACTCATCCAGCTCGACGCGACGGTTAAGCGCGCGACCTTCATCGGTTTCGTTAGTTGCGATAGGACGCTCTTCACCATAACCGACCGCCATCATGCGATCTTCGCTGATGCCACGCCGAGCCATATAGGTAGCGACAGATTCGGCACGACGCTGCGAGAGGTCCTTGTTGTATTCAGCAGAACCTACAGCGTCAGTGTGCCCTTCGATACGCACGCGCACACCGGGGTTGTTAGCCAGACGTTCAGCGACATCATCAAGCACTTCACGGGCATTGAGTGTCAGCTGGGCGGAATCAAACTCGAAATTCACATCTTCCAGTACAACGCTTTCCTCGCAACCCAGTGCGTTCACTTCTACGCCGGCAGGAGTACCAGGACACTGGTCACGATAATCCGCCACGCCGTCGTTGTCGGAATCCAGCGGGCAACCCTGAGCATTCACCTCAACGCCGGCAGGAGTTCCCGGACACTGGTCACGATAATCCGCTACACCGTCATTGTCGGAATCCAGCGGACAACCTTCAGCATCCACTGCCACGCCTGCGGGCACTTCGCCGTAGCTCGGGCATTGCGGGGCAACTGCTACAGGCGTGCTGTCAGCACACAACATAGCGCCGATGGTAGCACCAGCGGTGGCACCGATAGCAGCACCACTGTCTTCATCTGACGTGCTGCTAGTGGCATAACCAATACCACCACCGATCACACTACCCGCCAGACCACATACCATGGGATGCTGGTACCAGCTACGGTCACTGCTGGCACCCGCTGCACCTTGGCCAGACGCCTGAGTCCCCGTATTGGCACAGCCGGAAAGGCCGACAACCAAAGCGGAACCGAGTAGCAAGCCAGTTGTTGATTTTTTCATGTATAAAACTCCTTCTTCGTTTAATGCTGACATGACCGACAGGGAAAATTACAGCCATCCAGTATGTATGCTAAGAACCCAGCTCTTCTAAACAAAAGCTATTTGGAACGGAACCTGTGGTTCAGGATCATAGTCTACATGGGAAACCATGGATTGCAGTACTGAATCGAAAAACAACCCACATTTTCGAAGCTTTCTTGCAGGTGCTGTTTGGGGCTCAGCCTAGAAAATTAAATTTAATTGATTAGTAAAATGATTCCTCCCTCAGACTCTTTACCAAACTTATAGATAACATTAACTTTCAATGCAAGGCATTTGACCCTTCCTGACGCCATTCCTTAACCGCTGCGGCTGCTGCTAATACGCGTGGACGCATTTCGTCTTCGATTTCCAATCTTTGCTTGTCTTCTTGCATACGTTCGCGCGGTGTTAGCTGTTTGCGGGCTGAATGCGTCTTGAGATGATGAGTTCGGTTGTACATTTCCGCAAATGCCCGAAACCTTTCCTGTTCGGCCAAGCTTGAATCGATGATTTCCAGGAGGACCTTACACCGCCAGGCTCCTTCAGTGATTTCTACCTGTTCTTGCAATAGCGCGCTGATCACCCAATCGAGATTTTCCAGGCTATTTTCCTGAGCTCGGCGCTCCTCCTCCTGGCGATATCTATCACGGCGCTTTACTTCTCGGCGTAGGGTAAAGGCATAGGCGGCCAGGCCGATCACTATCACCAGACCAAGTCCGAGTAATATCAGCATAACGGTTGTATTCATTGGAATATCGTTCCTCCAGCGGCAGCGTGAAATTGCAAACCAACAATTGCTTGACGACAATTGTACACACCACCTAGATGGTTACCAAATCCCAATAAGTTTTAGTTACCACGCCATCACCGCAGCGTAATGATCCAATAGCAACACGCCAAACACCCCAAGCAAGTAACGGATCGAGAACCAGAAAGCCGCCATCGGTGCTTGTGGATCATGGCCTCGCCATACTTTCCAGTTCCAGTACATGAAGCGGCCATTCAACAGCGCAATGCCCGCCAGGTAAAGTTCCCCACTCATGCCAATGACAAATGGCAACAACGTGACTCCCACTGTCAACCAGCCATATAACCACACCTGCAAACGAGTGAAAGCCAGCCCGTGGGTTACCGGCAACATGGGAATGCCTGCCCGGGCATAGTCATCGCACTTATGTATCGCCAAGGCCCAGAAATGCGGTGGTGTCCAGGCAAAAATGATCAGCAAGAGCAATAACGGTTCAGGCCCAAGCTGGTCGGTAATAGCGGTCCACCCAAGTAGTGGCGGTGCGGCACCGGCAACGCCACCGATAACAATATTCTGGGGTGTGGCACGCTTGAGAAAAGCGGTGTAGATCAGCGCATAGCCAATCAAGGAGGCAAACGTCAGCACCGCCGTCAGGGTATTGACCTGCCAAGCCAACAGGCCCACGCCCGCACCAGAAAGGATTATTGCCCAGGTGAGCCCGACGCTTACTGGAAGTCTTTTACTCGCCATTGGCCGATGCGAAGTACGTGACATCAAGGCATCCAGGCGCCGGTCGACAATATGATTGAAGGCAGCGGCTCCACAGGAGGTAAGCCCGATGCCGATCAAGCCGAACACAACATTGCTGATAGGCGGAATTCCCGGTGTTGCCAATGCCATACCCACCAAGGCACAGACCAACATGACCACCACCACCCGAAGCTTGCACAACCCCAGCAAGTCTCGCCATCCCCATGCCGTCGCCGAAAACGCCGACGATTGCAGTGTCATTGCCCCATTACGCATTGGCATGGCTTGCCTCCTTGATTACGGTTATATCTTCTTCCCATCCAGTGGAATGGCGCCACGTCCAGAACGCCGTCACTAGACCTAACGTCAACGCTATGGCGCCGGCGGTATGTAACAGCGCCAGCCATAGCGGCAGCCCAAGCAGCACATTGGCCACGCCTAGCCCACCTTGAACGAAATAAACCGCCACGACACCAGACAGCACAGCGCGCAAAGAGGCTTGCTGTCGATAACGCAACCAGAGCGTCAAAAGGGCAATTCCCGACAGCACAGCGCCTAACCGATGCGCAATGTGGATAGCCGTACGTGCATCAGCATGTAATTGGCCATAGAGATAGTTCGGCCCTACCGTCTGAGTCAGATGAAAGCCTTCGCTAACATCCATTTCCGGCCACCACTGGCCATTGCAGGCTGGAAATCCTTGGCAGGCAATACCCGCATAATTGCTTGAGACCCACCCTCCCAGCGCCAGCTGCATGACCAGTATCGCCGCGGCTCCCAGCCACAAGGCATTCAGCCGCCTAGGTGATGAATATGGACGCCCTGCCGCAAATCGTCGCAACCTCAAGTGTAACCAAAGAAAAATGATTAACACACTCAAGCCGCCCAGCAGATGCAACGTCACCACTTGGGGCCATAACTGCAATGTCACTGTGAATGCGCCAAAAGCGCCTTGAAGGAGGATCACTACCAGCAACGCGATACTCAGCCGCCATGGATATTGTCGTGCGTGTCGTAAACGCCATCCAAGCGCGACCACTCCCAGGACCGCGACCCCCAAGAGTGTCGCGATATAGCGATGAATCATTTCCATCCAGGCCTTGAAAGGTTCCAGTGGAGACTCTGGATGGCGCAAGGCAGCATAGCCAGTGTCAGGCACCACCAGTCTTCCATAACATCCCGGCCAGTCCGGGCAACCTAGACCGGCATCGACCAAACGTGTCCATGCGCCAACCAGTATCACGATGGCGGTAAAGACCGTCCCCGCCAATGTCAGCCGCAGAAGCCATCTCAAACGAGACTCTAGAAGGTGACTTGCCATTGAGTATTCGTCCTTTTGCCGCCGCCCATGGATTTTGTTCAATAGTCTGGATTCACGCGCAACAAATGCTTGATGTCCTTGAGTACGTCAGCCGCTTGTGTGCCGCCACTGAATGCCAAAACCGGGCGACCTTGGGGGTCGAGAATCCATATATCCCCCTCCTTTACCCAGCCGGGACGTGCTTGCCAGTCTCCCACTTTTTCACCAGGCAATGCCTCGACGGCACCTCCAATCCGCAGGCGACTGACACGAACGGCCTCACGCCCCAGCGCCCGATGCAGACGCCACCACTGGTCCGCCTGGGCAGTGCAATCTTCCTTGCAGTCAAATGCCAATATCCAAGTCTCGGAGATTTGCCCTTCGGGAGCTTCAGTCGCTGTACTTTCTAGGGCATTTTTTTCAAGGGTCGTGCCTTCAGGGACTGTTTCTTGCGTTTTCGAATACGCTACGTCTTCTAGAGGCCAATCTGAAAGCGGTGGAATTTCCGGGTTCAGAATCCCGTGTGCGGTGCGTTGCTCGGGTATACCCAGTCGCCATTCCACCATGCCCCAGGCCGCCACCATGGGTAACAGAAACACGCTGATCAAAAGCACGAGCTTGAGTTTTTGGCGTCCCGCTCTGCTCAAATATTTCATGAAGCCCGCTCCTTTTATTGTGTTTATTCATCCCGCCTATCGCGGTGCAAACGATGCCCCCCGAGGAGCATGACAACCGCCGCGGCCAACGCCAACCCCCACCATTGGACGGCATAGCCGAAATGCCGACTGGGTGGCATTACGTTAGGTTTCCACCAGCTATCCAGCACACCGGGACCTTCTTCCAGATGCAACCAGCCCGGATAGGCAAATTCACCCCGTATGGACCATGCTTCAAGGCGAATCTGCTGTAGCCGTTGTTGTTCGGCATTGGGACCGAATAAAGGCCCTCGATCGCCCGCTTCTTGCCAACGACCTCGAACTTCTACAGGGCCGCTGGGTGTCGTCGTTTCTGGCGTCGCTCGGCTAGGACCGGTTTCCAGAAACCCCCGTTGCATCAGCCAGAGGCGTCCCTGTTCATCACGTAAAGGCGTCAGTACCGCGACACCCAGGCGCCGGCCAAGAATCCGGTTATCCAGGAACAGGGTATGCTCTGCCAGATAGTCGCCCGTTACAGTGACCCAGGCGCCGTCACTGGGTGAAGTGTCGGGATTGACCAGTGCGGGGGCAGCCTCTCGCTGCGCTATTGCATTTTGCTTGTCAATGGCTCTTTCCCACTGCCATAGTCCCAGAGCTATTCCCGTTATCACAATCAATGACCAGAAAATGCACCATCCCCCTAGACGCCAGCCAGTTTTCGAGGAAACCGCCATGTTACTCAAAGTATTCATTGCTCTTGTCTTTTTCGCCATGGTGATCAGCCTAGGTGCAGGTGCGGGCTTTTTATTACGTGATGACTCAGCCTCTCGACGCTTGTTGTCCTCATTGAAATGGCGTATCGGCCTTGGATGCCTATTGATGGGCCTGCTGCTATACGGCTTCCTGTCGGGTCAACTAGGTTAGGCGCTAGATGACGTACACGAAAATGAACAACCCGATCCATACCACATCCACGAAATGCCAGTACCAGGAGGCGGCTTCGAAAGCGAAGTGGTTTTCCTTTGCAAAATGGCCCTGATGCACACGGACAAGCATTACCGTCAGGATGATCGTTCCCACTATTACGTGGACCCCATGAAATCCGGTGAGAATGAAAAAGGTAGCACCGAAAATGCCGGCTTCAAGGGTGATACCGTAATGCGCATAGGCTTCGTAATACTCAAGTCCCTGAATCAGAATAAAACACAGACCAAGTAGTACCGTACCTGTCAGCCAGTTACGGCATATCTTGCGATGGCCTTCCTTCAGCGCCTCATGCGCTACGGTCAAGGTAATACTGGATGTTACCAGTATCAGCGTATTGACCAACGGCAACTGCCACGGGCTGAAGATTCCTCTTGGACCCACGACAGCTTCATCCGGGGGATTCATCAACGGCCATTGGGGCACGAAATCAGGCCATAGCAAGGCGGAAATGCCTTTTTCCCCTTCGCCGCCAAGCCAAGGCACCGCAAAGGTACGTATATAGAACAAGGCACCGAAAAAGGCCGCGAAAAACATCGCCTCGGAAAAGATGAACCACCCCATACCCCAGCGAAACGAACGGTCCATCTGGGTATCGTAGAGCCCCCCGCGCGATTCTCGCACCACATCGCGAAACCAGAATCCCATGACCGAAAGTATGCCTACCAAGCCTACTAGCATGATGATACTACTGGCATCATAGACCAGCTGCATGCCGATACCGAACATCATTATTCCCAGCGCAACTGAGCCCAATATGGGCCACCGGCTGGTTGCAGGAACGTAATAAGTGCCACCGCTCATATCGTGCCTCCCGCATGCTGCGTTTGCTGGCTGGATAACTGGCTGACCCTATTCTTGACCGGGTACAGGGTGTAAACCAGCGTGATAGTGGAGATCTCCTCGGGCAGTTCATGAGTGAGCTGGAATACCAACGGTATCGTCAATTTCTCACCGGCTTGGAGTTGCTGTTCGGCAAAGCAGAAGCAGCTCATCTTGCGTAAGTGCGGTGATGCTTCTGAAGGCGAGACACTGGGTACCGCTCGCCCCCAGTTGGACTGGTCACTTTGATTGCTGAACGTGAAATCCACTTCCGTCGGCTGGCCAGGGTGAACGCGAACTTGTTGGGTTTCCACGTCCATTTTCCACGGCAAGCCCGCACTTCCGCGGGTAATGAATTGCACGGTGACATAACGCGATTCGTCCACGCTTTCATGCACAAATGCCTGCGCCGTGGTATCCACCTTGCCGTTAATCCCGGTAAGGCGACAAAAAGCGTCATACAGCGGTACCAGTGCAAACGCAAAGGCAAACATGCCCACTAGCGCTGCAATGCTTCTCCCTACCGTTCGCCGAATGCCTACACTCTGCTCGAAAATTTCTTGTTGTTGATTGTTCATATCGCCACCTCATACCTATAGGTTTGGCCATGATTCAGGGGGTCGGGCGCTTGAACACAGGCGGTGTTTCAAAGGTGTGCAAGGGAGCCGGACTGGGCACCGTCCATTCGAGATCCCATGCGCCTTCCCATGCTTGAGCGGGGGCCTTCTTGCCTCCACGAACGCAAAGCACTACACCCAGTACAAACAACAGCTGAGAAAAGCCGAAAAGAAAGGCCCCAAGGCTGGAAAGCATATTGAAGTCGGCAAACTGCAGGGCATAGTCCGGAATTCGCCGGGGCATGCCGGCAAGCCCAGAAAAGTGCATGGGAAAGAACGTCAGGTTGACCCCGATCACGGAAAGCCAGAAGTGCCATTGGGCTAAACGCTCATTAGGGTAATGGCCCGTCCACTTGGGCAGCCAGTAATAAACCGCCGCCATGATCGCAAACACCGCCCCAGGTACTAGTACGTAATGAAAGTGCGCCACCACAAAGTAGGTGTCGTGATATTGAAAATCTGCAGGAGAAATAGCCAGCATCAAGCCGGAAAAGCCCCCAATGGTGAATAACACCACAAATGCCAATGAGAACAACATGGGCGATTCAAAACTGATCGAGCCGCGAAATAAAGTGGTGATCCAGTTGAATATCTTCACCCCGGTGGGAACGGCGATCAGCATGGTGGAGTACATGAAAAATAGTTCAGCTGCCAGCGGCAGCCCCACCACGAACATATGATGTGCCCACACCATGAATGACAGCAATGCGATCGAGGCAGTCGCATACACCATCGAGGGATAGCCGAACAGCGGTTTGCGCGCGAAGGTCGGAATAATCACCGAGACGATACCGAAGGCCGGCAGAATCATTATGTACACTTCGGGATGGCCGAAAAACCAGAAGAGGTGCTGGAAAAGCACTGGGTCACCGCCACCCGCCGCACTAAAAAAACTGGTCCCGAAGTTGATGTCCATCAGCATCATGGTGATGACTCCCGCCAATACCGGCATGACGGCAATCAATAGAAAGGCGGTAATCAGCCAGGTCCACACGAACAGCGGCATGTCCATCATGCGCATGCCCGGTGCACGCATATTCAGGATGGTGGCGATAATATTGATCGCTCCCAGTATCGAACTAATACCGGCAATATGTAGCGCTAGAATGAAGAAGGTCGTCGAGGGCGGTGCATAGGTGGTGGAAAGCGGCGCATAAAACGTCCAGCCGAAATTCGGACCGCCGCCAGGCATGAAAAGTGTGGAAAGCAACAAGGTGAAGGCTACCGGCAACAACCAGAAACTGAAGTTATTGAGTCGCGGCAATGCCATGTCCGGCGCTCCGATCTGCAGCGGAATCATCCAGTTAGCCAGGCCGGTAAAGGCCGGCATTACCGCAGCGAACACCATGATCAACCCATGCATGGTGGTCATCTGGTTGAAAAACTCAGGGTTGACCAATTGCAGGCCTGGCTGGAATAGCTCCGCTCGTATCACCAGTGCGAAAATTCCGCCGATGAAGAACATGATCAAGGAAAAGATCAAATACAAGGAACCAATCTCTTTATGATTGGTGGTCAATAACCAGCGCAGGAGACCGCGTGGCGGCGCATGATGCGTTGGAGCCTGGCTCCCGGCCGCAGTGGTCGCACTGTGCTCAAGAGGATAGGTCGGAGGTAACTTAGGCGCCATGAAACTCTCCAGAAATTGTGTTTTTTTGGAATAGAGAAAGCTCGTCATCACGAAACGTTATTGAGCAAGACGCCTGGCTATATCAGCGGGTTGCACGCTGTCACCCGTATCGTTACCCCAGGCATTACGCGTATAGGTCACCACAGATGCCAACTCCACCGGATTCAGCGTATTGCGAAATGCCGGCATGGCCGTACCGGAAACCCCATTGATCACGGTCTGGATATGCCATTCACGATCCTCGATCAATCTTGCGTTACCGGCCAATGCCGGAAATGCCGGAGGCGCACCTTGGCCTTCACTTTGGTGGCAAGCGGCGCATATCGACTCGAAGACAGTCTCGCCTCGTGCCATCAGTTCCTGCATTTCCCATTCACGATCGACCCCTAAGGCTTCCTGCTTCATGGCCTCCTTGCGCTCCACCATCCATGCGTCGAATTCCGCTTCCTCCATGGCGTGCACGACAATCGGCATGAACGCATGGTCGATGCCACATAATTCCGCGCACTGCCCCCGATAAATCCCCGGTTCATTGATATTCACCCAGTTTTCGTTAATGAACCCAGGAATAGTATCTTGCTTGACGGCCAGTTCCGGCACCCACCAGGAATGGATGACATCATCGGAGGTCATCAGAAAACGTACCTTGCGATTGATCGGCAACACGAGCGGCTCATCCACTTCTCTAAGATAATGCTCACCGAAGCCCTCTTCACCCGAGATCTGAGCCCTTGGCGTACTCATGTTGGAAGTGAAAGCCACTTCTTCGCCTAGGTACTCATAGCGCCAGCGCCATTGCTGGCCGATGATCATGACATCCAAATCAGCCTCGGAAGCATCGTACATCTTGGTCAATGTCGCCGTGGCCGGCACAGCCATACCCACCAGAATCAGCAAAGGAATGGTCGTCCAGAAGATTTCAACGGTGGTGTGCTCATGGAAATTGGCTGACTTGGCTCCCTTGGAATGCCGATAGCGAAACAAGGAATAGAACATCGCCCCAAAGACGACAGCGCCGATGACCACACATATCCAGAAGATGGTCATATGCAAGCCGTAAATTTCGCCACTGACGTCGGTGACGCCCCGCGGCATGTTCCAGCCGTTGGCATGCACCGACGTGATACTCAGGAAAACGCTGCTACTGACGATCCAACGCCACAGTGATCGCATGGATACCTCCGCAGTTATTGTTGTTATTACTCACTTTTAAATCAGGTCAGGGTTATATGAGTTAATAGCAGTATAGAAACCCTAAGCTATTCGTCACCTTCAACATAGGTTTCGCTCTCAACGCTTTTCATCGCGCCACCCATATCGCCAACCCAGCCAGGCCTACCACGAAGATTATCGCCAGAATGACCGCCGTAATAATGAAGCCCCATGGGCTCGAGGCACTAAAATCCTTACGTCGCTGTTCTTCCTTTTGCACCCCTAGAAAAGCTGCTAGTACAGATTTTATTAAGCCCCACATAAAATTCTCCTTATATTGCACTCACATCAATTTCAATTTGTTACAAACGCGCTTTATTTTCATTAAAATAACTGCTGTAGCGCTTTATTCATCGCATGCGTTGGCTATACTGATTAAAAGACCCTTTTCTAGAATAAGCACACACTTTTTAATGAAGCTAAATAACAAGGAGTCTCAAAATGGGCACCCAAAAGCCTGAAAAGAAGCTCGATACTCTCTTCACGGAGTTTCCCACTACTCAGCCAGGTATGGAGTGGTGGAGCCAGCAAATGCTGCAAGGCTTCGTCCCAGTGATAAAAATGCAAGAGGCATGGCTGAAAAGCCTCACCCAAGCCATGCAGATGGAAGCGCAGTTTCTGCATACCTTGGCGGAAAGTGGCGAAAAGCTCTCACAGTGTTTCACTGCTGATGACGGACCGCCATCCCAGGAGGCGATAGCTAGCTGCTATCAGGACATGATCAACACCATGACGGAGGCCCACTACAGTCGAATGAACAAGGTTGCCGAATTAACCACCGATTTTCGGCGTCAACTGTGGGATGAAATCTAACCAGAAACCCAAAGCTTCAAACCTGGATTCATAGAATAACCGCCACCTGACTGGATCCTTGGCGGCGGTTTCTTGCGATGCCTACCAAGGCAGTGGCTCACCATTGCTGTGCCAGAAACCCCCGGTTGTCTCAAGGCTCAATGCCTCGATACGTTCGGCAATCCCGGCTGCCGCCTCTTCCGGGGTAATCATGCCGCCGAAATTGACCATGCGAGTCTTCACGTAGCCTGGATGCAACTGTGCCACGGCGATGCCCTGAGGAGCGAGATCTACCGCCAACGACTTGCCAAAGGCATTCAATGCGGCTTTTGAGGCACGGTAGCCATAGCGCCCACCGGAATCATTGTCGGCCATCGACCCCATGCGGCTGGTAATATTGGCGATTTTAGCCCCATCTCCTAAGCATGGCAGCAAGGCCTCGGTCACCCGTAACGGTGCATAGGCATTGACCTCCATCTGTTCGCGGATACTGTCGAAATCAATTGACCCTAGGGATTCGTCATGTAGCAGCCCGGCATTGTTGATCAACAGATCGAGCGAGACGCCGTTGAGCTTTTCGGCCAGTCGCCCTACGTCCTGGGCCTGGGTGACATCGATGTTATCGATGACTTGTCGGGCAGCTTCAGCGAGTTCCTGTGAAGTGCTGCGACAAACCCCGATGACATCCCAGCCGGCCTGCTGATAATGCTGCGCCAACGCCAAACCGACACCACGATTGGCACCGGTGATCAAGACCGTGGAAGACATAACACCTCCTGTGAAATACAAAAATGGCAGCCATGACTATGAGCCTAGTTGACCCCGGTTTCAAAGCGACAAAATAACTGCTAACGGCTTCTTGGATGAATAACATCGCCCTGACTAAACTGGGGTCAGCCAGCCACTGAATGCCTGCAGCTCATTTCCCGTCTCACCACGCACAACCCGCCGATAAAGGCGTTGCAGTTGGGCCGTCACCGAGTCGTCGGCAATAGGCTGAGTGGGGGGTGGTGCGCCTGCTCGAGCACCTACATGGCGTCCGTCGAGCTCCCGCAGAGGCAGTATCTCGGCGGCAGTGCCTGTCAGAAAAGCCTCATCTGCGGTATACAGCTCATCGCGGGTAATGCGGCGCTCCTGAACATCCAGTTTCAGCACCTCGCGTGCCAGACGAATCACGCTATCGCGAGTAATGCCCTGGAGGCAGGAGGTCACCTCAGGGGTATGCAGCACACCATCGCGCAGCAAAAAGATATTGGCCGCTGACGCTTCGGCTACATAGCCTTCCGTATCGAGCATGATCGTCTCATCGAAACCGGCCTTGACGGCCGTATTGAGCGCCAGCATCGAATTGACATAATGTCCATTGGTCTTGGCGCGACACAGGCTGACGTTGACGTGATGACGTGCCCAGGAAGATGTCAGTGCCCGCAGGCCAATCGAGGCAGCTTCAGGAGAAATGTAGTCGCCTAGATCCCAGGCCGCGATCATGGCATGCACGGTTAGCCCCTTGGCTCTCAGGCCCATTCCCTCGGCACCGAAGTAAACGGTGGGCTTGAGGTAGGCATTGGTCAGGGCATTCTTCTTCAGGCAATCACGCTGGGCCTCGATCAAGTCGTTGGCAGTGAAGGCAAGCGGCATATCCAGGGCGTGCGCGCTATCCAGTAGACGCCGCGTATGCTCCGCCACTCTGAAAAGATGGGTTCCACTTGGCCCCTCGTAAGCCCGTACTCCCTCAAAACAGCCCATCCCATAATGTAATGTATGGGTCAGCAAATGCGTGGTGGCCTCACGCCACGGAAGCCACTCGCCATCTTGCCAGATCCAGCCATCCCGGTCGTATAGTGGTGTCATCAATATTCCCCTCGTTCGTCAGCTGCCTTTTCTTGAGTGTCCCACACCCGGACCCACTCATCGATCAAGTCACGTTGATGGGGCTGCAACGCTTGATAACCCCAGGCAGCAATTTCATCATTCTGAGGATCAGGCACCTGGATCTCGCTTTCGGCCAATACCGAGATCGCCGCATGGCCGCACAACGGAACATAGCCTTCCGAGTAGCCACCTTCGTGAATCATCACTAAATGCCCCTCGCAGCAGCGCTCTGCCAGCGCCTTGACCTCTGAGGTCATTTCAGCAAATGCCCGGCTATTGAGCAGCATCTTGCCGAGCGGATCTTTGCCGCAGGCATCATAGCCACAGGCCACCACAATCAATTCTGGCGAAAATGCCTCAATAGCCGGAAGTATCAGCTCAGCCATGGCATAGCGATAAGCCCCAATCCCGCACCCAGGAGGTAACGGCAGGTTGAGATTGGCGCCCTGGCCTGCACCTTCGCCTCGCTCATCGAAGCCACCGGTATCCAGCGGGTAATTGCCTGCTTGATGTATCGATACCGTCAAGACGTCGGGGTCGTCATAAAAGGCGGCCTGCTGGCCATTGCCGTGATGAACGTCCCAATCAAGGATCGCCACCCGTTTGGCCAGGCCGAGCGAACGAGCATGCATCACCGCGATGGGAATATTGCCCAAAAGACAGAAACCCCGACCGCGATCGGACTCCGCATGGTGGCCCGGCGGACGGCACAAGGCATAGGCATTGCTCAACTCGCCTCCTGTGACCGCTTCGACAGCTTCAAGCGCCAAACCCGCAGACTGACGCGCCGCCGCCAGACTTCCCGCTGTATAAGGTGCGCAATCGCCAGCATCACCCATTCCTCGCCGGGCGCCTGCCTCGAGGGCATCGAGATAGCGCGAAGTGTGAAATCGCTCCAGTGCCTGGCGACTGGCAGGGGCACTTTTTCTTACCTGCAGTTCATCGATCAGGCCCGAGACTTCCAGCAAGTTCTTGAGCCGACGTTTACTTTCAGGGCTTTCCGATGCCGGTTGTGGTTGCAGAAATTCACCCGGTGCTGAAAATATCCCAATAGCCCCCGGATCATGCCAGAAGCAGCGTTCGTGCCAGAAGAATCCTGTGGTTTTGCCATGCTGATTCATTATCTGCCCTCGAAAGGCTTTTGGTTTTGGAAGTCGAGCTGAGCCTCACCTCATACCAATGTTTAATTCGACTGAATGAGGTGATGCTAGTCATCTTTACTGGTTCGTTTTTGAATGGTTATGCCGTATCTATTGATTTTACTCACTATGCAAAAAATTAATTTACAAAATAATGTAAGTTAATAAAAACCAAAGAGAGATGCAGTAATTTTTAAACATGATGTTTAATTAAATATAACTAATCAAACTGATAATTTGTATTTAATAACAAAAAGTTATGAAAAAAATGCTTATTGAAGAATCTTTCATAGACTGCTTAATCATCATTTTTTCAGGAGAGTTACCTAATGACTCTGGCGACATCATCCGATCAGGTTTATGTAATAACCGAAAAAAGTCCGCAAACTCAATTATTTGTTGACTATTTGATTCAGCACACCGGCTATAATGCCACGGTGTATCCACCGTCTGCCGTGCTTACGGTCACTCCACCCGAAAAAGCACTGTTGCTGATCGACATGGACCACATCAGCCTGGATACCTTACCGGAATGGCAAGCAAAGCTTCCGGAAGCCCTGAAACAGGTGCCCATCGCTGCCTTCAATATCAAGGACATGGATCATGCCCTGGAAGCCTTGGCTTGCGCTCAACTCAAAGGGATTTTTTACCGTAACGAGAGTCTCGATGTGATCTGCAAAGGCATCAAAAGCTTGATGGAGGGTGAGCTTTGGATGTCACGCGACCTCATGGCGCAGCTGATTCTGTTTTATCGCAAGTATCAGAGTAATGTGTTCCGCCCGGCAGCCGGCCTGACCAACCGTGAAATGGAAATCATTTCCTTGCTCAGTTCCGGGGCATCCAACCAGCAGATCGCTGACAAGCTGTTTGTCAGCGAGCACACCGTCAAATCTCACCTTTACAACATCTTCCGCAAGATCAATGTGCACAACCGTATCCAGGCCTTGAATTGGATTCATCAGAATATCGGGCCGATCTTGCCTCATATCGACAGTAACCGGAATGGAAAAAGGCATGGTTAACGCTGTGCTCCTGGATTCATAGACTCCTGAATTCAAGCAATAAGTGCAGCACTATAAAGGGGTCACTCTATTGCTCTCCCAGCTTTAGCACGTGAACCGTGGCTCGCCATAATTCCCAGCCATCCAGAAGGCCCGGCGAGACATCCACATGCTCCAAGCCCGCCGCCTCGTATAAGTGAGCCTGGCCCTCCGGCAAGGCATCCTCTAAACGGCGACTGTGGCTTATCGGAATCACTCGATCATTCGGCCCGTGGATCAATATCAGTTGCGCCTGTAACTCATCGAGATCGCGTCTCGATAAGTCCAATGCCTTGAATTCCTGTCTCAGCCGTGACGGAAGCTTGGCAAGCAGCGCATTCACATTGTCCGGATCTTCATTGGTCACCAGATTATACAGCGGCCTGCCTTGCGGCCCTAGCCTGCGAACCTCAGCCTCCACTGCTGCAGAACGGTCTTCCAGTTTGCGCCGGGCAATATTTTCCAGAAGCGCTTGATCCTCCTCGTCTTCCAGCCAATGAAGCTGACTCAACAACATCGCCCAACGTGCCCGACTCTCCGGTGGGGGTAGCTCCAGCGCTGCACCGCCGCGATCTTCCCCCGTGGTGACATAGCGAAGCATGTCCGTCAGATCATAATAGCCACCCACAGCCACCACGAAACTCACCCGCCCAGCCGTGTCCTCCTGCATCGCCGCGATGAGTGCCGGGCCTACCGCAAAACTGATGGCGGCAAGTGCCGTCTCCGATTCCGTGGCCTCTATTTCATTCGTGGTGTAGCGGACGGCATCGGCTATCGCTTGAGCCTCGCGCGTGCTGATGGAAAAATCCTTCAGCCCCTCCAGTTCAGGCACTACCAGCGTGAAGCCGACCCGAGACAGTGTCATGGCAAACTCGACCAGACGGGGGTCGCGGCGACCCTCCTCGGTAAACCCATGCACCAGTACCATTGCCCCTCGGCGGGGGATCTCCGGATGATAAATATCCGCTACGTAATCCCGCCCCTTGACTGCGTAATTCACCTTCTCACGGCTGGGCTCTGAGGTGCGCTGCTCCAACCAACTCTCTTCGCTCCCCGCCGACAGATCTTCCAGCACCAGCAAGGCTTCATAACCACGGTTCAAGGCACCACAGCCCGACAGCAAGCCAAGCATCAGAAGCAGGCCGACAAACCTTGGACTAAACGGCATGTTTTTTATTCGGCTCATCTTGTGCCTCTGGAATTTCAGGAAAGACAATCCGCTCATAGCTATCATGATAATTGTCATATTGTCTCGACTCGAAAGGACGTCAAGATGCCGAACTATCTGAATGATCCCACCCTGAACCAGCCATTATTCCCGGGTAGCCATATCGTGCTGGATGATCATTATGCGTTTATCTCGGGTCTGACCGTGATGGATATTCCAGGGGGAGAAACCGTGCTCGGCAATATTCACGAAGAAACCCGCTGGGTCATGCGCCGCCTGGTCAAATTGCTCGAATATGCAGGGTGTAATATCGCCGATACCGTCCGTGTGGATATTCATCTCACCAATCTCGATAACGCCCAGCAGGTGGATGCCGTCTATGCTGAATTTTTCAATCACAGTCGCTACCCAGCCCGTACCTGCACCGAGTCGCCACGACTCTACGACGGCTCCCACGTCGAGATTACCTTGATGGCACGACGCCCCCACAAACCGAAAGACAATGAAGGCGACGCGAACGGTGAACAAGGCGACCGCTAGAAAGCTAGTTCACATGAAAGCGTCCTTACATGGGTAGAAGCAGCGTCATTCGCGGCCACAACCTATCCGGATTCTCAATGACATGGCTATTGGCCTCATGAATCTCAGGCCAACGATTGCCGTCTCCGTAATAGCGCATGGCGATATTGGCCAGGCTTTCTCCCTGTTTAACCCGATAAAGCGTGGTGTCATCCTGCATCAATGAAACCAGCCTCTGGTCATCATACAGCTGCTCGGAGTACTGTTCTATTTCTTCAGGATTATCACGACGGTAGGCATCAGCCAACGCCTGAGCAGTTTCGCCGGCGGTGTCTTTGGCACTTTCGAGATTCACGCTGCCTTCTTCTTCGGTTTCCTCTTGAGAGTCGTTAGCTGTCGCGGCTGCGGCCTTCTTTTCAAGCGTGTCGGCCAACTCTTCTTCAAGATATTCGATGCGCTTACGCATCTTTTGCATTTCTTCCTTATGGTTTTCCAATTCGCTACGCGTCACGGAAAGCTCGTCTTCCAGTTGCTCCCTGGATTTCTCTCTTTCTTCGACCGATTGTTCGGTTTCCGGCGCGTCCTGGTCCTGCTGGGCCAGCCCTGGAACAGAGTGCCCCAGCAACATACCGGCTGTCATAGCAATACCCATCGATTTGGCGACTCCAGCACGAGTAGCCCAAAGGTAAAAAGGTACTTTCATGTTGCATCTCCCTGTAGCAAAGCACGCCCCGTTACCAGGCTACTTACTAATATGGTTCATCCAACTGCAAGGCGCCAACGCTCGTTGTTAGCTATGTTTATGCTGAGTACGTCATCCATATTCAATGGCATTCAAGCAGGTGAGAAACATGCATCAGTACGAGAGAACCATCATGGCGTTTGATGAAGCAGGTAATGAATACTTCATCGATATTTTCTCGAGCGTCAAGAATATCAGTACGTTACACCATGAAGGGGCCGTAAAAAACGGGCTCTCTACTTTCAAGACTCGAGAAGGCCATGCCGTCAATCATTTGGGCGGCGGCGACTTTTCAGTGTGGGTACAGGGTGAGGAAGACGCCGTACGCGTGAAAACCACGGATTCCGAATTTGCGTGATCTTATTGTCAATTACTATGCAAACGGAGCAAAACATGGCTCGGCTCAACGTGACTCAGAAACTGATTGAATCTCACCTGGTGTCAGGAAAGATGCAACCAGGAGAGGAAATAGGCCTTGTAGTCGACCAGACCTTGACCCAGGATGCCACCGGCACGCTGGTCATGCTGGAATTCGAATCCATGCGGATAGAGCGCGTGCGTACCGAGCTTTCCGCCCAATACGTCGATCACAACCTCTTGCAGGAAGACTTCAAAAACCCCGACGATCATCTTTTTCTGGAAAGTGCCTGTCGCAAGTTCGGCGTGTGGTTCAGCCCAGCCGGCAATGGCGTCAGCCACCCCCTCCATCAGGAACGCTTCGGCATTCCCGGCAAAACGCTGGTCGGCTCCGATAGCCACACTCCCGCAGCCGGTGCCTTGGGCATGTTTGCCACCGGCGCCGGCGGCCTGGAAGTCGCCCTTGCCATGGCCGGAAAGCCGCTGCATCTGACTATGCCTAAAATAGTTGGAGTAGAGATTACCGGGGAGTTGCCCGCCTGGGTCAGCGCCAAGGATGCAGTGCTGGAAATGTTGCGCCGTTACGGTGTCAAGGGCGGCGTTGGCAAGGTATTCGAGTACTACGGCCCCGGTCTCGACAGCCTGAGCGCCATGGACCGCCATGTCATCGCCAACATGGGCACCGAGATGGGCGCCACCACCACCGTGTTCCCCTCTGACCTTGAGGTAAAACGCTTCCTGACGCAGCAGGACCGCAGTGACGATTGGCAAGAACTGTTGGCCGACGAAGGAGCCGATTACGATGAGCATCTCAACCTGCACCTATCCACACTTGAACCTCTGATCGCGTTGCCCAGCAGTCCCGGCAACGTCAAGCCCGTCCACCAAGTAGCTGGCGAGGAAATTTATCAGGCTTATATCGGCTCCTCGGCCAACGCCGGTCTACGCGATTTTGCCGTGCCGGCAATGATGGTTGAAGGCCGCCAAGTTCAGCCGGGAATATCCTTCGACGTCAACCCCACTTCGCGCCAGTTACTCGAAAACCTCGCCAGCGAGAACTATCTTTCGCTGCTGATACACGCCGGTGCCCGCCTGCACCAGGCCGGCTGTAACGGCTGTATCGGCATGGGACAGGCGCCGGCCACCGAACGCAATAGCCTACGCACCGTGCCGCGCAACTTTCCCGGACGCTCCGGCACCCCCGAAGACAGAGTGTTCCTGTGCAGCCCGGAAACCGCCACCGCATCAGCCCTGACCGGAAGGATTACCGACCCCCGCGAGCTGGATATGGACTATCCGATATTCAAGGAGCCCGACTTTCTGTCGATCAATCGTGAAATGTTCATTCCACCCGCCGAACACAGCAGTAAGGTGGCACTGGACAAGGGGCCGAACGTCAAGACATTGCCTACCTTCGACCCCATTCCCGACGATTTTTGCGGCCCGTTGTTGCTGAAAGTGGGCGACGACATTTCCACCGACGAGATTCTGCCCGCCGGGGCCGAGGTGCTGCCGTTACGCAGTAATATTCCCGCCATCGCCGATTTCGTGTTTCATGCCATGGACCCTGAGTTCCATGAACGCGCCAAGGCACTCGAAGGTGATGGTTTCTTCATTGTTGCCGGCAAAAACTACGGTCAAGGGTCAAGTCGTGAGCATGCTGCCATCGCCCCGCGCTATTTGGGGCTACGGACCGTCTGTGCTATTTCTTATGGTCGTATACACTGGCAGAACCTGGTCAACTTCGGCGTGGTACCGCTGAACTTCACCAACCCGGACGACCTCGACAGCATTGACCAGGATGATGAACTGGCGCTGGATGCAATCCACACCGCCCTTCAAAGCGATGATGAAATCAAGCTGCACAACAAGACCAAGAACGTCGACTACGCCATGTACCACCGTCTTTCCAAGCGTCAAACCGAGGTAATCAAAAGTGGCAGCTTGATCAATGTCATGCGCAGCGAATCAGGGTCTGGCTGAAAAATCGGAGGGTGTCATGGCGATAATTTCATCTAGCGGTACAAGCGTTAGATAGCCTTCTTTCGCGAAGGCACCGGTGTCCAGATAAAGCACATTTCCCAACCAGATAGGCTCCTTCACGATAGTATGCCCCACCACCACCGCATTGATGCCGCTTACGAGGCGGTTATCTTGCGTCTTGTAACGCCTGCGACCCCAGGTGAGAGTATCGCGATAAACATCGACAGCGTCTTTAAGCCAAAGCCAATCCTGCGGCGGTTCGGCGTGAACCATTCCGATACGATACCGGCCAGCGTTGATCTCGCGCGCCAGCGGCAGGTGTTTCACCGCCTCTTCAAGTACGGCTTCCACCTCGTTGGGGTTTTCGGAATAGACCCACTTGCCGCCATTGAGCATCCATAACTCCCAGGCGCTTCCACCGGTACGAAAAGCATCCAGCGCTAATTGCTCATGATTGCCGAGCACCCCGAAAAACCAGGGTTCGAAAGCCAAGGACAGACATTTGAAGGAATCGCGGCCACGGTCAATAAGATCACCCACCTGGAACAGCCGGTCATGTTTGCTATCGAACCCGGCCTGCTCAAGGGATTCGAACAGGGTATCGTATTGGCCGTGAATATCCCCTGCTACCCAATCACGCCCATCCCGATTGGTTGCATGTGTCACCAACATGGGCCACCTCCTTTCCACAAGGATACAATGCTGCCTTTAAGAGTAGCAGCCATACCAGTTTGCTCCTTATATCCAACAATGCCGTTATCGCACCAAGAGACGCAACAAGAGAGTGAGAATATTGATGACGCTCGACACCGCCCAGCTTAACCAGCAGCGCATGCCGTTTGATGATGACGCCGAACTTTGGCTGTTCGGCTACGGCTCCTTGATCTGGAAAGCGGAGTTTCCTTATCTCGAACGCCACCCCGCCTATATTCACCATTGGGCACGCCGCTTCTGGCAGGGCTCCCATGACCACCGAGGCACCCCGGCATCGCCGGGGCGTGTGGTCACCTTGATCAACGAGCCCGGCGCCACCTGCCAGGGTATGGCCTATCGCATTAATGCCAGTACCTTGCACGCGCTGGATATCCGCGAAAAGAATGGCTACCTGCGTGAGCTCATCACCCTGCACTTTGCCGATGGCAGTCACGCCGAAGGGTTGATTTATTTGGCCACAGAAGAAAACGCCGCTTTTCTGGGCGCAGCACCCCTCGATGCAGTCGTCGAACAAATCGCCACTGCCTATGGTCCCAGCGGCTCCAACCGTGACTACTTGCGCCACTTGGCAACTGCACTGGAAGAGTTGGGTGCTGAGGATGCACATGTGTTCACGCTGGCGGCGCATGTGCGATCAAGAGATAAAAGTGATTCATTGATAAGTTCAGAGCAGTCGCCTTGCCATTGACAGCGATACATGAAAATATATACTTTTACTTGAGAATGAGAATCTATATCTTTTAAAGACAACCCACTATGACAAATGAACAGCGCCAAACCCACCAAACTGCTCTATTTTTGCGCACCTCTTTCGAGGCGGTCCAGAGCTCTATCGCCGGCAGGCTGGAGGACCCTTTGCCTTGCTGGCTGGATACCAGCATGGTGATGATGCTGTCCCGTGAACTGAAGCGCTGCTGTCATCAGTCAAAGTCACTGTTCGTACCGGAAGCTGCCGAGCAACTTTCTCTTGCCGCTCAGCAATGTGAACTGTTGCTGAAGCAGTGCCCCGGGATGCTGAGCAGCGCACTATGCTACCGACACCTTGGCACCATACTGACCCCGTTAAATGAAGCGATACAGTACATGGCCATCCCCATCAAGATGCGCTGGCCATGGCAGAGGCTGGCAACTAGGTAGTTAGGCGCACATGTTCTTTGAAAAACGTCTGAGGACGGTACTTTAGGCAACCTGGATTGTGACTCCCGCCTCCCTTCCCGTATAGTTGAAGGCTTATTACTTCAGGTTCGTAATTACCGATGCTTCAACCGCGTGTCCAAATTCGCCCCCGCCGTCGCCACCCCCTGCATTTTTTGCCGCTAGGAGGCTGTGGTGAAATCGGCATGAATCTGAGCCTTTACGGCCATGACGATCACTGGATCGCCATTGATTGCGGCATGATGATTCGTCAGGATCTGCCAGATTTTCCGCTACAGGTACCCAATCTCGATACTGCCACGGCATTGGGGATCATTCCTCGGGCACTCTTCATTACCCATGGCCATGAAGACCATATCGGCGCTGCTGCCTGGTTGTGGCCACATTGGGGTTGTCCTATCTACGCCACTCCCCTGGCCGCCGGGCTTTTGCGCCTGAAATTTTCCGAGCGTGGCTTGGCAACCGATGCCATTACTATCGTCGAGCCCGGCGAAGCGCTGGAGAATGGCCCTTTTACGCTACGCTATCTCCCGATGACTCACTCCATTCCCGAAAGCTGTGCTTTGATCATGGCTGTCGGCAATTATCGAGTGCTGCATACCGGAGACTGGAAACTCGACCCCGACCCTCTGGTCGGTGCGCCGGTATCCGCTGCGATGCTGCGCGCCTTGGCGCCGGTCGACCTGGTGGTGGGAGACTCCACCAATGCGCCGCTGCCGGGCCATTCGGGTAGCGAAGGCGGCGTGGCCGTGGCCCTGGAAACCACCATGGCCCAATGCACCGGGCGCATCGTGATATCGTGTTTTTCCAGCAATATCGCCAGAATCGTGGCCATTGGCCGGGCAGCGCAGCGCTGCGGCCGGCGCATCAGCTTGATGGGACGCTCAATGGAACGCATGGTGACGGTGGCGCGGGGTTTGGGATATCTCGATGATTTTCCGCCGTTGGTGCCCGTCCATGACTTAGGCTATCTGCCGCCGGAAGAGGTCGTAGTGATCGCCACCGGCAGCCAGGGAGAACCCCGCGCGGCCCTGCAGCGCCTTGCCCAAGGGCGGCATTCGCATTTTGAGCTTCAGCCCGGCGACAGCGTGATCTTTTCCGCCAAGGCGATTCCCGGCAACGAACGCATGATCGAACGCTTGAAGACCTCGCTGGCTCGCCTTGGAGTCAGCCTGTATGACGAGTTCAACCATCCCGAGCTACATGCCACAGGCCACCCTGCTCAGGATGAGTTACGCAAGCTGTATCAATGGACGCAGCCGCGCTACCTGTTGCCCGTGCATGGTGAGGCACGTCATCAACAGGCACATCAAGCGCTTGCACGGGAAATGGATATCGAGGCGCCTCTAGCGCCCGTAAACGGCGACATGATACGCCTGGATGCCAACGGCCTTACCTTGGAGAAGCGCCATCCTCAGCCGCCCTGCATCGTCAGCCAGGACAGCGTGGTGCCGCATCCGGGCCTGGATGGATCACATCAGCGTTCACGCCACGGCAGCCTGTATCTGGCCTTGCCGGTGGCGGCGACCGAGACGGGCTGGACGCGCATCGGGCGGCTGATGCTTGATAGCAATGCCACCAGTCCGATGGATGAAGACAGTTTCGTGGATTGGCTCGATGAGCAGTTGGACGACATTCATGCCGACACGCTTTCCGAATTGAGAGCCGCCCTGCAACCTCGGTTGGTCGATTGGCTGACAACCCATCTTCAGCGCATGCCAGAGGTACATCTACAAATCATGGCGGAGGAAATGCCGCAGTCGACATGAGTCGCCCGCTTCTGTTCAAACAGTCGCAATCAGGAGGATGACCAGCGCTGGGCATCGGCTTGATCCGTATGGCGCTCCTTCACCCAATAATCTCCACTTTTGGCGTGCTCTTTTTTCCAGAACGGTGCTTCTGTCTTGAGCAAGTCCATAATGAAGTCACAGGCTTGAAACGCATCACGCCGATGAGCACTGGCGACCAGCACCCTGACAATGGGGTCCCCAGGCTGCAAGTGACCCACTCGATGAACCACCCGCACGGCCTGCAACGGCCAACGCTGCCATGCTTGCTCGGCAATGGCGTGCAAAGTTTTTTCCGTCATGCCGGGGTAGTGCTCAAGGCTCAGGCCCGTTACCTCGGGAGCTTCATTGAAATCGCGTACCAAGCCGGTGAAGCTGACTACCGCCCCGATATCCGTTCGTCCATTTAGCGTTTCCGGATAGCCATAGGTGATGGCAAAGGCGTTGGACTGCACTCTTATCTCGATATCCGCCATGATTAGCCCCCTGTGACCGGCGGGAAGAAAGCAACCTCATCATCATCGGTAATACGGGCCGTATCGTTGGCCATGACCTGATTGATGGCGCAGAGAATGCGTTGTTCGTTAAGCAGAGCAAAGCGAGGATCACGCTGAGCGAGGACTGCTTTCAAGCCGGCAATATCCCGCCTAGGTAATTCATCCAGGCTTACGAAACTTTCACTGGTG
The DNA here is from genome assembly GCF_009793355.1 of Vreelandella zhuhanensis. Lineage (GTDB taxonomy): Bacteria > Pseudomonadota > Gammaproteobacteria > Pseudomonadales > Halomonadaceae > Vreelandella > Vreelandella zhuhanensis. The sequence goes on from NZ_WTKP01000005.1 coordinate 152,465, forward strand.
GCCAGTCGCTCGCGGAGTTCCGCCAGAAATTTGACCCTGACTCCCGCCGTGGGGCATCGCTCTCTCAATGAGACTTCACCGGTCTCTCCTTCGCCGGTCACGATAGGCGCTTCCGACGCATAACCGGCCCGCCGATAATCACCGCTTTTCCCCCCGATCTTACTATCCAGGCGAATGGCCTCGATCTGCATGGTCTTGTCGACGGCCTTGCACATATCATAGAGCGTCAGACAGGCGACCGAGACGGCGGTCAACGCTTCCATTTCAACGCCAGTGCGCCCCGTCAAACGGCATGTAGCAGAAACTTCGACGCAATGTTGTTCATGGTTGATCAAAAAGTCGACGGAGACTTTGGAGAGCGCCAGCGCATGGCATAGTGGGATTAGCTCATGGGTGCGTTTTGCAGCCTGAATACCCGCAATACGTGCAGTGGCCAGGACATCGCCCTTGGGCAAGCCCCCTTCCACCAGCAACGCCAGGGTTGCCGGCTGCATGAACACACACCCGGATGCCACGGCTTCACGAGACGTTTCAGCTTTGTCCGTCACATCCACCATATGGGCTTCGCCATGGGCGTTCAGATGCGTCAAGTTCATGCTTTTCCTCTATCGACAAGTTGAGTGTTAGGGAGATAGACCAAGGCTAAGCCAAGGATGCCTTCCAGCACGCGGGCCATTTTTTCACCCAGGCGGCAATGTCCATCATATTATCAATATCCAGCACCACGACGTCCTCCTTCAGGGTAAGCGCTTCGGGTTGATTGGTGGCAACCGCACGCACCCAGGTATCCTGCACGAGGCTTGTATCACCACAGGTATCACGATGAAGTGCCAGCTTGGGAAATGGCCAGGTTTTGAAGCCTTCTACCAGAATCAGATCCGGTGAATAGCAGCGCAAGGACTCGACCAAGGCGGGCAAGTCCGGCTCCTCCTGCCCCGGTGTTTCCATCATCAGGGCAAGTCGTTTGTGCGATGCCACCAGCATCGGCGTGGCACCGGCACAACGCAAACGGTGGCTATCCTTGCCGGGTTTATCCACCTCGAATTCATGATGAGCATGCTTGATCACCGCCACCTTGAGCCCCTGCTCGCGCAGTACCGGAAGCAGCTTTTCCAATAAAGTCGTCTTGCCGGTGCCACTCCAGGCGGCAATACCCAGCAGTGGCAAATCAGGCTCGAATGACAAGGTCGACAATGCGTTCATAACTACTCTTTTTTAAGAGATCTCTTTGAAAGTATTTCTTTGTGGTATTTCGTTACATGCCGACTGATTATTCATCTTCGCCGGCGGCTGGCAACACCCAATTCAATACAATACCTACCAATGCTGCAAGACTCACCCCTTGCAAGGTGAATTGCCCTTCGCCGAATTGCATACCGCCGATCCCGAATACCAGAATCAACGACACCACCACCAAGTTACGCGGAGCGGTGAGCGAGTGCCCGGCACGCACCAAGGTATTCATGCCTACCACTGCAATCGAACCGAACAGCAAGGTCATGATACCGCCCATCACCGGACCGGGTATGGTTTGCAGCAATGCCCCCAGCTTGGAAATGAAGGCCAGCAATACCGCAAGCACCGCGGCCACTATCATGTACAAAGGATTGAAGGCTCGGGTCAGGGTTACCGCACCGGTAACTTCCGAATAAGTCGTGTTGGGGGGCCCACCCAATAGCGCCGCCACGGTGGTCGCCAAGCCATCTCCCAGCAAGGTGCGATGCAGGCCAGGGGTTTCCAGGTAATTCTTGCGCGTGACCGAGCCGATGGCAACCATATCACCGATATGTTCCACCGCTGGCGCAATGGCAACGGGGATCATGAATAAGATCGCGGCCCAATGAAAGCTAGGGGCGGTAAAGGCCGGAATGGCCAGCCAGGCGGCTTCGCGTACCGGGGTGAAATCCACGGCACCCATCAAGAGCGCCAGTCCATAGCCAGTAACAATACCTCCCATGATCGGAATCAGACGCAGCAACCCTCTCCCGAATACAGCCAGCACCAAAGTCACCAGCAAACTGGTCATGGAAAGAAAAATGGCCGTGCCGTAATCGATGTTGTCGCTGGTTTCACCGGTGGCCATACTTACCGCTACCGGCGCCAGTGCCAGCCCGATCACCATGATGACCGGCCCGACCACCACCGCCGGCAAAAGACGATGCAACCAGACCGTCCCTTTCAACCGGACAGCCTGAGAAATCACCACATACACTAAGCCGGCAGCCATCAGACCGCCCATGGTCGCGGAAATGCCGAAACTCGCTATTGAGCCTTGGATCGGCGCAATGAAAGCAAATGACGAGGCAAGAAATACCGGCACACTTTGCCGAGTAACGGCATGGAACAGCAGTGTCCCGGCACCTGCGGTAAATAGCGCCACACTGGGGTCAAGCCCTGTCAGTAACGGCACCAAAACCAAAGCACCGAATGCCACGAATAGCATTTGGGCGCCGGTGAGAAGTACGCGCAGCAAGGATTCCGCCTTGGCAGCAGAAACGGCGTCACTCATGTAACAATCTCCGGGCAACAATGACCAAAAAAATGCCCCTGGCATCAAAAATGCGAGGGGCAGTAAGGAGGGGAACTAGCGTGTTCCGAAAATCTTGTCTCCGGCATCTCCCAGGCCTGGAACGATATAACCGTGTTCATCCAATCGCTGATCGATTGAAGCGGTAAAGATTTCGATATCGGGATAAGCATCTTGCACGCGCTTGATGCCCTCCGGTGCCGCGACCAGCACAATGACCTTCATATGCTTACAACCCTGCTCCTTGAGCATGTCCAGGGTGGCTACCATAGTGCCGCCCGTTGCCAGCATGGGGTCAATCACCAGCGCCATGCGCTCTTCGATGTCATTGGCGAACTTGGCGTAATAAGGCACAGGCTCCAGGCTTTCTTCATCGCGATAAAGCCCCACGACACTGACCCGAGCGCTAGGAAGCAAATCGGTTACGCCTTCCAGCATTCCCAGCCCGGCACGCAGGATCGGAACGATGGTGACTTTCTTGCCCTTGAGCCGTGGTACCGCCATCGACTCATTGTTCCAGCCATGGATTTCCTGGTCTTCGACTTCCAAGTCCTGGGTCGCTTCGTAGGTCAATAATTTGGCGATCTCACCGGCCAGTTCACGAAAGCTCTTGGTGCTTAGATGAGCTTCTCGCATCAGCCCCAGCTTATGCTGAACCAATGGATGCTTAACGGTATGGACACTCATGGAAATCTCTCTTGATAGCTGGTTCAGGACGATGACGAAAGTTCAGGCGACGTTAAAGACGTAAAATTGCGCGACATTCTACGCCTAACTCATGAATGGGTTAAGGGGACTCTGGCAATTGCCAGTCGATCGGCTCGCGTCCATTGTCTTCGAGAAACGCATTGGCCTTCGAAAAATGCCGGCAGCCCAGAAATCCCCGATGAGCGGAAAGTGGTGATGGATGTGGCGCTTCAAGCACCAGATGTCGTTGAGTATCCACCAATGCCTTTTTCTGGCGCGCATGACCGCCCCAAAGCAGAAATACACTCGGTTTGGCATGTTCACTGACAACACGGATCACTTGGTCGGTAAATTTTTCCCAGCCTTTTCCGCGGTGCGATGCGGCATTACCACGCTCTACAGTCAAGGCGGCATTCAATAGCAATACGCCTTGCCGCGCCCAATATTCCAGGTTGCCATGCTTGACCGGGGTAACACCCACGTCAGCGGCAAGCTCCTTGTAGATATTGGCAAGCGACGGCGGTACCGGCACCCCCGGCTGCACGGAAAAGCACAGTCCATGCGCCTGGTTCGGACCGTGATAAGGGTCCTGGCCCAGAATGACCACCCGAACGTCATTCAACGGCGTCAACTCGAAGGCACGAAACCAGTTTGAAGAGTGCGGATAGATGACTTTGCCATCGGCTTTTTCCGCCTTCAAAAAGCGTTTCAACGCCTGCATGTAGTCAGCGTTGAACTCCTCGCCTAAATAGCGGTTCCAGTCATCGGGAAGCGGGTTTGAAGTGCTGGTCATAGGGGGCATCGAGGTAGGGGTCATAGAAACCTCATTCAGCGTTTGGCCTGCTCAACCAGAGGTTCGACATAGGTGACACCCATGTCCCAGGGAAACTGAATCCAGCATTGCTGGGCGACTTCGGTCACGTACTGATCGACCAGAGGGCGCCCATCCGGCTTGGCATAGATGGTGACGAAGTGCGCTTTGGGTAACATTTCACGCACGGCGCGAGCCGTTTTGCCAGTATCCACCAAGTCGTCGACCAGCAACCAGCCCTCGCCGTCATGTTCTACACCCTTGAGCACCTCCAGACTGCCTTGCTCCTGATGATCATAGCTCTTGATGCATACGGTATCGATCAGGCGCACATTGAGCTCGCGGGCGATAAGAGCAGCGGGAATCAAGCCACCTCGGGTAATCGCGACGATACCCTTGAAGTCTCGCTCGACCAGTTGATGACATAGCCGGCGCACATCACGATGCAACTGATCCCAAGAAACGATGAAGTGCTGTTGATAATGCTCGCTGCTCATGGGTGTTACTCGTTTTCAGTGAAGGAACATACCGCGAAAACGCCGTAACCGGCTTCGCGAATCTTGGTGGAACCACCCAGGTCAGGCAAGTCGATAATGGTGGCTGTTTCAACCACATGGCCGCCGCTACGCTGAATCAAATTAGCCGCTGCCAACATGGTGCCACCCGTAGCGATAAGGTCATCCATCAACAGGATTCGGTCCCCCTGTTTGAATGCATCCGAGTGTAGTTCGACCTCGGCATGACCGTATTCCAATGTATAGGTTTCACTGATGGTCTTGAATGGCAATTTACCCTTTTTACGCACCGGCACGAAGCTGCAGCCAAGCTCGTATGCCAGGGGCGCTCCAATGATAAAACCTCGTGCATCGATAGCGGCGATAGCGTCCAGGTTCATTTCTTGATAGCGATGCACAAAGCTATCGATCAGTTTGCGAAAGGCCGCGCTATTTTGCAAAAGCGGCGTGATATCGCGGAAATTGACCCCGGTCTCGGGCCAGTCGGGAACTGTACGAATAACGGACTTGATATAGTCGCCGTAGATGCTCATCACGTCTCTCATCGAAAGAAGGGGGAAATCAATCAGCCTAGGAACAGGTATTTAAAGGCAAACAGTAGCGCCAGCAGAATGACCGCCGGGTTGAGGTCCTTGAAACGCCCGGAGAGCGTCTTGATTGCCGCATAGCTGATAAAACCCAAGGCAATACCTTCAGCAATCGAGAATGTCAGCGGCATCGCCAAGGCGGCAATCAGCACCGGGGCGGCATCGGTGGGGTCATCCCAGTTGGCATGCGCCAGGCTACCCGCCATCAATACCGCCACATAAAGCAACGCTCCCGCCGTCGCGTAAGCGGGAATCGATCCAGCCAGCGGGGCGAAAAACAGACTGGCCAGGAACAGAATGGCTACAACGACAGCGGTAAGCCCGGTGCGGCCCCCTGAAACGATTCCCGCCGTGGATTCAATATAGCTGGTGGTGGTTGAAGTACCCAGAGCGGCACCGGCCATGGAGGCGCCACTGTCAGCCATCATGGCACGACCAAGACGTGGCAGCTTGCCATCTTTATCCAACAGCTTGCCGCGTTGCGCCACACCTACCAAGGTGCCGGAGGTATCGAACAAATCCACGAACAGAAAGGCAAAGATCACACTGAGCATCGCCACGTCCAGAGCGCCCATCAAATCCATCGCCATGAAGGTCGGGGCGATTGAAGGCGGCATGGACATGAGCCCGGCGTATTCATTGTGGCCCAACAGCATGGCGATCACAGTGATACCCAGAATACCGATCATGACGGCGCCGGTGACCTTGAGGTAAGCCAGGGCGGTAATCACGAAAAAGCCCAGCAAGGCATAAATCGCCGGCGGCTGGGACAGATCACCCAGCGCCACGAAGGTTGCCGGATTGGCCACCACGATGCCGGCGTTTTTCAGTGCGATCATTGCCAGGAACAGACCGATACCCGCGGCGATGCCCAGGCGCAGAGAAAGCGGAATCGAGTTGATGATCCACTCGCGTATCTTGAAAACACTCAACAGGAAAAAGCACAAACCGGAAAAGAACACCGCGCCCAAGGCGGCTTCCCACGTATAACCCATGCCCAGCACCACACCGTAGGTGAAAAAGGCGTTCAGTCCCATTCCCGGTGCCTGTGCGATGGGGTAATTGGCCCATATGCCCATGATCAAACAGCCAATAGCGGCCGCCAGGCAAGTCGCCACGAAGACCGCTCCATAATCCATGCCGGCTTCGGAAAGAATACTCGGATTAACAAAAATGATGTAAGCCATAGTCAGGAAAGTAGTAATCCCGGCGATGACTTCTGTTTTCACGTTTGTCTTGTGCTCAGTGAGCTTGAAATGATTATCGAGGAAACGTTTCATGGATGTTTTATCCTGCGCGCGAAAACGCCGTGGCATTAAGGGAGCTAGAAAAGCCGCACATGGTACCTAAAGGCGCCTGACGATGCGAGAACCTCTAAGGCGACATACGTAGACGAGCCTTGTCCACCCTAATCATTTCGTGCAGCCAACACCCGCTCCACTGTTTCCACGATAGCCTGGGTTTGGGGGTCGACTTCGATGTTGATCTGATCTCCCGGCACACGTTGTCCCAGGGTGGTTCGCGCCAAGGTTTCGGGAATCAAATTGACGCAAAACTGTATGCTTGATGCTCCACTCCCTTTGCGTACCTCTCCGACTGTCAGGCTGATCCCATCCACACCGATATAGCCCTTTTCAAATACAAAGCGTCCTTTTTCACTGGGCAGCTCAAACCATAGCTTCCGGTTATTGGGTGCTTCTTCGATGGCGACGAGAGGCGCCATGCCGATGATATGGCCGGACATCGCATGACCACCGATTTCATCGCCAAAACGTGCCGCACGCTCTACATTGACATGGGTTCCCGGAACAACGTTACCCAGATTGGTCAACCGCAGCGTTTCCCGCATCAAGTCGAAACTGATCCGGGTTCCCTCGATCGCCGTGACGGTCAGGCAGACGCCGTTGTGAGCCACGGAGGCCCCCAGCTGCAAGCCTTCACATAGCTCGGCGGGCATTTTCATGATATGGGTACGGAACTGCTCAAGCTCGCGAACTTCCACCACTTCGGCGGTACCCTGCACAATACCGGTAAACATGGGCACTCCTTTTACTGGCTGTTTTAGATGGCTTCTTTGTTACCGCCCCCAGCATAATGCGGCGGTTGTCTTCACCGCAATCAATTGACACTCCCCCCGTCACTCTCTAGACTTTCGCCGCAAATGTAATGACGCCGATTTGTCCCCGGATTGCGGGCGTCCATCAGACATTCTCTGATGAAGTTCAGCTAAAAAGGGTGTGTCCAGCGTTAGGGCCACCACCTAGGGTGGTCTTTTTTATGCCCCTTTTTCGCACCTGCCCTCACATCCCGTGTCTTCGGCCTACCACAAGGCAGACGCCCATGATTTACCTTGAAAACATCAGCAAGACCTACGGGGTTGGCGCCAACACCGTCCACGCCTTGCAAAACGTGAACCTGCATATTCCTCAAGGCAAAATACACGGCGTGATCGGCTTGTCCGGCGCCGGTAAATCGACCTTGATCCGCTGCGTCAACCTGCTTGAGCGCCCTTCTGCCGGCAAGGTCAGTGTCGACGGACAGGACATGACCGCCCTGAGCCCTCAGGCACTGAACAAGGCCCGCCATCGTATCGGGATGATTTTTCAGCACTTCAACCTACTGACCAGCCGCACGGTGTTCGATAATATCGCCTTGCCCTTGGAATTGATGGGAGAAACCCGCAGCACGATCCGCCAGCGGGTCGGGCCGCTTCTGGAACTGGTCGGCCTGGTCGATAAAGCCAACCAATACCCCGCCCAGCTTTCCGGCGGCCAGAAACAGCGCGTCGCCATCGCCCGTGCGCTGGCCAGCAAGCCCAATGTTCTGCTCTGCGATGAAGCCACCTCAGCACTCGACCCCCAGACCACCGGCTCGATTCTTGAGCTTTTACGCGATATCAATAAGAAACTCGGCCTCACCATCCTGCTGATCACTCACGAAATGGAAGTGGTGAAGTCGATTTGCCATCGGGTAAGCCTTATTTCAGATGGTGAACTGGTAGAGGATGCTGAAGTAGGCGATTTCTTTACCGCCCCACGCACCCAATTGGGACGTGAATTTCTCAATGACTTCCTTCAGTTGGAGCCTCCCAAGGAGCTTATTGAACGCTTGAGCCCCGATGCTGGCACCCACACGCATCCGGTCGTGCGCCTCACGTTTTCCGGTGACGCAGTTTCCACTCCGCTGATTTCTCGCCTGGCGCGGGAGTGCGAAGTGGATGTCAGCATTCTTCAAGCCAAGGTGGAATCCATTCAGGATCGTACCCTGGGGCTAATGATTGCCGAGCTTCTCGGCACACCCCAACAAACCCGGGACGCCATGGCGTATCTGGAATCCCACCAATTGCAGATAGAGGTACTTGGCCATGTCCAGCGCAATGCTTGACCTTATTCTCCAGGCCACTCTGGACACCCTGTATATGGTGGCAATATCGGGGATGATCTCGACATTGCTTGGCGTCCCTTTGGGCGTGATGCTTTATGTCACTCGTCCACGCCAAATTCTGGCCATGCCGGTGCTCAATCAGGTATTAAGCATCGTCACCAACATCGGACGCTCGATACCGTTCATCATCCTGATGGTGGCGATCATTCCATTCACCCGAATGCTCGTGGGTACATCGATTGGCATCAATGCCGCTTCAGTGCCGCTGACGATTGCCGCCATCCCCTTCGTCGCTCGTCTGGTCGAAGGCGCACTGAACGAACTCTCACCTGGGCTGGTCGAAGCGGCTCAATCCATGGGTGCCACACCGTGGCAGATCGTCAGGAAAGTACTGCTCCCGGAAGCCCGCGGGGGCATCATAACCGGCCTGACCATTACCGTGGTCACACTGGTGAGCTACTCGGCCATGGCCGGGGCGGTGGGCGGCGGCGGCTTGGGCGACTTGGGCATACGCTACGGCTACAACCGCTTCAACCCCACCATCATGGTGATTACCGTGGTGATACTGGTGGTAATGGTTCAAGGCTTTCAAAGCCTGGGTGACTACCTGGTGCGCAAGAGCGATCGAAAATAGCTTTCAACCTTAATAACCAAAATGAATTAGACACTGGGTTTTTATTCCTGCAATATCATTTTCAAGTAGTCCATTCAACTCAAGAGGAGCGTTCTGGATGCATAAATTACTACTTGGCGGACTCACCGCCATCGCTTTTGCCGTCAGCACCGCCAATGCTGAGACAGACACACTCAAGGTAGGCACCGTCGCTGGGCCTGAAACCGATGTCATGCAAGTGGCCGCTCGCATTGCCGAGGAAGAATATGGCCTGAACGTCGAAATCATCGAGTTCACGGATTACGTGACCCCCAACGCCGCCTTGGCCGATGGTAGCCTCGATGCCAATGCCTACCAGCACGAGCCCTACCTGCAGTCGATGAACAATGACCGGGGCTACGATCTGGCGATTGCCGGCTACACCTTCGTTTACCCCATTGGCGCCTACTCGGAAAAATACGAGAATATTGATGAGCTTCCGGAGGGTGCTCTGATTGCACTGCCCAACGACCCTTCCAACGAAGGCCGTTCCCTGATCCTGATGCACAACAAGGGCCTGATCACGCTGGATGATCCCGAGAACCTGGAAGCCACCCCGATCGATATTGTCGAAAATCCACGTAATTTCCGCTTTCACGAAATCGAAGCCGCTCAGTTGCCGCGCGTGCTGCCTGATGTGGACATGGCTTTCATCAACAATACCTTCGCTCAGCCGGCAGGCCTGAGCTTGGACGACGCCTTGATCAAGGAAGGTCCCGAATCTCCCTACGTCAACTTGATTGCCGTGCGTGGCGGCGATGAAGACCGTGAAGATATCCGCCAGCTGGTGGATGCCTACCAAAGCGAAGCCGTTGTCGAAAAAGCCGAAGAACTGTTCCAAGGCGGCGCCGTTCCCGGCTGGACCGAGTAAGTTTAAGCACTGCTAGACACTACATAGTGCCCTATTTCAGGCCGGCTCATGCCGGCCTGATTCGTTTCCTTTCACGTTTCAGGCGAAACCATGCAACCCGACTACTCCTTACTGTGTCGCCAGCTCAGCGCCTTACTCGATACACGCGACTGGTTAACCAATAGTGCGCAAAGCTGTGCCTTCATCATGCAGGAAATTCCCCAGTTGAACTGGGTGGGCTTCTATCTGCAGCGCAGCCCCGAACTGCTTCACCTGGGACCGTTTCAAGGCAAGCCTGCCTGCCACCCCATTCCCTTCAGCAAGGGTGTATGTGGCGCAGCGGCGCGCAGCCAGATCACCCAGCGCATCGAGGACGTGCATGCCGTGGCCGACCATATTGCCTGCGATGCGGCATCGCGCTCGGAGCTGGTGATTCCTGTGGTGATGAATGCAGGACTATGGGGAGTTCTTGACCTGGACAGCCCGGAGCCGGGCCGCTTCACTGAAAAAGATCAGATCGGCATCGAAGCGTTAGTGAAGATCTTTGTGGATCAGACCGACTTGCCGTATCTCAAATAAAATTCGAACGCAAAAAAACGCCCCTACAATCTGGATTGCAGGGGCGTTTTTACTGGTAGGACCAGGCGGATTTGAACCGCCGACCTCCACGATGTCAACGTGGCGCTCTAACCAACTGAGCTATGGTCCTGTAAACCGGTAATAAAGACGTTGGCAGCAGCGAATACTTGGTAGGACCAGGCGGATTTGAACCGCCGACCTCCACGATGTCAACGTGGCGCTCTAACCAACTGAGCTATGGTCCTGTAAACCGGTAATAAAGACGTTGGCAGCAGCGAATACTGGTAGGACCAGGCGGATTTGAACCGCCGACCTCCACGATGTCAACGTGGCGCTCTAACCAACTGAGCTATGGTCCTGTAAACCGGTAATAAAGACGTTGGCAGCAGCGAATACTTGGTAGGACCAGGCGGATTTGAACCGCCGACCTCCACGATGTCAACGTGGCGCTCTAACCAACTGAGCTATGGTCCTGCTGCAAGCAACGGATGCGTATTCTACGGACCCACCCCTGAAATGCAAGCATTTTTATGGCTTGCTCAGGGCGTGGTACGCACACGGCTCACCGCCTCCCGCCAACCTCGATAAAGCGCGTCACGCTCTTGCGCAGGCATTTGAGGGGTAAAGCGTCGCTCGCATTGCCATAGGCGGGAAATTTCCTCCAGATCGCGATACCAACCCAACCTCAGGCCAGCCAGATACGCCGCACCCAAGGCGGTGGTTTCCAGGATACCGGGACGATCCACGTCTACATCGAGCATGTCGGCAAGAAATTGCATCAGCCAATTATTGCTGACCATTCCTCCATCGACGCGCAAGACGCCTGGCGTTGCCTGGATATCATCATTCATGCAGGCCTGGAGATCGCGGGTTTGATAGCACACCGCCTGCAGCCCTGCCGCGACGATTTCGGCTATCCCCGTATCGCGAGTCAGGCCTAAAATCGCCCCACGCGCCTTGGGGTCCCAATGCGGCGCGCCCAAACCGGTAAAGGCAGGCACCAGGTAAACGCTATGGCCACTGCGGGTCTCCGCCGCCAGCGCTTCGGTTTCCGCGGCGTTGGCGAACAGTTTCAAACCATCACGCAACCATTGTACCGTCGCACCGGCCACGAAAATGCTGCCTTCCATGGCATAAGTGGGCCGCCCGTTCAGGCGATAGGCAACCGTCGTCAGCAATCGATTGCGTGATAGCGAAGGGTCATCACCGGTATTGACGATCATGAAACAACCGGTCCCATAGGTACTTTTGCCCATCCCCGGGGTAAAGCATGCCTGGCCGATCAAGGCAGCCTGCTGGTCGCCCGCCACACCGGAAATCGGCAATTCGGCCCCCAACCAGGCGGCATCCACCTTGCCGAAATCATCGCTGGAGTCTCGCACCTGCGGCAGCAATGCGGCCGGTATGTCGAAAAGCGCCAGCAATTCCTCGTCCCAATCTTGATGATGAATATTGAACAATGCCGTACGCGAGGCATTGGTGGCGTCAGTGGCATGCACCCGGCCATGCGTCAGCCGCCAGATTAAAAAGGAATCCGCGGTGCCAAAGGCCAACTCACCTCTCTCGGCACGCTCACGCGCGCCTTCGATGTTATCCAGCAGCCAGGCGAGCTTGGTCGCGGAAAAATAAGGGTCCAGCAGCAAGCCGGTGCGTGATTGGAGCATCGGCTCATGCCCTGCTTCTTTGAGCACCTGACAATGCTCGATCGTACGCCGGTCCTGCCACACGATGGCCGGATACAGCGTCTCGCCGGTGGCTCGATCCCACAACAAGGTGGTTTCACGTTGATTGGTGATGCCCACTCCATCCAGTTGCGCGGCATTCAGGCCGGCATTTTCCAGCGCCTGGCGACAACTGCTCAACACACTTTCCCAGATGGCTTCCGGTTGATGCTCCACCCAGCCATCGGCGGGAAAACATTGAGCAAACTCCTGTTGTGCAGAGGCTACGCTGCGCCCCTGCCGGTCAAACACAATTGCTCGGGAGCTGGTGGTCCCCTGATCAATTGCGAGAAGATAATTGGCCATCCGCGTCCCTGTACTCGTTTTTGTTTATTCGGTTCTTATTTACTCGGGAATGCCGCCACGGGTCAGAACGGCAGGGTCAAGCAGCCTTTCCAGCGTTTCCCTGTCGAGGTCGGTCTGCTCCTCGGCCACATCGATAATCGGTCGCCCCGCCTGATAGGCCTTCTTGGCAACAGCGGCGGCGGCGTTATAGCCAATCACGTTATTCAAGGCGGTGACCAGTATCGGGTTACGCGCCAAGGGTCCCTGAAGATTATCCTCACGGACCTTGAAGGTAGCTATGGCCCTATCCGCGAGTAAGCTTGCGGTATTACCCATCAGCATGATGGAAGTGAGCAGGTTGGAGGCAACCAGCGGCAACATGACGTTGAGCTGGAAATTACCGCTCTGCCCCGCCACGGTGATTGCCATGTCCAGGCCGATCACCTGAGCGGCTGCCTGAGCGGCGGACTCGGGTATCACCGGGTTGACCTTGCCCGGCATGATCGAACTGCCGGGCTGCAGTGCCTCGAGCTCGATCTCGCCCAGCCCGGCCAGGGGCCCGGAATTCATCCAGCGCAGGTCGTTGGCAATTTTCATCACCACGCACGCCAATCCCTTGAGCTGGCCGGAAAGTTCAACGGCGGCATCCTGGGAAGCGAGGCTGGCAAAGAAGCTGTCATTGGGCTCGAAGGCAAGCCCTGTCTGACGGCTCAAGTGCTGCGCCATACGCTCGGCGAATTCCGGCGGCGCATTGATGCCGGTTCCCACTGCCGTGCCACCCTGCGCCAACCGGCACAGCCGCTGCATGGCACTGTCCAGGCGCTCGATGGCTTGATTTATCTGGCTGGCCCAAGCCCCCAGCTCTTGATCCATGCGCAAGGGCATGGCGTCCATCAAGTGAGTGCGACCGGTCTTGGTGACATGCTGCAAGCTGTCGGCACGCTGGGTGATCTGAGCGTGCAGATGCACCAGGGCGGGACGCAAATGTGTGTCTACCGCGATTGCCGCCGCTACATGAATCGCCGTGGGAATCACATCATTGCTCGACTGCCCCATGTTGACGTGGTCGTTGGGGTTGACCTCGACGCCCTCACGACTGGCTAGGGTCGCGATCACTTCATTGACGTTCATGTTGCTTGAAGTGCCGGAACCGGTTTGGAACACGTCGACCGGAAACTGGTTGTCATGCTCGCCGGCGATTACCGCTTCCGCCGCCTTGATGATGGCATCGGCACATGCGCTGTCCAGCAGGCCGAGATCCCGGTTGGTATGGGCGGCGGCAAGCTTGATCCGGGCAATGGCATGAATGAACCGGCTGGGCATGGGCGAGCCGGAAACCGGAAAGTTGTTGACGGCACGCTGGGTCTGGGCTCCGTAAAGCGCCTTCTCCGGCACTTCCAGCTCACCCATGCTGTCGCGTTCGATACGTGTGCTCATGAGACGTTACCTCCCTAACCCAGTGGGATAAAAATACATTTTTCTAAAAGAGTGCCTCTTTAAAAAGCGCCCCAACTTGGCTGCATGAATCTCACCTTGGTAGCGGCGGGGAAATGATGCAAGTCCGGTCTATTTATCAGTGGCTTCACGCGCAATGTTGCACTGCACAAAAATGCTTGCTATGCTTGCAACGCAAGAAGGTCAGGAAACAAGAGAAAGCTCTACCGTTACTTTCCTGGTCAGTCACTGACAACCCTTGGAGGGTAATATGAATACTTTCAACACTAACGAAATGAACCAGCAAGTCGACAACCTGTTCATGGCACCGGCACGCGCCTTCGCTACTTTGAGCCTTAACTTCACCGAGAAGTTGGTCAATGCTCAACTGGACGCCGGCAAAACCTATGCCGATACCAGCCTGGCACAGGTTCGTAACTTGCTGAGCATCAAAAACGCTGAAGGCCTGCGCAGCTATATGGAAGACCAGCAGAAAGTCGCCAAGGAGCTCACCGAACGCGTCAAGGGCGATGCCGACAAGGTGGCCTCCTTGCATCAGGATTTCATTCAGCAGAGCCAGAAGCTGACAGAAAGCAACGTCAAGCAAGCGCGTGAAGTAGCCAGCAAGGCTACTGCCAAAAGCGCCTGAGTGCTTTCATGAGGTTCTGTTATAACGACTTATTATAATTCAGTATAGCGCACAAAAAACCGCCGAATTCATCGGCGGTTTTTCTGTTTATGACGATTGTCTACCAATCGAGCGCCTTTTTGACGAAAGGGATTGTGAGCTTGCGCTGCGCTGACAGAGATGCTTGGTCCAGCACTTCCAGAGTACGGCATAGCTCGCCTAGCTCACGCGGCCCGCGATGCAGAATATACCGCGCCACATCATCGGGCAGCTTCATACCACGCAAGCTTGCTCGTAGCTTGAGTGCATCGAGGCGTCCGGCATCATCCAGCGGCTGAACATGAAAAGTGACTCCCCAGCTCAACCTTGAAGCGAGATCCGGCAATTTTACCGGTAACTGGCGCGGTGAGGCTTGAGCGGCAATCACCAGGCGCTTGCCTGCATCACGCAACCGATTGAAAGCATGAAACAAGGCTTCCTCCCAGCGTTTGCGCCCTATGACAAGCTCAAGGTCGTCAATCGCGACCAGGTCCAGTCGCTCGATATTTTCCAGCATCAACGGCGGGAAATGGCCCAATTCCGCCAACGGCAGGTAGAGCGCCCGCTTGTCGGCGTCCGAGGCGGCGTGACAGGCCGCTTGCAATAAATGCGTGCGGCCGGTTCCCGGTGCTCCCCATAAATACACATACGGCTCCCCATCCAGGTCACATTGGTGGATCAACCGCTCCACCAGTGAAGCATTTTCGGCGGGCAGGAAATTTTCGAAGGTGGCGTCATCGCGTAAGCCTATTCCCAATGGCAACTGTGCCGGTACTCGGCTCATGACGCTCCCTCTTCGTCGTGGTGATCCTGTTCAGCATCGTACAATCTGCTGTGTTTATAACGTTCGTTGATTTCGCGCAAAAGCACCATGATGACCGCCGCCGCGGGCAGCGCCAGCAATACCCCGGTAAAACCGAACAGGCTGCCCCCCGCCAATACCGCGAAGATGACCGCCACCGGATGCAGGCCGATCTTGTCGCCCAGCAATTTGGGTTGCAACACCACGCTTTCGGCAGCTTGACCGAGCGAAAAGACTGCGACTACTCCCAACACTGCCCACCAGGTACCGAACTGAAACAGTGCCACAATCAATGCCACACCGATCCCCACGATAAATCCCAGAAAAGGCACGATACTCACCAAACCAGCCACCAGGCCTATCAGCAGGCCAAAGTTCAACCCCATCAGCGTCAACCCGAGTGAATAAATGACTCCAAGGCACAACATGACAAGCAGCTGGCCACGCAAGAAGGCCGAAAGCACTTCATCACAGCGACTTAAAAGCCGAACGGCTTCCGGCTCCCACTGCCTAGGAATGAAACCAATGATGTTGGCATTCAGGCGCGTCCAGTCGAGCAATAGATAAAACGTGACCACCGGGATCAAGGCGAAATAGGTTATCCATGTGAGAAAGGCGGCGCCTGAACGACCCACTTGCCCCAGCACTTGAGCCAGATACCCTCCTGCATCACGCCAATGTTCGGTCAGGATTTTCCGCAGATTGGCCAGTTCATTTTCCAGATCATACCCCGTCCATTCCCGTACCTGTGGCGCCAACTCCTGCTCCACCCAAGACAAAACGCCCGGAATCACCTCACCCGCTTCTTTTATCTGCTGCACGGTCAACGGAATCAGTATCAACAAGCTGAGCGACAGAATAATCAGCATCACAAGAAAGACACTGCTTACTGCAAAGGGGCGATTCATTCCCCAGCGTTCGAAACGATTCGCGAGAGGGTTGGCCAGATACGCCAGAATCATCCCGGCAATAAAGGGCATCAACACAGTATCCAGGCGGTACAGCAACCAACCCAGTCCAATGACGAGGATAATTCCCCACCACGATTTTTTCATGCGTAACTCTCCTTCCTGGATATGGCACCAGCGATGCGGGGCGCGCCACCTGATGCTACAATCTCGCCTCGCCATTGCTCAGCTCACCGGCATAGATTTGACTGGCCGGCATTACAAGCACTGTTATTTTTTGCTTTACAGGATACGTCATGACCGAGACTTCCTCTTCGCAGCCTGCCAAGCCCTCCCTCAGTTACAAGGATGCCGGCGTCGACATCGATGCCGGCAATGCGCTGGTAGATCGCATCAAACACGTGGCCCGGCGCACTGCTCGTCCCGAAGTCATGGGTGGACTCGGTGGTTTTGGTGCCTTGTGCCAGCTACCCACCGGCTACAAGGAGCCGGTACTGGTATCGGGAACTGACGGTGTCGGCACCAAATTACGCCTGGCAATGAACCTGGGTCGCCACGACACTATCGGCATCGACCTGGTAGCGATGTGTGTCAATGACTTGGTCGTGGCCGGTGCCGAGCCGCTGCTTTTCCTTGACTACTATGCCACGGGTAAGCTCGATGTGGATATCGCCGCTGATGTCGTGAGCGGTATCGGTAACGGCTGTGAACAGGCCGGCTGCGCCTTGGTGGGCGGTGAAACCGCTGAAATGCCCGGCATGTATGAAGGCAGCGACTATGACCTGGCGGGTTTTTGCGTCGGTGTCGTGGAAAAATCAGAAATTCTCGATGGCAGCAAGGTCGGCGCAGGAGACGTGCTGCTCGGCATGGCGTCTTCCGGTCCTCATTCAAACGGCTACTCACTGATTCGCAAGATACTCGAAATCAGTGACGCAGACCTGGCCATGGAGCTGGACGGCAGATCACTGGGCGATGCCCTGATGGCACCGACACGTATCTACGTCAAACCCTTGCTTTCCTTGCTCCGCGATAGCGATATTCCGGTACATGCCCTTTCACATATCACCGGGGGCGGGCTTCTGGAAAATATTCCGCGTGTGCTGCCTGACAACCTGGCGGCTCAGATCGACATGAATACCTGGCAGAGACCGGCCGTTTTTGACTGGCTGAAAACCCAGGGCAATGTTGATGAAACCGAAATGCACCGCGTCCTTAACTGTGGTATCGGCATGGTCATCGTGGTACCCGCGGAGAAAGCCGACCAGGCCCGGGCGCATCTTCAAGCGCAAGGTGAAAGCGTTTATCGAATCGGCAATATCGTGACCCGCGAAGAAGGAGCCGAGGCCGTTGTACTGGAGAACCTCCCGGCATGAGCATTCCTGAATTTGGCAGCGACACCCTCAACGATCTCACGCCCGACCCCACCGAAAAACGTCGGGTCGTGGTACTGATTTCCGGCAATGGCAGCAACCTGCAAGCGCTGATCGATGCCCAGTCTCACGACCGCCTGAGCGGTGAGATCGTGGCGGTGATTTCCAATGAACCTGGGGCTTACGGCCTGAAACGGGCTCACGAGGCCGGTATTGATGCCGTCGCTCTGCCGCATCGCGAATACGATAGCCGCGAAGCGTACGACAGTGCCTTGATAACCGTCATCGAGCGGCATGAACCGGACTTGATCGTACTCTCGGGTTTCATGCGCATCTTGAGCCCACACTTCGTGGAACGTTACGAAGGCCGCATGCTCAACATTCACCCCTCGTTGCTGCCGGCGTACCAAGGGCTCAATACCCATGCCCGCGCCTTGGCCGATGGAATCACCGAACATGGCTGCAGCGTACACTTCGTCACAGAAGAACTGGATGGCGGACCGGTAGCGATACAGGCAGTGGTCAATGTAGAGGCAGGAGAAAGCGAAGAAAGCCTCACGGAAAAGATTCATGCCCGCGAGCATCTGATTCTTCCTATCGCGGTTAATTGGTTTCTGGAAGGACGCCTGCAGTTCGCCGGTGACAGCGCCACCATTGATGGTATGACACTTCCCCGTCATGGCATGCGTTTGTCTCACCAGGATGCCGCCGAGGAACTCGACGAAACTTGACTAGCCGGTAGCATGCCGATGCACCAGTGACACGACAAAGGGCGACTTGATCAAAGTCGCCCTTTGCACTTTCTATAGGCAGGCGGGCGGTCGCGCAATGCTCAGGTGCGTGGCAGAGTAACCCCGCGCTGCCCCATGTATTTTCCGCCACGATCTTTGTAAGAGGTTTCACAGACCTCGTCAGACTCCAGAAATAGCATCTGCGCCACACCTTCATGCGCGTAAATCTTGGCCGGCAAGTTTGTAGTGTTGGAAAACTCCAGCGTCACATGCCCTTCCCACTCCGGTTCAAGCGGTGTGACATTGACGATAATACCGCAACGCGCATAAGTGGATTTTCCCAGGCAGATAGTCAACACACTCCGAGGGATACGGAAATATTCCACCGTTCTGGCCAACGCGAAGGAGTTAGGCGGAATGATGCACACATCACCCTTGATATCGACAAAACTTTTTTCATCGAATGCCTTGGGGTCCACCACCGCCGAATAGATATTGGTAAATACTTTGAATTCATCAGCACAGCGCACATCGTAGCCGTAGCTGGACGTGCCATAGGAGATGACACGCCGCTCATCGACGTAGCGCACCTGTTCTGACTCGAACGGTTCGATCATTGCCTGGCGTTCGGCCATGCGCCGTATCCAATTGTCTGACTTGATACTCATGGGTTGAAGTTGTCACTCACTAAAAGAAATCGAGGGGCCGTCATGGGACTGGCCGGCTACTTGTTCCGCCACTTGCTTGGCGATCTCGCCGAATGTCTTGCTGATGTCGCTTTCCGGCTCGGAGACTACACTGGGATGCCCTGCATCCGCCAGCTCACGAATCGACAACGCCAATGGGAGCCTTCCTAATACCTGGGTGTCGTATTCTTCAGCAATGCGATCGCCGCCGCCGGTGCCAAAAATAGCTGCTTGATGGCCGCATTTTTCACATTGATAAAGGCTCATGTTCTCGACGATGCCGAGTACCGGTACATTGACCTTGCGGAACATTTCAATCCCCTTGCGGGCATCGAGTAACGCAATGTCCTGGGGAGTAGTGACGATAACCGCGCCAGATACCGGTACACGTTGCGATAACGTCAACTGAATGTCGCCGGTGCCTGGCGGCATGTCGATCAACAGGAAATCCAGGTTGTCCCACAGCGTCTGGGTCAACAGCTGCTGGAACGCCCCTACTACCATCGGCCCTCGCCACACCATGGGCTCCCGAGTGTTCACCAGAAATGCCATCGACATGGCCTGAATGCCATGCGCCTGCATCGGATGAAAATGTTTCTCACCAGCGGGTTTCGGGCGGGCGCCCTCTTTCACGCCCAGCATCTGCGCCTGGCTGGGACCGTAAATATCCGCATCCAGTACTCCAACCCGATAGCCTTGTGCCGATAAGGCCAGTGCCAGGTTGACGGTTACAGTGGATTTGCCCACGCCTCCCTTACCGGAAGCCACGGCCACGATATGCTTGACGCCATCAATCACATGCTTCTCCTTGGTTAACCGATGACGTTCTCACCTGAGTCGGCGATGATAACGCTCGCCACCGGTTTCATAAATACATATCACAAACACGAACGGCAGCCTCCCCTTGCAAGCTGCCGTTCGTGCCATGATCAATCAGGAACTAACGCTACTATAAAGCTCAGTTCTGCTCTTGTTCCTGAGCTTGTTGCTCTTCTTCCTGTTGATTCTCTTGTTGCTCGCCTTGAGCTTGCTGATCTTGTTCCTGCTGACCCTCTTGTTGCTCGCCTTGAGCTTGCTGCTGGCCTTGTGCCTCGGACTGCGCCTGGTCTTGGGAAGCACCATCCATTTCAGTGCTGGTGCTCTCCATCCGCGTTTCCAGCGTGCTCAATTCTTCACGCCAGTCGCGTAATTGAGTTTCAAGGCGCTCCAGCTGGTTTTCACGCTCCTCCACTTGACCTTCAATCATCGCCAGTTCTTCGCGACCGATATCTATCGCCAGCATGAGATCTTCCATTTCCGAGCGCACCTGATCGATGCTATCTTGCTCTTCCTGGCGCAGCGCCTGGAGTTCTTCAACTTCCGATTGCAGTTCATCGCGCTCATTGGTCAAGGTCGTTTGCTGGCGGGACAGCACTTCCACCTCTGATTCACGCACCTGAATCTGTTGTTCGAGTTCGTTTAAGCGCGACTGAGCCTGCTCCATTTCGGACTGCATCTCTTGTAGCGCCTGTTCAGCTTCATTGCGCTCTTCGACTAGTTGCTGACGTTCCTCTTCGGCTTGTTGGCGAGCTTGCTCCGCTTCTTGCCGTGCTGCTTCAGCGCTTTGACGTGCTTCTTCAGCTTGCTGGCGAGCCGCCTGGGCTTCATCACGAGCCTGCTCGACCCGTTCAAGCTCTTGTTGCAGCGACGCCAGTTCAGCAGCGGCCTCTTCCTGTTCGGTACGCAATTCCTCTATTTCAGTTTGCAGCGCATCACGCTCCGCCGTCAACGCATCCAGCTGCTGTTGAGTGCTGGCAACATCGCTTTCGGCCTTCGCCAATTGCTCTTCGACCTGGGCCTGTTCTTCATGCAGTACAGCCATTTCGCCACGCAAGCTTTCCAGTTCCATTTCAGCCTCTTCCACTTCGGAAAGCTGCTGGGATAATGCCTGGTTTTCACTTTGCAAGGTTTCCACACGTGTTTCGAGTGTCTCGACCTCATCCCCACGAGACCCTGCGGTGGATTGCGCCAAAACCGCCCAGATCACGGCTATCGCAGCGATCCCGGCAATTCCTCTAACCCGGTTATCCTGAAACAAGGCTTTAGTGCTCGGTTTTTGAGCGGAAGAACCGCCTGACGCACCCGGCGAAGCATTGTTACCTTTGGAACCGCCACCCCCAGAACCGCCGCTGCCACCCGTGGAACCGCCACCTGACGAGCTGCTAGTCGTGGAGCCAGTCGTTGTGGAACCAGTGCCGGTACCTGTGGAACCGTTCTTGGGTGGTTCGCTCTTTGTCGAAGAAGTAGTTGAAGAAGCTTTTTTGGATGAATCGTTCTTGGATGGATCGTTTTTGGGTTGATTGTTATCCGGGGTGTTTGTGTCCGACATCGTCCTTCCCTCTTGTTGATCCGAGCAGTGAGTGCTGATTCTCACAACAGGCTATTGAATAGCCTGTTGCAAGCGATACATATGATTACCTCCTTAATAGCATACACAGCCAAACGCTACTGAACAGCCGTAACGAGGTAATCCAGCGTTGAATTTTTTTAAGCAGAACAGCAAGAGATCAGCACCGCCCTTGAGCCTGCCCACTTTAATCCTCCCGAATGCCATCCTTCCATCTCTGGTATGAGCTGATCCAGGATGGTCCTCCGTCCCCCGACGTTCTATCTTGATTGAGACACCTTGAGTCACTCACAGCCGACAGTGGAGCTTTCATGACCAGCCTATCCCAGCAAAAATGTGAAGCATGCAGTGCCGAGGCCACTCCCTTGACCCGTGAACAAAGCGAGGCACTACTAAAGGAGGTTCCCGAGTGGCGGATTGTCGAGCACGATGGCATCATGAAGCTTATGCGAAGCTTTACGTTTCGTGATTTTGCCGAGGCCTTGGCATTCACCCAAGGCGTCGGCGACATTGCCGAGCAGGCCGGCCACCATCCGGAAATTACCACCGAGTGGGGCAAAGCCACCGTGACATGGTGGTCACATGCCATCAGCGGCCTGCATCGCAATGACTTCATTCTTGCCGCCAGAACCGACGAGGTAGCCAACTAAATGTTCGAGCAAATTGAGCGAGTCCCGGGAGATGCAATCCTCGGGCTGATCGAAGCCTTCAAGAAAGATACCAACCCGCAGAAAGTGGATCTTGGCGTTGGCGTTTACCGCGATTCGCAAGGTAACACGCCGATCATGCGTGCCGTCAAAGAAGCGGAAGCTCGCCTGCTCAAGAATGAAACCACCAAGACCTACATCGGCTCCCATGGAGCACCCGCCTATGGCAATGTGGTGCTGCCGATGGTGCTCGGTGAAAACTCGCCGGTACTCGACGCAGGCCGTGCCAGCGCCACCCAGTCACCGGGCGGAACAGGTGCCCTGCGCCTAGCGGCTGATTTCATCGCCACGCAGCTTCCCGGCAAGGACATCTGGGTCAGTGACCCAACTTGGCCGAACCACTTGGGAATCTTCCCCGCCGCGGGTATCAAACTGCACAAGTACCCTTATGTGGACGCGGACAACCGCCTGGATTTCGACGGCATGCTGTCGGCGCTCAAGCAGATTCCTGAAGGCGATGTTGTGCTGCTGCACGCTTGCTGTCACAACCCCACAGGGTTCGATCTTTCGCAAGATCAATGGAAGCAAGTACTGGAAGTAGTGCGTGAGCGCAATCTTTTGCCATTGGTGGATTTCGCCTATCAGGGCTTTGGTGAAGGCCTGGATGAAGACGCCTATGGCGTTCGTCTGCTGGCTGAATCACTGGATGAAATGATCATCACCAGCTCCTGCTCCAAGAACTTCGGCATCTATTGCGAACGTACCGGTTGCTTGATCATGGTGGCCAAAGACAACGAGCAGATGGAAAACGTGCGCTCTCAGATTGCCATCGTGGCACGGGAAAACTATTCCAACCCGCCGGCACATGGCGGCTCCATCGTCAGTGAAATTCTGAGTTCCGACGATCTGATTCCCGTCTGGCGCGACGAACTCACTGAAATGCGCGACCGTATCAATACCCTACGGCGCGATTTCGTTGAGGCTCTGAAGCCCTACGGCCTGGATCAGAAGTACGCTTGTATCGCCGAACAGCGCGGCATGTTTTCCTATACCGGCCTCACCCCGGAGCAGGTAGACCGGTTGCGTGACGAATTCGGTATCTACATGGTCCGCTCCGGCCGCGCCAATGTGGCGGGTTTCTCGCACGAAAACCTGCCCTACCTGGCTAAGGCCTTTGCGGCGGTCAATAGCTGATAGCTAATTAGATGATATAAGCGGTACAAAAATGCCCGAGGCTCATTTCATGGCCTCGGGCGTTTTTTTATGCAGATTTCAAGCATGGGTCGTTCAGGCTTGGGGTTCAACCTGCTGCGGTTTGCCGGAAAGCATCGTCATCAACACACGCCAGGCCATCAGGCCGGCAAACAGATTGCCGATTGCCGCCCCCAGAGCCAGACCGGCGAAACCGCCGAGTTGAGCACCGACCCACAAACAGGGTAGGTAACAGATAAACAGCCGAGCGGCAGAAAGCAGCATGGCGCGTAACGGCCAACCCAGCGCATTGCCCGCCGAGACCACCAACATGCACACCCCCAAGGCGGCATAGCTGGGGAGTAAAAAACGTATCAGCAAGGCGAGTTCGGATTGAACGTCGGGATTGCCCGACAGCGCCAAGGCCACCCAGGGCGCCAACACTGCCATTAGCGTGCCCAACGCCAACTGCCACACCACCGCCACCTTCAACGCCAAGTACAGCAGCCGCTTAATCTGCATCCAATCGCCCGCCCCGTAACAACGCCCCAACCAGGGGGGAAGCGACATGGTCATGGCCAGAATCACCATCAGCGAGAGCGTTTCCAGGCGGCTGGCAAGCCCCCAGGCTGCCACATAGGTCTCACCCAGTCCCGCCACCACGTAAATTGCCAGCATGGCGGCCAACGGCGGCATCAGTTGACTGACCATGGCCGGCCCTGCAATTCCGGTAAAAGGGCCTGCCGAACGCAAGAATTCAGGCCATAACTGATGGCGCGTGAGCCAGTCGGTTCTGTTGAGCTTCAAGCCGACTATCAGCAAGCCACTACTGAAGGCAATTACCGTTGCCCAAGCCGCTCCCGGCAGCCCCATACCTTGCCAGTCACCCATCCCGAAAATCAATATTGGGTCCATCACGAGGTTGATGAGGCTGCTCAGCACCATCATCTTGCCCGGCAAGCGCGTATCGCCATGGGCGCGAAACAGGCTATAGCCAAAATACAACAGTGCTCCCAGCCAAGCCGCCAGCAGCTGAGGTGCCCAATAATCGCCAATCAAGCCAAGCGTTGCGGTATCCGCCCCCAACAACCTGAACAGAGACACGTGAAAGGCCCAAAGCAGCACCCCCAGCAATGCGATGGTGACGCCACCGATCATCATCACCAAACTGCTCAGGCGGCGTGCTCGGGCATTTTCCCCGGCACCTAGCGCACGGGAAATCAAGGCGGCGATGGCAATGCCCAACCCTACCTGAATGCCGATGATCAGAAACGAAAGCGGAAAGGTGAATGATAATGCCGCCAATGGTGCGGTACCCAAACGCGCGATGAAGGCACTGTCCACCAGTTGAAAGCCCAGTAGGGCCAGCACGCCGATGGCCATGGGCCACGTCTGCCGCCAAAGGGTAAGCGCCAATGAAGAGGCTGATGTTGCTTGATGCTTTACGTCTACCACGGCCACTCCCGTCTCAATGCATAAAACGCCACCACCCCCGGAGAAAATCCGGGGGTGGTGGCGTTAGTATGACGCTTTTTTCGTTACTGGCGAATGCCTTCAAAGGTAACGTACAGCTCCAACTCATGCATCACTTCAGGAAAGGCGTTCATGTCGATCTCGAAATCGCTCAATGTCAGCATGGTGCTGCCTTCAAAGCCGGCACGATAGTTACCCCAGGGATCACTTCCTTCACCCATCAAGGTAACGTCCATCTCGATCGGCTGAGTCTGGCCGTGCAACGTAAGATTACCGCTTACCACCCCTTCATTATCACCCTTCGGCTCGAAGCCGGTAGAGACAAATGTCGCGGTGGGATATTTATCGGCATTGAGGAAGTCATCACTCAGGAAGTGACGGTCACGCTCGGCATGATTGGTGTCGAGACTGTTGACTTGAACTTCCATTTCCACAGAAGACGCTTCCAGATTGTCCGCTTCATAGTGAAACTGACCGCTGAACTCTTCGAAGTCACCCAGAATGTAGGAAAATCCCAAGTGCTGGATCTTGAACTGGATAAAGGCGTGCTGGCCTTCGATATCCACGACATAGTCGGCGGCTTGAGCCTGGCTCAAAGGAACCAGCGCAGCGGCGGTCAACACCGTGGCAATCGCAGTTTTCTTCAACATGGTCATTCTCCTTTACAGTTTACTTAAATACACGCAGGCCCTGAGCCAACGCTAAGGCTTGTTTAATACGCGCTGATTTTCAACGCTATCTGGCTCGCCTTGGATCAAGCATCCGCAACAGGGTATCGTTGCCGTCGATCCAATGATGCTTGAGTGCCGCGGCGGTATGCCCCAGCGCCATCAACATCAACAACAAGGCGCTGTACCAATGGATGGTTCCCGCCAGGCTTTCCTGATTCGGTAGATCGTAAACCAATGCCGGAACCTCGAACCAACCAAATACGTTGATGCCTCGTCCGTTGGCGGTGGAAATCATGTAACCACTGATCATCACCACCAGCATGAGCACATACAAGGCGACATGACCGAAATGGGCAGCAAGCTTTTCCATACGCTGGCCATGAGCAAGCGGGGTGGGTTGCCAGAATCGCCAGATCAATCGTGCCAGGGTGGCGAACAATACCAGCATACCGACAGAACGGTGCCACCAAGGCCCCAAGTTGTACCAGCCATGGAAATAATCCAGGCCAGTCATCCACCAACCAAGAATGAAAAGCCCGATGATGGCAACCGCACTCAGCCAGTGCAAAGCAATGCTGACGATACCCCAGCCATTATGTGTATTGCGCCACATCGATGTTTCCCCTCTGGCATTGGCTTAGAAAACAGCATACCCGGGTAACGCTAGGAAAACTGCTGAATAAACCAGAACATACCATTCGTAAAAACCATCCCTCCTTGAGCGTGACGTTCTCACCTGACACTCCCCGCCTGCCGCGCTTCGCGCTTTAGGCGAAGGTTCTTGGGTCACCCCGAGAACCTTCCTGCTTCGATACGCCTTCACTAGACAACGGCTAGGCCGCTGCCCCCGCTCCGGTCGCTCCACAGGCTAGCCCCGCCAGTCCGGCGGTTAGAATATTTTTCGCCGCATTGATGTCGCGGTCGATCACCTGGCCACAGCTGTCGCAGTGCCAGTGGCGCTGCGACAGCGGCAGCTTTTCAACCTTGTGGCCACAGCCATGACACAGCTTGCTGCTGGGGAACCACTGGTTCACCTTCACCACTTGTCGACTGGCCCAGGCGGCCTTGTACTCAAGCTGGCGGACAAATTCGCCCCAGCCCGCATCACCGATGGCTTTGGCTAGCGATCGGTTTTTCACCATGCCGATGATATTCAGCGACTCGACACACAGCACTTGGTTTTCGTTAATCAGTGTGCGGGTCGCTTTATGGGTTGCATCGCGGCGGCAGTCCGCGATCTTGGCATGGAGCGTCGCCACTTTCCGGCGAAGTTTGGCGCGATTCTCTGAGCCTTTCTGTTTCTTGGCCATCTGGCGCTGAAGGTAGGCCAGCTTGGCTTCGTAGCGCTTCAAGTGGCGCGGGTTGCCGGATTTCGCGCCATCGCTGGTGATAAACAGGTCAGTGAGCCCCAGGTCGATGCCGGCCATCTTCGGCGTGATCGGCAGCGCGTTCGGGGCAAAGTCGCACAGGCAACTGATGAAGTAGCGACCGGCACGGTCTTGCGAAATCGTGATGCTGGAAGGCGCGCTGGGCAGCGGCCTACTCCAGCGGATCGGCAACGGCACCTTGGACTTGGCGATGGTGATCTCGCCTTCCCGATAGCGAAAGACCGCTTTGGTCAAGCGGATCGACTGCCGCCCATCCTTGCGCTTGAAGCGTGGATAGCGCGCGCGGAGCTTGGGATTGAAGAAGTTATCAAAGGCGGCCTTCTGGTCACGCAGGGCTTGTTGCAGGATGACGCTGGATACATCGGCAAGCCAGGGGTATTCAGCCTTCAAGTCCACCAGGCGCTTTTCCGCAGCGGAAGACGACACTGACTCGCCATGCTGCTGATACGCCTCGGTGCGATACGCCAAGCTATTATTCCAGGCAAGACGAACACAACCGAACGACTGTGCCAACAGCACAGCCTGTTCTGGTGTGGGGTAGAGACGTTCTTTGTAGGCACGTTTTGTCATACTGGAAAAACATCAGGGGTTAAGGGCAATAACAATACAGCACCGCTGCGCGGTGCTCGCTTGTATCTCCGCCCGATTGGGCGAAGCTTTACGCGCTAATTGGTAAAAAAGCGCCGATCGACAACTTACGATCGGCGCCAGCATGTACACATCCGCGTTGCGTAGAACGTTCAGCACGCTAATTTTTAGCGAGAAAGCAGGCTATCCAACCCAAGCGCCAAGTCTCGCTTGATATCGATAAGGCTTTCCAGCCCTACCGCTACCCGTACTAGCCCTTCAGCGATACCGGCTGCTTCCTTCTGCGCTTCCGATAAACGGCCATGGGTAGTGGTTCCCGGATGAGTGATGGTGGTTTTTACATCGCCGAGATTGCCGGTAATCGAGAGCATACGGGTGGCATCGATTACCTGCCAGGCACCTTCGCGGCCATTGATCACCTCGAAACCCAGCACCGCACCAAAGCCCTCTTGCTGACGCCTGGCTTGCTCATGCTGAGGATGATCCGGCAAGCCGCTGTAATACACTTTGTTTACCGCCGGATGTGCCTGCAACCACTGAGCCAGCCCCAAGGCATTCTCGCAGTGCGCCCGCATACGCAGCGACAGCGTTTCCAATCCCTTGGTGAATATCCAAGCATTGAAGGGACTCAGGCAGGGGCCGCAGGTACGCACCACGCCGAACACTTCTTCCAGCAGGGCATGGCTACCTACCACAGCGCCACCCACGGCACGTCCCTGGCCATCGAGGTACTTAGTCGCCGAATGAATCACCAGGTCGGCACCCAAGGCAAGCGGCTGCTGAAGCGCCGGCGTCAAGAAGCAGTTATCGACCGCCAACAACACTTGATGCTGGTGGGCGAGTTCCGCCAGAGCGGCGATATCCACCACTTCCGACAAAGGATTGGAGGGTGTTTCAGCAAACAACAGGCGGGTTTGCGGCGTGATAGCCGCTTCCCAGGCGTCAAGATTGGAAAGCTCCACGTAACGTGTCGTGATACCCAGCTTGCCCAAATATTTATCGAATAAGCTCACGGTGGAGCCGAACAGAGAACGCGAAGCCACGATTTCATCGCCGCTGGAAAGCAGTGCCAAGGCCGTCGCCAGAATCGCCGACATGCCCGAACTCGTCGCCACGCAACGTTCGCCGCCTTCCAGTGCCGCCAGCCGCTTTTCGAAAGTGCTCACCGTGGGGTTGGTGAAGCGGGAATAGACGTTCCCCGGCTCTTCCCCACTGAACTTGCGCGCAGCTTCCGCTGCGCTGCCATAGACAAAGCTCGAGGTGGGAAAAATCGGCTCGGAATGCTCCTGCTCGAAGGTGCGCTCGTGACCGGCACGGATCGCCAGGGTGTCCAGCGACCATCCCTGCGGATTGCTTTCATCTTGCATGACCTACCCTTTAGTCGATGTCATCGTCATCTTGATTGTGCATATCCACCAATGCATGGTCCCCGGCACTATTCTGGCGGGAAGTATCATTGCGGCTCGCTTCAAGATCGGCGAGATAGGCATCATCGATATCGCCGGTCACGTAATCACCATCGAACACGGAACAGTCAAACTCATCGAGTGCTGGGTTGACGTTACGACAGGCGGTCTTCAGGTCTTCCAGGTTCTGGTAGAAAATCCTGTCGGCGCCAATCAATTCACCCACTTCTTCCTCGGTACGCCCATGCGCTATCAGCTCACTGGCCGCCGGCATGTCAATACCGTACACATTGGGGTAACGCACCGGCGGTGCGGCAGAAGCGAAATACACATTGCGTGCGCCTGCTTCGCGCGCCATCTGGATGATCTGCTTGCAAGTGGTACCACGCACGATGGAATCATCCACCAACAGCACGTTCTTATCCTTGAATTCGATGGCGATGGCGTTGAGTTTCTGACGCACCGATTTCTTGCGCTGGGTCTGGCCGGGCATGATGAAGGTGCGGCCGATATAACGATTCTTCATGAACCCTTCGCGGTACGTCACACCCAGATGCTGGGCCATTTCCAGCGCCGAGGTGCGCGACGTATCCGGAATCGGAATCACCACATCGATATCATGGTCCGGCCATTCTTGCATGATCCGATCGCCGAGCTTGCGTCCCATTTCCATGCGCGTGCCGTAAACGTAGGCACCATCGAGTATCGAGTCGGGGCGAGCCAGGTAAACATGCTCGAAAACGCAGGAAGTAAGCTTTGGGCGGTCGGCACATACCTGAGTATGTATCTTACCCTGCATATCGACGAAAATCGCTTCACCCGGTGACAGGTCACGCACCAGCTCAAAGCCGCCCACATCCAGCGCCACCGACTCCGAAGCGATCATCACTTCCTGGCCATCTCCCTGATCACGGGTGCCGAAGACTACCGGGCGAATGCCATGGGGGTCGCGAAATGCCACCATGCCGAAGCCGTTGATGATCGCCACAGCGACATAACCGCCCTTGCAGCGACGGTGTACACGACGCACGGCATCAAAGATGTCTTCGGACTCCAGGTGCAGCCCCTGCTTGCCCAGTTCGTGAGCGAACACATTGAGCAACACTTCAGAATCGGAACTGGTATTGATATGGCGCAGATCGGTCGAAAACAATTCCTGCTTGAGCTGTTCGGAATTGGTCAGGTTACCGTTATGGGCCAGGGCGATCCCATAAGGCGAATTGACATAAAATGGCTGGGACTCGGCTTCGCTGGAAGAACCCGCCGTCGGATAGCGCACATGCCCGATGCCAAGCTTGCCTTGCAGGCGGGCCATGTGCCGGGTATGAAAGACATCACGCACCAAGCCATTGCTCTTGCGCAACAGGAAGCGGCCTTCATGCCAGGTCATCATGCCGGCTGCATCCTGGCCGCGATGCTGAAGCACCGTCAGGGCATCGTAAATTCCCTGATTCACTGCTTGCTTGGCCAGAAGGCCCACAATACCGCACATTCCAGTTACCTCGCTTGAGACATCGACTCGCGGTGACGAGTCTAAAAATTCATGGGGATGAGGTTTATTGGCTCAACCCCGGCACATGGCGATTCAGTTGCGGAAGTGAAATATCCCTTAATGATGCTGGCGTTTCGGGAAGATCACGCTCCCAGTTATCCAGCTGGCTAACCGCCCAATCACGCAACTGCTCGAAAGTGGGACGTAGCGAGGCATCCTGCCAGGCATCAAGACTTGATAGAGGGGTCAAGGTGATAAGGACAGTGGCAATTACCAGAATGGCTGCGCCTCGGGCAGCGCCAAAGATAGTACCGGCCATGCGATTGAAAAACCCCATGCCAGCCCATTCGACTGCCGCGTGCAGCACACGGATAACAATACCGCATAACAGAATGACCGCAAAAATCACCAGAATGAAGGCCAGTACCAGCCTGGCATCATGGCTGTCGATCAAGCCACCGAGCGTCTCGGCAACGGGTTCGGCCAGCATTCTGGCGACCAGCAATGCCACCACCCAAGCGGCCAGGCCGAGCGCCTCACGCACGAGCCCTCGGGTGAAACCCGCCAGCATGGAAAGCACCAGCACCGCCAGAAATACGGCATCGATCCAGGTCAATGCCATGGTTATTCTTTCACCCTGACCAGTAATCCTTGAAGGTTGGCGCGTTGCTTCACTGCCAGCATCGCTTGCTCGCCTTTTTCAGCCGTATCGAATGGGCCGACAAATACCGTGGTCAAGTTGCCTTTGCGCTGGCGCTGGTAAACCTGGAAGCCTTGGTTCTCAAGCTGCTCAGTCAAGCGTTCCACATTAGCGGGCTCGCCGAAGCTGCCGACCTGCACTGCCCAGTCTCCTGGAGAAGAAGCCGAGGGCACTGCATCAGCAGCATTTGCCTGGTTCGTTTCGCTTGCCTGTCTCGTTTCGTTCGCCGCCATCAGCTCGGCAATCGGATCGCGTGGCTGCGAGGACTCGGGTTGCGCTGTCTCAGGCACTGCCGGTTCCGGCTCGCGGGGGCTTACTTCGATGGGGTCGATCTCGACGGGCTGGTCGATTGCCGGGACATCCTGCTCTTGGGTAGAAAGCTGCTCGACTGAAGCGGGTATTTCCGGGCGCGGTACATCACGACGCTCCACGTCGATGGGCTGTTCGATGGTCAGGTTAGGGCGTGGACGCTCTTCCCGTGGCGCGGGGTCGCTCATCAACCAAGGCACGATTATCGCGGCCAATGCCAAGAGAATAACGATACCACTTACGCGTTCAGTCATGCCGTATTTCATTTCCTTCTCCAACAGGCAAGGTCACTGCCTGCGGTAGCGCCATGCTCAATAATTCGGCGACAGTGACGAATGATCCAGTGGCCAATACGCGATCTGATTCGTTGAGTTGCGCACCTAGCCAATGGGCGCCCTCTGCAGGTGTCGAGGCTATATGACTCACTGCAAGGCCGCGATGTTCCAGGCGCTTCACCAAATCACTAGCCGAACGTCCACGCTCGCCTTCCAGGCCGACACAAATCCAGTGCGTGACGGCTGCTGCCAGGGCATCAATCACACCCTCGGCATCCTTGTCCTCAAGCATGCCGAGCAAGGCCCAGGTGCGTCCCGTGCACGGTTGCTGTTGCAGTTGGCTGGCCACATAGGCTGCTGCATGCGGGTTGTGGCCCACATCCAGGCACCATTGCCCCACCCATTGCATACGCCCCGGCACGCTTACGGCTGCTAGCGCTTCTCGACAACAGGCTTCTGAAAGCGACACTCCACTCAAGGCCAGCGCCTGCAACGCCGTCGCCGCATTATCCAACGGCAAGCCGGGATCAGGTAATGCCGTGAGTGTAATCGGCTGAGCGCTTTGATCCACACCTTGCCATGCCCAACCCGCGGCATGTGAATGACGATTGAACGATTCGCCTAAGGCGTGAACCGGTGCACCCAAGTCTTCAGCGGTTTGCCTGACGCTTACTGGCAAGCTTGTGCTTCCCAGCACCGTCGGGCGGGCCGGGCGAAAAATACCGGCTTTCTCTCGCCCGATCTGCTCGATATCGGTTCCCAGGAAACTCGCGTGATCCTGCGCAATGGTGGTGACCACGGCTACATCCGCATCAAGGATATTGACCGCATCCAACCGACCGCCCAAGCCCACTTCCAGCACCACGAGATCCAACGCCGCCTGTCCAAGACACCACAAGGCACACAGCGTGCCTGCTTCAAAGTAAGTCAAACTGATGGCGGGGTCTTGCAGGCGTGCCTGCTCCACCTGCTCAAACCCTTTGATCAAGCAATCGTCGGTGACGTGAATGCCGTCAAGGCAAATCCGCTCGTTATAGTGCAGCAAATGGGGTGACGTATAGGTGCCTACGGAAAGTCCATGCGCACGTGCCAAGCGATCCACCATGGCCAACGTCGAGCCCTTGCCGTTGGTACCCGCGATGGTGATTACGCAAGCAGCCAATGGCTGCTCCCTGAGTCTCATTCGATCAGCCACGGCAGCTACCCGCTCAAGCCCCATGTCAATACCCACAGGGTGCAAGGTTTCCAGATAATGCAGCCAACCATTCAGAGTATCAGGCATTGCGCGAACGATCTTCATCCACAGCGGACGAGGATGGCTCGCGCCGAGTCTCATCGCTATCCTGGGTGGCGGAAGTGGCTGCTGCATCCAGCTCTGCAGCATCAGCGATGGGGGCTTCATCCACCAATGGCTCGGCATTCTCGCTGATAACAGCTTCCTCGACAGGCTCCCCCGTGGCGATGCCCGGCTGATGAGTCAACTTACGCAGAATAGCGCCTATGCGTGTGCGCATCTCATGGCGATGCATGATCATGTCCACGGTGCCGTGCTCGAGCAAAAACTCGCTACGCTGAAAGCCTTCAGGCAAGGTTTCTCGGACCGTCTGTTCGATGACTCTCGGACCAGCGAAGCCGATCAAGGCATTGGGTTCGGCAATATTCAAATCGCCCAACATCGCAAGGGATGCGGATACACCGCCGAATACCGGGTCGGTCAATACCGATATATACGGAACCCCGGCTTGTTTGAGAGCCTCCAGCGCCGCTGAGGTCTTGGCCATTTGCATTAAGGAAAATAAGGCTTCTTGCATGCGTGCCCCACCGGAGGCGGCAAAGCATACTAGCGGAATGCCTTCTTCACGCGCCAAGGTAGCGGCACGTATAAACTTTTCGCCGACCACCGACCCCATGGAGCCGCCCATGAAGGTAAATTCGAAGGCCACCGCCACCACGGGCAGGCCGTCCAATTGCCCCTTCATGGTCACCAGCGCATCTTTTTCGCCGGTATCCTTCTGGGCCGCTGCCAGGCGATCCTTGTATTTCTTGGTATCACGAAACTTGAGACGATCGATCGGCTCAATATCAGCGGCAATTTCCTTGCGCCCGTCTTTATCCAGAAACCAGTCCAGACGTTTACGTGCGGTCAAACGCAAGTGATGCTCACATTTGGGGCAGACGCTGTGATGCTTCTCAAGCTCGGGAAGATAAAGTACCGCTTCACATTTAGGGCACTTACGCCACAGACCATCCGGCACGCTGGCGCGGCGGTCTTTGCGCTGGATACGCCCCATGGAGGGCACGATCTTGTCCAACCAGCTCATATCAGAAAGGTTTCCGTTATGCAGTCAACGCCTGGCGATGCCAGGCTCGGTAAGTGTCATGAAATTACACAAAAAGTAAATTCAGTTGCGGTTCAATGCATCCATCGAGTGTCGCATCTCACCCAGGACGGCTTTCAGTAGACCGGGGATGATTTCCGGCGTGTCGACGTTTTCGGCTATTTGATTGATCAAGGCGCTACCCACGATAACGCCATCCGCCACCTTGGCCACTTCAGCGGCCGTGGCACCGTCACGAATACCGAAACCCACACATAGCGGCAAGCCGGTCATTTCACGCAAGGGTGCCAGATGGCTGGCAACATCATCGGCATTCAATGAGGCCGAACCGGTCACGCCTTTCAGCGACACATAGTAAAGATAGCCTTCCCCGTGAGCGCATATTGTAGCGGCACGCTCATTGGAAGTGGTAGGGGCAACCAGAAAGATTGATGCCAATCCGCGCGCCTTGAGAATGGGGCCGAATTCATCTGCCTCTTCCGGGGGCATATCCACGGTCAGAACGCCATCGACCCCCGCACTCGCCGCCTGGTCGGCAAATGCCTGGTAACCCAGTCGCTCCACAGGGTTGAGGTAGCCCATCAACACCACCGGTGTGGTGGTATCGCTTTGCCTGAACTCCTCAACCATGGTGAACAAATGGCTGAGACACGTGCCATGCTTGAGAGCGCGCTCACAGGCTTTCTGAATCACCGGACCGTCGGCCATCGGGTCAGAGAACGGCACCCCTAGCTCAATGATATCGGCACCCGCCTCGACCAGCGCATGCATGAAGCCCACGGTATGATCGGGGGCCGGGTCGCCGGCGGTAATAAAGGGAATCAGAGCCTTGCGGCCCTGATGCTTGAGGTCGGTAAAACGTTGATCGATACGGTTCATCTTGAGCCCTTAAAATTCGACGCCGTCAAGCTTGGCCACTGTCATGATGTCCTTGTCGCCACGTCCGGAGAGGTTGACGACGATATGCTGATCGGGACGCATCGTAGGTGCCAACACCTTGGCATAGGCAAGCGCATGGGCTGACTCAAGGGCCGGCATGATGCCTTCCATATGCGTCAGTTCACGAAAGGCTTCAAGCACTTCGCGGTCGTTGGCCGTGACGTACTTGACCCGTCCCACATCCTTCCACAGCGCATGTTCGGGGCCTACACCGGGATAATCCAGGCCCGCGGAGATCGAATGCGTGTCAGAGACCTGACCGGCTTCATCGGACATCAAGTAAGTACGGTTGCCGTGCAATACGCCGCGCGGTGCGTTGGAGGAAAGAGGAGCCGCGTGACGGCCGGTTTCGACCCCATCACCGCCGGCCTCGACGCCGTACATCGCCACGTCGTCATCTTCCACGAAGGGATAGAACAGCCCCAGCGCATTGGAGCCACCTCCCACACAAGCAATCAGCGCATCGGGCAGACGACCGATTTGCTCCAATGACTGGCGCCGGGCTTCCCGGCCGACCACGGCGTTGAAATCGCGCACCAGCATCGGATAAGGATGCGGCCCCGCTACGGTGCCGATGATATAGAAGGTGTTATCGACGTTAGTGACCCAGTCACGCAGTGCCTCGTTCATGGCATCTTTCAACGTCCGCGTGCCGGATTCCACGGGAATAACCTTGGCGCCCAGAAGATGCATGCGATAGACGTTGAGTTTCTGACGCTCTACATCCGCGGCTCCCATGTAGACTTCACACTCGAGCCCCAGGCGTGCGGCGACCGTGGCGGTGGCCACCCCGTGCTGACCGGCGCCGGTCTCGGCGATCACGCGCGGCTTGCCACTCTTCTTGGCCAGCAATGCCTGGCCAATGGTGTTGTTCACCTTATGAGCACCGGTGTGATTGAGATCTTCCCGCTTGAGCCAGATCTGTGCGCCACCCAACTCCCTGGACCATCGCTTCGCATGATAAAGCGGCGAGGGACGGCCGACATAATAGGCCATATCATGGTCGAACTCGGCCTGGAAGGCAGGATCATCGCGAAGATCCAGATAGATCTTCTCCAGCTCATCCAAGGCAAAGCTTAGGGTTTCCGAAACAAAACGGCCGCCGTAGGGACCAAAATGGCCACGGGCGTCCGGCATTCGGGTCAGGTCGCTGAACTTGGTCACGGTTAGTACCTCACAGGATCGCCAGAACAGGCAAAAAGTAAATGAACATGACGCTATAAACTCGGCGTGGCATGCGAGACATCATTCAAGTGATACCTCAAATGCCACCTACTTCAGGGCGGCGGCTCAACGATTGTCGGCCTGCGCTACCTGGCGGACAAAGGCTGCCATTTTTTCGCCATCCTTGTGACCGGGGGAAGACTCTACACCGCCGGAGACATCAACCGCGAAAGGCGCCACGCCGGCCACTGCCTGAGCGACATTGACCGCCGTCAAGCCCCCGGCGAGGATAACAGGTTTAGCCAGGCTTGCGGGGATTCTCGACCAATCGAAGGTCTCACCCGTTCCTCCCGGCACGCCGGGGCGATATGCATCCAGCAGCAAGGCGCCGGCATTGCGATAACGTGCAGCAGCGGCCTGTAAATCAAGGCCGTCACGCATGCGCAACGCCTTGTACCACGGCTTGCCAAAGGCATCGCAGGCCTCCGGGGTTTCATCACCATGAAACTGAAGGCAATCCAAGTAAGTCAGACAAGGCTCGATGAAGGCCGGTGACTGATCGACAAACAACCCGACCCGCGTCACGAAGGAGGGTACCCGCGCAGACAAGGTGGCCAGCTGTTCAAGAGACACCGCGCGCGAGCTATGCGGCCATAGGACGAAACCGATAGCATCCACCCCCAGCGCCACGGCTTTATCGATATCCTCGGGCCGACCCAGACCGCATATCTTGATCCGGGTTCTCGCCCAGGCTTTTTCGGGCTGGCTCATATGACTCTCGCTCCACCCTTGGCTCGTTCCACTGTGGATCTGTCGCGGCGCGACGTCACCAAGGGACAATCCGGCAGACCGCGCGCCCCCGTCTCCTCGCCCAGAAATGCCAGCAAATTAGGCCCCAATAATTCCTTGGGCAAGTCGAAACGTTCATCGTAGAGCGAATCGACGAAGTGCAGCCCGCAGCCGGGCGCTGTCACATCCGCCTGCCGGCGGTCCTTCAAGGCTAACAGCCGAACAAGATAGTCGGTGCCCTGCTCTTCACGTCCGACTGTGACCAAGGCACCGACGATATTACGAATCATGTGATGCAAGAAGGCGTTACCTTGCACATCCACCACCACCAACGGTCCGTGGCGTTTGACGTCGATGAAATGCAGGTGCCGCCAAGGCGTGCGCGACTGACAACCCGCCGCCCGAAAGCTTGTGAAATCATGTTCGCCCACCAATGCCTGGGCAGCGATATGCATGGCCTCGGCATTCAAGTGGTCACGACACCAAGTAACGTTGGCACGTTCAAGTACCGGTCGGCTCATCTGATTGAGCAGGATATAACGGTAGCGTCGCCCCAGGGCATCGAAGCGCGAGTGGAAGCTATCCGGCACCGCCTTGACCCAACGCACCGCGATATCGCGCGGCAGCTTGGCATTGACGCCGAAGACCCAGGCTTTTTCCGAACGCGCTGTCGGAGGGTCGAAGTGCACCACTTGGCGCGTGGCGTGCACGCCGGTATCCGTTCGCCCGCTGGCCTTCACGCGCACCGGGGCATTGGCGATATGCGCCAGGGCCTTTTCCAGAGACGCCTGAACCGAGGCGGCATGGGTCAACCGCTGAAATCCGCAATAGGCACTTCCATCATATTCCACTCCCATGGCCAGACGGCCAGGAAGCGGTTGATGTTCATCGAGATGGTAAATCTGGTTCATTGCTTGCCATCGGGTCTGTAGGCGGACGGCGCATCACGGATGTGGCGCGAAGAATCGGCTTTGTGTTTATCAGTCGACTGACTATTGGCCGGCTGGCTATTATCCAGATCACGCGCATCGAATGCCACCTCTTCAATTTCCCAATCGATTTCAGGTTGCTCATCAAAACCCTTGGTGTCATGTGGATAACGCTGCATCCCCATTTTTTCAGTCAAAGACGGCTGGGGTTTCAGGGTAGAAGCCTCGAGTTCGGAAAGCGCCGATGCGGGAAGCTGCGCTGAAAAAGGCTCAGATGAACGAGACACCTGCGTGAAGTCGATCGTCGGTTGCATAGGAGTCTCTTCCCGAACCGCCTCCTCGTTGCTCAGCACGGGCGGCTCATAATCGATCATCCGCTCGCGATCCTGCTTGGCCGGCGCAGGCATCTCGGGCGCTTCCCCCCCGACTGGGTCTGTTACTGACGGCTCCTCAAGGGACTCCGAAGGCTTTTCAATCATCGGCGTCTCGCTATCGTCCCATTGCAAAGGGGCTTCTTCGGTTGGCGGTTCGGGCTCGGCTTCGTTACGTGCAGAAGGCGCTTTCTCTGCTTGATCATCAACTGCTGCGTAGCTGTGCGCGACACTCATCCCCGGCGCCTCGTCGTGCAACAAAGCATCGGTGTGCGATGAAGGGGCTGCTTGCGTCTCGTCCCGGGCCTGTATCGATGAGGTCGCGCGGTTCATTGCCGAGCTGGACACCCCGGCACTTGGCACTTGAGGCTCGGCTCTTGATATATCGGAATCGGCTATCACTGGTTCTTCCCAGACATCGCGGCGGCGACGAAGCGCCACCAATACCGCCAGCAACAGCGCAATGGCAATGCCTGTCACCCACCATTGATAATGCTGCCATAACGCTGCTCCCGCCTGCCACCAAGGGTCATCTTGGGTGGCCCGGGCGACTTTCGGGGGATCCGTAGCCAAGGCGTCCAATTCTTCACGCAGCGTGTAGAGCAGCCCATGCAGCTGATCGACTTCTTCATGCAGCGACTCACGCTCTGTAAGCAAGGTTTGGATGGTTGCCTGGCTTTCCTCCCAACGCCGCTCAAGATCAGCTAGACGTGCCCGTTCTTCTGCAAGCGCCTCCCTGCTCGGCGCTTCAGGTTGCATTACCCCTGTCAACGCGATTGAAGCGGCAATTGCCGTCTCACTAATCTCTAGTGGATCGGGCATCTGCACAGAAGGCAACGGCACTGCCTCGGGGGTACCGCCATCACGGCGACTCCAGGCCTGGTTCATCGCCTGAATAGTCTCGGCCGCCGAGTCGGGCGAGCGAGCCATTACCCGGCTTGGCGGCGGCACTTCCAAGGTAAGCCCTTCGCGCATTTCATGGATATTGCCAGAGGGAAACACATTGGGGTTAGCTTCGAGCAAGGCAATCATCATCTGCTGGACGTTGACCTCAGCTGGGCGCAAGCGTTCCGCCACACTCCATAATGTATCGCCCCGGCTGATATAGGCACCCGATGATGATGAAGGCTGGGCAACCGGCGCATTGGTGGAACGCGATGCCGAGGCGCTTGGCGAGGCTTGAGACGAGCCCTCTTCCAAGGAAGGCATGGACGCATAGTCCGGCGGATCAAGCAGTAATGTGACCTCTCGAACCTGGCGCCCTTGGGGAGAGTCCAGGTACAGCAAGAGATCCAACCAAGGATCATTCACGGGACGCTGCGTGGAAAGCTGTACCTGCCATTCGCCCTTTACCCGGCTGATATCCGCTTGAACGCTGGCCGCCAACGGCGTGCGCGCCAAGCCGATTGCCTCAAAATCCTGCTCATCGGCTACCTGCGCGCTTAATTGCTCGATGTCAGAACCGCTGATATCAAGCAGCGGAATCGATGCCTTCAATGGCGTATTGAGTGGAGATTCCACCGTGGCCTGACCTAGACCCAGCGCCGCCACTAACGGACTGGTGGACAGCAGTGCCAACAGCATGGCGAACGTAAGCGTATGTCTCATGAACATCCCTTGGAGTAACAATTCAACGTCTGTCTCTGCAAAACAGCTGCCTTTTGTAAACAATCGACTTGGAAAAACTTGAAGATTTTGAATTAGTTTTATCATACTCGGGGACTGAAACGCATAAAAAACGGAGAACCTGATCAGTTCTCCGTTTTTCTTTTTTGGCACTAGCTTAATGCTTATTCGCTACAAATCAGCCGATTACTGCTCGCGCAGGATTTTCAGCATCCGCTTGAGCGGCTCAGCAGCCCCCCACAGAAGCTGGTCGCCAGCGGTAAAGGCAGAGAGGTATTCTCCTCCCATGGCCAATTTACGCAGACGCCCTACCGGTACATCCAGGGTGCCGGTAACGGCTGCCGGGGTCAGACCATTGATGGTGGCATCCTTGTCATTGGCAATGACCTTGACCCAGTCATTGTGGCTGGCGATACGGTCTTCGATCTCATCCAGCGGCACGTCCTGCTTGAGCTTGATGGTAAAGGCTTGGCTGTGCGAGCGCATGGCACCGACACGTACACAGAGGCCGTCGATAGGCACTGGGTTGTCGCGCAGGCCGAGGATCTTGTTACTTTCGACCCCGGCTTTCCATTCTTCACGGCTCTGACCGTTTTCGAGCTTGGTATCGATCCACGGCAACAGGCTACCGGCCAGCGGCGCAGCAAAGTTATCAGTGGGAAATTCACTGCTACGCATGGCTGCCGTCACCTTGCGATCGATATCCAGGATAGCGCTGGACGGATCGGCAAGTTCATTGCCGACGCTGTCACGCAGTGCGCCCATCTGGTTGAGCAGTTCACGCATGTGCTTGGCGCCGGAACCGGAGGCCGCCTGATAGGTCATCGAGGTCATCCACTCGATCATATCGGCCTCGAACAGCCCACCCAAACCCATCAGCATCAAGCTGACGGTACAGTTGCCGCCCACGAACGTCTTGGCGCCCTTGGCCAGCTGATCGTCGATCACCTTGCGATTGACCGGGTCGAGCACGATGGTGGCTTCATCCTCCATGCGCAGCGTGCTCGCGGCATCGATCCAATATCCCTGCCAGCCGCTTTTACGCAGATCAGCATAAACCTCACTGGTATAATCACCCCCTTGGCAGGTAATGACCACGTCCAGCGCCTTGAGCTCATCAATGACAAAGGCATCCTTCAACGTTGGTACGTCAACGCCGATATCCGGCCCCGGCTGACCCACTTGGGAGGTGGTGAAGAACACCGGCTCGATGCCATTGAAGTCGCCATCTTCCTGCATGCGTTGCATCAGTACCGAACCCACCATGCCACGCCATCCGACGAAACCAACTTTCAACATGTGAAGCCCTCCAGCAAAGAATGAAAGCTGTATTATACACACCACAGGGCAATCTCGCAGAAGGCCCGGCGGCGTGCATTTGTCGCTATCCCATTGTTACAAGCGACATCAACCTTGAGCGAAAGCCGCCAATACCGCGTCACCCATGGCTTGGGTGGAAACCGCCTGCATGCCGTCAGAGGCAATATCGGCAGTACGCAGGCCGTCATCCAGCACTTGGCCCACCGCTGCCTCGATACGCTCGGCCAATGCCGGCTCACTGAGCGAATAACGCAGCATCATGGCCACCGAAAGCATCATCGCCAAGGGGTTGGCCACGTTCTTCCCGGCGATATCGGGGGCACTGCCGTGGCAGGGCTCGTACATGCCCTGGCCGCTTTCATTAAGTGACGCCGAGGGCAGCATGCCGATGGAGCCGGTCAGCATGGCGGCGGCATCCGAGAGAATATCGCCGAACATGTTGCCGGTAACGATCACATCGAATTGTTTGGGCGCGCGCACCAGCTGCATTGCGGCGTTATCCACGTACATGTGGGTCAGCTCGACATCCAGGTATTCCTGAGCCAGGCGGGTCATCACTTCACGCCAGAGCATGGTGACTTCCAGAACGTTGGCCTTGTCCACCGAACACAGTTTTTTGCCGCGTTTACGTGCCATTTCAAAGGCGACACGCCCGATACGCTCGATTTCGGACTCGGAATACACGTAGGTATTGAAGCCTACGCGCTCACCGTCGCGTATTTCGATGCCACGCGGCTGACCGAAATAGATACCCCCGGTGAGCTCGCGCACGATCATGATATCCAGGCCGGAGACGAGCTCGGGCTTGAGCGAGGATGCCTCGACCAGTTGCGGATACAGAATCGCCGGGCGCAGATTGCCGAACAGACCCAAGTGCTTGCGCAGCCCCAACAAGCCTTTTTCCGGGCGCTTGGAAAGATCTTCCAGCGTATCCCACTTGGGGCCGCCCACGGCACCCAGCAGAATCGCATCTGCGGCCTTGGCCTTTTGCAAGGTCTCCGGGGGCAAGGGCTCCAGATGGGCATCGTAAGCCGCGCCCCCCACCAACGCCTCTTCCACGTCGATATCCAAGCCGGATTCCTGGCAAGCCGCCAGCAGGCGCGATGCCTGAAGGCTGATTTCCGGACCGATACCATCACCCGGCAAAAGCAAAATCTTGCGTGTCATCCTGGCTCCTTAAATTAAATTCATTGAAAAAACTCTTTAACAGAATTCAGCGGTTCAGGCGTCAGCCAACCTGCATGGTTTCGCGGAACAGCCAAGGCCGTTCGGTGCGATGCCGGGCTTCAAACGTGCGAATGGCGTCTTCGTCCTTCAAGGTAAGACCAATATCGTCGAGCCCTTCCAGCAGGCAGTGCTTGCGAAACGCATCCACTTCAAATTCCAGCACTTCGCCCGAGGGCGTAATCAGACGCTGATTATCCAGATCCACATCCAGGCGGTAGCCTTCATTAGGCTCGACTTCCTGAAACAGCCGATCAATCTCTTCTTCGGCCAAGGTCACCAGCAAGATGCCGTTCTTGAATGCATTATTGTAGAAGATATCGGCGAAACTCGGGGCAATTACCACCTTGAACCCGAAATCCTCCAGCGCCCAGGGAGCATGTTCACGCGAGCTGCCACAGCCGAAATTGCGCCGTGCAAGCAAGACACTGGCCCCTTGATAGCGCGGTTGATTGAGCACAAAGTCCGGATTCAAGGGGCGGCCGGCGATATCCTGACCGGGATAGCCTTCATCCAGATAACGCAGGTCATCGAACAGATTGACCCCGAATCCGGTGCGTTTGATGGACTTCAGGAACTGCTTGGGAATGATCAGGTCGGTGTCGACATTGGCTCGATCGAGCGGCGCCACCAAGCCTTCTAAGCGTTCGAATTTTTGCATGGTTCAGGCCTCCTTGACGAGAGCGGGGTCATTGGCGGCAGCGCTATCGATCCCACGCACATCCACGAAATGTCCGGCGATAGCGGCAGCGGCGGCCATGGCCGGGCTGACCAGATGCGTGCGCCCGCCGTAGCCTTGGCGACTTTCGAAATTACGGTTGGACGTGGACGCACAGTGCTCACCGGCACCCAGCTTGTCGGCGTTCATCGCAAGGCACATGGAACAGCCCGGCTCGCGCCATTCAAAGCCCGCTTCAATGAATATCCTGTCGAGCCCTTCCGCTTCCGCCTGGCGCTTGACCAGACCGGACCCCGGCACCACCATCGCCAACATGATCGAACCGGCAACCTTCTTGCCACGCGCCACCTTGGCCGCTTCACGCAGGTCTTCGATGCGCGAGTTGGTGCAGGAGCCGATGAATACCTTGTCCAGCTTAATATCGGTGATCTTCTGATTGGCCAAAAGCCCCATGTATTCCAGCGCTCGCGCATGGCTGCGCTGCACGGTTTCATCAAAAGCCGCAGCGGGATCGGGCACCTGGCCGGAGATACCTGTCACCATTTCCGGGCTGGTTCCCCAGCTCACTTGAGGCTCGATGTCCTCGGCCTTCAAGGTAACCTCCTTGTCGAAGGCTGCACCGTCATCGGATACCAGATGGCGCCAATCGGCGACCGCCGCCTTCCACTGGTCGCCCCGGGGCGCATAAGGACGCTCCGCCAGGTAATCGATGGTGGTGTCGTCGACGGCGATCAGGCCCACCCGGGCGCCCGCTTCGATGGCCATGTTGCACACAGTCATGCGGCCTTCCATGGAAAGCGAGGCAATGGCGTCACCGGCAAATTCAATCGCATAACCGGTACCACCCGCGGTACCGATCTTGCCGATAATGGCCAAGACGACGTCCTTGGCGGTAACACCGGTGCCCAGCTCACCTTCGACGCGCACCTGCATGTTCTTCATTTTCTGCGCCAGCAGGCACTGGGTCGCCAGCACATGCTCGACTTCCGAGGTGCCGATACCGTGCGCCAAGGCGCCGAAGGCCCCATGAGTCGCGGTATGGGAATCGCCGCAGACCACTGTCATGCCGGGAAGCGTGGCGCCCTGCTCCGGGCCTACCACGTGCACGATGCCTTGGCGGGGGTCGTTGATCTTGAACTCTTCGATACCGAAGCTCAGGCAGTTTTCATCTAGCGTCTGCACCTGGATCAAGGACGTCGCATCCTTGATACCGGCGTTGCCTTCGGCACGTTCCTTGATGGTGGTCGGCACATTGTGGTCCGGCGTCGCCAGGTTGGCATCCAGGCGCCACGGCTTGCGCCCGGCCAGACGCAGGCCTTCGAACGCCTGGGGAGACGTCACTTCATGCAGCAAGTGGCGGTCGATGTAGATCAGCGCGGTGCCGTCATCGCGCTGCTTGACCAGATGCTGCGACCAGAGTTTGTCGTAAAGGGTTT
This sequence comes from Vreelandella zhuhanensis, assembly GCF_009793355.1. Taxonomy (GTDB): domain Bacteria; phylum Pseudomonadota; class Gammaproteobacteria; order Pseudomonadales; family Halomonadaceae; genus Vreelandella; species Vreelandella zhuhanensis. The sequence goes on from NZ_WTKP01000005.1 coordinate 197,003, forward strand.
GACCTGACATGTGCTCTCCCGGGCGGTGCCCTGCTAGTGTGTCTTGCCAGCGTCTTCGCGCCGGTGATGCTTGAGTGTTACGCGGGCTGCACATAAATGCAATTCATGTTATTCATGCTTTAGATTCCAAACTGGAATACCAAATGGATACCCAAAACCTGCAAGCCTTCCTGGCCGTGGCCGACACGCAAAGCTTCTCGCGTGCCGCTGAACAATTGCACCTCACCCAGCCGGCCGTGAGCAAGCGCATCGCCACCCTGGAGTCTCAGTTGAGCACGCGCCTATTCGACCGCATCGGGCGGCGTATCGCGCTTACCGAGGCAGGCAGCGTGCTGCTGCCCCAGGCGCGGCATATTCTGTTCACGGTGGAAGATAGCCGCCGGGCACTCGCCAACCTATCCGGCCATGTGGGCGGCCGCTTGACCCTGGCCACCAGCCACCACATCGGACTGCACCGGCTACCCCCGCTACTGAAGCAGTACACTCAGCGTCACCCGGAAGTGGAGCTGGACCTGCACTTTCTCGATTCCGAACATGCCTACCAGGGCGTACTGGACGGCACCCTGGAAATGGCCGTGGTGACCCTTGCGCCCCACCCTTTCGAGCAACTTTACGTGGTCGAGTTATGGCGCGATAGATTGTGCTTTGTATGCGCCGCCGACCATCCCTTGGCACGCCAGGGGCATCTCTCGCTGGAAGCGCTGTGCCGATATAATTGCATACTGCCGGGGGCCAAGACGTTCACCCGCTCGCTGATCGAGCAGCGTTTCGCTGAAGCAGGCCTGCAACTGCCGGTGAGCATCTCGACCAATTATCTGGAAACGCTGAAGATGATGTGCAGCGTGGGGCTAGGCTGGAGCCTGCTGCCGGAAAAGATGATCGACAGCGAGCTTATCGAGCTTAGGGTAGACACCGCACCGATCCACCGCCCGCTAGGGTATCTGGTGCATACCAACAGGACACTTTCAAATGCGGCAAGGCGCATGATTGAGCAGCTGGAAAGTTCCAGCAAAGCTCCGAGCTGACTTTCTCAAACCGGCCTCCTTGGCGTATCCAAGGGGAGGGAATTGGGCAATCTCAAGCGATGCTCGCCCTTATTGAGCCGTGCCGCAATAAACTCTTGGTCCAACGCATCGTTATGAAGTTCGGTTAAGGCTTCGATGACCCGCTCCGCGTGGGCCTGAATGACCTCCAGTTGCTCGTTTTCAGCGAACAACGAGAGCGTCTTCAATGCCTTGAGCAAGGAAAGACAGATACTTACGTCCGAGCGTCCATAATAAAGAATTGGGGTAAAGAGCTTATACACCAAGCTGTTGAAGCGCTCCTCCGGCCAGGTTACCCGAATGCGGCCCTGGTCATCGGTCAATGTATTGCAGGGCTGAAACGATAGACGTTGGCACAGCAGTTCAGTGATTTGATGAAGACACAGGCGAGCAGTGCCAGGGTCATTGATACCTGGGGATAATGCCTTGATGGCAACTTCCATCAATTGAGTCAGACCGTTCACGTACAAACTCTTGACCGATTCTCCTTCCACGTACTCCAGCTGTGACAACGCCGACTTGCACCAGGTCTCGCTGGGGGTCTGGTCGGACTCGACCTTGAGCAGAGGGAACGCCTTTATCGTGTAATCACCAAAGGCAAAATTCAAATGTATAGCGGCGTCGATTTTCTCGGCGAGTTTGGCTAATTCCTCGAGATTGGCATTTTGGATATAACCGCTCTGATCGGAATAAATCCAGTGACAGGTTTTTTCGGAAACTGGAAAGGAGGAAAGGTAACGCCAGGTTTTGGCCTGCTGTTTCGTCTCGAGACGCTCCATGGAGGCTTGAGCGGATCGGTGCAGCCCTTGAGTAACGGCATTGATCTGGACCGACTGAGAGGCGTTATGAATAAAGTAGACAAAAAGGGCCAGGCAGTTGATGACCATGCCCGCCCCAAGATAGACCGCCAGCGATCGCCAAAGGTCCGGCGTCGCTCCCTCCATTGGCACCATCAATAAAACCAGGATAAATAGGATGGTGCCCAGGTAATGGCCCAGGACCTGCTGATGACGACGTTCAGTCACTAGGCTGAATACTAATTTCAGCGAAAAATTGCTCCCCGCCTGGGATAGAACGGACATTACCATCGAGAAACTGAACACTACCAGCGAGATCATGCCGCCAATCAAGGTCGCCAGCAGAGTGCGGGCGGTATCCGGGTTGTCGAAAGTAAGCGGTTCGAGAAAACCGGGCAGCTGGGATTCGTCTATCGGTGACAGGACAGCAAGCAAACCCAGAGACAGGTAAAAAAGGGTGATCAGGCTGGTCAGATAGGCGATGCTTTGGCGAAAATTTCTAAAGACCCTGATGGGCCATGCGAATAGAGAAAACATCGGTATATCCTGGAGGTTGCGTCAGGTTCATTTATCCATTTTCGCGGAATACCCCGTCTAAGCCACCGCATTAGGCGGGGATGGATAGCGTGGCGCTCGCAGAGCGCCTTGGTTTGTGGTTGATAATGACTGTATATTTTACCATCCTTACCGTAGCGTTTCAGGAAGGAGCTTCGGATGGCTTACGGTCACGGCAACAGCGACTCGGAAAAGCGGATGGTTTCGCTTGGTGTCGGTCAATTGACCGACGCTAAGTTCCATGCGTTGGTTCAGTTGCGTGATCAGTACCTGGAGGCCGCCAATGCCATGATGACAGCGGTGTTTGTCAGTGAGCCCTTGGCTGGCGTGCCGGACAAGAAGACGCTCGATCAAGCCCTGCTGGCGATTCAGAAAGACCGCCAGGGGTTGAACAAAGCCTATGTCGAAAAGGCGCGCATGGCGGTCAAGGATCATGCCCACGAGGCGCATGGGCGTTATCTTAGGCGCCTGGTGGGAAAGCTTTGTCACTGCGCCGATGAAATCGAAGGCTATCAGGGCAGCGGGCGGCGCTACTACCATATTGACGAGTCCCTTCAAGACAAGATCAGTCATGCCGAGTTAAGTGCCTTGCAGTGCAACGCCGAGGGTTGGGAGCGGGCGCTGACCCTGTACCGCCAAGTGGTGGTTCAGGGGTCAGGCGACGGGCTGTCTGAGGCCCAGGCCGCGGTTATTCACCATCTCCATGAAGCGGTTCAATCGCGCTATCTCCCGCCGGTGTATGGCAAGGATGAGGCCTTTACCTGCCAGTTGCATCTGGACTATCGCGTGGTGCGTGGCCTGAAAGACGGCAAGGTGCTTGACCCGCTCAACAAAGCGGCCGCGTTGCTTCTTCACGATCAAACAAACCGCTGCTATCAGCACTTCCTTGAGGTTTCTCATCCCACGCCACGGCAGCCGCCGATTCGCATCCCTATCCACCTGACCGAAAAGCGCCTGCGCCGCCTGGGCATTGAGGGGCTAAAGACCGCGTTCAAGAGTTTCGTCCTGGAAATTGGTACGTCACGCATTGAGGTCAAGGGCGTGGTGGAAAGGGTGCGCCCCGCGTACACCGCCGCGCAAACGACAGCCAATGCCTCCCCCGTCAAGCTGGCGGACGACGACTTCATTGCCCTGGCCAAGGCACTCAATGAGTGTGACACCCTAATGGGGCGTGATTTCGGCTACGCCAATACCATTGCCCTGACGGTATTGAAACGCGAGCGCGCGCTAAGTGCTGACGACCTCCGTGAGTTGATGGTGATTCGCCACCTTCCTCGAGCCCGCGCCAAGGCGGCGATGAAAGAATGGTTTTCCTCACGAGAAGGGCGAGATATCGAGGTGGTCACCCAGCAATGCTATTCGGGGCGAAACTTCCTGAAGGCGATTCATGGGCATTGTCAGTACATCGACCGCCTGAGCAGTCAGATCGACTGCCTTTACAACAAGATCGACGCGCTAAAGTGGATCCTGGTGACTACGCTTGCGTTAAATCCGGAGGAATGGATTCCCCAGAAAGGTCTTGCCTTTCCTGATGCCTTCGTTAAATCCCTGCACCAGCGCTTCTTTCATCTGCTTGATAAGGTCACCCACCTCAAAGCCAAGCGCCGCCAGCGCTATCGCCGCATTGCCGGCCTCAAGAAAAGCTGGTTTGGTTACCTGTCCAATCAGGAAATCGCGCTCGCCAAAGAACATAATGCCGCCATGATTCGTGAAGACCTCACGGTCATGGCGGTTGAGAAAACCGCGCCCGACTACAAAGGCCGGCGCTTCAACAAGATGATCAACAACGGGTCGAAGGGGCAATACATTCAGCGTGCATCGGACAAACTGCTCTGGAATGGTATTCCAGAGTTGGCGATGCCCACCCCTTACACTTCCCAGGCCTGTCTCTACCATCAACAGCTCGGGAAGCGGCAGGGCGAACGGTTCACCTGCCCGCGTTGTGAAAAATCCCGGCATTCAGACCTGAATGCCGCCATGAATATTGCCGGGATGCTGCTCACGCAGTGGCTTGGCAATAGTGAGAAACGATCTTCTTTTGGCAGGGCTATCTCGTCAGAGAACCTTGTTCATGAGAAGCCACTTCCAACTGCGTAGCAGTTGGAAGTAGTCGTTCACGCCGTGTTTAAATTGCCTATGCAATGCAGGGCAGAATACTTTCGTAAGGGTATAATGATGCGGTAATTTTCTTGACGCTCTCTCTCGCTTGACCCACGCTCAGAACACACCAATTTACTGCCCAGCGTTTCCGGCGAAACACTCAGGAAACAGACAAAAGCTCACGGACCATGAGTAAGAAGGGAACCCCATTGCCATTCAAATGGGCATTGATACTCTCAGCTTTATTGATATCCGAGACCGTCCGCGCGCTGTCGCTGGAGGAGGCGCTGGATATCTCCCGGGAACAGGCAACCACGCTGCAATCACTCGCGGCTGAAACCCAGCGTGCAGAAGCCACTCATCAGCAATCAGCCCAAGCCTACCTCCCCACCATTAGCGCAGATGCTACCTGGCTGAGAGCGGATTCTTCCTTCATCACCGGCGTGCCGGTTCCCACCCTGGGCATACCTCTCACCACCCAGCGCAGGGATTTTGGCCCGGTCGAGGGCACCCTGACGGGCATTCAGGTGATACAGCCGCTGTTCAATGCCGATGCCATTCAGACCCGACAAAGCGCAGCTTTAAATGTGAATGCTCGCCGCTATGCCGAGCAATGGGGACAACAGGCCATCCGCCTGGAAGTCTCGCGCCTGTATTTCAATTTCATCCGCCAGCAGCAGCGCGAACAAGCCGCACAAATGTCGCTGCGTGCGGCCCAGGCATCCGCCAGGCTGGCCCAGGCAAGCTATCGAGAAGGCCTGGCATCGCGTCTGGATACCGAACAGGCAGACGCTGAGCTGGCCGCAGCCCAAGCCCGGGTGGCACAAGCGATAGCCGAAAAGCGTCAAGCAAAGCTTACACTGAAAAGCCTGCTGGGCATCGCACCGGAGGAAGAAGTGGTACTTTCAAGCGCCTTGCCGAAACCTGCGCCTCCCATCGGGATTGACGCTACTCAGGCGAGAAAAGACCTGCAAGCCAGAGAGGTGGCTGTCGAGGCTGCCAGCGCCGCAGTAAAAGCCTCAAGGGCCGAATGGCTGCCTAACGTGAACCTGCTAGCCCGGCAACAATGGCTTGACGGCGATGAGCCACTCAATACCAGCGGGGATGGATGGCTGGTCGCGGTCAATCTCCAATGGACCCTTTTTGATGGTCTTGGCCGTGAAGGTAGAATCGCCGAGTCACAGGCTGAAGAACGCAGTGCACGGGTGGAACTCGATGAAACCCGTCGGCGCATCCGGCAAGAGCAGGTTATCGCCATGAGCCGCTGGGAAGCCGGATGGGCTGGCTGGCATGCGGCCCAAAAAGCCCAGGAAGCGGCACAAAGAGCCAACCGACTGGCGTTGCGGCGCTATGAAGAAGGCCTTGGTTCAATGACCGACCTTCTGGCCACCCAGGCCCGGCTCGATCGTGAACGCCTCGCCCTGATCAATGCCCGCTACCAAGCCGTCCTTGCCGGCATGAACTACTATCTACAGCATGGTTACGACCCGCTTCTGGCGCTGAAGGACCCGCTCCGATGAAGGGTTTGTTTCGCCTTCTGCTGACGCTGGCTGCCCTTTTCATACTGACTGGTTTTATGCTGACGGGTTGTTCCGATGAAGCACCTGAGCCCACTGAGGAAACAGCCGCAACGCCTACCGTCAACGTCGGGGAAATAGTCGAATGGCGTCACCCCTCAACCGACCAACTTCCCGGGGTAGTGAGCCCCGGCAAAAGAGCCGTTCTAAGCACTAGAGTCTCGGGCACCTTGACCTCGGTTCCCGCATCGCCTGGCGACCGGGTGGAAAAAGACGACCTGTTGGCCACGGTGGATGCAAGAGAGGTGGAAGCAGCCATTTCCGCTGCTCAGGAAAAAGTCACTGCGGCACAGGCCGCGCTTCAGCAGGCAAGGTTGAACAGCCAAAGGTTGCAAAGGCTTTATGCAGAAGACTTGATTGCCCGAGTGCGCACCGAACAGGCTGATGTCAGAGTGAGTGAACTGGAGGCTCAGTTGCAAGCAGCCCAGTCAGAGCTCAAGGCGCAACAGGCAAACCGTAGCTACACCCGCCTGACTGCACCGTTCGCAGGCCAGGTCACTGAAACCCTGCTGGATACCGGAAGCTTTGTCGGCCCCGGCCAGCCTCTGGTGGTGCTCGAAGAGAGGCGCCGGTTACAAATCGATGTTCCGGTTTCCAGTGAGCGGGTAGAGGTGCTGACGCCCGGTCAGCAGCTTTCGGTGCTTTCTGGCTCTGACGGGACGATGACCGAAGCACGGCTGGTCAGCATAATACCCGCGCTGAACGATGAAGGCACCGGCCAGCGCCTGAGGCTTTCAGTTGACGACCCACCGAAGGGCCTGAGACCCGGCCAGGTGGTCAGGGTGATAGTGCCGGCCCAGCGCTTCGGGCGACAAGGTTCGGGCGATGCCTGGGTGGGGCTGCCGCAGGCGGCGCTGATCCGGCGGGGCCAGCTCACGGGGGTATTGGTGGTGGATGACTCGAATGAACAGCCGACGCTGAATCTGCGCTGGATAAAGACAATAGCGCCGCCTGCAGACGCGGATAACCTGATACCTGTCACTCAGGGTCTGGCAGTAGGCGAACTTGTGGTTCTGGATCCTTCTCCGGAGCTTCAGGACGGCCAGACGGTCAGCATTCAGAGGGCCGATCAAAACCTCGGGGAGGAGTGACTTGCGCCTGGGTCTTGCCGGACATATCGCCAACCGCTTACTGGATTCACCGCTGGTTCCGCTGTTCGTCGTGGCCTGTTTCCTACTGGGCGGCTATGCGCTTTTGGTTACTCCGCGGGAAGATCGTCCCGATATTGATGTACCCACAGCCGTGGTGTTGCTTCCCTGGCCAGGCGCGGGGGTCGCGCGGGTCGATGAACAGCTGGCACGCCGAACGGCAGGCTGGGTACGTGAGATCGCGTCGGTCGAAGAGGTGCGCAGCAGCAGCTCCAACCATGCAGCGCTGCTCTCGGTTGAGTTCGCCGCAGGCACACCCAAGGCGTCTGCTTTCTCCGAGCTGAATGAGATTTTCCAGGCCCGCGCCAGCCAGCTACCCGAAACCGCCGAACCTCCCAGCATTCAGGTCTTCGGCGAGAGTCGTCTGGTGGTGTTTCTGGCCACCCTCAGCAGTAAAACCCTGAGCCTTGCCGGGCTGGAAGACATTGCCACCGAACTCGCAGCAGAGCTCCAGACAATTCCCGGCGTAAGGGGCATCGAAAGCTTTGGGGGCGACCGCACTGCCATCGAGGTGCTGCCCAAGCCGACGGCGCTTGCCGCCCGAAACATTTCCCTGAGCCGGCTTGCCGAAGCGATTGCTGGGGCGAACCGACAACTTCCCGCAGGCCGGCTCGAAAGCGCCCCGGTCACCGACCTTGAGGTCGGCATGACGATCACCAGCCCCGAGCAACTTGGACGCTTACCGGTAGGCGAGGATGGCGGGGGGCCGGTATATCTGGAAGAAGTGGCTGACATCAAAATCGGCCGCATAGAGCAATATCAAGGGGTTCTGCATTGGCAAAGGGGCCAATCGGCACCCTTCCCTGCCGTCACGCTGGCGGTGACGACCCTTGAAGGCATGAACGTCAGCGATGTCACCCGGCAGGTACAGGCAAGGCTAACCGAATTCGCCAGCCACTCTCTGCCTGCGGAAGTACAGCTGACAGTCAGCCACGATGCAGGCATCGATGCCACCGAGCGGGTCTACAATGTGCTGGTGCAGCTATTGACCGGCACCTTGGTGGTGGTCGGCATTATCTGGCTGGGGCTCGGCTGGCGTGCGGCACTCATTATCGCCATCATGATGCCCGCCTCTCTCTCGATCGTGCCTTACCTGTACAACCGTTTCGACTTCACTCTCAACCCGGTGTCGATCGCGGCGATGATCCTGGCTATCGGTATTCTCTCGGACGATGCCGTGGTCATGCTTGAAAATGTGGCTCGCCACTTTCGAAGCGCCGGAGAAAAAAGCCGCGAGCTGACGGTAAAGGCCGTCAATGAAGTGGGCAACCCGACCATCCTGGCGGACCTGCTGGTGGTGGCCACCCTGCTGCCGACCGCCTATATCACCGGCGAGATGGGCCAGTATGTGCGTGCGCTTCCCATTGGCGCCTCGGCGGCCGTGCTGTTTTCGCTGCTGGTCGCGCTCACCATCACCCCCTACTTCGGCTTTCGTTTGCTCAAAGTCGAGGGCAATAAAAGGGGGAAAGACCGCAAGCCCGAAGATAGAGACAAAAATCGAGACGAAGACCGGGACAAAAAAGAACAAGAGGAAGAAAGCGAAGCCCCCCTGGTAAGGCATTATCGTCGCCTGCTCTCGCCATTCTTTGCTCATCCCTCTCTGCGCTGGTTGTTTTACCTGGTGCTGGTCGTGCTTCTTCTGGCGAGCCTTTCACTCGTCGGCCTGCGTATCGTCCAGATAGGACTCACCCCTCTGCTCGACCGCAACGTCTTTGCTGTGGATATCGAGCTGCCACCCGCCTCGACGCTGAACGAATCCTTGACCGTAGCCTCGGCGCTCAACAGGCAGCTGCGCGAGATCCCCGAAGTCAAGGCCGTGACTATTTATTCAGGTCTCTCGGCGCCGCTAATTTATCCGCCTGAAGCACTTTACTCGCCCGAGGAAAAGGCGCCCCGAGATCTCACGCTACATGTTGAGCTCGTCCAGGAAGACCAGCGAGACCGCCAGAGCTACCAAATCAGCCGGGAGATTGCCCGTAACCTCAGCACTTGGCTGGCACCTTATGGAGGGAAAGGCCACATAGTGCGCATTCCTTCCGGACCCAGCAGCGACCGTGCGATCACCGCTGAAATTTACGGGCCGGACCCCGCCGCACGCCAAGCAACGGCAGACCGCGTCGAGCAATGGCTTAGTGAGCAAAAAGGTGTGATTTCCACGCAACAGCAGCCTTTTCCCGCACTTCCCTCACTCAATTTGGACGTTGACCCGGAGCGGGCTGCGACCTTCGGGGTCATTCCCGCCGCAGTGACCCGCACCCTGTATCTGGCGATTCAAGGGGAAACGTTGGCGAACTGGTCGGGAATGACCCATTCCAGAGACCCGGTCCCGGTGATACTGCGCCTTGCCAGGGCCGACCGGGAAAGTAAGCAGGCGCTGCGAAGCTTGTACGTCATCAGCGAAAACGACCGAGCGGTGCCTCTGGAATCGATTGTCGATTTCAACCATAGCGAGGGCGACCAGGCACGCTTTCGCCGAGGGCTCATGCCGGTCACTACCGTGTTTGCCGATCTGGACCGTTCAGTGGCCCAACCGCTCACCGTTCAGCTGGAAGCCTTGCGCGGCTTGGGAGAGCCGGATATCGATATCCGCTGGCTTGCTCCGCCCAACCAAGCCACGGAGCCGGTACTCTACTGGTCGGGGGAATGGGAGATGACACGGGATGTCTACCGCGACCTGGGCGTAGCCGGGCTGGTGGTGATGATCCTGATCTACGTCTTGCTGGCCGGCTGGTTCCGTTCCTATCGGCTGCCCGTATTGATCATGCTGCCGATTCCGCTGGTTTTTATCGGCGTTATCCCGGCGCACTGGGCCTGGGGAATCAATATAGCCGGTACCGGCATTCTGGGGGTGATCGCCTTGGGCGGCATCGTGACGCGCAATGCCATCCTGCTGGTGGATTTCATCGAAAAGCGCCTGGATGAAGGCATGGCGTTAAAGGAAGCGGTTATTCAGGCAGGCGCTCAACGTACCCGCCCTATCATCTTGACCGCCGCCACCGTCATGTTCGGCAGTGGCGTTCTCATATTCGAACCGTCGCTCGAACCCTTGGGCCTCACCCTGGCCAGCGGGGTGCTCATCTCCACCGTGCTGACCCTGGTACTGATTCCCCTGCTTTATTTCCATGTTTACAGCCGGGAGCCGGAGAGCGAAGGTGACGACTAAAGCTGAGTAAATAGATTCACAGACAACCTGAAAAGACTTGTAAAACAGGTTATTAGCAGGCACGAACCGCCCAAGGTAACGCGGCTTGGCGGCGAGGCGTTCGTGATTATTAGTGCCGAGGATTGAAAAGAGAACAAGAAACGCTGCATGTGCTTCAGAACCGAGACTTCATGCAACAAATTACGGCCTCCCTCGATACTCACAACCGTGGCCAAGGACACAAACCTGACGATGAGCAGATGAATGAGATCACTGGCATTTGAGAGCTACACTTGGGAAGCATATGAAAAGATGCGCGAGAAGGACAAAAAGCTGCATAATTTTTATCCCCTATTACGAGCTTCAAGGCTCACTCCTTGTAATATAACGCTTTTCTAAGCGGAAATTAGTGGTTAGCTATAATCACAAAGCGATGGCTAACTGTTAATTTTCCGCTCAAGTACCTTGTTAATGGGAAATCTCGACATTACTTTCAGGAATTCCTGTTTGAGAGGATATAAAACTGATTAATTCATTAATACTATGAAACTCTGTATTATCAACTAAGTCTTGACGGTCTTCAACTTCTTCATCATTTTCGATTAGAACACGACCAACCCTTATTATACCTTCCATAGTTTCTGGCATATTTTCATCTATATCAACAATTGCTCGTCTTTGTGAAAATTTTTCGTATATACGATGAACCTGCACCGTACATTCATGAACTAAAAAGGTATTTCTTTCGATTTCAGAATCTGCATAAATCTCTTCAGCATGCATCAATCTATTCCTGAAATCTTGTAAATACATTAATTTTTCTAGCAAGTTTCTCGGCAATATTGATGATTTTGTAAGTTCACGGTAAAGCGCGTGTCTTGGCACTGCATAATTACGCATAGTACCATCTGATAATGATCTTCTTTTTATATGCATATTTAAGTTTTTTGATAGTTTAAACACTAGAGAATCTAAGTATTTCCATGATCTAATAAACTCACCATACAATAAATTAATATTAGACATGACACTTTCTGCAACCACTTCTTTATCATCTGCGGGAACAGATATTTTATCGATATCTTTAATTGCTTTATCTAGACTTACATTTATCTCATCGACAATTTTTCGTATATCTTCATAGTCACGCTTGTTAACAATTGCATTATGTGCAATTAAGCACCTTAAGTCATACAATTGCCTCCACCTTTTATCTAAAAAAGTATCGTCGCAATCAACAATTTCGGAGAAATAACGCTGCCAATTAGATTTCGGTATGAACTCTTTTATTTTTTCCAAATCAAGTTCTTCAAGTGAAACAGCTTCATCCAATTTATCAAACAAGTTTTTAACATTGTGCACAGAATAAGGTTTAAATAGAAAATCAGCCAGATGAATGAAATCCACTTTATATACTGCATTTGATTGAGGTGCATCTTTGCGCTTGCTTTTTTCAACCGCTTGTTTAAATGTTTCAGGAGATGAGTCCTTGAGCCAGCTAGTACCTATTTTTCTTAACATAAAATTAGTAATTAGCTTTCTCATCTTATTTTCAATTCGATGGATTAAAGGATATGACTCTTGGGAGTAATAACTTGAAACATCATCAATTAGTATTTCTGGCTTTCCTCCTGACTTCTGGATAATTTGTTTGACATCTCTAATTAATTCAACGAACACATCTAGCTTCTCTGCTTCACATTGTGCATTTAGTGTTATTTGAAAAAAACGCTGACCTTTGTTTTCTACTTCACCTGAAATCAAGTTATACCCTACATCAAAGTTCTTTTTATAAGTTAATTTATTATTACTTATCTTAATATCTGAATTTACTTGCAGCAATTTGTTAAATGTTGTTTTACCATCACAAAATGAGCCTGCATCATCCATCAATATAAGATATTCGACTTTAAATTCTTTCAATTTCAATCCTTAAATTTGGCAAAATATATGATGCCTACTAACGCCCGCATTTGCGGCTGGTTTGAAGTGCAGCGAAAAACCAGTCCGGCAACATGCGCTTGTTAGGCTTTCCCCTACACATAGCTCTGACTCAGTTCTAGCAAGTCTCTTATTTTTACGTCGATATATTTTAGAAACACAATCATTTCGTCGAGCTCAAGATTTTTCTGAGTCGTTGTGATGCTTGCCGGAGTGGCATGTAGCAGTTTGCTGCTAAACGTATAGATGAAATCATATTCCTCGGCAAGATCGACTTTCTCTGCCATTTGACGCCAATTCCAACGCTTAGGTATCAAGGTGCGTATATCTTTTGATATCGAAGTATCAAAGGTGATTTTTTCTTTTTCCAGCTCAGCTATGGATTGTTCAATTCCAGGCAGAACCTTTTTCTCCACCAAATGTGCTTGAAATCCGTAACCATTAGTTTTCGCCTGTTCGGCATATATAGAGAAGTGGCGAGCCGCCTTCCTGTCAATTGACGCCGCTACAATCTTAGGGATCGCAATAGCTACCTCTTGCTTACGCTGCTCGTCTGAAATCAAGTCCAATTCCGTCATTTTCTCGCTTAGTAGCGATGATTCTTCTTCTGCAAATTTACTTAGCAGACTAATTTCCCTGTCAATTTGGGCACGATAGTCTCTCCAATAGCGAAGTTGTGTTTCTATAAGCTGTTCGTAGTATACAAGTCCGTAGCGTGAATTAAGCTCAAATAGGCGCAGCCAAACACTTAGCTCGAATATATAGCGAGAGACGGAAATCACGCCAAGCGTTTCTACAACATGAAAGTTATTTCCCGTGAATAACCGCAGCCTCACTAAACTATCCCCAAAGACTGAACAACACCAACAATCGTGGTTCCATTTATCAAACGAATCTATTTTTTCGGGAGTTCTGAGAAGTTTGGCAGTCGCGTCTAGTCCTTCATGGTGCCCTTTTATTGTAGCCACCAGCTGACTAAGTTGGCCTTCGATCATTACAACTCCTTCGGAGGTTTCTTGAGTGCCTAACAGTGATTATATGCCCGACTGCATAATCTCAATAAACGTGCCGGCGCCTTTATTGATGTTATGCAGCCGCCTCAAAATAACCTAAATCATTGATTTAAATGTAATAAAATTCAAATTTTGCAGCATATTCAAAATTCGCGTGCTTGCTTTTTTGCCACTTCAATAATGCTGCATATTAATGGCTTTGTTGGTATTTGTTGTTGGCCTGCGCCTATTGCCACACGAAGCCACGCCTCCTCTGCTGGCTTTGTGGTTTCAAACAAATCGCCGCCATACCAAATTGGGCAAGTGATAGTGAATTGGCGTTGTCTTGAGCGCTCGTTTTCAGGAAGCGGTGTCGCCAGCGGCGCGTAACGTCAGGCTATTAGGCTAAAACCACGCTACCGCCCCGGCCGGGCTGAGTGGGGTTGTGGCTCCCCCCTCCTGCGACAGTTCCCTTGTTTCGCCTGCTTTCCCTATGCCGCTTTTGTGTCGCTTAGGCATTTTATATTAGTTTTATCGTACTCAGTAATGTTAGGGCGTGTAAAGCCTTGTGACCGGGCACTTTAGTCTTGCAAAAAGAAGTGGTTAGGCGCTGGTCTTCGCGGGCCAATCCCTTTAGCCTGCTAATTCACTGTTAGGATACCGGCATGCAAGAGACGACCCCGAGGCAACAGTTGGCAGGCGTGCTGATCCTGCTTGGGCTTATCGCACAAATTATCGGCTTTACCGGCTTGGTGGCTACCGCGCATGCGGTGAGCTATTTGCTGTGGGCAGCGGTTGCGCTGCTGTGGCGCGATATCCCTAAGCGTTCGCGGATTCAGGCGGGGACGCTGATGGTCATTGGTACGCTATTGCTGCTGCTGGCGCGCTTTGTGTATGGCGCAAAGGTGAATTGGCCCGCCATGTTGCAGGGCAATACCTTTGTGGTGGCGATGCTGGTGGGCGTGAGTTTTATCGGCTTGATCGGCTCGCGGCGCGGCCATGAACCGGCACCCGGCCAGAAGGTCACCGGGGCCGGTGGCATTCTGCGGACTTGGCTGGGGGTGCACTTTCTAGGCATCATTTTGAATCTTTCCACGGTTTTCATGGTGGGCGATCGTTTGGCACGTCGTGAGCCATTGAAAATGCCGCAACTACTGGCCTTGAATCGCGGCCTTTCCAGCGCCGCCCTGTGGTCGCCGTTCTTTGCCTCGATGGGGGTGGTGATCACCCTGGCGCCGGAAATGCAGTATCCGCATATCCTGAGTATCGGCCTGCCCTTGGCACTGCTTTCCGGGTTGATTACCACCTTCGAGATGAAGCAGCGCTTTGAACTGAACGATGTTGAGGGGTTTTCGCTGGCGCCCACCAGCCTGCTGATGCCCGCCGGCATGGCCGCGCTGGTGATGGCGTTTCATTTCTGGATAACGCCGTCCCTTACCATCGTCAGTATTATCACTTTCCTGCTGCCCAGCGTCGCGGCGCTGGTCAATCTGCGTGATGGGCCGCTCTGGACCTTGCGGCGCATTCGCCAGCACACCACCACACGGCTACCGGCCATGCGCGGGGAAATCGCGCTGTTTCTGGCGGCAGGATTGTTAACGCTGGGGCTTTCCACCTTCGTCCGGGCTGTCGCCGGCAGTGAATGGACGCTGTTTGCGGTTTTCGGCACCCCACAGGCAATCTTCAGCTTTGCGGCCATCGTCGCGAGCGCACTGATCGGCTTGCACCCTATCATCGGCGTGTCTGTGCTGGCGTCCGTGCTGACGCTCGAGGCAGGCAGCCAAACGCTGTTTGCCTTCGTGGCGCTGGCGTCCTGGGCGGTCGGCACCAGCGTCGGACCGCTTTCGGGGATCAATCTATCACTACAGGGTAGATACGGGGTAAGTGGTTATCGGATGATGACAAACAATGCCTACTACGCCCTGATGATGAGCGGGCTTTCGATTGTCGCCATCATCCTGATGGGCTGGTGGCAGGGATGACTCAGCTTGCTGCGGCATCCGGCAAGCGATAGAAATAGCGGTGGCCGCACTCGTGGCAAGGTTCAAGACGCCCCACTTCCTCGAGCGTTACCTGGGCATCGCAATGCACGCAGGCCATGCGCCCCGGCGCGACCACTTCCCCCTCACAGTAATCGGCGCGTGCCGCTTCCAGGTCGTCCTTCAATTGTTCGTTTTCGACGATGCTGCGGTCGGCGATCGAAAGCAGTGATTCGGCCACACGGCGGGAAACCTTACTTATGTCAATCCCCAGCCAGCTGGCGACATGCTTTCCCGAGTCTTTCAGGTAGATACGCATGTCTTTCAGGTCACGCTCGACCCAGGCACGTAAAAGGGCCAGTTCGTCCTTGGTGAATTCTTCGAGCTCGTCTTCGAATTCGACCGCCTCGTCCAGCTCGCGTTGAAGGTTTTCCCAGGTCAGCTCGTTAGCACCACCCTGAAGCCGCTCCAGCATCCGTTCGTAACCTTCCCGTAAACGGTGGTCGTTCTTTTTTTCACTCATGATGGCACTCCTTTATCCTCACGCAATTTTTACGACTACTGTTGTGTCTTACCGCTAGCCGTTCAAGGTTTTACCTGCATAGGATACAATCCACGAAACAAATTCGACACTCGTCATCCACCATTCACCTTGCGCCCGTTTTATGGGCCATACGCCAAGGCATTTAAAAAAACCGATGGACGCACATTACAGCCCCCGTGATATCGAACGCGACGCCCAACAGTACTGGGACAAGAACCAGTGTTTCAAGGCAGTGGAAGACGCCAACCGCGAGAAATTCTATTGTCTGTCGATGTTCCCTTACCCCAGCGGCAAGCTGCACATGGGGCACGTGCGCAACTATACCATCGGCGATGTGGTATCGCGCTTCCAGCGCATGCAGGGCAAGAACGTCATGCAGCCGATGGGATGGGATGCGTTCGGCATGCCGGCGGAAAACGCCGCCATTCAGAACCAGGTACCGCCGGCCGAATGGACCTACCAGAACATCGATTACATGCGTAATCAGCTCAAGGCGCTGGGCTTTGCCTACGACTGGAGCCGTGAATTCGCCACCTGCGATACCAGCTACTACCGCTGGGAGCAGTGGTTTTTCACTCGACTGGTGGAAAAGGGGCTGGTCTACAAGAAGATGTCCACGGTCAACTGGGACCCGGTGGACCAGACCGTGCTTGCCAATGAGCAGGTTATCGAAGGACGCGGCTGGCGTAGCGGTGCCCTGGTCGAGCGCAAGGAAATCCCCCTGTGGTTCTTGAAGATCACCGACTACGCCGAGGAATTGCTGGCGGACCTGGACAAGGTCGAATGGCCCGAACAGGTCAAGACCATGCAGCGCAACTGGATTGGTAAATCGCGCGGGGTGGAGCTGAGCTTCGATATCAAGGCCGCCGACAGCACGGTTTCCTCCGCGATCAGCGTTTACACCACCCGCCCGGACACCCTGATGGGCGTGACCTATGTGGCGGTGGCCGCCGGACACCCCTTGGCCAAGCAAGCGGCGCAAGCCGATGCCGAGCTTGCCGCCTTCTGCGATGAATGCGCCCGTGGCGGCACCTCCGAAGCTGTCATGGCCACCATGGAAAAGAAAGGCATGCCTACCGGGCATAAGGCCGTTCATCCGCTCAGCGGCGAGGAAGTGCCGGTGTTCGTGGCCAACTTCGTGCTGATGGAATACGGCACCGGGGCGGTCATGGCGGTACCCGGCCACGACCAGCGCGACTGGGAATTCGCCACCAAATACGGCCTTCCGATCAAGGCGGTGATTGCAGACGATCAAGGCAACGAGCCGGATATCTCCCAGGGCGCCTACGCCGAGTACGGCCCCTTGATTCACTCCGGCGAATTCGATGGCCTGAACTTCGAGCAGGCTTTCGAGGCGATTGCTGGAGCGCTCAAGGCGCTGGGCAAGGGCGAAGTCAAGACCAATTTCCGTTTGCGCGACTGGGGGGTTGCCCGCCAGCGCTACTGGGGGGCGCCGATTCCGGTCAAATACGGCCCCGAAGGCCAGACCGTTCCGCTCACCGATGCAGAACTGCCGGTCGAGCTACCCATGGAAGTCACCGTGGATGCTTCCGGTTCGCCGCTCAAGAAGATGCCGGAATTTTCCGAGCTCGGCGACGGCTGGATACGTGAAACCGACACCTTCGACACCTTCATGGAATCCTCCTGGTACTACGCGCGGTTCTGCTGTGCCGATAACACTGAGGCCATGCTAGACGAGCGCGCCAACTACTGGTTGCCGGTGGATCTTTACATAGGCGGTATCGAGCACGCCATCCTTCACCTGCTTTATGCGCGCTTCTTCCACAAACTGATGCGTGACTTCGGTCTGGTCGATTCCGACGAGCCGTTCCAGCAGTTGCTGACTCAGGGCATGGTGATCGCCGAGACCTACTATCGCTCGACTGCCAACGGCGGCAAGCAATGGTTCAACCCCGCGGATGTCGAGGTCAAGCGCGACGAGAAAGGCCGCCCGGTAAGCGCAATATTGATCAGTGACGGCCAACCGGTGGAAATGGGCGGCATCGAAAAGATGTCCAAGTCCAAGAACAATGGGGTCGATCCGCAGTCGATGATCGACAAGTTCGGTGCCGATACCGTGCGTCTGTTCATGATGTTCGCCGCTCCTCCGGAACAGTCGCTGGAATGGTCGGATTCCGGTGTTGAAGGCGCTCACCGCTTCCTCAAGCGGCTATGGCGCCAGGTTTCCGAGCATCTGGAAGCCGGGGAACCTGTGGCACTGGATACCACCGCCCTTGACGACGACCAGAAAGCCCTGCGCCGCAAGACCCATGAAACCCTGAAGAAAGCCGGTGACGATATTGGCCGCCGTACGACGTTCAATACCGCCATCGCCGCCGTCATGGAGCTTTCCAATGCCCTGGGACGTTTCCAAAACGAAAGTGATGCGGCGAATCCGCAGAGCCTGGCCATCAGCCGCGAGGCGCTTGAAGCCTGTGTCTTGTTGTTAGCGCCCATCACCCCGCATACGTGCCATGCACTATGGCAAGCCCTGGGACACAGCGAGCCGGCGATCGATGCTGCCTGGCCCGCCGTGGATGAAGCGGCATTGACCCGCGACACCCTTGAGCTGGTGGTGCAGGTCAACGGCAAGTTACGCGCCCGCATCGAAGTACCGGCGGATGCAGATAAAGCGACCGTGGAAGACATGGCGATGAGCCAAGAAAACGTGCAACGACACCTTGAAGGCAAGACCGTGCGCAAGGTTATCGTGGTTCCCGGCAAACTGGTCAATATCGTGGTGAGCGGATGAAACGCCGTGACGTCCTTTATGCCCTTGCAGCGGGGGCATTTGCCCCCCTGTTGCTGAGTGGCTGCGGGTTTCACTTGAGAGGTAGTGGAGCGTCGACCACGCTGCCCGAGCTCAGTCTGGCGGGCGATACCGAGAGCGGTCTGGCACGCGAATTCACCGCGCAGTTGAAGCAAGCGGGGTCTGGCGTGAGCGCTCAAGCGCCTTGGGTGGTCACCTTGGGCACACCTCGCCTGGAGGAACGACGCCTGGGCGGCGAAGGCCGGGCCAGCCGCGACCATGAGCTTACCTTGCGCGCAAGCGTGTCACTTCAGGCCCGCAGCGATAATACCTATCATCTACATACCGAGACGCACAGCGCTTCCACGCATATTCGGGTCAATGACGATGATTTGCTGAACCGTGAAGCGCTGTTTTCCGAGGCTCGTGATCAACTTGAAAAACAGCTTGCCCAGAAAATCGTGACACGCCTGGTTCACGTGGCATCCTGGCAATGAAAGTATTTGCTGACCAGCTACCCGCGGCTCTGGAAAAGAAACTTCCCAAGGTGGTGATCGTCGCCGGTGACGAGCCGCTTCAACATCGGGATGCCTGCGACGCCGTTCGAGCGGCGGCACGCAAGGCAGGTGTGGAAGAGCGCGAGGTGCTTGACGTCGAGGCTAATTTTGCCTGGGGGCGGCTAGACGAAACTTCCAATAACCTTTCGTTGTTTGCCAGCTGCAAGCTTCTGGAAGTTCGCCTGGGCAAGCATAGCCTGGGCCAGGAAGGCGCCAAGGCATTGAGCCGTTATGCGGAACAGCTCACCACTAGCGACGACATTCTACTGATCAGCATGGGCAAGCTCGATGCCAGACAGCAGAAAAGCGCCTGGTTCAAAGCCTTGGATAAATATGCCTTGTTCGTTCCCGTATGGCCGGTGGACGCCTCACGGCTGGGGTTTTGGTTGCGTGATCGTGCCTCGCGCCATGGGCTGACCCTGGAGCTGGACGCCGCCCGGCTGCTTGGTGAGCGCACCGAAGGCAACCTTCTCGCAGCCGATCAGGAACTGCAGAAGCTTGCCTTGCTGAGCTCCCCCGGCGCCCGGATTACCGCCGATAGCATCCTGCAGGGCGTGGAAGACAATACCCGCTTCGATGTTTTCACCCTGGCGGATGCCTGCTTGAAAGGCGACCCCGCCAGGACCTCACGCGTTCTTCACGGCTTACGCAGTGAAGGGGTGGAAGCACCGATCGTTCTCTGGGCGCTCAGTCGTGAGCTGCGCACCTTGCTCTCGATTCAACAACATTTGGAACAGGGCCAGAGCTTCGAGCATGCTTGCAAGGCGCAAAAACCCATGATCTTCGATAAACGTCGCCCCGCCTACCAGAAGGCGATCGCTCGGTTACCCATGAAACGTCTGCACAAATTGCTGCTCATGGCTCAACGGCTGGATCTTTCGATCAAGGGTGCCGTGGCGATACCGACCTGGGAGGGACTGCATGACTTGGCGCTGACCCTGGCGGGAGGACGCGGGTTATTGGCAGATGCCGCCTGGACGTACCAGGTGCGTTAACTGGACAACACCACTCTTCTGGTATCATCTTATAGACTGATGACACTGCCTATCATCGACATTGAGCACGATTTGCCGTCTCGGGGATCGTTGATTTACCTTCACTTAAAAAGGAACCACCCATGATGAAAAAACTTCGCTTCTACATGACGCCTCTTCTGATCATCGCCTTTCTCATTGGCAGCATGCCGGTAGCGGCGGCTCCCCACGGTCAAGCGGAAACCGGCCTGGTTTCCACCCAGGCAGCCTTGAACGCTGACAGCAGCAGTGCCGAACGTGAACGCATCAGTGAAATTCTTGCTCGGGCTGATGTGCAGGAGCAGCTGCTCGCTCAAGGTGTCAGCCTTGACGAAGTGGAGGCTCGCGTTGCGGCCCTGAGCGATGCCGAGGTCCACCAGATGGCTGAACAACTTGAACAATTACCTGCCGGTGCCGGCGGCGTGATAGGAGCCTTGTTTGCCGTCTTCATCATCTTGTTGGTCACCGACATTCTCGGCTTGACCGATGTCTATCCCTTCACACGCTGATCGATAATGCCATCTTGTCTATTTTACGCCCGCTTCGCGGGCGTTTTGCTGCTGATGAGTCTTCTACTCGGCTGCGCCGCCTCGCCACGCCTGAATGATTCCACCTTGAATAACCTGCCCCAAGAGCAACTTCTGAAGGAAGTACCATTTTATGCCCAGCGTGATTATCAATGCGGCCCGGCTTCGCTTGCAATGGTACTCAATGCCGCCGGCGTCAATGTGGAAATGGAGAACTTGATCCTCCAGGTCTTCATTCCCGGACGTAAAGGCAGCGTTCAATCCGAAATGCTGGCGACTGTACGCCGCCACGGCATGATTCCCTTTCCTGTTGAAGGCTCCCTGGACGCTCTTCTGACTCAGCTAGCAAGCGGGCAGCCCGTGGTGGTACTTCAGAACCTGGCATTACCTGCCTGGCCGATGTGGCACTATGCCGTAGTCATAGGCTATGACCTGCCGACACGCGCCTTGACATTGCATAGCGGTGAAATTTCAAACCATGAAATGTCCCTGAGCCGTTTTGATGCCACCTGGGCACGCAGTGAGCGCTGGGGCTTTACAGTGTTGCCCCCAGGTTCTCTGCCCAAAGGAATACGTCCTTTTCGCGCCATTGAAGCAATTAGTGCCTTTGAATCCGTCCAAGGGGTGCAAGCCGCCCTGCCCAGTTGGAAAGCATTGGTACAGGCTCATCCTGACAGCGCCATGGGGCATTTCGCCTTGGGCAATGCACATTACGCCTTGGGTGAGGTAAAAAAATCCCAACAGGCGCTTGAACGAGCGGTGTCTCTGGATGAATCATTAGGCGTAGCCTGGCTCAACTTGGGCTTGCTCGAACAACAACTGGATAATGAGATGGAGGCAAGACAAGCACTGGGCCGTGCCGCCGCATTGACTGGGCCTTGGCAGGCAAAAGCCCAGGAAGAGCTTAATACTCTTTCGCATGTTAATTAGGGCATTTTACGCATTGACCTAACTTGAAAAACTAGTTACTTATTGGTAACAATTCAAAAATTCATGGATACGTGGGATGGCAGCATTCATTATAGTTTGTTGTAGTTAGGCTAGAGATTCATTTTATTGAGTTCTTCTTCCCTGCAAAGGAACCGGGTAATGTTCATTGCACCATCCCTTTTCCATTCTTGTCGCCGTTGTATTGGCGGTCTATTGATAATTGCCTTTGGTGCAATGGGAAGCATGGTGACTTCCGCTCACGCTGCCGAGGCGACCTCCAGCCCTCTTGCTCCGTCTACCGACCACAGCCTGACTCTAAAAATGGTGATCGGCCATGATCAACACTGGCTATCGTTGGCAGACATCGAAACTACGCCCCTATACGACGTAGATATGCAGCATCCGGAAGGACCGGAAGGTCGTTTTACAGGGGTTTGGCTTGATGCCTTCCTTGAAGACCACGGCATCCAGCCCGAAGATCGGGTGCGGTTCATTGCTCAGGATGATTACAGTGTCTTTCTCAGTGCCGCGGAACGTCAAAAAACACGCTATCTTCTAGTGACCCGGTTAAATGGAGATCCCCTTAGCCGGGAGCAGCTAGGGCCGTTGTTGCTGGTAGCCCCAGAGGATGCTGAAGCGGTACTTACTGGAATACTGCCACACGCACGCTGGATCTGGGCTGTTCGAGAGGTGCGGCGGCAATGAATATTTCCCTTGAAGATAAGGATCATTTCTTTTCACGCTGGCGCTTGGTGACAGGATTTGCCGTCATGGCAGGCATAGCCGCCATCGTCATTGGGGTTTATGTCAATCATGCTCGCCAACAGGTGGGTACCGACTATACCGCCATGGTCGGAGACGTAGTACGTGCTCAACAGCAGAACAGTCAACTCGACCAGGTACTTGACGTATTTATGGCAAACCCGGTATCTGTACATTTACCCGAGATCAATCATTTCCTTTGGTTGGCAGAGCGCAATCTTGAAGGAATTCAGAACAGCATCAGCCATCATCCCTTGCTGGAACCCCATGTAAGCTACCTCAGCGATGATTTCAAATTACTGGAAAGTCAGCTACCCAAGCTCGAACGCCTCGCCCTGCAATCCATTCATGACCCCTCCTTTCTGGAACCCCTTCAGCAACTGGGTATGGAAATGGAGGTCAACATGGCATGGATATACAGCGAGCTCAATAATGCCGTCCATGCAGCCGCTGGAGAACAGTATCGGGTCACACAACAACTGACGCGTGCGGTAATACCTTTGATACTTTTTGTTTTACTCATGACGGCTAGCTTGTTTGCTGCAGTGATAAACCTGCAGCAACAGCGCAACAAGATGCATAAGTTGATGCTGACCGATGAGTTGACCGGACTGAAAAATCGCCGCTATCTCGTTTCCATCGCCACTACCCAGTTAGCTAATGCCCAACGTCAGCATCATCCCCTTAGCCTGATGATCCTGGATTTGGATTATTTCAAGCATGTCAACGACACCTATGGACACCCGGCCGGAGACGAAGTCCTGCGCTTAATCACAGGCTGTATTGAGTCACTGTGCCGTCAATCGGATACATTGGCGCGAATTGGGGGGGAGGAATTTTGCCTGTTGATGCCGAATACTTCCTTGGAAGAAGCGAAATGTGTGGCGATGCGTATCCGGCAGGAAGTGGCAAGCCTTGAGCTAGACTGTGTTACTGCTGGGCTACACATAACAGTAAGTATCGGCTTGACCACCACCGCATCGGGTCAACAAACATTCGAGCAGCTGTATTCCTTGGCGGACCAGGCGCTCTATCAGGCCAAGGAAACCGGTCGCAACCGAGTTGATGTGGTCCTTCCCCCCGTCCATATGGAGGGAAGTGACAATTTCCACACGAGTAACGCTGAGAAGCCAAAGCCTTACTTTGCCACATCTGTCTTGAAAAACGTAAAGGAAACCTAGAAAACCCGACTCAAGCCATTTTGGGCGGCAACGCGATACGCTTCCGCCATGGTGGGATAGTTGAAGGTAGTATTGACGAAATAGTTGAGCGAATTCGCCTCTCCTTTCTGTTGCATGATTGCCTGGCCGATATGCACGATTTCCGAGGCCTGGTCACCAAAGCAATGAATCCCCAGAATCTCCAGCGTATCCTGATGGAACAATATCTTGAGCATGCCAATGGTATCGCCAGTGATCTGCGCTCTGGCGGTATCCTTGAAGAACGCCTGAGCCACTTCGTAAGGCACTTTGGCCTCGGTAAGCTCACGCTCATTGGGGCCGAAAGAGCTGATTTCAGGGATGGTATAAATCCCGGTCGGCACTTCGGTCACGTAGCGATAGTCTTTTTCCAGCAACTCGTTGGAAGAATTCAGCCCTTGATCATAAGCGGCACTGGCAAGGCTCGGCCAACCGATAACGTCACCGGCGGCATAAATATGCGGTATTGCTGTACGGTAATGCTCGTCCACATGCAACTGACCACGTCCGTTGGCTTCCAAGCCGATGCTTTCAAGTCCCAGGCTGTCGGTATTGCCCGTGCGACCATTAGCCCATAGAAACGCATCCGCGCGTAACTTCTTGCCGGACTTCAAGTAGACGATAACCCCGGATTCGTCCCCTTCAACTCGCTCGTATTCTTCATTGTGCCGAATCAGAACGCCGTGCTTGCGCAGATGATAGGACAGGGCGTCACTAATCTCGTCGTCCAGGAAGGACAACAGGCTGTCGCGATTGTTGATCAAGTCGACCTTGACCCCGAGCCCCGAAAAAATCGAGGCATATTCACAGCCAATCACACCTGCACCGAAAATGATCAAGGTACGTGGGGTATGAGACAGGCTGAGAATGGTGTCCGAGCAGTACAGACGCGGATGTCGAAAGTTGATATCGGCGGGACGATAAGGGCGCGAACCGGTGGCAATCACGATTTTCTTGGCCACCAGCTCTTCCATACCTTCCTGGCGGTCGCGTACCAGTACCGTGTGTTCATCCTTGAAACGCGCCACACCGTTGAATAAATCGATACGATTGCGGGCATAGAAACGGCTACGCATCTCGACCTGCTTGTCGATAGTGACGCGCGAATGTTCCATTACCTTTGGGAAGGAAAACCAGCGCGGCTCACCGATATCACGAAACATGGGGTTGGTATTGAACGCCATGATCTGCTTGACCTGGTGACGCAAGGCCTTTGAAGGAATTGTGCCCCAATGCGTGCAGTTACCGCCCACTTGCGTTTGTTTTTCGACAATCGCAACCCGCATGCCATGCTTGGCGGCATTGATGGCGGCACTTTCACCGGCAGGACCGGTGCCGATTACCACGACATCATAAGTATGTACTGCCATAATCCAGGCATCTCCTTGTTCCCTGACACATGCGAAGCTAATGCTCAGCGCAGAGCACTGAACATTGCCCGCTTTTTTTGCTTATCAAGCTGAATCCCAAAGACTGCTTTTCAGTAACGATGCTGCCGTTTTAGGCGTATCAACGGCGAGTGGCATCATAGCCTAAATCAGCACCCCGGCTCTCATCGCTACTACGACGGGCGCTGCTACCGCGCTTGCGGTTTTCTTCTTCACAGACCTCGTCCTTGCCGCCACAGATATCGCAGCCATCCTTCAAACCCAGCTGGTTCAAACCGCCACATGAACCGGCTATAGGCTTACGGCCCATGATTACGCCAATTGCCATGGCAGCTACCATCAGCAACATGAAACCCAACGCCAGTAACCAGATAGTCATTTGTTCACTCCTTCATGGCTTCATTATCCGACTTGCCATCTCACTCTGTTTAAACATGTCCTGGTAGGGAGACAACACCGTGACGATGAAAGTGCCTGAATCCAGGATAGAGTTAATTCGATATTGCGTCTCGCCCGGAGTCGGCGGAATCAAGCAAAAGGGGCCGACCTAATGGCCAGCCCCTCAAAGTGCCTTAAAAGGCAGGAAGTTTATCCACCGAAATCATCCAGCAGGATGTTTTCCGGTTCGACCCCGAGATCGAGCAACAACTTGATCACCGAGGCATTCATCATGGGTGGTCCACACATATAATATTCGCAATCTTCAGGTGCGGGATGGTCCTTGAGGTAATCCTCATATAAAACGTTATGAATGAATCCTGTCGGACCTTCCCAGTTATCTTCCGGCTGAGGATCGGAAAGCGCCAGATGCCACTCAAAGTTCGGGAACTCTTCCGCCAACTGATCGTATTCTTCGTTATAGAAGGTTTCACGCCAGGAACGAGCACCGTACCAGAACGTGATCTTGCGATCCGACTTGAGTCGTTTGAGCTGGTCGAAGATGTGGCTACGCATGGGCGCCATACCTGCACCACCACCGATGAAGATCATCTCGGCATCGGTATCTCTGGCGAAAAACTCACCAAACGGCCCCATGACGGTAATCTTGTCGCCCGGCTTGAGATTGAAGACGTAAGTCGACATCAACCCCGGCGGATGATTGGTACCCGGAGGCGGAGTCGCGATGCGGATATTGAACTTGAGGATGCCATGCTCTTCCGGATAGTTCGCCATGGAGTAGGCACGGATGACTTCCTCCTGGTTCTTGTGGGAAGTCTTGAAAAGACCGAACTTCTCCCAATCACCCCGGTATTCCTCTTCGATATCAAAATCGGAGAACTTGATATCGTAAGGTGGCGCGACCAGTTGCACATACCCACCTGCCCGGAAGTCGACATTCTCGCCTTCAGGCAGCTTGAGGTTGAGTTCCTTGATGAAGGTAGCGACGTTGGGGTTGGCGATGACTTCGCACTCCCACTTCTTCACGCCGAAAACTTCTTCGGGAACTTCCACTTTCATATCCTGCTTCACCGGAACCTGGCAGGAAAGACGCCAGCCTTCCTTCTTTTCACGCATGGTGAAGTGGGATTCTTCGGTGGGTAGAATCGAGCCGCCGCCCTCTTCCACGCGACATTTGCACTGGGCACAAGACCCACCACCGCCACAGGCGGATGAGAGGAAAATGCCATTGGCGGCCAGAGTGTTCAAAAGCTTACCACCGGCTTGCGTACTCAGGGTGTGCTCGGGGTCACCGTTGACCTCGATGGTCACATCCCCGGTGCTGACGAGTTTGCTGCGAGCGGCCAGGATCACCAAGACCAGTCCAATGACGATCACAGTGAACATGACAACACCGAGCAAGATGACACTTGTATCAACCATGTCGGTTTCCTATTGCTAGAGGTTTTCTTGACCCGGCGACCCAGCGGTCGCCGGAGAATCAAGCCCCGTTTAGAGCTGGATGCCGGAGAAGGACATGAAGCCCAAAGACATCAGTCCCACGGTGATGAAGGTAATGCCCAGACCCTGCAAGCCGGCCGGCACATCGCTATACTTCAATTTTTCGCGAATGCCGGCAAGCGCAGTAATAGCCAGTGCCCAGCCCACACCTGCGCCCAAGCCATACACCACTGACTCGCCGAAGTTATAGTCACGCTCGACCATGAACAGTACGCCACCCAGGATGGCGCAGTTGACGGTAATCAGCGGCAGGAACACGCCCAGGGCGTTGTAGAGTGCAGGCACGTACTTGTCGAGGAACATTTCCATGATCTGCACCAGAGCGGCGATGACCCCGATATAGCTCAACAACCCCAAGAAGGAGAGGTCGATATTCTCGGTACCGGCAATACCGGTCCAGGTCAGGGCACCTTCCTGTAGCAGGAAGGTAAACACCAGGTTATTGACCGGCACGGTAATGGTGAGTACCACGATAACCGCAATACCCAGGCCGAAAGCCGATGACACCTTCTTGGAAACTGCCAGAAACGTACACATGCCCAGGAAAAAGGCCAAGGCCATGTTTTCGACAAAAACCGAAGCAACGAACAGGCTCAGATAATGTTCCATTTTACACGGCCTCCTTCGGCTTGGTGTTTTCCTTCATCTCGAACTCGCTATTTTCCACCTGCTCCGGATTGAAGGAACGCAGCACCCAGATTGTCAGCCCGATAATGAAGAAAGCCGACGGTGGTAGAAGCATCAAACCATTGGGCACATACCAGCCGCCATCCTGAATCGGCGCCAGGATGGTAAAGCCGAAGACGCTGCCCGAGCCAAGCAGCTCACGGAAGAAACCGACGATCATCAATATCAGGCCGTAACCTATACCGTTGCCAATCCCGTCCAGAAAAGACATACCCGGTGTATTGCTCATGGCGAAGCCTTCGGCACGCCCCATGACGATACAGTTGGTGATGATCAAACCGACGAAAACCGAGAGTTGCTTGGACATTTCGTAGGCATAGGCCTTGAGCACCTGATCAACCACGATAACCAGAGAGGCGATAATGGTCATCTGGACGATAATCCGGATCGATGACGGAATATGACTCCGGATCAACGAAACGAACAGGTTGGCGAAGGCCGTGACGAAGATAACCGCCAATGCCATTACCAGCGATACGCTCATGCTGGTGGTAACGGCCAACGCCGAACAGATACCCAATATCTGCAAAGCAATCGGATTGTTCTGGAAGATTGGGGATACCAGAACGCCTTTCGGAGTTAAATCTGCCATGATTAAGCTCCTTCCGTTTCGGGTTCGAATTCTGGTTCAAGGTCGGTTTCGACATCCTGAACCTCTTCCGGGCTAATATCGGCACGGAACCTTGCCAGGTACTCACCGAACCCTTCCGGACTCAACCAGAACTGCACCATGTTGGTCACCCCTTTACTGGTCAGGGTAGCACCGGAAAGGCCATCGACTTCATGCTCGCCTTCCCCAGCACCCCGAGCCACTCGAATGGCCGGCATCACACTGTCTTCGTCCGAGAAGATTTCTTTACCTTCCCACTGAGCCTGCCAGCGCGGATTGTTGACTTCAGCACCCAGTCCGGGGGTTTCACTATGTTCATAGTAGGTGATGCCAATAATGGTATTGCCATCGCCTTCCACGGACATATAGCCCCGCATCAGACCCCACAGGCCCTGACCGCGTACCGGCAGAATGATCTGTTGCGGATCGTTCGGATCGCCTACCAAGTAGATCGTCGAGAAGTTTTCCACGCGAGACAGACCTGCAATGTCCCGTTCACCGGACAAGGTACGCCCGGTAGCCGGGTCACGTGCCGCCTGGAAGTGATCGAAAGTGGCTGGATCGAACCGATCAGTGTATTCGCCGGTACGCATGTCAACCACACGCGGCGTAACTTCACTGCTGAAAGCGGCCTCCACATCCGTGCCTGGCTCATAGAGATTCGCCACGCTAAGGATATTGGTCTTGCGATCCAGTTCCTGGTTGAGTTGCTGCAGAGGGCGCAATGCCACCGCAGCCGTCGAGACAATGACCGAACACACGATACACAGTGCGAACGCCACTATCAGGATCTTCTTGATGGAGTTATTGCTCTGTGCCATCAGGCAGTCTCCTCGGCCGGAACGCCGGTGCGTTGAACGCGACGTTTGATGTTGGCCTGAACAAAGAAGTAGTCGATCAGCGGTGCAAACAGGTTAGCAAACAATATCGCCAACATGATGCCTTCCGGGAAGGCCGGGTTGACCACACGAATCAACACCGTCATGACCCCGATTAATATCCCGAAGATCAAGCGACCCTGGTTGGTCATCGATGCAGACACCGGATCCGTTGCCATGAACACCAGAGCGAAAATGAAGCCACCTGTCACCAGATGCCAATACCACGGCATGGAGAACATCGGGTTGGTATCAGAACCGATCAGGTTGAACAGCGCGCTGGTCGCGACCATACCGAGAAACACCCCCAGCATGATTCGCCAGGAGGCGATTCGTGTCCACAACAGCACCACCGCACCAATCAGGATAGCCAAGGTCGAGACTTCGCCCACGGAACCGGGGATGAAGCCCAGGAAGGCGTCCCACCAGGAGAATTGCGAGGTCATGGTCGCCATGCCTTGCTGAAAGGCCATCGACAGTGCCGTTGCTCCAGTATAGCCATCCGCGGCTACCCACACTGCATCACCGGAAATTTGTGCCGGATAAGCAAAGTACAGGAAAGCACGACCGGTCAATGCCGGGTTGAGGAAGTTCTTGCCGGTACCGCCGAAAATTTCCTTGCCGATCACCACGCCGAAGGTGATGCCCAGCGCCACCTGCCACAAAGGAATGGTGGCCGGCAGGATCAAGGCGAACAAGACGGAAGTAACGAAGAAACCTTCATTGACTTCGTGGCCACGCTTGATGGCGAACAATACTTCCCAGAAACCACCCACGACGAACGTCACCAGGTAGATCGGTAGGAAGTAGGTAGCCCCCAGGACGAAGTTGGCCCACCAGTTACTCGGATCATGGCCGCCCGCCAGGGTCATCATGATCGCTTCACGCCAGCCTCCCAGGGAGGCATAACCCGCGTCGATCGCCATGTTGGATTGCCAGCCGGCATTCCACATACCGAAGAACATCGCCGGGAACGTACACAACCAGACAGTGATCATGATCCGCTTGAGATCAATCCCGTCACGCACGTGAGCAGTTGTCTTGGTAACGTTCGGCGGTGAATAGAAGATCGTGTCCACGGCTTCATAAAGCGGATAGTACTTTTCGTACTTACCCCCTTGATGAAAGTGCGGCTCGATGTTGTCGAGTTTTTGTCGAATACTCATCATCAGGCCTCTTTCTCGATCATGGTGAGATTGTCACGCAGGATGGGGCCGTACTCGTATTTACCGGGGCAAACATAAGTACAGAGCGCGAGGTCTTCCTCATCCAACTCCAGACACCCGAGTTGCATGCCAACCTCGATATCGCCCACGATCAGCGTACGCAGTAGCTGTGTCGCCAGAATGTCCAGCGGCATGACCACCTCATACGCGCCGATCGGCACCATGGCACGTTCGGAACCGTTGGTGGAGGTATTCGGTGCGTAATCCTTCAACCCCTTGAACGCCGAGACATAGATGCCCATGATTGAATGGCGCTTGACACCGAGCGACAGCCAGCCCAGAAAGGCTCGCTTGTTGCCCTCCTCGATCAAGCTGATCTGGTTATGGAAACGGCCCAGGTAAGTCAATTTGCCTTCAGCGGCAGCCCCGGAAAATACCGAACCGGAGATCACGCGGGTATCTTCAGGATGAATGACTTCGTCCGCAAGAAGCTCTTCGGTGCTCGCCCCGATACGGGTGCGCAGCAACCGAGGATTTTCGGCTCGTGGGCCACCTACCGCCACGACACGGCTCGTGTCCAGCTTGCCGTCTATGAACAGCTTGCCAAAGGCAATCACGTCCTGATAACCGATATGCCACACTTTTCTGTGCAGAGCGACCGGCGACAAGTAGTGAATATGGGTGCCTACCAGACCCGCGGGGTGCGGCCCCGAGAAAGTTTCCGTTTGTACACCTTTCACCTCGGTGCCGGGAACCCGGGTATCGGGAGACGTACACAGGAAAACTTTTCCTTCGGTGAGCCGGCTGAGTACTTTAAGACCATCTTCAAACGCCTCGGCGTTTTCGTTGATGATCAAGGCCGGGTCGGGGCTCAGCGGGTTCGTATCCATAGCGGTGACGAAGATATCCGCCGGGGCGCTATCAATGGCCGGCGTTCGGGAAAAAGGACGCGTGCGTAGTGCCGTCCACAATCCTGATTCCACCAGTTGATCCACGACTGTCTGTCGCTCAAGACCCTCTAATGCGTTGCGTCCGTGTGTAGTGAAAGTGACGGCCTCTTCACTTTCATCCACCTTGATGACCACGGATAGCAATTTACGTTTTTCGCCACGGTTGATAGCAACGACTTCACCACCGGCCGGTGCGGTAAAACGCACACCTTCGATTTTCTTGTCGGTGAAGAGTAGCTGCCCCAGTTTGACCTTTTCCCCTTCCTGCACTTCCATGGTCGGCCTCATGCCGACATAGTCAGTACCCAGGATTGCCACGTGGCGCACAGGTCGCGCATCTTCGATACGCTGCTCGGGCGCTCCCGTGATGGGGAGATCCAGGCCTTTTTTGACTTCGATCATAGTCTCGCCCAGTTGATGGATCGGATATACGAAGGTGAGAAATTCGAATAAATTCGAATCCTTGGTTTATTTCTAAAGATTGTTACAAGTTCAGCCCGAGCCCCGCTCGAACCACCCCGAAAAATCCACCGTATTATAAAGATAAGCGCGTCCAATGACCACATCCCAAGGGGTCGCCAAAAGTGCTATATCGCGGTGTTCAGCTTTAAAAAAAGCACGCCACCCTCGGGTGGCGTGCTTTTATCTACTGCAACACGACGTTGACAATGAGGGCGAGAACATACTCAGGCCGCAGCTCGTGGCAACTTCAGGAAACTTACATTGGACATCTGCTGAAGGATACGGACCACCTGGCAGCTATAACCGAATTCGTTGTCGTACCACACATAAACGACGGCATGTTTACCATTGGTAATGGTGGCCTTGGCATCGACGATACCCGCATGACGGTTCCCCACGAAATCCGAAGAAACGACTTCTGCGGAATCCACGAAATCAATCTGCTTCTGATAGGCCGAATCAATCGACATGCGGCGCAGGTAGTCGTTGAGCCCTTCGACATCGGTGCCTTTTTCCAAGGTCAGATTGAGTATCGCCATGGAAACGTTGGGGATCGGCACCCGGATGGCATTGCCCGTCAGCTTGCCGGCAAGCTCAGGCAAGGCCTTGGCCGCCGCACTGGCCGCACCGGTTTCGGTCAATACCATGTTAAGCGCCGCACTGCGGCCACGACGATCACCTTTATGATAGTTATCTATCAGGTTCTGGTCGTTGGTATAAGCATGAACGGTTTCCACGTGCCCTGTAACCACGCCATATTCGTCGTTCAATACTTTCAGTACCGGCACGATGGCATTGGTGGTACAAGAAGCCGCTGACAGGATGCGATCGTCTTCGCTGATATCACCGTGATTGATGCCGAACACGATATTCTTGATATCGCCCTTGCCTGGCGCTGTCAGCAACGCCTTGGAAACACCTTTGCATTCAAGGTGCTGCCCCAGGCCCGCTTCATCACGCCACATACCGGTATTATCTACCACCACGGCGTTGTCGATACCGTAATCGGTGTAATCGATCTCACTGGGAGAATTGGCATAAATCACCTGGATCACATTACCGTTGACCGTGAGCGTGCGAGTCTCGGCATCCATGCTGATGGTACCGTTAAAGGCTCCATGCACGGAATCACGGCGCAACAGGCTTGCGCGTTTTTCCAGGTCTTTTGCCACATCGCCTCGGCCACGCACCACGATGGCACGCAAACGCAGCAGGTTACCGCCCCCAGCCTTATCCACCATGATGCGTGCCAACAAACGGCCGATACGCCCAAAACCGTAAAGCACCACGTCTTTCGGCTCGCCGGTGCTGGCACCCGGGCGGTAGCCATCGATGATCTCGTGAAGTTCCTTGCGCAAGAAGGCTTCTACATCACCGCCGCCCTGGTTCTTGAAGGCGACCCCAAGCTTGCCGACATCGACATGTGCCGGGCCGAGGTCAAGCTCGCTCATTGCCTTGATGATCGGATAGGTATCCTGAACGGAAAGCTCGGTACCTTCCACTTTACGCACGAAGCGATGATTCTTGAGAATACGAATGACCGACCGATTGATCAGCGAACGCCCAAATATGGTGGCGACGATATTATTCTGGCGATATAGTCGACCCAACAGGGGAATCATCTGTTCAGCCAGTGCTTCGTTGCTTTGCCATTCCTGAAAAACGTTGTCGAGAGTTTGCTGACTCACGTGCGGCCTCTTTGTTCAATGAAGAGATAAGTAACGTAGTTAGTGGCTATTATCCCGGCCAGACGCCCAAGCCGCAATCGCTTGATAGTCGCAGCCCATGTAGGGGGATTACATAAATGTTTTTTTCGGCACTCGGATTCCTCTTGTAGCCTAGCTTTATTTTTCCACTATCTACCGCTTTTCTTCTTTTTGGTCGCTCGGCTCCTACCGCGCGGCATTACATACGGCTCATGCTCGCTCTGCCGTAAAAGCCTTCATCGTGTATCATCACCTCTCCGTTTCAGCGCAAGCCGATACTGCCATCATGACGACATTCTCTTTGCTCCAACCGCCTGAACCCCAAGGCACCCGTGACACCTTGTATTGGCAGGCCCCTCCAGGCAGTGCCACCGCGCTGGGCTTGGCCCGTGCGGCGCAGTCCGGGCCGTTACTGGTGATCACGCCAGACACCGCCAGCACTCAGCGGCTTGGGCAAGACCTGGCATTTTACAGTCAGGTCCCGGTGCTGCCTTTTCCTGATTGGGAAATTCTGCCCTATGACAGCTTTTCGCCCCATCAGGACATCATTTCGGCACGCCTGAGGACCTTGCGCCAGCTCCAGGATGGCGTGCGCGGCATTGTACTGGTACCTATCAATACCCTGATGCAGCGTCTGCCGCCGGTCGACTATATCGCCGGACGCGTCATGCAACTCGAGGTAGGCACCGAGCTCAACCGTGAGCACTTTCGCGAATCCCTTTCCCGCGCCGGTTATCGTGCGGTGGAAACCGTCTATGAGCCCGGCGAATATGCCCTGCGCGGCGCATTGATAGATCTCTACCCCATGGGCAGCGAGCAGCCGATTCGTATTGATCTATTCGATGATGAAATCGATACCCTGCGTTATTTCGATCCCGGCACACAACGCTCCACCGACAAGATCGAGCGTCTTGAGTTGTTGCCTGCTCAGGAATATTCGCTTTCCCGCAGTGCCATTGCCTGTTTTCGGGAAAACTTTGAAACGCTGTTCGATGTCGACCCTCGCCAATGTCCATTATATAATGACGCTCGCAAAGGCATTCCCTCTCCCGGTCTCGAACATTATTTACCCCTGTTTTTCGAGCAGACAGCCTCGCTGTTCGAACATCTCACCCCGGGCACTCGCGTTGCCTTGCTGCCCGGCGTGTTCGAGGCTGCCGAACATCACTGGTTATCGATCGAAAACCGCTATGCCAATCTGGGTGTCGATCCCACCCGCCCCTTATTGCCGCCACATCGTGCGTTTTTGCCGGTCAGTGATGTTTTTGCCGAAATCAAGCAGCACCCTCGTATCGAGCTGACCCAGGATACCCAAAACCGCCATGCCCGGATCCCTGCAGCAAAAATACCCCCGCAAGTTGCTATCAACGCTCGTGCCAAGGCACCTCTTGCCGCATTACAAGGTTTTCTCGAAGAACACCCCAGGACACGCGCCCTATTTGTCGCAGAGTCTCGTGGCCGTCGAGAAGCACTGGAAGAAACCTTGGCGCCGCTGCATTTAAAGCTACCTCACGTCGAATCGTTCGCTCAGTTTCTGGAAAGCGAAAGCCCTCTCGCGATCACTGAAGGTCAGATCGATAGCGGATTATGGCTTGAGTCGCCCGATATAGCCGTTATCAGCGAAACCGAACTGTTTGGTGACGTGGTACGCCAGAGCCGTCGGCGAGAAAAAACCACCGATGACAATGCCTTTGCCGTGCGCCATCTTTCAGAGCTTCGCCCTGGCGCGCCGGTGGTACATCAAGCTCACGGTGTGGGGCGTTATTTAGGGCTGGAAACGCTGGAAACCGGGGGTCAGGCGGCCGAGTTCCTTGCTCTGGAATATGCCGACGCAGCCAAACTTTATGTACCGGTCGACAGCCTTCATCTGATTTCGCGCTACGCGGGAGCCGACGATGAGTCGGCGCCACTCCACAAACTCGGCTCGGAACAATGGGAAAAGGCGCGCAAGAAAGCGGCTGAAAAAATCCGTGATACTGCTGCTGAACTGCTGGATGTTTACGCCCGTCGCGAAGCACAGCAAGGTGTCGTTTACGAAGCCCCTGGAGAGGAATACGTCCGCTTTGCTGCCAGCTTTCCTTTCGAGGAAACACCCGATCAACATGCCGCTATCGAAGCTGTCATCCAGGACATGACCTCACCACAACCCATGGATCGCGTGGTGTGTGGTGATGTCGGCTTCGGCAAGACCGAAGTCGCCATGCGTGCCGCCTTTCTCGCGGTACAGTCGGGTCGTCAAGTGGTGGTGTTGGTGCCCACCACCCTGCTGGCGCGCCAGCATTTCGAGAATTTCCGCGATCGCTTTGCCGATACCGCTGTCAATCTTGAGCTGATTTCGCGCTTCACCGGCGGCAAGGACATGAACAAGGCCCTTGAACGGATCAAGAATGGGCAAACCGATATTGTGATTGGCACTCATAAACTGCTCTCCAAGAGTGTCGAGTTACCCAAGATGGGACTGCTGATCATTGACGAAGAGCACCGCTTCGGGGTGACACAGAAGGAAAAGCTGAAAACCCTGCGCGCTGAAGTGGATATTCTCACCCTGACGGCCACCCCGATCCCCCGCACCTTGAACATGGCCATGAGCGGCATTCGCGATCTTTCCATCATTGCCACCCCCCCCGCCCGACGCCTTTCCGTCAAGACGTTTGTCCAGCAACGTGATGACGCCGTGATCAAGGAAGCGCTACTGCGTGAGTTGCTGCGTGGCGGGCAGGTTTACTTTCTGCATAATGAAGTCAAGACGATTGAAAACGCTGCCGAGAAAGTTCGTGACCTGGTGCCAGATGCGCGCGTTGCGGTGGCTCACGGCCAGCTGCCCGAGCGCAGCCTGGAACGCGTCATGTCGGACTTTTATCATCGCCGCTTTAACGTCCTGGTATGTTCGACCATTATCGAAACCGGTATCGATGTACCCACGGCCAATACCATCCTGATCGAACGGGCCGATAAATTCGGCTTGGCCCAGCTTCATCAGCTACGCGGCCGGGTCGGGCGCAGCCACCATCAAGCCTACGCCTACCTCCTTACCCCGCCCCCCAAGGCCATGACGCGCGATGCCATCAAGCGGCTGGAAGCCATCAGCGCCTCGGATGACCTCGGCGCCGGCTTCACGCTTGCCAGCCACGACATGGAAATCCGCGGTGCCGGAGAACTGCTGGGCGATGAGCAAAGCGGGCAGATGGAAACCATCGGCTACACGCTTTACATGGAAATGCTGGATCGAGCGGTGAAAGCGATCCGGGCCGGGAAGACTCCCAACATCGATGCGCCCTTCAGCGCCGGGGTGGAAATCAGCCTCAACTTACCCGCCCTGATTCCCGACGACTATATTCATGACGTTCAGCAACGGCTGGTGATGTACAAGCGTATCGCCAGTAGTGATAACGATGCTCAACTCAGGGAACTTCAGGTCGAGCTAATCGACCGTTTCGGCCTGTTGCCTACACCTGTCAAAACCCTGATGCGCCAAACCCGGCTGCGCCACAAGGCCGAGCAACTGGGGGTTTCTCGCCTGGAAGCAGGCGAAACGCGGGGACGGGTTATTTTCGAGCATCACACCCAGGTGGACCCTTTGACCCTGGTCAACCTGATCCAGAAAGCGCCTCAGCATTACCGGCTAGACGGTGCCGATACCTTACGCTTTGAAATTCCCATGCAAACCGCCGAGGCGCGCTTTACCGCCGTGGAACAATTACTCGACCGACTGAATCAAAAAGTAGCAGCAGCCTGACCCCTCGGGCAAACTTGTCACATACAGTGGTGGTCAGAGCGCTGTAGACGCTAGACCACCTCATAAGGCCCGCAAGGGCATTCATCCAATACACGCAAGGAGGAACGGGAAGCATGGCCGTGGCGCGCTGACGCATGCCGCGCCATCTCTCCCCTCGGCGAAGCCGAGGGTATCCCGCGCAAATCAATGAAGACACCTTATATCCTCACTCACTGGGGCTATACCAGCCTTGCCGTAATGCTTGTCGCCAGCCTGGCACAGCCGGTTAGCGCACAAACGCCCAGTGAAAAAAGCGAAGTTACTGATACGCCCGCCATCACCCAAGAGGCTCAGCAAAGCGCTCTGGAAGCAGTCTCGCCCGATGAGTTGCCGCGTGGTCACTTCAAATTACCGGAAAACGGCGATGTCATTGGTGAACGCTATACTATCACCGTGAAAGACCCGGAAGAGACGTTGATCGATATCGCCAGACGCCACAACATCGGTTATGAAGAGATGCGCATGGCCAATCCGGATGTGAGTCTCTGGGTTCCGGGGCTGGGCACCGAGGTGGTCATTCCTGCGCAATATATCCTGCCTCCCGCCCCGCGCGAGGGTGTCGTCATTAATTTGTCGGAATTACGCCTTTATTATTATCCGGCCGATAATCCTGACATCGTGGAAAGCTATCCAGTCAGCGTCGGTCGCGATGAATTCGCCACCCCCGTAGGCCTGACCAAGACCACCATCAAAGTCAAGGATCCCGCCTGGTCGCCACCTTCCTCCATGCGTCGTGAGGCTGCTGAACGAGGTGAACCGGCTCCGTCTATCGTCCCTGCAGGTCCAGACAACCCATTGGGGCGTCATGCGATACTGCTGGATATGCCCAGCTACCTGATTCATGGCACCAACCGACCCGATGGAGTAGGCATGCGTGTCAGCCGTGGCTGTATTCGCATGTATCCAGAAGATATCGAGTCACTTTATGAACGTCTGCCCAGTGGTACAAAAGTCAATCTGATCGACGCCCCTTTCAAGGCTGGCTGGTCGGCGGACGGTAATCTCTATGGCCAATCCTTCCCCCAGTTGGAAGAGAACATAGGCAACTTCGAACCCTTGATCGAAGCACTGGACATGATCGCTCAGCTCACCGAAGAGGCCCAGGTCAGCGTGGATTACGCCAAGGTGCGCAAGGCCATCGAAAATCCCGGTGGTGATCTCGTGCCTTTACTCGTATCCCAAGAGCCTGCCAAGCCCACCGCGCCTATTTTTGACGCGGATAGCCTGTTTTCCGATCTGGAACTCAGTACCTTGCAACAAACCGACAACGAAGCTGCAACAGAAGAAGAGTGAAAGCATAAAAAAACCCCGCCTCGGCGGGGTTTTTTTATTTTTCAGCAACGACCGCCTTTCCTGTGAAGGAAAGACGGCGCCAAGCAGAATTACTTCTGCATGGAACGCTGGAACATGCGGTTCATTTCTTCACGGTTCTGCTCAGACATCTGCAGGGCAGATTGTGCGTCACGCTGCGCCTGATTTGCAGTGTTCATTGCCTGAGAAGCCATGCTACGTGCTTCAGCAGCATCTGCCTGCGCAGATTCTGCAGTCATGCGAACTTCTTCCAGCGCGCTGGTAGAAGCACAACCGGCCAGGATTGCCAGTGAAGCGGCAGCGGCAGTCATCTTCAGAGTCGTCTTCAAAGTCATAGTGTTCTCCTTGATATTCCTTGGTACTACGAAAAATGGTACGGCAAGAAAAGATTAAAGTTATAACCTCATCTTGTCTACCTGCGTTGCAGGTTCATTTGCAGCGACCTGTGCTGCGAAGCAGCATGAGCCAAACACTGTTTTATTATAGACCACAGCGCTTGTCCATACTTATGTTCAAAGCTGAACATCCTTTCTGGTCACCA
The DNA here is from genome assembly GCF_009793355.1 of Vreelandella zhuhanensis. Lineage (GTDB taxonomy): Bacteria > Pseudomonadota > Gammaproteobacteria > Pseudomonadales > Halomonadaceae > Vreelandella > Vreelandella zhuhanensis. Next base: position 235,931 of record NZ_WTKP01000005.1, read on the forward strand.
GCTTAGCGGATCACGACGCGAGTGCCAACGTCTACCCATTCCGTAAGCCGTTCAATTTGGGAATTGGTCAACGCCACGCATCCTTGGGTCCAGTGAAAACGCTCATGGATATCGGGGTCCGCCTTTCCAAGGCCATGGATCCCAATCGCCCCTCCTAATACCGTATCTTGAGGAGGAGATCTATGGCGCCGATAAAAATCAAAGTATTGGTCATAATCTTGCTGGGTATAAAGCCCTGTCTGTAGCGCCATTTGGGCATGTGTGGGCGTAGGATAATCAATACCAATAAAAATATGCCATTGGCTAGCATGGTTGAAGCGATCGACTCGGAACTCACCCATAGGGGTCGCATTGTCACCGCGCATTCGTTGAGTCTTGGCCCCACCTCGTCCCAAGGATATCGGAGCGAAGCGCTCCATCAGGGCGTTGCCTCGGTAGATACTCAGGGCGGCTTCTTTATCATCGACCAATACCCAGAGCTCATCGGTATGACGTGGCACAGGCGCTCGCATCAGTAACGTTTCGATTAAATCCGGAGCGCCATTGCCTGAAAAGTTTCTTGATGAAAAACCATCCGTGATGGAAGCCTGTGCCGCGAAGGGCAATCCCAAGGTCAAGCCAATGAAATGGCGACGGGTAAAAAGTTTCATGAGAGCTCTCAAGCATCATTCGGCGCCGGGCCGAGCATTCATTTCGGTCGGCTGTTATACCTTATTGGCGCCGCCTCTGTCAGCCATCATTTCATGGCGTTTATGTATCCTTGCGCTCGACGGTAAAAGGATTCATCAGCAAGTCCTTCTTTCCCATAAGATGCACTACCGTTCTGTCAAAGGGGAAAGTATCGATGTATTGATGGTTAAGCGTCGGCTTGTGAAGATGCACCAGCGCCGCCGCGAGCCTTTCCCTGTGGGCATGTCCGCATAACCCGACACTAAACCAGAGCGCCTGGCCTTCTTCCAATTCGGCATGCCAGCGATCCTTGTCCTCATGATGCAGAAGGCAAGAGCGAACATCACGCCCTTCACCCACATACAACAATTTCTGAGGCTTCATTTCACCACTCTCCTGGTCTGGCCCGGCCTTGAAGATGCAATAGACACCAGAATCATCCGGTACTTCCCGCAAGTCATCTTCGGTAAAATATCCCAACATCTCTGGAGATAGCAGCATGTCTGACATAGAACCTCCTTGATATAGCGCAAATCAAATGTCTTCAAGTTCCTCAAGGCTCGTCACGATACGCCGCATTTCGGCTTCGTGCCCTTCCGCCAAGGAATTGAAAAATTCTTTTTCCGGATTGACGTTCGCCCGCGAAGCACGGTGCTGATAAAGATCCTGCAAGGTACTGTGTTCTGTCACTGCCGTTTCCATAATCGCATCGATGCTGTCGTAATTCGCCGTTTCGGCGATGCGTTCGAGTTTCGGCGGATGAGGAAAGTCCCCTACCTCATCGAACCAGGTTTCCAGTACTTCGGTGTGATCGGTACCATCATGAAAAATATCCTCCAACCCCGTCTGCATGCGAAGCTCACGGTTGGCGAGATAATTCAGCGCCATTTTCACCCTTTCACTAGAAGCCTCCTCCGCCGCGTCGCCGTACTGTTTGGCCATGCGAGCATGATAGCTCATCGCCCATCTCACCAAGTCCTTGACTTGATTGTAGCGCTTTGTTTTTTCCTTACGCATTGTTCGCTCCTTACACTGAACGCGTCAGAGGTAACTGAAACAACAGAGGTTTTTATATAACATAGTAAAAACCTTAGATAATTACCATACGCTTTTTCGCCGTTGGGTTCGAACCCAGACAGCTTAGACCATACGGTAGATAGCCAAGGTATACACAGAAAGACTTCAAGAAGAAACGGGATGGCAGGCTGACACCTCACACAGGGGCCGCCTAAATATCGATTTAGGAAAAATGACTTAAAAAAGTTACCACTCCTGGCTGGTCTCTCTCAAGGCGGCTATTTCACACTTGGCTTGTGCCAGACAGTCGCTTAATGCCTTCCCCAGATCATGATTACCGCCCACTGCTATCATGCCTGGATTTTGCGTAGGACGCCGTGCAGCGCCTTCTTCGGCGTGGAGCTGCTCAAGGCGCCGAGTCAACCATGCCAACCAGCTTTCAGGCTGCGCCATGAGATCCCGTAACCGGCCAAGCTCGGCCACTGCCGGGCCTTGAGGCACCAGCAATTCACGCCACGCATGGGTGGGCAAGCGAGCATGCTTGGTTATCTCACGCAAAAACGATTCCAACCATAACTCTGAGAGGGCCAATGCGCCCTCTTCCAAAGCCATGCGCCGCACCGGCGCCTGGTCGCCTTCGCCTGAGGACATCGCCAGCAACAGCTCAGCCTGATAGAGCAATTGATTGGTGCGTCCACTCGGTGTCATTTTCGCTTGTCCTCCACTTCCCATTTGCCATTTTCAAAGGTGGCTTTCCAGCCAGTGGCTTTACCCTCTTCTTCGGTCATTACATATTGCGACTTGCTCTTGCGCGAGAAACGAATTTGCGCGGGTCGCCCCTCGGGATCTTCACTGGGAGCCTTGAGCAGGAAATGGTATTTCTCGGGAAGCTCATCAGCATGTGCCTTGAGCTCCTTGACCAACGGCGGGCGTGTCTCGCGATTCTTGGGAAACTTGCTTGCCGCCAGGAACAAGCCACTGGCACCGTCGCGCAAGACATAATGATCTTCGACTTTCCGGCAAGCCAATTCCGGCATGGGAATCGGATCCATCTTGGGCGGAGCGGCTTCACCACTTTTCAGCAGTTTGCGCGTGTTCTTGCATTCAGTGTTGGTACATCCGAAATATTTGCCGAAACGTCCAGATTTTAGCTGCATTTCGCTGCCACACTTGTCGCATTCGATCACTGGGCCTTCATAGCCCTTGATCTTGAACTTGCCCTCTTCGACGGCATAGCCATCACAGTCCGGGCTATTACCACAGATATGCAGCTTGCGCGTTTCGTCGATCAGATAATTGTCCATCGCGGTACCGCATTTCGGGCAACGCCGTTTGGCCCGCAGAGCTTCAGCCTCGGCTTCTTCTCCGGCATCCGCTGCCACCGCCTCTTCTCCCGGAATCAGATCGATGGTGGTCTTGCAACGCTCCTTGGGCGGCAGGTTGTAACCACTGCAACCCAGAAATACACCGGTTGAGGCGGTACGAATCTGCATCTTGCGTCCACAGCTGGGACAATCGATATCGGTGGGTACCGGCTGATTGGGGCGCATGCCATCTTCGCTTTGCGCCTGTGCCAGTTCTTCACGGAACTCGGCATAGAAGGCATTCAGCAACGCCTGCCAGTTGCGCTGTCCTTCGGCGACCTCATCCAATCCATCTTCCATGCGTGCAGTGAAAGAATAATCCATCAGATCAGGGAAGGATTCCTTCAACCGTTCGGTGACGATATCGCCCAGTTTTTCGGCATAGAAGCGGCGGTTTTCCAGCTTGACATAGCCGCGGTCCTGAATCGTAGAGATGATCGAAGCATAGGTGGAAGGCCTGCCAATTCCCTGCTTCTCCAGCTCCTTGACCAGGCTGGCTTCAGTGTAACGCGGCGAGGGCTTGGTGAAATGCTGTTGAGGTTCAAGCGTTTCAAGGCGCATTGGCGTGCCTACGGCAAGATCCGGCAATACTTGATCTTCGTTCTTGCCGCCGGGCTTCATCACTCGGGTATAACCATCGAACTTGAGCACGCGCCCCTTGGCTTTTAGCTCATATCCTCCGACCTCTACGGCCAGGTTACTTGAGAGATATTCCGCCTGGGTCATCTGGCAGGCCACGAACTGGCGCCATATCAACTCATATAACCGCTCGGCATCGCGTTCCATGCCGCTGAGATCAGTCGCCTTGTGCGTTACATCCGAAGGACGAATCGCCTCGTGAGCTTCCTGTGCGCCCTCCTTGCTGGAATAGCGATTCGGTGATTCCGGCAGGTAACGCTCTCCATACTGCGCATGGATATAGTCACGGGCACTTTCCACGGCATCCTTGGACAAGTTTGTCGAGTCGGTACGCATGTAGGTAATGAAGCCCGCCTCGTACAAGCGCTGGGCCATGGTCATGGTCTTCTTGACCGAGAAACCCAACCGAGCACTCGCCGCTTGTTGCAAGGTGGAGGTAATAAAGGGGGCATTAGGTTTCGAGCGGGTCGGCTTATCCTCCCTCGCTGTAATCGCAAGGCTAGCTTCCCGAAGCCCGGCAATACGCTCCAGCGTTTCGGTTTCCGAGGTGGGGCGGAACGGTTTGCCATCTTGCCGCACCAGCGCAAAACGTACGATTTCGCCTTCGCTTGTGATCAGGTCAGTATGAACATCCCAGAACTCTTCGGGAATAAAGGCGCGGATTTCACGTTCCCGTTCGACAATCAAGCGTACCGCCACCGACTGCACCCGTCCGGCGGAAAGGCCCCGAGCGATCTTGGCCCACAGCAACGGCGAGAGCATAAAGCCGACCACACGGTCCAGGAATCGCCGAGCCTGCTGAGCTTCGACTCTTGGGATATTGAGACTTCCGGGAGCTTCAAAAGCTTCCTGGATGGCATTCTTGGTAATCTCGTTGAATACCACGCGCTTGTAGCGCGTCTCGTCCCCGCCAATGGTTTCGCGAAGGTGCCACGCAATGGCTTCCCCTTCACGATCCAAGTCGGTTGCGAGATAGACCGCATCGGCCTTGGCTGCCAGTTTCTGAAGTTCCGCGACCACTTTTTCCTTGCCGGGAAGGATCTCGTAATGCGCCTCCCAGCCATTATCCGGGTCAATTCCCATGCGCCGGATCAGTTGGTCGTGGGCCTTGTGCTTCTTGTATTCCGCTTTATCTTCCGCAGACATCTTGCGAGTCAACGCGGCTTGACGAGCGCGCTCCTTGGGGTCGGAGGCAGCCTTGCCCGAGCCGCTGGTCGGCAGGTCACGGATATGACCTACGCTCGACTTCACGATGAAATCGTTGCCGAGATATTTATTGATCGTCTTGGCCTTGGCCGGCGACTCGACGATGACCAGTGACTTGCCCATAGTGCTCCACTTTCCTGATGCGCCGACCAAAAGCCCGCGCCTTGAATTCTGTGCCGCAGACCTCGCGGGTGAAAAATGCGACTACCCTAACCCACGCCACCGCTAAGCGCCAGTCGCACTATCAGCGTGACTTGCCTAGACACTAGCCCGCCACACTAGCAACGACAACCCCCATGAAAAAACGCCCCCACCAAAGGTGAGGGCGTTGATTGCCGCTTAAACAGATTTTTAACGCTTGCGATGTGTCCGCTTACGTGCAGGGGAATTCGACGTTGTTGCCGGCTTATTGGAAGCAGGCTTTTCCGCTTGGGCCGGCGTCTCGGACGTCGATTCAGCCGCAGGCTTAGGCTGATTAACAGGTTCGGGCGGCGCTTCTTTCTTAGCTGCCGGCTCCTGCTTGGCTTGCCGGGTCGGAGCAGGTTTTTCCGGTTCCGGCTCGGGTCGCGCCTGATCGAAAAACGCCTTTATTTGCTCAAAGCGCTTGGCACCTTGCTCCGAGAGTTCACCACTGGCTGCAAACACATGCTCAAGATGCGTGATATGCGCATCGATCTGTTGATTGCTTTGGCCTTCCAGCAGTGCTGGCAAGGTTTCCAATGCCTGCTCACGGTCCAGTTTGAGAATAAAGAACTGGTCACGCACCAGTTTTTTGAACGAGGCCAAATCACTATCCGGCTCAAGTTCAACATGAGAAGCACGCAGGCGCTTGAAATTACGCTCATCGGTGGCCGGAGCCCCACCCAGCACATAAATCACGGACCGCATCACCGCTTCATGAGCACCGCCGGTGGCAATCCTGGCACACAATTCTTCTCGGCGCTGTTCAATGAAACGAAGATGCTCCGGCTCTGCTCCCGGACGGCGACGGACAGCCCCTTCAGAACCATGCAGGCCGACCAGAGCTTGTAGTAATGGCTGGCCATAGATAGTCAGGAACATCTTCTCGACGCTGCTGTCACGCAAATCGCGGAAGGCATTCAGCGACCCGGCAATCTGGTCCGAGACGATGGATTCCATGGCCTTGAACGGATTGTCTTCATCAACCGGATGCCGGTCTTCGCGTATACGCTCGGCCATTATCGGCAGCGGTACTGCCATGGGGTTTCGATCGGAAAGCATCTTGTAGCCTAACCGAACTGGATGCATGCGACGGTTCCAGCGTGCTGTTTCGGGGGTGGTGACAGCTTGTACGATCGGCTGCAAGAACTTGCGATAAAGCCCCAGGTTAATTTCAGAGACACGCGCTACCGTGGCAAAGCGACGCTCATCCTCAGGCATGTGCTTGACCTCACGATCCAGCTCCTCGAAATTACGCTGAGTAAATTCGAGCAGATATTCGCGCTCCATGAGTTCTACATCATCGCGTTCGGAGGCATGACTTACCGTGGTCTCATAAAGCCCCGGCGGCATGACGTCAATATAGTCCATATTAGCGGTGAATTCGGAGTGCTCCTTGCGCGAGATACTTCCCGACACGAAGATACCCAAATGACCGGTCGTATCGTGGACGCAATAGACGATGGTTTGCTCGTTGGCAATGAGGTCTTCTTCGCCTTCATAAAGGTCACGAATCCAACCCAGGGCCTGCGGTGGCGGGGTGATATCATCACCGCGCGAGCAGAACACCACCACCGGGGAACGCAAGTTGCGCAAGTCGATACGGCGCCCGTCGCGCGTCAGCAACTGCGCTGTCGAGAGACGATTACCTATGAAGAGGTTGTCGACGATGTACTGTATTTCCTCGCCGCCAAGCAGTACGTGGCCACCCCACCAGCGCTCGAATTCCAGATAACGCTTGGCTTCGGTGTCAATACTGGAAAACAGGTTGTATTGCTTTTTCCAGTGAGTATTGGCCGGGTTGAGAGCTTCGAAGTTCTTGACCAACCAGGCACCATCGAACTGGCCATTACCCAAGTCGGAGGTCATGGCGGTTATCCAACTGCCCCCGGTGAGCCCGCCGGTATAACGCATCGGTGCCTTGCCGCGCTCGCCGGCCCAATACGATAACGGTGCACCGGCGATCAGAATCGGGCCAAATACACTCGGCTCCAGCGCTGCCGCCATCATGATTTGCCAACCAGCTTGGCAGTTACCCACCACCATGGGCTTTTCGGCAGTTTCTGGATGAAGTTCGATAACGTGGCGTAAAAAAGCGACTTCCGCTTCAACCACATCTTCCACCGTCTGCCCCGGCTCAGGAAATGGCAAGAAGCCGATGAAATAGCAGGGATGCCCGGCACGCAGGGCAACGCCCAACTCGCTATCGGGTTTGAAACCACCGATCCCCGGACCGTGCCCGGCACGCGGGTCAACCACTACAAAGGGGCGCATCTGTAAATCGATTTCAATCCCTTCGGGGGGCAGAACACGCATCAACTCGTAGTTGACCGGGGCCGGCAATGTGCGGCCATCCATCATGACTTCCGTGTCAAAACCCAGCACGCTAGGCTTGGTCTGTTCCATATGTTCCAGATACTGGTTGCCACGTTCACGCATGACATCCAGATACAAAACACTACGTTCGACACTATCACGCCAGTAATCGAAGGCAGCCCGGCCGAAGCCGAACGGGTCGAACAGGGCAGTCAGCTCGGCGCCGGGTGTGAACACCTTTTTCTGTTGAAACAACCCGGAACGGAACATGGGGTTGGCAAGAAAGTTCATAAATTCTCCCGTTGGGTCACTGCAAGGGGTGACTGACCCGAAGCGCACTATGCTGCAACGCAATATATCGTAGGATACTGCGGACGGGGCGTCGATGCACCTTCCCTGTTATTTTTTTCACGCTTTTCTTCGATTTTTTTCAACTTAGTAGGCTACCGCTTACAGCGTATTAGGGTCGGTGAAAAGCGCAGATGTGGGCATTCAGTGTTAACATTTAGCTTATGTTTAACGTACAGGTCTATTGGTCCAGCCCTATCTATATAGATCTATTCGCACTGATCCATATGCACTACTTTGCTGGCCGAGGACGTTCATGTCATCACCCAAGTTGCTAAACCGTCTGACGTTTCGTCAGCTTCAGGTGTTTCAGGCCGTCCATCGTCAACGTTCTTACTCGCGTGCGGCCGAGCAACTCGGGTTAAGCCAGCCAGCCGTCAGCGCCCAGGTTCGCCAGTTAGAGCAGGCACTTGGCCAGCCACTGTTCAAGTATGCAGGAAAGACGCTACATGTACTTCCGGCCGCTGACACCTTGGCAGGCTCCACCCGTGAAATTTTCGGTCAGTTGTCGCGCCTTCAGATGAATCTTTCCGACATGAGCGGCAAGATCACCGGTGAGCTCAACCTAGCTGCTGTCTCATCGGCCCAATATGTGGTGCCCTACCTTCTTGCACGCTTTCGCGCCCACTACCCTGAGGTAAAACTGCGCTTGAAAGTCTGCAATCGTAGCCAAGCGCTAGAGAGACTGGTGGATCAACATGACGATCTGGTGATCATGGCCATGGTTCCGGAAGACGACCAACTGGTGGTCATGCCAATCCTGGACAATGAATTGATTGCCGTTGTGTGGCCCGAACATCCCCTTTTATATGCCCCGGCTCCTCGCTTGATCGATTTTGCCCGGCATTATGTGCTGATGCGCGAACCGGGCTCGGGGGTACGCAATGCCTTCGAACAGATCGCCGCCGCACAAAACGTCACGCTGTCTCATTGCATCGAAATGGGAACCAACGAGGCCATAAAGCAAGGGGTCATGGCGCATCTGGGAGTAGCCGTACTGCCACGTTTGGCGGTACAGCTGGAGCTGGAACAGGGGTTACTTTACGAATTGATATTGCCGGATTTCCCGATTCGCCGCTCATGGTGCATGGTGTATTCCCGTGAACGTTTTCCCACGCCAGTTACCGAAGTTTTTGTACGCTTCGTACGGGAGCACCTAAGCGATTATCAAGCGCATTTTCGTGCCCCCTCGAGCCCCCTTCCCAGCCATGGTGTTGCCTGCCTGCCCATGCTTTCTTCATAACGGCCGATCAGCGAAAAACCATGGCTTTACTGCGTGTCTTGTGTCCACTTAAGTAGTGATTATGATACATTAAGGGTTATTCGTACGTATCAATCTGCAGGCTTTCGAGGTTGTGCAATGCCCTTGTCGAACAAACAGCCAAGCGCAGTTTCGCCCTCTAAATCTTGTCAGCCGCCAAGTAGAGAGGCTCACCTTTTATGAGCGACAGCACTTCACAGCGCGTGCCAAGTGGCGAAAAATTCCACAACGAACACGGCATGACGGTGATCAAGGACGGCATGAAACAGCGCAAGCCGGCTGAACATGAAAAGACACCCGAGCCTGCGGCCCTTGAACGCAAACCCAAATGGTTGCGCGCGCAGATTCCTGCGGGGGAGCGCTTTGAGGCAGTCAAGAAAAATGTCGCCACTCATCGCCTGAGTACCGTTTGTGCAGAATCGCATTGCCCCAACATGGGCGAATGCTGGAGCAATGGTACTGCCACCATCATGCTGATGGGCTCGGTATGCACCCGGGCATGTCGCTTCTGTGCCGTGGATACCGGAAATCCCAAAGGCTGGCTGGACCTTGAGGAGCCGGAAAATACCGCCAAGTCGGTAGAGCTCATGGGGCTGCGTTATATCGTCTTGACCTCGGTCGACCGTGATGACCTTGACGATGGCGGGGCTACCCACTACTCCAACTGTATTCGTGCCATCAAGGCCCTCACTCCCCATGTAGTGGTGGAAGCACTGACGCCTGATTTCGATGGTGAGCATAGCGCCATTGAGCAGGTAGTAGATTCAGGCCTGGAAGTCTTTGCCCAGAACGTGGAAACCGTAGAACGCTTGACACGTCGCGTGCGAGACCCACGCGCCGGCTACCGCAAGACACTTGACGTTCTCGCCCACGCCAAGCGGCATCGCCCCGACATTGTCACCAAGACCAGCCTGATGCTGGGCTTGGGCGAAACCGAAGAGGAAATTCTTCAGACATTTGATGATCTGCGTGACATTGGCGTAGATATCGTCACTCTCGGGCAATACCTACGCCCCACCAAGAATCACTTGGCGGTCGAGCGCTGGGTCACCCCCGAAGAGTTTGAACGCTATCGCCAGTTGGGGCTTGAAAAAGGCTTCATGGAAGTACCTTCAGGCCCGCTGGTACGCTCTAGCTACCGTGCCGACCGGGTATTCGAGAAGAACAATCTGGGGCTGGCATCCGCAGTTGAAATCCCTGGGCAAACAACCGATTCCAACCGAATTCCTGCCAAAAGCCTTGGCTAAGGACAACGACTAGAGCACTAAACAGCCGGCTCTATAAAGGGCGTGTTTTTTTCAATTTGAATGATACGCCCTAGCTCATCGGCCAGACACCGTGCAAGCTGCTCGCCTACCCTATCGATATCCAATGGCTCGTCCGTCATGTCAGCCAGACGAGTCATGCTCATTCCTGCATAACCACACGGATTGATCCGCATAAAGGGCTCAAGGCTCCCATTCACATTGAGGGCCACGCCATGGAAGCTGGCACCCCGACGAATGCGCAATCCCAGTGAGGCGATCTTGGCCTGTTCTTCATGGTCGTGGTTGCCTGCGACATACACACCCGGTGCATCAGGCCGGGCGAGTGCAGAAACACCGTACCCCGCCAATACCGCAATCACGGCATTCTCCAGGGCTGAAACCAACGCTCTTACACCGATACGCGCCCGACGCACATCCAACAAGGGATAAAGTACCACCTGTCCTGGCCCATGATAGGTCACCTGACCTCCCCGGTCGGTCTGCACCACGGGAATATCTCCCGGCATCAACAGGTGCTCCGGCTTGCCTGCCTGGCCTTGCGTGAATACCGGCTCATGTTCGACTAGCCAAAACTGATCCGGCGTCGCCGCATCACGCCTATCGGTCAGTTCGCGCATGGCCTGCCATACCGGCAAATAAGGCTGACGCCCCAAAACGTACATATTGATGGGAGCCGAGCCGAGGTCCTCATCATTCATCACAGCACCATATGCACACGACCAGTGGCCTTCAAATCTAAAAACAACTGTTTCAGCTGCTTTTCTCCAGTAGCACGAATCGTAATACGAACCGATTGAAAACGACCGTTACGGCTATCCACCACCTGCATCTCGGTGGCATCGAATTCCGGCGCATGTTGAATGACTATCTGGCATACCGTAGCGGCAAAGTCATCGGCGGCATTTCCCACCACCTTGATGGGATAATCACAGGGAAAAACGATTTCAGGTTTTTCCGCCGGTGCCGCCGTAGCTGGCTGGCGCAGGTCTCGTAGCCCTTTTTTCATGATAAAGACGCTCCATGAAGAGAGAAATAATCAACGGGCCTGATCTCTCTTACCTCAACAGGCCGAACATGGCATTAATCGAAGAAGCGGCCCAGCAGCCCACTGAAAAAGCGTCTGACTTGATCCAGCAAACGTTTGAAAAGGCCGCCTTCTTCCACATCCTCAAGCGCCACCAATGACCGCTCGCCAATTATCTCATCACCCAGACGAACCTCCAGTGTACCGACGGTATCGCCTAAACCAATCGGAGCATTCAGCTCTGAATCCAAGTTCAAGCGAGCTGTCAGCTCGGCATCGCGATTACGTGGCAAGGTCATGTGAACATCGTCATCCACGCCCACACGCAACTCGTTCACACTGCCACCCCATATCCGGGGGGTAGTCAATACTGCGCCCCGATCATACAACTTGAGCGTTTCGTAATAGCGAAAGCCGTAACTCAAGAGTTTCTGGGTTTCTTGGGCACGCGCTTCTTCGGAGTTAGTTCCCATCACCACGGAAATCAAGCGCATGTCCTCGCGCTTGGCCGAGGCCACCAGGCAGTAACCCGCTTCATTGGTCCAACCGGTTTTCAAGCCGTCTACGCTGGGGTCACGCCACAACAATCGGTTACGGTTAGGTTGGCTGATATCGCTATAGGTGTAGTTACGCTCAGAATACATGGCATAGTGTTCGGGATAGTCATTGATGATGTGCTGTGATAAAAGCGCCATATCACGTGCCGTGGAGTAATGATCTTCTCCAGGAAGACCCGTGGCATTGACGAAATTGGTGTTATGCATGTCCAGACGGGTGGCATGCTGGTTCATCAAGTCGGAAAAAGGCACTTCACCACCGGCCAGGTGTTCGGCCATGGCCACACTGGCGTCGTTTCCCGAGACGATGACAATACCATGCAGCAGATCACGGATAGCCACCTTGTTACCGACTTCGATAAACATCTTCGAGCCACCGGTGCGCCAGGCACGCTCACTGATATTGACCATGTCATCCAGCTTGATAGTGCCACGATCCAGTTCGTGTTCCACCAGATAGGCGGTCATCAGCTTGGTGAGACTGGCGGGAGGCAGGCGTTCATCCGGATTGTGTTGCGCCAAAACTCGACCACTGTTGGCATCCATCAGAATCCACGAACTTGCCGCAAGCTGAGGTGCCGCAGGGATCATGGTCTGGGGCTGAGGAATGACCTGGGCCATGGCATGAGGTGTAACCAATACCAGGCACATTAAGCAGGGTAGCAAGCGCAAACGGAGCATAGACTTCAAGGCATTCATCGACAGGATCTCATTGGCATTTACAGCAAAATTGATTCAGAAAAACGGGTAAAAGTCGGCGATGAGACTTCATCGCTTCTCAAGGTTGTATTCCGGCTATTATTGCACTACAAAAACTTGCGGAAAACCGGCTTGGCGCAGTGCTTCACGTAGCGGCACCATGCTGTTTTCATCATCGACCGGCCCCACCTGTACGCGATGCACGTCGGCATCGCTTGTGATCCGAACCGGATACGAGAGCTCATTTTCCAGGCGCTCTCTGAGTTCACGCGCACTCTCCGGGGAGCCCAATGCCGCAATTTGCAGATACATTTCATCAGTACTTTCTACAGGGCTTTTTTCGATGCCGTTTGCAGCAGCTTTTTCAGTAACTTGCGACGCGGTGCCAGGTTGAGGATTTGCCGGTGCCCTAGCCACTGAATCAGCCTGAGTCGCCGAGACATCAGCGGCGCTACGTCCCCGTTCGGCCAACCAACGCTCAGGGTCGATGGTTTCCACTTCCACGGCACCGGTGCCGGCATCCAGAAAGCCCAGGCGTGCCGCTGCCGCATAGGATAAATCGATTTCTCGGTCACTATGAAACGGTCCCCGATCATTGACACGTACTATCACCGAGCGACCATTGTCCAGACTAGTGACCCGAGCAAAGGTAGGCAAGGGCAAGGAGCGATGGGCTGCCGACATTTTGTACATGTCGTATATTTCACCATTGGAAGTGGCATAACCATGGAATTTTTCGCCGTACCAGGAGGCGGTACCACGCCGCTGGTAGTCGCGAGCATCAGGTAATACCTGGTAGGTCTTGCCCCACACTTCATAGCTTGAACGATTACCTGCCCGAGACGGCGCTTCGATACGCGGCTCAGCATTCGGCACTTGCGAAACATCCGGTGGCGCCATCGGATAGGCGTCCCCACTCATGGCGTAACGCTCCGTGGAAGACGTAGCCGCGTCAGAGCCGGTTTGACGCAGGGAATCGGATGCCTGGCGCTCCGGCTGCTGAACATCTTGGCCGGCACAGCCACTCAACAATCCCAGCACCAGCATACTGGCCAACGCCATTGCTGACGGTCGCCGTTCATGAATACGCCGCTCGCTCATGGTGTTTCCCCACGTTGTTCAGCAATCGCTTCGGACAGTTCGGTCACTGCCATCGCATAGAGGTGGCTGTGATTATAGCGCGTGATGACATAGAAATTGTCATGCGCGAGCCGATAGCGATAGCTCTCATCCGCCATCTCCAATGCCAGCGGAATGACCTTCTGATCGGCTTTCATGATCCTGGGTGCGTCCCCTTGTGCAGCAGCGGGTTCGATACCCGCAGCGCGCAACGCCTCGAGCGTGACGTACGGCCGTGACGTCTGATTGAATTCGATGCCCTCAACCAGGTTTTCGGGGCCATTGGCCTCATGATAAACAGGTGCGCCCGGCTGCCAGCCATGTTCGCTGAAATAGTTGGCGACACTACCGATCGCATCCACCGGGTTACGCCACAGATCGCGCAAGCCGTCGTCATCAAAATCTACCGCATACGCCTGATAACTGGTGGGAATGAACTGCGGGTAGCCCATGGCTCCGGCGTAGGAGCCTTTCAAGCTTTCCGGCGCCACGCCCTGCTCATGAGTGAGCTCCAGAAAGGCACTGAGCTCACCGCGAAAGAAACCACCACGCACAGGGTGATGAAACGCTAGCGTAGCCAGCGAATCCAACACTCGGTGACGCCCGGTATGACGACCATAATAGGTTTCCACCCCGATAATCGCGGCAATTATTTCCGCCGGCACCCCATAGTCGGTTTGCGCTCGGCTCATTGCATCGGTATGGCTATCAATGAAAGCCACCCCGGCATCAATACGCTCAGGGATTAGAAAAATAGCTCGATATTCATGCCAGCCCAGCCGCCTCTCAGCGGCTCCCGCCATGGCATCCAACACACCCTGGGTGAATTCGGCCTTGTTCAGAGTGGCGGTTAGCCATTCTCGCGAAAGACCGCGCTCTGATAATTCCTCGACCAAGTCGGCGGCCTGTGTGTGGACCTCAGGATGAAAGTGTCGCTGTTCCGAAGACGGATTCGCAGCGCTGACGGAGGTAAGCAGAAGCCCCCCCAGCACTATCGAAGCCAAGCCGGCGGTCGCCTTGCGTGCGGCCATAGTCATGTCCTCACCACTCCTGGAATTCGCTGATACATGTGGTTAGTGGCCGTTAACGCGGTAGTAACCGGCGATGGGCTTGGATCGACATGAGGATACCGAAACCGGCCATCAAGGTCACGCTTGAGGTGCCACCGTAACTCACCAGAGGTAACGGGACCCCCACCACTGGCAATATGCCGCTGACCATTCCTACGTTGACGAACACATAGATAAAAAACGTCAAGATGATAGAGCCCGCCAAGAGACGCCCGAATGTATCTTGAGCATAGTTTGCCAGCCATAACCCACGGCTGACGATCATTACGTAAAGCGCGAGCAGTAACAGCATTCCCACCAGGCCGAATTCTTCACCAAGCACCGCGATGATGAAATCAGTATGACGCTCGGGCAAAAACTCCAGCTGCGATTGCGTACCCTCCAGCCAACCTTTGCCCAACAGGCCACCGCTGCCGATCGCCGTGGTCGATTGCATGATATTCCAACCGGATCCTAGAGGATCGCTTTCCGGATTGAGAAACGTCAATACCCGTTGGCGCTGGTAGTTATGCATATTCATCCACAGCACCGGCAAGGCGGCCCCGGCCATCGCCATGGCAAACATGATCAGTTTCCAGGAAAGCCCGGCGAGCACTATCACAATCACTGCCGCACTGGTGACCAACAATGACGTACCCAAGTCGGGTTGAGTGGCGATCAGCACCACCGGCACGGCAATCAATATGGCGCATACAGCCAGATCACGCAGGCGGGGCGGCAACTGGCGGCGGCTCAAGTACGCCGCGACCATCATAGGTACCGCCAGTTTCATCATTTCCGAAGGTTGAAAGCGAATAACACCGGGAATCACCAGCCAGCGCTTGGCGCCCATTCCCACGTCACCGAACAATTCAACGGCAACCAGCATGGCCAGCCCGACCCCATAGGCAAGCGGCGCCCAACGTAAAAAGGTAACCACGGAGAATTGAGCCAACACCGCCATCACCACCAAGGCAACGCCAAAGCGGGTGCCTTGGGCAATCACCACGTCGATACTTTGACCCGAGGCGCTGTAAAGCACCAGCAAGCCAGCACCCATCAGCAGCAGTAGCATTCCCAGCAACCAGGGGTCGACATGCATACGCTCCCAAAGACTCTTGCGTCGGGCAATGCCACTGTCCGGGGGGCGCACAGAGTAACCGCGCCAGCGTCGCGTCAAATGCATAATGCTCATTTACAGTTCTCCCTCGAGCAAGGCGTCGAGGTTGAGCTGGCTGTCTTCCGGCTCAAGCAACCAGGCGTCGGTCATGGCGCGCGCCAGATGAGCGGCGTGGGTACTTCCTCCCCCGGCATTTTCAACTATCACCGCGACGGCAATCTGAGGGTCATCCAGAGGAGCAAACCCTATGAACAAAGCATGGTCGCGCAACCGCTCCCGAAGCTCGTCGGCATCATAGCGTTGATCCTTGCCCAGCGAGAACACCTGGGCGGTGCCAGACTTGCCTCCCATACGGTATTCAAGCCCTACCCCGGTACGGCGTGCCGTCCCTTCATTACCGCTAAGGACTTTTTCCATGCCATTGAAGATACGGTCCCACCAATCGGTATTACTAAGCTCGATATCAGCTAACGTATGCGGCAATTCAAGCGGCATCGTCGTATCGCCGACTCGTCGAGCCAGGCGCGGCTTGACCCACTGGCCGCGATTGGCAAGTGTCGCGGTGGCACTGGCTAATTGCAGCGGGGTCACTTGCCAATAGCCTTGGCCGATGCCTACCGATAATGTTTCTCCGGGATACCATGGCTGACTGAAACGTGCTCGCTTCCACTCGCGGGAGGGCATCAGCGCTGCACTTTCGCCCTGGACATCATGGGCGACCTGTTGGCCAAAACCAAAGGCTCGCATGTTCTCGTGCAAGCGATCGATGCCCAGGTCATGGGCCAAGGTGTAATAGTAGGTGTTATTGGAGACTGCAAGTGAGCGTTCCATGTCCACCCGGCCATGCCCCCAGCGCAGCCAGTTTCGATAACGCCTTGAATCATTGGGCAATTGGTAATAACCGGGGTCGTGTATAGGACGGTCCGGCGTAATGACGCCTTCCGCCAAGCCGGCCATTGCCAGAAATGGCTTGATTGTGGAGCCCGGTGGGTAGCGACCGCGAATGGCACGGTTGAATAACGGCAGATCAAGGTCTTGCTGCAAGGCGCGATAGGAGGCAACGTCTATCCCGGTAACGAACTGGTTACTGTCAAAGCCCGGCGCTGAAGCTAGCGCCAATATTTCGCCACTCTGCGGGGCCAGTGCCACGATCGAGCCACGCCGGCCATCAAGCAACTCATAGGCCAGTTTCTGAAGCGATTTATCCAGGGTTAACGTCAGATTTTTTCCCGGCACCGGGGCCGTTCGGCTCAGCTCACGTAACACACGGCCTCGCGCATTGGCTTCCACCTTGCGCAGCCCCGCCTCGCCGTGTAACGCATCTTCATAGAAACGCTCAATACCGGTTTTACCGATGAAGTGGGTCCCTGCATAACGCCCCGGATCCAGCACTTTGAGTTCGTCGGTATTGATCCGTCCCACATAGCCCAAGGCATGGGCCATGATCTCGGCATCCGGATAGTAACGCAGTAACTGGGCCTCCACTTCCACCCCAGGCAAGCGATGGCGATTGACCGCTAGACGGGCAATCTGATCTTCGTTCAGATCACCGGTCAACAGCGCCGGTTGAAACGGTCGTTGGCGCTGGCGTGAACGAACGTGAAACGCTGCGACTTCTTCCTCGGAAAGCTCCAGCAATTCCACCAACAGCTCAAGCGTGGCATCCAGATCCTCCACTCGCTCGCGTACCAGCGTCAAATTATAGGTAGGGCGGTTTTCCGCCAACAAGACACCGTTACGGTCGTATATCAATCCACGGGTAGGCGGCAGCGGCTCGATACGTACACGATTGCTTTCCGAACGCGTGCTGTACATATCGTGTTGCACCACCTGCAGATAGGCCAGGCGGGCCGTCAACAGGCCGGTCAACACTGTCACCACCAGCACTGCCAGCAACGAACGCATCCGGAAGATGCGCTGCTCCTGCTCTGGATTTTTCAGCGTGTCACGACGCTCACGCATGACGGCAAGCCAACCTCGATGAGATAGTCAAATATAGGCAAACGGGTAATTTAACGATGGTAGGGATGGCCGACCAGCAATGTCCAGGCACGATAAAGTTGTTCGGCCAACATGATCCTGACCAGCGGGTGCGGTAACGTCAACGACGACAACGACCAATGCTGATCCGCTTGAGTGGAAAGTTCAGGCGCTAAACCATCCGGCCCTCCCACCAGCAATACAACGTCACGCCCTTGCATCCGCCACTCGCCCGCTTCTCGAGCCAGCTGCTCAGTGCTCCAGGGTTTCCCCTTTACTTCCAGCGCCACGCAGTGCTCATTACCGCGTAATTTGTCACGGATACGCCCGGCTTCTTGATTGACAGCTCGAGGAATGTCGGCATTCTTGCCCCGCTGCCCCAGCGCGATTTCTTCAATTTCCAGGCTAAAATCCCGTGGCAACCGTTTGCGGTAAGTCTCGACGCCCTCATCTACCCAAGCGGGCATACGGGTACCCACCGCCAACAAGCGAATCTTCATCAGGTCGGCGTCTGTTCCAGCGCGGCTAGTGAGCTATCCGCGGGCAGATCCGCCCATAACCGTTCCAGGTCATACAGCTGGCGCGCTTCTGGAAGCATGATGTGAACCACGATATCCCCCAGATCGACCAAGACCCAATCTGCATTAGGCCCGCCTTCCACGCCCTTGGGCCGCAGCCCTTGCTCCTTGGCCTTTTCCACCACGTTTTCAGCCAGTGCGGCGACATGACGGGTAGAGGTACCACTGGCAATCACCATCAAATCGGTAACATCGGTAAGGCTGGAAACATCCAGCTGCGAGACATCTCGCGCCTTGAGTTCTTCCAGCGCATCAATCGCTAATAACTTGAGTGTTTCGATGTGCATAACTCCTGAATTACAACCCCTGAGATAACTGACAGAATCGAGCCGGCCATTGTAACGGCTTATGGCGTGGCTGCCAGCGCTATCGACGGTTTAGCCGTTCCGATCGACAATTTATTCATCTCGATACAGCGCTTTCTGGATGATCAGTCGTTCGACGGCTTCCGGCACCAGGTAACGCACACTTTGGCTTGCGGCCAGTCGATGCCGAATGCCGGTTGCCGAAATCGCCATGCGCGAGGGCAAGCTCAAACGTAACAGGCTCCCTTTAGCACGCTTCATCAATTCCGACACACTATCGACTTCCCTTTCACCCAGCAGTTCCCTCAAACCCTCAGGAAGAGGATCGTTGTAGCCGGGGCGATCGATCACCACCACATGCGCCAGCTCGAACAGACGTTGCGGCGCATGCCATTGAGCCAGCTTGAGAAAGGCATCATGGCCTACTACCATCACCAACCTTGCCTGGTCGCCATACTGGTCACGCAATTCAGCCAGCGTATCGGCACTGTAAGAAGGCCCGGCCCGGCGCAGCTCACGATCATCCGCCACCAACCCCGGCGTATCCCCGATGCCCGCCTGCAACAACGCCAGGCGTGTTTGGGGGGCCACCCGAGGTTCGCCGCGCAGTGGAGGCTGCGGGGCGGGTATCATGTGCAACCGTTCAAGCCCCAGCGCTTCGTGAAGTTCTACGGCGCTGCGTAAATGACCCAGATGCACCGGGTCGAATGTCCCCCCCAGCATGCCGATACGCTGAAAGGTCGGCTGACAGCTATTCATGGGCATTCCTGACTATTGACGTACCTGGCCATCACCGAACACCACGTATTTCTGTGTGGTCAAGCCTTGCAGGCCTACCGGTCCTCGGGCGTGCAGTTTATCCGTGGAAATACCGATTTCCGCGCCTAGGCCATATTCGAAGCCATCGGCAAAACGAGTCGAAGCGTTGACGATCACTGAACTGGAATCCACTTCCGCCATGAAGCGCCGGGCAAGCCCGTAATGGTCGGTGACGATGGCATCGGTATGATGGGAACCGTAACGCTCGATATGCACCATCGCCGCATCGATACCATCGACCACCTTGACCGCCAATATTGGCGCCAGGTATTCGGCATGCCAGTCGTCTTCCGTGGCCACGCCCACATCGGGCAAGATGGCTCGGGTACGTTCGCAGCCACGCAGCTCCACGTGATGGTCGGCATAGGCTGCAGCCAGGGCAGGCAGCATATCATCGGCAATCGAGGCATCCAGCAACAGCGTTTCCATGGTATTGCAGGTGCCATAACGGTGGGTCTTGGCGTTCACCGCAATTGCCATGGCTTTGGCCTTGTCCGCCGTGGCATCGATGTAAACATGACAGACACCGTCCAGGTGCTTGATCACCGGCACCCGGGCATCACGCGAAACACGTTCGATCAATGACTTGCCGCCACGCGGAATAATCACATCGACGAATTCAGGCATGCTGATCAATTCGCCCACTGCGGCACGATCGGTAGTCGCCACCACCTGAACAGAGCTTTCCGCTAAACCGGCATCCACAAGGCCGGCCTGAATGCAGGCACCGATAGCCGCATTGGAATCACAGGCTTCCGAGCCACCGCGCAGAATACAGGCATTTCCGGATTTCAGGCACAGGCTGGCCGCTTCCATGGTCACGTTTGGCCGAGACTCGTAGATGATGCCGATAACGCCCAAGGGGACCCGCATCTTGCCGACTTGAATGCCGCTGGGGCGCGATTGCAAACCATCGATTTCACCCACCGGGTCAGGCAAGGCCGTCACCTGACGCAGCCCTTCCAGCATGGCATCGATGCGCGTGTCATCAAGCACCAAGCGGTCAAGGAGGGCTGCGTCCAAGCCATTTTCCCGGCCACGCTGCATATCACGCGCATTCGCAGCCAGCACCGTCTGGCGCGCTTGGTCAAGTTGCTCGGCCATGGCCAACAAGGCGGCATTCTTGGTGCCTGTATCGCACCGACGCAGGGTGGATGCTGCCTTACGGGCCGCCTGGCCAACTGAGTGCATATACGTGGCCACTTCCACCGATGCGGCTTCATTGGCTTCATACTCTTTCGATGATATTGGAACGCTCATGCCCTCTCCGTGCGTGGTTACGCCTAAACAAGTAAAGTGATATACGTCAGCATACGGTATCCTTAGGCTCGCTGCGTTATCAGGATACTTTCACAATGCCGGCATGGCGTAGCTGACCAGCAGCATCATAAAGCGTTACCTCAACGCATCGCCCATTATCGCAAATACGTCAGCACTAACAATCATCTCAACGAATAGTAAGGCACCATGCAGAGCAAGTACAAAATCAGCCTGCTGCGCGGCAATCTGCTTGCCGCCGCGGCGACCATGGCTTTCTGGACCCAGACCGCGATGCCTCAGGCGGCAGCTTTATTGTGGCTGAGCGTGGGCTGGTTGCTGGTGATGGCATTACTGCTCGAATTCAGCCATCGCCGCTCTCGGGGATTACCTTGGCAGCTTTTCCCGGGCCTTCTACTGATGGCATTGATCAGCGTTGCACCGGAGCGACATGCGATATTGGTATGGGCCTGGGTCGCCATATTGATGCTACCCCAGCCTACCTGGGCATTAGCCTTTAATCTCGGGGCCGCTTCCATCAGTCTATTGATCGTCAAGCCCACCCTTGGCATTCCCACTTGGGCACTGTTGGTAGCATCGCTGGGTGTATTGACGCTACTGGCTCTCTCTCGAGCTCGCCAGATGACGAACATGAATGGCGCGATTCGTCAACGCTTGCGCTTGATTCCAGGCTACAACCTTTGGCCCGGCGAACAGCTACTGCGCGACCTGCCTCGTGAACAGGTTCGCTGTGAGCGAGAAAGCGTGCATGGTGAGTTGTTAGTGCTACAAGTCAAACGTCATCAACTATGGTCCATTGCACGCAAGCTAAGCGAGCTAACCTATGATTTCGAAAATGTCTACCGGCTGGATGGCACCACGCTTGCTACCTTATTGCTGGCACCTTCGCCCCAGGAAGCTGCAACGCGACGTATTCTTTTACTTGCCCCCTTACCCGACACGATAGTAAGTCAACGCTACCCTCTGATGGAGGTAGAGCCGCAATCCTTGAGCCTGGCATCATTATGTCAAGCATCTCTTCTCCTCTCGTCGGCACCTTCGGCAGAGGATATATTATGACCCAACACCGCTTTTCCGGGCGTCTGATGACCCTGGCCTATTGCCTTAGTTTACTCTTGATAACCGTTTATACTCTCTGGCTTTACGCCATGGGTGAGTACCACCGATTATTGCTGCCCGCCTTCGTGACGCTGATCATGTTGGCTACCCTTCTGCTGCATCTAGGACAAGGATTGCAGGCGTATTCACCCCGGGTGCTGGCGCTCGGTTGCACTTTCCTGCTGGTGATCTTCGCTCTGCATCAACGCCCCGAGACCACCATCATCTGGGTAGGCTTGCCCATCACCGCTACCTTTCTGCTGCTACCGCTATGGGCGGCCTTTATCATCAGTTTGGGCATGATCCCGGTCTGGTACTGGTTACCGCTGGGTTCACAGTTAGGCTGGGATACGGCTTGGGGTTATCTGACGCTGGTGTTACTGCTGGCCTTGCCACGTGGTGAGCACGTACGCCGCCGAGCGTTACTGCGCGCTACCGACCCAAACGACAGTGAATGTGATGCGTTTCATATAGACACACTCAATGAACGCTTACGCAGCGAATATCAACGCGCCACCATGCTGAACCAGCAGCTCGCCGTCCTGGTCATTCTCCTTCCGCAACTGGACATGGCCGGTGAGCAATTTGGCAATCGTGCTCGCCTGGCCTTGCTCGAGGCTTTATGTACGGATGTGTACGGCAGTTGTCGTGAACATGATATTCTCGGCCGAGCCGGCCCCACCACCTTCTGGCTGGTATTACCAGACACCAGCGAAAGTGGCGCACTGCTGGTGCGGGAACGCCTGCAACACTCGCTTTCACAGCGAGTACTGGTGGAAACCGGACCGCTTGAGGTGCGTATCGCCGCCTGCTTACCTTCTCGGCAGGAGCTGTTTGAGCGCTACCTGAAACGACTTCAAGCGCGTGCCGACGCTCTTATTGAACACACTTGATACGTTAACCCTCCTTTTCTGACTCACCCATTCAAGGAAACCGCCTGTGTCGCTTGCCGATGCGCTGTATCAACTCACCCCATCCCCTGCTTTATTATTACTGCTGCTGCTATTGATTGCGCTGGTGGAATCGCTGGCGTTGGTGGGGCTACTGGTCCCCGGCGTGGTGCTGATAACTGCTGCCGCTTCACTGGCAGGCCATCAGGAATTGGCCTTGGCCTGGGTTATCGGCGTGGCGTTCATTGGCGCGGTGATCGGCGATGGTGCAAGCTTCGGCCTGGGATATCTTCAGCGTGAAAGGGTCACTCGATTATGGCCGCTTTCGCACCATCCGGAATGGTTGGCGCGCGGGGCACGTTTCTTTCAGCGTTACGGCCCCTTTTCAGTGTTTTTCGGTCGTTTCATAGGGCCAGTGCGCCCGGTGATTCCCCTGATTGCCGGGATGCTGCACATGCGGCCTCTCACTTTTATCTGGGCCAACCTGGCCTCGGCAGCCCTTTGGGCGCCGGCTTACGTCTTGCCAGGCTATTTGCTCGGGCGTACCTGGAAACAATTACTGGACTTCCCTCCAGGATTTGAAACCTGGCTGATCACGTTCGCCCTGATCGTGGTGGGGCTGGCTGTGGTATTTTCCTGGGGCCGTGCACAATTGGCGCGGGAGGGGCGCCTGTATCGTCTGATGGCGGGCGTTGCCCGCAGGGCACCGTTGCTGCGTCGCCCCTGGCTCGCCATGAGCCACAGCGGCGAAGTACCCTTGGCTTCTACGCTATTGCTGGTGGTTTCTCTCGGCGCCCTCTCGGGCTGGACATTATTGGTGATTTCCCACCATGGCCCCATGCCCATGGATACTCAGCTGCAACAGCTGGTGATGGCACTGCAAACACCTTTTTTGACTCAGCTAAGCCAAATCAT
Organism: Vreelandella zhuhanensis; assembly: GCF_009793355.1. GTDB lineage: Bacteria > Pseudomonadota > Gammaproteobacteria > Pseudomonadales > Halomonadaceae > Vreelandella > Vreelandella zhuhanensis. The sequence continues at coordinate 259,630 of NZ_WTKP01000005.1, forward strand.
GGCGAGCATCGGTGACAAGTACGGTGTTCTGGCACTCTTTCTTCCCTGGGGACTATGGTTACTGGCCAGACGCCACATCGCCGCTCTGTTGCACTGGCTAGCCGCACTGGGCGGCATTGCCCTATTGAACACTTGGGGCAAGAACTTCTTTGCAAGACCGCGCCCCGAAACGCCCGATTACCTGACAGGCTCGCTAGCCTACCCCAGCGCACATAGCTCCACAGCCGTGGTGCTTTTCGGCCTGGCGGCAGCGTTCATCGCCGCGGAACTGCCTCACCACAAGCGTTTCTGGATATATTGGGTGGCACTGGCGCTGGTCTTGCCGATGGCACTTTCCCGCCTGGTGCTGGGCGTGCACTGGTTCAGTGACTTGGTGGGCGGCGCCCTGCTGGGGTTAGTGGTCTGCGCCTTGGTGCAGCTCAACTGGCAAAGCCGCCCCCGCCGATCGCTTAGCCCCTGCCCTTGGCAGGCATTGACGGTGGCGTCCCTGGTGCTGGTAAGCGCCCGGGTAGTGTTGCTGTCGCCGGTTTAACGCCCTAGCCCAGCGCCAGCCATAATCCGACCCCTACCATCAAGGCCCCGGCGATACGGTTGAGCAGGCGAACGTTGCTGCTTTCCCCCAATAGCTTGCGCAAGGTACTTCCACCCGTCGCGTATACCAGCATACTGAAAAATTCTATGGTCAGGATTACGCCGATCAATACCACCAATTGCTTGGCCAGCGGCCGTGAAGCGTCGAGAAAAGGCGGCAGCAATACCATGAAGAATGCCCACCCCTTGGGGTTGGCCACGGCGGTAAGAAAGCCTTGCAAGGCAAGTTGAACGCGCCCGGCGGGAGCGGCAACCTCTACCTCCAGCGGGATCGCCATGCGCCCGCGCGAGCGCCACATCATTACCCCGAGATAACCCAGATAAGCCCCGCCCACCCACTTGAACAAAGCAAACAGTTCCGGCTGACGCAACATCAATGCCGCCACACCGGCACCGGCCGCCGTGGCCACCAACCCTACCCCGGCCAGCTCACCGATCATCATCCATAAGGTCCGTTTGACCCCTTGCGTCATGCCAAGCACCATCGCCAGGGTCATGCACATGCCCGGGGTCAGCGACACCAACAGGAACGTCGGCACGAACACAGTCACCATCGCCCAGGACATCATGAGCGTGGCACCGAACCAGCCGTTTCGCCCCAGCGTGGCATCAAGGCATGCTGAATGCCTAACTGGTTGAGGATTCTGGCGACGATAAAATCGATCAGGTCATCCACACCTTGAGGACGATGATAGAAACCGGGTGCTGCAGGCAGAATCACCACGCCCAAGCGGCTCAAGGTCAGCATGTGCTCCAGATGAATCGCCGAAAACGGCGTCTCTCGCGGTACCATGATCAGCTGACGTCGCTCCTTGATCGCCACATCAGCAGCACGTTCGATCAGGTTATTGCTTGCACCGCAGGCCACCGCGGAAAGCGTGCCCGTCGAGCAAGGACACACCACCATGGCTGAAGAAGCTCCCGACCCCGAAGCCACCGGCGCCATCCAGTCTTCTCGACCGAAACAACGGATCTGTCCTGCTGCAGCGTTACTGCGCTCAGACAGTGCTTGAGCCAGCCGCTCGGGCTGTGCAGGCAGCGATATCTCCATTTCGGTGGCAATCACCATGTGCGCAGCCTTGGAGATCATTACCCAGACTTCATGGCCGGATGCCACCAGTATGTCGATCAAACGCAGGCCGTACTGGGCGCCGGAGGCACCGGTCAAGGCGACCGTGATCGGTGGGCGGAAGCCAGTACTTATGCCAGCACCTGAAACAGCGCTGGGGCTGGAGCCGGAGCTTGAAACAGAATCAATGGTCATGCGTGTCCTTATAACGAGTCCTCAGTGCCTGCAGCAATAATTCATGGACGCCCCCGAAAGCGCCGTTGGACATCACCACGATACGGTCCAGCGGTTTGGCAGCCGCCGTCACTGCTACTACCAGTTCATTGATTTGATCATGCAATGCCGCCGCCTGAGTCTGTTGGGCAATGACATCCGCCAACGACCAGTCGAGCCCCGGTGGCTGATACCAGAACACTTGGTCGGCAAGCGCCACACTGCCACTCAGACGGTCACGCAGCGCGCCCAGACGCATCGTGTTGGAGCGTGGTTCGATGACCGCCAGCAGCCGCCCTTTCGGTGTCGCCGCGCGCAGTCCCTGCAAGGTGGCGGCTATCGCGGTGGGATGATGCGCGAAATCGTCGATCACCTGAATCCCGTTGACTTCGCCGCGTATTTCCTGGCGCCGCCGCGGGGTTTCAAAACGTGAAAGTGCCGCGCAGCCGCGCGCCAGGTCCACGCCGCAGGCATGCGCCGCCGCCAATGCCGCCAAGGCATTGCGTGCGTTGTGCTCGCCGGTCAATGACCAGTCCACCACCGCATCCTCGCCACCCCTGACGCTCTGGGCGCTCTCATGAATCACCTGAAAACGGCTGGCATCGTCACGCTCCAGCACCAATCGCCAAGAGCTTTGCGGCTGGGTACCGAAATGCTCGACAGGTGTCCAGACCCCCTGAGCCAGCACCCGCTCGAGTGCCGGCTGTTCATCGGCCACCAGCAACTTCCCGTTGCTCGGAACCGTTCGTACCAAATGATGAAATTGCCGTTCGATTGCCGCCAAATCCTCGAAGATATCGGCATGATCGAATTCCAGGTTATTGAGCACCGCGATGGTGGGTCGGTAATGCACGAACTTGGAACGCTTGTCGAAAAATGCCGTATCGTACTCATCGGCTTCCACAACAAAAGGACTGCCGGCTTCTCCCAGCCGCGCGGAAACCCCGAAGTTACGCGGCACTCCACCAATCAGAAAGCCGGGATTAAGCCCTGCCGATTCCAGCAACCAGGCAAGCAAGCTAGCCGTGGTGGTCTTGCCATGGGTACCCGCCAGAGCGATTACCTTGCGTCCCGGCAGCACTTTTTCCGCCAACCACTGCGGCCCGGAACTATATGCAAGGCCGCTGTTCAAAAGTGCTTCCACTTCGGGATTGCCCCTGGAAAGCGCATTACCCACCACGACCTGATCCGGCACAGGCACAAGGTTTTCCGCCTGGTAGCCTTCATGCAGAACGATACCCGCCTCAGCCAATTGCGTACTCATGGGGGGATAGACGTTGGCGTCAGAGCCACTGACTTCCAGGCCAAGTTCGCGTGCCAGTAATGCCAGGCTACCCATGAAGGTGCCGCAAATCCCGATGATATGAAGATGCATGAAGGTTAAACCCCTGACAACAGTCAAAAACAGCTTGGCAGCCTAGCATGACAAGCGGCTTTGCTCATCCATGGCAGTGACAATAGCAGCCAGTTGTTGCAGGATGCTCGACACATTATTTCCCTGTTTTTTACGATATTATTAAGGATGGCTTCATGAGAATCGTGATTCGTTACTTCTTTCGCGGCTTGCGCCTGGTGCTGGCACCGTTCATGTTAATTGCGGAAAAGCTTTCCACTCCGCAATCAGTCGAGCGTAGCGAAGAAGAGCAGGCCAAGGTCGATGCCGAATGTGAAAACCTTGCACTCTATCAATTTCGCACCTGCCCGTTCTGCATTAAAGTACGCAAGGAAATGGCGCGCCTGGGGCTTGATATCGAATTACGCGATGCCCAACTCGACCCTGAGCACAAGAAGGCACTACAGGAAGGCGGAGGCAGAGTCAAAGTACCCTGCCTGAAAATCAGCCATGCTGATGGTGATGGACAGGATCAATGGCTGTATGAATCCGACGATATCAATGCCTGGCTACACAAGCGTTTCGGCAAGCCGGCTTGATGATCAACCCCACGCCTTGAGGGCAAGGAAGAAGAAGCTAGCCAGCGCCGAATAACACTGACGCCGGAGGCTCAATGAGAGAATGGCTACCTGCACCCAGACGTAATCAGTCACAGGGAGAAGAAATCGCCAACAGCATCAGTCATGGCCTAGGCTTGGTTGCCGCTGTGGTGGGAACGCCTTTTCTCGTGAAACAGGCGGGGCTTCATGAAGACATCGGTTTCGTCATTGGCAGCTACGTTTTCGCCGCAAGCATGATACTTCTCTACCTGTCCTCCACCCTCTACCATGCGCTGCCCCAGGGACAATCAAAGCGAGTGTTTCGAGTCATCGAGCACTCCGCCATCTACCTGTTGATTGCCGGCACCTATACACCTTTTACGCTCGGGGTCCTGCAAGGTACCTGGGGCTGGTGGCTACTGGGAGCTGTCTGGATGCTTGCTCTTCTCGGCGTATTGCAAAAAGCCTTCAGCAAAGGCGCTCACCCCGTGGTTTCCACGGGTCTCTATCTGGCGATGGGATGGCTGATCGTCGTGGCGCTTGGACCCTTGGTGGAGAGCATGTCACCCTCGGGGCTTTCCTGGCTGGTCGCAGGCGGTCTCTCCTACACCTTGGGCGTGGTCTTCTTCGCCATGGACGCCCGGCTGCGCTACGGCCATTTTGTGTGGCATCTTTTCGTGATGCTGGGCACTCTGTGCCATTACTTCGCTATTTTGTGGCATGCAATATAAAACACGCTTTTTCATTGGCCACCGATCCTGAGCGCCTTTCGTACAGGCACCATATGGCAATACGACCGAAATCACTGGCCCCATGGAGACATAGATGGACGTGAACAACAGCCCCACCCCGCTTGATGCAAAAGTCCTTTTCGATATCGTCAACGATACAAGCTCTTCCGTTCTCACGGAGCTGGCCTGGCCGGAAGGCGACGTCACCCTGGATGTGGACAACAATACGCTGGTCTGGGAACTCAGCGACTACGGCAATCTCACCATTACCCTTTCGCGTAGCGAAAATGAATGGGTAGCGATGACACCGATCGCCCCTATGGCCAGCATCAAGGAACAAGCGGCTCTCAACGAAATTCTGTTGCGCCAAGGATTGATCCTGCCGCTCGCCTCCATCGGCATCACCGATATTGGCGGCCACGCTTATTACGTCGCTTATGGCCAGCTGTTCGGTGACTCCAAGCTTGAGTCCCTCTGTGCCGAACTTCACGCCACGGCCGGGGCGGCGATGGAAGTGGCAGGGCTTATCCAGGAGCATTTTGCCTGAGACCAGGCGTCGTCACTGAAATAATTATCAGTTATCTAACGGGTAAAATGAGGAATCAACATGTTGAACAAGTTACTGACGGCCTTTCGCGGCAAAGCGACCGAAACCGGCCAAGCCGTGGTCGATTCACAGGCATTGCGCATTCTCGATCAGGAAATTCGCGATTCAGAAGTCCAGCTGGGCAAATCCAAGACCGAATTGACGCGCCTGATGGGGCAACGGCAGCTCAATGCCAACAAGGCGAGCACCCTTGAAAGCAAGATCTCCCAACTGGAGCAAAGTGCCGCAGCCGCCTTGGATAAAGGCGAGGAAGAACTGGCCGTGGAAGTCGCCAACCGCATCGTGGCATTGCAGGATGACCTGGACGCGGAACGTGCCATCGTGACTGAGTATGACGCAAGCATTGAAAGCCTGCGCGGGGCCATTCGCGGCACCGAAAATCAGTTGCGCCAGTTCAAGCAGCAGGTCAGCGTGGTGAAAGCGACCGAATCGGCGCAGAAAGCCCAGTCCGCGGTTGCCGCTCGCCACTCCGGCCAGAACAGTGCGATGCACAGCGCCATGGAATCGCTCGACCGCATCAAGGAACGCCAGCAGCTCGACTCCGCCCAGATGAAAGCCGCCGATCAAATGGCCGCCGAAGAAAGCGGAAGCTCTCTCGAAGCGCGCCTGAAAGATGCCGGCATCGGGGCCACCAATCGCAAGACCGATGATGTACTGGCGCGCCTGAAAGCGAAAAGCAACAAGGGCTCGGCCCCCGAATAAGTCTCACCCATGACAGACCTGCCCTTTCGGGCAGGTCTTGAGTAATGTTGCGAAAAGGAAGGGCCGTGCCGATTTTCTTGCGCCTGATGAAAGCGCTACAGGCATCCACCATCAATGTCAGCTGGACGTTTCTGCTGATTGTCGTGCTTGGCCATGCCAGCTTGTCCTGGGCCATGATGGCGCTGGCAAGCGAGCCAATTGCTCAGAGCCTCGGCTTGTGGGTCTACTTCTACATAACCACGACCACAACGGTGGGTTACGGCGACTTCAGCCCCATCACCGGCGCCGGCCAATGGATCGCTGCACTGTGGCTCATCCCCGGCGGAATCATGCTCTTTGCCGCTTTTATCGGCAAGGCCACAGCAAACGTCAGCCAAGTTTGGAGGCATATCATGCAGGGGAAAGCCAACCACCAGGACCTTTCCGGCCATACGCTGATCATCGGCTGGCATGGCGAGCCGACGAAAAAGATTATCAATATCCTTCTGGAGGACCGCAACCTGCCGGACGACATCGTTCTGTGTGTGGTCAAGGATATCGACAATCCCATGCCCGGCACCGTCAAGTTTGTTAAAGGCGATAGCTTTTCCAGCCCCGAGTTACTGGCACGTGCGGGCGTCAAGGGAGCCAGTCGCATCATCATCTATGACGATGCCGACGAACGCGTGGCCACCATCGCTCTCTCGGTCTATGACCAGAAGCGCCCGGATTGTCATGTCGTGGCTCATTGCGACAACCACGCCACGGCCAACATGTTACGCCGCACCCTGCCGGGTATCGAATGCACCGAAGGACTTTCCATCGAAATGCTGGTGCGCTCGGCGACCGATGCAGGCATCAGTCGCGTCGTTAACGAGTTGCTAGCTATCAACCATGGAGCCACCCAGTATCAGATCCGTCTCCCCCAAGCGACGCCAGCCGTACGCTACGGCGACCTCATGAACGTGGCGAAAGCTCAGTACAACATCACCTTATTGGGCGCATGTCGATCGGGAACGCAAGACAGCCAACTGCTCAACCCGCCGTTCGATCATGTGCTCGCCACGGGCGATACCCTTTACTACATGGGAGATAAGCGCCTGTCCGAAAACGATATTCTCACATTGCTCAACCATGCCACCGCAGGAGCGGCGTAATGCTCAAGACGCTCAAAGCACTGCTTCGTTCAACGCAACAAGATACCAGAGCCGACAACTCAGCCATTACCGCCACGGGACTGCCACCGATGGTTTCTCTGGAGACCGTCGAAGGCTTGCGCCTGGATGGTCGGGTCAAGATCCAGCTGATCGGCTTACGTGCCCACGAGGATGCCCTCTTTGCCTGGGACGATGACAGCTACCACCATATCGCTGCCGTAGGGCATGTCGACCTGGGACAAGGTTCGCACCTGGTTCGCTTTTATCTGGACAACGATACCTGGCTGCAAGCCAATATCGAACACGGGCATGTCATCGAATACAAGCTCTTCGATTTCTACCGGGTTGCGCATGTCTCTGATAGTGAGTTCGATACCTTGGTCAACGGGGTCGAGAAAAAAGCCGATACATTGGGCGCCAATTGCGTCACCCTCACCGCCGCGCCGCCCGCGGAACGTAGCTGTGAATTCAACCGCGTTTGGGGTGCCCCCGACAGCCTCTGGTCAGCGCCGGTGGTCTTCGAGGAAAGCGTGACGACACTGGAAAGCCTCGTGCCCAGGCAGGTACGCCATCATGCCATGCTCTACGAACGCAACATCCAGGCTTCCGAACGTATGGAATACCTACTGATCAGTGCCGAGGATGACGGCCAGGGAAGCTTCATGGTGGTTTACAACCTGGGCGTGGATGTTGCTTCGGTGGATATCGACGCCCTCTAGTAACGCCCTCTTTACAGCATCATTTTCAGAACATGTTTTTTTAAACATTCCAAAAGGACCCACCGCATGGACAACATCGTACTTTACCTACAAGGTTTGCCGTTTTTCTTCGCCTATTTGTTCGGCGCCATCGTACTGCTGGCTGCGTTCATGTTTTGCTACAGCTTTATCACTCCCCACCATGAGTGGACGCTGATTCGTCAAGGCAATGCAGCGGCCGCAACGGCTTACGGTGGTTCTATCCTGGGTTTCACCATTCCGCTGTATAGCGCCATGGCTAACTCGATCAATTTCATCGATTTTCTGCTGTGGGGCATTGTCGCCTTTTTCGTGCAGTTGGCGACGTTCTTCGGTTTCAAGCTGTTCTTGCGCAAGCAGGGAGAGAGCCTGTCGCAGCATATTACCGAGGGGCACCACGCCTACGGCATTCTGGTAGCAACGGTCTCCATTTCGGTTGGCTTGCTCAACGCCGCTTCAATGACGTGGTAAGGAGAGAGGACATGTCGACCCAAGATCAAACACCAAGCTTGCCACGCCGCAAGCGCAGCGCTCGCTTATCACTCGCTCTGATGGGAGTGGGCGCCTTCGGTTTAACGGCCTGCAGCCCTGAGCCGGAAGAACAAATTACCGACGTTCGCTTCGACGAGCCCAAGGCGTTCCAGAGTGTAGAAGAGTGCGTTGCCGCCAACGTCTATACCCGCAATGCCTGTGAAGCCGCTTATGAAGCATCGCTTGAGGCAGTGCCACGCTTCGATTCTCTAGAAGCCTGTGAAGCCCAGCATGGCGAAGGCGCCTGCACAAAGCCGACCGAAGAACAGGCGCAGGCCGCTACCGGCAGCAGTGGCGGCGGCTGGTTCATGCCCGCAATGATGGGCTACATGGTCGGCAACATGATGTCGAACACCAACCGCGGACGTAGCATTGAGCGAGTCTACCAGGAACCGGTTTATCGCAACCGCCAGAACCAAGGCGACTGGAATGCCGCCACGAGAAATACCTCACAGCGAGTAGCGCGGCGCAATGAAGCTACCCGTACTGCTGTGCGCCAGACGGCAAGCACCCGAGCCACTCAGCGCAGCGGCTTCGGTTCCAGTTCCTCGACACGAGGCGGCTGGGGCTCTTGAGGCTTCAAGCCAAGCGTCAGCCGTTCCGGTTGACGCCTCATTCTTGTCTTGTGACTCATGGGATGTCACACACCCTAGGAACGCCATGCTGAAAATCGATATCGCCGAACGCCGCAACTGGAAAGGTTTGGCCAAAGAATTGGGCTTTCATTTCCACACCATCGAAGGCGCGCCTTACTGGAAAGAAGCGGCGTATTACCAATTCACCTTGACTCAGGTCGAAAATGACATTGAAGCTCCGACGGAAGCCTTGCACGAACTCTGCATGGCCATGGTCGAACGAGTCTGTCACTCCGATGAACTGATGCGACGCCTGGCCTTGCCCGAGTACATGTGGGAAACCATTCGCCGCTCATGGGCGGAGGGGCAGCCCCACCTTTATGGGCGTATGGATTTCGCCTATGACGGTAACGGACCGGCGAAGCTTCTCGAACTGAACTACGACACCCCCACTTCCATCTACGAAGCAGGTTTTTTTCAGTGGGTGTGGCTGGAACAAGCCATTCAGCAAGGGCTTATTCCACGTCAGGCCGACCAATACAACTCCATCCAGGAACGCCTGCTCAACGTCATGGCCCATCTGGGGCAGCGGCTCGAAGACGCAACGCTGCATTTTTCCTGCGTAAAAGATAACGTGGAAGAACGGGCCACCGTGCATTATCTGCAGGATATTGCGGTCCAGGCCGGTCTCAAGGCGCCTTTCGTGTTCATGCAGGATATTGGCCTGAACCCCGGCATGACGCATTTCGTCGATCTCGACGACAACCCGATTCAAGCCATCTTCAAGCTTTATCCATGGGAAGAAATGGCCCATGACACTTTTGGCGAACAGCTGCCCGCCATGCAAACCCACTGGTTCGAGCCACCTTGGAAGGCGATTCTGTCCAATAAAGGCATTCTGCCGTTATTATGGAAGTATAACGAAGGTCACCCCAACCTCTTGCCCGCCTTTTTCGACGACGACCCCAGCAAGCCGTTGCCCCCCGGCTGGGTGCGCAAGCCGTTTTTCTCGCGTGAGGGTAGCAATATCGAACTGATCACCGATGCCGGTGAACGCGAGTTTGTCGACGGGCCTTACACCGATAGCCCCTATATTCGCCAAGCGTATCAGCCCATGCCCAAATTTGGCGATCAGCATGCGCTGATCGGCAGCTGGGTGGTCGGCGATCGTGCTTGTGGCATGGGCATTCGTGAAGATAGCGGCAAGATCACCAAGGACACCTCGTGCTTTATTCCCCATGCGATTGTGTAGAGGGGATAGCGACTACAAAGGAAATAGCCAGGCGCCTCTTGGCGATTAACTCGCTCTTTTCCTTGAGAGGCTTCGAGGATTGGCTCAGTTCTTCTTGAACAGCTGTTCATCCCGATTCTTGAAGGCCTTGAATTCCAGGGCGTTACCCGAAGGGTCGTAGAAGAACATGGTGGCCTGTTCACCGGCTTCCCCTTTGAAGCGTATATAGGGCTCGATCTCGAAGGAGACCCCGTGTTCACGCAACTTCTTGGCCAATGCCTCCCAGGATGCCATGTCCAGCACCACGCCGAAATGCGGTACCGGCACGCCGTGACCATCGACCGGGTTCTTGTGGCTGGTGACGGGATTGTCCTTGAGCGCAGGATTCAAATGACACACGAACTGATGGCCGTAAAGATTGAAGTCCACCCAGCTTTCCGATGAGCGCCCCTCCGGGCAACCCAGAAAATTCCCGTAGAATTGACGAGCTTCGTCGATATCGCGTACTTGTACCGCGAGGTGAAAAGGATCAGACAGGTTCATGGTTACTCCTTGCCAGTGGCAATTCTTTGCCAGTGCTACGTTGAACCAGAAAACCCGGGCCGATTTCGACGACCCGGGCGCTTAACCAACAGCTTATCACTAACAGCTTAATGCTCAAGCCAGGCGTTTCAGTCGATCAACGGCACCAGGGAATCGATACTGCTCTTGGCATCGCCGTAGAACATGCGCGTATTCTCCTTGAAGAATAGCGGATTCTCGATACCCGAGTAGCCGGTACCCTGCCCACGCTTGGAAACGAACACCTGCTTGGCATTCCATACTTCCAATACCGGCATGCCGGCGATGGGGCTGTTGGGATCCTCCTGTGCCGCCGGGTTCACGATATCGTTGGAGCCAATCACGATAACCACGTCCGTATTCGGAAAGTCATCATTGATCTCATCCATTTCCATCACGATGTCGTAAGGCACCTTGGCCTCGGCCAACAGCACATTCATGTGCCCCGGCAAGCGGCCCGCCACGGGATGAATCGCAAAGCGTACATTCTTGCCCGCATCGCGCAGCTTGCGCGTCAATTCCCTGACTGAATTCTGCGCCTGGGCAACCGCCATGCCGTAACCCGGCACGATGATGACACTCTCCGCATCATTGAGCGCTGCCGCTACGCCACCGGCATCGATAGCCACCTGCTCGCCTTCGATCTCGGCGGACTCACCCTTGGCGCCGCCGCCAAAGCCACCCAGGATGACGCTGACGAAGTTGCGATTCATTGCTTTGCACATGATGTAGGAAAGAATCGCACCAGAAGACCCCACCAAAGCACCGGTAACGATCAAGAGGTCATTGGAAAGCGTGAACCCGATGGCCGCCGCCGCCCAGCCGGAATAGCTGTTGAGCATCGAAACCACCACCGGCATATCCGCCCCACCGATCCCCATGATCAAGTGATAACCGATGAAGAAAGCCAATGCCGCCAGTACCAGCAATGACCAGAAGCCCGCGCCGTTGAGATAGGCGATAGCCATGACCAGTGACAATACCGCCGCTGCCGCATTGAGCATGTGCCCGCCGGGCAACTGACGGGATTTACCATCGACCTTGCCCGCCAGCTTGCCGTAAGCAATCACCGAGCCGGTGAAGGTTACTGCGCCGATGAAGATGGCAAACACGATTTCGACTTGAAGAAACGTCAACTCGGCGGGGGTCTTGGTGACCAACAGGGCGGCAAAGGCCGAAAATCTATCCGTGGCCTCGCCTGCAAGTAGCGCCGAGGCGACCCGGGTACGCTCCAGATCCGCGCTCCAGGCCACGAACACCGCCGCCAGACCCACGAAACTGTGCAGTGCTGCGACCAGTTGCGGCATTTCGGTCATCGCGACGCGCTTGGCGATATTCCAACCGATCACCGACCCGATAAGAACCATCGGGATCATGATCCAGTAGCTACCGATTCCGGGTCCGAAGGCAGTGAACAACACCGCAATGGCCATGCCCACGATGCCATACCACACCGCCCGCTTGGCCTTTTCCTGATTACTCAACCCACCCAAGGAAAGGATGAAAAGTATACTTGCCGCAATTGCCGCGGCAGAAACGAAACCTTGACCTAACATGTCGTATCCCCGCGTTTATGATTTTTGGAACATGGCCAGCATCCGGCGTGTCACCAGGAAGCCACCCACGATATTGATGGTAGCGATCAGCACTGAAATCGCCGCAAGTATGACCACCACCCAGTTACCCGAGCCTATCTGCAAGACGGCCCCCAGAATAATGATCCCGGAAATGGCATTGGTCACCGCCATCAGTGGTGTATGTAGCGCATGGCTGACGTTCCATATCACCTGATAACCCACAAAACAGGCCAGCACGAAAACGATCAGATGCTGCATGAACGATGCCGGTGCGATTTGCCCCAACACCAGCATGAGTAACCCGCCCACCCCCAGCAATGTCACCTGACGCTTGGTCTGAGCCCGGATCGCCGCAAGCTCGGCGGCTTTCTTTTCTTCCGGCGTGGGCTCCTTGATCTTCTCCTTGGGCTTGGCAGTGGCAATCGCCTTTACCTTGGGCGGCGGAGGCGGAAAGGTGATCTCCCCCTGATGAGTGACCGTGGCGCCACGAATCACGTCATCTTCCATGTCATGCACGACGTCACCGTCTTTCTTCGGGGTGAGGTCAGTCAACATGTGGCGAATATTGGTGGAATAAAGCAGCGATGACTGAGTCGCCATCCGCGAGGGAAAATCAGTGTAGCCGACAATGGTCACACCGTTGTCGCTGACCACTTTCTCGTCGGGTTTGGTCAAATCGCAGTTGCCGCCTTTTTCGGCTGCAAGGTCGACAATCACCGAACCGGGCTTCATGGCTTTAACCATGTCCTCAAGCCACAATTTAGGCGCGGGCCTACCCGGAATCAGCGCCGTGGTGATGACGATATCGATCTCGGGCGCCTGCTCGCGGAAACATTCCAGCTGTTTCTCGCGAAATTCAGGGCTGGAAGGCGCGGCATAGCCACCGCTGCCGGCGCCATCCTGGTTCTCGTCGAAATCCAGAAACAGGAACTCGGCACCCATGGATTCGATCTGCTCGGCCACTTCAGGCCGCACATCGAAGGCACGCACCATGGCGCCCAGGCTGGTCGCGGTGCCGATAGCCGAAAGCCCCGCCACACCGGCACCGATGATCAACACCTTGGCCGGAGGCACCTTGCCCGCCGCCGTGACCTGACCGGTGAAAAAACGCCCAAAATTGTTGCCCGCCTCGATCACCGCGCGATAACCGGCGATATTGGCCATCGAGGACAGCGCATCCATCTTCTGCGCGCGGGAAATACGCGGCACCATGTCCATGGCAATTACGGTAGCGCCTTTGGCCCGGCACTCTTCCAGTAATGACTCATTCTGCGCCGGCCAGAAAAAGGCGATCAGTGTTTGACCTTCACGCAGGTAACCGACCTCCACCTGGGAAGGCTCACGTACCTTGATGACGATCTCGGCGTCGGCCCATAGCTTTTCGGCGCTATCGATGACGGTAACACCGGCCTCTTTATAGGCTTCGTCGGAAAAACCCGCCGCCGCACCGGCTCCGCTTTCCACCAGGCATTCGTGGCCCAATTTTTGTATGTGCACGGCGCTCTCGGGCGTCAAAGCGACACGCGCTTCGCCCTTGGCCGTTTCCCTGGGTGCTCCAATCTTCACAGTAAATCTCCCGAATTGTTGATGTTATAGCCACTTAGTTGTGCCTGGATGCCTAACATAGCGTTAACGGCATGAAGAGCCACTGTTTTTTTGATTAGCGAACGGCAACGTCACTCTCTTTATTCAGTGGACGAATGACGTCACTCACAATTTCGATTGCCTCAAGCGATAGGGTCTCTTTATGGTTAGCCTATGGCCTGCGGGTCGACCATGTCCACTCGCCGCTCGATATGTGCACTCCATGCAGAGCAATATGTTGGCGGGTTTTTCACAATAATTAAATAGTCCGGGAACTCCTATGACCCTCAGAAGAACAATATTCTTCAAAAAGACAATGCTGGCTTCTGTCATTGGTGCCGCCCTTGCAGGTACCGCCGTACTGCCTATGACTGCCAGTGCGGAAACCCTGCGTGTCGGCTACACAGCCGACCCGGAAACCCTCGATATCCACGAACAGCTTTCCGGTGGCATGCTGCGTTTCTCCCACCTGTCCTTTGATCCCCTGGTGCGCTGGACCAAGGATTTCGAGTTTGAGCCGCGTCTAGCCACTGAATGGGAACAGGTTGACGAAACCACCATGCGCATGAGCTTGCGTGAAGGCGTCACTTTCCATTCCGGCAACCCCCTCACCGCCGAAGATGTGGTCTGGACCATCGAACGCTTGAAAGAAAGCCCCGACTACCGTGCCATTTTCGAGCCGGTGGAAAGTGCCGAAGCGCTTGACGACCACACCGTCGAGATCAAGACCAGCGAGCCCTACCCGTTGTTGCTCAACCTGGCCACTTACATCTTCCCCATGGATCGCGCCTTTTATACCGGCGAAACCGACGATGGCGATGAGAAGTCCGAGATCGTCAAGGCGGGCAATTCCTATGCCTCGCGTCATGTCTCGGGCACCGGCCCGTTCATCGTTACCGAACGACGCCAAGGCGTGCGCGTGGATTTCGAACGCTTCGATGATTACTGGGACACCGACACAGGTAACGTCGACCGCATCGTGCTGACGCCGATTGCCGAAAACGCTTCGCGTGTCGCGGCGCTGCTTTCCGGTGGTGTTGATTTCATCGATGCCGTGCCGCCCAACGACCTGGAGCGCGTTCGTGAGGCCGACGATGTCAAACTGGTCGAGATCAATGGCACCCGTATCATCGGCTTCCAGCTCAACGAAGAACGCGTTGAAGCCTTCCAGGACCCACGGGTACGCCAGGCTGTTGCCTACGCCATCAATCAGGAAGCAATCGCCGACCGTTTGATGCGCGGCTTCGCCACACCGGCGGCGCAGTTCTCGCCGGAAGGTTACTCCGGCCACAACCCCGATCTGACACCACGCTATGACGTCGAACATGCCCAGGAGCTGATGGCCGAAGCCGGTTATGCAGATGGCTTCACCATCGACATGATTGCTCCCAACAACCGCTACGTGAACGATGCCCAGATTGCCCAGGCCGTGTCCAACATGCTGGCGCGCATCAATATTGACGTGAACCTGCGCACCATGCCACTGGCCCAGTACTGGCCGGAATATGACACTCGCCAGTCTGACGCGGCAATGATCGGGTGGCACGCGGATACCGAAGACAGCGCCAACTTCTTTCAGTACCTGACCTTCTGTATCGATGAAGAAACCGGTGCCGGGCAGTACAACTACGGTAGCTATTGCAACGAAGAAATCGATGCCTTGGTAACCGCGGCCGATAGCGAAACCGACCTTGAAAAGCGCAACGCAATGCTGCGTGAAGCAGAAGCCATGCTCTACGAAGATGCCGGTTACATTCCCTTGCACTGGCAGAACCTGGCTTACGCTGCACGCGAGGGTGTGAAGATCGAACCAGTCGTCAACGCTATCGATTTCCCCTACCTGGGTGATCTCGTCATCAGCGAATAATCGCAAGTTTTTCTAGAGCGCATGGATGCTTCGCCCTTCGGCCAGTTCCGAAGGGCGTAGCCTTTTGCCGTGACAAAACTTTCCCCCTGTTTTACTCCTTCATATAGGTGGCGCGAGCCATGATTGCGTTTTTGATCAAGCGGCTGATGCACGCGATATTGGTGATGTTTATCATCAGCGTGCTTGCCTTCGCCATCCAGGACAACCTGGGTGATCCCGTCCAACAAATGGTGGGACAATCGGTACCCGAAAGTGAACGCGAAGCCCTACGTGAGCGCCTCGGTCTCAATGATCCTTTTCTGGTGCAATACGGCCGTTTTGCGCTCAATGCGGTACAGGGTGACTTCGGCACCTCTTATTTCTATCGTGAGCCCGCTCTTGACGTCATTGCGCGGCATCTGCCGGCCACCCTGGAGCTGGTCTTCGCTTCCATGTTGATCATCGTGCTGTTTTCGGTGCCCATTGGGGTGTACAGCGCCATCAAGCCGCGTGCCATGCTGTCGCGCTTTTTCATGGGTGTATCGATTGTAGGCATTTCGGTACCGGTGTTTCTGACGGCGATCATCCTGATCCAGATATTTTCCATCGGCATAACGATAACGCTGTTTCCCGAGTCGACAGGCTGGGGCAGCTGGCTCAACGACTTCTTCTCAACCGAAGGCAACATGCCGTCGTTCGGGCGTGGCTATGACCTGGTGCAGGTGTTCGGACACTGGGAGACCAACCTGGCGACCTGGAACGGCCTACAACACCTGGTACTGCCCTCCATTGCCCTGGCATCGATCATGTTGCCGCTGTTCATTCGCCTGATTCGAGCGGAAATGATGGAAGTCATGCAGTCCGACTACGTCAAGTATGCCCGTGCCAAAGGCATCTCGATGCGTCGGGTGTATTTCGTCCATGCGCTGAAAAACACCATGCTGCCGGTGATTACCGTTGGCGGCGTGCAGATAGGCACCATGGTGGCCTATGCCATCCTCACTGAAACCGTCTTCCAGTGGCCGGGCATGGGCCTGATGTTCCTGGATGCGATCAATCGCGCGGATACACCCTTGATCGTCAGTTATCTGATGATCGTCGGGGTAATCTTCGTGGTGACCAACACCATCGTCGACCTGGTCTATGGCCTGGTGAACCCCACCGTCAAACTCACCGGTAAGCCCGCATGACGACACCGACCGTTACTCAGAGTAATTCTCAAACGACCCGACCGCGCATCCCCAGCCGCTGGGAGCGTCTGCGCGATTCCTACCTCTGGTACAGCTTCAAACGCGACCATACTGCCCAGCTGTGCCTGGCTATTTTCATCGGCCTGGTCATCGTGGCATTCGCCTCGCCGTTGCTGGCGCCCACCGACCCTTATGACTTGCGCCAGATCGACATCATGGCATCCGAGTTACCGCCCTTCTGGATCGAGGGTGCCGACGAACGCTTTATTCTAGGCACCGACGCCCAAGGGCGCGACCTGTTGTCGATCATTTTATACGGCACTCGGGTGTCACTTTTGATCGGCTTTGGCGCCGTGATCCTGCAAGCACTGCTAGGCATCACTTTTGGTCTGATGGCAGGCTATTTAGGTGGCCGCGTGGATGCCCTGCTGATGCGTCTGGCGGATATCCAGCTATCATTTTCCACCTTGATGGTCGCCATCGTGGTGGGCGCCGTAGTCAAAGCGACCATGGGGGGCGCCTTTTACAGCGAATATGCGATCATCATGCTGATCCTGATCATCGGCCTGGCAGAATGGCCGCAGTATGCGAGAACCGTCAGGGCCTCGGTGCTGGCGGAAAAAAACAAGGAATACGTGGATGCCGCCAGGGTCATGGGCCTGCGCAGTAAACGCATCATGTTCCGCCATGTGCTGCCCAACACCCTGTCACCGATTTTCGTGATCTCCACGGTACAGATCGCCAATGCCATCATCTCGGAAGCGGCGCTGTCGTTTTTGGGGTTGGGCATGCCGGAGACGCATCCTTCGCTGGGTTCACTGATCAAATCCGGGTTCGACTATATCCAGTCAGGCTCCTGGTGGATCACTCTGATTCCCGGTGCGGTACTGGTGATACTGGTGCTGTCCATCAACCTCCTGGGTGACTGGCTGCGCGACGTCATGAACCCACGACTCTACAAAGGCTGAGGTGCACCATGGCATTGCTGGAAGTAACCAATCTGGACTTACGCTTTGGTTTACGCCAAGGCGAAGTACGCGCTTTACGCGACGTCAGTTTTACCCTGGAGCGTGGCGAACGCCTGGGCATCGTCGGTGAATCCGGCGCAGGAAAATCCGTGGCTGCCTTTTCCTTGTTGAACTTGGTCGGCAAGCCGGGGTTTATTGCCGGCGGGAGTATCACCTTCGACGGCCTCGAGCTGAACTCGATGTCCGAGCACGCCTTGCGCAAAGTACGCGGCAACCGGATCTCGATGATTTTCCAGGATCCGATGATGACCCTGAACCCGGTGCTCTCGATCGGCGAGCAGATGGTCGAGTGCCTCAAGGCCCACCGGCGGATTTCATCGAAAAAGGCCCGCGCCATTGCGCTGGACAAGCTGCAACAGGTCCAGATTCCGTCGCCGGAGACCCGTCTGGATCAGTATCCACATGAGCTTTCGGGTGGCATGCGCCAACGCATCATCATCGCCATTGCGCTGTTGCTCGACCCGGATATCATCATTGCCGATGAACCGACCACGGCGCTGGATGTCACCATCCAGGCGGAAATCATGGCGTTGCTGCTGGATCTGTGCGAGCAGCACAACGTCGGCCTGATCCTGATCACCCATGACCTGGGGGTGGTCAGCCAGGTCACCCAACGCATGCTGGTCATGTATGCCGGTCGCGTCATCGAGCAGGGACTGACCCGCGAGATCATCAACGACCCGCAACATCCTTACACCCAAGGATTGATCAACGCCTTGCCGCAAATGGCGACGCCCGGGGAACGGCTCAACCAGATTCGCGGCAGTATGCCGTCATTATCCAACCTGCCCAATGGTTGCGCCTTCCATCCGCGCTGCGATTTCATCAATAAAGCCAACGGCGAACCACGCCCGGCCTGTGTCCAGGAGGTGCCTGAATTCGTTGATTCGGGTAATTGCCGCGTCGCCTGCCACATGGTGGCGGAAATGCAGGAAGACCGCCGCCTGAAGTTGGAGGAGATATCATGAACGCGACTGCCATGGACCTGAAAGACGCTAACCTGGAGAGCGTCGACACCCCGACCCAAAACGAGGAAAGCGCCGACTCATTGCTACAGATACGCAATCTGAAGAAGCGTTTTTCGCTGTCCGGTGACTTTCTCGAACAGCTGCGTTTCAAGGGTGGCAAGTTGATCCGGCACCGTGAATACGTGCATGCCATCAATGGCGTCAACCTGGACATCAAGCGCGGTGAAGCACTTTGCGTGGTCGGCGAGTCCGGCTGCGGCAAATCCACCGTGGCACGTACCGTCATGGGGTTGTTGACCCCCACGGCAGGTGAAATCAGTTACGCCGGCCAGCGTATCGACAACCTCAGCTCGCGTGAGTTATTGCCGTTTCGCAAGCGCATGCAGATGATTTTCCAGAACCCCTATGCATCACTCAATCCGCGCATGACCATCCAGCAAACCCTGGAAGAGCCGCTTCGCCTGCACCACCCGGACTGGAATCGCCTGAAAGTGCAGGAAAAGGTTCAGGAGGTGATGAGCTCGGTGGGCATCGACCCGGACTGGGGCAAGCGCTTTGGTCATGAATTTTCCGGCGGCCAGCGCCAGCGCATCGCCATTGCCCGGGCGCTGGCTGTCGACCCCGAATTCATCGTTGCCGACGAGCCTATTTCGGCATTGGATGTGTCCATTCAAGCCCAGGTGCTCAACCTGCTGATGGATGCCCAGCGTGACCGCAACCTGACCTATCTGTTCATCACCCATGACTTGGCCGTGGTGGAACACTTCGGTACTCGCGTGGCAGTCATGTACCTGGGCACGGTGTGTGAAATTGCCACCACCGCCACTCTGTTCAACAAGCCACGTCACCCTTACACCCAGGCCCTGCTGTCGGCGATTCCGCGTCTAGAGGATGACCGCCCCCAGCATATTCGTCTGAAAGGCGAAGTGCCCACGCCGGTCAATCTGCCCAGCGGCTGCGTGTTCCATGGGCGCTGCCCGTATGCCAATACGCGCTGCCGCCAGGAGATCCCCACGCTGGTCACTCAATTGGATGGCACCCGGGTAGCGTGCCATGCGGTGGAGGAAAATCGCTTATGAAGTCAGTCATATCGTCTGCAGGTTCAGCGAGGTAATTCATGGAAATTCGCTGGCTGGAAGATTTCATCGCCCTGGCCAGAACACGGCATTTTTCGCGGGCGGCGGATGAGCAGAACGTCACTCAACCCACCTTTTCGCGACGGATCAAGTTACTCGAAGAAGAAATGGGCGCCACCCTGATCAACCGCCAGACGTTGCCGCTGTCGCTCACCCCGGCAGGGGAGGAATTTCTGGCGCTGAGTGAAGAAGTTACCGAGCGTGTTCGTCTGGCGCGTGACCGGGTAAGAGAGATCAGTGCCGGGCAGCAACGCCGCATCATGCTCGCGGCGCCCCAAAGCGTCTTGGTGCACTTTTTGCCTCAGTGGCTTTGCGTGATTGACCAGCAGTCACGCATACAGCCCTACCTGCGTGCCACCGGCTGGACCGCCAGCGAGTACTTTCAAGCACTGGGACGTGGCGAATGCGATCTGGCTCTGTGCTACTGGCCCAAGGAACGTTGCGAACTGGACCTGGATACCAGTGCCTGCAGCTATCGGGTGATCGGCCATGAACGCCTGATTGCAGTCACCACGCCGGATGCTCAAGGCAAGCCCAGCGCCGTGCTCCCCGGTAGTCGCAGCCAACCCATCGCATGGCTTACCTATCCCAAACGTAGCTTGCTCGGTTCGGCGGTCAAGGCCCATCTGTCGCGCCTGGCTCAGGGCACTCACCTGATGGCTCAGAGCGAAAATTCCTATGCCGCCAGCATCAAGGAATTGGTGCTGCTAGGTTACGGCATGAGCTGGCTACCCGAACGCACGATCAAGGCGGAACTGGAAAGCGGCCAACTGGTACGCGCAGGCGACACACGCTGGGACGTTCCCATGGAATTGCGCCTTTATCGTCATCAAAACCAACATCATGCCGGGCTGGATGCCTTCTGGGCCACCGTACCCAGCTTCCCGACTCCATGCCCTTGAACGGATTATCGATATGCATGTAACAGCACTCGAAACACTGCATGCCCAACAGGGCGAGCATTTGGTCCACTTGCAACGCAGTTACGCCACCTTGCTGGAAACACACGGTTTCGATGCCGTCTTGCTCTACAGTGGTCACGCTACTGCGCATTATGCCGATGATCAATTTCCTGCCTTTCAAACCTTCGGCCACTTCATGCACTGGGTACCGATGGCCGACATACAGCACAGCTGGCTTTTGATTCAACCCGGGCGCAATCCCCAGCTTTATCTGCATGCGCCAACCGATTTCTGGCATTTGCCCACCGCCCTTCCCGATGAGCCCTGGGTCGCCGCCTTTGACGTGACCCTGAGCCCTGAGCCCTTGCTTCCGACCTTGCCAGGCGAGCGTATCGCGATACTGGGCGACACCAGCTCTCTAGCCCAGGCGTCCGACATAAAGCCCGATATCAAGCCCAATCCGGACGCTTTGCTGAAGGCGCTGGACGAGCTACGCATGCATAAAAGCGCATACGAAATCAGCTGCTTGCGTTCAGCAAACCGTATGGCGCTGGCCGGGCACCAGGCAGCCCGCGAGGCTTTTTCCCAAGGCGCCGGCGAGCTCGACATTCAGCTGGCTTACCTGGGCGCCAGCCGCCAGCGCGAGTCCGCGGTGCCCTACCAAAACATCATCGGCACCAATCATCACGCTGGGGTGCTGCATTATCAGCATTACGACCTGAACGCCTCGTCCAAGCGCCACAGTCTGCTAGTGGATGCCGGGTACCGTTATCGCGGTTATTGCGCCGATATCACTCGCACCCAGGCAGGGCCGGATGCCCCGGCCGCCTTCGGGGAGCTGATCGATGCCATGCAACAGCTGCAAACCCAATTGATCGAGAGTGTTCGGCCCGGCGTCAACTTCGTGGATCTGCATCGACAGATGCATCGCAGCTTAGGCGAAGTGCTACAAAGCCAAGGGCTTATCCATTGTTCGGCAGAAGAAGCCGTGACCCTGGGCATTACCCGCGCCTTTTGTCCCCATGGCCTGGGACACTCGCTGGGACTTCAAGTGCACGACGTTGCCGGGCGGCGCCTCCCGGACGGCACACCGAACCCACCGCCTATAGAGCATCCCGCCTTGCGTCTGACCCGCGAATTGACGCCTGGCATGGTGGTCACCATCGAGCCTGGCCTGTACTTCATCCCCATGCTGCTCGAACCGCTGCGTGCTGCTGAAACGGGCAAGATGATTGACTGGCAGCGGGTGGACGCTCTCACGCCCTGCGGCGGCATTCGTATCGAAGACAACATTGCCGTGACCGACACCGGATTCGATAACCTCACCGCCCCCTGACCCCGAGCACCCTTGTGCCAAGCGCTCAGGTTTTAACCAGGCCTCTGCGCTCGTGCCACTCAGCGATGCTTTCCTCGGGAGCGGTATCGAAACATTTGTCGTTGTCCCGGGCATCGACCTCGACCCAGTTGGCCTTGCTGTTCAATAGCAGATGAACCCGTTCTGGGGGAATTGGCAGGTCGCTATCGAGCGCTGAGGCGAAAGGATGGATCAGCTCCGGCCAACGCGGGTCGTAAACCCACAGGGCACTGGCGCAATTACCACAGAAGTGGCGTTCCCCCACGCTCGGCTCCCCTTCGATCAGTGCATGGTAGACGCGCTTATGCTCGCTACCTTGCACTTCGAGCGTCTCGGCACGTCCACTCAGGTTGATGGCATAGCCACCGCCTCCGGCGGTCTTGCGGCAAATCGAGCAATAGCAGCGTTGATAAGGATACGGATGCGGTGACTCCAGGCTAAAGTGCACGGAACCGCAGTGACAGGAACCTTCAAGCAACATATGACCTCCCTTACGTCAGCTTGCGTCTGAAAACCTCCCTGAACCATAGCCGATATTGCGCAAAGCAGCATTTGTCCCCGCCCGCTCCCTTACGTACACTTGTTTGATTCTTGAACTCCTTTTGATGATTAAGCCGAGGCACGACCCATGGCGTTTGAATCCACTTCCTCCTACATCGCAACCGATGCCTTGAAACAAGCGGTCAATGCCGCCGTCACGCTCCAGCGTCCACTGCTGATAAAAGGCGAGCCGGGCACCGGCAAGACCCTGCTGGCGGAAGAACTGGCCGCCAGCCTGGGTACGCGGTTGCTTACCTGGCATATCAAGTCCAGCACCAAGGCAGCCCAAGGGCTATATGAATACGATGCGGTCAGCCGCCTGCGTGACTCCCAGCTGGGTGTCGAGGGCGTGGAAAATGTCGGCAACTACATCAAGCCCGGCAAACTGTGGGAAGCGTTTACCGCCGGCGAACGGGTGGTGTTGCTGATCGATGAGATCGACAAGGCGGATATCGAATTCCCCAACGACCTGCTCCAGGAGCTGGATCGCATGGAGTTCCATGTCTACGAAACCGGCGAGACCATTACCGCCGAACACCGCCCGATCATCATCATTACCTCGAACAATGAGAAAGAGCTGCCGGATGCCTTCCTGCGCCGCTGCTTTTTCCACTACATCGAGTTTCCCGACCGCGAGACCATGCAGGCCATCGTCGACGTTCACTTTCCGGATATCGCACCGAAGCTGGTCAGCGAAGCGCTGGAAGTGTTCTTCGACCTGCGCCAGGCTCCCGGGCTAAAGAAGAAACCTTCCACCTCAGAGCTGGTCGACTGGCTGAAGCTCTTGATGGCCGATGAACTGGCCCGCGAAGCGCTCTATTCCCGCAACCCGGTGAAAGCGATTCCACCGCTGGCCGGCGCCCTGGTCAAGAATGAACAGGATACCCACCTGCTCGAGCGGCTGGCCTTCATGCTGCGCCGCCAAGGCAACCCGAGGCGCTAAGCCATGTTCATCACTCTGTTCGAGACCCTCAAACGTGCTGGCGTGCCGGTATCGATCCGTGAACTGCTCGACCTGCATGCGGTGGTCGAACGCGGCGTGGTGTTCGCCGACATGGACGCCTTCTACCAGGTGGCGCGTACCGTCATGGTCAAGGATGAACGCCATTTCGACCGCTTCGATCGTGCCTTTGCCGCCTGGTTCGAAGGGCTGGAAAACCTGGATGCCGCCATCGAGGCCCTGATTCCGGATGACTGGTTGCGCCGCGAGTTCGAAAAGCAACTCAGCGAAGAAGAGAAGGCCCAGATCGAATCCCTGGGCGGGCTGGAAAACCTGATCGAAACCTTCAAGAAACGCCTGGAGGAGCAGAAGGAGCGCCATGCCGGAGGCAACAAATGGATCGGTACCGGTGGTACCAGTCCCTTCGGTGCCTACGGCTACAACCCCGAAGGGATTCGCATTGGCCAGGAAGGCTCCCGCCATCGCCGGGCCATCAAGGTATGGGACGAGCGGCGCTTTCGCGATTACGACGACTCCCTGGAACTCGGCACGCGCAATATCAAGATGGCCTTGCGCAGGCTGCGCAAGTTCGCTCGCCAAGGGGCACTTGATGAATTCGATGTCAACGGCACCATCCGTGAGACCGCGCGAGACGCCGGGCTGCTCAATGTGCAGATGCGCCCGGAACGGCATAATTCGGTGAAGGTACTATTGTTTCTGGATGTGGGCGGCTCCATGGATGACCACATTCGCGTCTGCGAGGAACTGTTCTCGGCGGCACGCTCGGAATTCAAGCATCTTGAACATTATTACTTTCACAACTGCCTGTACGAAGGCGTGTGGCGCAACAACATGCGGCGCGGCAACGAACGAATTCCCACCCTGGATGTGCTGCATACCTATGGCAGCGATTATCAGGTGGTCATCGTTGGGGATGCCGCCATGTCGCCCTATGAAATCACTCATCCCGGTGGCAGCGTCGAGCATTTCAACGACGAAGCCGGCGGTGTATGGCTCAAGCGACTCACGGAAAAATTTCCACGCCTGGCCTGGCTCAATCCCATGTCACCCCGTGCCTGGGAAACCACCTATTCCACCGGTTTGATCCGTGAACTGATAGACGACCGCATGTACCCCATGACCCTGGAAGGCCTAGAAAACGCCATGCGGGAATTGGCCAAGTAAAATAGAGGTAGCCGACCCGTCGAATATTGAGCGCGCCACTGACGCGCCTTCGGCTGCTATGCTGCCTGTGTTTCTCTGCCGGAGCCAACCTCATGTCGACTCGCCCCAATCCGCGAATACTGCTACGCCTGCTCGGATTGTTACGTCCTTATCACTGGCGTCTGGTGCTGGCGGGGGTTGCCTTGCTGGTGGCGGCGTCCAGCGTGCTGGTGCTAGGCCAAGGGTTGCGGTTAGTGATCGACCAGGGGTTTCTAGCCGCCGACCGTAGCCGGCTCAACCAGGCATTGGGCCTGATGCTTGCGGTAGTCAGCGTGCTGGCGATGGCCTCGGCGCTACGCTATTACCTGGTGACCTGGATTGGCGAACGCCTGGCAGGCGATCTTCGCCGCCAGGTTTTCGATCATCTGCTGTCCCTGGAACCGAGTTTTTTTGAAGCCAGCAACGGCGAAGGTGGTGGTGCCGGCGAGATCACCTCGCGTCTCACCGCCGATACCAGCGTCCTGCAAAGCCTGTTCGGTTCTTCGCTGTCGATGGCGGTACGCAATCTTCTGATGCTGGTCGGCGCCGTCATCCTGATGCTGGTCACCCAGCCGTTGCTTTCGGCCATCGTCCTGTTGGGCATTCCCGCGACGGTGTTGCCGATTCTCTGGTACGGGCGCCGAGTGCGGCGGCTTTCGCGTTTCAGCCAGAATCGAGTGGCGGAACTGGGCCGCTACGCGGGGGAAGCCCTGAACGGCATCCGCACCGTTCAAGCCTTTCATCACGAAAATATAGAAAGATATAACTACGCTCAGCGTGTCGAAGAGGCTTTCACCAGTGCCGTCGAACGCACCCGCCAACGGGCCTGGCTAACCGGTATCGCCATGTTGGTGGTCTTCGTCGCCGTGGGCATCATGCTCTGGCAAGGGGGCCAGGCGGTGCTGGCCGGCACCATGACCGCCGGCGAACTCTCGGCGTTCGTTTTTTATGCTGTGCTGGCCGCAAGCGCCGTGGCCACACTTTCAGAGGTGGCGGGCGACGTACAGCGAGCGGCGGGCGCTGCGGAAAGGTTACTCGAATTACTCGATACGCAGCCTGAGATTCATGCGCCCACCCATGCCGCCACACTTCCCGAGCCGATAAACGGCGACATCCGTTTCGAAGCGGTCGATTTCACCTACCCTGGCCGCCAACAACCGGCACTCGAAGGGCTTGATCTGCATATTCGTTCGGGGGAACGCGTAGCGTTGGTAGGGCCTTCTGGCGCTGGCAAGAGCACCTTGCTTTCGCTGTTATTGCGTTTTCATGACCCCGACACTGGCCGGCTGATGCTTGACGGCATTGACCTGCGAAAACTTGAGCCGCAATCGCTACGTCGCACCCTGGGACTGGTGGCGCAGGAACCCACCTTGTTCACCGGCAGTGCCGCCGAGAACCTGCGTTACGGCAAACCCGATGCCACCCTGGAAGAGCTTCGCGACGCCGCCCGTAATGCCAACGCCTTGAGCTTCATCGAGGCGCTACCCTTGGGGTTCGACACACCGCTTGGCGCTGGGGGTATACAGCTTTCCGGTGGCCAGCGCCAGCGCCTGGCTATTGCTCGAGCACTTCTCAAGAACCCGCGCGTACTGCTGTTGGATGAAGCCACCAGTGCCTTGGACGCCGAAAGTGAGCGGCTCGTGCAACAGGCGCTTGACCGGCTGATGCAAGGACGCACCAGCCTGGTAATCGCTCACCGATTGGCTACGGTGGTTGCCGCCGACCGCTTGCTGGTGCTGGAGGCAGGTAAATTGGTTGCCCAGGGCCGTCATAATGAACTGCTGGAATCGAGCCCTTTATATCGCCATTTGGCCGAACTGCAGTTCGGTACTCATCAAGGCATTTCGTACGTCGGCGAGATTTAGCACAAGCAAGGTGTTTGCTGAAACACTACTTTTCCGACTAAATTGATGAATGCTTAAGCCGTTACGGTTCAACTCGATTTAACACTGACAGATGACGCAAAGGAACTGGATGCTTCCTCCTCCCGGCCCTTCTCGAATTGTTTTCAGCATCGCCCTGAGCATGGCCCTGCTAGGTTTTCTTATCGCTGCCGGCTTGCTCTGGGTCGATCGCAATGCCCGTGTGGAAACCACCGAGACTTGGCTGGAACGCATCCAGGAAGACACCACCGCGGCCGCCGAGTCCCTCGATCAGAACCTGCACAATATGGCTGAGCTGGGCGATGAACTGGCCGCTGAACTAAGCAGCGGTGAACTCTCGGTCAAGGCAGTCGATGAACGCCTCGAAAACCTGGTTAAAGAGCACCCGCATGTATTCGGCGCCGGGGTGATGTTTCGCCCCTTCGCCTACGATCCAAATCAGCGCCTTTACTCGCGCTATCTGGTTAGGCGCGACGATGCCTATCGGATGCTCCAGATCGAAGATCTTTACGATTATAGCCAGCCCGAACATGAATGGTTTCAACAGGGTATTAAGCAATCCGGTTGGATCGAACCCTTCTACGGTGAAGCCAGTCAGGCCATGCTAGCGCTGTATTGCACGCCTTTCAGCCTTCCCCAACAGCAGCCAACCCGGGAAGATACCCCAAGCGACGGTACTGTGTGCATCGATTATTCGATCGAAGATGTGTGGAATCTGGTCAGCGCCCTGGATCTTGGCCAAACTGGCTATGCCATTGCCATGACCGACCAAGGCACACTAGTGGCGCATCCCCGCCGAGAGTATGTGCGCCAGGGGCAAAGCTTGTTCGACTTGGCCGAAACGCGGCAGGATTCAGACTTGCGCCGCCTGGCGGAGCAAGCCACCGCACAGCGAAGCGGTATGCTTACCCATTCCAATTCGTTGACCGGTCAATTTTCCTGGATCTTCTACGAGCCGATTCCAGCGACCAACTGGTCTCTGGCGGTGGTCGCCTTTCGCGATGAAATACCGCTGGATATCAGCGAGCATAAATATCGCCAAATCGGCACCACCATTTTTTTGGTCATCGGAGGGATCGGCCTGATGGGCTTGGCTGCCTCCTATCAGTTGAACTCCAAACCCACACTCTGGAGCGTAAGCGTTGGCATCACTCTGCTATTTTTGTTGGGCATCATCAATATCTGGAGAATCGAATTTTCCGAGGCCAATCGTGACCCACCGGAAGCCGTGATGCTGGTCGATTCCACCGGGGTTGAAAGCTATCTCAGCGACTATGACAAAGCGGCACAGCAACAACAATTCGCAACCCCGATCAAGATTCCCACTGGGGTATTCGTTCAGGCTATCAATTTCGATACCCCGCATGACCCGGTGGTCTCCGGGTTCGTCTGGCAGCGCTATCGCGTACCTGAACATGACGATCTATCGCGTGACATATTCTTTCCCGACGCCGTGCCTGACTACGATATCCGGGAAGAACTGTATCGCTTCCGTGAGGGCGATACAGAAGTGGTGGGCTGGTTTTTCAAGACCACCTTGCACCAGCCTTTTGATTATTCGGGATTTCCCATCGATGTCAAAACCGTACGCTTGCGCATCTGGCACCCGTCCATAGAACGCAACGTGATCCTGGTACCCGAGCTTGAAGCGTATCGCCTGATTCACCCCACCTCCCAACCCGGCATGGAAACCGACTTCCATCTGCCCGGTTGGGAAGTACAACGCAGCTTTTTTGCTTACCGTTTTCACGACTATCGCAGCGACTTCGGCATTCGCGGTAGCGCTATAAGCGGGTCATTTCCAGAGCTGACCTACAACGTCACCCTGCTGCGCAATATTACCGATGCCTTCGTTTCCAATCAGATTCCATTGTTTGTCGCTGCGTTCATGCTGTTCGCAATGCTGGTAATCGATACCCGAAAAAAAAGCCAAGCCTTGCTGCACGGTTTCACCACATCCACGGTACTGGGAACGGCAGCTGCCATCTTTTTCATCATACTGCTCGCCCATATCGATATCCGTCGCCGCTACGTCGCCGAACAAATCATGTACCTGGAATATTTCTACTTCATCACCTACTTCTCCATCCTCGCCATATCCTTCAATGCCTTCATGCTGACCGCCACCAGCCATAATCATTTCTTTCACTACCGCGACAATCTCATCCCCAAACTTTTGTTCTGGCCGCTACTCCATGGTGCCTTCTTCGTAGTCACTGTTTATGTCTTTCTGTGAAGAATCCATTCCATGCCTCAGCAAATCTTGATCCTGCAAGGATATTCAGGCGAGCAACCCAATGTTTTCTCATGGCGGTCGGTTGCCATATATCTGCTACCGTTAACATTTCGCCATCCATGCAGTGTGGAGTACAACGATGCTGGACCTGACACAAACGCCCATCACCTTGTTACTGCTTATCCTCAATATTGTAGTCAGCCTTTATGTACTGAGCCGTAAGCCAGCACTTATCGACCGCCTGGCTTTCAAGCCCGAACGCATACTCAAACAGGGGGAAGTCTATCGCCTGGTGACGGCTGGATTCGTGCACATCAATGGTATCCACCTCCTCGTCAACATGATCACCTTGTATTTTTTCGGACCGTGGATGGAGCTTACGCTGGGGACCCTAGGCTTCTTGGTGTTGTATTTCGGCGCCGAGCTTACCGCCCATGGGCTCTCGCTCATCATTCAGCGCAACAATCCGCGTTATGCAGCGGTAGGAGCCTCAGGCGCCATCGCTGGGGTGCTTTTTGCCTTCTGCCTCTACGAGCCTTTTCGCTTGCTCTTCCTTTTCTTTGTAATCCCCATCCCCGCCATTCTCTTCGCGATTGGTTTTGTGGCCATTTCAATCGTAGCGATGCAAAGACGAGAGGCGGACCAGGTCGGCGGCCTGGCCCATGAAGCTCACTTGGGTGGGGCACTTGGAGGTATCATTATTGTGCTTCTGCTGGACCCAAACGTGCTACCCCGGCTACTCGATCAGTTGGGTGGCTAGGTCTATATGGTCTTCAAATACGGTGCTAGCCATTGGCGCAGCTGCGGCCCCTGCATGGCACCGGGCTGACGGGCGACTTCCTGACCGTTACGAAACACTATCAAGGTGGGAATGCTGCGGATGCCGAAGCGGCCGGCCAATGCCTGTTCGGATTCGGTATCCAGCTTGGCAAAGCGCATGTGCGGCTCCAGTTCGCGAGCGGTCTCGGCGAAAATAGGCGCCATCATCTTGCACGGGCCGCACCAACTGGCCCAGAAATCCACTACCACCGGCAGCTCGCTACGCTCTACCAAGGCGGTGAAGTTGGCGCTGGTGAGTTCGACCGGTTCACCGGAGAAAAGCGCTCGTTTGCACTTGCCGCATTTGGGACCATCATTCAACCGAGCGCTGTTGACTCGGTTTATGGCACTGCAATAAGGACAACCAAGCGTAATGGAATCCGCCATGTAAAACTCCTTTATAGAATGGGTGGAAAATTCCAACCTTTATTGAAGAGTAGTCCACTTGATCGATACTCAAAGCTGTTCCACGATCAACCGAGCCGCCCGTTCCTTCAGGCGCACCCAACCACTGCGGCGTTTGAATTGCTCAGCACTCAAGGGTATCGCTCGCTTGCAATCGTCGTCGAAGTCAGCATCCAGCCGGGCGACAACATCCTTGCAAAACATCATGGCGCTGCATTCCTCGTCTTTACCCATAGAGCGTTGATTGACGTTCACCGAGCCGACACTGGAAAGAATCCCGTCGACGGTCACGATCTTGGCGTGCAACACCGTGGGCTGGAAGGCCCAGACCTTCACCCCGGCCTTGAGCAGCACTTCGATGCTGGGCTGTCCGGCGAGCTGTGACAAGCGGCTATCGTTGTGGGCTCCCGGCACCAGTACTTCCACCTCGACCCCACGCTTGACCGCGGTAATCATTGCATTGATCAGGACGCTATCCGGAACGAAATACGCCGTGACGATACGTAACCTTACCTGGCTGATCGAAACCAATGACCGCAGTATGGCAGCTGTTTCGGTCCAGCCGATGGTCGAGGATGCGCGCAAGAATTGAATGGGCACCCCATTTTCATACGCTTGAGCACGGTGATGGATCGGCCGCCATTGCCAGCCCCCTCTCTCGTTCCAATTATCGAGAAAGGCCGAATACAGCCCTATGACGGAAGGCCCGTACACCCTTATATGAGTTTCACGCCATTCATGTTCGTTGCGGGCGTCTCCTTCCCATTCGCTGGCGATACCCACACCACCGGTAAACCCCACCTTGCCGTCACAAATGAGTATCTTTCGATGGGTTCGTTTGTCTATATGCCAAAGGCGTAACAAATTGAACGGGCGAAACCAGCGAATCTCGACACCGGCCTCTTCCATCAGCGTCACAAGTTCTTGAGCCATCTTCTTGGCACCTATCGAATCCAACACCAATCGCACCACAACGCCTTCACGCGCTCGTTCTGCCAACGCATGGGCAAATTTTCTGGCAATGTCACCGGTCCAGTAAACGAATGTCACCATCTCGATGGATTCCCGAGCGGCACGAATGGCACCAAGCATGGCAGGAAAAATTTCCACTCCATTACGCAGTACGTCCACCCGATTACCTTCAGTGAAGGGCGTTCCTAATGCATATTCCAGCTCAAGACGATAATCCGGGCTGTTAGCAGACATATTATATTCGCCCTCGCGCTAGCTCTTTGAAAGGCCTATAGGTATCGCTTATTCTACGAAACCGTCTAGCTTGATGATATCGTCATTGCTATCTCATTAAATTAACCAACTACGCCAGGAAACATCATGTCCCAGAAGATCTACTGCACCGCGAGTTTCAAGCCCAAACCCGGCAAGGAAGATGCCGTCTTCAAGGCATTGCAAGCCCTGGAACCGAATGCTCACCGTGAAGATGCCTGCCTGCTTTACACCGTCACCCGCCATATCAGCAACCCTTTTGCCGAAGGCCAAAGCTACCCCATCGTGTTTCATGAGGTCTGGGCCAACCGGGCCGCCTTCGAAGCTCACTGCCAGCGCAATGAAATTCGTGAGTTCTTTGCCTCTCATCTTGAAGCCGAGGATGGCGATATAGAGGACGCCAATGTGTGCGTCTATACCGATGAACCGGTCAACTTTGACGCCCCGGACATATAAAGCCGCCAGCAGAGAAAACCATACTTCGCTGCTTGATTGGCTATCCAGTCGCCACTAAATAAGCCATTGTCTAAAAAGGCTTTTTAACAAATCATCCACTTCGACTTATTTATTGCACTGCAATACTGGTAGTTTTCTGGCAATGATCTACCTTCAGGTAAAGGAATTGGCAGGACAAGGATCTTACCTTGGATTGTTACCTACGCTGGAGGAGTGAAGTGAGCATGGATAGTAACGAAAAAACTACCGAGAATGTCGAGCAGGCAGCCGAGCTAGCCCGTGATCAATTCGCAAACGCCGTTGTTGAGCCGGCGCGTGCCTACGGCTCTCTCGCGCTGGAGTATTACCAGAAACTGTTCTCCACCCAGCTGAATGCAATCCGTGAATTTACCGACGCAAGCCTGGAACAGTCACGCTCCTGGCTTGAAGTGAAGGACAGCGATGGCTTCAGGAAAGTGATGGAAGACCAGCAGAAAGCGCTGCAGAACCTGAACGACCGCTTCAAGGCAGATGCTGAAGAAATAACGGCACTGAACCAGGAATACATGCAAAAGAGCATGAAGTTGATGGAAGACAACATGCAAAAAGGCCAGAAGCAGTTTGAGGAAAACATGCAGAAAGGCCAGCGCCAGCTCGAAGAAACTATGCAGCAAGGTCAAAAGCAGGTCGAAAAAAACATGCAAAAGGGCCAGAGCCAACAGCAAAAACAGTCTGAAGGCTCCAAGAAATCCAGTTCTTCTTCCAGCAGCTCGTAGTATTTAGGGAAACGCTGCACAAATCCCGCCGCAGCTGCCTGATGGGTATCGGCGGGGTATAATCTGACCTTCCTGCCACCGTCTGACAGAGCCACCCGATGAAGCAGATCACGTTTGCCCAGGCTGAGCACCAGAACAAGAAGAAGGTTACCCGCCGTGAGCGGTTCCTGGCCCAGATGAATGCTCTGGTGCCATGGCAACGCCTGATCGACGCATTGTCGCCGTCCTACTTTCCGAATTCGGCAGGCAAGCGGGGCCGGCCGCCAATCGGCCTGGAACGCATGCTGCGGATCTACTTCCTGCAACAGTGGTATGCCCTCGCCGACGAGGCGCTCGAAGATGCCATTTACGATAGCCAGGCCATGCGCGACTTCATCGGTATCGATCTCGCCATCGAGAGTGTGCCGGACGCCACCACGCTGCTGCGCTTCCGTCATCTGCTGGAGAAGCATGCCCTGACGCAGCGGATCTTCGAGGAGATCAATGCCAGCCTGACCGAACAGGGCCTGTTCATGCGCGAGGGCACCATTGTCGATGCCACCATCGTGGCGGCTGCCCCCTCCACCAAGAACAAGGCCAGGCAGCGCGACCCGGAGATGAAGCAAGCCAAGAAGGGCAATCAATGGCATTTCGGCATGAAGGCGCATATCGGCGTCGATGCCGTCACCGGGCTGACCCACAGTGTCGCTGCCACGTCGGCCAACGTCGCTGATGTGACCATGGCCAGTCATCTCGTTCGTGATGATGACAAGCGGATATACGGTGATGCCGGTTATACCGGCATGTGGAAGTATCTGGACGAAGAGAAGGATGCCCCGGCTTCTCGGTGCTGTGTCGCCGCCAAGCGCGGCGCCATCAAGAAGCTGGAAGACAGCCCCATGAAGACGCTGCTGCTGGCGTTCGAGAAGACCAAGGCCAGCATCCGCGCCAAGGTCGAGCATCCGTTTCATGTCATCAAGAATCTCTTCGGCTACCGGAAGGTGCGCTACAAGGGGCTGGCCAAGAACCACGCCCAGTTGTTTACCCTCTTCGCCCTCGGCAATCTGGTACTGGCAGGACGATGCCAGGGATGCGTCAATGGGAGCAGTACGTCTTGAATATGGCCTGACAGCCGGATAACCCGGCTGTCGGGTAAAATAGACTACCTGAGGTGGTCAGATATGGATCGCTGAAGCGATGATCGGGCCATTTTGGCTCTTCAACTACCCAGAACAGCATTGTTCAGCGGTTCCTTAGTAGTCCATAATATTTGCAGTACCGTTATCGCCGTGAGTTACGGGTCACCTTCCCTTGGGAGGTGACCCGTTTTCGCTGTACTCTATTTAGTACTCTATCTACCAGCCAGACTGGAAAAACCAGGGGCAGTGTTCCGTACTTCCCCGTTCGTTGGCATAAGGGAAGCGATATGACGCACACACCCCGTGATTCACAGAATGGCGGTGAAAGCCTTGATCTGTTGGCGGCTCAGTTCGATGCCGCCCTAAATCGACTGCTTCAGGCCCGTCAAATTGACCCGCTCTTCCCAACTGACGAGATCATCGAGTCGGCGAAGAAGCTGTTAGCGATGCCTGGTGGGCACGAAACTCTCTATGTTCGGGTACCAGCGATTGAATCCGCGGGTTTCTTTACCGGCACCGATTGGGGAAAACCGCAAATATTACAGGCAGCATTGGCTGTCCGCTCGTTGCGCCATGGTGACTCGGCGATCACTATCACCGAAATCCTGAGCGAAATTCGATTACTCGCGGTTGCCAAGGGAGATTATTTTCATTCAGGTATTTCCGCAGAGCATGCCTGGAATTTTCTGACCCAAGTCATGGCACTGAACCTGGATTTACTGTCGGGACAAATGAGTGAAGCCGACCGTGAACGCTCCCAAGGGCTTGGCACCCTCGTTCATGTGCACTATCAATATCTGCTCAACCAACTGGGTTACGAGAGCGTCCTCGAAAGTCTGGTTGATGAAGTCTACCGGCTGCTTGCCCAGCGGCCGGTTCAGACAAACAGTATCAAACAAATGATCAGCCAGATCGCGCTTTGCCTTTTCGACCCTGCCATCGAGACTGCGAGCATGGTAAGCGCAGCGCGCTTGGTTAGCGCCCTATTCGGCCCGACCCGCGGTTGTCGTGAAGATCCCGGCCTGGAAGTCTACGCTCAACGCCTATCGTCAATGGATGATATCACCCTGGCTGAAGAGGCCGCAGGCTTCGCTTTTGCGATGCACGATACCGGCTTGGTTTCGCCCTACCACCCCCTGCTCATTCGTCACTTGCGCGGCTCCCGTGATCACCTGATCCCTACCGCTTTGGGGCTCAGCATGACGGGCATCGATGCGCTGCAGTGTTACAGCCAGTTGGTCCATACCCTGATCGACGAGGCCGTTTTTCCGGAAACCAGTCAGGCAACCTACGGCTTGGCCATGATGCTCGAGCGCGGCGTACTTTTCACGCCGCCTATCGCAGCGGCGCTATGGCGACAAATTGCCCTGCCGCTATCCGCTGAAACCTCGCAAAAACTGAGCACTGTCTTCGGTCAGGCCCACCCTTCGCGTGTAACGTTACTGGCGGGTGTGCTGAGTTTGTTGGGTCTGCCCCTAGGCGTCGGCCAGGGCAACAACCCTACCTGCCAGTCAGTGATAGGCCTTTCCATGTGGGCCTTTAATGATGCGGATTATCTCTTGCAGCTTGTGGCCTGGGCGGCACGTGATGACGAAGTACTCACCCGCTTCGAAGGTCAACGCATATCTTCCAGAGGACTGGAAGCGGGACTTGCCAAAGCGCCACCCTGCGATGTGGACCCTGTCTCATTGATCTTGATACCGCACCTTGATCGCATCTATATAGAGATGGGCCGCTTATGCGGCAAGCGTGACGATGACCTGCATCGCTGGATCAACCCCGAATTTTACGGCTGGTGGGTAGGCCATGGCTTTCGTGTGGTAGTCAATGTAAACACCGGGGAGCTTGACGACTACGAAGGCTTTCTTCGCCAGTTCTTTGCCTACTA
This sequence comes from Vreelandella zhuhanensis, assembly GCF_009793355.1. GTDB lineage: Bacteria > Pseudomonadota > Gammaproteobacteria > Pseudomonadales > Halomonadaceae > Vreelandella > Vreelandella zhuhanensis. The sequence goes on from NZ_WTKP01000005.1 coordinate 295,298, forward strand.
CCACCCTTTTTACAATGGCAACCTGCCGTTGATCCATCCACAGCCTGCAGGCATTGCCGTCACCGACAGCGATGCACGCCTGGTGGGTCGCCATGCAATTACCATTCTTCGAGTGGCTCTCGACCCCAACAACCAGATGCGGGTATATTTTTTCAACCCCAACAATGACAGCGGTCAAAACTGGGGGCAGGGAATTATCTGTGCCACCCAGGGCACTGGCGAGCTTCATGGCGAAGCCTCCCTGCCCATCGTCGAGTTTGCTTCCCGGCTCTATGTGTTTCACTACGACCCGCTGGAGCTCGGTGATACCCAGGCGATTCCCACTGAAGAAATAACCCGAGCCATGGTGTTACAAAAAGCTAGCTGGGGTTCCCAACCGTGAGGGGTAGGCTTATAAAAGCTCAAGGCGTTTCTGGTCATGCACGCCGGACATGCGCACCAACGCCAAAGCTTCTTCCAGAGAATCCACTTCTTCGATAAGTAGCTGTTCGCTTTCCACGCTTACCGGCCGCCCGGCCTTTTCCGAAAGCAGGCGGTCCAATGTGGCGATATCGATACTGTTATCGAGCTTCAACGCATCGATCGAGGCACTTTGGGAATTGGGCAGGTAAATAGTGCCGTTGGAAAAATCCACCGCATAGGCAATGACTCCCGGCACGATGAAGAACAGCAGGCCGATACCATTGGCGACCGCTACCACCGGATCGATATCCCCCGTCAACTGGCCCTTGCGTTCGGGGTAAAGCAGCGTGCCACAGCCCGCTAGTGTCGTTATCATTATTGCTATGGACATAGCGCTCAACCAGCGACGAAGTGATTGCTGCATCGACATTTCCTTGTGAAATTCATATTGCCCGACATGCCACTATAGCCTTAAGTATTACTGGCATGTATCACTGGCAAACCGGTGCCTGAAAAGCATTGCAGTTTAGCATAACCCTTTCCCGGGATAAGCGAGGTTTTACCGCACGCTTTGCCGCGCTCATGGCTTGGCCGTACAATGCTCACCATGCTTTAGAGCTCTTATTGACGAGACCAAGGAATCCTCACCCTCATGCGCGCTAGCCAATTACTGATTGCCACCCTGAAGGAAACGCCTGCCGACGCCGAAGTCATCAGCCACCAGCTGATGTTGCGTGCCGGCATGATTCGCCGCTTGACCTCCGGCCTGTACACCTGGCTGCCCGTGGGCCTGCGTACGCTGCGCAAGGTGGAAAACATCGTGCGCGAAGAAATGAACCGCGCCGGTGCTCAGGAAGTGCTTATGCCGGCGGTACAACCCGCCGAATTATGGCAGGAGTCCGGTCGTTGGGAACAATACGGCCCCGAGCTTTTGCGCATGAAGGATCGCCACGACCGTGATTATTGCGTCGGCCCGACGCATGAAGAAGTGATTACCGACCTGGTACGCAAGGAAATCGCCAGCTATAAGCAACTGCCGATCAATTTTTATCAGATTCAGACCAAGTTTCGTGACGAGATTCGCCCGCGTTTCGGAGTAATGCGCTCGCGCGAGTTCATCATGAAGGATGCCTATTCCTTTCACCTGGATGAAGCCTCGCTCAAAGATACTTATCAAGGAATGTACGATGCCTACACACGCATCTTCACTCGCCTGGGCCTGGATTTTCGTCCGGTAATCGCCGATAACGGCGCTATTGGCGGCACCGGCTCGCATGAATTTCATGTACTTGCCGAGTCCGGTGAAGACGATATCGTGTTTTCCAATGCATCCGACTATGCCGCCAATATCGAAAAGGCCGAAGCCCTACCCGCCCCGTTGGGAGAAACGCCCGAACGCCCGGCACCTTCGGAGGAACTGCGCCTGGTCGATACCCCCAATGCCAAGACCATCGCCACCTTGGTGGAGCAGTTCAAGCTGCCCATCGAAAAGACAATCAAGACATTGATAGTCAAGGCGGAACAAGGCGGCTTGATTGTGCTACTGGTACGCGGAGACCACGAACTCAACGAAGTGAAGGCCGAAAACCTGCCGCAAGTGGCCGTACCCTTGACCATGGCCACGGAAGAGGAAATTCGTGCAGCTGTGGGTGCCGGTCCCGGCTCACTCGGCCCGGTAAACCTCGATTTACCGATCATCGCTGACCGTAGCGTCGTTCTGATGAGTGACTTCGGCGCAGGTGCCAACATCGACCACAAGCACTATTTCGGCATCAACTGGGAGCGCGACGTCGCCCTGCCCCAAGTCGCCGACTTGCGCAAAGTGGCCGAAGGCGACCCTTCGCCAGACGGCCAGGGCACGCTCTTGATCAAGCGCGGTATCGAAGTCGGCCATGTCTTCCAGTTGGGGCAGAAATACAGTGAAGCCTTGGGTGCCAGTGTGCTGGGTGACAACGGCAAGACCAGCCATCCCTGGATGGGCTGTTACGGCATTGGCGTAACACGCGTGGTCGCCGCTGCCATCGAACAAAATCACGATGATGCCGGCATCATCTGGCCTAATGCGATTGCCCCCTTCCATGTCGCCCTGGTACCGATGAACGCGCATAAATCCCAGCGCGTGCGCGAAGAAAGCGAGCGCCTTTACCAACTGCTCACCCAGGCCGGGTTGGATGTATTGCTGGATGATCGCGATACACGCCCCGGCGTCAAGTTTGCCGACCTGGAATTGATGGGGGTTCCCCACCGTTTGGTGATTGGCGATCGCAGCCTGGATAAAGGCGAACTGGAATACAAGGGGCGACGTGACAGCGAAGCCACCATGGTCCCGGCGGAACAGATCGTCGACTTCCTGCTCGAAAAAGCCCAGGCATAGCGAGCCTTTCGGCTATAAGGATGCTTGAAAAGCCTTTCGCATGCTGAACAGAATATCGTCTTTGCAGCAATGTTTTCGAGAGACAACCCAGGCTCTCTGAAACCTTTACTCATACCGAGATTTAAGCATGCGCTTTCGTTCGCGCCTTTTGATGATGTTACTTGCCGTCGTGGTGATCTCCCAGGTGGTTACCGGCGGCGCCTTCCTGCGGATCATTTATCAAGATGCGCTGGCCGAGGGCTCGCATAACCTGGAGGTCGGGACGCACCTGCTCAAGCAAGTACTGGACGCACAAGGTAGTCAATTACGCAACAGCGTGACAATCCTGACCGACGATGTCGGCTTCAAGAGCGCTATGGCCACTCAGGATATCGCTACCTTGAATTCAGTACTGGCCAACCATGGCGACCGGGCCGGGGCTGACATGGTCATTTTCGCCAACCTTGAAGGCGAATTGCTGGCCAGCAGTCACCATGTCGAAGGTAGCTCGATGGCGTTTCCTGAGTTGTTCGAGCAGGCTCAACGTGACGGCGACGCCGTTAGTGTCGTCATCGAAAACGGACAGCCATTTGAATTCGTTCTGTTACCCGTGCGTGCTCCCAAACTGATCGGTTGGGTTGGAATGGGGCTCTTGATTGATGCCGAACTAGCCGAGGAAGTACATGCCTTAACCGGTCTTGAAATCAGCTTTATCCACCAGGATGCCAGCGGCAACCCCACTTATTTCGTTAGCTCTCATGAAAATATGCAGGCGGCAAATATGCCCCGCCGCATACAGGAAGTGACTCAAGGGGCTTATCTGCGACGCAGTACGCTTACGCCCGATAATATGTATGTGACGCGAGCGATGACCCTGTTACGCAACGATGGTCACCATACCTACGCCCTGCTACAAATCTCTCGTGACGATCTACTCAGTGCCTATCACGATCTCCAGTGGCAGCTTCTAGGTATCATCGCACTTATCCTGTTATTAACAGTGGCGCTTGCAATCTGGAGCGCCAGAAGTATAAGCCGCCCCTTGATGATGCTGGCAGAAGCAGCACGCTGCATCGGCCGCGGTGAACGGCTCAATAGCATTCCGGTGTCCTCCCAAGGCGAAACCGGGATCCTGGCGCAAACACTACTATCAATGCAAGACGATATCGCGCTTCGTGAACAAGTCTTATTGCATCAATCGCGCCATGACCTCTTGACGGACCTTCCCAACCGCAGCTGCGCCCAGGAAGCGATTACCCAGCTTATCGCAGCAGACCAGCCTTTTACGCTCATCCGCTTGGCCATCGACGATTTCCGCCGCATAAACGATACCTTCGGCTATGCCTTGGGTGATCGCGTATTACTCACCCTGGCCCAGCGCCTGGCCGCTTTACCCGCGCCTGCTCGTCAAGCATACCGCTTGGCAGGTGATGAATTTCTGCTGATCGTTGAGTGTGAAGCGAGCGACCCTAACTGGCTGGATAGCCTGTTTGATGCCTTATCACAATCCATAGATCTCCATGAATCCCCCATAAGGCCCTCATTAACCGCCGGTGAGGTCAACTTTCCTCGACATGGCATCGACCCTCACTTGCTTTTGAGGCGTGCTGACATTGCCTTGGGCATGGCTCGTCGCCAACACCGTCGCCACCAAACCTATCAAGAAGGCCAAGATGAGCAGCACTTGCGACAATTGACGCTGATTCGTGACCTTCAAGAGGCGGTGAGCGGACAGCAACTATGGATAGCCTATCAGCCCAAGGTGGATGTACGCAGTGGCGAGGTCATCCAATTCGAAGCCCTGATGCGCTGGCAACATCCCACTCTCGGCTTCGTTCCTCCCGATGAATTCATCAGCCTGGCCGAACGCTCCGGTAACATTCGCATTCTCAGTCGCTGGATGATCGATACCGTTTGCGCACAGCTGCACGAGTGGCAACGACAAGGCCATCATGTGTCTGCCGCGATCAACCTTTCCGCCGCGGACGTGATGGATATCGACTTGCCTGAACGGCTGCTAGGGACGCTGAATCATTACGGTTTGGAGCCTCGCCAATTGGGGCTGGAGGTGACTGAAAGCGCAGTGATGCAGGATGCTGATCTCGCTATACAGTCATTGGAGCAATTGAGCCAGGCAGGAATGCTTATTGCAGTGGACGACTTCGGTACCGGATATTCCTCTCTGGCCCAGCTCAAGCGCCTTCCGGTACATGAACTCAAAATCGATAAGTCTTTTATGCTTCACCTGAATACCCTGGAAGATGACCTCACCATTGTGCGCTCCACCATTGAGCTTGGGCACAATTTAGGCCTTCGCCTGGTGGCTGAAGGTGTGAAGAATCAGGCCAATGCTATCCTGCTCGGCCAACTTGGTTGTGACTACCTGCAAGGCTACTGGATCGCAAGACCTATGCCCGCCTACCAGGTAATCGCTTGGCTCAATGATTTCCAACCTTTGGAACTGCCTTTTCCGAAGCCACTCCACACCCATTAAGAATACTCGAATAGTGTTTTTCTTTTATCCAGCTACCTTATCAATAGTACTGCGCTTGATGTTTTATCCCAAAATTTATCGGGAGAGATCGTGTTGTTTCCGAGTACCCTGCTTGTCATATCAGCCGCTTTCCAATGGGGCCTGGCCGGAGGACTTGCCAGCCTGCTTATGTCCCGGGGTTGGTCGCCTGAGGTAATTTCCTTCTGGCGCGTCCTGGTTGGGCTAGGATGCATGGCGATTTGGCTGGCCGTCATCCGCATACAAGGGCAGCGCTTCTCCTTTAACCGCAGGTTGGTATTTTGGTCACTGGTCGCAGGGTTGGGGGTCGCAGGTAACTTCACTTTCTATTTCATCAGTATCAGCGAGGGAAGCGTGGCGGTGGCCGTAACGCTGATGTATAGCGCGCCGGTCTTCGTTTACCTGGTCTCCTTTATTGCCGGAGTGGAGCGCCCCACACCGGTGAAGCTAGTCACCATCGCGCTAGTGATGGGGGGCATTGTCCTGCTGACCGGCATCTACCGTACAGAGGCGGACGCGATCACGACGCTGGGCATCGTCAGTGGCCTGCTTGCAGGGGTTTCCTACGCCCTGTTCATCTTCGGGTTCAAGTACGCTGGCAAGTATGGGCCTGCGCCGAGCGTACTGGTGATCGCTTTCGTCACCGGTACGCTGGTACTGCTGCCGCTGATCGACCGCGGACAGGCCATGACCGTGACAATATCCGCCGATGTGGCCTGGTTCATCCTGCTTGGCCTGCTGGGCGCTGGCTTGTCGTTTTACTGCTATATCGTCGGACTCCGGCACACACTACCGACCACAGCCTCGATCGTCGCCATGGTGGAGCCGGTTACCGCTGCTCTCTTCGGCCTGCTCTTGCTGAGTGAGGCGTTAAATTTGTCACAGATGGCGGGCATGGCGCTGATTCTGGGTGCCGTCACCAGCTTGAGTATTCTGCAAAGCCGCCCTTCGCTCAGCGGCGCACCATGAAGGCACAAAAAAAAGCCGACCCCAAAAAGGGTCGGCGAGTGGGGGAATTTCCCCCTGGGGGAAAATCCCCCTCCCCTGACGACTTAAAGCAGCTGGCTAGTGCTTTTTCTGGCGATGATGATCGCGAACGATAAAGCCTACCCAACCTGCCATGAATACGATCATCAACCCGACGGTTACCAGTCCAAAAATTACTGCATCATCCCAATACATGGTAATGCCCTCCCGCCGCGATGTGTTGAACACATGGTAGCCGCAACACGGCGGGCAAAATCTGACTTGCATCAAGTTTAGGAAATACGCTGACAGCAGCGAACAGGAAGTTGATATAAGTCAGTTTTTGGGCCCTTACGAAGGCCAAGGCGCTCTCTGTCTTGACCCCTTGCTTGACTTGCTGCGGGACTCTCACTTGCTTTGAGCTGGCTACAGCACTTTGCGGTCTTCCACCTTGGCGTGGTCGGTACCCGGGGGTAGTGGATGGCCCTTGGCAAGTTCGGCTCGGGTAGCTTCGCGCACCTCAAGAATCTTGATTTGATACCGCAAGGTATGCCCAGCTAACGGATGGTTGGTGTCGACCAGCACATGGTCTCCCACCACTTCGAGTACAGTGACGATCTGCGGACCGGCTTCGCCTTCGGTCTGAAAGCACATGCCCGGCTCAAGCTCTTCAGCTGTGAAAGCATTACGGCTCACTTCCTGCACCAGGTCTTCATTACGGATGCCATAGGCCTGCGCCGGCATCAAGGTAACGCTGAGTTCGGCCCCGGCCTGCTGACCTTCGAGCGCTTGCTCCAGGCCGGGCAATACGTTGTCATGGCCATGCAGGTACTCAAGAGGGGTCTCTCGTGCCTGTGAATCATCCAGCACCTGACCACTTTCATCTGTGAGCACGTAATGTAGCGTCGCCACTTGGTGGGCAGTAATCGACATATAAAACTCCTCTCCGGTAAGCTATCGGCGTCATTCACTGGTATCGGCTCAGTCTAACACCTGCCCTTTGTCATCGTCTTTGTTCAACCGCAAGGAGCCCTTGCCCTATGCTCATCCCCAACGCTCAGCGCAGCTGGCGCGCTGCCTTGATGATTTATCTGCAGGCGCCGGTCATCACCATGCTGTTTCTGGGGTTTTCCGCAGGACTGCCTTTCCTGCTGGTTTTTTCCACTCTTTCCGCCTGGCTGCGCAGTGACGGCGTGGAGGTCGCCGCCATCGGATTTTTCGCCTGGATCGGGATGCTCTATTCGATCAAATTTTTCTGGGCGCCGGTGGTGGATCGCCTGGCCTTGCCGGTACTGACGCGTGCTTTCGGCCAACGGCGTGGCTGGATGCTGCTGGCACAAGCCATGATCGCTGCAGGCTTGATTGGGCTGGCCGGGCTTGAGCCCTTAGGCAACTTGGGGTGGGTGGCGGCATTTTCCCTTCTGGTCGCCTTCGGCTCCGCCACGCAGGATATCGCCATCGATGCCTTTCGTATCGAATCCGCCCCGGACGATGTCCAGGCAGCCATGGCATCGACCTATATCATCGGTTATCGCGGCGGGTTACTTGCCGCAGGCGCAGGCGCCCTCTACGTGGCATCGCTGGCCTCATGGGATGCCGCTTACATGACCATGGCTGCCTTGGTCGGGGTCGGGGTCGTGACGGTACTGCTACGCCCGGAACCGGCACGCACCTCACTGAGTATCCAACTGATTCATGAACCCAAGGTACGCGCCTTCATTCGCGCCAGCCGAGGCAAGCCCAAGGCATTGCGGCGCCTGGGCGCCTGGGTAATCGGCGCCATTGTTTGTCCGTTCACCGACTTCTTTCGCCGTTACGGCGTCAAGGCGCTGGGGATTCTGGTGTTTATCGCCATGTTTCGTATCAGCGACTTGGCCATGGCCTCGATGGCCAACCCCCTGTATATCGATCTGGGATTCTCGCTTGCCACGATTGCCAACATCACCAATATCTTCGGCATCGCCATGAGTATCGGGGGAGGTGTTTTGGGAGGGTTGCTGGTGGTGCGTTACGGTATCGGGCCGATCCTGGTATTCGGTGCTGCTGCCGCGACCCTGACCAACCTGCTATTTGCAGCGCTTGCCCTGGCCGGTGAAAGCCTGCCGTTTCTGGTGATGGCGATCATCGGCGACAACCTGGCCAACGGTATGGCCAGCGCGGTGTTCATTGCGTTTCTTTCGTGTCTGACCTCGCGGGCCTATACCGCCACCCAATATGCGCTCTTTTCCTCACTGATGACGCTGCCCGGCAAGTTTCTCAGCGGTTTCGGTGGGCTGGTCGTCACCGCCCAGGGCTATGCCACCTTCTTTGTCGTGGCCACTTTGCTGGGGTTACCGGCAATTGCCCTGGCTATCTGGATCAGCCGGGACCGTAAGCTGGTTCCCAAGCCGGTGCTTTCCGGCAGCTGAGCGAATTACTTGCGGTGCGCTTGCAGCCATTCAAGGGCACCGGGAGTGGTGCGCCATTGGTCACGCATCAAGGTACGGTATTGCCAGGCTTCAGCGCGAGTACCGGGGTCCACCTGCCCATCTGAAGCAGGCAAAACCGGGCGCGGGGCTTCTGCGCAGAGCATGTCCACTGCATGGCGATTATAGGCCACCACTTGGCTGAGTACTTGCTCAGCCTCTTCAAGCCGGTCAAGACGATATAGCGCCAGCGTCCGACCCAACAGCAAGCCCAGTAGCATGGAACTCTCTTCATCTCCCTGCTCGGACAAGCTCAGGGCTTCCTCATTGCGGTTATCGCGCAACAGCTGATCCAGCACCAGCTCCCGCAATCCCAGGCTGTCTTCCTGGTCGATGGCAAGGAGTTCCTCGGCCAGTTCACGGGAATGATCCCGTGCACCACGCTCCATCCCCACCACCAACGCCAAGCCGGTGCGCAACAATAGGGCATTATCGGCATCGTCCCAGCACAGGCTACCTTCCCCTTCCGCCCGCGCCTGTTGCAACCAACGCGACAGACGACGGGCCAAGGGTTCCAGCAAGCTCGGTGCCATCCACGGCAAGCTACCGAAGCGGCTGGTCAGTGCCAAGGTCACGTCCTGAACCACCTGAGGCGCATCCAGCCATTCCGGATGCGCGCAGAGTTCGGGCATCCATTCCTCGGCCGTCGCCCAGGGGTCTCCACGAAACCCCAGGGCGACATCTTCATCAACCATGACCTGGAAATGCTCATACCAGGCGGCATACAGTGTCGCTTCACGGGCGCTGACATGGTAGGTGATACGCTGGGCATCGTGGTCATAGCGCAGGTCCAGGCGCGGTGCCGTGGGTAGCGCATTCAGCAGCGATTGAAGCGCCACCAACGGTGTCGCCAGGTCTTCTTCGGCACTCAGCAGTTGGTCGGCCAAGGTGGCGCCGGGGTTTTCCGCCAGGGCGGCGAGAAAATCCAACTGATCGGGGTCCAGTTCACCCTGACGGGCCAGGCGCCGATACCAGAACCTGGAGCGTTCCTTGGCCTCTTCTTCGTGGCCTTCATGCAGCAGCAGCATGGCTTCGACATAGGCCAGCGTCGGGGAGTCAGGCAAAGCCTGCTGCGCCTTGACGAAGGCGGCGCGGGCACTGTCCAAGTCATCGTTATCCAGGTGCATCAAGCACAGACGCTCAAGTGCCACCCCGCGTAGAAACAATGGACCATGGGCCATGATGTTATCCAGCAGGTCGGCGCGCTTGCGCGTGAAGCCACGCTCCTGATAGAGGTCGAGCAGAATTTCAAAGGCAGGTTCGGCTTGTTCCGGCAAGTGCGACCAGTCGCCACCGCCAAACAGAGATTCGAGAACCTGAATGGCGCGTCCACTCTGGCCGCTTTCGGCGGCGATCAACCCGGCTTCGAGCAATGCCTGAGCCGGTGCCTTGCGGCTGGCCAGTGCCGCCTTGAGCACAGGGCCTTTCCATTCGCGTAGCGAAAGCATCCACATCAATTGATCGGGAAGATCGGTAGGTAATTCCACCGCCCGGCAACAATGTTTGTACTTGCGCCCGGAATCGCACCAGCACGGCTCGTTGGGGCCGGGTGTGGCCAATGGCTCACAATCGAAATCGAGACGTTCAAGCGGGGTTTGCGACCATAGCATCGGCGCCAACGCCTGAGCAGTAGCGATGTCGCCTTGAAAATAGTCCGCGCCTTCGGCACGTACCCACGTCATGAAATCAGGATAACGTTCCTGTTGTCTGATTGCCGTGAGCGCCCCGGAAGCAAATCCCAGCAGTTGATCCACCCATACCGCCAGCATTGCCATCTCCATTGCCATGAAAAGCGCCATAGTTTAGCACGCCCATTCAAACAGTGCTTTAACCACGCGCTCGGGCGAGCAAGGGGCCGGTACGCTCGGCCATGTTCAGACGCGCTTTCAAGCGAACCAAGTTCCAGTAATGCCCATTTAGCGCACGCGAAAGCAACAAGGTATCCGCCGGCGGCTGCAGCCGATCCATCGCCGCCCATACCTTGGGGCTGAGTTCACGCAGGCGACGGTGCACACGCACATCGCTGAAATCCTGTTCGCCGGGGGCAAACAGCGGAGCAATGCACTCGGCGGATTCTTTATACAGCGAAAGCGGTGCGCCATGCCCCTGGCGTCCGCCCATCTTGAGCATCGCCTGATCCATGGCCATCGGGTCTTGCGCCAGGGTGGCGTCGAGAAGCTGCAACATGCCATCAAGGCTCGCTTTGGGCACGTCGATCACCGCTCCCAGGTCATAAATCACCAGCCTGCCCTGCTCATCGGCGGCAAAATTTCCCGCATGAGGGTCGGCATGCAGCTCCCCGTGCGTGAACAGTTCTGCCGTGATCCAGTCGGCAAGCGCGGTGGCGATCTTCTGGCGGCGTTCATCATCAGCGTCTTCCAGCTCACGCAAGGGGGTTCCCTCTACATAACGCATGGCCAATACATGCGGGCCGCAAAGTGCCGGCAAGGGCTCGGGAATCACCAGGTTTTCCACGTCGCGATAACGCTCCCGGTAACGCGCCAGGGCCTCGGCTTCGGCCAGGTAATCCAGCTCTTCGCGCAGGCTTGCAGCAAGCTCCTCGAACAATGCATCCAGGCGCGACTGCGGCACCTTGAACCAGCGCCCCAGGCGCATCAGCCGACGCACCTGAAACAGATCCGTTTCCAGCACCTCGGCAAGCCCCGGGTACTGTACCTTGAGCACCAGGGTCTCGCCGTCATGCGTGATGGCGCGATGCACCTGCCCCATGGACGCACTGGCAAAGGGGCGCTCTTCGATGTCACGAAACACCGTATCCAGGTCGCCGTACTGGAGCACCAGGGCTTCACGGATGCGCGGCCAAGGCATCGGCTCGGCTTGGCGCTGCAAACGCGCCAGTTCATCGGCCAGGTCCGGCGGCAGGATGTCATCCCACTGCGAAACGACCTGGGCCAGCTTCATCGCTGGACCCTTGAGCTCGGAAAGTCCTTCGAACAGCGCCTCACCCAGCGCCCGCCAATCGGCCTGGCCACCTAAACGGGTTTTTATCAGGGCACCGCCGGTGCGTGCTCCCAACCCCATCAATCGACGTGTTCTGCCTTTTTCACGCATGATCTCGACCTCAACCTAAAAGTGATACAAATACTATACACCTAGTTAAGCCAGGTATCGCCTATCACTTATGCCGGCATCAAGCCGATCTGATAAAATATCCAGCATTCCATTCGTTTGCCAGCCTGCCAGCCGGGAGTCCTATGCGCCTGATCATTGCCGAAAAACCCAGCTTGGCGCGTGCCATTGCTGACGCCTTGCCGGGGGGCTCGCGCCGGGAAGAAGGCGCCATTGTGTGTGGGGAAAGCGTGGTCACCTGGTGCCTGGGGCACTTGCTGGAACAGGCCTCTCCAGAGGTCTACGATGCCGCCGACAAGCAATGGCGCCTCGACCGCCTGCCTATCGTCCCCCAGCGCTGGAAGTTGACCCCGCGCGCCAAGGCCCGCGGGCAGCTGGCGATAGTTCGCCGTCTACTCAAGCAAGCCGCGGACGTTGTACACGCCGGCGATCCTGATCGTGAAGGACAACTGCTAGTCCAGGAAGTCATCGAGCACTGCGGTTATAAAGGCCCGGTCAAACGCTTGTTGATCAACGACCTGAACCGCCCGGCCGTGGTTCGCGCCTTGAGCCGCTTGCAGGATAATGCCGACTATCAGCCGCTCTTTCAGGCGGCCCAGGCACGCTCCCGTGCCGACTGGCTGTATGGCATCAACCTGTCCCGCGCCTGGACGCTCACCGGGCGTCAAGCCGGCCACGATGGGGTACTCTCGGTTGGCCGGGTACAAACCCCGGTGCTGGGGTTGATCGTACGCCGCGACAATAGCATTCGAGACTTCGTGCCCCATCTTTTCTACCCGCTATGGGTGGAGCTTGCCGTGAAAAGCGGCCAACTTCGAGCCTGGTGGGTGCCGGGTGAATCCCAGCCGTTGGACGACCAGGGGCGTTTGATCGACCGCAGCCCGGCGGATCAACTGGCCGCACGATTGCCCGGCGCTGAGGGAGTCTTGAAACAGCTCGAGCAGCAAGAGAAACGCCAGGCACCGCCGCTGCCTTATTCGCTTTCCGCCCTTCAAGTGGATGCCGCCCGGCGTTATGGCGTGTCCGCCCAGGCGGTACTCGACAGCTGCCAACGGCTCTACGAACAGCACAAACTGATTACCTATCCGCGCTCGGATTGCCGTTATCTGCCCGAAGAACATCTCGCCCAGGCCCAGCGTAGCCTTGGCGGCGCCTGCGCCAGCGACAACACACTTGGCGAATGGCTGGCGGGGGCGGATTTTTCGCTACGCTCGAAAGCCTGGAACGACAAGAAAGTCAGCGCTCACCACGCCCTGGCCCCCAGTGGCAAGGCCCCCGACTTCAGCACCCTTTCAGCCACCGATGCCAACGTCTTTCGCCTGATTACGCGCAATATGCTGGCGCAGTTCTATCGCCCCTTGCGCACCTTCGAGGTCAAGGCGCAGTTCATGGTGCTGGATGAAACGTTCAAAGCGCGCGGACAAAGCGTGCTCGACCCCGGCTGGAAGCCGCTGTTCACCACCCGCGACGAGACCCCGCCGCTCCCCAGCCTGCATGAAGGCGAAACCTGCAAAGCCTTGGATGCCGGGGTGGAAGAACGCGAAACGCGACCCCCCGAGCCCTTCACCGATGCCAGCCTGATCAATGCCATGATGAATATCGGCCGTTATGTGCAGGACCCCGCCGTCAGGCGCACTCTGAAGGAATCCGACGGCCTGGGCACCGAAGCTACGCGCGCCGGAATCCTCGAAACCCTGGTGATGCGGGGTTATCTGGTGCGCCAGGGCAAGGCACTGCGGGCCACGCAACTGGGCAGCGCCTTGATCGCCGCCCTGCCCAGCGCCGTGAGCACGCCGGAACGTACCGCACTTTGGGAACAGCGCCTGAGGGCGATTTCCGAACGCCAAGACGACGCAGATGCCTTTCAGCACGCGCTTTTGGATGACCTGCGCGCCCTGCTCAGCCAGAGTGATGCCGGCAAGCTAAAGCAAAGCTTGCGGACGGCACAGGGCGAAGCCGCCACCCCGGCAAAGCGCGCGGGAAAGCCAAGCACTGGTAAGCCAAGAAAGAGCTATGCAAAACGAAAAAGTAGTGGTGGAAAAAGGAAAACTACCGCGAGGACATGAGGGGGACTTGGGTGCTGTAGAGACTGGGGTGACTGATGCCCAAAGTGCCTAGCCTCGACCCAAGGTCGAGCGCCTTCTGCGGTGAGCACAAGAGACCTTCCTTGAACCCTCCGACGATTCATTCAAAGAATAGAATCGCGGATTCCCATCACTCTCACGCGCTTTGTTGCCAGAGCGTGGAGAGCGTGACCGGGGTTCGCGGTGTGCGAGTCGGCGTTTGCGAGCTCACACGGGCGGTAGCCTTGCGGCCACGCCCTTGGTAAACAACATGGCCCCGGGCGGCGATGTTATAAGCGGCATTAAGGTCCGCGTGGTAGCGCTTGCCGGTGTTAAACGTACACTGACTATAATCGTCCTTATCGCGTTTCACCGGCCCTGACCCGTCGAACGCTTGGCTGGACGTACCACGGGCATAGACCGCCACGAAGCGC
>NZ_WTKP01000006.1 GCF_009793355.1 Vreelandella zhuhanensis
ATCCCTTGCCGAACTCAGTCGTGAAACCGTTCCGCGCCGATGGTAGTGTGGGGTCTCCCCATGCGAGAGTAGGTCATCGTCAGGCACCTATTCGAAAAAAAACGCCCCCACGGCCTTGCCGCGGGGGCGTTTTTTTTGTGCCCGGAAAAAATGCGCAATCAAGCCGCTGAGTTCAGCGGCTTGATAAGGCTTTAATTCAGTATGTAGCAGGGCACATAGTCTTGGCCGGCTAACTTCATTCTGCCTTGAATAACAAAAGAGCTCAGTAGAACGTCGAGTCGTTGCATCAGCTCTGGTTCGGCTGTTAATTTAAACGGCCCATATTTATCAATAGCCCGGATCCCTTGTTCTTTCACATTGCCTGCTACGATACCTGAGAAAGCACGCCTCAAATTGGCGGCTAGTTCATGGGTGGGTTGGTTTCGGTGGAGTGCTAAGGTCTCCATCGCCATATGTGTGGGTTCAAAAGGGGATTGAAAATCTCGTGCTATCGTCAAGCGCCAGTTGTAATAAAAAGCGTCCTGGTGAGTTCGTCGAAAATCTGTTACTCCATCGATTCCTTTGCGCATCAATCGGGCTACTTGGGTAGGATCGCCGATTATTATCGTATAATGTTTTCTTACCTTTTCCCCTAACGTATAAACGAGGAATTCATCGATTCTATGAAAATATTCCTCCGAGTTTTTAGGGCCGGTAAATATGAGAGGAAGTTGCATCTCATGATTGTCTGGGTGTAGCAGAATGCCTAAAAGATAAAGAATTTCTTCAGCGGTCCCTACGCCCCCCGGAAAGACAATAATGCCATGCCCTAAACGCACAAATGCCTCAAGTCTCTTTTCTATATCTGGCATTACGACAAGTTCGTTGACAATCGGGTTTGGGGCTTCAGCAGCGATGATGCCTGGCTCCGAGACGCCTAGATAACGACCATCACGGCGCCTTTGTTTTGCATGCGCTATGTTGGCCCCTTTCATGGGTCCTTTCATGGCGCCGGGTCCACAGCCTGTGCAAATATCTAGATCGCGTAATCCTAAGTGATAACCTACGTCTTTGGTGTACTCATACTCTTCCCGGGAAATAGAATGGCCACCCCAGCAAACGACTAGCCTTGGGTCGCGTCCTGGTTTTAAGGTTCCAGCTTTACGTAAAATATGAAAGACGGCGTTCGTGGTACCTTCCGCGGTCGAAAGGTCGAAACGTTTATGATGTTGTATTTCGTTATATACATAAACAATATCCCGAATGACTGCAGATAAATGTTCACGTATGCCGCGAATCATGCGCCCATCGACAAAGGCTTCAGCAGGTGCATTAGTAATTTTTAAGCGTATGCCTCGGTCTTGTTGCAATACTTCAATATCAAAATCTTTGTAAGTTTCAAGTATCGCCAGACTGTCATCGGTTGGGTTCCCACAATTAAGTACCGCCAGCGAACAGCGCCGCAATAGATCATGTAAGCCACTTTTGGAAGTGCGATGCAAGCGGTTTACTTCATGCTGAGAAAGAACTTCCAAGCTTCCTTCCGGGGAAATGATGCTGGAAATGGTGTCAACACCTTGAGAATTTAACATTAGGATGCTCGTAAATAGTGAGATTTTGACTTTCTGCCATGCTATCACGCTCTATGAGTCAGCGCAGCGCTGTGATGTTGGAAGCTAGCTGATAGAATGTTGGATAAGGCAAATTTAAGTGTAGATGAGTTGGCACAGCTTATGTTCAATGCGCAGTATTTTCGTACTTATATCACGCTAGTGGAAACAGGAAGCTTCACTCGCACGGCTCGTCGGTTGGACATGACGCAACCTGGCGTGAGCCAGCATATCCGCAAATTGGAAAGTTACTTGGGGAAAGTGCTGCTGGAGCGGCAAGGGAAAAGTTTTACCCTGACAGAACCCGGTCGAAGAGCTTACGATTATGCACTCAAGCTTTTTGCAGAGCATGAACAGTTTCGCCATGGTCTGGACGATGATTCCCTGGATAGCGGCGAATGTCGTATCGCCTCGCCAGGTAGTGTTGGGCTTATGTTTTACCCTTACATACTAGGGCAGCAACAAATGCATCCAAATCTGACGGTTAATTATAGCTTTGCATTTAACCATGAGATTGTTAACGACCTAGTGGAAGGACGCTATGATATAGGGATTGTCACCGAGCCTGTAAAGCACCCTGAATTGAAATGTAGCGTATGGCATCAAGAACCATTGTGCCTAGTGGTCCCGGCTGATTTTACAGGAAGTACGTTGAGTGACCTCATGGGGCTTGGTTTTATCAATTACTATGACGGCATTAATCAAGCCAGTAATTTCTTCAAAGAAAACTATCCGGGTGAGTTTCGCTCCATGACACATTTTAGGCATCAAGGGTTTACCAATGAGGTAAGCATGGTGTTGGATGCAGTGGCGCGAGGGCTGGGATTTACCGTGGTTTCACGGTTGGTTCTAGAAACATCACCGTGGCAGAGGCAAGTTAAGGAACTCACATTTAATAAAGCGATAAATGAAGTATTGCACGTATTGCAGCGTCGTGATTCGACCTTGCCTAAACGCTACGAAAAACTATTGAAGGGATTTAGGGAGCAAAGGATGCAGTAAAATGACCCACTTACTTTATTTTAAATAAGTGGGTCTTGTTAAGATTAGCTGCGATACTCTTCAATGCTTGGGCATGAGCATATAAGCTGTCTATCCCCGAAAACATTATCTACTCGGTTAACAGAAGGCCAGTATTTTCCCAATTTTACGGCTTCTGATGGGAAGGCTCCCAGCTCTCTTGAATAAGGGCGATTCCACTCTTCGACAAGATCAGCTTGAGTATGAGGAGCATTGACCAAAGGGTTATTGTCTACGGGCCATTGACCGTTTTCAACAGACTCAATTTCCTTCCGAATTGCAATCATGGCATCGCAGAAACGATCTATTTCATAGCGAGACTCTGACTCGGTTGGCTCGATCATCAGAGTGCCGGGTACAGGAAAGGACATTGTGGGAGCATGGAAACCATAATCCATCAAACGCTTGGCAATATCTTCTTCACTGATACCTGACGTGGCTTTAAGTGGACGAATGTCAATAATGCATTCATGTGCGACTGTGCCATTATCGCCTTTATAAAGCACCGGGTAATATTCTTCCAGTCGCTTAGCGATATAATTGGCATTCAAGATGGCAAGTTCAGTCGCTTCTCTGAGTCCCCGGGCGCCCATCATCTTGATATAAGCCCATGAGATAGGCAGTATCGAGGCGCTACCAAATGCAGCCGCTGAAACAGCGCCGCTATCGGGATTAACCCCTTCTATTGGGGTCACCACATGGTTGGATACGAATGGAGCCAGGTGTGCCTTGACACCGATAGGGCCCATGCCGGGGCCGCCGCCGCCATGCGGAATACAAAACGTCTTGTGCAAGTTGAGATGTGAGACATCGCCTCCAAAATCACCAGGGCGTGACAAGCCGACCTGAGCATTCATGTTGGCACCATCAATATACACTTGGCCTCCATGTCCATGCACGATACTACATGCTTCGCGTACGCTGCTTTCGAACACGCCATGAGTGGAAGGGTAAGTCAGCATGATGGCGGAAAGATGGTCGCTGTGCTTTTCCGCCTTGTTGCGCAAGTCATTCAGGTCGATATTACCGTCCTGATCGCACTCAACCACGACGACTTCCATCCGCACCATGGCAGCGGAAGCGGGATTGGTACCATGAGCTGAACTGGGAATCAGACACACATTGCGGTGTGCTTCTCCTTGAGCTGCCTGATAACGACGGATAGCCACCAAGCCTGCGTACTCGCCCTGGGCACCGGAATTGGGCTGCATGGAGATGTGATCATAACCAGTAATTTCAGTTAAGAAAGCTGCCAGCTCATCAATCATCTGTTGATAGCCGACCACCTGATCACGCGGAGCGAAAGGATGCAGCTGGGAAAACGCCGGCCACGAGATGGGAATCATCTCACTGGTAGCGTTGAGTTTCATCGTGCAAGAGCCCAGCGGAATCATTGCATGCGCCAGTGACAGATCCTTGTTTTCCAGGCGCTTCAAATAACGCAGCATTTCCGTTTCACTATGGTAGCGCTGGAAGGTCGGATGAGTCAGGAAATCACTTTGACGACGGCTGTTTTCGGGAATTCCGCTGGTTCCATGAGCCATGATGGCATCGTCAAGTACCGCGACCGACAGGGTATGTTCATCGCCGAGTACTACCTCGAACAGCTGGGTAACGTCATGTGCGGTAGTGGTTTCATCCAGGCTGATACCTACGTCGCCGTTATTGAAGTAACGCAAGTTGATCTCATGAGTCATGGCGCGTCCATGAATCTTGCCTGAATCCACATTGGTCAGACGCAATGTGTCAAACCAACTGTCATGAGCCAGTACAATACCGCTTTGCTTGAGGCCTTCCGCTAGAATCGTGGTGAGACGATGCGTACGATGAGCAATTTTCTTGAGCCCTTCAGCCCCATGGTAGGTGGCATAAAACCCGGCAATATTAGCCAGAAGGGCTTGGGCGGTGCAGATATTGGAAGTAGCCTTTTCGCGCCGAATATGTTGTTCGCGTGTTTGCATTGCCATGCGCAGTGCCGTCTTTCCGCGACTATCCTTGGAAACGCCGATTATGCGACCCGGGATTGAGCGTTTGAGCTTGTCGGAGGTGGCAAAGAAAGCTGCATGTGGGCCACCAAAGCCCATGGGAACGCCGAAACGCTGCGAGTTACCCACGACGATATCCGCCCCCAAGGCACCCGGCTCTTTCAATATCACTAGACTGAGAAGATCAGCGGCCACGCAGGTCATGATATGGTTATCGGTGGCCTTTTTCAGTAAAGGCGCCAGGTCGCCGATTTCCCCGGAATTGCCTGGGTATTGGAGTAGCGCGCCGAATACGTCATGATCGGCAAGTGCTTCTGCCGGGCCGACAATAATCGAGAAACCAAAGAACTCTGCGCGAGTCTTGACGACATCCAGGGTTTGGGGGAAAACATTTTCTGCCACGAAAAATGTCGATGAACGGCTTTTCTTGTTGGCTCTCTTGCATAGCGCCATCGCTTCTGCTGCTGCCGTGGCCTCATCCAACAACGATGCATTGGCCAGGTCCATGCCCGTCAAGTCCATGATGACTTGCTGGAAGTTGAGCAGGCCTTCAAGTCGCCCTTGAGAAATTTCCGGCTGGTAGGGCGTATAAGCTGTATACCAACCGGGATTTTCCAAGACATTGCGTTGAATGACGGCAGGCATGTGGGTGCCGTAGTAGCCTTGGCCTATGTGATTTTTCACAACTCGATTTTGCCGGGCAAGGCGTGCCAGATAGTCGAGCGCTTCGGCTTCGCTACGCGGGTCATCCAGTCGCAGTTCACGCTCCAGGCGTATGTCCGACGGGATTGTCTGTTCTATCAGACTGGCCATGCTCTTGATGCCTAACGTGTCGAGCATTGCAGCGGTATCGTCTGCGTTAGGCCCGTTATGGCGCTTGAGGAAGGCGTCGTGGTCGGCCAGGTCGGCCAAGCGGCGTTGATCAAAAGACATAAGACAATTCCAGGCGTGTAGGCACGACAGCACAATCGAGTTGAAAAACAAGAAGGCTCATTAATGAAAAGCGGGCTACGTATCAGTCTTCAGCGTTGATAGTCGCCTGATACGCTTGTGCATCCAGCAACCCCTCAATGGAGGAGGCTTCATCGAGACGTACCTTCATGATCCAGCCAGCCTCGTACGGTGCTTCGTTGATCGTTTCCGGGGAGTCTTCCAAAATCTCATTGACTTCGATGACTTCCCCTTGAACAGGGGAGTAAAGGTCGGACGCAGCTTTGACTGATTCAATCACGCCAAACTCATCGCCCCTGGCAAGCGCACGGCCGACGTCAGGTAGTTCCACAAAGACCACATCGCCCAACGCCTCTTGAGCATGATCGGTGATACCGACCGTGACGGTGCCGTCCTGATTGTCGAGAACCCATTCATGACTTTTTGCATACCGTAACTCGGCAGGAACGTTGCTCATTTTAATTTCCTTTATGAAATGATTTTTCACGCGGTGAATACTAGCGTTAACAGCACTGTTTGGCGACCCCTTGTCCAGGTTCGGCTACGGCTCTCTCCCAGTGAAATAACGGTTGGGAAGCGTCATACCGGCTTTGCTTGCGACAAGGGCAGCAAGCAACAACCTCGCGAGATATTGACGTATGGTAACGAGTTTCCTATCGGAAACAAGTTTCTAGGCAGCTCCATCGCGGTAAGATGAGGTGGAATGCATTACGTAACGGAAAAAAAACCATGAAATATCAAGTTAGACCATGAAATTATGGCACTTGCCCAACAAGACATGGAAGTATGCCAGCCAAATGGTGTAAAACATGCCAATCGTGCTGGGTGTTTTGCGAGGCCACGATAGGGCTGGCATAGCTGGACATCAGCCATAGCTGGGATTATTGAATCAATACAAATAAGACAATACCAAGGGGAATCAGGTGGATACATTAATTAGCTTTTTTGAAGCAATCAATGGTGTGGTATGGGGGCCGTTGATGCTGATATTGCTGCTGGGCGTTGGTCTCTACTTGCAATTGGGTTTGAAGCTAATCCCTATCAGAAAGCTTGGTATGGGTTTCAAGCTTATGTGGCAAGGCCGCACGCCAAAGACAGCCGCTGGCAAAAAGGCCGAGGCGGAAGGGGAAATTTCTCCATTCAACGCCTTGATGACGGCATTGTCCGCAACGATTGGTACCGGCAATATTGCCGGGGTGGCGACTGCCATCGCGTTGGGTGGCCCTGGTGCCGTGTTCTGGATGTGGATTACGGCTCTGGTGGGTATGGCTACCAAGTTTGCCGAAGCTGTACTGGCAGTGCGTTACCGGGAAACTGATAGCCTCGGCTTCCATATTGGCGGCCCGATGTTCTATATCAAGAACGGCCTTGGCAAAAAATGGCTATGGTTAGGGGGAGCATTTGCTTTCTTTGGCGCCGTAGCCGCTTTTGGTATTGGTAATACCGTTCAGTCCAACTCGGTGGCGGATGCCTTGGACTCCACTTTTGGTATTCCCCATTGGCTGACGGGCATCACCATCATGGTACTCGCCGGGGCGGTAATACTGGGAGGAATCAAGCGCATTGCCAAAGTAGCCGGTAAATTGGTTCCGATTATGGGTATTGCCTATATTGTGGCGGGGTTGGCGGTACTGGTAGTTAACGCCGACCAGATAGGCGAAGCCTTTGGTTTGATTTTCTACTATGCCTTCAATCCCATGGCTGCTGCAGGCGGCTTTGCAGGGGCTGCGGTTATGGCGGCGATTCGTTTTGGTGTGGCTCGTGGGATATTCTCCAATGAAGCCGGGCTTGGTAGCGCCCCGATTGCTCACGCAGCGGCCCAAACTAAAAACCCGGTACGCCAAGGGTTGATTGCGATGCTGGGTACGTTTATCGATACCATCGTCGTGTGCACCATCACCGCCCTGGTCATTCTCACTTCCACTGTATGGATTGGAGGAGAAGCGGGCGCGTCGTTGACGGCATTATCCTTCGACGCAGCGCTGCCTGGTTTTGGTAATCAAATTGTCTCGATAGCACTGGCAGTGTTCGCCTTTACCACTATCTTGGGTTGGTCGTTTTACGGTGAAAAATGTTGCCAGTTCCTGTTTGGAACACGCTCCATCATGGTCTATCGCGTGCTGTTCGTGCTTGCGATCCCGCTTGGCGCAATCGCCCAGTTGGGCTTTATCTGGCTGATGGCAGATACGTTCAATGCCCTGATGGCCATACCCAACCTGATTGCTCTGGCGCTGCTGTCGCCGGTGGTGTTCAAGTTGACCAAAGATTACTTTGATGGAAAAGATGTACTGCCGGGCGAGGAGTTGGAACACGATAAAGCATGAACCCAATGGTGGCATGCGTGATGCCCCGGTAGTATAGAGTGAGAAGGCCTTTGTTGGGCCTTCTCTCTTTTTATGTATCAATATCACTATGTAATAAATACCAATGGCAAGGTAGGAAGCAGATATGAACAATCTCAAGCGTACCCCGCTGCATGCACTACATGAGTCGTTGGGAGCTCGGATGGTGCCATTTGCAGGCTATGAAATGCCCGTGCAATACCCCATGGGAGTGAAGAAGGAGCACGAACATACACGCCAGGCTTGCGGCCTGTTCGATGTGTCGCACATGGGACAAATCAAGTTCTCTGGCAAAAATGCAGCGCAAGCGCTGGAAACGCTGATTCCTTCTGACCTGGTAGGTCTTGAAGTGGGCGCGCAGCGTTATGGGTTATTTACCAGTACTGAAGGAGGGATACTTGACGATCTGATGAGCGTCAACGCTGGCGATCATTTTTATCTGGTGGTCAATGCCGCTTGTAAAGATCAGGATGTGGCTCATTTGCGCACTAACCTGGGCGAAACCCATGAAATTGAAGTGCTTGATCGGGGACTGCTCGCGTTACAAGGCCCACAAGCCTCCGAGGTCATGCAGCGGTTATGTCCAGACGCTTGTGAACTGATCTTCATGCAGCATGGCCGTTTCGAGATTGATGGCAGCGAAGTATGGATCAGCCGCAGTGGTTACACGGGAGAGGATGGCTTTGAAATTTCCGTAGCCTCCGATGATTGCGAAGCCTTGGCCAAGAAGTTGTTGAATGAGCCTGAGGTGGAGGCGATTGGCTTGGGAGCCAGAGACTCGCTGCGCCTGGAGGCGGGATTATGTCTTTACGGGCATGACATGGACACAAATACCACTCCCGTTGAAGCTGGATTGATATGGGCGATTGGCAAGGTGCGTCGTCATGGTGGAGAGCGTGCCGGTGGATTTCCCGGGGCTGATCTAGTGCTACATCAGCTGTATGCCAAGGACCATACTCGAAAGCGTGTCGGCTTGATTGCCGATGGCCGGGCGCCAGTACGCGAAGGTGCGGAATTGTTTGATCAAGATGGCCAGGCTGTCGGCGTGGTCACCTCCGGTGGTTTCGGACCGACAGTAGGTAAACCGATTGCCATGGGGTATGTGAGTGTTGAATTAGCCGAAACCAGTACCCAGGTTTTTGCCAGCGTCAGAGGCAAGCTGTTACCGATGACAGTGACAAAAACTCCCTTCGTTGCACCGGGATATTATCGAGGCTGAGGCATTTGTAGCTTTCCCCTGTTGAGCGATTGCGCCAGGCAGGGAAAAGCAGGGTGATTATTTCAACACTCGGCGTGGATCGATCGGCTTTCCCGCCTGGCGCAAATCAAACAGGAGGTCATAGCGCTGAGACGTCACGCTCTGTCCCACTTCACACAGTGGATCACCACGCGATACCGGGGTGTTCTCCTTTACTAAAAGCTTGTCGCATAACGCATAGACGCTTTGCAAATTGTTGTCATGATGCACAATCACCACCTGTCCGAGTTGGCGCATGGTGCTGGCAAAGCGCACTTCGCCGGGTGCGACCGCAAGCGCCTTGGCCCCTGCCTCGGTGGCCAGCAACATGGGTTGCAGAGAGCCACGGCTGTCGGGGCCGAAACGTCGAACAATCCGATAGTCGTTTAATGGCCAAGACCATTGCCGTACCGAGGCAGGTAAGTCCAGATCGGTGGATGCTGCTGGGGCTTGGCTCGTCGTCGTGCGCCTGTTGGGAAGTGTGCGTGCAGCTGATGTGGTGACTGTCGATGTATCTCTCAAGGGTACGCTTATCACCTGGCCGATACGCAGCTGTGTCGGCGAGATGCCTGAGTTGGCTTGCTGAATGCGGGCTGGCGTGGTGGCGAAATGCCGTGCAATCGCTGAATAGGTATCGCCGGGGCGAACTTGATAGCGATAAGGGCCGCCCGAGGGCGCGCGTTCTTGTTGCGTAGGCATCAACAAACGTTGCCCGACAGCCAGTCGGTGTGAATCGACTCCGGGATTGAAACGCTGTAAGCGTTCAAGTGGCACATTGCCGCGGGAAGCCAGATTGCCCAGCGTATCGCCACGCTGAACCGCCACCCAATGTCCGGTAATGTTATTGCCGGAAAGCTTATTGGACGCTGAAACCGCCGCTCGTTGAGGTGTCTCAGAAGTGCTTGCGCAGCCAGAAAGTAGAGCGATAACAATAAGTACACCGATAAAAGGAGCGCTCATTCGTGACCGATCCGCCCATCCAGCATGGCATCTTTTTCTTGCCAGAGTGCATTGAGCCATGAATGAAAGCGTTCCTTATGCTGCGATTCCTGGTGATAGTCGGTTTCTTTCATCCACGAAGGCATCTCAAGCCGTCGTGCATGAAGGGTGATCGGAGCCTCTTGGCCACATAAGAATTTCCAGAAACTAGGTGAGGGGTTCCGGTAGCTAATCGTCACATCCAATATGCCATCCAAGGTGCCGCCAAGCAGATTAAGCACTTGGGCCACACCGCCTGCCTTGGGGCGCAGCAGGTGGCGATAAGGGCTCTGCTGAGCATCACGTTTGGCAGGAGTGAACCGTGTCCCCTCCACGAAGTTGAAAATCGCGATGGGCATCTCCTGAGCGCGGTTGCACATGCGGCGAGTCGCTTCACGGTCAATATCTGCCAAGTGTGGATTTTTTTGCAGATGTTCACGGCTATAACGCCGCATGAAAGGAAACTCCAGTGCCCAAAATGCCAATCCCACCACAGGAATCCAGATTAGCTGACGCTTTATAAAAAAGCGCGGCATGGGGATACGCCGATGAAGCACCATCAGCAGCATGAAAATATCGATCCAGCTACGATGGTTGGATAATACCAGCCACCATTGCCGGGAGCTCAAATCATCGGGAAACGTGGCTTTCAGGCTGGGCTTGAGCCAGCGACGCATCCACCAAAGATTAAACCCAATCCAGTTAAGTGCGACGCGATCGAGATTCACAAGGAGCCGACGTTTCATGGCACGGCCTGGGGCGATCACTTTCAACAATGTCAACACGATAAGAGGAACGCCCCAGAATAGCGTGTTGATTGTCAGCAATACTATGCTGACCAGCCCCTTGAGAATAGGCATGACGGTTCCCTTACTTTTTATCGTCACCAAGGCGTTTTCTCTCATCACTAACTGACTGCAATGCTAAAGGATATTGCCTATGCTTCCCAGTGACTGAGAGGTAATGACAAGAAATGAGGTATTAGGACAAAAGGGTCAGAGTGGGGGCCTGGACGGTTTCGCGTAATACTTCCCTCAATGCTTGAGCGGCGACGGAAAGTTCATCGTGCGTCAGAATCCCGACAATGCAGGCAATGCCCGGTGCGGTAAGCGGTATGCAGCGTGCCCCTAAATCATGCATTTGGCGAATGCACATGGACGGAACAGCGCTCACCCCCAATCCTTCCGCAACCATTCGGCCCACCGTAGAAAGCTGATGACTTTCAAATGCCACGGGAAGGCTGATCTGACGTTTTTCCAGCTGTTGTTCCAGTAGGCGTCGCAGCATCGAAGGGCGCTGCAGGGTAATGAAATCTTCTTCAAGTAACATTGACCACTCTAAGGCAGGATAGCTGGCCAAAGGGGAATCCAAAGGAACCACCGCAACAAACTGATCCTTGAACAGGGGGGTGAACGATAAGCTTCCCGCCCCTTCGGGAGAGAAGGCGATTCCCATTTCAACCTGGCGTGACCGCACCATTTCGGTGACTTCCTCGTTGATTACATCATGCACGGTGATGTTGATCTTGGGATAGCGTTGGCGGAAAGCGACCAGGGCGCTAGGCAATAGATTACACGCAAAAGCCGGCATGGCGGCTACGCTTAACCTGCCCAGTTGAAGTGTGAAACGCTGGCGCAGCAGGTCTTCTGCATCATCCCATTGTGCTAACAAGTGCTTGGCCAAGGGAAGCAGGGATTCTCCTTCAGGCGTCAGGCGGACACTACGTGTACTGCGCAAAAGCAGTTTGCCACCCAATGTTTCTTCGAGCCCTTTGATGGTAAGGCTAAGAGCAGGCTGCGAGAGGTGAAGGCGTTCGCAGGCCTGAGTGAAGCTCAAGGTCTGGGCGACAGCCAGAAAGGCACGAAGCTGTTTGACGGTCACTGAGCCTCCGAAAGACGGAAAATTAAAAATTTGAAAAATAAATAAATTGATAAGAAAAACAAACTTAACAAATATATTGCCAGACCCAACACTGGCAGTACAGTAGTAGGGTTCCTTGTTCCATCTGAAAACAACGTGAGGCATAACAATGGCCGGATTCGATAAGCGAGTATTTTCCTACGAACAGGCAATGGAAGGCATTGAAGACGGCATGACGATCATTGCCGGTGGTTTCGGCCTGTGCGGTATTCCCGAAAATCTGATTGCCGAAATCAAGCGTCGCCGTGTCAAGGATCTAACGGTGGTTTCCAACAATTGCGGGGTCGACGGTTTTGGTTTAGGCCTACTGCTGGAGGATCGTCAGATTCGCAAGATATTCGCCTCCTATGTCGGCGAAAACGCCTTGTTCGAGCAGCAGATGCTCAACGATGAAATCGAAGTGGTCCTGACGCCTCAGGGCACCCTGGCTGAAAAGATGCGTGCTGGCGGCGCGGGTATCCCCGCTTTTTATACCGCTACCGGTTACGGCACGCCTATCGGGGAAGGCAAGGAAGTCCGTGAATTCAATGGTCGCCCACATATTCTCGAAGAAGCCATGACGGGTGATTTTGCCATCGTCAAAGGCTGGAAAGCCGATCGTTACGGGAATGTGGTGTATCGCCACACGGCACAAAATTTCAATCCCATGGCCGCCACAGCAGGCAGGATTACCGTTGTCGAAGTCGAGGAAATCGTCGAGCCTGGCGAGCTGGAGCCCAGCCAGATCCATACGCCGGGTATCTATGTTGACCGGATTATCCAGGGGTCATTTGAAAAGCGCATCGAGAAGCGCACCGTGCGCAGCTGAGCTGCTCTGTTTACGCCTAGTGGCATTTCAAGTTTCTGTTAGAACAAGAGGTAATCATCATGGCTTTGACACGTGAACAAATGGCTCAGCGCGTCGCACGTGAACTGGAAGATGGGTTTTACGTCAACTTGGGCATAGGCATCCCCACGTTGGTAGCTAATTATATTCCCGATGGCATTGATGTCATGTTGCAGTCGGAAAACGGCTTGTTGGGCATGGGGCGTTTTCCAACGGAAGATGAGCTGGACCCGGATATGATCAATGCCGGCAAGCAAACGGTTACCGCACGTCCTGGGGCAGCGATTTTCTCGTCGGCTGAATCGTTTGCCATGATCCGAGGGGGCCACGTTGATTTGACGGTTTTAGGCGCCTTTGAAGTCGACCAGAACGGTAATATCGCCTCCTGGATGGTGCCTGGCAAACTCATCAAGGGCATGGGGGGCGCGATGGATCTTGTGGCGGGTGCGGAAAACATTATCTGCACCATGACGCATGCGTCCAAGCACGGTGAGTCCAAATTGCTGGAAAGCTGTAACCTGCCATTGACCGGTGCCGGTTGTATCAATCGCGTATTGACGGATCTCGCTTATCTGGAAATCAAGGATGGCGCTTTTATTCTAAAAGAGCGCGCCCCCGGGGTCAGTGTCGAGGAGATAGTTGAAAAAACCGCAGGTAAGCTCATTGTGCCTGCTCATGTGCCGGAAATGACCTTCGAGGAAAGTGCCTGAAAACGCCGGAAACACGCTTTTAAAACCGCCCCGAAGGGGCGGTTGCTAGGCTAGTTCACAACGAGTGTGATGCGGAAACAGGAGTTCTGCCACCTGGCCGTGGGCATTCTCTGTCTGCTTTTCAGCTAACACCAAACCCCCAAGCGATACGCGGTGCTCATCGCCGTCGGAAAAAGGCAAACGTTGGGCTGTGGTGGGGTAAAAACGATAATTCAGTAACGGTGAAATCGGAAAAATACCGTTATGCCGATCCGCATTACCCCGCAGTCCGACTTGTACCAGTTGCTGGTCAAGCTCCGTCAATGTCGCCCCCCACGTCTTGCAATCAAAGCCTGCATGGTGCAAGCGCGGCCCCATGATGGCCAGCCAGCCAGCCAGAGGGTGAGCTTGATAAAGCAATTGATAAGTTTCCCAGCTGGGCATTGGCCATGGGCGTCCACGAGAAAGTAGATTCTGGCCCCTGCAATCTTCCGGGTGGGCCTGGCTGATCAAGGCTTCCAGTTGGCGTCGGGGTTCTCGGGACAAAGTGCCGGTTTGTAATTCGGCAAGCACCAACCAGCTTCCTGAATCCGGAGGACAAAGCAGGTGGACTAACAAGCCGCGGTCAGCCATGGCATATTTGTTGACAGGCCGATAGCCCAGGTGAGCCAGGTTGGAGAGCAAGACACTGCTGGAAAAGAAACCATGGTTCAGGGTGAGCAGGGTGAAGTATTCAGCGGGCACCGGCAGTGAAAATAAGCTCAGCGAGCTGATGTCCGGGTGGGCATGAACATAATCCAGCCAAAGTTGCTGGACGAACTCGTCGCGCTGCATAGCGTTTTCCTCATCTCCAGACACGCGCATGTGCTCTGCTTGTCACAAGCCTCGATTAAGACGAGGTCAGTATAGGCAAGGAAGATGCAACGGCGTTCAACGGAGGAAAACACCAAGGAATCAGGCTGAAGGTAACAGACCTTGTTGGCGCACGTACTGGGCGAATTCAGTGAAACCCCCAATATGGGTCTGGTCGACGAAAATCTGTGGAACGGTGTGAACCGGCTTGCCGGCGGTTTTTTCAATATCCGCCTTGGTGACACCTTCTGTCGGCATATCTACATACCGGTAGCCCTGGATAGCTTCCTCACGTTCCAGGCGTTCGGCTAATTGTTTGGCACGTACACAAAAAGGGCAGGACATACGCCCAAAAATCACTACAAACATGGCATCTTCTCGCAAGAATCAGTGAATAAAAGATAAGTATTAAATACATTTACCCTATGATGCCATTTTGCCGGAGCCTTATGCTCCTGGCCAATAGTCATAAGCTACCCTAGCCATGAAAAAGCTATATCAAGCTGGATGAAAAGGATAGGAGAACGAGACAAGTGCTGACGCAGGATGATTATCGTCGCCTGGCGAAGCTGGCTACCGACTACCGGGATAAGCATTTCAAGCAACTCAAGCAGATGGCTTGTTTCAATCCTCGGCTGGGTGTGGATGCCCTATGTTTTCAAAAGCTGGATGAGGGATTACTGGCGGGAGCCTTGATTACCCCGACAGCGTTGTGGTTGGTTGCGCTACCTGTCGATGGGCAAGCACCCCAGTGTGAAAATAGTCTCACTATTACGCTGCCTTCGGGAGCGTATCGATTGCAACAGGAAGCGCTGGGGCCTCATCACTTTCTGTGGAAACGTTGTATTCTTGAGGATCTTGGCGCCTTGAAAAGTATGGAAGAAGCGGCGCGCCTGGCTCAGTCAATGATGAGCCGGCTGATGGAGCCACCTGCTTGATGCCAGTGTCATCAGAGATTACTTTACGAGTCGCTTTGCGAAATAGCGCAATGGTGCCAAGGTAAGGCACAAGGCGAATCACACATGATCGCTTACCACACAGTCTGATAAAGGGAAAATCGCATGACAAATACAGCCTCCTCGGCTATACCACGAGTGGCGCTGGTCACCGGTACCACCAGCGGTATCGGTGAAGCAGTGGTCAAGCATTTCTGTGAGCTGGGTTATCAGGTGCTCGCGGTTGATTTTAACCCGGCGGGAGAGACAGTGGCGCAAGCTGCTGGTGCTACTTTTTTCCAAGCCGACTTGACCGACCCTGAGGCCTGTCGTGCCGCTGTTGCCGAGGCCAATAAGCGCTTTGGTGGGGTAGATATCCTGGTCAATAATGCCGGCATTCAGCACGTGTCATCCATTGAAGAATTTCCAGAAGAAAAGTGGCGGCAAATCATCGATTTGATGCTGACGGCCCCTTTCCTGCTGACGCAGGCAGTATGGCCCAATATGCGTGAATGCGGCTGGGGTCGGGTCATCAATATTGCCTCGGTGCATGCACAAGTCGCATCGCCAGGCAAAGCTGCTTACGTTAGCGCCAAGCACGGCATTATCGGTTTGACCAAGACTGCCGCCCTGGAAGGCGGGGAGCAGGGCATTACCGTCAATGCCATCTGTCCGGCATACGTCAAGACACCGCTGGTGGATAACCAGATTGCCGATCAGGCAAAGCTCAATGGCATGGAAGAGCAAGAAGTCATCGAAAAGATCATGCTCAAGAATGCAGCGGTCAAGCGCTTGATCGAGCCCTCTGAAGTGGCAGGAATGGTGGCTTTCCTGGCGTCGGATGCCGCTGGAGCGGTGACTGGCTCGAGTTGGAACATCGATTTGGGCTGGACCGCCCAGTAAGTCGGCTACCGTCGCACAGGACGCTTCTGTAATTTGCGTTGCAGGGTGCGCCGGTGCATTCCCAACGCACGTGCAGTAGCGGAGATATTGCCATCGTGTTCCTGCAGTACTTTCTGGATATGTTCCCAGGTGATGCGATTGATCGATGGCGGATTTTCCGCTACTTCGGCGTTGGGATCCCCGCCTTCACGCTCGAAGGCAGCCAGCACATCCTCGGCATCAGCTGGTTTGCACAGGTAGTTCACTGCGCCGAGCTTGATGGCTTCCACGGCGGTGGCAATGCTGGAATAGCCGGTAAGTACCACAATCCGGCAGTGGGGGGCCACTTCGAGTAATTCCGGCAGTAATTTCAAGCCGGAGCTATGTTCCAGCTTGAGATCCAGGGTGGCCATTGTCGGGTTGTATTGGCTTGCCAAGGCAAGCGCCTGTTCCGCATCGTAGGCGATCAGGACTTGATAGCCACGACGGGTCAATGCACGGCTGAGTACATGGCAGAACATTTCATCGTCGTCGATGATTAACAGGCGTGGCTCTGGGGTGTGCATGGCATCCTCGTCAATGATGGCGCTTGAATACGTTCAGTTTTGGGATAGGCGTGGAAGAGTGACTTCCGTCAAGGTGCCGCCCTCAGGGTGGTTATACAAGCTGACCCCGCCCCCAAGACGATTGATAGTGGCATGGGTAAGAAATAACCCGATGCCCATGCCTTTGCTTTTCGTGGAAATGAAAGTTTCCCCGAGTTGATCGGCAATGGACATGGCCACGCCCGGCCCGTGGTCACGGATATCAATGACTACTTTACTCTCATTCCAGTCCAGGCGGATGAAGATACTGTCTGGATTGGCATCGGCGGCATTGTTGAGCAAGTTGGTCAATGCCTGGTCCAGGGTCGTGTCGACGGCTATCCAGGGGCGCCCTCGATGCTCAGCGATTTCGAAACGATGGCTGACATCCGGACGCAACACCAGCCAGCGTTGAACCACGGCGGCCAGCCAATATTCTGCATCCAGGACTTCCGGCTCCGCCATCTTGCGGCGATCGGCTTGGGCGACCAGATGTTGCAAGCGCGATTTACAAATATCCACTTGCTGGCGAAGCAATGAAATATCCTGGGCCAGTACAGAATCTTTCTCGGCATCATGCTGCATTTCATTGAGCAGTACCGCCATGGTGGAAAGCGGCGTGCCTAGCTCGTGAGCGGTACCTGCGGCTTGCGTGGCGACGGCAAGCACCTGTTCGTTACGCAAGGCGGCTTCACGCGTCCGTGAAAGCGCCTGGTCGCGGTTGCGCAAGGCATGGGCCATCTTGTAGATAAAAAAGGTCACCAACCCAGCGGAAAGGCCGAAATTGATCCACATGCCGAGTATATGCAGACTCAACGGTGTCTCGGTATTAAGCTGAGCCAGTTGCGGGATCGGCTGGTAGTGGAACATCAAGAACGTATAAGCGGCCATTGCCATGGCCGCGATGATCCAGGCATGGCGCCAGGGGAGCGTAGCCGCCGCAATGGTGATAGGCACCAGGTAATAAGTGATGAACGGGTTGGTCGAGCCACCTGTAAAGTAAAATACCAGGGATAGGCCGACGATGTCGGCCAGCAAGTGAGCCAGGTATTCTGCATGGGTGACTGCCTTGGGTCGGCCGAGGCGCCACCAGGTAAGCATATTGAGAAGCCCCATGGCGATCACCACGCTCACCACGGCGGTGACGTGCAACTCAAATGCCAGTAACTCGACGCCCACGATAATGGCAACAAGAAAACCGGTCCAGGTGATGCCGCGTACAATGGTAAGTCTGACCAGGTTTCGACTAGGCGTAGACAGGGGAAGAGGTAAAGCGGCAAGCATGATTGTCGTTACCTGCTGGTTGACTTCAATTCATTGATGATAAATTTAATAAACAATGTCATCACAAAAACAAGCCAGCCGGCGGTGGCCAATATATTGAACAGCAGGATTTTCGGCGGCACCCAGGTATTGCCGAGTAACGCTTCAAGCAGAACATGCAGAAACAAGGTTAAAAGCAAGGGAAGGGCGAGGATATGCATCCACATGTCAGTGCGTCGCTTGCGCACATGGTAGCGGCGCAACAATATTCGTAATGGACGATGTGCCCAGCAGACCAGAATAAGCGCACCCACTATCGACATGGCGGCAAGCGAAAATTCAGGGCTGCCCCGGGAAACCGAAAAGCTTATCGACCAGGCAAGACTAAGCCAGATCAACCCTTCAATACTTGCGGCCAGGTCGGCAAAACGGCGCACCTTGGGCATAGTTCTCATTTTCCTGTGATGACATTTGCAGCGGCATGATACGTCAATTGACACTCAGTTGTCGGCGGCTGTGCTCACTTGATTTATCCTGTGGGGAGATTGGTTATACTGGCAGTCTTATTTACCTTCAGCACAGGATCTCACGTGGACTCGATTACTTTGACGCGCCCGGACGATTGGCATTTACACCTTCGAGATGACGCGGCCTTGGCGTCGGTAGTGGGGCATACGGCTGCTCAGATGGGGCGGGCCATCATCATGCCCAATCTCAACCCTCCGGTCACCACCACCGAACAGGCGATGGCATATCGTCAGCGGATTGTAGATGCATTGCCTGCAGGGGCCGGATTTGAACCCTTGATGACGCTGTATCTCACCGATACCACCACCCCAGAAGAGATCGAACGCGCAGTGGCGAGCCCGCATGTGCATGCTGTCAAACTGTATCCGGCAGGCGCCACCACCAATTCAGCGTCGGGAGTGACGGACCTGCGCCATTGCGATGCAGCAATTGCAGCCATGGCGCGCCTGGGCTTGCCGTTGCTGGTGCATGGTGAGGTGACGGATGCCGATATTGATATCTTTGACCGAGAAGCCGCCTTTATCGAGCGCGTCATGAAGCCGCTGATGGAGCGTCACCCCACGCTCAAGGTGGTCTTCG
The DNA here is from genome assembly GCF_009793355.1 of Vreelandella zhuhanensis. Classification (GTDB taxonomy): domain Bacteria; phylum Pseudomonadota; class Gammaproteobacteria; order Pseudomonadales; family Halomonadaceae; genus Vreelandella; species Vreelandella zhuhanensis. Next base: position 19,161 of record NZ_WTKP01000006.1, read on the forward strand.
AGCATATCACGACCCGTCAGGCGGCCGAGTTTGTGAGCGAGGCTCCTGCCAATGTCGCTGCCACCATTACCGCACATCATTTGTTATTCAACCGCAATCACATGCTGGTAGGCGGGATAAGGCCGCATTATTACTGCTTGCCCATTCTCAAGCGTGAGCAGCATCGTCAGGCGTTGTTGGCAGCGATTGCCTCCGGCAGCAGCAAGTTCTTTCTGGGAACCGATAGCGCGCCCCATGCGCAGGGTGACAAGGAAGCGAGTTGTGGTTGTGCGGGGGCCTATACAGCACCGGCAGCACTCGAGTTGTATGCCATGGCATTTGAACAAGTGAATGCGCTGGATAAACTCGAAGGATTCGCCAGCCATCACGGCCCGGATTTCTACGGCTTGCCACGCAATACAGGGCAGGTAGTCTTGAAGCGGGAAAGCTGGACGTTGCCTGAGAGCTATGCGTATGCCGAAGGTCAACGCATCGTGCCACTGCAGGCAGGCCAGGCATTGGCCTGGAGATTGCAGGCGCAATAAAGCAAAACTAGGTGCAGTCCGTCAAAAGGGGATGAGACATGGTCTCATCCCCTTTTTTCTAGATGCCATCTGAAGAACCGCTGATTATTGAGAGAAAACCTCAGGCTGAGAGACGCTGTAACATCACATCCACCATGCGAGAGGAATGATCGGCGGCAACGCTCAGGAACTGCTCGAAAGAAAGGTGGTTATCGCCGTCTCCCGGAATATCGGAAAGCGCTCGAATCACCACGAAAGGGCAGTCGAACATGAAGCAGGTTTGCGCGATGGCAGCAGCTTCCATTTCAACGGCGAGCATGTCGGGAAACTGGGCGCGCGTTGCCTCAACCCGAGCCGGGTCAGCCATGAAAGCATCGCCGGTGGCAATCAAACCTTCGCGCACCTGGACTTCGCCCAGGATATCGATGGCGCTTCTGGCCACGTTGATCAAGTTCGAATCCGCCGGGTAAGCGGCCGGCATGCCGGGTACCTGGCCGATTTCATAGCCGAAGACCACGGCATCCACATCATGGTGGCGCACTTCACTCGAGATGATGATATCGCCAATTTCAAGGTCGGTGGCGAATCCCCCGGCCGAGCCGGTGTTGATGATGGCATCAGGGCTGTGGCGTTCCAGAAGAAGCGCAGTGGCGACCGCGGCGTTAACTTTACCGATACCCGATTGCAGTACTACGATCTCCAGGCCATGGCGTGTGCCGACATGAAAAATCAGGCCGGCATGTTCATAGGTCTGCGAGTTTTCCAGCTGGCGGGCAAGCTGTTCCACTTCCTGCGCCATGGCGCCAATGATGCCAATGCGTTTCACCTTTCTCTCCCTTCCCAGGTAGTTGCCCTCAGGCAAAGACATTTTTCCATTCATTACGCCCGGCGAGAAACTCGCGAGCAATCGCTTTGGCGCCTTCCAGGCTGTGGCTTGCGGCCCAGCCACACTGCATTTCGTTACATGCCGGCACCTCTTCCGCCTCAAGGACATCGTTCAATGTCTTTTCCAGCAGATTGAGAGTGTCGTCATAATCGTCATGGTTGATCAATGAGACGTAGAAGCCGGTCTGACAGCCCATTGGGCTGATATCCACCACTTTATCGGTATGGTTGCGAGACAGCTCCGCAAGCAGATGCTCCAGGGAGTGCAGTGCTGGCATGTCCATGTGGGCCTTGTTGGGCTGACAGATACGCATGTCGTATTTGTAAATTTCGTCACCATGCTGACCGGCCTTGACGCCGGCAAGGCGCACATAGGGCGCCTTGACCTTGGTGTGATCCAGGTTGAAGCTTTCCACATTCATCTGTTTATCGGTCATCAGAATTCTCCGTCAGAGTGAGCGGCCGCCTTTGTGCAGACCACAAAGTCACAGCTTAGCCCTGTTGCATGGCGTCGTGGTCTTCTGCCGCATATAAGGTGTTTTCCAGCAGTGTCGCCACCGTCATGGGACCTACGCCTCCGGGGACCGGGGTAATGAACCCGGCACGCTGAGAGGCCTGCTCGAAATCCAGGTCCCCTTTGAGTGAGCCGTCTGCGCCGCGATTGATGCCCACATCGATGACGATAGCCCCCGGCTTGATCCATTCGCCTTTGACAATCCCGGGTTTGCCTACGGCCACCACGACTAGGTCCGCCCGAGCGACATGGGCTTCGAGGTTGCGCGTGAAACGATGACAGACAGTCGTGGTGCAGCCGGCTAGCATCAGCTCCAGTGCCATGGGGCGGCCGACAATATTTGAGGCACCGACTACCGTGGCATCCAGACCGCGCACAGCAATATCGCTTCTTTCAAGGAGGGTCATGATGCCCTTGGGGGTACAGGGGCGCAAGGCGGGCATCCGTTGAGCCAGGCGGCCCAGATTATACGGATGAAACCCATCGACATCCTTGTGGGGCAATATGCGCTCGAGGATCGAGCTTGCCTCGAGATGCGGCGGCAGAGGTAGTTGTACCAGAATGCCGTCTACGGCGGGGTCGGCATTGAGTTGATCAATCAGCGCTTCAAGCTCATGTTGCGTCGTAGTTTCAGGCAGGGCGTGTTGAAAGGAATGAATGCCGGCTTGTTCGCAGGCGCGATGCTTGGTGTTGACGTATACCTGAGAGGCAGGGTCACCGCCGACAAGTACCACTGCCAAACCAGGAGTTCTGGCACCTGCCATACGGCGCGAGCGTATCTTCTCGGCAACCTGTTGGCGGACTTGGGCGGCAATGGCTTTGCCATCGATAAGCTGGGCGGTCATTAAGTCTTTTCCCCGTGACAGGACATGGTGTCTTGAAGCCGAATGCTACGGGCAATTTTCGCATGCAACGGCCTTAACTCAAAGCATCTAGAAAATAGCCACGCCATTGGCGCTTGACTCTAGAGGAGAAATCCGTAATATATGCCTCGCCTGAGCCAAGCAGCGTAGCCGGCTCAGGCAAGAAGATGTCGGGATGTAGCGCAGCCTGGTAGCGCGCCTGCTTTGGGAGCAGGATGTCGGGGGTTCGAATCCCTCCATCCCGACCACTACTGACAGAAAATCTGATAGATAAATGTTTTCTGGAAGTTTCGGTTGTGGTCAGGTGCTCATCACCATCAAGTGCGCCCATAGCTCAACCGGATAGAGCAACGGCCTTCTAAGCCGTAGGTTGCAGGTTCGATTCCTGCTGGGCGCGCCATCAATATTTGCTCATTGATAGCTCATCGGTTTCAGACCGCAGCTCAGTAACGGGAATAACCTATAAAGCGCTCTTGTCGCTTGATAGGCGGATTAAAGAAAGATCGCCATAGATGTGAGAATCATTGCAATGGTGGGTGTAGCTCAGTGGTAGAGCCCCGGATTGTGACTCCGGTGGTCGTGGGTTCGAACCCCATCATCCACCCCATGTTGCAACCTTGTTTGCAAGCAATATTTTTTACAGCTACGCGATAAAGCTTCAGGTAATGGTGGGTGTAGCTCAGCGGTAGAGCCCCGGATTGTGACTCCGGTGGTCGTGGGTTCGAACCCCATCATCCACCCCATTTGCCTCGAATGCTGAATATTTATGTCATCTCCCTTCTTGTTCTTCCTCTCCGTTAGTCTATCTCCTGTATAATGCAGCGCTTGCTTGCGGCATTTTTACGCATGGCCTGTGCATTGCCTTTGTGATTTCTATATCCTGATCACACAAAGCAATAGTCTGGGTAATTGATACTGATCTTCCCTTGAAATAACCCATATTGCCCCCATCTTGCGAGCATGGCGCTTGCCAGCATGCGTCAAGATTCTTAAAATTGCTCTCTTGAGCTTATTCAATGCAATCAACATAACGCCAGCCGGTAGAGGACAATTCATGCAAGTTTCCGTCGAGACGACCTCCCAGATTGAACGCCGTATCACTGTCCAGGTTCCGGCAGCAGAAATCGATGAAGCCGTCAACACCCGCTTGAAAGACACTGCGAAAAACGTTCGCTTGAATGGTTTCCGCCAAGGTAGGGTGCCGATGGCAGTGGTGCGTCAGCGCTACGGTCATGACGTGCGCAATGAAGTCGTGGGCGAAGTAATGCGTGAGCGTTATGTGAGTGCCATTACCGACGAAGGGTTGAACCCCGCTGGCTATCCGCAAATCGAAGCAAATGTTAACGAAGCGGGTAAAGATCTTGAGTTCGTGGCGACGATGGAGGTCTACCCCGTCGTGGAACTGGCTTCGATCGAAGGTGTCGAAGTGGAACGCCCGGTAGTAGAAGTCACCGAGGCGGATGTCGATGAAATGATTGAAACGCTGCGCAAGCAGAATGCTTCCTGGGAAGAAGTGAATCAGGCCGCCCAGGAAGGTGATCAAGTCACCATCGATTTCCAGGGTTTCATCGGCGATGAGCCATTCGAGGGCGGTAGCGCCGAAAACCATGATTTGATACTGGGCTCGGGTAATTTCATTCCAGGCTTTGAAGAACAGTTGGTCGGCGCCAAGCCGGGTGATGAAAAAGAGATCACCGTGACGTTCCCTGAGGACTATCAGGCAGAGCAACTGGCAGGCAAAGAAGCCACCTTCAAGGTCAAGGTGCATAAAGTCAGCACCCAAGCCTTGCCGGAAATTGATCAGGAATTCATTCAGCGTTTTGGCGTGGATGACGGTGACAAGGAAAAATTCCGCGCTGAAATCAAGAAGAACATGACCCGTGAGGCCTCTCAAGCGGTGGATAACCGAGTCAAGCAGCAAGTGCTTGATGCATTGAAGAAAGCCAACGAAATCCCGGTCCCCAGTTCGCTGGTACAGCAAGAAGTCGACGGCATGAAGCGCCAAGCTGCCCAGCAGTTTGGTTTAGGCGAAGAATTCGACGTCACTCAGCTACCCAATGAGCTTTTTGAAGAGCAGGCCAAAGGGCGCGTTCAAGTAGGCTTGTTGCTGGCGGAAGTAATCAAGATCAACGAGCTTGATGCTGACGATGAAGCCATCAAGGCCAAGGTGAAAGAGCTTGCCGAGCAGTATCAGGATCCCGAGGAAGTGGTCAATTACTACATGAATAACGACCAGCTAAAAACGCAGGTCAAATCCGCTATTCTTGAAGAAAAGGCCGTGGATAAACTGCTTGAGCAAGCTAGCCTCAAGGATGTTGAAATGTCTTATCAGCAAGCCTTGGCAGCGGCTCAGCAACAAGCTGAGCAGGACGAAGAAGCTGTTGAGGACGACGAGCAAGCCAGCGCCTGATCCAGCTGTAACGAGATGGCGCACCTGGAGGTTAGATAAAGTCTCTGTGGGTGTGCCTTCCCCTTATCGGACGCAAGGAATCACTGAATGAGTGAGTTTGATATTCAAAATGCCGGTGGCCTAGTGCCCATGGTGGTCGAGCAGAGCGCCCGGGGTGAAAGAGCCTACGATATTTATTCACGTCTGCTCAAAGAGCGTGTCATCTTTCTCGTTGGGCCGGTCGAAGACTACATGGCCAACCTGATCGTGGCGCAGCTGCTCTTTCTGGAATCGGAAAACCCGGATAAGGACATCCACCTGTATATCAATTCGCCAGGTGGCGGCGTGACCGCAGGTATGGCCATTTACGATACCATGCAGTTCATCAAGCCCGACGTTTCTACGGTATGTATCGGCCAGGCGGCCAGCATGGGTGCATTGTTGCTGGCAGGGGGTGCCCCCGAGAAGCGCTTCTGCCTGACGAATTCACGCATGATGATTCATCAGCCTCTGGGCGGTTACCAAGGTCAGGCATCCGATATCGAAATTCATACCCGCGAAATTCTGGGTATTCGTGATCGCCTGAACCAGATCCTGGCTCACCATACCGGCCAGGACATCGAGACTGTGTCACGTGACACGGATCGCGACAATTTCATGAGCGCGGAACAAGCCAGAGAGTATGGCTTGATAGATGCGGTACTGGATAAGCGACCCACATCCTGATAGCGTGAGGAAACTCCGCTTTTCCAACCAGCTTTTTCGGTGGCGCAAGCCACCGCAGTGACAGAGGTACGCGAATGGCCGACGGCAAAGGCAAGGACGAAGGCGGCAAGCTGCTTTACTGCTCGTTCTGTGGCAAGAACCAGAACGAAGTGCGCAAGCTGATTGCAGGCCCGTCCGTGTATATCTGCGATGAGTGTGTCGACTTGTGTAATGACATCATTCGCGAGGAAGTTCTCGAAGCCGATGCCGAGAGCGATGAAGAGCGTCTGCCTACTCCTCGCGAGATACGCCATACACTAGACGACTACGTGATCGGTCAGGATCGCGCCAAGATGGTGCTGTCCGTGGCGGTCTACAATCACTACAAACGGCTACGCAGTGGTGTCAAGGAAACTGATGTCGAGCTGGGTAAATCCAATATTCTCTTGATCGGCCCCACGGGCAGCGGCAAGACGTTATTGGCGGAAACAATGGCGCGTCTATTGAATGTGCCGTTTACCATTGCCGATGCCACTACCCTGACGGAAGCTGGGTATGTCGGCGAAGACGTCGAAAATATCATTCAGAAGCTGTTGCAGAAGTGTGACTACGACGTCGAAAAAGCCGAGCGCGGTATCGTCTATATCGACGAAATCGACAAGATTTCACGCAAGTCGGACAACCCCTCCATTACGCGTGACGTATCCGGGGAAGGGGTGCAGCAAGCGCTTCTCAAGCTTATCGAAGGCACGACCGCCTCCGTTCCGCCGCAAGGCGGCCGCAAGCACCCGCAGCAGGAGTTTGTCCAGGTCCATACGGGTAAAATCCTGTTTATTGTCGGCGGTGCCTTTGCCGGACTGGAAAAAGTCATCCGTGATCGCGCTGAGAAAGGTGGAATCGGTTTCAATGCCAGTGTTAAGAGCAAGGAATCTTCGCGGGGCGTGGGAGAGCTGTTGGCCGATGTCGAGCCGGATGATTTGGTCAAGTTTGGCCTGATTCCCGAGTTTGTCGGACGTCTGCCGGTGATTGCGACCTTGACGGAGTTGACCGAAGACGCCCTGGTGCAAATTCTGACGGAGCCCAAGAACTCCCTGATCAAGCAGTATGCCAAGTTGTTTGAGATGGAAGATGTGACGCTTGAGTTTCGTGAAGATGCCTTGCGTGCCGTAGCCATCAAGGCCATGGAGCGCAAGACGGGAGCTCGTGGATTGCGCTCGATCCTCGAATCGGTATTGCTGGACACCATGTATGAAATTCCTTCACTGGAAGGTGTCAGCAAGGTAGTTATCGATGCCTCGGTCATTGCAGGGGAAAGTGAGCCGTTGTTGATGTATGCGCAGCAGGAAGAAGAGCGGGTTGACGGCACTGATGGCTGAAGCTGGTGTACTCAGTTCGGCCTAGCTTTAACCGCTTGTGCCATATCAAGGGGTCGCCTAGGCGACCCCTTGCTGTTAGCTAGCATTTTCAAGTACCCATCCGATTTGTTGAGGAACGTCTGCGATGCAGCAGAACGCCGAACAGACACAATGTCTGCCCCTTTTGCCGTTGCGGGATGTGGTTGTATACCCGCAAATGGTCATGCCGCTTTTTGTCGGTCGTGAAAAATCGATCCAGGCGCTGGAAGCTGCCATGGCAGCCGACAAGCGTGTCCTGCTCGTCGCTCAGCGCGAAGCAGCGCAAGATGAACCGGATAATGCGGACCTGTACGCCATGGGAACCGTTGCCGACATCATGCAGCTGCTGAAACTACCCGATGGCACTGTCAAGGTGTTGATTGAAGGTAGCTTCCGTGCCGATGTGCTGGATATCGAAGAAAATGCCGAGGGATATACCCAGGCTCACCTGATGGCACGCGACAGTCATCCGCTGACCAGCCGTGAGCAGGAAGCCCTGGTGCGCGTATTGCTCAACCAATTCGAGCAATACGTCAAATTATCCAAGAAAGTGCCCAATGAAGTGTTGAATTCATTGGCTGGCATCGAAGATCCAAGCCGCCTGGTGGATACCATCTGTGCCCACCTGTCGCTCAAGATCGGCGATAAGCAGGAACTGCTCGAGATGGATCGGGTGCGTGATCGTATCGAGCACTTGATGGCGCTTATCGAGTCGGAAATCGACCTGCTTCAAGTCGAAAAGCGCATCCGCTCGCGCGTGAAAGAGCAGATGGAAAAGACCCAGCGTGAGTACTATCTCAATGAGCAGATGAAGGCCATCCAGAAAGAAATGGGTGAGCTGGACAATGTGCCCAATGAGACTGAGAAGTACGAACAGGCTATCCAGGAAGCGGGGATGCCCAAGGACGCCGAGGAAAAGGCCACCCAGGAGCTCAACAAGCTCAAGATGATGGCGGCTAACTCTGCCGAGGCGACAGTGGTGCGTACCTATCTGGATTGGCTGGTAGCCGTGCCTTGGAAAAAACGCACGCGCGTCAAGCATGATCTGGTCAAGGCGCAAAAGATACTCGATGAAGACCACTATGGTCTGGATGAGGTCAAGGCCCGCATTCTTGAGTACCTGGCGGTACAAAAGCGTGTGCGTAAGCTCAAGGGGCCTGTGTTGTGTCTGGTGGGTCCGCCTGGGGTAGGCAAGACCTCCCTGGGGCAGTCCATCGCTCGCGCGACCAATCGCAAGTATGTCCGCCTGGCGTTGGGCGGCGTTCGCGATGAATCGGAAATCCGCGGGCATCGCCGCACTTACATCGGCTCGCTTCCGGGTAAACTGATGCAGCGCATGACCCGTGCCAGCGTGAAAAATCCGCTCTTCCTGTTGGATGAAGTGGATAAGCTGGGCATGGATCACCGTGGCGATCCCGCTTCGGCGCTGCTGGAAGTGCTCGATCCGGAGCAGAACGATAAATTTAGTGATCATTATCTCGAGCTTGATTACGACCTCTCGGAAACCTTGTTCATCTGTACCGCCAACTCGATGAATATACCGGGTCCGCTGCTGGATCGTATGGAGATCATTCGGCTGCCGGGCTATACCGAGGATGAAAAACTGGCGATTGCCAAGCGCTATCTGCTGCCCAAGCAGCTTGAAGCCAATGGCCTGAAAAAAGACGAATTAAGCCTGGAAGACAGCGCTCTGCTCGAGCTGATTCGATATTATTCGCGTGAAGCCGGGGTGCGCGAGCTGGAGCGCCAGATTGCCAAGGTTTGCCGTAAGGTGCTGCGTGAACGTCTCGAACGTGAGCGTGACAAGGGTGACCTGTCCCCTCAAGTGCTGGGCGCAGAGCAGATAGAAGCGTATGCCGGTGTGCGCCGCTACAGCTACGGCTTGGCGGATCAGGAGGATCAGGTAGGCCGCGTGACGGGGCTCGCCTGGACCTCTGTGGGGGGCGAGCTCCTGTATATCGAGTCGGTGGTGACGCCTGGCAAGGGGCGCCTCAACAAGACCGGTTCCTTGGGCGATGTGATGAAGGAGTCGGTCAGTGCTGCCCAGACAGTGATGCGTGCCAGAGCCTTGAGCTACGGGATTGATCCGGAGCGCTTCGAGCATGAAGACCTGCATATCCACGTGCCGGAAGGCGCGACACCCAAGGATGGACCGAGTGCCGGTGTGGCCATGGTGACGGCCATGGTGTCAGCCTACACCAACCGTCCGGTGCGCTGTGACGTGGCCATGACCGGTGAAGTCAATCTGAGAGGGGAAGTGTTACCGATCGGTGGACTCAAGGAGAAATTGCTGGCGGCGCGTCGCGGTGGTATAAAGACGGTCTTGATTCCAGAGGAAAACCGTCGCGATCTCAAGGAAATACCCGAGAATATCAAGGAAGCATTGGATATTCGTCCGGTACGCTGGGTCGACGATGTTCTGGCGGTTGCGTTAGTTGAAAAAAACATGGACAACCATGCAGCTTCCAGTACTGAGGAAGTGTTTTCTTCTAAAGCAGTTGCGAGCACTCATTAGCGCTTTTTTCAAGAGCTCTTTAGTGCTTTTTTCAAGAGTTCTTTAGTTAAAGTTCTTCGTGTGAATGATCGAGATATAAGTGCCCAAAGCCTTGTGTGGCGGGCATTCCACGGCATGTTTTCTTGACAGAGGTTTCACCGCATTGCTATAAAATGCAGCTATGCTGTGATCGCCAAGTCGTCCGATTGTCATGCCGTTCAGAGCCATTTTTTGAAACAGTCAAGGGGTGAAGTGTGAACAAGTCCGAGCTGATTGAAGCCATTGCTGCATCTGCCGATATACCCAAAGCAGCAGCAACCCGCGCATTGGATGCCATGGTGGAGTCCGTCACCGATAGCCTCAAGAAAGGCGATAGTGTTTCCCTGGTAGGCTTTGGTACTTTCACCATCAAGGAGCGGGCAGCACGTACCGGCCGCAATCCGCAAACCGGACAGCCGATTGAAATCAGCGCGGCCAAGGTGCCAAGCTTCAAGGCCGGCAAGGCGTTGAAAGACGCCGTCAACTAATTGCGTACCTGTCGTCATGACTTTCATGGGCGCATCGCTTTTTAGCGATGCGCCCATGTCATTTATTGGCCTGAGGTTATCAGGTTTGTCACGTTTGGCTGTGTTTGCCCGAGGCTAGTATGCTGCAAAGTATTCGAGACCGCTCCAGAAGCTGGGGTGCCAAGATCATTATCGGTGTCGTGGTGGCTGCCATGGCACTTTTCGGCGTTGAATCCCTGTTTGGCTTGTTTGGCAGTGACCCTGAAGAGGTTGCCAGTGTGAACGGCCAGCCGATCATGCGTCAGCAGGTGGAACTGGAAGTGCAGCGAGCCCTGCGTTCGGGGCAGGTACCGCCGGAGCAGGAACGCGAACTGCGCAATCAGGTGTTGAATCAGCTGATTACCGAACGTTTGCTCAGGCAATATGCTGAAGAAGGCGGCTTATACGTATCAGACGAGCAGCTGGATCAGCTGATCGTCAGCCTGCCCGAATTTCAGGATCAAAGCGGTCGCTTTTCCGAGGAGCTGTTTCGTAATCGACTGTCGAGCGCTGGCTATACACCGCTATCGTTTCGCGATGAATTACGGGTCGACATCAAGCGTCAGCAACTCCAGCAAGGGTTGGCATTCAGTGAGTTCAGCTTGCCCAGCGAGCAGGAGCGGCTTGCTGAATTGCAACGTCAGCAGCGTAGTTTCCGCTATGTGACGCTGACCCCCGAGCAGCTCGAAGAAACGCCCTCTGTCAGTCAAGCGGAGCTTCAGGCGTATTATCAGGAGCATGCGCAACGCTTTCAGCGCCCGGAACAAGTCCGCCTGGAATATGTGCTGATTGATCGCGAAGCGATGGCAGAGGATGTCGAGATCAGCGAGGAACAGTTGCGTCAAGCCTGGCGTGAACAGACGGCTGACGCCGACCGTCGCGTCTCGCACGTCATGGTCACGTTCAATGGTGAGCGCAACCGTGAACAAGCGCGTGAAAAGATTGAAACAGCGCTTGAGGAGCTGGAAGAAGGCGAGTCGTTCAGCGATGTGGTGGCCAGGTATTCAGACGATACGGCCACTGTCGAAAGGGGCGGTGACCTCGGGGTTATCAGCCGCGGCTTCTTCGGCGATGCCTTCGATGAAGCTGCGTTTGACCTGGAGGTGGGAGAAGTCTCCGATGTGGTGGAGATGGATGGCGCCTTTCACTTGCTCAAGGTGACGGAGCTTGAGCGGCCAGCGTTTGAGGATATGCGTGAGACGTTGCATCGTGAGCTTGCCTTGCGCCAGGTGCGCGATGAGTTCAACCAGAAAGTTCAGCGGCTTATCGATGAAAGCTTTGCCGCCGATGATCTGGCAAGCGTTGCCGATGACCTTGGACTGACCTTGCACGAAAGCGACTGGTTGGCGCGCAATGAAGGGCAAGGCGTGCTGTCTGAACCCGGCGTCATGGAAGAAGCGTTCAGTAAAGACGTGCTGGAAGAGGGCTATAACAGTGAAGTCATCGAATTAGATGAAGATCGGCGCCTGGTGTTACGTGTGGCCGAACACCGTGATGCCACCCAGTTGCCCTTGGAAGAGGTTCGCTCGGAGGTGCAGGAGGCTGTCAGCGCTGAAAAACAGCAGCAGGCCCTGCATGAACAAGCTGAAGAGTACATCGAGGCGTTGCGTCAGGGGGAATCCTTGTCGCTGGATTGGCAGCAAGCTGAAAATGTCGGTCGCCAGACCGATAGCCAAGTGCCTCAGGCGGTGATTCAGGCGGCATTTCGTATGGCGCGTCCTGAGCAGGGCGAGTCTCGCTATGCACAGGTCGAGACACCTGACGGCGTCGCCGTGATTGCCCTGGAAAGCGTAAGCAGCGGTGACGTGGACCCGCAGATGGAAGCCTTTGTCGCGCGAATGGCCGAGCAGCTGCGCGCCCAGGGGGTGATTCAGGGCTTGCTCGAGGAGTTGCGTCAGGAAGCCGACATCGAACGGCGCTGAGCGGAAAAGAGCCCCGGAAAAGAGCACCGGAAAAAAGCAACGGCGTTGGGGATGAATTCCTCAACGCCGTTGCTTGTAGTGCGTTCTTCTTATTAAGGGGGTTCCTGCAACGGGAACTGCCTCAATTGCGGTTCGGGATGCGTGTCTTCAGAATCATCGATCACAATATCCCAACCGTATTCACGGCTCCAATCCCCCAGCACATAGCGTTTTGCCGGCATGCCCTCCACATGCAAGGCATGCACTTGAGGGCGGTGAGTATGGCCATGGATCATGCAGGCCACGCCGTAATGCGCCATGCTATCCACCACTTCTTGATGGGTGACATCCATGATGGCCTCGCTCTTGTCGGCGTTGGCTTCACCCGATTGCAAGCGCAGGCTCTTGGCAAGCGCCAGACGCTGGTCAAGCGGCAAGGCCAGTATCTGAGCCTGCCAGGCGGGATTGCGCGCCTGCTCACGAAATGCCATATAGGCTTCATCCCGGGTACATAAGCTGTCCCCGTGACGCAGCAGCAGGGGGGTGCCCTGTAGCTCCATATAGGCCGGATCCTGAAGCAAGGTAGCGCCACAGGCCTGGATGAAACGATCGCCCAGCAAGAAATCACGGTTCCCGTGCATCAGGAAAACCCGAGTGCCGTTATCGGTAAGCTCACGCAACCCCTGGATCACTTCATGAGCGATGTCGGCCAATGGCATGCCGGCCTGGTCAAGAAGGTCATCGCCGATCCAGGCGTCGAATAGATCTCCCAGGATGAACAGGGATTTTGCACCGCAGGCGGTCTGTTGCAAGTAACGCAGCAACCCCCGAGTGACCTCGGGAGCATCGGTGTTAAGGTGCAGGTCGGAGATGAACAGGGTGCGCATAAACTCTCCGGTGTTATTCGGCTTTTCCGGCACCGTTGTCATCATCTTCCTTCACATAAGCGCGCTCGATAACGACATCCTCGGCGGGAACGTCCGCATGCATGCCGCGCCGGGTCGTCTTGACCGAGCGAATCTTGTCAACCACATCCATGCCGTCGACAACTTCGCCGAACACCGTGTAGCCCCAGCCCTGTAGACTCTTGCCACTGTGATCCAGGAAGCTGTTATCGTTGATGTTGATAAAGAACTGGGCGGTGGCGGAGTGAGGATCCTGAGTGCGTGCCATGGCAACCGTTCCCAGGGTATTCTTGAGGCCACTGTCGGCTTCGTTTTCGATAGGGTCGCGTGTCGGCTTCTGGTTGAAGTCCTTGTCGAACCCGCCGCCCTGAATCATGAAGCCGTCGATGACACGATGAAACAGCGTATTGTCGTAGAAGCCATCGCGCACATATTGCTCAAAGTTGGCGGCCGTCACGGGGGCTTTTTCATGATTGAGGGCGATGGTGATATCACCATAATTAGTCTGTAGTACGATCATCGATAAATTCCTGTTCAATAAAGGCATTCGCCTTGGCGCTGTGTAGGGGCGTCACGTTATAATAGCGGTTTTGCCTTGAACCGCGAAGTCCGCCATTGTCGAACACTCCTGACATATCGTCCAGCCGGACAACTGGCACGCCATTCACTACGAGCCATGAGGTTTTTGACATAACCATGACCACCGAAACCACCGCTGCGCCGAATTTCATTCGCAACCAGATACGTGAAGAGATCGAGGCCGGTAAGCTCACCAAGATCGTCACGCGTTTTCCGCCGGAGCCCAACGGCTTCTTGCATATCGGCCATGCCAAGTCGATTTGCCTGAATTTCGGCCTGGCCGAGCAGTTTGGTGGTGACTGTCATTTGCGTTTTGATGATACCAACCCGGCCAAGGAAGAACAGGCCTACATCGATGCGATCAAGGAAGACGTAAGATGGCTAGGCTTTCAATGGGCCGGCGACGTGCGCTTTGCCTCCGATTATTTCGATCAGTTATACGCCTGGGCGCAACACCTGATCCGTGAAGGCAAGGCCTATGTGGACGATCTTTCCCCCGATGAAATTCGTGAATATCGCGGCACCCTGACCGAACCGGGCAAGCCGAGCCCTTATCGTGAGCGCAGTGCCGAGGAAAACCTCGATTTGCTCGAGCGTATGCGCCTGGGAGAATTTGCCGAAGGTGGGAAAGTGTTGCGCGCCAAGATCGATATGGCCGCGCCCAACATCAATTTGCGCGACCCCATCCTTTATCGCGTGCGTCATGCGCACCACCACCAGACCGGTGATGCCTGGAAAATTTATCCCTCCTATGATTTCACGCATGGTCAATCCGATGCGCTGGAGGGCGTCACGCATTCGGTATGTACGCTGGAATTTGAAGACCATCGCCCATTGTACGAATGGTTTCTGGATAACCTGCCGGTACCGGCCCGGCCACGCCAGATCGAATTTGCCAGGCTCAACCTGAATTACACCCTGACCTCCAAGCGCAAGCTCAAGCTGCTGGTGGATGAAGACATCGTGGATGGCTGGGATGACCCGCGCCTGCCGACGATCTCGGGCATGCGTCGCCGAGGCTACACCCCCGCCTCGATTCGCAAGTTCTGCGACATGATCGGCGTGACCCGTGCCGATGGCGGCCTGGTGGATATCGCCATGCTGACTCATGCGATTCGCTCGGACCTTGAAGATAACGCCCAGCGCGCCATGTGCGTGCTCAAGCCCTTGAAGGTGGTCTTGACCAACGTCGCGGAAGACCACGAAGACGTCTATGAAGTGCCGGGGCATCCCGCTCGCGAAGACATGGCGGTACGACAAGTGCCGTTCAATCGGGAACTCTGGATCGACGCTGATGATTTCATGGAAGAGCCGCCCAAGAAATTCTTCCGCCTGGCGCCTGGCAAGGAAGTCCGTCTGCGTAACAGCTATGTGATTCGCTGCGATGAGGTAATCAAGGACGACGCCGGCGAGATCCAGGAACTGCATTGCTCGGTGGATTTCGACACCCTGGGCAAGAACCCGGAAGGGCGCAAGGTCAAAGGGGTGATTCATTGGGTCAGCGCCAAGCATGGTGTGCCCCTGGAAGTGCGCCTGTACGACAACCTGTTCATGGTGGAACAGCCCGATCGTGACAAGGACGCGGATTTTCTGGAGCACCTCAACCCGGACTCCCTGAGGGTCTGTCAGGCCATCGGTGAGCCGAGCTTGGCCGAGGCGTTGCCCGAAGCGCGTTTCCAGTTCGAGCGGGTAGGCTACTTTTGCGCCGATCGCCACGACTGCGTCAATGGCAAGTTAGTGTTCAACCGGACGGTGGGTCTCAAGGATAGCTGGGCCAAGATCAAGAAGAAGGGCTGAGAGGGGTAACGCAGTATGCAGATTTACAATACGTTGACGCGCCGCAAGGAACCCTTCACGCCCATCGAACCGGGTAAGGTGCGCATGTATGTGTGCGGCATGACCGTTTACGACTACTGTCACCTGGGCCATGCCCGGGTCATGGTGGCGTTCGATGTCATCTCGCGTTACTTGCGTGAACGTGGCTTTGAAGTGACCTATGTGCGCAATATCACCGATATCGACGACAAGATTCTCAAGCGGGCAAGCGATAACCAGGAAAGTATCACGGCGCTGACCGAGCGCATGATCGAGGCGATGCATGAAGATGAAGCCCGCCTGAAGGTGCTGCCCCCGGACATAGAGCCACGCGCCACCGGCTATATCGATGACATCATCGCCATGATTGAAACCTTGATCGCCAAGGGTTTTGCCTATGCGGCGGATAACGGTGATGTCTATTATCGGGTTCGCAAGTTCGAAGGTTACGGCAAGCTCAATAACCGCGATCTGGATGCCATGCGTTCGGGGGCCCGTGTCGACGTGGACGTCCACAAGGAAGATCCCCTGGATTTTGTGTTGTGGAAAGCGGCCAAGCCGAGTGAAGCCAGCTGGTCCTCGCCCTGGGGAGACGGGCGTCCCGGCTGGCATATTGAATGCTCGGCGATGTCCACCTGCTGCCTGGGCGATACCTTCGATATTCACGGAGGCGGCCCGGACCTGACATTTCCGCATCATGAAAACGAGATAGCGCAGAGCGAAGCCGCCACCGGTAAGCCCTACGTGCACACCTGGATGCACGCCGGCGCGGTGCGGATCAATCACGAGAAAATGTCTAAATCGCTGGGTAATTTTTTTACCATCCGCGAGGTGCTGGCGCATCACGACCCGGAAGTGGTGCGCTACCTGCTGGTGGCCAGCCACTACCGCAGCCCGATCAACTACACCCCGGAATCGCTGTCGGACGCGCGCAAGTCCCTGGAACGTTTCTACAACGCCCTTGAAGGCGTGGTCCTGGAAGATACCCAGGTCGAAGAGCAAGACTTGCCACCGCGCTTTTTCGAGCGCTTCGTTGCCTCCATGGACGACGACTTCAATACGCCGGAAGCGCTTTCCGTGATGTTCGATCTGGCCCGCGAACTGAACCGTGCCAAAAAGGAAGACCCGCAAAACGTCCCAGTGCTAGCGTTCGAGCTCAAGCGCTTGGGAGGAATACTGGGATTGCTGCAACAGGTGCCGGAAGACTTTCTCAAAGGCCAATCGGCAGCACTTTCTCTGCCCGAGAAAGAAATCGAAGCCAGGATCGTCGCACGTGCCGAGGCCAAGAAAGCCAAGGATTTTGCCAAGGCAGATGCAATCCGCGATGAGCTCGCAGCCCTGGGCATCGTGCTCAAGGATTCTCGCGAAGGCACCACCTGGGTGGTGGAAGCACCTGATACAGAAGCACCTGATACAAGCGCCTGATACAAGGGCCTGATACAAGCAACCACAACTACTTGACGGAATTGCTTGCTACAGGAAGTCTGACATCAACGCATTCGGCTCTTATACTCGAATGACATCTCACAGCCTAAGGTGGTACTTGCCATGTTGTTTTTCGCCAAGCCATTGACCTCACTCCTTGCCATCACGGCGTTGAGTGTGGGATCCGCCCATGCCGAGGAACCCGTCTCGGTATCTTCCAAGATCGATACCGAAGGCGCCGTCCTGGGACAATTGGTTCTGCAGACCCTGGAGCGAGGCGGTATACCCACGCAAAATCGGCTGCAGCTGGGGAGCACCAGCGTGGTAAGGGGAGCGCTGATGGCGGGAGAAATAGATATCTATCCGGAGTACACCGGCAACGGGGCTTTTTTCTTCGACATGACCGGCAGCGATATCTGGCACGATGCCGACCAAGCCTATGAAACCGTGCGTGAGAAAGACGCGGAAAATGACCTGGTCTGGTTGACACCCGCCGACGCCAATAACACCTGGGCGATAAGCGTACGTGGCGAGCTGGCGCGGGAACATGACTTGCAAACGCTTGAGGATCTGGCGACCTATCTGGAAGAGGACGGTGACTTCAAGCTGGCCGCCAGTGCCGAATTCGTCGAGTCGGAGCAGGCGCTGCCGGCATTCCAGCAGGCCTATGGGTTTGAATTGGGACCGGATCAGCTCCTGGTGCTTTCCGGAGGCAATACGGCAGCCACCATGCGTGCGGCGGCCCAACAGACCAGTGGGGTCAATGCTGCGATGACCTATGGCACCGACGGGGGCCTCAAGGCGCTGGATCTGGTGGTGCTGGAAGACTCGCTTGGCGTCCAGCCGGTTTACCAGCCGGCACCGGTGGTCCGCGAAAGCACCCTGGAGCGTTATCCTGAGATCGAAACCCTCCTGGAAGAAGTGTTTGTAACGCTCGACCTTGAAACCTTGCAGTCATTGAATGCCGACGTGGCAGTCAATGGCCTGCCTCCCGCCCAGGTAGCAACCGAGTATCTCGATACCCTGAGTCGCTAATGTCGTTGAAAGACCCCCTGCCGGTCGCTAAGGGCCGGCTTTGCTGGTTTTCGCCTAACTGGGTGCTCCTGCTATTGAGCACGCTCGCCCTGGGGGCCTTTCTGGGCCTGGAAATCGTCAGTGTGGCGCCCAACCGAATCGTTTCCGGTACAGGATACCCTGTGTTTAGCGCCCTGGGTTGGCCGGGCACCTTGCTCGGGGCGGGGCTGATCCTGGCGCTGATTGGCCTGAGTTGCATGGCTGATCAACGCCATTACCGGGGCGCCTACAGGGCGATGCTGGCAATTGTCATGGCGCTGCTCGGCTTGATGCCCTTCGCCTTGATGGTCGCCATTCACCGCCTGGTGGATAGCGACTTGCCCCAGGCGCGCCTCGGCATTGGCGCGGGTTTCTGGGTGACGCTTTTCGTCCTGCTGCTGGCACTGGTCGAGCTTCGCACACGCTTGGCATTGGCGCGCATCTGGAGCTGGAGCCTGCTGATACCCATCGGCCTGTTATGGTGGCTATGCCTGAGTCTGTGGCTTGAACCCCTGGCATTGATGCGCGAATACCACAGCCGCAGCGAGCAGTTTTTCACGGCCTTTCGTCAACACCTTGAACTGGTAGGCACGGCGGTAGGCATCAGCCTGATGCTAGGCATGGGGCTGGCCCTGCTCATGCGCCGCTACCCCGGGGGCCAAAAAGCGGCCTTCGCTGTGCTCAATTTCCTGCAGACCATTCCCAGCCTGGCGCTGTTCGGGCTGCTGCTTGCCCCTCTCGCCTGGCTTGCTGCCAATGTGCCGCTAGCCGCCTCCCTGGGCATCAGTGGGATTGGCTGGGCCCCCGCCCTGGTGGCCCTGGTGGCTTATAGCCTGTTGCCCATGGTGCGCAATACCTTTATTGCCCTTGAGGAGGTCAGCCCGGCGGTGATCGATGCCGCTCACGGTATGGGCATGAGCACGCGGCAGGTATTTTTGCAGGTGCGCTTGCCGCTGGCGTTGCCGGTCATGCTTGAAGGGGTGCGTATCACCACCGTACAGGCTATCGGGCTGACCACGGTGGCGGCGCTGATCGGTGCCGGTGGCTTTGGCACCTTCGTATTTCAAGGGCTGGGACAGGCAGCCATGGACATGGTCCTGCTAGGTGCGTTACCCATCTTGTTGATGGCTTCTGTGGCAGATGCCTTGCTGGGCGCTGTCAGTGATTTCCTGCGCCCGGGAGGGGCGAAATGATTGAACTTTTCCATGTCACCAAGCGCTTTGGCGATGAGCTGGCCGTGGATGATGTTTCGCTGAAAATCGCCAAAGGCGATTTCTGCGCCTTGGTCGGTACCTCGGGCTGTGGCAAGTCCACCACCTTGCGCATGATCAACCGGTTGCTTGAACACACTGAAGGCAGAATTTCGCTGGATGGACAGGCAATCCGCGACTTCGATGCCGTCCAGCTGCGCAGGCGTATCGGCTACGTCATTCAAAGTACCGGCTTGTTCCCGCACTGGACGGTAGCCCGCAACATTGGATTGGTACCCCGATTATTGAAATGGCCGAGTGCAAAGGTGCATGCCCGTGTCGAGGAGCTCATGGACCTGCTGGGGTTACCGGAGGAAGAGTTTGCGCATAAGTTCCCGCATCAACTCTCGGGAGGGCAAGCGCAGCGCGTCGGAGTGGCCCGCGCCCTGGCAGCGGACCCCGATATTCTGCTGATGGATGAGCCGTTCGGGGCGCTTGACCCCATCACCCGGGAAAAACTCCAGGAAGAGCTGCGCGCCCTGCAAGCGCGCCTGCATAAAACCATCGTGTTCGTCACCCATGACATCGATGAAGCCCTGCAGCTGGCCAATCATCTGGTGGTCATGCGTGCCGGACGGGTGGTGCAACAAGGAACGCCGCTGGAGTTATTGCACAAGCCGGCGGACAAGTTCGTCGAATCCATGCTGGGGGGGGTCGAGCGAGGCTTGAAGCAGGCAGGGCTGGCCCGGGTGGCGGATCATATGCTGCCGCTCGGTTCGACCTTGCCCGCCGAGTCCCGCGTTCCCGGCAGCATGACATTGCGCCAGGCGTTATCCGTCATGCTGCGGGATCATACCGAACGCCTGACGGTGGTCGACCCTCATGAGAGGCCGGTGGGAGAGCTTTCGATGCGCAAGCTGATCCGTGAGTCCAAGGCGGATCAAGGGCATCAACGTGAGCACTAAGTCCGCCACCCACAACGCCCGCTCGCCGTGGCAACTGGGCATCCCTCTGGTATGGCTGTCGCTGCTAGGGCTTGCGGTGACGGGCATGGCTCAGCTGGAAGGCGTTTTCCGCTTGTTCGAGCCGGATGTTCGCAGTGTGATTTATAGCCGCGTCGATTTCAGCCTGCTGCTGGGGCGTCATCTGTTCGTGGTGGCCATTGCCGCCCTGGTGACCATTACGGTCGGCTTGGCCGCAGGCATTGCCGTGACCCGCAACAAGGGCCGGGATTTTCTGCCGTTGGTGTCCCAGTTAGCCTCGATAGGCCAGACGTTTCCGCCGGTTGCCGTGCTGGCGCTGGCGGTGCCGGTGCTGGGCTTTGGCACCTTGCCGATCATTGTCGCCTTGATGCTGTATGGGTTATTGCCGATCGTGCGCAATACGCTGACCGGTCTGCAGGAAGTGGATGCCGGGATCAAGGAAGCCGCCCAGGCGATGGGAATGACCAGCGGGCAGATCTTGCGCCAGGTAGAGTTGCCCATGGCAGCCCCGGTGATACTGGCAGGTATTCGTACGTCCGTGACCATCAATATCGCAACGGCGGCGCTGGGGGCAACGGTGGGGGCGAGTAACCTGGGCGACCCCATTATTGCCGGTATCGTCAATGGCAATACCGCCTATGTGGTGCAGGGCGCGCTCTTGATCGGCTTGTTGGCCCTGAGTGTGGACAGTACCTTCGAGCAGGTGCAACGCCGCTTGAAGGCTTATTGAATGCAAGGTTTGTTTCATGACAAAAATAAAATCTGATGACAAAAATAATGTTGCTGCGTTAGTGTTTAGTCTGTTGCGTTGACCTATGTTGGGGTAATCCTCTGGCATAATAGTAAATGACAGTCAACAATGCCCTCAAAAGGGGCAAAAGGATAACAACCATGACAACCCAGTATACCCATGAACCGGCATTCTTGACCGGTGACGAGTATTCCATTCCCACGTTCAGCCTGCTGGGGCCCGATGGGCAGCTTTATCCCGGCGCCCAGGCACCCGAGCTTGAGCGTGACCAGGCGCGGCGTATTTACCGTTCCATGTTGGCCACTCGCATCCTTGACGAGCGCATGCTTGCCGCTCAGCGCCAAGGGCGGCTGAGTTTCTATATGCAATGTACCGGCGAGGAAGCCGCGGTGATCGGGGCGGCCGCGGCCCTGGATGATGCCGACATGATCATGGCGCAATACCGTGAACAAGGTGCCCTGGTATATCGCGGTTTCAGCTTCGATGAATTCATGAACCAGCTGTTCGGTAATGAACTCGACTATGGCAAGGGTCGCCAGATGCCGGTGCATTACGGCTCTCGCAAACTGCATTACATGACCATCTCCTCACCGCTTGCCACCCAGATCCCCCAGGCCACCGGTTATGCCTATGGACAGAAGCTGGCAGGTGACGGTCAATGCACCTTGACCTTCTTTGGCGAAGGGGCCGCCTCGGAAGGCGATTTTCATGCCGCGCTCAACATGGCCGCCGTGCATGAAGTGCCGGTCATCTTCTTCTGTCGCAATAATGGCTATGCCATTTCCACGCCGGCGGTCGAGCAGTTTGCCGCCGACGGTATCGCGCCGCGTGCCTTCGGTTATCGCATGCACGTGATTCGTGTCGACGGCAACGATATCCTGGCGGTGTACCAGGCCACCCAGAAAGCCCGCCGCATTGCCGTGGAAAACAACAAGCCGGTGCTGATCGAAGCCATGACCTACCGCTCGGCAGCGCATTCGTCTTCCGATGACCCCTCCGGCTATCGCCTGAAGAAAGAAGAAGAGGAGTGGCGTGAAAAAGACCCGGTGCTGCGCATGAAGAACTGGATGCTGAATCAATCGTGGTGGAGCGAAGAAGAAGAGAAACAACTCCAGGAAAGCCTGCGCCAGGAAGTGCTTGAAACCATGAAGCGTGCCCAGAAACGTCCGGCGCCCGCCCTGGATACCCTGGTGAGTGATGTGTATGCCGAAATCACCCCGGCCTTGCAGCGCCAGTTCGACCAGCTAAAGACGCACATTCGCAAGTATCCCGATGCTTATCCCCGCGGGGCGCAGTCCCTGGATCCGGATGTCAGTGTCTCCACCATCGACCAGGGAGAATCATGACATGCCGACGATGAACCTCTTGCAAGCGATCAACAATGCCCTGGATATTGCCATGGCCGAAGACGAGAAAGTCATCTGCTTCGGTGAAGATGTCGGCATATTCGGTGGCGTTTTCCGGGCCACCAGCAACCTTCAGGGCAAGTACGGCAGGGCGCGCTGCTTCAATACGCCACTGGTGGAGCAGGGCATCATCGGCTTTGCCAACGGCCTCGCCGCCCAGGGCTCGGTGCCCGTGGCGGAAATTCAGTTTGCCGATTACATCTTTCCGGCGTTCGACCAGATCGTCAACGAAGCCGCCAAGTTCCGCTACCGTTCGGGCGATCTGTTCAACGTCGGTGGCCTGACGATTCGTACCCCCTACGGCGGTGGTATCCATGGGGGGCTTTACCACTCCCAGTCACCCGAGGCCTATTTTGCGCATACCCCGGGGGTAAAGATTGTCGTTCCGCGCAACCCTTACCAGGCCAAGGGGCTGCTGCTCGCGGCGATTCGCGATGCCGACCCGGTGATCTTCTTCGAGCCCAAGCGACTCTATCGCGCCTCGGTGGGCGAGGTGCCCGAAGAGGATTACCAGCTGCCTATCGGTGAAGCCGAGGTCCTCAAGGAAGGCACGGATATCACGCTGGTGGGTTGGGGTGCGCAGATGGAAGTGATCGACAAGGCGGTCGCTTTGGCTGAAGAGGCGGGTTTTTCCTGTGAAGTGATCGATTTGCGCAGCATCTCGCCTTGGGATACGGAAACGGTCGTGGAGTCCGTGCTCAAGACCGGTCGTTTGCTGATTACCCATGAAGCACCGCTTACCGGTGGCTTTGCCGGTGAAATTGCGGCGACGATACAAGAACGTTGTTTCCTGTACCTGGAATCGCCCATTGCTCGTGTGACAGGGCTGGATACGCCTTTTCCATTGTCGTTGGAAAAAGAGTACATGCCCGACCACTTGAAAATTTTTGAAGCGATTCGCCAAAGCGTTGAATTTTGACGCACACAGGAGAGAAACAATGAGCGATTTCATGCTGCCCGATATCGGCGAAGGTATTGTGGAATGTGAAGTGGTCGAGTGGCATGTCGCCGAAGGCGATGTGATCGAAGAAGACCAGCCCGTGGTCGAAATCATGACCGATAAGGCCCTGGTAGAAATAACCGCCCCGGAAGCCGGGCGCATCACAAGGCTTTATGTGCCCAAGGGTGAGATCGCCAAGGTTCATGCCCCCTTGTTCGGTTATCAGGCGGATGACGAAAGCAGCCAGGGCAAGGAAGAGGCGCAGGCAACCCCCACGCCGGCCGCTCCCCAGCAGCAGGAGCAGAAAACCCCGGCGGCGTCGGGCACCTCAATGCCTGAGCGCACGCCGGCGCCATCCTCTGAGCCACCGCAAGAGGCTTCTCAGCTCAGGCGCGGCGCCTTCGGCCGTGTGCCGGCAAGCCCGGCGGTACGCCGCCTGGTGCGTGAACACAATCTGGATCTTGAAGCGATTCCCGGCTCGGGCAAGGATGGCCGGGTATTGAAAGAAGACGTGCTGAATTTTGTCGAGCAGGGGCAGCCTGGCCAGGAAGCGGCGACTGCGGCGAGTGCGTCCCCCGTGGCAACCTCCGAAGAGGTGCGCGTGGAGCCATTGCGGGGCATTCGCGCCGTGATGGCCAAGCGGATGGTCGAATCAGCCACCACCATTCCGCACTTTCAGTACGGTGAAGAATTCGATATCACCGACTTGCTGGCGCTCAGGGCACGCCTCAAGCCCAGGATGGAAGCGCTGGGTGAACGCTTGACCCTGATGCCGTTCTTCATGAAAGCGATAGCCTTGGCGGCGGCGGAACACCCGATTGTCAATGCCCGCCTGAATGCGACCGCCGATGAAATCCATTACTACAGTGCCTGTAATGTGGGCATGGCGGTGGACAGCAAGGTGGGGTTGCTGGTGCCTAACATCAAGCAGGTCGAGACGTTGTCCGTGCTGGACATCGCCCGTGAAGTGGCACGCCTGACCAGCGCTGCGCGCGAAGGGCGCGTGGAGCAACGCGACCTGAAGGGCGGCACCATCAGCATTTCCAATATCGGCGCGCTGGGAGGCACCTATGCGTCACCGATCATCAATGCCCCGGAATCGGCGATCGTGGCGATCGGCAAGACCCAATGGCTGCCGCGCTTTGATGAAAAGGGTGAGGTGCAGCGTCGCGCCATCATGACCGCAACCTGGGCAGGCGATCATCGCCTGATCGACGGCGGTACCATCGCGCGCTTCTGTAATGCCTGGAAGGGCTACCTGGAAGCGCCGGAAACCATGTTGCTGCAATTGCGGTAAAAGAAAATGACTCAGGCGTCCTTGCAGCAGTTTTATATTCCCGAAGAACAATCGGTTTATCTGCTCAGCCATCATGACGCGCGCAAACTCAAGGATTGGGTGGCGTTATGCCAGACGCAGCTGGCTCAATTGGGCTATCGGGACATCCAGCTGATCGGCAAGGGCGCCTACGGCTTTGTCTTTGCAGGCACCACCCCCACCGGGGATGAATACGTCTTCAAATTCACCCGGGTCACCTTGCCGGCTCATCTTCAGGAACGCCTGGAAGAAGAAGCCTTCATGCTGGAACAGGTGGAGCACCCGCGGGTGCCGGCGCTGGTGGCCTATCAGCGGGTGCGGGGCCAGTCGATTCTGGTCATGCAGCGGGCGCCGGGGTTGAATCTCGAAGAGTTTTCCTTGCGTGAGGGGCGCCTGTCCCCACGCCTGGTGATGCGCATTGCCGTGCAGCTGGCGGATATTCTGAGCGCATTACGCCGGGAAGCCGGCTCGAATCCGCAGCCGATCGTGCATGGCGATATCAAACCTTCCAACCTGGTCTTCGACCCCGAGCGCGAGGACATTGCCCTGATCGACTGGGGCTCCTCGGTGTTTGCGCAGCTCGATGCCAATCAACAGTTCGTCACCGCCAGTGTCATGGAACTGATGTCGGATAACCTTCAGCAGACCAATGCGCGCCTGGGCGATGTGTATTACATCGGCGAGGAACAACTCAACGGTGCGCTTTCTTCCCCCCGCTTCGATGAACAGGGTGCTGCAGGAACGCTTTACGCCCTGGCCTCGGCGCAGTCCTGTCGCTTCGGCCATCGTGCCATCCCGGCCTCCTCGCTGGGGCTGCCGATGGAATTGGCGCGTACCCTGGATGGCATGCTCGACCCCGACCCCGCAGTGCGTTTGCGTGCCGGCGACCATTTTATCCAGGCCATGCCGCGCTTGGCTCGGCTGGTGATGGTGGAATTGCCGGAACCGCCTTCGACACCGCTGGTACCCATCTGGAGCCATGCCGCCGAGCGTGAAATCGATACCGTGGTGTACAGTTCACGCAAGGCCTTTCTGCGCGAAGCCGGGGGGCAAGAGCTGCTCAACGATGTCAACGACGTCCAGCTAGACCGCTATTACAAGAACTTCATGCAGGGCATGGGCGAGACCGAAAAGGCCTTTCTGGCCGCGGTGAGCCGCCTGGGAAAATATCCCGTCGTGGGCGGGCTTGCCGTGCGCTGGGAGCGCGACGGGGTATATATCGATACGTCCCTGAACCTGCACGATGCCGAGCTTAAGCCGGCCTTCGTGGCCGCGGTCAATAATATCGTGCATCTGGCGCGCGCCATTCACCGGCGCGGGATCTTCAAGAGCTGTCTGTTCAATGCGCGTGATACGCTCCACCTGGAACGTACCCACCCAGCCGAGCCGTTTTACGTGCTCGAGGATATGCGGATTCGCTATGAAATGAGTGCCGTGCCGGAGCTTGAAGACCGCACGCGCCAGCACAGCTATTTCGAGGATGGCCCCGACCCGGAAGAGCTTTTGACATTGCCCGAGGCGATCATGACGGCGCTCAAGGCGCTCAACGAGATTCACCACACCGGCATGATCATCTTCGAGGCGTTACCCCACCATCTCAAGATTCACAGTTATTACCGCTTGCTTGATCCCAGCCGCGAACAGGCATTTGCCCGGCATCTGACCAGTATTCTGGAGGCCGTCGATCAGATCGAAGGGCTGGGGGTGTCAGGCTTCATGAAGATGCCCTACAAGGACACGCGCTACTTCACGCACCTGGAGCGCCAGCCGGAACGCTTTTACCCGCGCGACCCGCGGGCAGTGGCAACTGACAGCAAGCTTGCGACTAAAAGCGGTTGAGTAATGCCAGGTAGGTCTCGCATGCTTGGGTGGCGCTGACCGGTTGCAGGTGAATTTCGCTGCCGGGCAGGCACTGGGCAAGGGTGGCGCAGGCGATCGGGGTCAAGGCGCCCAGGCGCGGGTAGCCGCCGATGGTCTGACGGTCGTTGAGCAATACGATGGGCTGGCCGTCGGCGGGCACCTGAACGGCACCCAGTGGAATACCTTCCGAAATCATCCCCGATAATCTGCAGTTCAACGGCGGACCCAGCAGGCGTACGCCCATGCGGTCGGCGCGGTTATCCACCTGCCAGGCACTGTTGAACGCCTGGTATAGGCTACGACCGGTGAAATGCCCGGCCTGTGCCCCCAGAACCAGGGGCAGCCGACAACCGCTCTTGGGCATGCAGGGCGCAAGGGCTTCGGGCAGCCGGCGCTCGCCGGGCGCCTTGCCTTGCCAGGTCAGGCGGTCACCGGCCTTGAGCGGCTGGCCGTCATCGTGCAGGCCACCCAGGCGCTCGCGTGTGGTGCAGGCACGGCTGCCGAGCACTTCGGGCGCATCGAGGCCGCCGGGGAAGGCCAGATAGGCACGCAGCCCGGCGCGCGGCTGGCGAAATGCCAGGCGTTGCCCCGGCGAGACGGTGAAGCTTGTGCCCGGGGCAAGCGGGGCATCATCAAGGGTGGCATCCAGGTCAGCCCCCACCAGAGCCAGGCGGGTCGGGCACTCCACCGCAAGGGTCAAGCCGCCCCCCACCACGATTTCCAGGGCGGCGCTCTCCAGGGGGTTGCCGAGTAACCAGTTGGCCCAGCGGTGCGAGATCCAGTCGGCAGCACCGCCCTGGGTCACGCCTAGATGGCGCACCCCGAAGCGTCCCCCATCCTGAATCAATGCCAGCGGCCCCGCCTTGACGACGCTAATTCCCTTGGGTGTGGTGCTGTTCACTAGCGCTCCTCCAGCGGGGTAATGTCACCGCCCTGGGCTTCGAAGTCGCTACGCGAGATCGACTTGAAGCGTACCTTGTCGCCCGGGCGCAGCAGCGGCTCGCCGCGGCGCGCATAGTCGTAAAGCGGCACGGCGGTTCTGCCCAGAATGTTCCAGCCACCGGGTGAAAGCAGCGGATAGATCGCCGTCTGGCGCTCGGCGATGCCCACGCTACCCGCAGCCACCTTACGCCGCGGGGTATCCAGGCGCGGCGTGGCCAGCGCTTGCTCGACCAGGCCCATGAAGCCGTAACCGGGCGCAAAGCCCAGCGCGAACACGCAGTAGGCATGGTTGCAGTGGCGTCTGATCACTTCCTCGATAGGCACGCCGGCGCGGCTGGCAACGCGCGGCAGGTCGGGGCCGACGCTCGGGTCATACCACACCGGGATTTCGTGCAACTGCCCGGCCTGAGTATCGGCGGGGGTCAAGTGCTCAAGGGCTTCCAGGATACGAGCGCGAGCCTGGGAGTGGTTCAACCGCCGACAGTCGTAATGCACCAGCAAGGTGGTGTAGGAGGGCACCAGGTCGATCAGGCTTTCAGCGAAGGCCTCGCGCAGCGCCTGGTCGGCGGCCATGATCCAGGCCATGTTCTGCTCGTCGATGCTGTCGAAAAGTCGGGCCATGAGGCTGTCCATGGCCACGGTTTCCAGGCGCACAGTTTCCATGGACAGTTGCGGCTGGACTTTCACGCAGACTCCAGGGCTTGGAACGCTTCGCGAATGGCGCGTACCGCCGCTATCGATTCCGGGTTATCGCCATGCACGCAGAGCGTATCGGTGGGCAAGTGAAGGGGGGTGCCATCGAGTGCCATCAAGGGCTCGCCCTTGGCCAGCGTAATGGCCTGGGCGACGATGGTGGCCTGGTCGTTGTGCACCGCATTGGGCAGGCGTCTCGAGGCCAGGTGGCCCTGGCCGTCGTAGGCGCGATCGGCAAACGTCTCGAACCATATCGTCATGCCCATTTCGGCGGCTAACTGGCGGTTGGGTTCCGGGTCGGCGGTCGCCATCATCACCAGCGGCAGGTCGGGGTCAAAGGCCCGCACCGCGCGCATCACCCCCTTGAGTAACTCGGGGTCGCGAGCCATGTCGTTGTACAGGGCGCCATGCGGCTTGACGTAATGCAGGCGAGTGCCCTCGGCCTGGCAGATGCCGGCCAGGGCGCCTATCTGGTAGAGCACGATGTCTTCGGCTTCCTCAGGGCTATGGCTTATCGAGCGACGGCCGAAGCCCATCAAGTCGGCATAGGCCGGGTGAGCGCCGATCCTGACCCCGTACTTATTGGCCAGCAGCACGGTAAGGCGCATCACATGCGGGTCGGAGGCATGAAAACCGCAGGCGATATTGGCACAGTCGACGTAAGGCATGACATCGGCATCCATGCCCAGCGTCCAGTTGCCGAAGCTTTCGCCCATATCGCAATTGAGCAAGGGGAGGGTCATGGGGACTCCTGTTGTGGGTTCGGTCAGCAATTGGTTTCGTTATAAAACCCAATATATGGATTCGACCTGGCTAGTGCCAATTTCTCAAGTAACTATCGTTTTTGGCAATAGCATACATCGATGCCGCTGGCCATGTTTTCAGCGTTGGGAAAAATGTTTGACGCTATTGTTCAAGGGGCATAACACTTGGAAGGATGCGAAAGCCGCGAACCGGTTCGCAAAAGGCTTGATCTGTTTCTGGCTATCTGTTTCTGACTATTTTTTTCTAACAGTAAGAGGATACATCATGATGCATAAGAACATCGCTTCGCCCCTGACGTTGGCCTTGGCCTGTGCGCTTGCCGCAGGCACCGCCCAGGCCGCCGAATGGAACATGGCAACGCCCTATGGCGATGCCAGCTTTCATACCCAAAACAACAAGCAATTCGCCGAAGACGTGGCCGAAGCCACCGATGGCGACCTGAGCATCAATGTGCACAGTGGCGGCTCGCTGGTCTCCCACGAGGAAATCAAGCCCTCGGTACGCCGCGGCACCGTCCAGGCCGGTGAGATATTTCTGTCTATCCTCTCCAACGAACATCCCATCTTCGAGGTCGATACGCTGCCCGGGGTTGCCGGTAGCTACGACCAGGCTTACGAGCTGTGGGAAGCCACCCGGCCGATGATCGCCGAGCTGTTCGCCGAAGAAGGCCTGATGCCGCTGTATGCGGTGGCCTGGCCCGCGCAAGGGATATATACCGATTTCGAGCTGACCGACGAAGAACAGTTCGAGGGGCTCAGAGTACGGGCGCCCAACATCAATACCCAGCGCTTCGTGCAGAACCTGGGGGGCATTCCTACCGAGACCGAAGAGTCGGATATCCCCACGGCCTTCAGCACCGGCCGGGTGGATGCCATGATCACCTCGAGCTCCACGGGTAATGCGATGACCGCCTGGGATTATGTCTCGCACTATACCGAGGCCAATCTCTGGCTGCCCAAGAACATGGTTTTCATCAATCAGCGCGCTTTCGATCGTCTGGACGAGGCAACCCAGGAGGCGCTGCTGGAGGCTGCCGAGCGAGCCGAAAAGCGTGGCTGGGAAATGAGCAAGGAAAACAACCAGGAAAGCCTTGAGGCATTGCAGGAAAACGGCATGACGGTCTCCGAGCCCAACGAAGACGTGGCTGCAGCGCTTCAGGAAGCCGGGGATACGTTGTTTGAAAGCTGGCAGGAGCGTGCCGACGAGGCCACTCTGGAAGTGCTTGAAGACTACCGTGAACAGCGTGATGCCAACTAAGCAATAGCCACTGACAAGATGCCGGTGCGGTGGAGGTATCCGCCGCACCTCGTTTCAGCGTTTCGCGAGACAATTTCATGACGTTCAAATTCAACAAGCTCTATCAGTGGGGAGCATGGGGCGCCGCTGCCTGCATGATCATGATCTGCGCGCTGATAGCGATCCAGGTCATCTTCCGGGTAGTCGACGCGCTACTGACCATGGTGGGCATGGATCGTCTGGGGATGAGCATTACCGGTGTCTCTGAAATCGCCGGCTATCTGCTGGTGGGCGCTACCTTCCTGGCGCTTGCCTATACCTTCGTGCATCAGGCACATATTCGCATGACCCTGGTCATCACGCGCTTGCCCTCGGCAGTGCGGGCATGGTTCGAGGTGCTTTGCCTGGTGATTGCCCTGGCTCTCTGTGTGTTGCTGACCTACGGGCTGATCGATCTTACCCGGGTAAGCCTGGTTTACGGCGATGTCTCCTCGGGCTTTCTATCGATTCCGCTATGGATTCCTCAAACGGTACTCGTCGTCGGAGTGGCATTGCTGGCCCTGGCACTGCTTGAAGCACTCCTCATGACGCTACGCATCGCCTTGACCGATCCTTCGAGCTATCGCGACCCCACAGAAGCGGATGATTCTGAGCGTGACTGAGTTCCAACCCGTTCTAGCGGAGAGACTTTTGTGCTGATATTGAGTGTGGCTATTATTTTAACCTTGGCATTTTTGCTGGGAAGCGGGGTGTGGATCGCCTTCGCCCTGATCGGCACTGCCTGGGTTGCACTGACCTTTTTTACCCCCTTTGCGGCGGGCCCGATACTGGCGTCGGACTTCTGGGGGGCAAGCTATGGCTGGGATCTCACCGCCTTGCCGATGTTCATCTGGATGGGCGAGATACTGTTTCGTTCGGGGCTGGCCGACAACATGTTCCGGGGGCTTTCGCCCTGGCTCAATCGGCTGCCGGGGCGGCTGTTGCATACCAACATCATCGGCAGCGGCATGTTCGCCGCGGTGTGCGGCTCTTCGGCGGCAACGTGCGCCACCGTGGGCAAGATGACCCTGCCGGAGCTTGAACGGCGTGGCTACGACAGCAACATGGCGATTGGCACCCTGGCCAGCGCCTCGACGCTAGGGCTGCTGATTCCCCCTTCGATCATGCTGATCGTTTACGGCGTGGTCACCGAGCAGTCGATCTCGCGGCTGTTCATGGCGGGTATCGGCCCGGCGTTGTTGATCCTTACCTTGTTCATCGGCTATCTGGTGCTCTGGGCGCTACTCAAGGGTAACCGCGAAGGGCTCACCGGCCACGACGAATCCTCCATGCCACTGGGCGAAAAGCTGCGCAATACCTGGGCACTGGTGCCGATACTGGTACTCATCGGCGGCATCATCGGCTCGATCTATGGGGGGCTTGCATCACCGACCGAAGCGGCGGCCATCGGGGTCGTGCTGTCGATCGTGATCGCGCGATTCAATGGCAGTTTCAACCGACGTATCTTCAGTGACTCTCTATTCGCCGCGATACGCACCGCCTGCATGATCGCCTTCATCATCGCCGGGGCGTCGTTTCTCACCTCAGCCATGGGCTTCACCCAGATACCCATGCAGCTGGCGCGTGCCATTGGTGAGATGGGGCTTTCACCGACCATGCTGCTGGTGACGCTGACCTTGTTGCTGCTGGTGATGGGGTGCTTTCTGGATGGTATCTCGCTGATCCTGCTGGTGACCGCGATCATCATGCCGTTGATCGACGCCGCTGGGTTCGACCTGATCTGGTTCGGTATCTATCTGGTGGTGGTGGTGGAGATGTCGCAGATCACTCCCCCGGTAGGTTTCAACCTGTTCGTGATCCAGGGGCTGACCGGCAAGGACATCCTGACGATTACCCGCGCCACGCTGCCATTCTTCCTGCTGATGCTGCTCTCCATCGCCCTGATGCACTGGTTTCCGCAAATTGCCTTGTACCTGCCCCAGGCGATGAACCGCTAAGTGAGTACTTAAGGCTGGTTAGCTAGTTCGCCATGCAGCCAGCTAATCAATTTCCGGCTCAGTTCATCGCCGGCTTCACCGAACGCTGCCACCACCTGGGGTATCTCCACGCTCTCGGCCCTGGCGCTGGCGCTTAGTGAGCGGCTGGCGACAGCTTGCCGCTTGGCGTCGAGCAGTTTGACGTCAAGTTGCAGCCGGGCTTCAGGGTGGCCCTGGATATACTCGCTCTGAAAACTGCGCAGCTCGCTCAGCAAGGTGTAATCGGTGGGCAGTTTGCCGCTGCTGACACTGGCGAAGAGACCGCTTTCCTGAAGTGCTTCAATCAAGCGTTGCTGAACGAGCACCGGGGCATCGTCGTGCCAGTGCGCGCCTTCGTAGACGCTGACCACCAGAGGTTCAGGAAACACCACGATACGCTCGCTACCCAAGAGGCGGCCGGCTTCCGGTGTCTCTACGCCTAGCGTGACGGCACCCAGCGAGGAAGGTGCTTCACCGATGCTGCTGGCGGGTAGGCGATAAAGCGTCAATGACTCCTGTTCAGGTAGCACGGTACAGCCTGAAACAGCCAGCACCGTGATACAGGCCAGTAGCGGCCTCGGTATACGCTGTAAGAAGCTTGATTTATTCAAGGGCTGAACTCCTCTACGCGATCGCGCCCGAGTAGAAAATCAGTGGGATTTTCATTCAAACGCCGCGTAAGTCGGTTGAGGTTGGTAAGGGTCTCGCGCAATTGATCCAGGGCGGGAGCAATGTCCTGGCTGCCTTGCAATCCGATTTCAATGGCTTGGGCGTTATTTTCGACCAAGAGCTCGATGCGCTGTGCGGCTTGTGCCACGTTGTTGCTGGCATAGGTGGCACTTTGAAGCATTTGTTGTCCCTCGCCCTCGAGTAACTGGGTCGTTGCCTGGCTTAGCTTGCTGATATCGGCCAGGGTCTGGGTGGCTTCTCGCGTCAGGTCCCCAAACAGCGCCATATTGGTATCCAGCGCTTCTCGCTGGGAAGCGATGATTTGCGTTATCTGAGCCACGTTAGCCACTATTTCCTCGGCGCGTTGGGCATTATCGTCGGTAAACAGTTGATTGACGTTGCTCAAGATCGCATTGATGTTGCTCAGCGCTTCCCCGCCTTCATCGAAGAGCGCCGCGATAGGCGAGGGGTCGGCGCGAATCACCGGCGGATGAGTGTCGGCTTCACGGCGCAACAAGGGGCTCTCCGGGCGGCCACCATACAGCTGGATGCGCATATTGCCGGCCACACTGGCCAACGCCAAGCGTGCCCGGGTATCTACCTTGATAGGGGTGTCCTGGTAGACGCGAATATCGGCCAATACCTGACGTGGGTCGTCGGGGTTGAGCTTCAATTGCGTGACGTTACCCACTTCGATGCCATTGTATTGGACCTGGCTGTCGGTAGATAAGCCGCCCACGCTTTGCTCGAACAAGACCCGGTACTCATGGTATTGCTGTTGCCTGCCGGCCTGGTTGATCCAGAGCGCAAACAACAAGGCGCCACCCGCCAGTGCCAGGGTAAAGAATCCGATCAATACATGATGCGCACGGGTTTCCATGGGCTGGCTACTCCTGAAGGTGGTGAGTGCTGGCGGCTTGCTGGGCGGCCCGACCCCGAGGGCCATGAAAATACGCCTGAACCCAGTCGTCCTGGGTGGCGGCTACCTCATCCAGGGTGCCGGCTGCCAGCACGCGCTTTTGCGAAATCACCGCCACCCGGTCGCAGCTTGAATAGAGTGTATCCAGGTCGTGGGTGACCAGAAATACACTGAAGCGCAGGGCGTCGCGCAGGGTCACCAATAGCTCATCGAAGGCCGCCGCACTGATAGGATCCAGCCCGGCAGTCGGTTCATCGAGAAACAGCACATCCGGGTCGAGTGCCAGCGCTCGCGCCAAGGCGGCCCGCTTGACCATGCCCCCCGAAAGCGACTCGGGAGACTGCAGGGCGGCGCTGGCCGGCAACCCCACCAGGGAAAGCTTGACGCGGGCCAGGTACTCGGCATCCGAGCGGGAAAGTCGCGCATGCTCGATCAAGGGCAGGGCAATATTTTCCTGCAAGTTCAATGAACTGAATAAAGCGCCGCGCTGAAAGAGCACGCCGAAGCGCCGCTCCATCTGGCTGCGTTGCTGGCTATCCAGTGAATCCAGTGCCTGGCCAAACACTTCCACGCAACCTTCATCGGGGCGCTTGAGCCCCACGATGCTGCGCAACAACACGGACTTGCCCGAGCCGGAGCCGCCGACGATGCCCAGGATCTCTCCCGGAAGCACATCCAGGTCGAGGTTGTCGTGAACCACATTGTCGCCGAAGCGATTGACCAGCCCCCTGACACTTATCACCGGCTCTTGATCCGCTGTTTTATGCTTCGTTTGCCTGTCGCTCATTACCATCCCATTTCCATGAAAAATAACGCGGCAAGCGCATCCAGAAGAATCACCATGAAAATCGACTGCACGACACTTGAGGTGGTGTGTTCTCCCACGGACTGAGCGCTACCCTTGACCTTGAACCCTTCCAGACAACCGATCAACGCAATCACAAAGGCAAACACCGGCGCCTTGCTGAGTCCAAGCAAAAAATGCGTGACCGCAATATCGCGCTCCAGGG
Organism: Vreelandella zhuhanensis; assembly: GCF_009793355.1. Classification (GTDB taxonomy): domain Bacteria; phylum Pseudomonadota; class Gammaproteobacteria; order Pseudomonadales; family Halomonadaceae; genus Vreelandella; species Vreelandella zhuhanensis. Next base: position 53,825 of record NZ_WTKP01000006.1, read on the forward strand.
TGCCGATAAACTGGGATAACGCAATATCCAGGGATAAGGAAGCCACCATCGCACCGCCCGCCAGGCCGCTGAGCATCCCCACAAAAGTCAACAAGGGCAAGGTGATCAGCATCGCCATGACGCGAGGCAGTACCAGAAGCTCAATGGGGTCGAGGCCCTGGGTCCGCAAGGCATCGATTTCTTCATTGGCTTTCATCGACCCGAGTTGCGCGGTGAAAGCACTGGCGGTACGCCCGGCGAGCAAGATCGCCGCCAAGAGGACGCCGAATTCACGCAGAAAGGAAAATGCCACCAGGTCAATGGTGTAAATAGTCGCACCGAAATTGCGAAGCACTGTCGCGCCGAGAAAGGCCACCACGGCGCCCACCATGAACGTCAACAGCGCCACGATGGGCACGGCGTTGAAGCCGCTTTGCTGAATATGCGCAACGATGGCGGTAAGGCGCCAGCGGCGAGGATGCCACAAGATCCGCGCGAAGGTGGCGACTACCAGGCCGGTAAAGCCCATCAATTGAAGCTGCTGGTGCCACAAGGCGTCGACTTGCTGGCCGAGCAGCGCCAGCATGGCGTGCCACCAGGGCTCGGACACTGGTTTGGGCGCAAGGGAAGAACTCATGGCCTGGGCTATCCGGGCCAGCAAGGCCTGGCGCTCTGCCGGAAGCGAGGGTGCCCATGCATGAATCTCCCCGACCCGTTCAACCCCCAGCAGCTCGACCAGCAAGGCGGCGCCGGCGGTATCGATGGCCTGCAGATTTTCCAGGCTGATCTCCCGCGCCTGCCCAGCCTGGGCCGGCAGGTGCGCAATAGCGGCTTTCAACTGGGGGAAATGGGCAAGCGTCCATTCGCCTTCAATGGCGAGCTCGTCTTCCTGATAAACCACCCATTGGGCTGACATCGACGGTTCCTTAACTAGAAAGAGGGTGCGGTTCTCTGTCGTCATGTTCCCCAAGCTCTCTCCAGGCGGCGTAAGTGCTCAGAAATACCCGCCCGGTCAGCTCATCCAGAAAGTCGCTGCGTTTGAGCTGATCCATGACCGGGCCCTTGATTTCCGCCAGATGCAGGGTAACGCTGGAATCCTTGAGGCGTGCATTGATCGCATCGAGGCTTTCCAGGGCGGAGGCATCGATCAGGTTGACCGCAGAACATATCAGCACTACATGCTCGAGTTCCGGGCGCGTGGCGATCAGATTGTACAGGGTGTCTTCAAGGTAGCGGGCATTGGCGAAATACAGACTTTCGTCGATCCGCAAAAGCGCTAGATGAGAGGCGGTTTCCACCTCATGGCGCACCACATTACGAAAATGCTCGGTATCGGGCACGCGGCCCACCAGGGCGCTATGCGGGCGGCTGGTGCGATAAAGAAACAGCCCGATCGAAAGAATGACCCCGGCAATGATGCCCATCTCCACGCCTTCCACCAGGGTAAAACCGATGGTCACCGCCATGGAGGAAAAGTCGGTACGCGAATAGCGCCACGTCTGGCGCAGCATGGGAATATCCACCAGCGTCAGAATGGCAACGGTAATGGTGGCGGCCAGGGTGGCAATCGGCAGGTGATACAGCAGTGGGGTCATCGACAGCGTCACGACCGCGATGCCCAGTGCGGCAAAGGCGCCGGCGGCGGGGGTCTTGGCACCGGCATCGTAGTTGATCACGGTACGCGAGAGGCCCCCGGTCACCGGCATGCCGCTGGAAATGCCCGCCGCCAGATTGGCCGTGCCCAGGCCGACCAATTCCTGGTTGGGCGAAATCCGCTGGCGATGCTTGGCGGCCAGCATCTGTCCCATGGATACCGACTCCACGAACCCGACCAGGCTGATCAGCAGCGCAGGAATCAACAGGGCGCGCCATAGCGAGGTCTCGGCATCCCAGGGCAGGCTAAGGGCGGGAAGCCCCTGAGGAATGCTGCCGACCACCGCAACGCCCTGCTCGGCGAGCCCCAAATGCCAGGTCAGCAGGGTGGTGATAACCACGGCAAATACCGGCCCGGCCTTGGCCACCAGGTCGGCGAACATGCTGGGAAACCCCAGCCGCATCAGGGCTTTCTTGCCCTGGCGGCGCATGATCACCAGAAACGCCAGCGTGCCCAAGCCAATCGCCAGCGTCGGCCAGTGCAGGGTGGCAAGGTTGGGCACCAGGCTGATCAGGCGATCAACCAGCGTGAAACCGCTGCTCTCGATACCCAGCAGATTGCCCAGCTGGCTGGCGGCAATCAGAATGCCGGAGGCGGTGAGAAACCCCGAGATCACCGGATGACTCAGGAAATTGCTGAAAAACCCCAGGCGCATCGCGCCCATGGCGATCAGCATGACGCCGGAAAGCAGCGACAGGATCAATGCCGCCTGCAGGTAGTCCGGGGTTCCCGGCGTGGTGACGCCGGAAAGCGCCGCGCCGGTCATCAAGGCGATGATAGCCACCGGGCCCACGGCCAGGGTGCGGCTGGTGCCGAACACGCAGTACAGCAATTGCGGCAGGATACTGGCGTAAAGCCCCACCACGGCGGGCAACCCCGCCAAGAGGGCATAGGCCAATGATTGCGGAATCACCATGATGGTGACTATCACGCCCGCCAGCAGGTCGGCACCCAGCAAACGACCCTGATAGTGCGGCAACCAACTGAGTATGGGAAAGTAGCGTTTGAACATGAGCCTCTAATGGCGCCAGGAAGAATGAACGATAAAAAGAATGAACGATAAAGTAATCATCAGACTAAACGATATTAGCTTCCAGGGTGAGCCTTGGTTAGCATCGGGTGAAATCCGATACATGAAAACCCGTCTGTGCTCTCAACCCCTCACATCGCTATCAAGGATACATGATGAAACCCGAAACCATTGCGCTGCATCATGGTTATGCCCCGGACAATCAACATGCCGTGGCAGTGCCTATTCACCAGACCACCTCCTTTGCGTTTGATAGCGCCCAGCATGCCGCGGATCTTTTCGATCTCAAGGTCGAAGGCAATATCTATTCGCGGATCATGAACCCCACCTGTGCGGTGCTCGAACAGCGGGTTGCCGCCCTGGAAGGGGGCATCGCCGGCCTGGCGGTCGCCTCGGGCATGGCGGCGATCACCTACGCCATCCAGACCATTGCCGAAGCCGGCGACAACATCGTCTCGATCAGCGAGCTGTATGGCGGCACCTACAATCTGTTCGCGCATACCCTGCCGCGCCAAGGCATTCAGGTGCGCTTCGCCGACAAAGACGACTTCGCCGGTATCGAAGCGCTGATCGACGAGCGCACCAAGGCGGTGTATTGCGAAAGCGTGGGCAACCCTTCGGGGGGCATCGTCGATATCGAGCGTCTGGCCGAAGTGGCCCATCGCCATGGGGTGCCGGTGATCGTGGATAACACCACCGCCACGCCCTTTCTGTGGCGGCCCATCGAGCAGGGGGCGGATATCGTGGTGCACTCCGCCACCAAGTACATTGGCGGCCATGGCACCACCGTAGGTGGCGTCATCGTGGATTCCGGCAAGTTCCCCTGGGCGGAACACGCCACCCGCTTTCCGCTGCTCACCGAGCCGGATGTGTCCTATCACGGGGTAAGCTATACCCGCGATGTCGGCGAGGCAGCGTTCATTACCCGGGCGCGGGTCGTGCCACTGCGCAACATGGGCGCGTCACTTTCCGCCCAGGCGGCGTGGAATCTTCTCCAAGGCCTGGAAACACTGGCGCTACGCATCGAGCGCATCTGTGAAAACACCCATGCAGTCGCCAGCTTTCTGGAGCTGCATCCTCAAGTGCGCTGGGTGCAATATGCGGGTCTCGAAAACCATAAGGATTACGCCCTGGCGCAGAAATACATGGATGGCCATGCCTCGGGGATTCTGAGTTTCGGCATTGAAGGCGGCCAGGCGGCCGGCGAGCGTTTTTACGATGCCCTGAGTCTGATTCTGCGCCTGGTCAATATCGGCGACGCCAAGAGCTGCTCCTCGATTCCCGCCTCCACCACCCACCGCCAGCTCGACGCCGATGAACTCGAGGCGGCGGGGGTCTCGGCGGACATGGTGCGGCTATCGATCGGCATCGAACATATCGATGATCTCCTGGCGGATATCGACCAGGCCTTGAAGGTGGCTGCCCGCGGCTAGTCCAGTCAGTGACAAGCTAGTCAGCGGCCAGCAGGCGGCTGGGGCGTGACTGCCAGGCGGACCAGGAGTACAGCGCCAGCCCCGTCCAGATCAGCAAGAAGGTCGTCAGCTGGATGGGCGACAGCGGCTCGTGAAACACCAGCAGGGCAATCAGAAACTGAATGCTGGGGTTGATGTACATCAGAAACCCCAGGGTAGCCAGACGCAGACGCCTTGCCGCCCCGGCAAATGCCATCAACGGCAAGGCGGTGATCACGCCGCTGGCGATCAGCAGCAAGGTGGTAAATTGCTCGTCGGCGAAGTGCGAAAGCTCCTGCAGGCTGAGCCAGCTCAATGCCAGCAGGCCCAGCGGGAGCAGCAACAGCGTTTCCACGAACAACCCGGAAAGCCCGTCCAGCGGTACCTGTTTTCTGAGCAGGCCGTAAGTGCCGAAGGACAGCGCCAGTGCCAGGCTGATCCAGGGCAATTCCCCGAGCAGAAAGAACTGAATGGCAATCGCCAGGGTAGCCAGCCCCAGGGCGACCAGTTGCAAGCGGGCCATGAGCTCACGCAGCACCAGCATGCCCAAGGCGACATTGACCAGCGGGGTCAAAAAATAGCCCAGGCTGGCCTGCAGTACCTGCTGGGTTTCCACCGCGTAAATATACAGCCCCCAGTTAAGGCCGATAAGCAGGGCGCAGGCCAATACCCGCCCCAGGCGCTTGGGTTCCGCCAGGGCAAGCCTGACCGGCGCCCAGCGTCTAAGCAGGGTGATCAGGCCGACCAGAAAAACGCACGACCAGATTATCCGATGGATCAATATTTCATAGGCAGGCACACCCTCGAACAAGGCGAAGAAAAGCGGAAAGCAGCCCCACATGACATAGGCGGCAAGCCCGAAGCCCACCCCCTTGGCCGCTTCCGGATCAGCATTGTTTGAGTGGAACATGACGGCCTCATCGTTGAAAAATGTTAATCTAGCACATAATGAACCCCAGATTATTAAAGCGCATGAAGGAGCCTTACCGATGAGTAAGCTGAGAGCCAGCCTGGTGCAATGCGACCTGCGCTGGGAAGATCCGCAGGCTAATCATCAGCACCTGGAAACCCTGCTGGGCGAACTGGATGGGCGTGAAACGGACCTGATCGTGTTGCCGGAAATGTTTGCCACCGGCTTCACCATGAATTCCCGCGAGATGGCGCAGCCGATGCAGCAAAGCCCCAGTGTGGCCTGGCTGAGCGACCAGGCGCAGCAACGCGACTGCGTGATGACCGGAAGTGTGGCGATCGAGGACAACGGCGAATACTACAACCGGATGATCTGGGCCACCCCGGACGGCGAAATTGTGCATTACGACAAGCGCCATCTGTTTCGCATGGCCGGCGAGCACGAACGCTATGGCATGGGCCAGCAGCGTTGCGTGGTGGAACTCAAGGGCATGAAGCTCTTGCTGAGCGTCTGTTACGACCTGCGCTTTCCGGTATGGCTGCGCCAGCAACCCACCGCCGAGGAAGCGTTTGAATACGATGCGCTGCTATGTGTCGCCAATTGGCCGGCACCGCGGCGTCAGCCATGGCGCACCCTGCTCCAGGCCCGAGCGGTGGAAAACCTGTGCTACGTGATCGGGGTCAATCGGGTGGGTGAGGATGCCAAGAACACGCCGTATGCCGGCGATTCGATGTTGGTCGATTTCAAGGGCGACCCCCTGATCGACCGCGACGCCGATAGCGGTTTCATCGAGACCGGCACGCTGGACAAGGACGCCCTGGATGCGTTTCGCGAGAAGTTTCCCGCCTGGCAGGATGCCGATCGTTTTCAACTATTGCCGGGAGTAGGGCATTGATTCGTCTGGATCGTTTTTTGAGTGAAACCACGGAATTGACTCGCAGCCTGGCCAAGCGCGCGCTCAAACGTGAAGAAGTCACCGTCAATGGTGAAGTAACCAAGCAAGGGGCCTTGCAGCTTGACCCTGATCAGGACAAGGTCACCTGGAACGGGGTGCCGCTCGAGCTGGTCGGCCTGCGCTATCTGATGATGAACAAGCCCGAAGGCGTGGAATGCACCGCGCGGCGCGGCCTGTACCCCCGGGTAGTCGAGTTGATCGACCTGCCCAAGGTGGAACGCTTGCAATCGGTAGGCCGGCTGGATGTCGACACCACCGGGCTTCTGCTCTTGACTGACGACGGCCACTGGTCACACCGGGTGAGTGCCCCCAAGAAGCGTTGCGCCAAGGTGTACCTGGCCAGCCTGGCGCAGCCGCTGGAAGGCCAGCAGGCCGAGGAGGCGATTGCCCGGGTAAGCGAAGGCCTGATGCTGGACGGTGAAGAAGAGCTCACCCACCCAGCCACCCTCGAACTGGTGACGCCCACCCAGGCGCGCCTGATCATCACCGAAGGGCGCTATCATCAGGTAAAACGCATGTTTGCCGCCCTGGGCAACCACGTGGAAGCCCTGCACCGCGAGTCGATCGGCCCCCTGGTGCTGGACCCTTCCCTGAAACCCGGCGAATGGCGCGAGCTCAGCGCCGAAGAAGTCGCGCTTTTCTAAACCTGAGTGGGTAGGAGGGCGATTTATCGCGCGAGGGGTTTGCCTGAAATAGGCACCAACCCATAGCCCCCGCAGATCTTGACCGGGTAGGAGGGCGATTTATCGCGCGAGGGGTTTGCCTGAAATGGGCAACAACCAGGGCTCGCCCGACAAGTCGGCCTCCTACCAATCTACTACCACCATCCCCGTAGGAGCTGGCTTCAGCCGGCGATTGGCGCCGCAGGCGCCTGGGACAAGATCCATCGCCCGACAAGTCGAGTTCCCACCAACCCACACCACCATCCCCGTAGGAGCTGGCTTCAGCCGGCGATTGGCGCCGCAGGCGCCTTGGGGCAATAACCCAAGGACTCGCCCGATAAATCAGGCTCCCACCAAACCCACCACCATCCCCGTAGGAGCTGGCTTCAGCCGGCGATTGGCGCCGCAGGCGCCTGGACAACAATCCAAGGACTCGCCCGATAAATCAGGCTCCCACCAACCCACTTCAGCCGGCGATTGGCGCCGCAGGCGCCTGGGGGTAAGCTCCATCGCCCGACAAGTCGAGCTCCCACCAAACCCACTACCACCCCCGTAGGAGCTGGCTTCAGCCGGCGATGGGCGCCGCAGGCGCCTGGGACACCAACCCAGGGCTCGCCCGACAAGTCGGCCTCCTACCTTATTACCCGCCCCTGAGGATCTTGACCTGGTGGGAGGGCGATTTATCGCGCGAGGGGTTTGCGTAGTGGGTTGTCCAGGGCGAGGTAGTTGACTGGCATCTATTTCATTGGCAAGTCCACGTGGAAGGTAGTACCCACGTGGACTTGCGAGTCGAAATGCACTTGGCCTTGCATGCCTTCCACATAGGCTTTAACGAGAGCGAGCCCGAGCCCGGTGCCTGGTCCTTTCGTCTTGCCATTCTGGGCATCACTGCCCGGGGACTGGCTGAATTTCTCGAAGAGATAGGGTCTGAATTCTTCGGGAATACCTGGGCCTTGATCGATAACGCTAATTCGTACCCGGTTGCCATCGCTATGGTCTTCATTGAGGCGCTGTGCCTCGACCCTTACGGCTTTTCTTTCGGGAGAAAATTTGATCGCGTTGGACAGCAGATTGGTCAGTACCTGCTGCAGGCGATCCTGATCTGCAAGCACCTCTACCTGCGGTATCTCTCCGAGCTTTAAGTCGACCTCATGTTTAAGTGCGAAGCCCTGATTGGTGCTCACGGCCTCGTTGAGAACTTCAGCGAGGTTAAGCGGCTTTAGTTTGAAGTCGACTTTGCCTAACTCCGCTTTCTCAAGGTCGAGAAACTCCGTGACCAGCCTCACCAGCCGCTGGCTATTGCGCTGAGCAAGAGAGGCCATTTCGGCTATTGGGTCTGGAACAGGTCCGGCCATGCCGGATGTGATTACCGTGAGCGCGCCATCGATGGACCCGAGGGGAGTGCGTAGCTCATGACTTACGGTGGAAAGAAGGTCTCGCTGGGCACGTTCTATCGCTTTGCGCTCGCTAATATCGCGCACGACACTTGCAAAAACGGGTACGGCAGTCCTGATGACCTGTAGCCGGATCTCTACCGGATACAACAGTCCATTCTTGCGGCGGCGCAGTTGCTCGCTGACCACAACCTCTTTTTCGCCTTGACGCAGCGGCCGAAGTAGCACCTCCAAAGTTTCTCGGTCTAGCTCCGGCATCACATCCACTGGTGTGGCTTCCTTGAGAGCCTCAAGGTCGATATCCAGCTCTTCCAAGGCATTGGCGTTGGCATAAATATAGCGCAGGCTATCCATGTCAAAAAGTGCCACCTCTTCCGACATAGCGTCGAGCACCGATCCAAGCCAGGCGGATCGAGCTTCCTGTCGACGTGTCTTGAGCAGTGTTTCGACCAGCTGGGCCAAGGCATTGATGGCTTCTGTTTGCTCCGGTTCCAGTTGGCGGGGCTTGCGATCCATCACGCACAGAGTGCCGAGGGCATGCCCTTCGGCACTCTGGATTGGTTTGCCGGCATAGAAGCGGGCATGGAAATCACTCTCGACAAATGGGTTGTCGTGAAAGCGCGGGTCCTGGCTGGCATCGGGCACTTCCATGATGTCTTCGCCGAGAATGGCATGACCGCAGAAACTATCTTCACGGTCGGATTCATGTACATCCATACCGTAGGTAGACTTGAACCATTGGCGGCGGGAATCAAGCAGCGCAATGAACGCATAAGGAGTATCGCAGATTTTCGCCGCCAGGGTCGTGATGTTGTCGAACACCGCTTCGCTTGGCGTATCAAGAATATAATGGTCAGTAAGATTGGTCAGTCGAGCAGCTTCATTTGGCGGTAGAAGTGGTTTTTGCATCACAGAAGTCCATTGGCAGCTCATTGATGACCGAGCGTCGAGGCACCGGCACTGTCGAGACTCTAACGCAGGCTTTGTATGTTTCCCAATGAGTATTGGAGTGCTCAATTTGACTAGCTGAATTGACTAAACTGGTTGGGTACAAATTCATCGCTATGATGTTAGGATTAATTTAATCTTGGCGCATTACCTAAGTCCTTCAATTCTTTTCGACGGTAAGAAAGAGCCTTAAGCCCTACAACCCGGTTTTTAGTATGCTTCTGGTTCCGTTGAATCGCTGGCGTCTTGCCGGCCCATGGATTGCGCTGATCACCTTGGCGGCCATCTGGCTTGCAAGCGTGATGGGCGCCTTCCTGCTTCCCGATGCCTGGATGTACTGGCAGTACCATCGCATCAACCCGGTAGACAGACCCGTGCCCCAGGTGCTGCTGGTGGAAGCCGACTTTGAACAGCGCGAGCAGTCTGAATGGCTTGAACTTATCGAGCGACTTGAGCAATTCGATCCCGCAGGCATCGGTTTCATGCGCCAGCCGGCCGGGCTGACTGGTATCCAGCTTGAACGGCTGCGCGAGGCAGGCATCGTGATTGGCCAGACCGCCGCCCAGGCAACCGACCAAAACCGAGTCCTGACGCTTCCACCCTCCCAGAGCCTGGATAGTCTGGGCTTGCACAGGCCCCAGATCATCGACGATGGCGAGCGCTACATCAGTACCGAGGCGATGTTGGCGAGCCGGTCAGAGGGTACTGTGGTTACCGATGATCCCTTTCTAGTCGACTTTCGCCCGGGCATGAACTATCTGCCGATAATCCAGGCCGAGCGGGTGCTGCGTGACGATCTAACTCGGGATCTGGTTGGTGGACGCCTGGTGCTGGTGGGCCGAAGCATCGACCCGACCAATCCGCCGCTGCTCACCCCCTTGCCGGAGGAAGCTGACGTCTCCCGGCTGGTGTATGCCGGCTACACGGTGGATACCCTGCTTCGCGGCCAGCCGCTGCGCACCACGAACTGGTGGCAGAACCTGCTGCTGTCGCTTGCTGTGCTGGGGGTGGCGGTGCTGCTGTACTTCCGCCTCGGGGCCCATCGCGCCATGAGCACCGCCATCGGTGGCACCATCACCCTGCTCATGGCGGGCTGGCTGTGCCTGCACTTTCTGGGCATCGTCCTGCCGGTGGCGGAGCTGATAGCCTTTCATTTGCTGCTCTGGTATCTGCTTTCCCGCCGCGAGCAGCGTCTCGAATCGGCAACTGTGCGCAAGCTTCTGCGTGCCAGCAGCAGCCGTCTGCAGGATCGTCTGCTGCCTTCGGACTTCAATGCAAGTCAGGATCCGTGGGGGCAGATCATCCTGCTCACCACTCAGATATTGAATTTCGATCGGGCCATCCTGCTCGAGCGTCGAGGCTCTGCCAAGCATTTGCAGGAAGTGAAGGCCTATCGTTGCTCCATCGAGGACATCGACGAGCGTCGCCGCGACTTCGAGCGCACTCCCTATTCCACTGCCCTTGCCGAGGGCGGGCCTGTCCTGCTCTCCAAGACCTTCCTGAAAAATCCCAAGCCGGGCAGCCATCAGTTTATCGTGCCGCTGGCGTTCAATGGCCAGCTGCTGGGCTTTCTGAGCGGCGAGGTGGCTGGAGATACCTTCGAGAACAACCCGTTGTTTCTCTCGCTGCTTGGGGACTTCAGCGACCAGATCGGCGAGCTTCTCCATCAGCGCCAGCTGTGGCAGGCGCGCCAGCGCAGCGAGGCCAGCCAGTGGAAGCGGCTGATGCGCCTCGATGCGGTCGAGTCCGAGTACGAATCCCTGAGCGAGGTGTCGCAACTGTTCGAGCGCCGCCTTTCGCTGCTGGAAAATGTCTTCGACTCCCTGCACACCAGTACCATCCTCTATGACCTCTTCGGCCAGGTGATGCAGGTCAATCGCAAGATGGAGGAGCTGATCAGGCATTCAGGATTATCCGTATTCACCATGACTGCCGCAGACGCCATTGCGACCCTCGGCGGGATGCCTCTTTCAACCGCGCGGGACCATCTCCAGCACATGGTTCTGACCGACGAAAGCCTTACCTTTGCGGCAAGTCTGCCCGGGGTGGAGGGCGCCTTCTCGCTCAACGTGCGGTCCCTGAAGGGCGTCGAGATAGAAAGGTCAACTCGCGCCGCGATGCCTTTCCGGATACACGGCTTCTTGCTTGAGCTGGTGGATATCACCCACCTTGTGCGCCTAGAGCGAATGAAGGATGAACTGGGCAACAAGATAACCGCGGAGCTGCGCAATCAGTTGGAGGCAGGCCTCCTGGCCGCAGAGCTTGGTCGTCAGGAAGATGTGACGGCAGTCGACAAGGCGGCATTCGGCGAGCTTATTGAAAACAAGCTGCAGCAGATGTCGCGCACCCTGGCTCGCTCCCAGCGCATTACCAATGCGGTTCAGGATATCAGCCGGCTGTCGGACTTCCCGGTCAGTGTCACTGCCCTGGCCGAGGATCTGGCCAGGCGCTGTGAGCCTCACCTGACCTCTCAGGAGCTTGCCTTCAAGCTCGAGCCTCCCCCCTTCAATGCTTTCGTGCGGGTGGATGTGACGCAGATCGAGAGTACGCTGGATGCCGTCGTTGCCGTGCTTGCCGATGATGCAAGCCCCGGCGGCGTGATACGCCTGAACCTCGAGGAAAAGCGCGAAGGTGATACTTTCTGGACCACCTTCACCTTCGAGAATACCGGCTACGGTATGCCTGAAGAACGCCTCCAGGCCGCCATGACCGACTCGGCCCGTTCCACCACCCCGGCCATGCACCGCCTGCGGCGGGCAAAAGACCAGCTAACCCTCTGGGGGGGTGAGCTGAAAGCCACAACCGCCATCGGCGAGGGCATACGTTTTGAACTACGACTACCAGGGTTTTCATTAGATGACGAGCTCGCAAACGACCAGTAAGCGCATCCTCCTCGTTGATGACGATGCCGACGTGGCACAGCTGCTCGGCTTTGTGCTGCGCCGAGCCGGCTTCGAGGTAAGGCATGCACCAAGCGCCAAGCAGGCCATGGAAGAGGTGGCCAGTGAGCCACTGCCCGATCTCTTCATTCTGGACCTGTGGATGCCGGAGCTCGATGGTGAGTACCTGCTGCGCTGGCTCAGAGACGAACAGAAGATCGCAAAACCCATCATGATGCTCACGGGTACCGTGCGTCCGGGCCTTGAAGAGAAACTCAAGGCCGCCGGCGCCGATGCCGTGGCCCACAAGCCCCTTGATATTCAGGCCCTCGACTCCCTGGTGCGAGGGCTTCTGGGAGAATGAACTGGGATCTGCTGCCTTTTCACATCTTTCCCGAGGGCAGTCTTGCCAGTTCCGTCATTACCACCGTCTGGGTGGGGGTGGCGGTGGTGGCTTTCTTCAACCTTCGCTTTGGTTGGGGCCTGGCCGGGCTTGTGGTGCCCGGCTATCTGGTACCGCTGCTGCTGATCAAGCCCTGGAGCGTGGCGGTGATCATCGGCGAGGGCATGGTCACCTATCTGCTGGTCCAGGCTTTTTCGCTGCTTGGCGCACGCTATCTGGGCCTTGCCGATTTCTTCGGCCGTGACCGTTTCTTTGCCCTGGTGCTGACCAGTGTCATCGTCCGGGTCGTGTTCGATGCCTATTGGCTGCCAGGGCTCGGGGGTTTTCTCGATGCGAACTTCGGCCTGGAGTTCGACTACGCCAACAACCTGCACAGCTTCGGCCTGATCATCGTGGCGCTGATCGCCAACAACTTCTGGAAGCCTGGGCTTGTGCGCGGCACCTTCTGGCTGCTGGTGACCCTGGCCGTCACCTTCGTGCTGGTGCGCTTTGGCTTGATGGAAGTGACCAACTTCTCGGTCAGCAACCTGAACTACCTCTATGAAGACGTGGCGAGCTCGATTCTCGCAAGCCCCAAGGCCTATATCATCCTTCTGACCACGGCCTTCATCGCTTCGCGCATGAACCTGCACTATGCCTGGGAATTCAACGGCATCCTGATTCCCTCGCTGCTGGCGCTGCAGTGGTATCAGCCGACCAAGCTGCTGCTCACCTTTGCCGAAGTGGGCGTGATCTTGATCGCGGTGCACCTTTTGCTGAAGCTTCCGTTCTTCGGCAACATCAATCTGTCCGGTGCCCGCAAGCTGTTCTTCTTCTTCAGTGTCAGTTTTGTTTACAAGCTCTTGCTCGGCTACGGCTTCGAATTCTTCGCGCCCTGGATCAAGGTCACCGACTTCTTCGCCTTCGGCTATCTCATCTCGACGCTTCTCGCGCTCAAGATCCACGACAAGGACATCGGCATCCGGGTCACCCGCGCCACCCTGCAGACCTCGCTCACGGCGGTGGTGGCGGCAAGTTTTGTGGGCTTTGCCCTGAGCTTCATTCCGGCAAGGCTGATCGAGGAGGGCGCCGATACCGAACGCTTCATGGTGTCGCCGATAACTCAGGCGACGCTCGAGGATCTGCTGTTGCGTCAGCGGGTGATCGACTACGGTGTTGTCGGGCAGGAGAACCTTCCGCAACCCAGCGGCACCCAGCTCGCCCGTTTTCAGGCGGCCCTGCTGGCCCTTAAGCGCTACCAGAATGAAGGTGAGCCGGAGCAGCTCCAGCAGGCCCGGCTTGGGCTCAGTGAGCTCGATTACGCCATTTCCCAGGCCGAGGATCGCTATCTGGTTCTGAGCGAAGTGGGCGCACCCCGAGGCTGGGGCACCTTCGTCATCGACACGCGGCCTGAAAGCCGCCTGGTAGTCGAGGTGCCTGCGGCAATCAATGAGCGTGGCGTCGCCGAGGCGGGCCTGGCGGTGTTTCGTGATCAGCAGGCCGCAGCCCTTGCCGTGAGCAGTGCGCGCGTGCGCACTGCTGGCAGCATCGACGTGACGCGCAACCCCGGCAGCTTCTTTCATCAGTTTCACCAGACGTTCGGCTTGCGTCACGCGCTTCAAGTGCGGCTGATCACTCGAACAGCCGCCCGCGAACTCCTGAGTGGCCGAATACCCGAAACGTCGAATCTTCTTGCCATGCAAAGCCAACTGCTGGTGAAGCAGCAGTTGCCGGAAGGCCTGCGGCTGCAGGCCCTGGAGCGGATGCTGGGTGAGGTGGCCCTGCGCTGGGAGGCGCCGAGCATTCCCAATGTGCAGCGCGAGCGCACACGCTCAGGGTTTGCCGAGCTCTACCTCAATCCCGATTCGCTGCGCCCCCTGCTGGCCCGCAGCCACAGTCGGGGGGCGCCGTCTCGCCTGGACGAGCGTGACGGCGCCTTGAGTGATTACCTGCTGGAAAGAACAGACAATATCCGCGAGGCAGGGAGCCTTGGCTTTCGCCAGCCGCGCCTCGATGAGCTGCTGTTTCTCGACCTCGAGGTGCTGAGCCCGCTTCTGGAGCTTGTCGCGGCAAGCGGACCCCAGGCGGCCTGGTCCGAGGACAGGCTGAATGAGCTGCGTTATCTCAATGGCCTGGCTCAGGGGCTTGGCTATCGCATCACCCGCTTCCACGACCGGTCACGCGATCAGGACTACCTGATTCTCGAGAATACGCAGAATGAAGCGCCTACCCAGCCTTGGGGCACCTTCGTCATAAGCACGGGCCTCGCCTCACCCCAGCTTGTCGAAGTACCTCGACCGCGCTTCGAAAGAAATACCCTGGAGGCCGGCACCCTGCTGTTCCAGACACTCGAGGCCGGTGCGCTTCTGGTTGCCGGCAGCCATCCTTTCCTTGACCCCGAGGGAGGAGCGGATGTGCTGAGTCCGCGCAATCCTCTCACCCTGTTCAATCTGATGCACCAGGTGTTCGTGCGCGAAGCAGGCGAAGCGCCCTTGCTTGTCACCCAGGTGCGCGGCATGAGCGAGCAGGCCTCAACCCAGGCCCCAAGCCTTCTGGCCTTCAAGGATGGCCTGCGCCCCGGTGCAGCCCATCTGCCATTGCGAGAGAGGCTGCGCGAGACCCTCGAGGCGATGGGGCTTGCCCCCAAAAGCGTTCTTGGCGATGAAGAAACCGCCGGATACGAGGTGGGGAGCAGCGCCCAGACCCGTTACCTGGATGCCGCCCGTAACACGGATTTCGCCACCGTCTGGATCGCGCCTTCGGCTCGGCGAGCCTTCGAGTTGCCGTCTGACGATCGCCAGCAGCAGCTGCAGTTCCAGGCCCTGGAAATAGACACCGTCACTGATCCCCTTGCCGAGCAGGTCAAGCGGTATGGTTTATCGCAGGCACCGCTGCCGGAAGGGGAGGTGTCTCTGCTTGAACATCATGTGGAGACCGGCGACATCGTTGCCCTGCGCAAGCTGCAGCATCAGGGATATCGTCTTCTTCGCGTGCTCGAGCCTGATTCACGCCAGGCCTTTCTGCTGGTGTCTGAAGCGGGCGATGCTCGCGCTATCCTGGCCATTGCCAACCTGAACCCCCTGGGCCGCGAGATCATCGACCCGGCACCTGGGCGCCTGGCCACGACGCTCGATGACTTCATCAGCCGCCGGGCTTTCCTGCTGCAGTCGGGAGGCAAAGAATGAGAATACTGGGTCGCCTGCTGCTGTTGCTGATGTTCGCCGCCATGGCAGCCTTTCTCTACCAGCCCCTGCGCTCGCTGTTTCAGGTACCGCCTCCGGTTCCTGCCGTCGCCCAGCAGCTCGATCTGACGGCGCGCTCCTCGACGGTGTACTTTCTGCCCGAGGGTGACTGGCTGACCTTTCCCGTCATCAGCCAGGCGGCACGACTTCGCGTACTCACCCATGCTGGCGCCGCTCCTGGGGTCGAGCAGGAAGCCTCCCTGCGCTACGCCCTGGAATATGAGCTTCTCGACGGTGACAGGCGCCCCCTGCACGGGGGGCGCTATATCCACGAGAGCCGGATTCCTCAGCCGCTTTACAAGGATGGTGTGCCGGTTTCGCGCAATCTCTATACCGACAGGGACCTTGCCGTGGCTGCCGGCCAGTCGCTCAACGTGCAGCTGGATGGGCTGCCCCAGACGGCCTATGTCCGCCTGCGCCTGACGCCGCTTGTGCCACCGCTCGAGAACGTCGCCGTGCGTGTCTATTACGAAGAGCGTATGAGTGAAAGCCAGGCATCCGTCGCCTGGGAGCGTCTGAGCCAGCCAAAGAGAGAGCGTCTGACCCAGGGCGTGATCTATCCGCCGGAGCTCTTGACGCCTCAGGAACGGTTGAATCTGCTGGAGCGCCAGTGGCAACCGGTAGGGCCGCTGGGTACCAACCCTGACCAGGGGGTGCTGTTCAGTCTCCAGGGGGCCGAGCCCTTCATCGACCCGGACCGCATGCCTCGCTCCCCCGGCCTCTATGCGGGGCCGGATCGTCTGGGCGTACTGCCCATCGAGACAGCAGGAAACTACCGCATCCAGTTCAAGCCACTCTTCGATGATGGCCTGGCCTCCGAACTCGAGTTGCGCCATGTCACCGAACAGTTCGAGGAACCACGGCAAGAGGTGGTGACACCCTCTGGCGAGCCGCTTTCAATCGAGCAATCCCTGTCGCCCGGGCTGCTGGTGGTCACCCCAAACCAACCCGGCATGCTGGATATCTGGCCGGTCGCGAAATCCGGGGAAAGCTCACTGCCCGAACCGCGTTTTCTGCGCGCCTGGGTCGTGCAGCCGGCGCTTCCTGTGCACTTCCAGATTCTGCCCGGCGAGGATGTTAGTACTTCCCTGCGCCTTGACCTGCGCGCCCATGGCGATGGCGAGCCCTTGGCGGCGGAGAAGACGATCCAGGCCGAGTACCGGCTGCTCGATGCCCAGGGCAGGGCAGTGGATACGGGCAGGCTTGAAGCCAGCGTCGTGCCCTCGATGATCGACAGGGTGGCCGACACCCAGCCTGTGGCGGATCTTTCCGAGCCGGCGAGTTTTTATCTGCGCCTGCCTTCCGAGGCGGTTCGCCTGGAGGTGACAAGCCGTCAGCGGCTGCTCGCCAATACCTATACAAGGCCCTATGATCTGCCCCATCGCACCCGGGTGCCGGTTGACTACTACGCATGGCGTGGCGACGACCCGGGCCAGCCGAGCTGGTTCATCCTGCAGCCACCGGAGGCTCGAGCGCGGACGCCGGATGTTGGGGCTCGAGCAGAGCCCTCAGCTGATAAGGAGCCTTCGACACTTACCCAACTCGATACCAGCCTGGTATTGCACATTCAGTCACGCCCACCCGAGCGTAACCCCGAACTTCTGGCCGGGCGCTACCAGTGGGAGGCGTTTGATCCGCAGCTTGCAGCCCGCGGTGCCCGTATTCTGGTTCCCCTGGGTGGCGAAGAGCAGCTGCGTGCAAGGGGCCTTCCCAGTTACTTCCAGCCCCTTGAACAGGGCATTCAGACAGTGGAAATTGCCGCGCCCGGCGTCACGCGAAGCCTCGAGCCACAGCTTGTCTACCTGCGCGAGGAATCAACCCCCTTCAGCCTGCGCCTGCGCATCGACGGTAAAACGGTGCGCCATGAACTGATCGGCAGGCGTGGCGAAATCAGCCTGCCGCCGGTCACGCCAGGCCAGCATGAGGTGGCGCTCGATGCCAGTACCTCGGGGACCTGGTTGATGAATTACCGCTACCCCGATGATGCCGGTTATCTGCGCCGCATGGCCTTTCGTCTTGACGAAGCACCGCTGCGCTATTTTGTGGACAAGCGCAAAGATGACCAGCTTGTGGGGGCACGCTTTTATTCGCTGGGCGAGGCCGGGTCCGCGAGCACGGTGCGCGTGCGTATCATCCCCGACGCCCTGAAAGACGGGCCGATGCGGGAATGGACGCATCTTGAACGGCTTTACCGAATAACACCCCCCACCGAGGAAGCCGGGGTGGGCCATGTGCTCGACCGGCAGCGCGAGCGGCTTTCCCTCGGCCAGCCCATCCTGATCGATCTCGGCACGGATATAGCCGATGGCCCCGTGACGGTGGAATTTTCGCTTCAGAGCGGGGCGCCGGGCTACGTCGTTTTCCACGAGGTACTGCCGGGACAACACTTACGAACGCGAGGCTTTCGCGAGGAAAAAGACTGATGAAAAAGAGCAAGAGCTACCTGCTGGCAGCGATGCTGCTGATGCCAGGCGCGATGACGCTTGCCTCCCCGAAGGCGTCGAGCCTCGAAGCCCTTCTTGATGGAGCCCGCAGCGAGGAGTACGTCATGCCCGATGCAAACAGCATCAATCAGGCCCAGAAAGGCTTCAGGTACTGGCTTGCCGCGGATGACCGCCTTGTCGCGGCACACGGCTTTGAATCTCCTGGCTTCGACACTCTGGGCTTCAAGCCCGTTGAACTGTCGGAGCCGGGCATCGTCGCCCTGGTTGAAAAGCAAGACGCGCGCCGCGGGCGTGGCTTCTTCGCTGCACGTACCGGAGGCGGCACGCCGCTGCTGATCCAGGCGCCGCACCAGTACTATGACCTGCGTACCGGGACCCTCGCGCGCAAGCTCTTTCTGGAAAGCAATGCCATGGCTGCGGCATGGAATACCACCCATCGTTACCACAGCGATGACACCGACCTGGTGCATATTGCCGACAGCTACCTGCATGCCCTGAGCCGCGCCTTTGCCGATGTGCATCCCAAGGGGCGAATACTCCAGCTGCATGGCTTCAGCAGTGCCAAGCGTGAAAGTTTGGCAGGGCGTGAGGCACAGGCGATCCTCAGCGATGGCAGCAGCTATCCCTCAAAGGCTCTTGCCCGGCTGACCGACTGCCTGTCGCAGCGGCTCGACATCCGTGCGCTGCTCTACCCCCGCGATGTCCGCGAGCTGGGGGCCACCACCAACACCCTGGCCGCCGATCTGCGCCGCCGGGGCTTCGAGGGTTTCGTGCACCTGGAGCTTGATGCCGAGCTGCGCAAGCGCCTGGTCAGAGACGCGGATGCCAGAAACATCCTCATCCAGTGCGTGGCGGAGACCCGTCCATGAAATGGCTTGCCGTGATCCTGGCCTCGGTACTGCCCCTGGGTGCTGCCGGCGAAAACCTGCCATATCCTTATTCCTGGGACCCGCTCACCGAACGTGAGCGCGCCAGTCAGGCGCCGCGGCTGATCTGGGAACAGGCAGAGCGGCTGGATCACGCAAGAGACGGCCGAGTGAGACTCGATGCCGGAGAGACGGCCACCTTCGAGCTCGCCGCCCAGGGGCATCTGCGTTTGCAGCTGGATGGTGACGAGATGCCCCCCCTGCTGTGGTTATCGCGAGACGGGGAGCTCTGGTGGCAGGCACCCTGGACCCCCGGCACCGAAGGGCAGGAATGGTTTCATGTAAAGGACAAGCCGTCGCCACTGCTTGCTCGCCTGGAGGCCGAGACAGACGTCAGTGGCCGGCTGCTTGTCGCCGAGCTTGATCCCGTGGCTTCGCCGGATCCCTACCGGGAAGTCGCCCTGTCGGATTCATCTGCACAGGTCACGCTTGCCGACGATGACGGCGATTGGCTGGATGTTCAGCGCCTGGGTCAAGGCGAGCTTCTCGAACGGGAGGTGGAAGGGCCGGTGGTGCTTGCCCTTGCCAGCCGGCCGGCCGAGGGTCTGGATCACCAGGCGCAGTATTCCTTGAGCTGGACCTTGGATGAGGCCGACTGGCAGCAGATCAGCATCGAGCGGACCCAGCTGAGCACCCTCTACCAGGAAGTGGGCGCCTCTCGGCTGCATGGCGGCATGGACCGACGCTACCTGACGATCCCCGAAGGTGAGCATCGTCTCAAGCTCAAGGCATCCCTGCCTTTGCTTGCAAGAATCGAGCAGGCCGAAGGGGACTACTTTCTGGATTTCAACGAGCCCGAGCCAACCACTGCCGAGCTTACCCAAGGGCTTGTCGACCAGCCCCTGAGCGCCGATGACAGAACACTGGAAGAAGTGGATGCCCTGCGCCAGTCGAATCATTTCGAGGGGGCTGCCGATATTGCCCTGGGCTTGCTTGAACAGGGCTTGCTTGAACAGGGCTTGCTTGAACAGGGCGCATCACTCTGGCCCGGCGCCAGACCTCAGGCGGCCAGGCAAGCCCTTGCCGGCGATATTGAGCGCAGCCAGCGCTTCTTTCGCAACCTCTACCCCAATGCCGGCGCTCGCGCGAAGCGTGCGTCGCTTGCCATGCACACCGCCTGGTTCGCCACCACCAGCCCGCTGGATCTCGAGGCCGATGAGGACTACTACCTGGGTGACGCCGTGCTCGAACGCCTGGGCCGCGGCCTCTTCGCCGAGCTGGGCAAGGAGCCGCTGAGTTACCCCTTGCCAGCGCGCTTCGGGCCTTCACGGCTGCGCCTTGCCATTGCGCGCCTGGATTCTCGAGAGGTCGCCGATCTCTGGATTCAGTACGACGATGCACCGGCTCAGCGGCTCAGGCTCACAGACCCCGCATTACCAGTAGATCTGCCTAAACCCGAAGACGCCGTGCTGTCACAGGCTCAGGCACAAGGGCAATCGTTCGTGCATCCGACCCTAGGGGGAGATTTCGCCGCAAGCCGCGAGCCCGGCCACTACTGGCCGGCTGCCAGCGTGGAGCTGCCCCTGCCGGCCAATATCGAGGAGGTGCGTGTCTGGAGCGACGCGCCGCTTACGGTCGCGCTTCAGTACCGGGCAAGCCAGCCTTTTGAGGCTAGTGAGAGTGCCTATCGCGCGCTTCTTGAAAAGACGGGCCCGCTTTCTCACGTTGCCCGCCTGCACCGGGCATTTGAAGCCGCGCCGAACCCTGAATCAAGGCCGCTTCCTCTTGACCCGACGCCGGAGCAGGCCCTGGAGAATCAGTGGTACCCGATGCTGCGTTATCTGCATGCTGCCCAGGCAGCCTATCTGGATGACGCAAGGCCGGAAGGCCCCAACCCGGCAGTGGCCAATCTGAACGAACGTCTGGAAAGGGCCAGGGCGCAAGCAGAGCGCAAGGACTGGATCGGCGTGCTGGAAACGCTCGGCCGGGCAGGTTACGGCCAGAACCCCGACGCCTACCGGCTGTCGCAGCAGGCCCTGGGAAAACTGGGTGAGCACTATCTGGCGCAGCGCCAGCGCCTGGCAACCGCGGTCTTTGGGCGTGATGCAAAAGCAAGGCGCCTAGCAACCGATGATATGTTGGCGGAATACGCCAAGACCCAGCGCTGGGGAAGCCAGGTTCGCCTGCTGGCCGCGCGCTTTCTGCGCGAAGGCGATAGCACGCTTCTCGATCCGTTAGGCCAGGCGCTGCACCATGCCGGTGATTCCCTCTGGGCAAGCCAGCTTGGCCTGTTGCTCGCCCATGACGGTGCTACACCGGACTGGTTGGCGAAGGCGGCACAGGACGCCGGCTGGCTTGATACGGCGAATTCATCGCCAGACCCGCTGCGCCAGGGCGGGGAGGCAGGCCAAGCACGGATGGAGCGAATGCGCGACGGCGAATCCATTGCCCGCCAGCTTGAAAGCCCAAACCGAGTGCAGCGCCTGGCAGGCGTGGAGCGCTGGCTTGACTGGTCGCTGTCGTCGGAGCAGGCCTTTGACTGGGTATCTCTGGGGGATCGTCTCGAGAGCAGTCGCGGTTTCTCGACGCTGTTCAGCGAGGTCACACGAAAGCCGCTTGCCTTGCCTCACTCAAGCGTCGATGCGCCGCTGGAAGTCGAGGTGGTGGGGCCGGCAGTACTGCGTGTGCAGCTGAGAAGAGTGACGCCGGCTACCCGTAAGCCGGGGGAGGTCGACTGGCTTATGGCTGAACTTGTGGACGCTAAAGGTGACACGACAACGCTTAAGGCGCCGATCCTCAGCCGGGCGGAAAATCCCTATCTCACGTCGATCAATCAAGCGACCACTGCTGCCACCGGTGATGACATCCTGCTTGAAGTACCGGCTGGCCTGCACAGTGTCCGCCTGAGACCCCAGGGCCATGACTACCTGACCCAGCTATGGCAGTGGCAGCCGATAGATTCCTGGGCGGTGCTCCCGCCGCTGACGCCCCTGGCCTTGAAGGACCTGCTTCAGGAGCCTGCGGAAACCACCGGCTTCCTGACTGCCCCGGTTCCGGCGTATCTGCGGGTCGAGAACGCAAGACTCGAGCCGCTTTCCGTGTTGCCTTCCGCGCAGCTCGATACGCTTGACCTTGCTGCCCTGAATGCCTTTGCCCTGGAAGATGCCCTTGAATCCCTCGCGTTCCCCGACCAGGCGATAGGCCCGCGAGACTGGCCGGCAGGCAGTCATGCCGTTCAGGTGAACGCTGTGGCGACCCATGCGAATGTGCCCGAATCACCGGAAGACGCTCATGCGCTGGCCGTGGCGCTGCTCTGGCAGCTTGAGCAGACCCCTGGATTGAGAGACAGGGTGAGTGCGCGCCTGGCACAGCTGGCCGAAGCGCATTCCGAGGTGCCGGCCATTCGCCAACTGGCCGACAGGCTGCTTCAGGGGTATAGCTGGGAGCGGATCAGCAGCAGCTTCGAGAGTGCCGGGGTGCGCCAGTTGCCGCTTCAGGCGCAGATGCATTCACCCTTTCGGCGTGTGCGCCAGGCCCTGCTGGCCGAGTTTCCGGCATCGGCCCTGCTCTTGAGTGGCAGAGGCATCGAGGGTCTAGAGCTTTCCATGCCCGAGCCTCTGGCCATCGAGATACGGCTCGCGCAGCATGTCCTGCCCCATGCAGCCAGAACGCCGGCCGAGGTGATGGTTCAGGTCGACGATCGCGAGCCGCGCTTGGTCCGCCTGTCGGAAAGTGAAACTGTTGAGCGGGTACGCCTGGACCCGGGAGCGCACGCCCTGCGGCTGTGGCTCAAAGATCCCCGACAGCAGCAGTTCGTCACCGCGCGGTTCCGTCGTGCCGGGAGCGGGACGCCGCTACTTGATGAAGACACGCGCACCTACCACATCGCCGCCCCCGGTCAGCCGGCGAGCTTCTACGTCAAGGGGCCCGCCTGGGTACGGGTGAGCGAATGGTCGCCGGGTAATGGCTCGACCGCATATCGATACGTGCCGCCGGGCTGGCAAACCCTGACTTTCGAGGCGGGGAATGATCAAGATCGTTACTACCGCCTGCATGTCCTGCGCCAGGCATCCGACGCAAGGCTGCTTGAGCCGGCAACGATGAAGGCACGCCTTGCCACTCCCGCCAAGGGGCCCTCGCCGCCGCCGGCGCCTGCCAAGCCTGTGGCCTGGACGGTGGAAGATCGACATTCTCCCGGTGCCGGCCTTGATAGCTGGGGTGGCTACCTGAGATTTATCGAGCGTATTGATGGCAGTGAAGATGACGTGGCTCCCGCCCAGGGAACCAGGGCTTTCGAGACCGGTTTAAGCTACCGTTTTCGCCAGCGGGACAGACGGCTGTTCAGCCACAGTGATCTGTTGCTGCGCCGGCTCGAGGGCAGCGAGAACATCCTGGGCGCAAAACAGTGGATAGACTTCTACCCCGAGGACAGCCACTGGCAGCTCGGCTTCTTCAGTGAGGCGTACCTTCAGCCCGGCAAGATCGATGGGCTGGATGGCGACAATCACGGGTCGGCACGGCTGCAGGGAAGCATCGAGCGGACGTATCAGCTGTCGCCTCGGCTCAGGCACGAGCCGGGCCTCACACTGAACCAGCGCTGGTTGAGCCTTGATTCGGTACCCGACGGCGCCCTGGCGGAACTTGATCCGGACGTCTTCTCGCCCTACAAGAACGATCACAAGCGAAGTCTTGTCCTTGAAGACCGGCTTACCTGGACGCCCCATCTGGATCAACGGGTCTATCTCGAAGGAGCGCTGGTCAGCAACGAGACGCTCAATCCTTTCGACGTCGACCACCTGGAGGTTGCCACGGCCGTCAAGCAGCTATTCGGCCCCGTGGCCGGGGAGGCGGGCCTGAGTTGGCGGCGCTATTTCAACGACGATGATCGCGATTCAAGCCTCGATCGCAAGCGGGTCTTCGTGGGCGCCAATCTGCTGCGCTGGGGAGTGGGTGCCAATGCCTTAACCTTGAGCGCCGAGGCTGATTACGATATCGATCGTCGTGACGTTGGCTGGCGATTGAGTCTCGGCTTTGAAGCCAATGAGGGCCGCATGAGCCCAGCCAGGCGCCCAGATGCACTCGACTTTCTGCCTCTGCGACGCGCTCAACAGCGTAATCGCATCGATACCAACCGTCTGGAACCGTTCTACCCATGAAGCGTAACGCCACTCTTCAGCTTGAAACCCTTCTGGTGGAAGGGCTTTCCGCTCCTTGGCAGCGGGTGAACCGACGTCAGATTGAAGCCATCCTGACCTTCTTGCACAAGAGCGGACGCCGCCTGCCCAAGGATGACCGCGATGCCCTGTGCCGGGTGCTTCTGGATACGCTGCTGGACTGGGTCGAGGTCCAGCGCCGGGAGATAGACCGCCTGCATGCCAACCATCACGAGTTCACAGCGCGGCTTGCCAGCGCCGGGTCGGAAGATGAAATCCGCGGGCACGTACTTGATTATGCCCGTACCCAGGGGGCGGGGCGGCGCCAGCTGCAGGGTGATCGTTCGGCCTTCAAGCGCTGGTTCGGCCCTGATGCGGTCAGCGAGCGCTACCAAAAGCAGTTCGCCGATTGTGAGCGTCACCTAAGTTTCAGCCTGGAACGCCTTGGCATCTTGGGGTCGATCTACATGGGAGCCAATACGGTGACGCCGGATGAGGCCATCCAGCGCTGGCGCAAGCTTAATCTCGAGGAAGGTATCGGCGAGCTTCTCGCCTATGAAGGCGATCTGCGTGTTCGCTTGGCCGCCTTTCATGGCCTGGCTCGCGTTGCTCGCTCCCTGCCGCCGGAAGGGCGGGAGCGTTATCTGGGCGACAGCAGC
This sequence comes from Vreelandella zhuhanensis, assembly GCF_009793355.1. GTDB lineage: Bacteria > Pseudomonadota > Gammaproteobacteria > Pseudomonadales > Halomonadaceae > Vreelandella > Vreelandella zhuhanensis. The sequence goes on from NZ_WTKP01000006.1 coordinate 78,433, forward strand.
TTGACCTACAGTTACCGGCTGGCCATGGATCATCGTCAGCCGGTCTGGCTTCAGACTGAGGCGCTGTCCTTATTGAGCGTGCTGGGCTACCCCGCCGTGGTGGATATCATCGAGCGCCGCCTGAGGCGTGCAGCAGAGGGCGATGATTTCTTTGTGCGCCAGCATGCGGTGCAAGTGCTTGGCGAACATAGCGATGACCCAAGACTCGAGACCCTGCTTGAGATGGCCCTGCATGACCCGAGCCCCACGGTGCGCCAGGCGTTGATCGATCTTTTGATCAAACTGCGCCCGGCCTCGCTCGAGCAGCACCTGCCGGTTCTTGCCTTGGAAGACAGCGCCCGGGAAGTTCGCGGTTATGCCGTCCATTGCCTGATTCGGCTGGTGGAGAGCGACGTCTCTCAGGTTGGCTTCAGCCGAGAGCTTGTCGAGCGCGGCGCTCGCCAGGAAAGCCAGCCCATCACGCTGCGCCTGTATTGCCACATCATTGCGGCCATCGCCGCCATTTTGCTAGACAAAGGTGAGCAATACGCGCTCGATCAATGGTCGGAAACTGGCTTTGCGGTACTCACGACGCTGCATACCCAAGCTGACGATTTGCGGGTGCGGCGCTGGGCAGCCCAGGCACGGGAAACCCTATGGTGCATGGCCGACCCCGAAGCGCGGCGCCTCCATCGAGAGCTTCGCACCCGGTTGAACAAGACGCCGGTGAATAAGCGCCGTAGCCTAAAGGTTCCCGAAGAGGTGGACGATGACCGGCTCGGCCGCGTTTTGAGCGCGCTCACGCAAGACGACTTCGGCCTGGATGCCAGCCGCTCATCCGGCAAGCTCGCATTTCGGCGCTGGGAGCGTTTTCGCTTCCGGCTCTGGCGGGCCTGGTACGAGCTCATGCACTCCTCACCGGACAAACGCCAGGCGGGCCACCACACCATCGGGCGGGTTTATGACGGCCTCTTTCAGGTGCCCTCGGCGCGGATGTCGGAGCTGAGTCCCACCAAGGTGCCCGGCGAGCCCCTGCACATGATCGACGAGGATGGTTGGCGGCCTTATCTGCCACTGGTGGATCAGGTGATATCCAGTCTCGATCAGTCCTGGCCGACCCGGCCGATGAAGCTCTACACAAGCGAAGGCGTGACCGAAATCACCCCGCCCGGCGGACTTGTCGCCCGGCTGCGCGCGCGGCTGAAGCTGACGTTTCGTTTCGCCCATTACGCGAGGCTACGTAACTGGGAAGCCGACAGCGGCGGGGCGGCGAATATTTATATGCTGGCGCTTCAGTCGCTGGGCTTTACCGTCAGCTTTCGCACCCACACCGATCCTGATGCCAAGCCATTGCCCCAAGACCCAGCGGTGCGACGCTTCTTTCCCGCGCTTGCCTTTCCGCCGCTGCTGCTGGACTGGTGGCAGGATTACACCGGGTACTTCGTATCTGTTTACCAGAATACACTGCGCCAGCTGAGCTTTTTTTTGGCCGGCATGCTGGCGCTGTTCGTCGGACGCCACGTCTATGTCAACCTGACCACGCGCCGCGCCCGCAACAAGCTGCCGTTGGTGATCGGTGGCTGGGGGACTCGGGGGAAGTCGGGCACCGAACGCCTCAAGGCCGCGCTGTTCAATGGGCTCGGCTTTCACGTGATCTCCAAGACCACGGGCTGTGAAGCGATGTTTTTACATGGTTACAGCCATCGTGATCTGCAGGAGATGTTCCTGTTTCGGCCCTACGACAAGGCCACCATCTGGGAACAGGCGGACCTGGTGAAGTTGTCCCAAAAGCTCGATGCGGATGTGTTTCTCTGGGAATGCATGGGGCTCACACCATCTTATGTGCGCATTCTCCAGAAGCAGTGGATGCGCGACGACATCTCCACCATCACCAACACCTACCCTGACCACGAGGACATCCAGGGCCCGGCAGGTATCGATATTCCCATTGTCATGACGGAGTTCATTCCCAAGAACTCGACACTGATTACCAGCGAAGCCGAGATGCTGCCGATTCTGCAACAGGCTTCCCAGAAGCTGGGTACCGAGTGCCATAGTGTTAGCTGGATCGAACCCGAACTCTTGCCCGGCGATACCCTGTCGCGCTTTCCCTACGAGGAGCACCCCACCAACATTGCCCTTACGCTGCGCATGGCCGACGAGTTCGACATTCCCCATCTTTTCGCGCTTAAGGCCATGGCGGACCACGTGATTCTCGATCTCGGCGTGCTTAGGGTCTATCCCTTGGCTCATGCTCGGGGACGCAAGCTGCAGTTCACCAACGGTATGTCCGCCAATGAGCGCCTTGGGGCGCTGGGCAACTGGAACCGGCTGGGCTTTGACAAGCAGGATCCGGAGGCCGAGCCCGGCGTCTGGATCTCGACGGTGATCAACAACCGCGCCGACCGGGTAGCCCGCTCGCGGGTATTTGCCGACATCCTGGTCAATGACATCAGCGCGGATCGTCACTTTCTCATCGGTACCAACCTCGGGGGGTTGATGAGTTACATAGAGGAGTCTTGGCAGGTGCGTCGGGATGAAACCACCCTCTGGCCGCGCTCCCAGGAACACCCGGATCCTTCCGTCGAGTGGTGTCGCCTGGCCCGCCAGATGCGGGTTTGCGTCACTGAAAAGGCGGTGCTCGGCAGGCTTTCGGCCATGCTCGAAGGCTTAGGAGTGGTTCACGATACCCAAGTGCTGGCAGAAAACCTGGCCGACCCTAGCGACTACCTGAAGACGCTTGCCCAGGAAGACAGCCAAGAGAAGACGATCCTTGCGAAGCATCGGGCCTACTACCGGGAGTGGCAGGAATTCAGCGGGCTCGAAGAGCAAATTGCCGGTGACCCGAAGCCCTCGGAGACCCTCGATGACCAGGCCCGCGACCTGCTCTGGAAGTGGTTCAGATCCCGCATCGAGATGGTGCGCTCGCCCTTCGTGACGGGCGAGCAGCTGGTCAACCTGATCTGCGACCAGACACCCCCCGGCTACACCAACCGCATACTCGGCATGCAGAACATCAAGGGGCCGGGGCTTGACTGGGTCTACCGCTGGCAGGCCTGGGACAAGATCCATGCCGCCGGCGAAATGATCCTGAACGGCAACCGCGGGGACGCCACCCGGGGTCTGCAGTTTCTGGCAAGCTTTCAGGAATACGGCCTGCTATCGGCCGAGTACATGCAGGATCTACTGCATCGGGCGCGGGAGCTGCCGGTGGCCCAGAGCGAGAGCTTCCAGGCAGAGCTCAGACTGATCGCCGCCAACCTCGAGAGCCGAAACAAGCCCGAGGAAGACAAAGACCAGCCGCCTAGTGAGCCCACAGGTGACCTCTGGCTGACGCTTGTGACCTGGGTGGAAAAGTTTCTCGACGTGGGCGATGCCGTGCGCCGCCGGCGCAAGGCCGACCAGATCTATCGTGACATGGTGAGTCAGCGTATCAGCACGGCCCGGGCCGCCGATGAGTTGCAGTACCTGACCAAGCGCCAGAAGGGGGGATGGTTGATTCGGCGCTGACCGGGTTCAGCGCTCTGGGTTGGTAGGATCTTGACCTGGTGGGAGGGCGATTTATCGCGCGAGGGGTTGCTTGCAATGGGCACCAACCAACCAGCCCCCGCGGATTTTGACCTGGTGGGAGGGCGATTTATCGCGCGAGGGGTTTGCCTGCAATGGGCACCAACCCAAACCTCGCCCGACAAGTCGGCCTCCTACCTCAGTCCCAGCCCCCCTGAGGTTTTGACCGGGTGGGAGGGCGATTTATCGCGCGAGGGGTTGCCTGCAATGGCCAACAACCCAGGACTCGCCCGACAAGTCGGCCTCCTACCTCAGTCCCAGCCCTCCTGAGGTTTTGACCTGGTGGGAGGGCGATTTATCGCGCGAGGGGTTGGCTTGAAATGGACAACAACCCAGGAACCCAGGGCTCGCCCGGCAAGCCGGCCTCCTACCTCATTACCCGCCCCCCGCGGATCTTGACCTGGAGGGAGGGCGATTTATCGCGCGAGGGGTTTGCCTGAAATGGCCAACAACCCAAACCTCGCCCGACAAGTCGGCCTCCTACCAGCCCCCCGAGGATCTTGACCGGGTAGGAGGGCGATTCATCGCGCGAGGGTTTGCCTGAAATGGGCAACCAACCCAGGGCTCGCCCGGCAAGTCGGCCTCCTGGCATGCTCAATCCCAGCTTTTATCGTAGTCCTCCCAGTAACGGCCTAGATCGCGCTCAAGGGTCATGTCATAGAGGTTGTAACGCCGCCCAAGGCGGGCCCCACCATCGCGGGTCAGCGGCTGCCAGGCGATATTGGCACGCTGTCGGCTCGAGCGAGTGAAGAAAGCATCGAGGGGAATCGATAGATAAAGCCCCTTGTCGAAGCCCCCTTCACCGAAGTCATCGCCGGCGTCGGTCCAGGTGCCCCAGGCCCCCATGCGTACCCCGGAATCGAACTCCCGCGAGAGATCCAGGGTGCCGCCCACGTCCCCGGCCAAATAGCGCCCGACGCTGACCTTGGCCAGCACATCCTCGATGCCGGTTTCGACATAGCCACTCAGGTGACCCGTCCAGGTCGTGTAGTCACGCAATCCCAGGCCTTGATCGAAATCGCGCTGCTGCACCCAGTTGAGGTCGATCCCCACCGCATAGGGGCTATCGAAAGGCCGATACAGCACCTCGCCGCCCACACCGGCATACATCATTTCCAACAAGCCGCCATAGCCCATGGCAAAGACATTCTCGCTGAGCTTGCCGGTGCGCGTGTACTGCAAGTGCTCGATACCCAGCGACGACTCACTGAGATAGTCGCCAATGAAGGTGCGCACCCGGGGCAGGTCGGAATCGGACATGTATTCATAGTTATCGAGGTTGTCGAAGGCTGTCCAGGCCACCTGACTGGAAAACCAGCTATTGGGGGTGACCTGATACTCGGCCTCGGCCACCAGCAATAGGCGATACAGATAGCCGTCCGGCCCCCCGAAGTTCTGATCCAGGCGTGGCCCCACGCCCCAAGTGAAGCGTTGCGGCTTGGCTTCGTAGAGTACCTCGTCCACGGGCGCATCCAGGTTGGCGTGGGCGTAAATACCGTAGCGGTGCGGGTACTCGTGCTCGGCAGAGCGCGCAGCGTTCACAAAGGCCGCCCTGTCGTGCACGCTTTCGCGCAGCGCCAAGCCGCGCTCCTGCCATTGGAAGCGGAACGAATCGATGTCTTCATCTGCCTGGGCGTGCAAGATGCGCCCGGCACGCCCTTCGCTCTGGGGCAGCGCCCGAAAGCGCAGCGGTTCCGCTTCCAGGCGCAGATTGCTTCCGCGACGCGTGATGCGGTTAACCCGCACCCCGGCATTGCGGTTCAATGCCTGGCTTGCCTGCTGCCAATCATCGTAGGCAGGCGCATCGAGGTGCAGCGCAGCCGGGTCGTTTTTTACCTGGCGCAGCCCGGCCAAATCGATGTCATAGCTGATGCCGCCCATCGCCGTATTGCCGCGCTGCCAGCCCGCCTGCAAGGCAAGGTTATCGGTCACTGCCAGGCGGGCGCCCAGATTGAAGCGGGTGTCCTGGGGCTGAGTGTTGCCGTGGGGCTCGTTGCTGTAATCGTTGCCCTCGTATTCGAGCTGCAGCACCAGGGGGTCCCAGGGCGTCTGGTATTCGACCCCGCCGAACAGCGCCACGGGGCCGCTGAACAGCTGGTCCACGGCAAATTCCCCGCCAAAATCGCCCCCGGCACGCTCGGGGCGCTCATCGAAGCGCTCGGCGAGCCAGCCAAGCGGGGAATCCACATCGGCCGCATTGCCCAGATAGCCCCAGCCCAACCCCAGGCTCACATCGATGTTCCCCCAGCGCTTGTTGGCGACCAGGTACTCTGCGCCAAACAGGGTGGTGCCGCCAAAGTCGCGAAAGCCGACCGCCAGTTGCGGCCAGTAACGGGTTTCCTCCAGCAAACGCAGCTTCATGTCAAAGCCCTTGTCGAGATAAGGGCGGTCGCCGGCAATTTCTTCCCCGAACAGGCGGTTTTCAACTTCAACGTAGCGAAAGCCGCCTTCGAGCCAGTCGGTAGGCTGGAGAAAGACGTTATAGCGCCGGTAAGGGGCTGTGCGGCTCCAGCTCGCTGACAGGGTGCCCTTGGGCGCCATCCGCGCGGTGGGGGTCTGCATCAAGCCCACCCCGCCGAAATCGCTTTGCCCGGTTCCCAGCTGGGCGGCTTGGACATTGGCACTCATCACCAGCATCAGCAGAGGGGGCAGGGGTTTAAAAAAAGCTAGTTGGCTTGCCATAGGGGGCAGTCGTCTCCGGGCAGGCGGGTAGAGAGCAAGGTAGGTAACAGGCGGTTGACCAGGCTGCGTTCGGTAGCGGTACCGGGAAAGGGCAGGGCGCCGCTCAGGCCTTGGCGACCGGGCAACTCAAAAAACACCCGGCTCCCTGGTGCCAGGGGGGTGGGCTGGCGGTTCCAGCTGGCCACGCCACGGCGCAGTACGTTGCCGCTGGGCACGATCAGCGCCGCGTGGTCGGCCCGGCGAGCGGTCGACGACAGCTCGCGATACACATCGGCCAGGCGCAAGTCTGGCGTCCAGGGCACACGGCTGACCCCATCCAGGCTCCACACTTCGACCCAATCGGGTACCTGGCAAAAGCCCCAATAAGCGATGGCCGAGAGCGGTGGCACCTGGCGCAGATGGGCGCCTAGCCAGGGCAGGTCGAAGCGCCCCGGGGTGCGGGCCTGCTCATCCTTGAATTCACCCAACGCTGACTGCCAGTGGGCCAGGCCAGTGGCAAGCGCAGGTTGGCCGGAAAGCCGCGCACTAATGCGCAAGGTCCCCAGTTCCTGAATAAGCCGCTGGCGTGGCTGGGGCAGATGCGCCTTCTGGTCATGGCGCAAGGCAAACGCATGGCTCCAGGGAATCGGCGCGGCCTGTTGTTCAAGGGTTGTCTGCCAACCCTCGACCAGGCTGGGCTCAGTGGGCTGGGCATGCACCGCCAGGGGCACCAGGCTTAAAGCGAATGCCGCTAAAACGTTCACCACCATGGCCGAGCGACCTCCCATTGAATGCGCGGCCCGTCAGGCCAGGCAACCTCATCCACCGCCCACAGGCGCCGGCTCTGTGAGTCGCGCCACAGGGTGGCTCGGGAGCGGCTGCCATCATCCCAGTGGCGTTGCGCAGTACAGACTTCGACCCGCTGCTCGCCCAAGGGCAACGTGACAACTTTGGGCGTGGCACAGCTCAACCGGGCATCAGCGCCTAACGCCCGGGTCAGGCCGTCGCTATCTTCCCAGAGGCGCTCCAGGCGGTACTCCAGCGGTGTCGCTTGCTGCCAGGGCACGTAGGCCGTCGCTGCCTTGTTTGCCTGGGGCATCTTACTTGCCTGAAATGGCATGTAGCGGGTGGTCAATAGATCCTCGGGGAGGCCTGCCGTGGCCTGTAAGCCCTCATGATAAAGGCTGAGCATGCCGTTGTTGCCGGTCGGCCAGAACGTGGTTGAACCGCCCAGGGCGCCCAGCACCAACACGCCGCTGCGGTCGCCGGTGTCGACCACCAGCGAGGCAAAAGCAATTTCCGAGGCCTGCTGAACGTGGCCCGCATCACCCGGCAGCAAGCTTTTGACAGCGTCCTCCAAGGGGGTGGCGCCACCGCTGGCGCAGCCGTTGAGTATCAAGGCAGCCACCAGCAGGCCAGAAACCTTCAGGGCGCGTGAAAAAGCCGCCTTTGGGCGGCCTTTATCACTCTGCAACTTTTTGACTAGCAACATGCAGTAAACCCAATCAATTGGTGCCAGTCGTACCCGTCGTGCCGCTGGAACTGTCGGAACCGGAAGAGGCGGCAGCGGCTACGCCTAGGCCGGCGACAGCGGCGCCAGCGGCGACTAATCCCGCGGTAGAAAGGCCGGTAGCGGCCGCGAGACCTGCAAAGCCGCCCGTTGCAGCAGCACCGGCACCGGCTGCTGCACCACCGGCCGCCGCACCGCCTGCCGCCGCGCCACCGGCTGCGCTACCACCGCCCGCCGCGCCAGTACTGGCAGCCGCGCCGGTTTCTGCCTGAGCCATGGCCAGCGGCGATGCCAGCATGCCGGCGATAGCGAACAGTGCAAAACTTTTCTTGATCATCATCGAGAACCCCTTAAAACCTGTGAAACGCCATACGGCGCCAATGCGGGAACATGGTAGCGCCTGTAAGAAATCCTGACTATGCCTGTTGCTTATCTAAGTTTTTATTGTTGGCTCTTTATACTTAGGAAAGTGCCTTTTGTAAGACATTGCCTACAAGGCGCGTAAGCAATTGGCTGTTTTGAGGGCCTGGAAATAAGTCCTCTAGCCTGTGCTTCTGCATATGTGTAATATGCGCCACCCAAACGATAGCGCTAGAGCACAGTAATTAATTGACTAAATCAGTCATGAATGTTGCTCGCTAAAACAACCTTTTTTTTAATAAAAATGACCTAGTAACGCCTGTGTCATGGCGTTTATGCGAAAAGTACCTTCAGGCCTCGAGAATGCGCCATGACATCTCGGGGCGGTAGCGTGCCTGAATTTGAACCCAAGGCCTGGAACCGCATGCACTCTTTTTCATCTTCTTCACGACCTTTGCTTGTTGCCCTGCTGCTGGCTGGCCTGCTTTCCGGCTGCGCCCTGGCACCCGGTGGGCATATCGAATCGAATAGCCGCGCCGCGCCGCTCGATGACCTGGTCGATATCGAACCGATCACCCCCGGGCTGGTGGCCAGTTACCGCCACAGCCAATCCGCCGCGCAGCCGATGAGCAGCGAGCTGCGCGCCGAGCTTGAGGCTTACAAATACCGCGTCGGCCCCGGCGATGTGCTCAACGTGACGGTCTACGACCATCCCGAACTGACGATTCCCGCCGGGGGCGAGCGCAGCGCGGAGGAAGCCGGTAACCAGGTGGACAATGACGGCACGCTCTTCTACCCCTTCATCGGGCGGGTGAAAGTCGGCGGCATGACGCTGGAAGAAGTGCGCAGCATGCTGGCGCGCCGTCTGGTGGCGTTTATCGCCGAACCCCAGGTGGATGTCGGGGTGGCGGCGTTTCGTTCGCAGAAAGTCTACGTTAGCGGCGCGGTGGAAGAGCCCGGCACCTTGCCGGTGACCAACGTGCCCTTGACGCTAAGAGATGCGATCAGCCAGGTGGGCGGTGCTCAGGAAGACGCCAACTGGCACGAGCTCATCCTGACCCGCGACGGCAAGGAGCAGCGCCTTTCGCTTTACGCCTTGATGCGCCAGGGCGACCAGCGCCACAACCTGCTGTTGCGCGACGGCGACATGCTGCATGTACCCAGTGCCGAAAACCAGGGCGTGGCGGTAATGGGCCAGGTACGCACCCCGGGTAATCTGCCGGTGGGCAACGAGCGCATTTCGCTGACCGACGCCATCGCCCGCGCCGGTGGCATTGACGAAGCCACGGCCGAGCCCACCGGCATCTTCGTGGTTCGCACTAATCAAGAGTCCACGGACCCCTTGGCCACGGTGTACCAGCTGGATGTGAGTAACGCGATTGCCTTCGCCCTGGGCAACCAGTTCCCCTTGCAGCCCCAGGATGTGGTTTACGTGACCACAGCTCCGCTGGCGCGCTGGAACCGCGTGATCAGCTTGTTGCTGCCATCGGTTCGTTTGCCGGGCACGGCCGCGGATACCGGCACCGACTTCAAAAGCCTATAAATTTCAAGGGCCTGTAACAGCGCCACTTTTCATGAGGGGTTCGACTCCCTCCTAGCTTTCAGCACCAGAGCTCAATATTAATGTCCGATATTCCTTCACAGACATCGAACCCCGCCGATGATGAAATCGATCTGGGGCGCCTGTTCGGCCTGTTGCTCGACCATAAATGGCTGATCATCGCCATAACGGCACTGTTCAGCATTGGGGGTATTGTCTACGCCCTGTTGGCCACGCCGATCTACAGCGCCGACGCCCTGGTGCAGGTGGAAAACAAGGCGGGCATGGCCAACCCTCTGGAAGATGTGCGCGCCATGCTCGGCGATGAGCCCAGCGCCGATGCTCAGCTGGGCATTCTGCGCTCGCGGCTGGTGCTAGGCCGCGCCGTGGATCAGGAGCGCCTCGATCTAATAGTCGCGCCGAAGCGTTTTCCGGTTATCGGTGACTTCCTGGTGCGCCGTGGCGTCGAGCGCCCCGGTTTTGCCAAAAGCGGTTTCGCCGAGAGCAGTGTCTGGGCGAATGAAGCGATCAATATCGGCGACTTCCAGGTTGATGCACCCTGGCAAGGCAAGGCGTTCACGATCGTGACCGGCGAGGCCAACCGCTACAGCTTGCGCCTGGAAGATGAAACCTTGGGCGAAGGCCGCATCGGCCAGAACGCCGCCTTTCTGAATGGCCAGGTGCAGCTGAGGGTCGCCGAGATCCAGGCCGCACCCGGCGCCGAGTTCACCCTTACCCAGCGCTCGCGGTTGGAAGCCATCAATGAGCTGCGCTCACGCTTCAGCGTCGGCCAGCAGGGCAAGGACAGCGGCCTGCTCAACCTCTCCCTGACCGGCCCTGACCCACAGCATGCCCAGCGTGCCCTCAATGCGATCAGCGAGGTGTACCTGACCCAGAACATTCAGCGCCAGAGCGCCGAGGCCGAGCAGAGCCTGAACTTCCTGGAGGGCCAGGAACCGGAGATTCGTGAGCAATTGCGTGCCGCTGAGGACGCCCTGAATGCCTATCGCATCGAGCGGGACAGCGTGGATCTTTCGCTGGAGACCCAGTCGATCCTGGAGCGACTGGTCAACCTGGAAGCGCAGCTCAGCGAGCTGGAGTTCACCGAGTCGGAAGTCTCGCGGCGCTTCTCGCCGGGCCACCCGACCTATTCGGCGCTGCTGGAGAACAAGCAGCAGCTGATCAACGAGCGTGAGCGGCTCAACGAGAGTATCGACAACCTGCCGGAAACCCAGCAGCAGGTGCTGCGCCGCACCCGCGACGTGGAACTTAATCAAGAAATCTATCTGCAGCTGCGCAACAAGATCCAGGAAATGAAGATCGCCAAGGCGAGTACCGTGGGCAACGTGCGCATTCTTGACGAGGCGGTGGTGCAGCCTGGCCCGGTGGAACCCAAGAAGCCATTGATCGTGGTGCTGGCCACGCTGTTGGGCGGCATGCTGGCGGTGGGGCTGGTGCTGCTGCGCGGCTTGTTCAACCGCGGGGTGGAATCACCCGAGCAGATCGAGGAAATAGGCTTGCCGGTGTATGCCACCGTGCCGCTCTCGAATGTGCAGCAGACGCTGATCAAGCGGATCAAGCGTCGTAGCGATAAACGCAGCAGCAGCATTTCCACCGGCGTGCTTGCGGATCTTGACCCAACCGATACCTCTGTCGAAGCCCTGCGCTCGCTGCGTACCAGCCTGCATTTCGCGATGATGGAGGCAGGCAACAACCGCTTGATGATTGCCGGCCCCAGCCCCAATATCGGCAAGAGTTTCATCTCGATCAACCTGGCGGCGGTATGCGCCCAGGCCGGCCAGAAGGTACTGGTGGTGGATGCCGACATGCGCAAGGGCCATGTGCATCACGCCTTTGGCGCCCAGAGTGAAGGCGGGCTTTCCGAGTTACTTTCGGGTAAAGCAACCCTTGATGAGGTGATTCGTGAAGGCAATAAACAAGGGCTGAGTTACATCGCCCGGGGCAGCGCACCGCCCAACCCTTCAGAGCTGTTATTGAACCAGCGTTTTAGCGAGTTTCTGGAAGAAGCCAGCCAACGCTTTGACCTGGTGATTATCGACACCCCACCAATTCTCGCGGTAACCGACGCCGCAGTGGTAGGCAAGCAGTGCGGCACCACCCTGATGGTGCTGCGCTTTCAACTGAACCCGATCAAGGAATTGCAGATCGCCCAGCGCAGGCTGGAAACCGCAGGTGTTACCGCCAAGGGTGCGATTCTCAATGCCATGGAGCGCAAGGCCGCGACCAGTTATGGCTATGGCTACTACAACTATGCGTATAAATAAGTCAAAAGCCGGACATTGATAACCCATTTATCGTTAGTTGTAGGCTTCAATTTTTCTAATATTCGGAAGGCTATGAAACTTCTCATTACCGGCGGCGCGGGCTTTATTGGCTCGGCCGTGATTCGCCATATCATTGCCCATACCGCCGACAGCGTGGTCAACGTCGATAAGCTGACCTACGCCGGCAATCTGGAGTCCTTAGACGAGATCGAAGGCAGCGAGCGCTACGCCTTCGAGCAGGTGGATATCTGCGACCAGGCTGAGCTGGAACGCGTCTTCGCCGAACACCAGCCCGATGCGGTAATGCACCTGGCCGCCGAGAGCCACGTCGACCGTTCCATCGATGGCCCCGCTGAGTTCATCCAAACCAATATCGTCGGAACCTACACGTTGTTGGAAGTAGCGCGTGCTTACTGGCAAGGGCTAGATGTGGGCCGCCGTGACACCTTTCGTTTCCATCATATTTCCACCGACGAGGTCTATGGAGACTTGCCGCACCCGGCAGACGTTTCTAACGCCCGCGAACAGCTATTTGTGGAAACCACCGCCTACGCGCCCAGCTCGCCTTACTCCGCCAGCAAGGCGAGCTCAGACCATCTAGTCCGGGCCTGGCAGCGCACCTATGGTCTGCCCACCCTGATTACCAATTGCTCCAACAACTACGGCCCCTATCACTTTCCCGAGAAGCTGATTCCGCTGGTGATTCTCAATGCCCTGGAAGGCAAGACGCTACCGGTATACGGCCAAGGTGAACAGATTCGCGATTGGCTCCATGTAGAAGATCATGCCCGCGCCTTATACAAGGTGGTGACCGAAGGCAGGGTAGGGGAGACCTACAACATCGGCGGCCACAACGAGAAGCAGAATATCGACGTGGTACATGCGATCTGCTCCCTGCTCGATGAGATGGTTCCCTCGCACCTAGTTCCTCGCTCTTCGCTTATTACCTATGTAGCCGACCGACCCGGCCATGACCTGCGCTACGCCATCGATGCAAGCAAGATCGAGCGCGAACTCGGCTGGACACCGCAGGAAACCTTCGAGAGCGGTCTTCGCAAAACCGTGCAGTGGTACCTCTGCAATCTAGATTGGTGCCGGCGCGTACAGGACGGCAGCTACCAGCGCGAACGGCTAGGCGTCGCCACGGCGTAAAGCAAGACACCCCCTTGTAGGAGCACAGCTTGCTGCGCGATCCATCGCGCAGCGATGGCCGATCGCTGATCCCAGAAAGGAAGCACATATGGCACGTAAAGGCATCATCCTCGCCGGTGGCTCCGGTACTCGTCTGTATCCCATTACCATGGGCGTCTCCAAGCAGCTACTGCCGATCTACGACAAGCCGATGATCTACTACCCGCTCTCGGTACTGATGCTAGCCGGTATTCGCGAAATCCTGATCATCAGCACCCCCGAAGACCTGCCCAGCTTCCAGCGTCTGCTGGGCGACGGCAGCCAGTTCGGTGTGTCGCTGAGCTATACCGAGCAGCCGAGCCCGGATGGCCTAGCTCAGGCGTTTATCATCGGGGAAGACTTTATCGGTGATGACAGTGTTTGCCTGGTGTTGGGCGATAATATCTTCTATGGCCAAGGCTTCACACCCAAGCTGCAACAAGCCGCTGCCCTCTCCTCGGGCGCCACCGTCTTTGGTTATCAGGTCAAGGATCCGGAACGCTTTGGTGTGGTCGAGTTTGATCAATATCAACGCGCTATCTCGATTGAAGAAAAGCCAGCCAAACCTAAGTCTCACTATGCAGTAACTGGGCTGTATTTTTACGATAATGACGTGATCGAGATCGCCAAGGCAGTAAAGCCCTCGCACCGAGGGGAGCTAGAGATCACCAGTATCAATCAGGCCTACCTGGAACGCGGCGATCTTAACGTTGAGCGGTTGGGCCGCGGTTTCGCTTGGTTGGATACTGGCACTCATGAGAGCTTGTTAGAGGCAGCGCACTTTGTCGAAACCATCGAAAAGCGACAAGGCTACAAGATCGCCTGTCTGGAAGAGGTGGCCTTCAACAAGGGGTGGCTCAGTGCTGACGACCTGAAACGCCTGGGCAACCCGCTCAAGAAGAACGGCTATGGGCAATACCTGCTGGCCATTGCCGGGGAGGAGGTATGAGCCTGTTTCACTGGATCGATTTTCCACCCTTGGGAGATGAGCGAGGCTCTCTGGTCGCGCTGGAAGCCAACAAGACTATCCCGTTCGAGATCAAGCGGGTCTATTATATCTTCGGCACCAAGGAGGGCGTATCACGCGGCTTCCATGCGCACAGCGACTTGAAACAGGTGGCTGTATGCGTGACCGGCAGTTGTCGCATGGTGTTGAATAACGGTAAGCAAAAAGAGGCAGTCTGGCTGGATTCACCAACAAAAGGTCTGCTGATAGAAGAAATGGTCTGGCGGGAAATGCATGAATTTAGCTTGGATTGCGTGCTGTTGGTGATGGCCAGTGAGTACTACGATGAGTCAGATTACATTCGTAGCTATGATGAGTTCATTCAGAAGGTTGGCGAATGAATTCGGTGCATGAATTGGCCGATGTGGCGGAATGTACCATCGGAGAAGGGACGCGCATCTGGCAATACGTAGTGATACTTGCAGGAGCAAGAATTGGACGTGACTGCAATATCTGTGCTCATACCTTGATTGAAGGTGATGTCCAGCTAGGGAACCGCGTCACAGTCAAATCCGGTGTGTTTCTCTGGGATGGTACCCGTATCGAGTCAGAGGTCTTTATCGGACCAAATGCCACCTTTACTAACGACCCCTGTCCACGCTCGAAAGCCTATCCTGAAGTGTTTTCAGGTATCACCGTGCGGCACCATGCCAGTATCGGGGCGAACGCTACATTGTTGCCAGGCATCACCATCGGGGAATATGGGATGGTAGGTGCCGGTGCTGTTGTCACTCAGGATGTGCCGGCAAGAGCCGTGGTGGTGGGTAATCCAGCAAGAATTATCAGGTATATCGATTAATGGTTCCTTTCCTCGATCTGAAGGCTATCAACGGCCAGTACCGCGATGAGCTCGTGGCTGCAGCTATCCGTGTTATAGATTCTGGCTGGTATATCCAAGGCGAAGAAGTCCAAGCGTTCGAGCAGGAGTTTGCCGCCTACTGTGGAAGTACGCATTGTATTGGCGTGGCCAACGGCCTGGATGCCCTAACCCTGACTCTCAGAGCATGGAAAGAGCAGGGCAGGCTAAAAGAGGGTGACGAGGTGATTGTGCCGGCCAACACCTACATCGCCAGCGTGCTGGCCATTACCGAAAATCGCCTGACCCCGGTGCTGGTGGAACCCGATGAGGCTACCTATAACCTGTGCCCAAAAAAGGCCGAAGAAGCTATAACATCCCGAACACGAGCGATTCTCCCGGTGCACCTATATGGCCAGCTAGCGGATATGCCAGCGATCATGGATATTGCCGAACGCCATAAGCTATTGGTGTTGGAAGATGCCGCGCAGGCCCACGGTGCAAGCCTATACGGCCGCAAAGCCGGTAGCTGGGGCCATGCCGCGGGATTCAGCTTTTACCCCGGCAAGAATCTCGGCGCCTTGGGTGATGCCGGTGCAGTAACGACAAACGATGATGAATTAGCGCAAACCCTTCGAGCCATAGGCAATTATGGCAGCCACAAAAAATACGAGAATTTGTATCAAGGCGTCAATAGCCGCCTGGATGAGATGCAGGCTGCCATGCTGCGGGTAAAACTCAAACATCTTGATGCTGAGACACAACGGCGCAAGGAGATTGCACTTGCTTACGCCTGCGGAATTTCAAATTCAGTATTGACTCAGCCAATACCCGCTAACAGTACGGTTGAATCACTGGAAAACCATGTATTCCATCTCAATGTAATCCGCACAACAGCGCGTGAAGCATTGCAGTCATATCTGACTGATGCAGGTGTTCAAACGCTGATCCACTATCCGATCCCGCCGCATCAACAAAAGGCTTATGCCGAGTGGGATATCCAAGCCTACCCACTGACAGAAGCCATTCACCAACAAGTGCTTAGCTTGCCCATTAGCCCCGTGATGACTGACGATCAGGTACAGGCCGTTATTGATGCCTGCAATCGCTTGAGATGCGCTGAAGCATGACACTTATTAAAACCAGCCTGCTGAATGGAGTTGCTGTTGCCATCAAAATGCTGACATTGCTGGGCCTGAACAAAATACTAGCCATCTATGTTGGCCCAGCAGGGTATGCCGCGCTGGGGCAGTTCCAGAATGCCGTGCAAATGATCACAACACTGGCCAGCGGTGCGATCAATACTGGCGTTACCAAGTACACTGCCGAGTATTACGAAGACGAAGCCAAGCAGCATGCGGTCTGGCGTACAGCAGGTACTATCTCCTTGGTCGGCTCCGTTGTGGTCGCGGTCAGTGTCATAGCCTTCAACAAACCTTTAGCGGGTTGGTTTCTCAAGGATGAAAGCCTTGGTAGCGTTTTCATCTGGTTTGCTGCAACACTGGTGTTGTTTGTATTCAACACCTTGTTGCTGGCCATCCTCAACGGGAAAAAAGAGATACAGCGCTATGTAACCGCTAACATCGCAGGTAGTTTGTTTGCCCTGGCGGTCACCACTGCCATGGCAATTCAGTTAGGCCTCTACGGTGCGCTACTTGCGCTGGCAATTTACCAATCGCTCACCTTCTTTGTCACCCTGACGCTCACATACAAAGCACGCTGGTTCAAACTGCGCTATCTGCTCGGCGGTATCGATAAGCAGGCAGCTAAAAATCTTGCGAAGTTCACAGCAATGGCACTGACCAGTGCAGCCTGTGTGCCGCTAAGTCACATCTTGATACGTAATCACTTGGGTGAAACATTGGGCTGGGATGCCGCAGGCTACTGGGAAGCCATGTGGCGACTCAGCGCAGCTTATCTGATGCTGGTGACAACAACACTAAGTTTGTATTACTTGCCAAAACTGTCTGAATTGCAAAATTCTTCTGATATTAAAAAAGAGATAATGCAAGGCTACAAAATTATACTGCCAGTAGCGGCAGCTTGCAGTTTGGTTATCTACCTGTTGCGTGACTTTATAATTCGCGTACTGTTTTCAGCTGAATTCTCCCAGATGGAAGTATTATTTGGTTGGCAGATGGTAGGCGATACATTGAAGATTGGTAGTTGGATTCTGGCTTACCTAATGTTAGGGAAAGCCATGATAAAACTGTTTATCTTATCAGAAATAAGCTTCGCAGCATCTTTCTATGCGCTGACTTATTATTTCACAGGATTTTTCGGGCTGGAAGGCGTTGCTGTTGCACATGCCGTCAATTACTTTTTTTATTGGGCTGTTATGGCAGTCTTTATTGGTTATACGCTGAGAGTAGGGGCTGATGAATGTTGCACTGCTAATCATGCAGACCAAAGTTAATTTTAATTTTCATAAATAAGTAAGATAGTGTTACGTATACAGAAAATTTGCTAACAAAAGCATATGGAATAAGCCGATAAAAAACTAGCTAAATATCAGGCCGTGAAAGATATATATCAAATAGGTTATAAAAAACTTAGGTACGAGCAGTGAATAGACAACAACCGTTGGTGAGCATAGCAATAATTACATATAACCAAAAGGAGTTCTTGAGAGAGTGCATAGAGTCCTGCCTAGCACAAGACTACCCTAATATTGAAATCGTAGTAGCGGATGATGGCTCAACAGATGGTACGCATGAAATGCTTAATGGATATGTAGAAAAGTATCCAGGAAAGTTTGTGCTGCGATTATCAGAAGAGAATCAAGGCATAACAAAAAACTCTAACACTGCACATTTTGCTTGCTCTGGCAAATTTTTTGCTTGGATTGGTGGCGATGATCTAATGTTGCCAAGTAAGATCGCAAAGCAAGTTGATTATATGGAAAACAATCCTGATTGTACCATTTGCTACCATGACTTAGATGTGTTTGATAATGAAACAGGGAATTCGCTCTATAAGTTCTCGAATAAAAATAAACCTAGAGAGGGTAGGGTTGCAGTAGCTGTAAAATATGGTGTTTTCAATGGTGCATGTTCCACTATGGTTAGGGCAAATAAAGCACCCGTAAAAGGCTATAATGAGCTATTGCCTGTCGCATCTGATTGGTGTTATTGGGTTGACTCACTGTCAAGCGGTGGTGAGATTAGGTATATACCCGAAATATTGGCACGCTATAGACGTCATCAAAAAAACGTTACTGTACTCAAAAAAGATATTGGGCAGAATTCACTAGATCATCTTAATACATGCAATCACATAATTGCGAATTACCCAGAATATGCGAGAGAGGCATTGTATTGCTATGCAATTAACATAAGGTCTTTGAGGAAAAAGCTCCCTTATCTGAGTACTTTGATTTATGTAATTAAATCTACAGGCGATATAAAATCTATTGTTGCTGGTTTCGTTTATATTTTTACTTTTAGTAGGATTAAGATCTGATGAAAAGATGAGTTTTTATACGTCTTGGCCGTGCATTATATGAAGATTTTAGTAAGTTATTGCGCTCAGTTTCTTCAATCAAGCTTCCATAGTCTGTATAATACTTCTCATTTTAGCACTTTTTGAAAAGAGACTAAAGCATTATAGGCTAATTTAACAAAATGTATTTTAACTCTACAAGAAGTGAAAAGGCTAATTAGATGTGTGGTTTATCTGGGTTTTATTATTTAACCAACAAGAAGCTTTGTTCATCTGATTCAAACTTTGTGCTTGAACAGATGGCATCTACGCTAAACCAGCGTGGGCCTGATGATATCGGCATATGGTGTGATGAAAATGAAAGAATCGGTCTAGCCCATACCCGCCTCTCAATTGTCGATCTAACTCCGGCTGGGCACCAGCCCATGGCATCAGCCTGTGATCGTTTCGTTATTGCTTTCAACGGTGAGATTTACAACCACATTGACTTACGTGCACAGCTTGAGGCTCAAAACACTGCACCGCTATGGCGTGGTCACTCGGACACTGAAACTCTGCTTTCTTGTTTTAGTGCATGGGGCGTTGAGCAAACCCTACAATCAACAGTTGGCATGTTCGCATTAGCTTTGTGGGACAAACAAGAGCAGAAGCTGACATTGGCACGTGATCGCTTGGGTGAAAAACCGCTCTACTGGGGTTGGTGTGGCGATACATTGTTATTTGGTTCCGAGCTTAAAGCACTTAAAGTACATCCTGGTTTTAATGCGAACGTGGATCGCGGAGCTTTGGCCCTATTACTGCGCCACAACTATATCCCCGCGCCACATTCTATCTATCAAGGCATCGAAAAGCTGCCTGCCGGTCAGTATGTGCAGATCAAAAATGGCAAGCTGCGTACTGATGTACAACCTAAGGCGTATTGGCAATTGAATCAGGCTGTGGAGTCTGGCCTTTCTAATCCGTTTAACGTCTCCGATCTTGAAGCCACTAACCTGTTGGAACAAACGATTAGCCAGGCAGTATCAGATCAAATGCTGGCAGATGTTCCTGTAGGGGCGTTTCTCAGTGGTGGTGTCGATAGCAGCACTATTGTGGCTTTGATGCAGCAGCATTCTAAACAGCCTGTTCGCACTTTTGCGATTGGCTTTGATGAGCCAGGTTATAATGAGGCTGAATACGCAAAGGAAGTCGCACAGCATTTAGGCACGGATCATACTGAACTCTATGTCAGTGCTCAGGATGTATTGGACTTGGTACCTCGCTTACCCGAGATATACTGTGAACCTTTTGCTGATAGTTCTCAATTACCTACCTTTTTGGTCAGCCGCATGGCAAAGGAGCACGTCGCCGTTGCACTCAGTGGTGATGGTGGTGATGAGCTCTTCGGTGGCTACAACCCTCATCAGTTTGCACCGCGTATATGGGATCATTTAAAGCGCTTGCCATTACCGCTGAGGCAACTGGCTGTTCGCCTGCTATCAGGGCTGCCTTTACCCGATAAGCTGGCTAAGCTTTTGAGCGTTTTTCCGGCCAAGGATCGAGAACACTTTTATCAAGTACTGATGAGCCACTGGAATAGGCCAGAGCAGTTGGTAATCGGTGCGCGGGAACTGCCTACACTGCTGAATAGCCGTGATCAATGGCCGCAAACTGATAGTTTTGAACATTGGATGATGGCCATGGATGCCGGCCAGTACATGGCGGACGACATCCTTGTGAAGGTAGACCGGGCGGCTATGGCAAATAGCCTTGAGACACGTGTCCCCTTGCTTGATCATCGCGTTGTTGAATTGGCTTGGCAATTACCCTTGCAGATGAAGATTCGTGATGGTGTGGGTAAATGGATTCTGCGTGAAGTGCTGTACCGCCATGTCCCTCGTGAGCTGATCGAACGTCCTAAAAAAGGCTTTTCAGTGCCGCTGGGGCAGTGGTTGCGCGGGCCATTAAGGGACTGGGCTGAGAACTTGCTTGACTCCCATCGCTTGGAGGAAGAAGGCTACTTCCATCCGGCTCCAATAGGTGCTTTGTGGCAAGCTCATTTATCAGGCAAACGTGATCATGCACGTAAGTTGTGGAGTATTTTGATGTTTCAGGCTTGGATAGAAAAACAGTGAAAGTAGCACACGTTATTATTGGCCTGGATGTAGGCGGCGCTGAACTGATGCTTAAGCGTTTAGTAGAGTCACATGTTGAACAGTCAGACATTGAGCATGTGATTATTTCACTGACAGATCAGGGTGTATTTGGTGCGCAGCTTAGCAAACAGGGTATTACCGTATATTGTCTGAATATGTCCTCTATTGCTAAAGGCCCCTTTGTTTTTTTCAAGTTGCGTAAACTTTTGCAGCAATTACGCCCAGATATTGTTCATACCTGGATGTATCATGCCGATCTTCTGGGTGGGCTGGCAGCACGTAGTGCAGGGCTGCGTAATGTGGTTTGGGGTATCCGCAGTACCGATATCCGTAAGGGCGGTAGTAAAGTCACTTTGCTGGTTCGTAAACTGTGTGCATGGTTGTCAGGGCCGATACCTCGCGTCATTGTGTGCGCGGCCAACGCATCCCAAAAAGTACATGAAGGTATTGGCTACGCATCGAGCAAGATGCAGGTGATTCCCAACGGGTTTAAACTTGATAAGATTCTTTCAACAAGCAATGCTGAATCAACCGTTCGCGAACAGTTGGGCATAAGCCAGAATTCTAAGGTTGTTATATCTGTCGGGCGTTTCAATCCGGTAAAAGACCATAAAACTTTCATCGAAGCCGCTGGCAAGGTGGCCGCACATTTTGACGATGTAAGGTTCTGGCTGGTAGGGCGTGACCTTGATCACTCGAACGCACAGCTCATGACCATGATTGAAAAAACAGGCCATGCCGAAGCCTTTCATCTGTTGGGTGAAAGAAGCGATGTATCTGCATGCCTGCAATCCAGTGATATTTTTTGCCTGCACTCTGTAACAGAAGGCTTCCCAAATGTATTAGGTGAGGCGATGGCGGTTGGTTTGCCCTGTGTGACAACGGATGTAGGCGATGCAGCTTACCTATTGAATAAGTCTGAATGGGTAGTCCCAGCTGCCTCACCTGAAAGGTTAGCAAAAAAACTGAGTGAAATGCTATCCATCTCATCAGCTGGAAGGGATGAGTTAGGGCATGCTGCTGCTTTGAGAATTCGTCATAACTTCACAATAGATGCCATTAGCCAGCAGTATTTTGATCTCTATAAATCACTAGTTGATCCCTTAAACATGAAACTTACTATGGAAGTCTGACCTTACCTACTAGGGAAAACGCATAAAAAACCGCGCTACAACGGGCTTCGTAGCGCTTTGCTAGTAGGAGCTAATGTGGTTATCTAACGGCTTTTGCTCATGGAGCTTGAGGCCGCCCACCTAGTTTTTCACTTGTCTGAATATTTGGTATTTTTCCTGGTTGTAATCAACGTATCTCAAGAGTTTATAGCGTATTCATGGAAATTGTTTCAACTGCTTGGCACGTCATCGTCGCTTTTTCTGTTTTTGTAATCGGTGCTCTGCTAATGATTTTATTGGCGAGATGCTTCAGCGTCGGCTCGCTACGTAGCTTGGGATTATATTGCTGGCACACAATATTTTGTCTATTTTATTTATGGTTTGTCTTGCGGTTTGGCGGTGACGCCGTTGCGTATTTTCGGAAGGCTTCCGAAGGTGAAGTTGTATTTAGTTTCGGAACTGCGGGTGTGGATTATTTCACGGCTTTTTTGGTGCAGGGCGTTGGTGTTTCTATACTAGGCGCTTTTCTCATATTCAATATCTTTGGATCCATCGGGTTGCTTGCTCTCAATGGCTCTCTTAAAGTCGCTACTCGCAATGCAAAGCCGTATGTTATTAAGCTGGCAACAGTCATCGTATTTTTGCCGTCAGTGAGCTTTTGGTCATCAGCTATTGGCAAAGACTCGTTATCTTTTATGGCCACAGGATTGGCTCTTTGGGCGGCTTTAGACCTTGGTAAACGCGGGTTGCTGATGGCAATAGCCATCGTAGTCATGTTAATGGTGCGGCCTCATATGGCCGGTATTATGGTAATGGGGTTAGCGCTTGCCGTAATGTTTGACTCCAATATGACGCTCGGTAAAAGGTTAATTTGCGGGATTGGCGCTATCTCAATCGCTGGGATGCTCGTTCCCTTCGCTCTGCAATATGCTGGCGTTGGGGAAACCGTCAGTGTTGATTCGCTTAATGCATATATCGATAAACGTCAATCCTATAATATGGAGGGTGGAGGGGGCGTGGATATTTCTTCCATGAGCCTGCCGGTACAGTTGTTCACCTACATGTTCCGACCAACTTTTTTAGAGATAAATTCAATTTTCTCAGTTGCTGCGGCACTAGATAATGCGATCCTCTTGTATTTATTTGTGTTTGGTGGGTGGGTTTTATTTAAGTGTCGTGTGCGCTCAGTTGGTAATAGAGTATTCATGTGGGCTTATGTGTTGGTGGCGTGGATTATATTGTCGATGGTAACTGCAAATCTTGGTATTGCCTTGCGCCAGAAATGGATGTTTGCACCTATGCTGATTTTTCTACTGCTCTCTGTCATTGGCAAGAAACAATGCACGACACCTCCGATCCTTTCGTTGAGCAAGAGCGATGACAGTGAATTGAAATAATGAAGCCAATTTTAATAGTAGCAAGTTATCCAGTGGTCGCCGCCTTGGTCTGTATGAACGAGGCACTGACCGCACCACGTCCGGCCTGAGCGCAGGCAGGCAATTCTCGACTCCTCATCATGCGTCTCTTCTCTATACGACTCTTCCCCACATCTAGTACCAACAGGAACCTCCATGTCATTCGACGAATGCCAAGCCGCGCTGCGCCAGCAGCCGCGTCGCTGGCTGGTAACCGGCTGTGCCGGCTTTATCGGCAGCAACCTCCTGGAAACCCTGCTCAAGCTCGACCAGCAAGTGGTCGGGCTGGACAACTTCGCCACCGGCTTTCAGGCCAACCTGGATGAGGTGAAGTCCCTGGTCACTCCGGCACAGTGGGCGCGGTTCCATTTCATCGAGGGGGATATCCGCAACCTGGAAGATTGTGCCAAGGCCTGTGAGGGGGTGGTCCATGTATTGCACCAGGCGGCGCTGGGTTCGGTGCCGCGCTCCATCGCGGACCCCATCGCCACCAATGCGGCCAATATCACTGGCCAATTGAACATGCTGGTGGCCGCCAAGGATGCCGAGGTGAAGAGCTTCGTCTATGCGGCGTCGAGCTCCACCTATGGTGATCATCCGGCACTGCCCAAGGTGGAAGACCGCATCGGCAAGCCGCTTTCGCCCTATGCGGTGACCAAGGTGGTCAATGAAATGTATGCCGAGGTGTTTGCCGGCACCTATGGCTTCAAGGCCACTGGGCTGCGTTACTTCAATGTGTTCGGCAAGCGTCAGAACCCTAACGGTGCCTATGCGGCGGTGATCCCCGCCTGGGCGGGGGCCATGCTCACCAACGATACGCTGTTCATCAACGGCGATGGCGAAACCAGCCGCGATTTCTGCTTCATCGAGAATGCCGTCCAGGCCAACTTGCTGGCCGCCACCGCAACGGATGAGGCCCAGGGCGAGGTATACAACGTGGCGGTCAACGCCCGTACCAGCCTCAATCAGCTGTTTGACGCCATCCAGGCCGCCTTGGCCGAGCAGGGCGTTAGCTACTCTCAGACCCCCACCTACCGCGACTTTCGCCCCGGTGATGTGCGCCATTCCCAGGCCGATATCGGCAAGGCCCGGAAGCTACTCGGCTATGCCCCGACCTACACCATTCAGGATGGCATTCACGAGGCGATGCCCTGGTATGTGAAGCACTTTCGTGGCCGTGGTTGAGTGGCCGCTATCTCGATTCAACTGTTACCCGTTTTTACTGATAGCCGTTTTTATTGATCAAGCACCGCGAGGGAGAAACTGATGCTGAGCATGGATAATGTGCGCCTAGGCGTGATCGGCCTGGGCTATGTGGGGCTGCCGTTGGCGGTGGAGTTCGGCAAGCTACTGCCTACGGTGGGCTTTGATATCAATACCCAGCGTATTCGTGAGCTGAACGATGGCATCGATCTCACCCTGGAGGTGGAGCCGGAACTGCTGGCCCAGGCCAGCCGGCTGAGTTTCGAAAGCGATCTCGAGGCGCTGCGCGGCTGCAATGTATACATCATTACCGTGCCCACGCCCATCGATGCCAGCCGTCAACCGGATCTTACCCCCTTGATCAAGGCCAGCGAGACCCTGGGCCAGGTGGTGCAGAAAGGCGATGTGGTGATTTATGAGTCGACTGTCTACCCCGGTGCCACCGAGGAAGACTGCATTCCGGTGATCGAGCGGGTCTCGGGGCTTACCTACAACCAGGACTTCTTCGCCGGTTACAGCCCGGAGCGCATCAACCCCGGCGACAAGGAACACCGCGTGACCACCATCCGCAAGGTGACCTCGGGTTCTACCCCGGAGATCGCCGACTTCGTGGATGCGCTCTACCGCCAGGTGATCACCGCCGGTACCCACAAGGCCAGCTCCATCGCCGTAGCCGAGGCGGCCAAGGTGATCGAGAACACCCAGCGTGATATCAACATCGCCCTGATCAACGAGCTGGCGGTGATCTTCAATCGTCTGGGAATCGACACCGAGGAAGTACTGGAAGCCGCCGGCACCAAGTGGAACTTCCTGCCGTTTCGCCCGGGGCTGGTGGGTGGTCACTGCATCGGCGTGGACCCCTACTACCTGACCCACAAGGCCCAGCAGGTGGGCTATCACCCCGAGGTGATCCTCGCGGGGCGGCGCATCAACGACAACATGGGCGCCTATGTGGCCAGCCAGCTGATCAAGCAGATGATCAAGCGGCGCATCCATGTGGAAGGGGCACGGGTGCTGGTGATGGGCTTGACCTTCAAGGAGAATTGCCCGGACCTGCGCAACACCCGCGTGGTGGATATTCTCAACGAGCTTGCCGACTACAACATCGCGGTGGATGTCTATGACCCCCAGGTCAACAAGGCCGAGGCCGCGCATGAATACGGCATCCGCCCAGTGGAGCACCCGGAAGCTTCCGCCTACGATGCCATCATCCTGGCCGTGGCCCACCAGGAGTTCCGCGAGATGGCCGTTGAAGCCATTCGCGCCTGGGGCAAGCCCGAGCACGTGCTCTACGACCTGAAGTATGTGTTGCCCAAGCGCGACGTGGATTTGCGACTTTGAAGACATTTCTGTTGATTGCCAGTTTCCCCGATTCGCTGATCAAATTTCGAGGGCCGTTACTGCAGGCCTTGCTGGCAAAGGGGCTGGATGTGCATGTGGCGGCGCCAGACCTGGCCGGTGTGCAGGATATTCGTGAAGAGCTGGAAGCGCTGGGCATTACCCTGCATGAGATCGGCCTGAAACGCACTGGCACCAACCCGGTTGCGGATATGGGCACCATGGCTGAACTGTGGCGGCTGATGCGCCGCATTCGGCCGGATTACGTGCTGGGGTATACCATCAAGCCCGTGATTTACGGCTCCTTGGCGGCGTGGCTGGCGGGTGTGCCCAACCGATTTTCACTGGTTACCGGGCTGGGTTATGCGTTTACGGGTGAAGCCTCGGGTAAACGTGGCCTGCTGCGAAAGCTGATTCAGCGCTTGTATCGGTTCGGGCTTTCCAAAAGCCGCAAGGTGTTCTTCCAGAACCCGGATGACCAGGCGCTGTTTCGGGAACTGGGTTTGCTGCCAGCCAGTGTTCCTTCCTGCGTGGTGAATGGCTCCGGTGTGGATGTGGCGGATTACTCGCTGGCACCGCTGCCGGAGAAGCCTTCATTTCTGCTGATTGCCCGCCTGTTAGGTGACAAGGGTGTTCGTGAGTATGCCAAGGCAGCCAGTAAGGTGAGGGCGCAGCATCCTCAGGCAAGCTTCAAGCTGGTGGGCTGGATTGACGATAACCCGGATGCCATTGCCCAGCACGAGCTGGATGAGTGGGTAAGCTCCGGTGCCCTGGAATTTCTGGGCAAACTGGCGGACGTTCGCCCGGCCATTGCCGATTGCAATGTGTACGTGCTGCCCTCTTACCGAGAGGGCACGCCCCGCACCGTACTGGAGGCGATGGCCATGGGCCGGCCGGTGATCACTACCGATGCCCCCGGTTGCCGGGAGACAGTCACGGATGGTGACAATGGTTTTCTGGTGCCGGTAAAGGCGGTGGACGAGCTGGCGGCTGCCATGGTGCGTTTTATTGAAACACCGGAACTGGTGGACAAGATGGGACAGCGTTCCCGGCAGGTGGCGGAGCAGAAATACGATGTGCACCGGGTGAATGAGTTTATGTTGGGGGAGATGGGGATTGAATGATTAAGCGTATTTTCGATGTGGTAGCGTCCACCGTTGCGCTGGTGGTTCTGTTGCCGGTAACCGCTGTTGTTGCTCTGCTGATCCACCGCAAACTCGGCTCCCCCGTATTCTTCCGCCAGACCCGCCCCGGTTTGCATGGCAAACCCTTCGAGATGGTGAAGTTCCGCACCATGCTGGATGCCTTGGACAAGCACGGCAACCCGCTGCCGGATGACCAGCGTATGACACCGTTCGGCAGTTTTCTGCGCGCTACCAGCCTGGATGAGCTGCCGGAGCTGTGGAATGTACTCAAGGGTGACATGAGCCTGGTGGGGCCGCGCCCGCTGCTGATGGAGTATCTGCCGCTCTACAGCCAGGAACAGTATCGCCGCCACGAGGTACGCCCGGGGGTAACCGGCTGGGCCCAGGTCAATGGGCGCAATGCCTTGAGCTGGGACGAGAAGTTCAAGCTCGATGTCTGGTACGTCGACAACCGGTCGTTCGGGCTCGATCTCAATATCCTGAAATTAACCGTGAAACAGGTGCTGGTTCGTGACGGTATCTCGGCGGAAGGCCAGGCGACGATGACGAAATTTCGCGGTAACCCGCATGAAATGCCTTGTCATGCCGACAACGAGTCGCGCTCGTAATCTTTCTCTCTTTCTCTCTTTCTCTCTTTCGCTCTGCGTCGATTGATACGCTATCATGGTATGAGTTTCGTCATTCTGTCTCATCAAGTGCTTGGTACTAAGCAGGCAGCCATGACAGCCTTTAACCGTAGAGGAATGCCCATGACCCGCACCGACTCTTCAAACCGTAAGACGCGCCGCCTTGCTGTGCTGGGTGCCAGCGGCCATGGCAAGGTGATTGCGGACATGGCCATTCAGCTTGGCTGGGAGCAGGTCGTCTTCTTCGACGACGCCTGGCCGGAAAAGCAGCTTAACGGGATCTGGCATGTCGTGGGTGATACCGAAGCGCTGTTCGAACAGCTCGCCGACTTCGATGGCGTCATCGTGGGTATCGGCAACAACGCCATTCGCCTTAATAAACAGGCTGCTCTGGCCAATGCCGGTGCTAACCTGGTGAGCTTGGTGCATCCCGCCGCGGTGGTTAGCCGCCTGGCCAGCCTGGGCAAGGGCAGTGTGGTGATGGCGGGTGCCGTGGTGCAGGTGGATGTGCACCTGGGGGAAGCCTGCATCATCAACACCAGAGCCAGCGTGGACCACGACTGCCGGCTGGGCGATGGCGTGCATGTCTCACCCGGGGCGAACTTGGCCGGCGGTGTGGTGGTGGGTGAAGGCTCCTGGGTCGGTATCGGCGCTTCCATCAGGCAGCTGGTGCACCTGGGCAGTGGAGTGGTCATCGGCGCCAACGGCACTGTGGTGTCCCATGTCTCGGATGGCCTGACCATGGTGGGCACCCCGGCCCGCCCGCTGCACTCCGGCCCGCCCGCTGCAATCCGGCACCAGCCTTCAGGCGGAACCGCTCTCCTGACACAATAGCTTCCTGGACATATCCTCCTCTTCCTGCGTGGCTTCACGCAACACTTCCATTCTGACGGGTTAACGAGATGCTTAATGGACCCTTTTCCTCCTGGCCTTCCTTTACCGAGGAAGAGGCCCAGGCAGTGCAGCATGTGCTGCTTTCCAACCAGGTGAACTACTGGACCGGCCAGGAGGGCCGCCAGTTCGAGCGCGAATTCGCGCAGTTTTCCGAAAGCGACCATGCGATTGCCGTTTCCAACGGCACCACGGCGCTGGATCTGGCCCTGAAGGGGCTGGGTATCGGCGAAGGCGAGGGTCGGGGGCGCGATGAGGTGATCGTCACAGCGCGTACTTTCCTGGCCTCGGTCTCCAGTATCGTCACCGCCGGTGCAGTGCCGGTATTTGCCGATGTGGATCGCGACTCCCAGAACATCACCGCGGCTACGGTGGCGGAGAAGATCACCCCCAACACCCGCGCGATCATCGCCGTGCATCTGGCCGGCTGGCCCTGCGAGATGGACGAGTTGGTGGCGCTGGCCGAACAGCACGGTCTTTACGTGATCGAGGATTGCGCCCAGGCCCACGGGGCCCGCTACCGCGGGCGTAGCGTGGGCAGCATCGGCCATGTGGGCTGCTGGTCGTTCTGCCAGGACAAGATCATGTCCACCGGCGGCGAAGGCGGCATGGTCACCACCAATGATGAGGCGCTGTGGCGCAAAATGTGGGCCTACAAGGACCACGGCAAGAGCTGGGCGGCGGTCTACGAGCGTGAGCATCCACCGGGCTTCCGCTGGCTGCACGAAAGCTTCGGCACCAACTGGCGCATGACGGAAATGCAGTCCGCCATCGGTCGTATACAGCTTGCGCGCATGCCCGAGTGGAAGGCCGCCCGCCAGGCCAACGCCCAGCGTATCTGGCAGGCCGCCGGTGAATGCCCTGGCCTGCGGGTACCGGAGATTCCTGCGCATATCGAGCACGCCGCCTACAAATGCTACGTATTTGTGAAGTCTGATCAGCTGGCAGAAGGCTGGAACCGCGACCGCATCATGGGTGAGATCGCTGCCCAAGGGGTGCCGTGCTTCTCCGGCTCTTGTTCGGAGGTGTATCTCGAGAAGGCGTTCGATGGCTACTCTGATGATAATTCCGCCAGCCCCGGCTGGCGCCCCGAGCAGCCGCTGCCCGTGGCCCGGGAGCTGGGCGGAACCAGCCTGATGTTTCTCTGCCACCCCACCTTGACCGAGGCAGAGATCGACAAGACGTGCGACGTTCTCAAGCGCGCCATGGCAGAAGCCGCAAGACGCTCAGAACAAATATCGCAAAAAGAAACGTGCTCATCGCGCTAATGGGGGTGCCTGCTTTTCAGGGGCACCCCACTCTTGCTTCTTCATGGAAGAGAAGTCTCCTCCTATGCTCATGACATTACTCAAACCCCTGTTTCGGCTGCCGCGGCGGCAGAAGCGCCTGCTGCAATTAGCGGCGGATAGTCTGCTGATCATCCTCAGCTTTTCCATGGCGATGCTGCTGCGCCTGGATAGCTGGGACTTCGCCAGGGACCCGAAAGTGTGGATGGTACTGCCGGTGATGATCCCGGTGAGCTTGGCCATCTTTATCCGCCTGGGCTTCTACCGGGCGGTGATTCGCTACATGAGCATCAAGGCCATAAAAACGGTGCTGGCCGGGGTGCTGGCATCGGCGCTGACGCTGGTGGTGGTTAACTACCTGTTCGATCTGCCGGTGCCGCGCTCGGTGCCGTTCATCTACGCCATGCTCGCGCTACTGACCATTGGCGGGGTTCGGGCCGCTCTGCGCGCGATGTATATCAAGGGTCAGCTGCGCTACAAGACGCGGGTACTGATCTATGGGGCCGGTTCGGCAGGGCGCCAGCTGGTGCAGTCGCTGCGCCATGGCACCGAGTACGACCCGGTGGGTTTCGTGGACGATGCACCGCACCTGGAGGCGGCCTTCATCCAGGGGCTGAAGGTGTATTCGCCCGGCGAGATCGGACGCCTGATCAAGGACTACGGGGTCAAGAAGGTACTGATGGCGATTCCCAGCGCGCCGCGGGCGCGGCGCCGCGAGATCCTGGAGCGCCTGGAGCCGCTGGAAGTGCCGGTGCAGACCATCCCGGGTATGGCCGACGTTGTCTCCGGCCGGGCGCAGATCAACGACCTGCGCGATGTCGCGGTGGAAGACCTGCTGGGCCGTGATCCGGTGCCGCCGGACGCCTCGCTGATGGGCGCCAATACCACCGGCAAGGTGGTGATGGTGACCGGCGCCGGGGGATCTATCGGCAGCGAGCTGTGCCGCCAGATCCTGCGCCAGCACCCGGCGCAACTGCTGCTGCTGGAGCTTTCCGAGTTCAGCCTCTATCGCATCGAGCAGGAGCTTGGGCAGATCGCCCGCGAAGAGGGCATCGACTGCCCGGTGAAGGCGCTGCTGGGCTCGGTGCAGTATCGCAACCGGGTGCAGAAGATCATGACCGTCTTTTGCGTGCAGACGGTCTACCACGCCGCGGCCTACAAGCATGTGCCGATGGTGGAGCACAACGTGGTGGAGGGGCTGCGTAACAACGTGATGGGCACCATGGAAACGGCCTGGGCGGCGGTGGAGGCCGGCGTGGAAAGCTTCGTGCTGGTGTCCACCGACAAGGCGGTGCGGCCCACCAACGTCATGGGGGCCAGCAAGCGCCTGGCCGAGCTGGTGTGCCAGGGGCTGGCCAAGGCCCAGGCGGGCACGCGCTTCAGCATGGTGCGCTTTGGCAATGTGCTGGGCTCCAGTGGCTCGGTGGTGCCACTGTTTCGCCGCCAGATTGCCGCCGGCGGCCCGGTCACGGTGACAGACCCGGAGATCACCCGCTACTTCATGACCATCCCCGAGGCCGCCCAGCTGGTGATCCAGGCAGGCGCCATGGCGCGTGGCGGCGATGTGTTCGTGCTCGACATGGGCGAGCCGGTAAAGATCGCCGAGCTGGCCGGCCACCTGATCCGGCTTTCCGGGCTGGAGCCGAGCTACCCCGATGGCCAAGCGGGCAGCGCCGGGAGCGGCGATATCGAGATCCGCTACACCGGCCTGCGTCCCGGCGAGAAGCTCTATGAAGAGTTGTTGATCGGCGAGAGGGTGGAAGCCACCCGCCATCCGCGGATCATGACCGCCAGCGAGATCTCGCTGCGCTGGGAAGAGGTGGAGGGGCTGCTGGAGAGCCTGTTCGATGCCTGCCGGTCCTTCGACGCTCCGCGAATTCGCGAGCTTCTTGAACAGGCGCCGCTGGGCTATCAGCCGCAGAGCGAGCCGGTCGACCTGGTGTGGGCTCAGCAGACCCCGACACAGGCCTCGCAAGGCGATAAGGTGATCGAGCTGCATTCCCAGCCTGCCTCAACCTGTTGAGGTCATCGTTGTTGAGCACCCGATAAACAAGGATTTATATGAATGTGACTGTCTTCGGCACCGGCTATGTTGGCCTGGTGCAGGGTGCCATCCTGGCGAATGTCGGCCACCATGTCGTCTGCGTGGATGTGGATGCCGAGAAAGTGGATAAGCTGACCCAGGGTATTATTCCCATTTACGAGCCGGGCCTGGAAGCGCTGGTGAAGGAGAATAGCGCGGCAGGGCGGCTACGCTTTACCACCGATGCGGCCGCGGGCGTTGCCCACGGCGCTGTGCAGTTTATTGCGGTGGGCACGCCCCCCGATGAAGACGGTAGCGCCGATTTGCAGTACGTGCTAAAGGTCGCTGAAACCATCGCCGAGCATATGCAGGCGCACCGTATTATCGTCGATAAGTCGACCGTGCCGGTCGGCACCGCTGACAAGGTACGCGCACGGGTGGCGCAGGTACTGGAGCAACGCGGTGAAACGGCGCTGAGCTTTGATGTGGTGTCCAACCCCGAGTTTTTGAAAGAAGGCAGCGCCGTCGCCGACTGCCAAAAGCCGGATCGCATCATCATCGGCACCGAAGATGACCATAGCGTCGAAGTGATGCGCGAGCTCTACGCGCCCTTCAATCGCAACCATGAAAAAATCATCGTGATGGACGTGAAGAGCGCCGAGCTGACCAAGTACGCCGCCAACTGCATGCTGGCCACCAAGATCAGCTTCATGAACGAGATGGCTAACTTGGCCGAGCGTCTGGGCGCTGATATCGAGGCAGTGCGTCAGGGCATCGGCTCTGACCCACGTATCGGCTATCAGTTTATTTATCCGGGCGTAGGCTATGGCGGCTCGTGCTTCCCTAAAGACGTGCAAGCGCTCATTCGCGCCGCTGACGCTATTGATTTTGACGCCAAGGTTCTGAAAGCGGTAGAGAAGCGTAACTATCAGCAGAAGACCACGCTGTTCGAGAAGATCCTTGCCCACTTCGATGGCGACCTCTCAGGCAGAACGTTTGCTCTCTGGGGCCTGGCCTTCAAGCCCAATACCGACGATATGCGCGAGGCACCCAGCCGTGTGTTGATGGAGGCGCTGTGGGCGGCTGGTGCCCAGGTGCAGGCTTATGATCCCGAGGCCATGGAGGAAACTCAGCGCCTCTATGCGGATCGAGACGTTCTTTCTCTATGCGGCACCAAGGAAGCGGCGCTCAAGAATGCCGATGCCCTGGTGATTGTGACGGATTGGCAGAGCTTCAAGGCACCCGACTTCGACCTGATCAAGCAGAAGCTCAGCCAGCCCACCATTTTCGATGGGCGCAATATGTACGATCCCAAGCGCATGGCGCGCAAAGGCTTTACCTATTATTCTGTGGGGCGCCAAGCGGCGTTTCTAGACCCAGCCTAGGGGAAGCATTGAACACTTATTCCTTCATTAAAACCCTCGCTGCCCAGATGTTGATGCCCTTGCCGCTGTGTTTGGGTTTGTTGGTGGTGGGTTTGTTGTTGCGCAATCGCTGGCGGCGCCTGGGAAATGGCTGCGCGCTTTTCGCGCTGCTGTTGTTGGTGTTGTTCAGCTGGGCACCGGTGGCCGATCGCCTCTTGGCACCGTTTGAATCCGCCTACCCGCCACTGCATAACTGGCCGCAAGGGCAAACGGTAGACGCCGTGATGGTGCTGGGCGGCGGTTACCAGCCGCATCAGCCGTGGGTACTCACCGGGCAGTTGAGTGACAGTTCCGCCAATCGGCTGTTGGAAGGCTTGAGGCTGTGGCACTTGAACCCTGACGCCCGTCTTATAGTGAGCGGCTCCAGTGGCGATGCGGACGTGGTACCCATGGCCCAGGCCTATGCCAACATTGCTCAGGATATGCAGGTACCCGCCAGCCAGTTGCATGTGCTGGATACGCCCACCGATACCGGTCAAGAAGCCCGCGCCGCCGCTCGGTTATTGGGCGAGGGCAGTTCGCTGCTGTTGGTCACCTCTGCCTCGCATATGCCTCGCGCCATCCAGCATTTTCGTCAGGCAGGCTTAACCCCGATCGCCGCGCCGACGCATTATCTCGCCCTGCGCGACTCCGCCAGCTCCCTGGGTTACTGGGTGCCTGCCGCTCGCCATCTGCATAAAAGCGAACGCGCCATTTACGAGGCGCTAGGCCTGTTGGCAGCACGCTGGGAGTAGCCAGCTCTTACGCAAGAAACCCCTCGCGCGATGAATCGCCCTCCCACCAGGCAACCCCACCCGGCTGATACAGGGTAGGAGGCCGACTTGTCGGGCGAGCCCTTGATTGTTGCCCTTTGCAGCCAACCCCTCGCGCGATGAATCGCCCTCCCACCCAGAACAAAACCCCAGAGTCAGCCGAGCTGGTGGGAGGCCGGTTTACCGGGCGAGCCCTTGATTGTTGCCCTTTGCAGCCAACCCCTCGCGCGATGAATCGCCCTCCCACCAAACAACCCCACCCGGCTGCTACAGGGTGGGAGGCCGGTTTACCGGGCGAGCCCTTGATTGTTGCCCTTTGCCGCCAACCCCTCGCGCGATAAATCGCCCTCCCACCAAGGCCGCTCTTTGCGTATCTGGCTGTTTTTTTCTTTATACGACAGCAAGATAGCATGAGCTGGAAAAGCGTTTGACAGCGGACCTGTGTGGTAAGCTGAGTTGTATCAACGCAGGAGTGCCCATGAGCGACCTACTCGATCCCACCAATGATTATGTGTTCAAGCGACTCTTTTCCGAGGCGCCCGAGTTGCTGGTGGATCTAATCAACGACCTGCGTCCGGATCTGCCGGATATCGCCTCGGTGGAGATCCTCAACCCCAATATCGAAGCCAGCGAATTGACCGGCAAGTACATCATTCTTGACGTCCTGGCGCGTGATGGTGAGGGCCACTGCTATAATGTCGAAATACAGGTACGTCGTTACGGTGCCTGGCACAAGCGGGGTTTATTTTACTTGGCCCGCACGCTGGGGACTCAGCTGACCGCGGGCGAAGACTACCAGGAACTGCGTGCCTCGGTGGGGCTGCACCTGCTGGATTTCGACCTGTTCACCGCGACAGAAAATGAACGCCAGCAAGCCGTATGGCGTTTCGAGATGCGCGATGAGCGCCAGCCGAATATCTCGCTGGGGAACATCTTGCAGATGAACCTGATCGAACTGAACAAGGCGGATCGCCTGGGGTTGCCACCCGGCCCGCTCTTGGCGTGGATTACCTTCTTCAAGCACTGGCAGGAGGAACTGACGATGGCCAATGTTGCACACGAACCCCGTCCAGAAGGCCATGAGCCGCATCCGACAGCTTAGCGCCGATGAAGAGACGCGCCGTCTTGCCTTTGTGCGGGAACGGGCGCTGCGCGATGAGGTGTCGTTGTTGAATGATGCTAAGCGCGAAGGTCGTGAGGAGGTCGCTCGCAGTATGATTCTTAAAACCGAAATGGATGACGTGATGATTGCTGATATCGCCGAATTGTCTGTTGAGGACGTGTCCAAGCTGCGTGCTGAAATCAAGCACTGACCCTACCTTCCCTGTTTTCTTTCGCATCAGGTACAAAATAATAGGGCAGCCGCCGGTGGGAGGCCGACTTGTCGGGCGATGGATGTTTCCCCAGGCGCCTGCGGCGCCAATCGCCGGCTGAAGCCAGCTCCTACGCAGCCAACCCCTCGCGCGATAAATCGCCCTCCCACCCAATAACAAACCCTCCATTTTCAGCCAAGCCGGTGGACGGGAGCAGACTTTCAAACGTGCTATTCTGATCTGGCAAGTTTTACTGTCGCCAGCTGGAGGTGTGCGATGTATGCGATAGAGTTTGAAGCCGATATCCGAGATGGCATGGTCAAGATTCCAGATGAATACAAACTGCTGAAAAACGGACATGCCAGAATTGTCGTTTTGTATGACTCATTTGAAGAGAATGAAGTTACCGAGGAGCAGGTGGAAATCGATTTTTCTCGGGTTAAGGCGCCTTCTTTAGCCCAGCGGGAGGGAGTGGAGTATCAAAGGAGCCTGAGGGATGAGTGGTAGCTACCTGCTGGACTTTAATGTCTTCATTTAGGAGATGGATATGACAGCTTATAAAATGCCTGCCCGTATACGTAAGCATGAGCGTGATGACCCTATGCAGGATACTCGTAAGCTGAGAGATTTCGCACGAACCGCTTCACGCATGGCAATAAAAAAACAGCTTGAATGTGGTGTTCCAGTTGTTTATGAGAAAAATGGCAACCTCGTTGAGGTGAGCGCCGATAAAAAGGAAAGGGTGATAAAGGAGCTCAAGCCTAAAAAGCCGTTTGATCTACGAGCCTACTTATGCCAAGACTCCGATTGATTGCGGGGCCTAATGGCTCGGGTAAAACAACGCTTGCTCGCTATTTGATCAGCCGCGATGTGCCTTTGGGGCAGTACATTAATCCTGATGATATTGCGAAATATATTGCTTTTTCCGACATGCTGCGGGCCACAGCCGGCGCGATAGAGGTGGAGGTGCCATCTATTGAGGGCAACTCGGCGCAATTTGCTGACACCTTTGCTGCCATGCTTGCCCAGCGTATTGCAGTTGGACTTCGTGGGGAGTGGGTTGATGCTAAGCTTTCCTTGACCAAAATGCGCGGCATGCCCCGTACTTTTAGTGCGGGGAAGGATAGCGCGGGCGCCGAAGGCGCCCTATAATACTGGATGAAATAACAGTTAAAGGTGCTCATGCAACGCCTCCAAGCCTTCAAATACGAGCTGATGCCCAACGGCGAACAGGTGCGCAAAATGCGCCAGTTCGCCGGCATGGCGCGGTTCGTGTTCAACCTAGGCCTGGCGTTGCAGAAAGAACGTTACGAGGCGGGAGAAAAGAAGCTGGGCTACGCCGCCTTGTGCAAAAAGCTCACCGGCTGGCGCAACAGTGCCGATACCCCCTGGCTCAAGGACGGCCCGACCCATCCGCTCCAGCAGTCGCTGAAAGACCTTGAGCGCGCCTACACCAACTTCTTTGCCAAGCGGGCCGACTTCCCACGCTTCAAGAAGAAAGGCCAACGCGACAGCTTCCGCTACCCCGACCCAAAGCAGATCCGGCTCGACCAGGGTAATGGCAGGCTATTTCTGCCCAAGCTGGGCTGGCTGCGCTTCCGCCAGAGCCGCGAGGTGCTGGGCGCGGTGAAGAACGTCACCGTCAGCCAGTCGGGCGGACGCTGGTTCATATCGATCCAGACCGAACGCGAGGTGGAAGTACCGGCGCCCTCGGGCGGCGCGGTCGGCATCGACATGGGCGTGGCGAGATTCGCCACGCTCTCGGATGGAAGCTATCTCGCTCCGCTCAACAGCTTCAAGACGCACCAGGTGGCCCTGCACAAGGCGCAGCGCGCCCTGAGCCGCAAGACAAAATTCAGCAATAACGGGAAGAAAGCCAAGGCCCGCATCCAACGAATACAGGCTCGCATTGCCAACGCCCGCCGCGATTACTTGCACAAGGCTTCCGCCACGATCAGCCAAAACCACGCGCTTGTGGTGCTCGAAGACTTGCAGGTAGGCAACATGTCACGGTCGGCAAAGGGCAGTGTTGAGCAGCCGGGGCGCAACATCCGCGCCAAGTCGGGGCTCAATCGCGCCATTCTCGACCAGGGCTGGTTCGAGTTCCGGCGCCAGCTCGACTACAAACTGGCTTGGCGCGGGGCGCATCTGGTGGTGGTGCCGCCGCGCAACACCAGCCGCACGTGTACCGAGTGCGGGCATGTGGCCGCGGAGAACCGGGGCAGCCAAGCTCGCTTCGCCTGTGTCGAGTGTGGCTTTAAGGCCAATGCCGATCTTGTCGGCGCGATCAATGTGCTAAGGGCAGGGCATGCCCGGTTAGCCTGTGAAGTGAGCGGTGCAGTAAGGCCGCCAGCAGCAGGAACCCACCGAAGCGACTCAGGAAAGCCGTAGGCTGAGCCTGAGCGCCGTAGGAATCCTCTTCCTTTCCGCCCCAGGCGGCAGCTTCCTAAGAAGCTGAGGGAGAGGAGGATGTCAAGTCTATTTCACGCTCAGCGTGCCAGGCGTCGTAGGCCGCCTGGAGGCGCAGCCATAGGCCGGGGCCGTTACCGAATAACTTGCCGAGGCGTGCAGCCATTTCTGGCGATACTGGCTTGCGCGTGGCCAGGATAGCGTGCAAATGCTGGCGTGAGATGCCTAACATTTGCGCAATGGCTTTCTTGCTGTAATTCATATCCTCTAGCATGTCTTCGATCACCTCGCCGGGGTGCGGCGGGCAGCGGTTGGGGTTTTGCTTTGCGGTAATAGACATAGTGATTCCACCCTCTCAGTGGTATTGCTCGTCAATGGTATTGTTCGAAATCAACTTGGTAAACGTTACCGTCCTCAAACTCAAAAGTGAGGCACTTATTTGACTTGGCAGGAGGCCGACTTGTCGGGCGAGCCCTTGGTGTTTACCCCAGGCGCCTGCGGCGCCAATCGCCGGCTAAAGCCAGCTCCCACGGGGTAGTGGCCGTGGTTTGGTAGGAGCCTGACTTGTCGGGCGAGCCCTTGATGTTTACCCCAGGCGCCTGCGGCGCCCATCCCGGCTGAAGCCAGCTCCTACGCAAGAAACCCCTCGCGCGATGAATCGCCCTCCCACCCCACAGATTCAACCAAGCCAAGTCGGCGCCCTGATGAATAAGCTGGGCTGAAAGCTGTTGCAGTTTAGTAGTCTAAAAACTACAATCCAGTCATGCTTGATATCAAACAGACAGATACCTACCGAAAATGGGAGCGCAAACTCCGTGATCAGCGCGCCAAGGCACTGATTGCCGCGCGTGTTTTCCGTCTGGCTAACGGCCTATCCGGGGACGTCAAGCCTGTTGGACAGGGAGTCAGCGAGCTTCGTATCCATCACGGCCCAGGGTATCGGGTATATTTTAAGCAGCGTGGAAGCGAAATCGTCATTCTTCTGTGCGGTGGCGACAAAAGTACGCAGCAAAGTGACATCGAAACAGCACAGCGTCTTGCGGCAGAATGGGAGGCGTTATGAGCGATAAGATCTATGATTACGACCCGGCAGCGGCCCTTGAAAGTGAAGAAGCAATTGCCGTGTTTCTCGCCGATGCACTGGAAACCGGTGATTCAGCCTACGTGGCCAAGGCGATGGGCGTCGTTGCACGCGCCAAGGGCATGACGGAGCTTGCCCGTGAGACGGGCCTTTCTCGTGAGCAACTTTACCGCTCGTTCAGCGAGCAGGGGAACCCCACACTGAAAACCATGCTCACCGTGATGCGGGCGCTTGGCGTCGACTTGACGGCTCGTCCTCACGAACCCACTGCTTAAGCTTGGATTACCACCCAGGCGAGGGTGGTGTTGCCCAGGCGCCTGCGGCGCCAATCGCCGGCTGAAGCCAGCTCCTACGCAAGCAACCCCTCGCGCGATAAATCGCCCTCCCACCCGATAATCAACCTCCCATAGTCAGCCAAGCCGGTGGCGGGTGCCATCCAGGCGCAGGGAGGTATTGATACGCTAGACGGGCCGCTAGTCAAAGCCACCGTGCAAGCGGTAAATGGGAGCCTTTCGCTAGTGACGGTGATGGTGGGGTTTGCTATGTTGGCCTGCTTGTGGAGAAAGATCATGAGTGAGCAAGATATCCGCTGGCAACAACGGTTTGCCAACTTCAAAAATGCACACGCGCAGCTTGCTAGTGCATTGGCGTTGATGGAACAGCGCTCGCTCAGTGACCTGGAAAAGCAAGGCCTCATTCAGGCATTCAAATTCACCTACGAGCTTGCCTGGAACCTGCTGCGCGATTATCTCATTTGGCAGGGGGCGGCCACCATCGCTGGGGCAAGGGACGCGATTCGTGAGGCGTTCAAGCGTGAGCTGATCAGTGATGGCCACGCCTGGATGGCGATGCTGCAAGATAGAAATCGCACTGTGCACACCTACAACGAAGCCACCGCCAACGAAATTCTGGCGCATCTTAGTCAGCGTTATGCCGCCCTGTTTCGCGAGCTCAGGGAGACGTTCGCTGAATTGAACAGTGAGCAGGCCCAGCAGCTCGGGGAGCCTTGATCATGGCGGCACGGTTTGGTTTGTCACAAGACGATATCGAGAAGCTGTGCGGGGTGTTTGAACGCTATCCCCAGATTCAGCAGGTGGTTGTTTATGGCTCGCGTGCCAAGGGGAACTATCGACCCGGCTCCGATATCGATCTCACCATCATGGGGCATCTGGACTGGCTGACGTTCAATCAGCTGGAAATTGACCTCGACGACCTGCTATTGCCCTACCAGATCGACCTCTCGTTGCACGAGCACATCGACAATGCCGAGTTGAAAGCCCATATCGAGCGTGTAGGGCAGGTGCTGTATTCCTCCGCATCAGGTACGAAATAATAGGGCCGCCGCCGGCAGGAGCCCGACTTGTCGGGCGAGCCCTTGATGTTTACCCCAGGCGCCTGCGGCGCCAATCGCCGGCTGAAGCCAGCTCCTACGGAGGGGGTGGCAGCGGGGTGGTGGGAGCCTGACTTGTCGGGCGAGCCCTTGATTGTTGCGTGCATCAGTGGGACGCCAGTTCGTTGAAGAATGCCGGGTTATCTTGGAGGGTCGCCAACACCTTGGCCGCCAAGCCGGTGGGATTGCGGCGCTTGGTTTCCCAGCTTTTGATCGTGTCGACGCTGGTTCCCATGGCATTGGCAAACTCGGTCTGAGACACCTGTAGCTTCGCCCGAATGGCCTTCACATCGGCTACCTCGTGCCGCGTGACACGGCTGGCCTGGGCCTTGTCCTGTTTAATGTCGACAGCTTCCTGCAGCGATGTGTGGAGTTCGTCAAAAATGCTCATTGGGAAGCCTCCCCTTTTAACTGGTGGGTCAGGGTTTTCAGTGTAGCCTTTTCAGCAGACGTCAAACTGTCTTTTGCGCTTTTGGGATAGGCCAGTATCAGGTAAACGATGTCGGCGGTGGCCGAGGAGGTAGCCGAGGCGGTGCGCTCCATCTTCGATACATAGAATCCTGAAGGAAGTAGGGCAGGTGTACACCACCCGGCTGATACAAAGTGGGAGGCCGACTTGTCGGGCGAGCCCTTGGTTATTGCCCTTTGCAGCCAACCCCTCGCGCGATAAATCGCCCTCCCACCCGGCAACCCCACCCGGCTGATACAGGGCCGGCATGTCGCGCGATAAATCGTCCTCTCATCTATCCTCTTTTTAATTCAAAGGCGTGATCATTATGCGTAAATATTTCGGTACCGATGGGGTGCGCGGGCGGGTCGGGGAATTTCCCATGACCCCGGATTTTGCCATGCGCTTGGGCTGGGCGGCGGGCCAGGTGCTCGGCGCACAGGGCGTCAGCGAAGTGTTGATCGGCAAGGACACCCGCGCCAGTGGCTATATGCTGGAGTCCGCCCTGGAGGCGGGCTTTTCCGCCGCCGGCGTCAACGTTGCCCTGGTGGGGCCCTTGCCCACCCCGGCAATTGCCTATCTGGCCACCACCTTTCGTGCCAATGCCGGCCTGGTGATCAGCGCCTCGCACAACCCCTTTTACGATAACGGCATCAAGCTTTTTGCCCAGTCGGGGCATAAATTGACCGATGCTCAGGAGCAGGAGATCGAGCGCTGGCTGCAGCATGCGCTGGACGAGGGCATGACCTGCGTGAGCTCGGAAAAGCTCGGCAAGGCGCGGCGCATCGAGGATGCGGCGGGGCGCTATATCGAGTACTGCAAGTCGCACTTTCCCAGCCGACAGAGCCTCAACGGCCTGAAAATCGTGGTGGATAGCGCCAACGGCGCGGGCTATAAGGTCGGCCCGGCGGTGTATCGCGAACTGGGCGCCGAGGTGATCAGCCTGCACGATGCGCCCAATGGGGTGAACATCAACCATGAGTGCGGGGCCACGGATCTCACCAGCTTGCGTGCCGCGGTGATCGAACAGGGCGCGGATTTAGGCATTGCCCTGGACGGCGACGCGGATCGCTTGATGATGGTGGATCATACCGGCGCGATAGTGGATGGCGATGAGCTGCTGTTCTTGCTTGCCCGCGAGGCACAGGCGGCAGGCTACACCGGCGGCGTGGTGGGCACCCAGATGAGTAACCTGGGCCTTGAACAGGCGCTGGCGGAGCGGGGCATTGCGTTCAAGCGCGCCAAGGTCGGCGATCGTTATGTGATGGAGCAGCTCACAGCCACCGGGTGGCGGCTGGGCGGCGAGGGCTCCGGCCACCTGCTGAGCCTGGACCACGCCGCCACCGGCGATGCGATCATTGCCTCCATCCGGGTGCTGGCGGCGCTGCTCGCCCAGGGGACTACCTTGCACCTGGCCAAGCAGGGCATGCGCAAGCTGCCGCAGACCCTGGTGAATGTGCGCTACCAGGCCCAGGAAGGCGTTGACCCGCTCGGCACGCCAGGGGTCAAGGCCGCCATGCAGGCGGTGGAGGCGCGCCTGGGCACCGCCGGCCGAGTATTGCTGCGCAAATCCGGCACCGAGCCGTTGATCCGCGTGATGGTCGAAGCCGAAGACGCCGACCAGGCCAACGGCTGTGCCCAGGAAATCGCCGGCGCGCTGGGGTAGGGCGCCCCCCTATAGCCAGCCAAGCCGGTGGGAGGCCGACTTGTCGGGCGAGCCCTTGATGGTTGCCCCAGGCGGCGCCAATTGCCGGCTGACGCCAGCGCCTACGGGTGGGGTAGTGACAGAGTTGGTGTTGACCGGCAATATGCCTTATGGTTTAAGGCATGTTGCCGGATGAGGATGGTTTGTGATGGAAGCACTCGATATTGAGCTAGAGGAAGAGGTTGCCCTGCTGATGGGCGGTCGTCGTGGGGTCCGCACTGACGAGCTGATCCGGCAGGGTGTTCCGTTGGCTGCGCTGGAGCGTCTTGCGCAGCACGGCGTAGATGTCGCCCGGCTAGGAATCATCAAGCCCCGCACGCTTAGTCATCGTCGTGCAAAAGGTGAGGCCCTCTCTCCTGAAGAGGGTGACCGACTGTATCGCGCCAGCAAGATCATCCTGCTCGCAGAGGAGATCTTCGGGTCCCAGGAGAAGGCCGCCAAGTGGTTGAAGAAGCCACGGCGGGCGCTGGGCAACCTCAGTGCCCTGCAAGCCATAGCCACCACGCCCGGCTACGCGGCTGCCGAGGAGCTTTTAGAGCAACTGCGTCACGGATTCGCTGCCTGATGGGGCGGGTACTGTGGCGAATTTCAGAGTTCAAGGATCTTTCTGGCATCGGCGGGACTGTCGTCTCAGGACGCTGGCACCATAAGGGGCGGCCGATTGTTTATCTTGCCGACTGTCCGGCCACGGCGCTGCTTGAAATTCTCGTAAACCTGGAAATCGATTTGGATGAGCTGCCCGAGACGTTCACCCTGCTGCGGGTTGAGCTACACAGTGATGCCAGCGAGCGTGATGCCCGCGATGTTCTCCCAGTAGAATGGAACAATCATTTGGCTGTTACCCGGCAGTTTGGAGATGACTGGCTGAGAAAGGCCGACACACTGCTTTTGCAGGTGCCGACGGCGATTGTGCCGCACAACTCTAACTTTCTGTTCAATCCTCTTCACCCTGACGCTGGCCACGTCGAGCTGACTCACTTCGAGTTCCCGGTCGATCCCCGTTTGTTCAGGTCGGCGCGATAACTCGTCCTCCCACCCGATAATCAAATCCCCAGCGGATCTCAAGGCTTTTCCTTTGTTTACCCCCCGTTAGTTTGCCTAACTTAAGCACTTCATCCACTATCCCGGAATATTCTAAGCCTCCTAATATTTTCAGGGGCATTGCTACATGGAGCTATGTGCGTGAGCGATGATTTTACTCAGATGGAAACTCAGCAGACTATCCACGAACTGATCGCTCAGCAGGCGCCTCTGGAAAAAAGCCTGGATGCGATTGCTCATTGGATCGGTATCCTTTTTCCCGGTGCCATCGTGGCTTTCATGCGCTTCAATCCCGCTCGTCAGTCCTTGAGCCTCTATCCCGGCCAGCGCTTCTCCGAGCGCTATCAGAACCTGCTGCAAGACGTGCCGATCGGCCCTGATTCGCCCTCCTTTGGCTGCGCGGCCTACCAGCGCCAACTGGTGGTGACCGAGGACATTCGCAGCGACCCTCGCTGGTCAGCGTTTCGCGAGGCCGCCGAGCACGAAGGCCTGCGCGCCTGCTGGTCGAGCCCGGTGATGACTGCCAGCGGTGATTTGCTGGGAACCTTCGGCACCTATTATCGCCAGCCCGCCTTGCCTGACGAAGCGAGTCAGCGT
Source organism: Vreelandella zhuhanensis (assembly GCF_009793355.1). Taxonomy (GTDB): domain Bacteria; phylum Pseudomonadota; class Gammaproteobacteria; order Pseudomonadales; family Halomonadaceae; genus Vreelandella; species Vreelandella zhuhanensis. The sequence goes on from NZ_WTKP01000006.1 coordinate 122,082, forward strand.
CGTTTGCGCCAGGCCGCCGCGCTGGTGGCGCTGGCCATCGTGCGTGATCGCGATAGCCTCTGTCATCGCACCTTGTCCGAATGGCACCGCTCGCTGTTCGTGAACCATCCGGACGGCGTCTATGAGTTTGACCTGGAAGGTTGCTTCCAGCGCAGTAATGCCGCCTTGTCGCGCATCTCGGGCTATCCGGAAGAGGCGCTGATTGGCCGGCATTTCAACGACTTCCTTGACCCTGGCTACCGTGAGTTCACCCAGGCCAGTTTTGATATCGCCCGACAAGGCGGCTCGCGCCAATACGAAACCATGGGTAAGCACCGCGATGGCCACGCCTATTATCTGGAAGTCCTGAACTTTCCCGTGTCCATTGATGGCGAGGTTGTCGGGGTCTACGGCATCTGCCGCGATATCACGCGGCGCAAGCAGGCCGAGGCGTCACGGCGCCTGCTGGAGCGAGGTATCCAGGCGACGCCTAACGGGATTGTCATGGCCGATGCCAGCAAGCCCGACATGCCGCTGGTCTATGTCAATGAGGCCTTCTGTACCCTCTCCGGTTACCCGCCGGAGGAAGTCCTGGGCCGCAACTGCCGTTTGCTGCAGGGGCCGGACACCGATGTCGCGTCCGTCGCCACCATCCAGCAGGCCATCGCCAGGTGCGATCGCGTGGATACCACGCTGCTCAACTACCGCAAGAATGGCTCGACCTTCTGGAACCGCCTGTCGCTGAGTCCGGTGCTCGACGACCAGGGCGTATGCACCCATTACATCGGTACCCAGCAAGACATCACCCAGCATCGCGAACAGAAGGCCCAGCTGGCCTATCAGGCGACCCATGACCTCCTGACCGGCCTGGCTAACCGCACCGAGCTGGATAAGTACCTCTGTGAAGCCTTCGCCCGTGTCCAGCAGGAACAGAGCCTGCTGGTGGTCATGCACCTCGATCTGGACGGTTTCAAGGCGGTCAATGATGGGCTGGGGCATCATGTCGGCAACTTGCTGCTGGTCGCAGTGGCCGAGCGCCTGCAACAGCTGATAGCGCCGGGGGATACGGTGGCGCGTCTGACCGGCGACGAGTTTGCACTGCTGCTTCCCAACCTGGAGAGCATCCAGGCCGGCAAGGCCCTTGCCGAGCGGGTGCTGGAAGCGCTGACCATGCCCGTATGGGTCGCGGACAAGCCCTTGCACATCAGTGCCAGCATTGGCATTGCCTGCAACGACGCCACACTGGAACAGCCCCATGAGCTGATGCAGCGCGCCGACCTGGCGATGGCCGAGGCCAAGCAGCAGGGCCGCAACACCTGGCACTGGTATCAGGGTGACGTCCAGCGAGTCACCCGGGAATCGGTATTGCTGCGCCAGGAGCTGCATGCCGCGCTGAGCCATGACCAGTTCGAGCTGTTTTACCAGCCCATTGTGGAGGCGGTGAGCGGTCGCATTCGTGGCCTGGAGGCGCTGATCCGCTGGCGACATCCCGAGAAGGGTTTGGTTTCGCCGATAACGTTCATTCCGCTCGCGGAACAAACCGGTCAGATCATCCCCATAGGGCGCTGGGTGCTACGCCGCGCCTGCCAGGACGCCGCGGCCCTCTACGCGGCGGGCGAGCGGGGGGTGCCGGTGGCCGTCAATATCTCATCATTGCAGTTTCGGCGTGACGGCTTCCTGGAGGACGTCCAGCAGGTGCTGGCCGACACCGGCCTGCCGCCAGCACTGCTGGAATTTGAGATAACCGAGAGTGTGCTGCTGGACGGGGCCGACCAGGCCATCGAATTGATCAATCAGCTCAAGAACATCGGCATCCAGGTGGCTCTCGACGACTTCGGTACCGGCTTCTCAAGCCTGAGCTATCTGCGCGACCTGCCCATCCATAAGGTCAAGCTGGACCGGGCTTTCATCAAGGATATCCTCACCAACCGCTGCAATGCCGCCATTGTGCAGGGGATTATCACCATGGCGCACCATATGGAGCTGGTGGTGATCGCCGAGGGCATTGAAGAGCGCGAGCAGCAGGAGGATCTGGTGCGTCGTGAATGCGATCTGCTCCAGGGCTTTCTTTTCGCCAAGCCCATGCCGTTAAAAGACCTGCTGAGCCTGCCCGACTTCCTGCCCCACCCATAACAACCCCCAGCGTCAGCCAATCGGGTAGGAGCCTGACTTGTCGGGCGAGCCCTGGGGTTTGTCCTTTCTGATAATGAAAACTAAGGCTGGGATGGTAGAATGCCGCCCAGCCTTTTTTTTTGCTGTTTGGCCATCAACGGTCACTAACCCAATCTCGTTTCATTAATAGGTTCACATGAATACCTTCCCGTTCTGGCTGACGCCTTATGGCGCATTGGCAATGTCGGCGGCAGTGTTGCAGCACCGCAGCCTCAAATGACACGCTTGAACAATATTTGGGTGTTGCTGTTCGGCGCCCTGTTGATCGGGGTGCCATGGGGCTATGCCGTGATCCCGTTGCTGGCGGGCGGCTCGTTATTGCTCTGGCTGGGCATGCGGCCGAGAAGCATCCGGCGCCTGCAGTGCCTGGACCGGGACGATGCCTGGCTGTGCCTGGCATTGCTTGTTTTTGGTGGCGTATGGCTCGCCGATGTAGGGCGTAGCGGGCACTGGCCGGTGGGCCAGGGCAACCAGGGGGTGATGCTGCCGCTCTGGCCGCTGCTGGCGGCGGCCTTTCTGGCAGGGCTGCGCTTACGGCCCCTGACGCCTGGGGTGTTATGGGCCGCGGTGAGTCTCGGCGCCCTGGGCGCGGGCAGCATTGCACTGTATGAACGCTTGATCATCGGGCATGCCCGGGCCGCCAACGGCATGAATGCGATCCCCTTTGGCAACCTTTCGCTGTTGCTGGGTGGGCTGTCTTTTATCGGCGCCCTCTGGTGCATGCGGGGCGCCAAGACCCAGCATAAAAGCCTGCTGGCGCTTACCCTGGTCGCGGGGCTGGCCGGCATGCTGGGCTCGCTGTTGTCCGGTACCCGCGGGGGCTGGATTGCGGCACCGCTATTGTTGTGGGTGATCTACCGGGCGGCCCGCGAGGTGCTGTCGTTGGCGTGCCTGCATCGGCTGGCGGCGGGGATGCTAATGCTGCTGATCGCGGTGGTGATGGTGCCGCAAAGCGGGGTGCGCGATCGCGTGGCGCTGGCGGTGAGCAATGTAGAGGCTTACTGGACCCAGGATGTGCGCGGCACCTCGGTCGGGTTGCGCCTGGAAATGTGGCGGGCCGGCGGCAGCTTGTTTGTCGAGCGACCTTGGCTCGGCTGGGGAGAGGGGGCGCTTGAGGTGGCCAGAGACGACCTGGTGGCGGAGGGACGATTGCACCCGGGCATCAGCCGGCATGATCAGCTGCACAGCGACCTGATCGATACCGCCGCGCGGCGCGGAAGCCTGGGGCTGCTAAGCCTGTTGCTGCTGTATGGCGTGCCGATCGGGCTGTTCTGGAAACACCTGCGAGCGCCCGGCGCTGGCGCGGAAATACGCTTGCTTGCCGCCGCCGGCATGATGGTGCCGGTGGCGTTCATCGATTTCGGCCTCACCCAGTCCATGCTGCGCGATGCGCGTGGTCTGAGTGGTTATCTGGGCTTGCTGGTCATCTGCTGGACGGTGCTCAGGCAAGCTCAAGTCTCTGCGCCTGACGCCGCCTTGCGCAGGGGATCAGCGACTTGGTTATCGAAGCGCTGCACCGGATAAATCCCTGTCTAGAGACGCGAGATAAAAACCCCATGCCTGTAGCACTGCCTCGCCATTTGGCGATTTTACTGCTGATGACGGTAGCCACGTTGTTTGCTGCCAACCACGTCTCGGCACGGCTGGCCTTTGACGACGGTGCCGGGCTGCTGCTGGCCGTGTTGATGCGCTCCGGGGTGGCCTGCGTGATCTTGGCGGCATTGGTGATCGGGCAAAAAAAGCGCCTGCGACTGCCGGCGGGGACATGGCCGTGGCAGCTGGCGGTGGGGCTGCTCATCACGCTGCAGAGTGTTTTTCTCTACTCGGCGGTAGCGCGCCTGCCGGTGGTGATCGCGCTGCTGCTGGTCAACACCTTTCCCATTCAGCTGGCGCTGATCAGCTGGGCGCTGGGCGGGCGGCGGCCGACGCTGCGTCAGTGCCTATTCATGGGCACCATCCTGATCGGGCTTCTGGTGGTGCTGGATATTCCCACCTGGTTGAAAGAGGCGGAGAGCCTCGGCCCCGCCTGGACGCAAGGTATCGGTCTGGGGCTGGCGGCGGCGTTCTGCTTTGCCAATGCGTTGTGGATCACCGAGCACCGCTTAAGTGCGCTCAGCAGCACCGTGCGCAGCTACCTGACCATGCAGACGGTGTTTATCGCCATCATCATTGCCGGCATGCTGGGCGTTATGCCCGGCGGGCTGGCACTGCCGGCAAGCAGCACCGGCTGGCTGGGGCTGACGTTCTTGGCGCTACTTTACGCCACCGCCTTTTCGACACTGTTTATTTTCGTGCCGCGCCTGGACATGGCGCGCAACGCGCCGGTGATGAACGTTGAGCCGGTGGCATCGCTAATCATTGGCTACGTCGTGCTGGGGCAAATGCTCAACCCCAGCCAGCTTGTCGGCGGCGCCGTGGTGCTCAGCGGCATCGTGATGATGGGGCTTTCCAAAGGTCGCTGATGATGTGGTATTGGTAGGAAGGGCGCCCCCGTAGGAAATGGGGGAACGGGTCCATCCCATTTCCTACCCTGTATCAGTTGGGTGGGGTTGACGGGTGGGAGGGCGATTCATCGCGCGAGGGGTTACCTGCAAAGGGCAACCATCAAAAGCTCGCCCGATAAATCAGGCTCCTACCAATCCACTGCCACCACCCCGTAGGAGCTGGCTTCAGCCGGCGATTGGCGCCGTAGGCGGCTAGGGCAACCATCAAAAGCTCGCCCGATAAATCAGGCTCCTACCAATCCACAGCCACCCCCCGTAGGAGCTGGCTTCAGCCGGCGATTGGCGCCGTAGGCGCCTGGCCGTTCTGGATCACGAGCGCATGGTTAACGATTGCAGCGCTGATCGTTGCTAGCGGTGCGGCCCCGAAGGGCAATGGTCTATGCTATAAACCAACGTCCATTATCTTGGAGCAAGGCAATGAATCATCCGCAGCTCGATATGCCGCTCATCCGTAAGCGCCTGGAGAACCAGCGCCGGGCGCTGCTCGCTGAGAGTCTCGAGAGCCTGGCGTCTCGGGGGACTGTGATGCTGGATCAAACCGCGGTGGGGCGCCTTTCGCGCATGGATGCCCTCCAGGCCCAGGCCATGGCCGAGGCCGAGGAAGATCGGCGTCAGTTGCAGATCAGGCGCATCGACAATGCCCTTTTACGCATCGACAATGCAGAGTTGGGTGAATGTATCGAATGCGGCGAGTGGATCGGCACCCGCCGCTTGGAAAGCGATCCTACCTTGCTCAAGTGCATCGAGTGCGCAGCCTGAGGTCGTCCGACCGACGTTAGACGTCGATAGGGGTCACGCGGATCGGCAAGCCCTGACGCACGGCGGCGCCGCTGATCGGCTCCAGCCAGGTGCCGTCCACGTTGCGGGTGGGATCCTTGAAGCCCAGGTCGTTGATGTTGATGCCTGCGCGCAGCCATTCGAGGTCGGGCTGGGACTCGCCGTCGATCACATGGGGGGTGGCCCCCAGATCACGGTGGCCGTAGCCGTGCTCGATGCCCAGCGCCCCCGGCATCACCCCCTCGCCGACCAGCGCCAGGGCCACCACGCTGCCGCCGGGACTCTCGATACGGATGGTGTCGCCATGGGAGATGCCGAAACGCTCGGCGTCCTGGCGGTGCATCATCACCGGGTTGTAGGGCTTGATCATGCGCAGTCGCTCGAGACCGATGGCGTAGGAGTTCATCAGGTTCGACTTGAACGAGAACGCCAGCAGCGGCCACTCTTCCTCGGTGAATACCTCGCGCATGGCGCGCCCGTCGGCCAGCGGCGGCAGGCCGTGGCAGGGCACACCGCGGTTGGGCTGGCCACTCTGGGTGTTGATGCTGGTGCCCACCTGCTCGTTGTAGACGCACAGGGTGCGCTTCCAGGCGCTGGTGAGGTTCTGGCCCTTGAAGTGGTCCTTGAAGTCCTCGAAGCGCCCACCGCGGGCGTAGAGGTAGGCCACCGGGCCGCGCTCCTCGGGCTTGAGGGTGCGCGCCAGGCGCGGCATCAGCGGTGCCAGGCCGGCATGCTGGATGTCGCTCGCGTCGGCGGCGGGCAGTGGCTCGCCCTGCATGGCCACGTTGGCGGCGGCGCGCAGGAAGAAGTCCTCGGCACGGTTGAGCGGGTGCAGCTTGCCCTCGGCATCGGGGATCGCCTCGTCGCCGAAACCGGGCAGGCCCAGACGCTTGGCGGTGGCGATGAAGAAGCTCTCCATGGAGACCGGCTCGCCTTCCGCGGTCTGCTGCTGGCGCGGTTCCACCACCGGCCAGCAAGCGGTGGTCATCTTGCCCAGATTGCCCTTCCAGGCACCGGTAAAGCCCCACACTTCGTACATCACCGAGTCCGGGACGATATAGTCGGCGTAGCGGTTGGTCTCGTTGAGGAAACCGTCGATGGCCACGAACAGCCCCAGGCGCTTCGGGTCCTTGAGCTTCTCGGCGATCAGCGCTTCAAGGCCCGCCTGGCCGTAGATGGGGTTGGCCATGCAGCCGATCACTGCCTTGATCGGGTAGGGGTAGCCGTCCAGCGCCGAGGACAGGTGCTCGGTGAGAATGGGCGGCGCCAGCGAGCGCCAGGGGGCCCGGGCCGGATAGGGGTCCTCGCCGGCGGCCACCTTGCGCTGGTACTCGGAGGACTTCTCGTAGGGAAAGCGCGAGCGGGACAGAAACAGGCCCTGGGGGCCGCGCTTGCCGGGGAAGTTGGCCAGGTCGTAGCGGGGGCCTTCGCCGACGCCGTTGAACTGGCCGCCGCCCATGGCGCTGCCGCCCTTGCGGTTGTGGTTGCCGGCCAGCACGTTGAGCATCTGCATGCCGAAGGCGGCGTAGAAGCCGTTGCCCGACATCATGCCGCCGTGGGAGTTGGTCACCGCGCGGCGCCCGTGACTGGCGAAGCGCCGCGCCAGGTCAATGATGGTGGCCTCGGGGATGCCGCAGTGCTCGGCGTACTCGGCCAGGCCGTGCTCGTTGGCGGCCTCGCGCAGCAGGGTCATGCTGCTCTTGACGCGCACGCTGTTGCCATCGGCCTGCGCCACCTCGCGGTCGACGAACAGCTCGGCGGCCATCACCTGGGTGCCTTGCACCAGGTCGCCGTCGGCCACCACCATGGGCAGGTCGGCCTCGCTTCCGGCCTCGGCCTGGCCCAGGTCGCTGGCGCGCAGGAAGCGGCCGCGGCGCGGGTGGCCCTCGGTATCGATCACCAAATGGGTGGCGTTGGTGTGGGTCGCCTCACCGGCGGCCTCGGCGGCGGGCTGGCCGGGAAGCTCGAGGAAGTCCTTGGCGTAGCCCGCGTTGTCGAGCAGCCACTGGATCATGCCCATGGCCAGGGCGCTGTCGCTGCCCGGGCGGATCGCCACCCAGCGGTTGTGATCGGCGGCGTGGGAGACCGAGGCGTTGAGTGCCGGGTCGATCACCACGTAATCCAGGCTGCCGGCGGCGCGCGCCTGGGCGATCAGGCGGCCCTGGCGCTTGAAGGGGTTGCCGGCCTGGCTGGGGGCGGTACCTACATAGAGGATGAAGCGGGCGTTCTGGATGTCGGGCTTGGTATGGGCGTTCTTGGCCAGGTCATCCATCACCGCGCCAGAGCCCATGCGATAGGCCAGCCCGCAGTAGGAGCCGTGGTGGCCGTAGTTACGGGTGGCAAAGGCGTTGAAGGTGAAGCGTTTGAGCAGCGCGGAGCGGCCGTAGTCGGTGGCCTCCATCACCATCAGCTGGTTGGCCTTCGGGCCGTACTCGGGGTTCTCCGGGTCGATCAGGGTGTCGTGGTCGTGGATGGCGCGTAGCCCATCCACGTCGCCCTCGCCGAACAGATCGCCGCCCTCGCAGACCTCCTCGATCAGCTGCTCGAAGGAGACCTTCTGCCACTCGCGGCCGCCGCGGCCGCCCACCCGCTTGAGGCAATGGGTCACACGGAAGGGGCTGTCGATCTGCGCCATCATGGCGTTGCCGCGGGCACAGGCGGTGGAACGGTTCTGCTGACCCTGGTCGCCATAGGCGCTCAGCCCGCGCAGCGCATCCACCACCGGGGTGCGCATTGGCAGGTGCTCGTCGGCGGAGAGCGGGTTGTAGGGATTGCCGGAGACGCGCAGCACCTGATCGGTGGCGTTGTCCACGCGCACCCGTACGCCGCACTTGGTGGTGCAGCCGTAGCAGACGGTGAAGGCCACACGCTGGTCGGGGTTGAGGGTCAGCTCGCCACTCTGGGGGTCGACGCTGTATTCCGGCGCCAGGGAGTTGCCGTGGATGCGATCCTTCGGCTTCTCGCCCGCGCTGCCGGTGACGCCCTTGCCCATCTTGAGCAGCGGGTCGGCGTAGCCGGCGACGAAGGTGGCGGCGCCGCCAGCGGCGACAGCACCTTTCATGAAGCGGCGACGTGATTTGTCTACAGAAGACTTAGCCATGGCTGGGAGTTCCTTCAGAATTTTCCGCAGCGCTCTGGGCGGCGGGGTGTGCAGGGGCGGGGGTTACAGGTGACAGATCGGCAGCACTGCCGCCTTGGCGGGCCTGGCGCCACGGCACGAAGAGGTCGATCAGCAGGATGGCAGCGAGCCACAGGCCGAAGGTGCCGACGATGCCCAGGATGCCGGAGGAGCCGGCGGGGATGCCGTAATGGTGGAAGCCGGCGCTGTGGCGGGCCACGGTCTGCACGTCCATCAGCACCACCCAGCGGAACATCCAGCCCACGTGCAGGGCCACCAGACCGAGCACCCAGGTCCAGGCATAGAGTGCCGGGCGGCGCGGCGCAGGACGACTGAGCAGGTAGAGCACGGCGCCGAACAGGGCCAGGCCGGTCAGGCCGCCCCAGAGGGCGGTGCTGCGCCACTCGGCGCTGCCGCGTACCGACTGCATGGCCGCAGCCACCGAGCCGACGTCGGCGTTGATACCGTCGAGGAACCAGCTGCCGGCGACCAGGCCCGCCACCAGGCAGGCGCCCAGCATCACCTTGAGCATCTGGCCACTGACCACGGTGCTGCGCTCACCGGTCACAGGATTGAGCACCAGAATCAGCCCGGCGGCGGCGATAAAGCCGGTGGCCACGAACATCGGCGGCAGCCAGACGGTATTCCACAGCGGTCGGGCCTTGACGATGGCCACCTCGGCGCCGGTATAGAGCATGATGCCGGTGGAGAGGGCCAGCGTACAGAGGCCCACCAGCACCAGCAGGGCGCGCGGGGTGGGAGAGTCACCCAGCGACAACCAGCGGGCAATGAACCCTGCGATGCCGGGCGCCTGGCGATTGGCCTGCAGCGCCGGGCGCCAGGCCAGCCACGCCAGCACGATCACACCCACCACATAGAGCGGAAGGATCAGGCTGCCGACGGACATCCAGGAGTGGCTGTTGGCATAGGCGTAGAAGTGCCAGAAGCGCAGCGGCTGGTGCAGGTCGGCGAGCAGCGCCACCGGGGCCACCAGGGTGGTGGCCAGGCAGGCGAGCAGCGCCAGGCGCGCGGTGGGTAGCCACTTCTGTTTGCCGAATACCAGCGCCGGTGCGGCCAGCCACAGGGTGGCGTAGGACAGCGCAATCATGAAGAAGTACTGTACTGCCCAGGGATACCAGGCGATGTCATAGCGCGGGGCGAGCAGCTCAATGGTGGAATTCATAGCCCATCTCCTTGCCGTGGGGGTCGAGGACGTCCAGGGCCACCGGCTCGGCCTGGGGACGGGTGACGAAGCGCTCGTCCATGCCGAGGTAGAAGACCTGGGGCATTGTGTTCTTCTCGGGCTGCAGCACCATCAGGGCGTCGCCGTGCTCAGCGATCATGCGGCTGATCTGGCTCTCGGGGTCGCGCATGTCGCCAATGATCCGTGCGCCGCCCACGCAGCTCTCCACGCAGGCCGGCAGCAGGCCGGCTTCGAGACGATGGGCGCAGAAGGTGCACTTGTCGGCGGTCTGGGTACGCTCATTGATGAAGCGGGCGTCGTAGGGGCAGGCGTTGACGCAATAGGCGCAGCCCACGCAGCGGTCGCTGTCGACCACCACGATGCCGTCCTGGCGCTGGAAGGTGGCCTCCACCGGGCACACCGGCACGCAGGGTGGGTTTTCGCAGTGATTGCACAGGCGGGGCAACATGAAGGTGGCAACCTCGCCGGTCTCCTGGTGCTCCACCTCGTACTGGGCGACGGTGGTGCGGAAACTGCCCAGCGGCGCGGCGTTCTCGATATGGCACGACACGGTGCAGGCTTGGCAGCCGATGCACTGGCGCAGATCGATAAGCATGCCGTAGCGCTTGGTAGGGTCGCCTTCACGGCGGGGCGGCTGCTGATTGATGCCGGCGTTGGCAACGCTCGATAGCGGTACCAGGGCAGCCCCCGCACTCAAGCGAGCCAGCTGGCCGAGAAGGGAGCGGCGAATGGGATCCATGGGGCCTCCGGTGGCCGATGAAGAGAGTGCTCCGCAGTGGTGCGAGCGCGTTCGATATCGGTAGGCTACTCTGCCCAGGACCCTGTAGCTTGACGTGCATCAACTAAACGTTAGCAGGCTTTTAATGTTCGCTTAATCTTCTATTAACTATTTGATTTAAAAATATTTTATCCGATTCTGCGTTCAAAAAAATTTTGCCAAGCAGAACAGCTTCCTGTGCACCTGCCATGTCCTCGCTCTCGCGGGTGTGATGATTGTTTAGGTCTTGGCTAGTGTCTCTCATCCTGACTTCATCGGCATATGCCAAGCTATGCCGGGAATTGATTTTCGCATCACGGAACAAGGAGAGGGGTATGCGCGTACTGCTCGTCGAAGATGACGCGCCAGTGGCCGCTGGCGTCGAGACCGGCTTGGCCCTGAGCGACTTCGTGGTCGATACCGTCACCACGCTGGTGGCCGCGCGAGGTGCTCTGGCGACGATCGACTATGAGGCGGTCGTGCTCGACCGCCGTCTGCCCGACGGCGATGGGCTGACGCTGTTGCAAGAGTGGCGTCGGTCGGGCGTTGCGACGCCGGTGCTGATGCTGACGGCACGAGACGCCGTGGCCAGTCGCATCGAGGGCCTCCAGGGAGGGGCCGACGATTACCTGGTCAAGCCGTTCGATCTGGACGAGTTGACCGCGAGGCTTCAGGCGCTCCTGCGCCGTGCGGCAGGGCAGGTCGACAGCTCCCTTCGTCACGGTAATCTGGCCCTGGACCCTGTCGCTCGCAGTGTCACGCTTGATGGCGTACCGGTGGCACTGGGACGCCGGGAGTTGATGCTGCTGGAGGCACTGATCCGTGCTCGCGGGCGAATCCTGAGTGCCGATCAATTGAAGGATTGCCTCTACAGCATCGATGACGAGATCGAAAGCAATGCGCTCAACGTGCAGATCTATCAGCTGCGGCGCAAGCTTGGGCGCAACGTGATCGAGACGGTCCGAGGCATCGGTTATCGCCTCGGCGCACCGAGTGGCGATACGCCATCATGAGCCTGCGTCTGAGACTCGTGGCCACGCTTGGGATGACATTGATGCTGCTGTGGGGAATCACCGCGGCGTGGTCGATGCGCGACCTGTCGAACCAGCTCGAGCACGCGATGGATCAGCGCCTGGCGCAATCGGCGCGCATGGTGGCGAATCTGCTGGATCGCGCCCCGGCGGCTGCATGGAATGGCGAGGAAGGCGGTGTAACGTCGACCATTCCCGCGCTCGAGAATGTCGCTTGTCGCGTTTCGTCGCTGCGCGGAAAGATGGTGGCCGGCACGCATCCTGAAATGAACGACGTTCTTGCGATCGATGCCGAAGGTTACAGCTATCGCAATCACGCTGGGCAGCGCTGGCGTGTCTACACCCTGGTCGACGATGACAAGCGAATCACCGTGGCGGATCGCCTGCGTGAGCGGGAATCGCTTTTGGCACAGGTGCGCCGTGCCGCCTTCTATCCGTTTCTGCTTGCGCTGATCGGCAGCCTCATCGCCTTGTGGTGGGGCGTGACCCGGGGGCTATCGCCGCTTTCGAAGTTACAGCGGCAGCTGAATTCACGCGACCATGACGACCTCTCGGCATTGCCCGTTCGCAGGTTGCCCGGCGAAATTCGGCCGCTGATCGATGGCTTCAACACCTTGCTTGCACGGACTCGGCGGATGCTCGAATTGGAGCAACGTTTCACCGACGATGCCGCTCACGAGCTGCGGACACCGCTGACCGCCATTCGCACCCATCTTCAGATCGCACGACGGGTCGAGGGGAACCCGCACCGGGAAGCAATGCGGCAGGCCGAGGCGGGTGTGAGACGGCTGACGCAAACGCTCGACCAGCTGTTGCTGCTAGCACGGATGGAGAGCGAAGAGATCACCCGGGGAAGTCTCGATCCCACGCCTCTCGAGGAGGCACTGGAAACCGCGATGACCGAAACCGGCAGTCGCGACCGTTGTCGTTACAACGAGAGGGTGAGCCGGATACACATCGCCCTGTCGGGTTCGCTACTGGTGATCACGCTGCGTAATCTGCTCGGGAATGCGGTGCGCCATGGTTTGCCTGGCGCCCCGATCGAGATCGAGGCGCAAGAATCGAATGGCATGGCGGTGATCAACATCATCAACCAGGGGGAAACCATTCAGCCCGAACAGCTTGCCCGCCTGACGGAGCGGTTCCAGCGCGGAAATCACCCCCAGGGTAGTGGCCTGGGGCTCTCCATCGTCGACGCGATCGTCACCCGTGCCGGTGGTCGGGTGACGTTCACGTCCGGCAACGGCATCGGGCTGCGGGTGTCGCTCCAGTTGCCGTCGAGTTGATCCAGTGAGGGGTCAGGGCGCGTCGCTACCCATGACGCGGCGAAGCTTGTCCGGCGTGGGAGCACCCATGACTTTGCGTACCTCGCCATCATCGTCCTGATAGAAGGTCACGGGTGTTGCGTAGAGTTGGCCGTCGCGCATCATCTGGGTGTTTTCGCTGACCCACTGTTCGCTTTGATCACTGCCCGCGCTGTCCGGTAGGGCGCCGCTGCGAAAGTGCTCGGCGATCGCATCGCCGGGGTTATCTGCGCTGAGAAGCGCTGCCGCTTTTTCGGGGCTGTCTGCCTTGAGAATACCCACCATCAGATGGCGAATCTGAACCTTGCCGCTCTCGACCCAGGGTTGGGCATCCTCCCAGAACTTGCGGCAGTAAGGGCAGTTGGGGTCACTGAAGGTATAGATCACGCGTGGTGCATCGACATCTCCATCGCGAACCCAGTGATGATCAGCCATCTGCTGCCAAAGCTCGGCGTTCCTGGGGCCGTTGACGAGCTGCTCCAGCCGCTGGGTAGAGACGTCTCGTCCCTGGGCATCGATCAGCGTGCCGACGATGGCATGCTCACCGTCCGTGGTCATATACGCCGCGACGGCCTGGCCGCGCATGCTGGCGGCATAGCCCAGGCCGTCGGGCGCGTCGAATTCACCGTGAATCGTGAAACCTTGCTGCTCCAGCGCTTTAATCGGCGTGGGCCAGTCGTTGTCGGCGGCAGCTGGCAGGCTCGCCGCCAGGGCGATGCCGACACTGAAGGTAGCCATCAAAGCGCGCCGTGGCGTCATGCGGGGATTGCGAATGTACATAGGGGTTGTTTCCAAGGTTGAAAGGTTCATGGTTCGAGACGCTCGAGACTGCGATCGAGCGTGGCGCGGGAAAGCTCACCGAAGTGGGTGTCGATAAGCATGCCATCGGCGTTGTAATAGAGCGTGGTCGGCATGGCCATGGCGCCCACCTCCTGGCCGAAGGCCATGTTCGGGTCGCGATAGACGTGATCGAGTGCCAGAGACTCTCGCTGCATGAAGGTATTGATCGTACCGACGCTCTCGCCCTGGTTGACGAACACGAACGTTATGTCGTCCCGCTCCTGCTGGGCCTGTTCGAGTATCGGCATCTCGCGACGACAAGGAGGGCACCAGCTGGCCCAGAGATTGATCACCATGGGCTGGTCGGCGTCTTGCAGCACGCCGGGCAAGCTCACCTGCGTACCATCGAGGACGGTCAGCGGTATCGACGGTACGGTCGCCCCTCGAGGGACCATCAGTGCCAGTACACCCGCGGTCAGCGACCAGACCAGAGCGCCCGATACCACGGCGATGCCGAGCGGTCGCCGCTCGCCAGGGTGGCGCCATAGCCGCCAGGCGAGATAGAGCGAGGCGATGGCAAGACCGGCCAGTGGCTCGAAGCCGCCATCGCGGATGTCCAGCCAGGACCAGAAGGTTTCGTAGCTCTCCCAGTATCGGGCGACGAAAACGCCCCGCGCCCCGACCACGCCGATGAGCAGGGCATTGAACAAGCGATCGCCGACACTGAGCTGTCGCCGGCGGCCTAGCCAGGCACCGACGATCAGCGCGACGACCATCGACACAACCAGCAACAGCTGTCCCAGACTCAGGCCGAGCGGGCCGATGGCCAGGCTGCGATCCAGGGGATTCATGAGCGACTCCCATTTGTGTTTTTGCCCGCTCGTTTGGCCTGATCGAAGCGGTCGAGAAAGGTTTCGGCGTTCAGTTCGCCGATGATACGGGCACTGCGACGTTCGTCCCCGTCGGGGCCGAACCACATCAGCGTCGGTGGGCCGACGACACCAAAGTGCTGCATGATGGCCTGGTCATGAGCATCATAGTCGGTGACATCGATGCTCAGTCGTTGCACATCCTGCAGCTCGGCCTGGACGGTCGGGTCGGTGAAGACTTCCTGCTCGATCACCTCGCAGGAAATGCACCAGTCGGCGGTGAATTCGACGAGCGTCATCCGGCTACTTTCAGCGGCCTGCGCGATACGGGCGTCGAGCATTGCCAGGTCATTGACCTCATCGAACGCGAGCGGCTGGCCGGCGGGCGATACCGTCGAGGCATCGCCCGCCGAGGCATAGACCGCCAGCGGTCGCCACGGATCATGGGCGCCACCCGCGGCTCCGATCAGTATCAGCGAGCTCCACAGAGCGATGACCGCTGCGCTGGCGGTCGTTACCTGGGGCACCACGCTCGAGGCGTTGGCGCTTCGTGCCAGGGCGCGGAGCGAAACGGCAAAGCCCAGCCCCAGAGCGCCCCAAAGGCCGAGGACGATGGCGTCCGGCACCACGCGAGCGACGAACCAGATCGCCATCCCCAGCAGAACGAAGCCGAAAAAGGCTCTGACGCGAATCATCCAGGCACCCGGCTTGGGCAGCAGGCGACTACCGATGGTGCAGATCAGGATCAGCGGTGCGCCCATCCCGAGGCCAAGCGATAGCAGCGCCGCACCACCTAGCCAGGGATTGCCGCTTTCGGCGATGAAGAGTAGCGCCCCCGCCAGCGGTGCGGTCATGCAGGGACCCACCAGCAGGGCGGAGAGCACGCCCATCCCGGCAACCCCTTTCAAGCGTCCGCCGCGTTGGCGCACCATCCGGGCATCCAGGCGCTGCCGCAGCATTCTCGGCAGCTCCAGTTCGAACAGGCCGAACATGGCCAGTGCGAGAACAATGAAAAGCAGCGCAAACAGGCCGATGAACCAGGTGTTCTGGAACAGTATCTGCAGGTTGGCGCCGGCCATGGCGGCGGCAACCCCGAGTACCGCGTAGGTGGCGGCCATGGGCAGAACGTAGGCGGTAGACAGCACGAAACCGGTCCTCCGCTGACTCTCTCCCGCCTTGCGCTGACCGACGATCAGGCTGGACAGGATCGGGATCATCGGCAGCACGCAGGGGGTGAACGTCAGAAGCAGGCCCATGCCGAAGAAGGCGGCCAGCGCCCAGACCCAGTTACTGCCGGCCAGCTGCGCCGCCAGTTGCTGATCTTCCGCCATCCCTGCTTCTGGATCGGAAACGGGACTCGATGTCGCGGTCGAGACGGGGGTCGTGTTCGTGGTATCGGAAGCCAGGTCGAAGGTCCGCTGCTGCGGCGGATAGCACAGCCCGGCGTCGGCGCACCCCTGCCAGTGGAGGGTTAACGTGTCGACGTCACCGGGGCGCGTGGTCATGCTCAGCGCCTGACGGTAGACCTCGGAGCGACCGAAGTACTCGTCCTCGATGGACTCCCCATCGGGCATGTCCAGCGATAGCTCCCGGCCTTCCGTGTCGGCAGAGAAACTGTGGCGGTAGAGGTAGTAACCGGGTTCGATCTGCCAATCGATCGCCAGTTCATCGCCATCCTGAGCCAGCGTTGGCTTGAAGGCCTGATCCGGGTGCAGAAAATCCCCCTGCTGCCCGAAGGGACTCTGGGCGGTGGCCACTGTGGCAATGCTGAGCATGGCCAGCATCAGTAGCCACCGCACGAGCCCCGATCGCATGACCCCTTGCATTGGCCGCGTCTTTGGTCGCATTTCCATCACTCCTGATTTGATGCCGGCCAGGTTGGACCATGGGGATGAGCTGAAAATGAAGCTCGCTTGCTATCGCGGGCTCGAAGGTATATTCATAAAACAAATATCGTTATTCTGATGGAATTCGGCTGGCGTTATTCTGGCCTTACGGTCGCGTCATCAACCTATCGCCTCATTAACCTATCGCGAAAGAAATCAAAGCTTAAAATTGAGTATTGTCATGAACAGTAATCTAGTGTCATCAGGTTTAAAGAACAGTGTGATGGCAGTGCGTACTGCAGTAGCGTTAGGAGCCTGTATGTGGCCGTTAGTGGGATATGCAGACGCGGACGCTGTGCCTGAAAACCACCATGTGATTCCGGCCCAAGGCGACCTTATAGGCCAGGATTATCAAGTGATCGCCAATAAAGAAGATACGCTGATCGACATTGCCCGTACGCATAACATTGGCTACGAGGAGATACGTTCCGCGAATCCCGAGGTGAGTATCTGGATGCCAGGTGAAGGCGTCGCGGTCACAATTCCAAGACGCCATATTTTACCTGACGTAGCGCGAACAGGCATTGTGATTAACGTCGCCGAACTTAGGCTTTATTATTACCCTGAGGTAGGGGAAGGGGAGACGCCGCGGATAGAAACGTATCCGATTGGAATTGGCCGCGAAGGCTATAATACGCCGCTTGGGATCACTGAAACGACCATTCGTTTGGAGCAGCCGGCGTGGTATCCGCCGCAATCAATGCGCCAGGAGGCCGCTGAGCGCGGAGATCCTGCCCCAGCTGTTGTTCCCCCAGGGCCTGATAATCCCCTAGGTGAGCACGCTATCTTATTGGATATTCCGGGCTACTTGATACATGGCACAAACCAGCCTGACGGTATCGGTATGCGCGCCAGTCGCGGCTGCATTCGGATGTACCCTGAGGATATTGGGTCGATATTTGATGACATTCCCAGCGGTACCCAGGTCAATATTATCGATCAAGCGATTAAAGTCGGTGCAGACGAAGACGGTGCTGCTTATGTGCAAGTCTTCAAGACATTTGCTAATGATGAGTCAATCACTGAAACATTAAAGGAAATGCTTGTTTCGCAATCACTTGTTGCAGAGGATGCCTTGGATAAACTCGATGACCAGCGATTAGGCGAACTGTTTGAGCAGCCGGATGAACAAGTAAAATCGTTATCGTCATTATATAAAGTGCCTAATGGAAACGGTGATGAACCAACTGATGGGTCAGGCATCCTGAAAGACTTTTTAACGCGAATCGAGTGACAGTACGCAGCGGCTAAGCCGCGCGTTTTCTAATAAAATACCCATTATACGAACTGTGAAGTAAGAAGCAGGGCGCAAGAAAGCAACGAAGTTGGCTGCTTTAAAAAGTGCTTTCACGACGTGCTTTCAAGCGTTCGCGCTTCAGGCTTCCAGTGTGCCTGCCGAAAGAATGCGCCATGGCGCTTGAACCGTCGTGCCGAGAATTGCTGCGTTATGTTGCCGCACCACCGGGGGCAGCCAATTCGCCTAAATGCTTTGGCAAGGTATAGTGGCCGCTGTTTTATTCCCTATGCAGATATCCTTATGCTTAAGCGCTTAATACCTGTGGTGATCCTGGCCCTCGGCATCGTCGGCTTTATGGCTTTGCGTTTGACGCGCCCTGAGCCTGCCCCGGCGGTGGCTCAGGAGCGCAGCTGGCCCGTAGAGGCGTTGTCAGTATCGCTCGTCGAGCATGTCCCGTTGCTGCCGCTATTTGGCGAAGTGATGGCACCCGAGATGATCAATTTAGTGGCGCCTATAGAAGCCCGGGTGGCTGTTCGCCCGGTCAGTGACGGGCAGCGAGTTGATGAAGGTGAATTACTGGTGGCGCTTGACGAGGCTGATCTTTTTCCACCGCTGCGCCAGGCCGAAGCAGAGGTGGCGGATCTTGAGGCCCAGCTGGAGAATCAGCGCATCCGCCATGGCAACGATCGCCAGGTATTAGCCCGAGAGCGTGAAATCCTTGCAAGTGCCAATCGTCAGCTGGAACGTAACCGTACGTTGGTGGCGCGGAACCTTACTTCTCAAGCCGATCTTGACGTGGCACGAGACAATGTTGCGCGCGCTCAATTGAATGTGACCAGCCGTGAAAGTGCGGTCGCCGAGTTTCCCTCGCGTCTGGCAAGTCTGGAAGCGCGTCTGGCACGCACTCAGGTGATGCTGGCGACAGCGCAACGCGACCTGGAACGCGGGCGTGCTCATGCACCCTTCGAGGGTAGAGTCACTCGTGTACAAGTAGCGCCCGGGGATCATGTGGCCGCCCGTGCCCCCTTATTGTCACTTTATCCAATTGACGGCTTGGAAATGCGCGCTCGCATCCCCCAGCGCTTTCGAGCGGAAATTGAAGAGCATCTGACGCAAGGCACACCGTTACTGGCCATAGCCGAGAGGGGCGAGCAGCGCTTTGTCCTTGAACGTTTAGCGGGGGAGAGCGACCCGACTGGCATCGAGGCAATCTTCTCGCTGGAAAGCCAAACTCATGGGCTACGCCCCGGGTCCATGGTGACAGTGCAGCTAGAGCGCCCTGCAGTAGCCAATGCGCTGGCGGTTCCCTATGCCGCTCTGCACGGCCCCAACTTACTCTACCGCATTAATGGTGATAATCGACTTGAGCGCCAGCGCGTTGAGCGCCTGGGAGAAATCCAGAGGGATGAAGGTGAGCGTTGGCTATTGGTGCGTGCTGAAGAATTAAATGAGGGTGACCGAGTGATGGCAACCCATTTGCCCAATGCCATGCAGGGACTGCGTGTCGAGGTGACTGATGGGCTGGTGGGCAAAGGGATAAACCCATGAACAAACGTAGAGGCCTGATTAATTTTTTTGTCCACCATAAGGTGGCGGCCAACCTGGTGATGCTGGTGATGTTGTTAGGCGGCGCCTTAGGCATCGCACGCATGAACATCCAGTTTTTCCCTACCTTCGCCCTTGATGTGGTCACTGTGCGTGTGGTGTGGAGCGGGGCCTCTGCTGAAGACATAGAACAGGGCATTACCAATCCTCTTGAGCAGAAGCTTCGCAGTCTCGATGACTTGAAGCGCATGACATCGACTTCGGCTCAGGGCATCGCCAACATTACCCTCGAATTCGTGGAAGACAGCGACCCGGTGCTGACGCTTGATGAGGTTCGCCAGCAGGTCGACAGCTTCACTAATTTACCCGCCACTGCTGAAGCGCCGGAGGTTTCGCGCCAGGCGCGCTATGAACCGGTGGCGCGGTTAATAGTACACGGTGATCTGGCGCCCCATGAGCTGCGCCAGTTAACGCAGCGTTTTGAAGACGAGCTGTTGATGAAGGGTATCGACCGAGTAGAAATTACCGGTCTCCCTGCACAGCAGATCAGTATTGAAGTACCGTCCGAGCGATTGCAGGAACTGGGGCTCTCACTGGAAGAAATTGCCGCTCGGGTTCAGGGGATGTCACGCGATTTACCGGCAGGGTTGCTGGGCCAGCAGGACAGCACGAGAGAGTTGCGCTCACTCGAGCAACACCGTGACGCCCTAGCCTTCGAGGACATGACGGTTCTCAGTAGTGACCGGGTGCAGCTACGTCTGGGTGATATTGCCAGGATTCACCAGGAGCCGCGCGAGAGGCAGGTCGAACTCGCCTATCGCGGTCAGCCGGCGGCCGAGCTGATTTTGCAGCGCGCCGAGACAGGTGACTCACTGGAAGCGGCTCGAACGTTGGACGCTTGGCTGGAAGAAGTGCGTCCAATCCTGCCATCTAACGTTGGGCTTGAGGTTTACGATGAGTCCTGGCAATTAATCGATGAGCGCATCTCGTTGCTATTGGGCAACGGCGCGACCGGCCTGCTGTTGGTGATTATCCTTCTGTATTTCTTTCTTCCAGCGCGCGTGGCGCTGTGGGTAGCCATCGGCATTCCCACGGCCTTTCTCGCATCCTTGGGCGTCTTCTGGGGCATTGGCGGCTCGATCAATATGCTGTCGTTGTTTGCCTTGATCATGGCGCTAGGCGTGATCGTCGACGATGCCATTGTTGTCGGGGAAGACGCTGACGCTCATCACCGTATGGGCGAGGAGTCTCAGTATGCCTCGGCTGGCGCGGCGCGGCGCATGTTATGGCCAGTGGTGGCATCATCACTCACCACGGTCGCCGCCTTTATGCCGCTGTTGATGGTGGGTGGGGTGATCGGCAATATCCTGGGAGATATTCCGGTCATCATGATCTGTGTCCTGATCGCATCGCTGCTGGAGTGCTTTGTCGTGCTGCCCGCGCACCTGCGCAACGCCTTTGCGCCAAGAGAAAAAAATAAGCGGCCTGTCCGTGGCATCGCGCGGCTACGTGAAGGTTTCGAAACGCGCTTTGATGACTTCCGCGAAGGGCCGTTCCGGCGTTTCTCGGCGCTGACACTGCGCTACCGTGGCGCCACTCTTGCCAGTGCCTTGGCGATCACGCTGGTCACTGCCGGGCTTCTGGCCGGTGGTCGGCTGGGCTTCAACTTTTTCCCATCGCCTGAGTCTAGCGTGATGTATGCCAATGCCAGTTTCGTCGCGGGTACCGACCGTACGCGTGTGGCTGATTTTGTCGATCATCTGCAGTCGACGCTGGAAGAGACGGATCAGGCCATGGGCGGAGGGCTAGTGCGGGTCGCAGTATCCCGTTATGGCGCTACCCAGGAAGGTGGCTCGCCTGGGCGCACGGGTGATGAGGCCGGATCGTTGATGGTGGAGCTGATTTCCCCAGATGCTCGCGACGTGCGCAATGCCGCCTTTATTCGCGCCTGGCGCGAGCGTATACAACCGCCGGCGGGTCTCGATAGCCTCAATATTAACGAGCGTGCCGCTGGCCCACCGGGACGTGATGTCAACGTGCGACTGACGGCGGACGACGCTGAAGCACTGCGCCGTGCCGCCGATACCCTGGGGCAAGCAATGGCAGGCTTGCCAGGGGTGATCAGTACGCAAGACGACATGCCGTGGGGGCGCGAGCAGCTGATCTACCGGGTTAATGCGTTTGGCCAGGTGTTGGGCCTGACCACCGATGCGCTGGGGAGTCAGTTGCGTACCGCCTTCGATGGCCAAGTGGTACAAATCCATCAGTCCGGTGCCGACGAAATAGAGGTAAGAGTGCAGCTGCCTCGGGCGCAGCGCGAGCGTTTGGCAACCCTCTCACGTCTGGCAATAACCTTGCCGGATGGCCGTCAGGTGCCGCTTTCCCAAGTGATGGACTTGGAACATCGTCAAGGCTTTGAAACCTTGCGTCATGCTGACGGTCAGCTGGCCGTGGAAGTCACTGCCGAGATCAATAGCCAGGCCACCTCGGCAGAGCAGGTGCTGGAAAGTCTTTCAGCAGAGCTATTGCCAAACTTGGAGCGTGAGCATTTCCTGAATTATAGCTTCGAGGGACGAGCGGCTGACCAACGAGAAACGTTGGCGGACATGCGTACCGGCTTAGTGATTGGTCTGGGGTTGATGTATGGTGTTCTGACGTGGGTGTTCGCGTCCTGGAGTCTGCCATTGATCGTCATGGCTATCATTCCTTTCTCACTTGTCGGGGCGCTGTTGGGGCATTGGGCGCTGGGTATCGATCTCACTATCTTGTCGCTGTTCGGCCTATTTGGGTTGTCGGGTATTGTGGTAAATAACGCGATCATATTGGTTAGCTTTTATCGGCAGCAACGCAAGCAGGGGCTGGCGATTGATGCCGCACTCAATGAAGCGGTAGTGCAGCGAGTACGGGCAGTGCTGTTAACCTCACTGACAACGATTGGCGGACTCTTGCCCTTGTTATTTGAAACGTCCCTGCAGGCTCAGTTTCTGATTCCCATGGCGACCTCTATCGCCTTCGGCCTGGGTGGTTCTACGCTGCTGGTGCTACTGGTGACACCCGTTCTGCTTTCATGGCTAGAGCATGGCCGCGAATGGTTGGCCCTAAAGCCGGTGCGGGCCGCCTGAGCTTGATCCGGCGGAGCCTGCACAAAAAAAGCCACCCCGGAATCACCGGGGTGGTGCCAAGAACGCGAATGCGAGCTTTTTGCTTACTTGGGCAGTTTGGTTTTGCGCAGGTACGGGAAGATTGTCTCGTAGTCGCCGAACTTCGCCGTGGCGTCTTCATTGGAGACAGTCGGCGGAATAATCACGTCCTGTCCTACCGTCCAGTCTGCCGGGGTGGCGATGCCGTGCTGGGTGGTGGTCTGCAGGGCATCCAGGGCACGCAGCACCTCGGCAAAGTTACGGCCAACGCTCATCGGGTAGGTCATCGAGAGCTTGAGCTGCTTGTCCGGACCGATGATGAACACCGAGCGTACCGTGGCGCTGTGAGCCGGTGTACGGCCATCGGGCAGATAGGCTTCTGCCGGCAGCATATTGAAGAGCTTGGAAACCTTGAGGTCTTCATCGGCAATGATCGGGAAGTGGACATCGTTCTTGCAGTAGCTTTCGATGTCATCGATCCAGCGCTTGTGCTCTTCGACACCATCAACGGACACGCCAATCACCTTGGTGCCGCGCTTCTTCCATTCGGCATCCAGTGTCGCGACCGCGGCAAACTCCGTGGTGCAGACCGGGGTGAAGTCCTTGGGGTGTGAGAACAGGATTGCCCAGCTATCGCCAATCCAGTCATGAAAGCGAATCTTGCCTTGGCTGGTATCGGCTTCAAAATCCGGAACAACTTCGTTGATTCGTAGTGACATCATCGACTCCCTCTAAGTGGGTTGAAACCACCTGTATAACACGGGCGCAGCAAGGATTGAACAACACCTGGGCGAAGAAAGCCATGATAGGCAGGGGAGACCCCCACCTACGTGTTTGGCTGGCAACACTTCTTGGCCACATCATGGGATAGGCGTATGTGATCGTCCAACAGTGACCGTCCCGCAGCTATGTCACGAGATAACGCCAATTCCATCAGCTCACCATGCTGGACATTCAGCACCTGACGTACTTCAGGGTTAGGCGGAGCCAGGCGGCGATAGCGATCAAACTGGTCATGCAATTGCTCAACAAAACGCAGCAACCAAGTAGAGCCGCAGGGCGCGAGTAACGCACGATGAAAGCGTAAATGCGCGAATTCCCACTCTTCGACCTGCTGTGGCTGTTCATCGGCGCGCTTGAGCCGATGATGTGCCGCGAGTAGTAGCGATTCCCATTCTGCATCGCCTTTCTGGAATGCCTGAGTCAACGCCATACACTCCAGCTTGGAGCGCAGGTTGGCGATGTCATCCAGCTCTTCCAGATGTATCTCCGGTACCCTGAAGCCGCGCTGGTTTAACTGCTCCAGCAAACCATACGCTGCCAGTCGGTTAAGTGCTTCACGCAACGGGCTCAAACCCACCTGGTAATGGGTTTTCAAGGTGCTAATAGCTAGTTTTTCTCCTGCAGCGAAACGTCCACGAATAAGATCCTTCTTTAAAGCTTCGAAGGCTTGTGTGGAGGCAGTTGCATTCTCTGATTCCGATATCGACATAGTGCGCTACTCACTGATCATAAATGCTTGATGGTCTAGTTAGGTTGACGCTACCCAGATCAAGAGTCATAGTGATAAAAATCGTTTTTTAATATTAAAACGATTTATATCACAACAAACGATCGGATGTCGTATGCTTACGCTCTTCTCTCAGAATAACCCTTATCCCTCCCGCCGTAGTGCCACCTATGCCAAGCGGGGGATGGTCGCTACTTCTCAACCTCTCGCCAGTCAGATCGGACGCGACATGCTTGCTCAGGGCGGAAACGCTGTTGATGCAGCCATAGCCGTCGCCGCCGCCCTGACAGTAGTTGAGCCCACCGGGTGTGGTATCGGTGGGGATGCTTTCGCCTTGGTCTGGATCGCCGCAGAAAATAACGGGAAAGGTAAGCTTCACGGTCTCAATGCCAGCGGTACCGCTCCGGAAAATTTGACGCCCGAAGCCGTCAAGCAGGCCGGGTACGACAACATGCCCCTCTACGGCTGGACCTCAGTCACCGTGCCCGGCACACCCGCTGCTTGGGCGGAACTCTCTAGAAAATTCGGCAAGCTCGATTTTGCTACTCTACTCACACCTGCCATCCGTCTGGCCCATGAGGGCTTCCCAGTTTCACCAGTCATAAGTACTTTGTGGCAGCGAGCAGAGGTGACGTTCCGCCAACATGACCAAGCTTCGATGCAAGCCTGGTTCGATACCTTCACGCCTGAAGGTCACGCACCGCGCCCTGGAGAAATGTTTCGCTGCGAAGCCCAAGCACGTACGCTCAAAGCGCTGGCCGAGACACAATGCGAAAGCTTCTATCGTGGAGACTTAGCCGAGCAGATTGATGCTTTCTCGCAACGCACCGGTGGTTATCTACGCCGCAGTGATCTCGCCGCTTATCAGGCCGAGTGGGTCGAGCCTATTTCTGTTAACTATCGAGGCTATGACGTCTGGGAGATTCCCCCTAACGGACAAGGATTGGTCGCCCTGATGGCGCTTCGCATCCTTGAGGGCTTGAAGATTGATAGCCGGGACAATCCGCATACGCTGCATCAGCAACTCGAAGCCATGAAGCTTGCCTTCATCGATGGTCAGACCCATATCACCCAGCCTGAGTTCATGAGCCATTCGGTTGAAGCCCTGCTTAGCGATGATTATACGCGTACACGTCGCGCTCTGATCGGTGAGCAGGCGCTGGACCCGACTCCTGGCAAACCTACGGGAGGGGGGACCGTCTACTTTTCCACCGCTGATGAAGAAGGGAACATGGTTTCCTTCATTCAGAGCAATTACCACGGGTTTGGCTCTGGCGTGGTAATACCCGAAACCGGTATCGCGATGCAGAACCGCGGTCATAATTTCAGTCTCGACCCGGCGCACGATAACGTGCTCGCCCCTGGTAAGAAAACGTTTCACACCATCATCCCCGGCTTCTTGACCCGCGACGGCATCGGCCTCGGGCCATTCGGTGTCATGGGCGGCTTCATGCAGCCTCAAGGCCATGTGCAGATGATCATGAACTTGGTCGACTTTGGCCTCAACCCTCAGGCTGCTCTGGACGCTCCACGCTGGCAGTGGATGGGAGGTCACCGCATCGGTATGGAACATAATTTTCCCATACACCTTGTTCGGGAGATGGCGACTCGTGGCCATGACATTCAATTGGCCCACGACAGTACCGGCTTTGGCCGTGGCCAGATCATTATCCGCGATCCTGACACCGGCATTTATTGCGGCGGTACCGAGCCAAGAACTGACTCCAGCATCGCGGTGCTGTGACCATGCTCAAAACTCAAGGACAGCTTTTTCTCGCCTTCCTGCGCATTGGCCTGCTTGGCTTCGGCGGCGGCCCATCGATGATTCCGCTGGTCTATCAAGAAGTGGTTAAGCGTTACGCCTGGATGAGTGACGAGGAGTTCGCCGATGTTCTGGCCATCGGTAACACCTTGCCGGGCCCGATTGCCACCAAGATGGCCGGTACCATCGGTTACCGGGTGGGGGGGACGATGGGTTGCCTAAACGCCGTTCTTGCCGTGATCGGCCCGGTGATCTTAGCAATGATCGCTCTACTCGGTCTGTTCAGTCGTTATAGCGACCAGCGCTGGATGCAGGGCATGAGCCAAGGTGTAGTGCCGGTGGTGATGGTGATGATGGCTCAACTCACCTGGGACTTTTTCAAGAAAGCCAAGGGCAATCTGGGTTGGATCATCACCCTGTTAATGGGTGCCGTGGCTGGCGTGCTCATCTACTGGCTGGATATTCATCCGGGCATTGTGATCGGGGCGATTCTCATCGCGGCTCTGCTGCGTCCCGAGCATCAGCACAGAAAGGAGATCACTACTAAATGATCTATTGGCATGTCTTTCTGGCCTTCTTCATTCCTAATATCGTTGGCTACGGTGGCGGTCCGGCGATTATTCCGCTCATCGAGAACGAGGTGGTGGGTCGCTACGGCTGGATGACTTCGCAAGCCTTTGCCGAAACCTTGGCTCTAGGCAATGCCCTGCCCAGCCCGATTGCCACCAAGATGGCTGGCTATATCGGTTTTGAAGTGGCGGGTATCTCCGGCGCGCTGATTGCCACCTTTGCCACGGTAGCTCCGTCACTACTGATCATGTTGCTGGCCTTGGGTACGCTTTACCGCTATCGCGATTCGATCAAGGTTAAGTCGATGAGCCAGTGGGTGAGGCCAGTAGTCATGGTCTTGATGGGATATCTCACTTGGTCCTTTCTGGCCGAGAGCATTGAGGGTATGGGTGTTCTACATACCGCAATCATCGGGAGTATCGCCGCCGTACTTCTATTGAAGACTCGCATCCACCCAGCTTTCGTCGTCTGTTTCGGACTCGGTTACGGCGCTTTACTGCTTGGATAGGAGGACGTATCTATGCCTGGCGGTTCGACTTTCATGGCCAATGCCAGTCGGCAATGCAAAATCACGCCGCTGAGCGAGACCCTCATCAGATTTTGCGCGGGATACCCGGTACTTTTAGTGCCGGGAGGGATAGCGCGTCGTGCGCAGCACGACTCGGGATTCCCTATCCGCGCCTCCTTTAGGCTTGAATCGTGGGTAACGGGTGGTAGCCGTAGCCATCACCACGTTGCAGCAGGGTGCAATAGCGCCAGGAAATCCCCTGGATCGCACCCTGTTCGGTCTGAATGTTGAAGCTGCCGGTCTTGCGAATCGCCACGCGACCTGTATGCGTGCCGGCCTTCTTACCGGTCGGGACAATCGCCCTGACCCTATCGCCGGTCTGAAAGCCCTGTACCTGCTTCTGGCGCATCAAGTAGCCACGCGGGAAACCATATTTGTCGAGCCGGGTGCGCTGATAACTGCCACGCCCGGTGGCCTTGATGACCAGAGTGGGTATTTGCCAACCCTTCAGGAAGTCGACGTTTCCAACACAGGCCGCATCCAGGGCATGGGTTTTGGGGATGCCCAGGCACTGACGGTTGTACTGGGTGCGACCGCCGCTGCCCACGGCGACCGGCAGGCCGGTGGTTTTCATGGCACCAAACAGCGCCCAACGGGTGGCATTGACGGCAGTGGCATCCCGAAGGGGTAACTTGAGCTGGCGCTCTACGCGCTCAAGGCGAACGGCTGCCGACAAGCCGTTGGCCTTCAACCGTTTCTTGAGTCCCTTGTCGGTAGCGAAAAAGTCGGTAAGCCACTGGCTGTCCTTGGCGGTGTTGCAGTCGTGACAGGCGATGGTCAGGTTGCTCACCCGATCCGAGCCGTCCCGAGATCGGGGCACCACATGCTCAATCTCCAGCCGTGTATCACCGGTGCCGCAGTAGGCGCACGCTCGCCCCCATTTTTCTAGGAGGTACTCGCGTACCTCATAGCCAAGCAAGGTGCCTTGCTGGTACTCGACCCCGGTAATCTCCGGATTTTCCAGCTTCTGCATATCGAAGCGCACCAGCTCCATGCTCAGGTGAGTCACCGGCACCCAACGGCACAGCTTGTCCACCCAGGCCATGGTTGTATCGACCCGATGCTGCAGGCTGGGCGGTAGCCAGCCCTTCTTGCGCGTCCGGTTGTCGAAACGTGGCTTCCGATGGCGCAGGTTCTTGCTGCGACGCCGCCGCCGAAACCCCGCCCGTTGCTCCAGTGCCTGACGAATCTGGAAACCCCGATGGACCAATTGAAACAGGCAAAGCACATGACGTATCGCCGGTGCCTGCTCGTCCGTCGTGTTGTCTTCCAGGCGTATCAGCGCCAGGCCGGTTTCCTTGCTGCCCGGATCAGCGGCCAGCAGGGTTGGCTGCAAGGTGCCGTCACTCTGGCGCCGATCCCGTAGCCGGATCACGAAGGGGGTGCGATTCACCACCACCGCCCGACCGCGCTCCAATAGCAGGCGTGCGCGTTTTTCACTGCACGGCATCAATGGCTGCTTGTTCTTTCCCAATACGAAAACCGCCATGCGATCTCCTTCTAAAATAGAACCCTTACGGGCCTGGTGACGCAGGTCTTTCAACCTGTCTCCCCTCGGGAATGTCTGCAAGCGGCTCCTGCGTTGCCGCAGCGATCAGAACCTTCGGCGCTTTACCTTTCACCAGCATGATCCTGATCTTCCAGAGCGCCGAACTGAGTGAAGCATTCGGCGGTGGGTCTTAACGACCTATTGCAAACGTAGCGGGTTGATTACCGCTTTCCCTGGTCAACCTGGCTTGTTTTCACAAGCCTCGCCCTTCAGGGCGAGGTAGTTGACGAATGCCGTTTTCAGGGTGGTGACGAAGGCAGAGTTACACAATGCGGTTCATGAGTACTGTTGTGATCATCCGGGGAATGCAGGGCCTGCCAGGCGTCATAAGTGCTGAGAAATATTTGCCCCGTTAATTGATTGATAAACGCTGTTTTCTTGAGTCGATCCATTACCGGGCCCTTTACTTCGGCCAGGTGCAAGGTGGTACCCATATCGTGAAGGCGTGCATTAATGGTTTCCAGGCTTTCCAGAGCTGACGCATCAATGACATTGACGGCCTGGCATGCGATGACTACGTGCCGAAGAGGCGGTTGCCCTGCAGCTATCGCGGTAACGGTGTTTTCCAGGTAGCGGGCATTGGCAAAGTAAAGGCTCTCATCTATTCGCAGAATCACAAGATGCGGGTCGGTTTCCACGGCGTGGCGTTTCACATTACGAAAATGTTCACTGCCCGGAACACGCCCCACCACGGCACTATGCGGACGGCTAGTACGATAAAGATGAAGCGCTAATGAGAGGCTCACGCCGGCTATAATGCCACTCTCGACGCCAATGCCAAGCGTTACGACGATCGTTGCCAGCATGGCGCTAAAATCGCTAAGCGAGTAATGCCAAGTACGCTGGATCGTACCGAAGTCCACCAATGATAAAACGGCGATGATAATCGTGGCAGCTAGGGTGGCGATGGGAAGGTAGGCAATTAAGGGCGTGAAGAAAAGAGTGACCAGCATTATGCCGACAGCTGTGAAGGCCCCAGCAGCAGGCGTTTCTGCACCGGCTTCGAAGTTGACGACTGAACGCGAGAACCCTCCGGTAACCGGCATGCCACCTGTAAAAGACGAAGCGATGTTGGCAGTACCCAAGCCAATCAGCTCCTGGTTCGGATCAATTTGTTGGCGACGTTTCGCTGCCAGCGTTTGTCCTACTGACACGGATTCGACAAACCCGACGATACTGATCAACAGTGCGGCGAGAAACAGCTCTTGCCAGACACCACTATCACCACCGGGCAAGGTGAGTGGCGGAAATCCAGAAGGAATGTCACCGACAACGGCGACGCCCTGATGATCCAAGCCGAATGCCCATGTGATGTAGGTTGTTACCCCAACGGCGAGGATCGGCGCCGCTTTGGTCAGCATATCTGCCACTCGAGCCGCTGTCCCGAGAGAGATAAGTAGTCTTTTTAACCAGCGACGCGTGACATGAAGGAAGGCAAGGACGCTTACACCGATTGCCAGCGTCGGTAAGTTAAGCTGGTTAACATTGGCCGCCATGCTTTGGCCCAAGGCTATTAGCGTGTGTCCGCTTCCTTCGATGCCAAGAATGTGTTTTGTCTGGCTGGCGGCAATGATCAGACCTGATGCGGTGATAAAGCCAGAAATGACCGGATGGCTCAGAAAGTTGGCCAGAAAACCCAGCCTTGCAAGGCCCATCAAGACCAGTATGGCTCCCGATAGCAGCGCCAATATGAGAGCCGCTGCCATGTATTCGGAAGAACCGGGCGTTGCTATGTTACCAATCGCAGCGGCGGTCATGAGTGAGACGACTGCAACAGGGCCTACGGCGAGCGTACGGCTTGTGCCAAACAGGGTATAAATGACTAGCGGCGCGATACTGGCGTAAAGACCCACTTCCGGGGGAAGACCCGCCAGCATCGCGTAGGCCAGTGATTGAGGAATCAACATGACGGTCACGATCAGTGCGGCGAGTAAATCACTGACCAGTGGTTTACGTCCGTAATGCGGCAGCCATTGTAAGATAGGGAAGTAGCGTCTTATTTGCATTGCATGTCTCACACGCTGCGATCGGTTGTGTTTTCTAACCTGTTGCGGTGCCCTTCAAGATCATGCCCGCGGCACGTACCGGATATCTTCGGCACGCGAACGTGAAAGCGCCGCCGTGAAGCGGGCGGCGCATCAAGGGATATCAATCCCAGGCGGCGCCTTCCAGGGCGTCGAGGGGGATTTTCAGGTAGCGGCGACCGTTGGCTTCCGGTTCCGGCAAACGTCCGCCACGGGTATTGATCTGCAACGCATGCAGAATCAGCTTGGGCATCGGCAATTCGCGGTCACGCTCGTTGCGCAGGGCGATGAAGTCGGCTTCATCCATGCCCACCAAGTGCGGATTTTCCGCCTTTTGCTGCTTCACCGTGCTTTCCCACTGCGGCTCGCGGCCGTTGGGCATGTAGTCGTGGCCGGTGAACAGGCGTGTGTCGTCGGGTAGGCTCAGAATCGCCTGAATGGAGTTCCACAGCGTTTTAGCGTCGCCGCCGGGGAAGTCGGCCCGGGCGGTGCCGAAGTCCGGCTGGAAAATCGTGTCGTGAATAAATGCCGCATCGCCGATCACGTAGGTGATCGATGCCAGCGTATGCCCCGGCGAAAACATTACCCGAGCGTCGAGCTCGCCTACCTTGAACGTATCGCCCTCGGCGAACAGCTGATCCCACTGACGACCATCGGTGGGGAAATCCGGCCAGTGATAGATGCCTTTCCAAAGTTCTTGAACGTCAGTGACGTATTTACCGATTGCGGTGGGCGCACCGGTTTTCTCTTGCAGGTAGTGTGCGGCAGAGAAGTGATCTGCGTGCGGATGGGTGTCCAGAATCCACTGCACCTCAAGGCCTTGTTCTTTGACGTAGGCCAAGAGCTCGTCTGCGTGATGTGTGGCGGTGGCGCCGGATTTCTCATCATAATCCAGTACCGGGTCGATAATCGCGCACTGGCGCGTGGCCGGGTCGCTGACGATGTACTGCACGCTAGAGGTGCGTGGGTCGAAAAACCCGGCAACATCCGGATGATTGGTGGCGGTGCTGCGAGAAAGCGAAAACGTTTGCATATGTGCCTCCTGAAAATGACACGGGGTAAAACCACAGAGATGAAACTGACCGTGCTGGTCAGTGTACTCATTAAGGATAATGCTGCACAATTAATATTATAAAGTTAGACCATAAAATTATATAAGAAAAGCTGGTCACAACTATAACTATAATAGCGTGGGTTTATCGGACCCCCTGTTCCACTGCCTTCACTGCTGCGCTTTTGACATGGATCATAGTGATGGTGGTTTAGGGTCTGGTGTCATGGCGTACCGCCCATTAAGATAGTGACTAATTACTATCTTTTGGAAATGCCCATGACTGCCAAACGTAACCTCCCGGCCGAGGCGCGCCGCGAACGCACCGTGGAGACGGTCATCGCTTTATGCGGGGAGGAAGAACCCGCCACATTGACCACCGGGCGCATCGCCCAGCACATGGGCGTCACGCAAGGTGCCTTGTTTCGTCACTTCTCCAGCAAGGCTGCCATCTGGGAGGCGGTGGTGGCCTGGGTGGCCGAGCGGGTAATGGCGCGGGTCAATGACGCCGCCAAGGGCATCGAGGATCCGCTGGCGGCGCTGGAGGCGATGTACCTGGCGCATGTTGCCTTCATTGCCGAACACCCTGGGGTGCCACGGCTGCTGATGGGCCAGCTGCAGCACCCTGGGTCAACGCCCGCCAGCCGCATGGTGCGCAGCTTGATGGGTCGCTATCACCAGCGCTTGTTGTGCCTGCTCGAGGAGGCCCAGCAGCGGGAGCAGCTGCGAGCCGGACTCGACCTGGATGCGGCGGCGACCCAGTTCATCGGCACGCTCCAGGGGCTGGTGCTGCAATCGCTGATCGCCGGCGATGTGGCGGGTATCGTCGACCGGGCACCCGCAGCTTTCGACCTCTACCGGCACGGCATCGCCATGAAGGCAGGGGGTGACTCATGCGACCTTTGATGCGGCGGCTGGGGCGGTGGCTGACGGTAGTCGTCGGTGTGGCCGTG
The DNA here is from genome assembly GCF_009793355.1 of Vreelandella zhuhanensis. GTDB lineage: Bacteria > Pseudomonadota > Gammaproteobacteria > Pseudomonadales > Halomonadaceae > Vreelandella > Vreelandella zhuhanensis. The sequence continues at coordinate 154,372 of NZ_WTKP01000006.1, forward strand.
GGCGCTGCGCTTCTGGTCCTGTTGGTGATCAACCGCCAGGCTCCCGAGCGCCAGGAAACAGCGGCTTCCGAGACTCCGGTGCGGATCATCGAGGCCCGGCCGTTGGCATTCCGCCTGGAGGCGCGCGGCCACGGGGTGGCGCGTCCCGCCGAGACCTGGCAGGCGGTGGCCAACGTGGCGGGGCGGGTGGTGAAGCGCCACCCGGAGCTGGAGAGCGGCACCCTGCTGCCCGAGGGTACCCTGCTGGTGGCGCTGGACCCCAGCCGCTATGAGCTGGCCATCGCCGAGGCCGAAGCGGAGCTGGCCAGCCTGGCCGGCGAGCTGGCCCAGCTTGAGGCCGAGGAGGAGAATACCGGTCGCCTGCTGGCACTGGAGAGGGAGGCGCTCGCCCTGGCCGAACAGGAACTGTCGCGCATCGAGCGCCTGGCCGCTAGCGGCTCGGTCTCCACCTCGCGGCGCGACGAGCAACGGCGCAGCACCCTGGGCCAGCGCCAGGCGGTGACCTCGCTGGAGAACAGCCTGGCGCTTGTACCACCGCGGCGCGAGGTGCTCCAGGCCCAGCGTGAGCGGGCTGCCGTACGCCTGGCCCAGGCCCGGAAGGATCTCGCGGATACCCGTTTCGTGGCACCCTATGACCTGCGTCTGGCGGAGGTGGAGGTGGAGCTTTACCAGTTCATCGGCACCGGGCAGCGGCTGTTCCAGGCCGAAAGTCTGGCCGCCGCCGAGGTGGAGGCGCACATTCCCATTGCCATGATGCGTCGCCTGCTGGGCGCGGTCCTGCCCGATGAACCCTTCGGTCAGGGGCTCGACCTGGATGAGCGCCTGGACTTCTCCGCAGTGGACGCCAAACTGGCGCTGGCGGGGGCGCCGGATGTGGGCTGGTCGGGGGAGCTGGTGCGCGTGGCCAGCGGGCTGGACCCGGCCACCCGTACAGTGCGTGCGGTGGTGAGGGTCGAGCATCCTTACCGCGATGCCCGACCGCCGGATCGTCCTCCGCTGCAGCGCGACATGTACGTGCGCGTACAGCTTTCTGCATCCAGCCCCAAGCCGCAGCTCGTTATACCGGCCAGTGCGGTGCACCAAGGTGAGGTGTGGCTGGTGGATGCCGAGGCGCGCCTCGAACGGCGCGCAGTGAGCGTGGCCTTCGAGCAGCGCGACCTGGCAGTGATCGCGGCGGGCCTTGACCCTGGCGAGCGCCTGGTGGTCGATGACCTGCCCGCGGCAATCGCCGGAATGGCGCTGGCACCACGTCGCGACGAGGCCCTGGAGGCGCGCATTGCCGATCAGGCGCTGGGTGAAGGACAAAGGGGAGCGCAGCCATGATTCGCTGGTTCGCTGCCCATCCTACCGCGGCCAATCTGCTGCTGGTGCTGCTGCTGGCCGCGGGACTCTTTTCCGCCCCGTCACTCAAGCGCGAGACCTTTCCCGACTACCGCCCCGTGGAGGTGAGCGTCGAGGTGGTCTATCGCGGGGCCAGCGCCGCCGACGTGGAGGACGCCCTGTGCCGGCGCCTGCATGAGGCGGTGAAGGGGGTGGAGTACCTCGACGAGTTCATTTGCGTGGCCCAGGACAACCTGGCCAGCGCCACTGCCACCATGCAGGCCGCCGGTGACCCCCTGCGCTTTCTCAGCGAGATCGACACCGAGGTCAGCGCCATCAGCGAGTTTCCGACCCGGGCCGAGGCGCCGGTGGTGCGTGAGCTTCACCGCAGCGACCTGGTGGCGGCGGTCGCTGTGTCGGCCGACATGCCCGCGGGCCAGCTCGAGGAGTACGCCCTGCGCCTGGAAGAGCGCATCATGACGCTGCCCGGCGTGGCGGACGTCACCCTGCATGGCATGTCCCAGCGCCAGTGGCAGGTGGAAGTGCCCGGCGAGGTGCTCGGCCAGCATGGCCTCTCGGCCCGCGAGCTGGCACGGCGGATCTCGGCCCAGAGCCTGGACCTGCCGCTGGGCACCCTGGAGACGCCCGAGCGCGATATCCTGCTGCGCTTCACCGACCAGCGTCGCTCGCTTGCGGAGCTTTCGCGCCTGGTGGTGATGTCCGACCCGGCTGGCGGCGAGCTGACTCTGGGCGATATCGCCACCCTGACCGAGACTGGCGAACGCGAGGAAGAGAAGATTCGCTTCAACAGCGAACCGGCGCTGTTGCTGGAAGTGAGCAAGAGCCTGCGCGACGATGCCCTGACGGTGAAGGAGGAACTCGAAGCACTGATCCAGACGGAGTACCACCGCTTCGACGGCAATATCTCGCTGACCCTGACCCAGGACATGACCAGCATCGTCCGCGACCGCCTGCAGATGCTGGTGACCAACGGCCTCATGGGCCTGGCGCTGGTGGGGCTGGTGATGAGCCTGTTCTTCCGCCCGCGCCTGGCGCTATGGGCGGTGCTGGGGCTGCCGGCGGCGTTCATGGGTGCCTTCTTCGTCATGGCAGTATCGGGACTGTCGCTGAACATGATCACCCTGGTGGCCCTGCTCATGGCCATCGGCATCGTCATGGACGACGCTGTGGTCATCGTCGACAACATCGTTGCCCATGCTGATGGAGACGCCACACCTCTGGAGGCGGTGGTGGCCGGCACCCGCCAGGTGCTGCCCGGGGTGCTGTCGTCGTTTCTGACCACTGTGGTGGTGTTCGCGCCGCTGTCCTTCCTCGCCGGTGAAATGGGCGCGGTGCTGGAGGTGCTGCCGGTGGTACTGATCGCCGCCCTGGCGGCGAGCCTCATTGAGGCGTTCTGGATCCTGCCTCATCATCTCAAGGGCAGTCTCAAAGGCAGCGTGAAGCACCTTCCGCAGGGCCATGATTCGCGACTGCGCGCGGCCTTCGACCGCGGCTTCGAGCGTTTCCGCGAGGGCGTAGGGCGGCTGGCCGACCGGGCGATCCGCTTTCGCTATGCGGTGCTGGGGACGGTGCTGGCGGTGATGCTGGGGTCGGCCGGTTTCATGGCCGGTGGCCACGTCGGCAGCGAGGCGATGCCCGACATTGATGGCGATGTGCTGGAGGCGCGCATTCTGATGCCCCAAGGCACCCCCCTTGAGCGCACTGAAATGGTAGCCGCGCAGGTCGAGACGGCGATACGCGAACTTGACGCGCGTTACTCTCCCGAGCAACCGGCGGGGGCGGCGCTGGTCGAGGCGATTCAGGTACGCTTCAATCACAACCTCAGTGCCCGCGAGACAGGACCCCATGTGGCCACGGTCAGCATCGACCTGCTCACCGCCGAGCAGCGTACCCTGGCCCTGGACGTCCTGACCGAGGCCTGGCGCAAGGCGATCGGTGAGGTCGAGGGTCTGCAGCGTCTGATCATACAAGAGCCAGGCTTCGGCCCCGCCGGGGTGCCGGTGGCAGTACGCCTGACCGGCGAGAACCTGGACGCCATGAAGGCGGCGGCATTTGAGCTGGCCGAGCAGCTTGAAGGCTACTCGGCGGTCTACAATGTCATGGACGACCAGCGCCTGGGCAAGCCTCAGCGCGCCTACTCCCTGGCGTCGGGCGCCCACGGCCTGGGGCTTACCGCCGAAGAGGTAGCCAGCCAGTTGCGCGCCGCCCTGCTCGGCGAGATCGCCGATACCCAGCGCATCGGCGAGCAGGAGATCGAGGTACTGGTGCGTCAGACCGAGGCCGACCGCGACGGCCTCGATGACCTGGCGGATCAGACGCTGATGCTCCCCGACGGCAGCCGGGTACCGCTCTCGGTGGTGACCGAGGTGGCCGAGCGTCGCGAATGGGCGCGTATCACCCGCATCGATGGGCGGCGCACGGTCACGGTGGAGGCCAACGTCGACGCTCGTCAGGCCAGTGCTCAAGCCATCGTCGACGATCTGGTGGGCAGCGGCTGGCTGACCGACTTCAAGGGGCGTCATCCCCAGGTGGAAGTCAGCTTCGAGGGGCAGGTAGCCAGCTCCGCCGAGACAGGAAGCTCGATCGGCCGTGCCCTGCTGATCGGTCTGGTGGGTATCTTCGTGATCCTGTCGTTCCAGTTTCGCAGCTATGTGGAGCCGATGATCGTCATGCTGGCGATCCCGCTGACCTTCATCGGTGCCATCTGGGGGCACGTGATCATGGGCTACTACCTGTCCATGCCCTCGCTCATCGGTGCCGCCGGACTCGCCGGTATCGCGGTCAACGACGCCATCCTGCTGGTCCAGTTCATCAAGGGGAACCGCGCAGCGGGAATGGCGGCCGCGGATGCTGCCGGCCAGGCCAGTCGCGACCGCTTCCGCGCCATCCTGATCACCTCGACCACCACCATCGCCGGCCTTTTGCCCTTGCTGCTGGAGACCAGCACCCAGGCGGACGCCATCAAGCCCCTGGTGGTGTCGGTCGTGTTCGGGCTGCTGACCATCACCGTGCTGGTGCTGCTGGTGATCCCGGCGCTCTACGTGCTATTCGACGACTGGGGCTGGACCTCAGAGACTTCGATGCCAACCACTCCCGTGTGAATGGCCATTTGGTGAAAAGCATGGCCTGGTACGACAATGAGTGGGAGTCTCCAGTTGGGGCGGGCAATGGATGCAGTAATCTAACTACATTATTGGTCTGTTTATAAATAGGAGCTGAGATGAGCCAGTCACATGCCTTGCTTGGCGATCCGAAACACGCTATTGATTTAGCGCTTTTTGGGGCGCTTGGCGACCTTGCCATGCGCAAGCTGTTTCCTGCGCTGTATCAACTTGACCGTGAAGGCTTAATGCCTGAAAGCACGCGGATCATGGGACTGGCGCGTCAAGAACACGATACGGCCGCATTTCGCCAACTGGTCAACGGTGCGCTGCAAAAGCGGCTAAAAAAGGAAGAGCAGGACAAGGAGAGCTTGACGCGCTTTTTGAGTCGGCTTGACTACCTAAAGCTTGATTTCACCAACGCCGAGGGCTTCGAGGCAGTGCGCCAGTGGCGCGAGGGTGCCAACCGCCCGATGGTGGTTTACCTCTCAGTGGCAGCGCGTATCTACGGCGATATTTGCCATAACCTGCAGGCCAGTGACAGCCTGGATGACGATACCCGTGTGGTGGTAGAGAAGCCGATCGGCTATGACCTGGCCTCGTCCAAAGAGATTAACGACGCCATCGGTGCCGTTTTCCCCGAGTCACGAATCTACCGCATTGACCACTACCTGGGTAAAGAGACGGTACAGAACCTGATCGCCCTGCGCTTTGCCAACCCGCTCTTTGGCACCCAGTGGAATCAGAACCATATTTCCCATGTTGAGATCACGGTGGCAGAAAAAGTGGGGATCGAAGGGCGCTGGGGCTACTTTGACGAAGCGGGCCAGCTGCGCGATATGGTGCAGAACCATTTGCTCCAGCTGCTCTGTCTTATCGCCATGGACCCACCCTCCAACCTGGATGCCGACGCCATTCGGGATGAGAAAGTAAAAGTCCTCAAGGCGCTGAAGCCCTTTACGGGTGAAGCCTTGGGACGCGACGTGGTGCGAGGTCAGTATATTGCCGGCACCAGCAATGGCCAGGCGGTGCCGGGCTACCTGGAAGAAGAGGGCGCTAACCCCCAGAGCCAGACCGAAACTTTCGTGGCCATGAAAATCGAAGTGACCAACTGGCGTTGGGCAGGCGTGCCGTTCTATCTGCGAACTGGCAAGCGGTTGCCCGAAAAACTGTCACAAATTGTCATCCACTTTCGCCAACAGCCACACTACATCTTCGACCCCGACCAGCGGGGCATTGCGTCTAACAAGCTGATTATTCGCCTGCAGCCAGAGGAGGGCATTGCACTTCAGGTGCTCACCAAAGATAGTGGTCTGGATAAAGGCATGCGCTTGCGCCAAGGCCCGCTGCATCTGGATTTCAACAGCGTCTTCCCCAAGGCGCGGATTCCGGATGCCTACGAGCGCCTGCTGCTGGAGGTGATGAAAGGCCAGCAGTACTTGTTTGTGCGCCGCGACGAGGTGGAACACGCATGGCGCTGGTGCGATCAGCTGATCGACGGCTGGAAAGCACGCGAAGCCGCGCCGCGCCGTTACCCGGCAGGTTCCTGGGGGCCGGTCGCCTCCATTGCCATGATTACCCAGGATGGCCGCAGCTGGTACGAGGATTATTGATAGGGGTGAAGGATGTCAAATACCATGATTGCTTGGAGATTCACTGATGACAATCGATAAACAGCTACCCTCAACGCGTACCGCCGAGCTTGACAGCATCTGTCTGAAAGCAGAGGTGATACCGGTAATCACCATTGAGCGCATTGAAGATGCCGTACCGCTGGGCCGCGCCTTGGTGGAGGGTGGCTTGACCGTGCTGGAAATCACCCTACGTACCGATTGTGCACTGGAAGCGATCAAGCGCTTGCGTGAAGCGCTACCGGGAGCCAGCATCGGCGTTGGCACCGTGCTGACCCCGGCGCAGTATCGCCAGGCCGAGCAGGTGGGGGCCGATTTCGTGGTTACCCCTGGTACCACTGAAGCGCTCTACCGCTACGGCATCGAAAGCCCGGTTCCGATGTTGCCCGGGGTGTCTACCATCTCTGAACTGATGACCGGTTGGCAGTACGGCTACCGTCGCTTCAAATTCTTTCCCGCTGAATCCAGCGGTGGCGTGAAAGCGCTTAAAGCCTTTGGTGCCCCCATTTCGGAAGCACGCTTCTGCCCCACCGGAGGTATCACCGTGGATAACGCCGAGTCTTACCTTTCCCTGCCTAACGTCATGTGTGTCGGCGGCTCCTGGCTAACGCCCAAAGCGATGGTAGATGCAGAGGATTGGGACGGTATTCGTGAACTGGCCCGCCAGGCAGCGGCGCGCTTTCACCACTGAACTCACTTGACCTCCTCGTTTTGCAGGGCCTCGGCGGCGCCCAGCAGGCCCATCCAGGGTGCGGTGACCACCTGTATCGGGATGGTCCGGGTATAGGCGCTCATGCGTCCTCGTCGTGGATCTGGCCCTCCTGGCGCGCCAGGTCGTCGGCCTCGAAGCCACCGAACACCCCGGCACCTTCCTCACCGCGCATCGCCAGGTGGCGAAAGCCACCAAACAGCTCGCGCCCCAGGCCCACGTGGTAGTGGTCGAGCTCGCCGATGCGCCGCTCGCGCCGGGCCCATTCATGGGCGTCGACCTTGACCTCGAGGCTGCCGCTGTCGGTATCCAGGCGCACGATGTCGCCGTCGCGCAGCTTGGCGAGCGGTCCGCCGTCCAGTGCTTCAGGACTAATGTGAATCGCTGCCGGTACCTTGCCCGACGCGCCGGACATACGGCCGTCGGTGACCAGCGCCACCTTGTAGCCCCGATCCTGCAACACGCCCAGGAAAGGCGTCAGCTTGTGCAGTTCGGGCATGCCGTTGGCCTTGGGGCCCTGGAAGCGCACCACGGCAATCACGTCGCGGTCAAGTTCACCGGCCTCGAAAGCACCTTTCAGGTCGTTCTGGTCCTCGAAGATGCGGATCGGCGCCTCGACCAGACGGTGCTCGGGCTTGACCGCCGAGACCTTGATCACCCCGCGGCCCAGATTGCCATCCACCACGGTGAGACCGCCGGTGGCGGCGAAAGGCGCCTCCACACCGCGCAGCACGTCCTCATCGAGGCTCGCCGCCGGCCCCTCGCGCCACACCAGGCTGCCCGCCTCCAGGAAGGGCTCTTGGGTGTAGGCGGTAAGGTCGGTGCCGAACACCGTGGGAATATCGCCGTGCAGCAGGCCCGCTCCCAGCAGCTCGCGAAACAGGTAGCTCGTGCCGCCTGCTGCCTGGAAGTGATTGATGTCCGCCTGGCCGTTGGGGTACACCTGCATCAGGCTGGGCGTTACCGCCGAAAGGTCGGTGAAGTCGTCCCAGTTCAAGGTAATGCCCGCCGCAGCGGCCATGGCAATCAGGTGCAGGGTGTGATTGGTCGAACCGCCGGACGCCAATAGTCCAACGACCGCGTTCACAATGGCACGCTCGTCAATCTGCTTGTAGAAGGGACGGTAGTTGCCGCCGGGTTCGGTGTTGCGAATCGCCTGCTCGGTGGCGTAGCGGGTCAGCGCTTCGCGCATCTCGGTGCCGGGGTTGACGAAGGAGGTGCCGGGAAGGTGCAGGCCCATCACTTCCATCATTAGCTGGTTGGAGTTGGCGGTACCGTAGAAGGTGCAGGTGCCCGGGCTGTGGTAAGAGTCTGATTCCGCTTGGAGCAGCTCTTCACGGCCCGCCTTGCCTTCGGCGTACAGCTGGCGGATGCGCGCCTTCTCCTTGTTGGGCAGGCCGCTGGGCATCGGGCCCGCCGGCACGAACATGGCCGGCAGGTGGCCAAAGCGCGCCGCGGCGATAAACAGCCCCGGGACGATCTTGTCGCACACGCCGAGGTAGAGTGCGGCGTCGAACATGTTGTGGGAGAGGCCCACCGCGGTGGCCATGGCGATCACATCGCGGGAGAACAGCGACAGCTCCATGCCCGGCTGGCCCTGGGTGACGCCATCGCACATGGCCGGCACGCCGCCGGCGAACTGGGCGGTGGAGCCCATGGCGCGGGCGGCGGCCTTGATAGTCTCGGGGAAAGTTTCCAGCGGTTGGTGGGCCGAGAGCATGTCGTTGTAGGCCGAGATGATGCCGAGGTTGGCCGAATTCATCAGCTTCAGCGAGTTCTTGTCCGTCTCGCCGCAGGCTGCGAAGCCGTGGGCCAGGTTGCCGCAGGAGAGCTCGCCGCGGTGCACGCCACGGTGGTGCTGGTCGGCCATGCGCCGCTCGTAAAGGGCGCGCCGCTCGGCAGAGCGCTCACGAATGCGTTGGGTAACCTCGGTAACAGTGGTATTTAAGGTGGCGTGTATTGAGCTCGGCATAGAGACCTCTGCGTGGTGGAGACGGTGAGGTAGTATTGTAGTTTTACTACTAATAAGTATGGCGGCAATTGACTGATAAATCGTATAAAAAGGGCGCCACTTGGGCGCCCAACATACATATAGCCTATACAGCTAAAGGTGTGTCAGTGATACCCTTCGCCAACCTTGACCTTGCCGCGGAACACCCAGTATGACCAGGCGGTGTACGCCAGTACCACAGGGATGACAAATATCATTCCAACGAGCAGGAAGAGCTGTGATTCCGGTGCGGAGGCGGCGTCCCAGATAGTATAGTCAGGCGGCACAATGACGGGCCATTTGCTGGCAATGAGACCCAGGTAGGTGAAAATGAAAAGCCCCAGCGCCATTACGAATGGCAAACCCTCTTGCTGGCGCTTAACCGAACGGTAGAGCATGGCGGCGCAGGCCATGGCCAGGATCGGAAAGACCCAGATCAGATGCAGCTGATCGAGCCAGCGAGCGCGGACTTCCAGACTGACAAGGGGCGTCCATAGACTGACAATGCCGAATACCACGAGTACTGCCAGCAGCAGTTTAGGCGCAATGCTGTAGGCCCAGGCTTGTACATGGCCTTCAGACTTGAGAATAAGCCAAGTGGCACCCAGTAACGCATAGCCTGCCATCAAGCCTAAGCCGGTAAGAACGCTAAAGGGTGTCAACCAGTCAAGGGCGCCGCCCACGTAGACGAAATCCACCACCGCGAAGCCTTGAATGTATGCGCCGACCACGGCGCCTTGGGCAAAGGCGGCTACCGCTGAGCCCCAGCAGAAGGCGCGGTTCCACCAGTGGCGATTTTTCTTGGATTTAAACCGAAATTCAAAGGAGATGCCGCGGAAAATCAGCCCGGCGAGCATAAGAAAAACGCCGATGTAGAGCGCCGGCAAAAACACCGAGTAGACAAGCGGGAAGGCTCCGAGCAGGCCTGCACCACCGAGTACCAGCCAGGTTTCATTGCCGTCCCATATTGGCGCGATCGAGTTCATCATCACATCACGGGATTCTTCATCCGGGGCGAAGGGATACAGGATCCCCAGTCCCAGATCGAAGCCATCCATGAGCACGTACATGATGATGCCGAAGCCGATAATCGCTGCCCAAATCAAGGTAAGGTCGAGACCCATCATGCGTTAGCTCCCTTTATGTCATCCCCCTCAAGGGGGGTATGGGCCGCTGAGAGCGGACGTTTCGGACGTTCTACTTCATCGCTGTCCTTTTCATCGGACCCCGGAAGCATGCCTTCACCAATGACACGGCCCAGGTAGTAAATCCCGACCACAAACACCACGCCATAAACCGCCATATAGCCAATCAGGGTAAAGAGCGCCATGGCGCCGGTGAGCGAAGGTGTCAACCCCTGAGCATGGGTCATCAGGCCATAAACCAACCACGGCGCTCGACCGGCCTCGGTCACAATCCAGCCGGCGAGAACCGCGAGGAAGGGGGTGCCGATCATTGCCACCAATGTTTTCAGGTACAGCGGGCTTTCAAACACCCGACCTTTCCAGCGCAGCAATAGTCCGGCCAGCGCCACACCGATCATCAAGACACCAATTCCGACCATGACGCGGAACGACCAGAACACAATCGCTACCGGCGGCTGTTCCTCCGGTGCAGCTTCATTGATGCCGGGTACCTCGCCATCGGCGCGGTGGGTCAAGATGATGCTTGCCAGGTCGGGAATGCCGATTTCAAAACGGTTTGTCTGAGTGTCTTGATCGGGTATGGCGAACAGAAGCAGTGGCACATTGGACTGGGTTTCCCAGTTCCCTTCCATGGCCGCAAGCTTGGTAGGCTGATGCTCCAGTGTATTGAGGCCATGGAAATCACCGATCACCGCCTGAGCCGGCGTCAGCACCAGCAGTAACCATAGGCACATGGAGAGTGCTTTCTTGTTCGCCTCTACATCACGTTGGCGCAGCAGGAACCAAGCGCTCACGCCAGCCACGACGAAGCCACCCGTGAGGAAAGAGGCCATGCCCATGTGAGTGAAACGGTACCAGAACGACGGATTGAAGATCGCTTCTGCCCAAGAGGTGATATGGAAGCGACCGTCGATTAGCTCGTAGCCGGCGGGTGTCTGCATCCAGCTATTGGCCGAGAGAATCCAGAATGAGGAAATAAACGTGCCGATGGCAACCATGATCGCCGCGAAGAGGTGAACACCCTCAGGCACTTTGTTGCGCCCAAACAGCAGCACACCCAAGAACGCCGCTTCCAGGAAGAATGCCGTTACTACCTCGTAGCTAAGCACCGGACCTAAAAAGTTAGAGGTGGCCAGGGCAAAGTTGCTCCAGTTCGTGCCGAACTGAAATGACATGACAATGCCCGAGACCACGCCCATGCCGAAGACCACCGCAAATACCTTGGTCCAGAACAGAGCGAGGCGGTCCCATGCGGTGTTTCCGGTTTTATAGAATAATCCGTGTAAGAGGGCGATATAGGATGCCAGGCCAATGGTAAACACTGGGAAAATGGCATGAAAAAGAACTACAAAAGCAAATTGCAGCCTGGATAATAATAGGGGATCCAGCTCCATGATGACCTCCAACGCATGTCGCAAGGAAGAGATAAGCGCATCCAAGAATAAAGCCTTATTAATCAAGCATATCGGGGCATTTATTTTTTAACGGAATATGCTTATTACGTAGATCTATTTTAAACGAAAGGGGTGGGTTTAGTTAACATTTGTTAATGTTTGCGCCATGACGTATTGTCGCAGCCGTGCTGCGGGCGTCCTTCTATCAGTCTCAGGGTATGGGTAATACCGGGCGGGGCAGGAGCACCGTTACTGATGTCATGAACGAGATAGATAACGCTGCGCTCTTTTAGCCAGGCGTCTAAAGAAGCAGACAAGCGTTGTGCGGTGGGCTCATCAACGCCGGCAAATGGTTCGTCCAGGATGACCAGGTCCGGTTGGCATAGATAAAGACGTGCCAATGCGACTCGGCGTGCCTGTCCGCCGGAAAGTCGGCGTCCACCTTCCCCGACCCCTGTATCTAACCCGCGGGGCAATGCCTGTGCCCAGGACGTCAGGGCGACGCGTTCAAGCGCCTGCCACAGGGCGTCTTCACTGGCGTCTGGATTAGCGAGACGCAGGTTGGTCGCTAAGCTGGCATCCAGAAGTTCGGTTTGCTGCGTGAGCACCGCGACTCGTCGGCGCAGTGCCGCGTCGGGCCAGTGTTCAAGCGGTATGCCGCCAAGAATGATATGCCCTTGAGTGGGTGTAAGTTGCCGGCTGATGAGCATTGCCAGCGTGGATTTTCCCGAGCCGGATGCTCCCACAATTGCCCAGCGTTCGCCGGGTTTGAGCGTTAGTGACAGATTATCCAACGCGGGCAAGAGGGCTGTAGGGTAGTGAACGCTAACAGCGTTTAATACCATTTGGTGGGCACTGCCCGGGTCGCTCGTGTCCGCTTCTCGCACCGGCTGACGCTGCGCCTCCAGCTGGTTCAACCTCTCTGCGGCACTTTTGGTCGCTCCAAACCAGGTAAAGGCGGCGGGTAGTGCACCGAGCGCCTCGTTCATGGCCAGCACCGCCATGGGCAGCATCACCATCACTGCACCACTGATGTTGCCCGCCTGCCACGCCAGCGCGGCGAGCCATAGCGTCATTAACGTGGCTGCGCTGACGAGCCATCCTTCCAGGGCATTGCCCAGCGCGACCCAGTGCCCCAGGCGCTGCTGGGCATGCTGCAATTGCCGCTCAATGGCGCTCAGCCGTTCACGGTGAATGGCCAAACTTCCGTACGCCTTGAGCTCTGCCAGGCCCTGCAGCTGCTCCATCGTGCGGCTGCGCAACGCCTCGAGCTGGCCGACGTGACGTTCGCTTTCCGTCAGGCCCAGTCGCGCCTGGCCGAGCGTCAGCCATAGCCAGCCAAGCAGGAGCAGTGCCGCGAGCGAACCGCCGGCTAAGGGCACGAACAGTGCCACTCCACCGCTGAGCAGCAGAATTGCAAGCAGCGCCACGGCAGGCGGTGCCAGCAGACGCAGGTAGAGACTATCCAGGGTGTCGATGTCGGCTGTCAGGCGGTTGAGCCAGTCGCTGGCGCGGCGCTGCGCCAGGGCACGGCTATCCAGGCCGGCGAGCACACCAAATAGCTGGGTGCGCAGATCGGCGAGTAGGCGCAGTACGCTATCGTGGTTATACAGTCGTTCCACATAACGGCTGACGGTCCGGCTAACGGCAAAAAAGCGGATCGCACCGCCAGGAACATACACCTCAAGCGAGGCGGCAACGCCAGCGGCGAGCAACAGGCCGGTGAGGCCGGTGGCAGTAATAAACCAGCCTGAGACGGCGAGCAGGCCCAGCGCTGAAAACAGCGTCAGTGCCATCAACATCGCCCCCAAGCCAAGCCGTTTACGCCGTTTGGCGAGAACGGTCAGCCAGGGACGGAACGTGACGGCTAGAGAAGTGAGTTTAGCCATGGGGCACCTCCAGAACGTGGCCGTTGCGGATTTGCCAGTGGCGGTCGGTGAGGGCCATCAAGGCGGGGTGATGGGTGGCGATCACCAGGGTGCGTCCAGCATGACGCAGCGTTTGCAACGCTGCGATCACGGCTTGCTCGGTAGCTTCATCTAGACTGGCGGTAGGCTCATCGAGTAATACCAGTGGCGCTTGAGACAGGAATACTCGTGCCAGTGCCAAACGCTGTGCCTGCCCGCCGGATAGGCCGAAGCCGCGTTCGCCAATGGGGGTGTCGATACCCGCAGGTAGCCGTTTGATCAATTCGCCGAGGTGAGCGCTCTCCAGCGCTTGATGCAGGTCGTCAATGCTGGCTTGGGGCGCGGCCAATCGCAGATTGTCGGCCAGCGTACCTTGAATCAACAGTGGACGCTGATCCATCCAGGCAAAGCGAAGCGCATCCGCCGGACGGCGCTCGCCGTCACTGGGCGCCACAAAACCTGCGAGCAGCTGTAGCAGGCTGGATTTACCGCTGCCCGAAGCACCAGTGACGACAACGGTTTCTCCACGTGCCAACTGTTGCGTGACCGGCCCCAGGACAATTCCACGCCCAGGGTGCGTGACACTGGCGCCCTCCAGTTCGATGAGTGTATCGCTGGCATGAGGGGGAGCTACTGTGGTGTGGGCATGGCTGGTGAAAAGAGGCTCGTTTAATAGATGGGTCAGGCTATCAGCGGCGCCCAAGGCAGCAGCGCGGTCGTGGTAGCGCTGCGCCAAGTTTCGCAGTGGTTGGAAAAACTCGGGGGCAAGCAGTAGTACCAGTAAGCCACTGAACAGGGTTAGCTCATCGGCGGGGCCATAGTCGATATAGCCTAACAGGCCAAAACCGACATAAATCGCCACTACCGCAATAGCGACTGAAGCAAAAAACTCCAGCACAGCGGAAGAGAGAAATGCTAAACGCAAGGTGCGCATGCTACGGGCACGGTAGCCTTCCGAGGCCGCCCGTACGCTCTGCTCGGCTTGACGCGTTTGGCCGAATAGCTGCAGCGTAGTGAGGCTTCGCACGCGATCAATAAAGTGGCCGGAAAGGCGTGCCACTTCAGCGAACTGGTCGCGGTTCAGTTGCTCAGCACCCATGCCGACCAAGGCCATGAACAGCGGAATCATCGGCGCGGAGAGCAGTAAAAACAGGGCGGCTAGCCAGTCTTGCGTCAGTGCTATCATCAACACGCCGAGTGGCAGCAACATGGCAAGCCAGAGCTGTACGCGAAAGTGGGCAAAGTAACCGTCCAGCGCCTCCACTTGCTCGACCAGCTGATAGGACAGCGACGCGGAGTGGTAGCTCGCCAAGCGTACCGGCCCGAGAGCGGCTAGGTGATCAAGCAGGCGTTGGCGTAACTGCTTGCGAATCACCAGTGATGCCCGCTGGCTCAGCGTTTCTTGAGCGTAGGTGAGCAGTCCACGTAGCGGCAATAGTAGCAGCCAGATCACAAACAGCGGCGTGAGGCGCCCAAGCGGCTGTGCATTCACCAACAATGCGCTGACCAGCCAGGCAAATAGTCCCATTTGCACCCAGGTCAATGCGCTGGCACCCACGCCGCTGATAACCGCCAGCGTTAAACGACGGCGCTGAGTCGCCGCAAGGTCGTTCAGTAACCCTTTGGCAGTGAGCGCAGGCATGATAATTCCTTTAGCGATGTATAAGTTTGGTATCGCTATCAAGCCTACGACGAAAGTGACCCATCACCAAGGGGTGTGCGGCAAAGCGACTCGCATTGTGCGTCTCCCGGCCAGGTTAGAACGCTGGCTGTGACTCTTCCTGAAATATTTTTTCCAAGAGAGACTTACGTTCTATATTGGTTAGTGTCCGTCGGCTACCTGCCTTCTAAGCTAAAGGAGTTACGATGAAATATTTTGAGAACTTTTTTCTCTGGATGCTGGGACTTTTTTTACCCGCTTTTGCGTTGGCTCAAGCTCCAAGCCGCATGGGAAACGGCATGATGGATGGAATGATGTCGGGCATGGGCATCATGGCAATCTTTATGATGATCGTCTGGATTCTTCTGATTGTGCTTTTGGTGCTCGGGATATTGGCCCTGATCAAATATTTGCGAGAAAAATAATGAGCCAGAAAAAGCCGCCTATTTTGGATAGAAAGAGGGGGTATAAATCACCACAATGGGGGAACAGTGACCATGACTCAGGCACCCGCTAGCTTTGAAAAAATATTTTCCGATGAAACCGCCAGTATTGAAAATACAGCGTCCATCCCTCTTTCCATCAGCTTGGTTAGCGACAGCGGTTGCCAGGTTGAAATGGAGTTAAAGCCCGGCCAGGTGATCAATTTTTCCGCAGGCAGCATGGATGCAAATGTCATTTTGCATAACGGTGATCCAGCTAACCTGCTGGTGATAAAACCAGGGCCTCCCTCCTGAACCTGTTATCCACGCAAAGCAGAGGAGGCTTGCCCGGCCGGAGACGGTTATGGTGGGCATGGCGCCTGCATCAGGATTCGCGCTTCTCGAACCAATCCTCGGTGCCGCCCTCGTAGTCGTACACCTGAGTGAAGCCGGCTTCCTCGAGCTTTTTTGCGGCCTTGGGCGAGGCGTCGCAGTCGAAGTTGGCACAGTAGACCACGACCTTGCGATCCTTGCCGCCCGCTACGTCCTCGACCTTCTCGACGAAATCGTCATCCTTTACCGGGATGTTGATCGAGGTGCGGATGTGCTGCTTGTTGAAAGCATCCCGGGGCAGGACGTTGATCAGCACGAAGTCCTCGTGCTCGGTTTCGTTCATGACCTTCAGGTCGTCACGGGTAATGGCTTTCATGAGTATCTCCTGAAAGAGAATTTACAAACTGGAGCCATGGTCTGAAATTGAAACCATGATTCTGAAACATAGCAGCGGGAAGGATATTTGCAATTCAGGGTACGGCGACGGTATCGCGAACTGTACGCTTGATAGCGAAGAGGTCGTCTTACACCACGATTGCCTGGTTTGCGAAAATTGCTTTCCCATGGCGTCGGTGTAAGCATGCGTCATACAATAAAATCCTGACGTCGCGATTGTTGCGGGCATCATTACAACAAGAGGTGTTTTTCTATGCGCCCTTTAGAGAAGCCATCGTTTGATGAATGGCAGGCTAGCCTTTGCGCAGTTTGTGGTAGCTTTGAAACCCATCAAGATGCTAGCCGTCAATTTGTAGGGAATGTTTCCAAGCAAGACCTTGATGGGCTTGAAATTGCCCATATCACAACGAATGTGCAGCGTATGATTCATCGCAGGAGCCATTCGCATAATGATGATCGCTTCTGTTTTCTTGTCTTGCAGCGCGCGGGTACCGCAATTTTCAAGCAGTTTGGGGAAGAGGTCTCTTTGCACTCCGGTCACATGGTGCTGATGGACTCGGGAAGCCCGTTTGAAATTAACCCTCAGGGCCTGTCGGATCAGGTCTCATTGCACCTGGATCGAGAAAAAGTATGTAGCATCTTGCCTGAGCGCGTGAAGAAATTCGGCAGGTTACAGCTGGGCTCGGTCAGTGGGCGCCTATTGCAGCTTATCGTAGGCCAATTGCTTATGGATACGCAGAAACCCCTGTACCAGGCGGAAGGGAGTTCGTTGCAGGACTCTGTCATACCTTTACTGAGGTCTGCGCTCCAGGGGGGTCATGAAACGCCACCGGTTTATCATCTTGAGGAGCTTTATCAACTGGCGACTCACGAGATTGAAAAGAACCTGCAAAGCCCTAAGCTGGATGCTGAAACCTTGGCGGTTCTCGTGTGCGTTTCCGTGCGAAAGTTGTACCGTTGTTTTGAAAACCAGGGCGAGTCCGTGCACGGTTATATTGTGAAAAGGCGTATCCAGCGTGCTGCGCAGGATCTGATTGACCCGAAACTCAACGTCCGCTCCATATCTGCTGCTGCCTACGAATGGGGGTTTTGCGATCCTTCTCATTTCAGTAAGGCATTCAAGAAAGTTTATGGCTGCAGTCCCAAGGAATATCGTGCCAATTTCCACATGCTACATTAAGTAATCAACGCCTGAAAAATAGCACCACACCAGACCGGCTTTAAAGCCGGTTTTTTAATGCCGCAAGGCTGGTTTTTCTCTGAGTGCATTCAGCACTTCTGCGTCGATTGGCAGGAAAGTACCGGTTTTTGGCAGAGATATACAGGCGCCGCAAGCCTATGCCAAGTACTTTGCATATGAGCCCCTATTAAAACAATCAAGGAAGGGACGAAATGCAAGCAAGTCATATAAAGCAAATCTTGACAAGGCTGGCGACCAGCGGCTGTGCCTTATCAGTGCTGACAGTCGCCCCGGCTAGTTTCGCCTATGAAATGGCGGACCTGGGCGAATCCACTGTCAATATCAACGTGCAGGCGGTTTATGCTGCCTTTCACAGTGAGCGGGGCTATAACCAGTTCGGCAACACTGAAGATAAAGATTATGACTGGCAAGAGGGTTACCTTGAATACGGGTTTGAGTTGGCTCCCAAATCCTTCGAAAAAGGGGGCGTTTACGCTGAGCTAAGTGCCGTTACTACGGCCACTTGGGGAGATGGGGATGCGGCGGGCTTCACCATGGGGGACGAGAACGAGTCTGACATAGAAGATGCCTATCTGGGATATCGCCATGATGGGGTCATGATAGGTGGAAAGCCGTGGAGTGTGGATGTGTCCGCGGGTAGCCAGGTCATTCAGCTAGGGGATGGCTTTCTCATTGCCAGTGATGCCGTCAATTTCGGTAGCGGCCTGGGTGACGATTTCAATCGAGGCGGCGCCTACTACTTGGCTGGCCGCAAAGCTTTCGACAAGACGTTTCTGTTGAAGGCGTCGGACGCTACCTGGCAGACCCAGCTGGGCTGGATCGAGTCGGATAACCGTGCCCAGGCAGACACCGAGCTGGGAATCATGGCACTTCAGCACAGCCATGACGCAGGATCGGTTGAATTGACCTATATCCGAGGGCTGGAAGTAGACGAAGCATTCGCCTCACCTACCCAACTGGAACGTGACGGCATGGACACTTATAGCCTGCGTTTCGAGCAAGCCCTGGGTAGCGAAAATGCTTCGATCCAGGGGGAATATGCCTACCAGTCAAAATCCACCAACGAGAACGCCTGGTATCTCGAGCCTGCTTACACATTCACCGATATGCCTTGGCAGCCGACACTAACATTACGTTATAGCCGTTTCTCCGAGGACTGGGATCCACTTTTCTATGGATTTACCCGTGGCTTCGGCACATGGTTCCAAGGCGAAGTTGCCGCCAATTACGCAGGTCCTTTCAACTCGAACACCGAAGTCTGGCATCTGGGCGCAACCGTGCAGCCCACTGAAACACTTTCACTAGGCGCCTTGTACTTTGATTTCGATACGTTGGATACAAGCAACCAGCCTGATATGAGCGGCCAGGAAGTCAATCTCTACGCTGAATGGTTTCCGACACAGCATCTTTTCGTGATGCCGCTACTCGGCTGGTACCAACCCGAGAAGTCCGCCTCGCAGGGTGGGGTGCAGCTGGGAAGTGACGATACCAATGCCTATGCCCAGTTGATTGTCGGCACTTTCTTATGAAAATCGGAGGTTTTATGAGTGATGTGAGTATCGAGCGACTTCCAGAGGTCGAAGCTTTTCTCAAGCGTGCAACAGGCTCGTACATCGATGGCAGCTTCGTTGCCGGGGCTGAGAGAAAGGTGGATGTGTTCAACCCGGCCACTGGCGAAGCACTAAGCCAAGTCGGGCTGGCTGACGAGACGATTGTCGATCGAGCGGTGTCTGTCGCCAAGGCCACATTCGATAGCAAAAAATGGCGTGGCATGAAGCCCGCCCAACGTGAACGGATCCTGCTGAAATTCGCCGACTTGCTTGAGAAGAACAGCGAAGAATTCGCTCAGATCGAAACTCTTAACCAAGGCAAGTCGATCAATATCACCCGCTTACTGGATGTCGGCTATTCGGTGGACTTCATGCGCTACATGGCGGGCTGGACGACCAAGATCGAAGGCAAGACGGTCAATGTTTCGATCGGTATGCCCGAAGGGGCGGAGTTCAACGCCTATACGATCCGCCAACCCGTCGGCGTGGTTGCCGGCATCGTGCCGTGGAATTTCCCGTTGATGATCGCGCTGTGGAAAATCATGCCGGCATTGGCCACGGGTTGCTCAGTGGTCATTAAACCGGCCTCGGAAACCCCCCTTAGTGCATTGCGTCTGGCGGAGCTGGCTATCGAAGCGGGCGTACCCAGCGGTGTGTTCAATGTGGTGGTAGGGCCGGGATCCACCGCAGGTGCTCAGCTGTCGAGCCATCCTGATGTTCGCAAGGTGACATTCACCGGCTCCACGGTGGTAGGTAAACAGATCGGCCACGCCGCAGTCGATCATATGGCGCATTTCGCATTGGAACTGGGGGGCAAGAACCCGATGCTGGTCCTGGAAGATGCCGACCTGGACAAGGCCGTACAAGGCGCGCTGTTGGCCGGCCTGCTCAACCAGGGCCAGGTGTGCGCTGCCGCTTCCCGCTTCTATGTGCATCGCAGCATCTATGATGCCTTCTGCCAACGCCTCTACGAAGCCGTCTCGCAGATGTCCGTCGGGCCAGGCATGGATCCCACCACTCAACTCAATCCACTCGTATCCAAACGCCACCAACAAAGCGTTCTGGGCTATATCGACAAGGCCGAGCAGGAAGGAGCAAGGGTTCTTCGTGGCGCTGAAGTGCCTGATGACGGGGGCTATTACGTCTCGCCTATCGTGCTTGCCGATGTGACTCAGGACATGACCGTGGCCCGAGAAGAAATCTTCGGCCCGGTGCTCTCGGTCATCGTTTTCGATGATGTGGATGAAGCGTTGAGAATGGTCAATGACAGCGACCTGGGCCTGTCGGCAAGTATCTGGACCAACAACCTTACTCAGGCCATGCGTCTTATTCCTGAAATCGAGGCGGGCACCGTCTGGGTCAATACGCATGTCACGCTGGATTCGAGCCTGCCTTTCGGTGGCTTCAAGCAGTCCGGGATTGGGCGTGAGTTCGGAAGAGAAGCCGTGGAATCCTTCACCGAGATCAAATCGGTGTGTATCGCTTACTAGCTGAAGAAGGACAACAATCATGAGCTATGTGCATAAAGGGCTTGGCGCGATCATGGCGTCAGCCAGCCTGTTCGCCATACCGGCAGTCGCCGAGGTCACGCACCCCCTCGACGGCCTTGAAGGTGAAGAGTACCAGGCAGTGACCCAGATTCTTCGAGACGAAGGCAAACTCACCGATAGCGGGCGTTTCCCCTTGATCGAACTGGTGGAGCCCGATAAATCGTTCGTGCTCGATTGGGAAGAAGGCGACACCATCCCGCGGACCGCGCGCGCCATCGTCAAGGACAAAGGCTCTGCGTATGAAGCGGTCATCGATCTCAACGAAGGCAAAATAGTTTCCTGGAACGAAAGCGGCGGCCAAAGCATGCTGCTGTTCGACGAGTTCATCAAGACGATGGATATGGCGCTTGGCCATCCAGACATGGTGGAAGGGCTGCAAGCCCGGGGCCTGACTCCCAATGACGTTTTCTGCTTGCCGCTGACGGCGGGAAATTTTCTGACCGAGGAAGAGCGGGGCGGCCGTCTGATGAAGGTGCCTTGCTACCTGAACCCGGAAGCGTCCAACTTCTATGCCAAGCCTATCGAAGGGCTGGTGGCGCTGGTCGACCTCAATGCAATGGAAGTGGTCGAGGTGATCGATACCGGGGCTATTCCCTTGCCCGAAGACCCCTGGGGTTATACCGATGAGGAAATCGACGAGCGTTACGGCTTGCGCGAAGAGTCCAGCCCGGCCGAGCTGACTCAACCGGGGGGAGCGAACTTCACCATTGAGGGAAGCCAGGTTGAATGGGACATGTGGCGCTTCAACTACCGTATCGACAAGCGCCCGGGGCTTGTTCTTTCCAATATTGCCGCCAAGGATGACGACGACTGGCGTTCAGTGCTTTATCAGGCGCATCTCTCTGAAGTGTTCGTGCCCTACATGGACCCGGACGAAGGCTGGTACTGGCGCACCTACATGGACAGTGGTGAATATGGCTTTGGTCTATTTCTGACCCCGCTGCGGCCAAGGGTCGACTGTCCTGCCCACTCCACCTTCCTGCCCGCCATGGTCCATACGGACACCGGCGAGCCGCTGGAGATTCCCGATGCAATCTGTGTCTTCGAGCGCAGCACCGGTGATCCCATCTGGCGTCACTATGAAATTTTCGCCCAATCCGAGGAAGAGGCCGTGCCTACCGAAGGCCGTCCCTGGACCGAGCTTGTGGTGCGTACCGCTTCCCAGATCGGCAACTATGACTATCTGATCGACTATGTCTTCATGCAGGACGGCCGCATTCGGGTGATGGTCGGCTCGACCGGACTGGACGCCGTAAAAGGGGTCGCCTCGAAGAGTATGAACGACGACACGGCTGAGCAAGATACCACGCACGGAACCCTGATCGCGCCGAATCTCGTTGCGCCGAATCATGATCATTTCTTCAATTTCCGCTTCGACTTCGACATCGACGGCCAGGAAAATACCTTCATGCGCACCGGAATCGTGCCGGCCACGGTAGAGGATGATGCGATTCGTCGGTCCATGTGGACGACTGAAATGTCAGTGCCGGAAACCGAAAAGGAGGCGCAGTATCGCGTCAACCCCAATACACCCGCCATGTATCATGTGACCAATACCAACAAGGAAAGTGGTCTGGGCCACAATCCGGGTTACATGATCCTTCCCAACAATAGCGTCGCTTACAGCCCGCTGGATGTGGTCAACGATGCGCCCGCTATCCGCAATGCCTATATCGACAAGACCTTCTGGGTTACCCCTTACGACAAGGCCCAGCGCTATGCCGGCGGCGAGTACGCCTTCCAGAGCACAGGAGAGGATACCTTGCCGAAATGGGCCGAGGAGGGACGTTCGGTCAAGGATAAGGATATCGTGGTCTGGTATACGATGGGCTTCCATCATATACCCAGAATGGAAGACTGGCCGGTAATGCCGACGATGTGGAAAGGCACGATTCTCTCGCCTTTCAACTTCTTCGACCACAATCCGTCCATCACGGTGCGTACACCGGAGTAATGTGTCGACCACCCCATAACCTTGTCTTCTTCAGGTAAACGACGAAGCTCTGGCGAAATGCCGGAGCTTTGTCGGTAAAGACGACGCGCTACTTCAGTTCGAATAGCTTGCCAGTCATTTTTATACCGTTATATTAAGTCACTTCAAATACTATCTCAAAACCACCCATTCGCAAGCTATCCAGCCCAGAAAATTCTGGTTTAGGAAGCGGGTGCCAAATTAGCCGCTGCCACCAAGGTGCGAGTGTAAGAATGTTGCGGATTGGATAGTACCTCCAGGCAATCGCCTTGTTCCACCACCTGACCTTCCTTCAATACCATGATGCGATGGGCCATGGCGCGTATCACTGCCAGGTCATGACTGATGAACAGGTAGCTTAATTGACGACGATGCTGCAGCTCGCGCAATAATGTGACCAGCTGCTTCTGTACGCTGCGATCCAGTGCCGAGGTAGGCTCGTCGAGCACCAGTAATTCAGGCTCGAGAATGATGGCGCGGGCGATGGCAATACGTTGGCGTTGCCCCCCGGAAAATTCGTGAGGATAGCGGGCGGCGCAGCTTTCGGGTAATTCGACTTCACGTAATGTCTGGTTGACCCTTTGCGTGACTTCTTGTTTCGAAAGCTTGGGATAATGAAAGCGCAGCCCTTCACTGATAATGTCAAACACCGGCATGCGCGGCGACAGGGCTCCATAAGGGTCTTGAAACACCATCTGCAGCCGGTGGCGTTGGCGGCGAAGCTGATTGCCGCTTAACTGGTCGAGACGCTCAGTGCCCAACCTGATTTCACCTTGGCTGGTGGTGAGGCGCATCAGCGCCGAGGCCAGGGTGGTCTTGCCCGAGCCGGATTCGCCCACGATGCCCAGGGTTTCGCCCGGCGTGATGTAAAGATCCGTGGATTTCACCGCCTCGAAGGGCGGCGGCTGGCGACCGAAGAGGCCTTTTCTGGGGCGCTTGAAGCTGACCGCGAGTGCTTTAGCTTCGAGAAGGGGCTGAACGCGTGCCACCGGCATCGGGCGGCCTTCGGGTTCGGCATCGATCAGCGCTTGGGTATAGGCGCTTTGAGGGCGGGTAAAGACCGTTTCCACCGGGCCGGTTTCTTGCACCTTGCCTTGATACATCACGCAAACCCGGTCGGCATGGCGCCGCACAAGGTTGAGGTCATGGGTGATGAACAGCATGCCCATGCCATAGGCGTCGCGCAGTTCCTTCAACAACGCCAGAATTTCTTGCTGTACCGTTACATCCAGTGCCGTGGTGGGTTCGTCAGCCACCAGCAAATCGGGCTGGTTGGCAATCGCCATGGCGATCATCACCCGCTGACGCTGGCCCCCGGAAAGTTGATGCGGCCAGACATCCAGCAGCTCATCGGGGCGCGGCAGCTTGACCTGGGTAAGCAGTTCACGCATGCGCTGGCGGGCCTGGTTACCGCGCAAGCCTTGGTGTAAGCGCAAGGTTTCGCCAATCTGTTTACCGATGGTGTGCAAAGGATTGAGCGATGTCATCGGCTCCTGGAAGATAAAGCCGACGCGATTGCCATGGATTTTCGTCCAGTCCGTATGCTTGAGAGAGTCAAGCTCGGTATTGCCAAGACGCCGCTGCCCGGTGACGCGGGCATTGGGCGGCAACAAGTTCATCATTCCCAAAGCGGAAACCGATTTCCCCGAGCCGGATTCCCCTACCAGTGCCAAGGTTTCGCCGGGCTGAATATGCAGCGACAGATCCTCAACGATGGACGTTCCATTAAAGGCAATGCTCAGGTGTTCGATTTCCAGCAGCGGCTTAGGCATGCGCCTGTTCCTTGTCTTGATCGGGTTGGACGCTATGAATGTGGCGCGGGTCGAAGGCATCACGCAATCCCTCGCCAATGAATACCAGCAGCGACAACATGATGGCGAGGGTCATGAAGGCGGTAATGCCGAGCCATGGCGCGTGCAGGTTGTTCTTGCCCTGGGCGGCCAGTTCTCCCAATGAAGGCGCCCCGGGGGGGAGGCCGAAGCCCAAGAAATCCAGGGCCGTCAGGGTGCCGATCGCCCCGGTAAACAAGAAGGGGATGAAGGTGAGGGTCGCCACCATGGCATTGGGCAACACATGACGCCACATGATCAGGCGTGACGGTAGGCCCATGGCCTTGGCGGCGCGCACGTATTCCAGGTTACGTGCGCGCAGGAATTCAGCACGCACGATATCCACCAGACCCAGCCAGGAAAACAGCAGCATAATCCCCAGAAGCCACCAGAAGCCCGGTTGAACGAAACTTGCCAGAATGATCAACAGGAACAGTACCGGCAGGCCCGACCAGATTTCGGTAAAACGCTGGCCGATCAAATCCACTTTGCCGCCGAAATAACCTTGAATGCCGCCGATCAACACGCCCATCACCAGCGAGCCCGCGGTGAGTACCAGGGCGAAGACCACCGACAGCCGAAAGCCGTAGATCACCCTGGCCATTACATCGCGCCCCTGGTCATCGGTGCCCAGCCAGTGGCGGGAATCGGGAGGTGCGGGAGAAGGCCGGGTCATCTGCATGTCCAGCGTCTGATAGGAAAACGGGATTACCGGCCACAAGGCCCAGCCGTGTTCGCTGATCTGTTGTTGTATGAAAGGGTCGAGATAGTCGGTGCGCGTCGGCAAGAATCCATCGAATTCGGTTTCGGGATAATCCACCAGCAGCGGTACGTACCAGTTTCCCTCGTACTGCATGACGATGGGTTTATCGTTGGCGATAAGCTCAGCGAATAGGCTCAAGATAAACAGCACGCCAAACAGCCACAGTGACATATGCGCGCGGCGGTTGGCTTTGAAC
The DNA here is from genome assembly GCF_009793355.1 of Vreelandella zhuhanensis. Lineage (GTDB taxonomy): Bacteria > Pseudomonadota > Gammaproteobacteria > Pseudomonadales > Halomonadaceae > Vreelandella > Vreelandella zhuhanensis. The sequence goes on from NZ_WTKP01000006.1 coordinate 179,462, forward strand.
GCTGCCAGGCGGCGCCGGGTAATGGGGGAAAAGCGGTTTGTCAAAATGCCCATCAACTCATGATTCCCGGGTGGCGAAATCGATGCGTGGGTCGACCCACACATAGGTAAGATCGGATATCAGCTTGAGCACAAGGCCGATCAGGGTATACAGGAACAGGGTGCCGAAAATCACCGGATAATCGCGCTGCATCACGGCTTCGAAACCCAGCAACCCCAGCCCGTCCAGCGAGAAAATCACTTCGATCAGCAGCGCCCCGGTGAAAAAGATGCCGATCAAGGCGGCGGGAATCCCGGCGATGATGATCAACATGGCGTTGCGAAACACATGGCCGTAAAGCACGCGACGTTCGCTGGCTCCCTTGGCTCGCGCAGTCAGCACATATTGCTTGTGGATTTCATCCAGGAAGCTGTTCTTGGTCAGCATGGTCAGGGTGGCAAAACTGCCGATGGAAAGGGCGACGACCGGCAAGGTGATGTGCCAGAAATAATCCTTGATCTTGCCCAAGGTGGATAACTGTTCGAAGTTCGGCGAGGTCAGCCCGCGCAGCGGGAACCAGTCAAGATAGGTGCCGCCGGCAAACACCACGATCAGCAAAATGGCGAACAGGAACCCCGGAATGGCATAGCCTACGATGACCAGTCCCGAGGTCCACACATCGAAGCGTGAACCATGGCGCAGTGCCTTGCGTACCCCTAAGGGAATCGAGATCAGATACACCAGCAAGGTGGTCCAGAGCCCCAGCGAGATCGAGACGGGCAGACGTTCCAACATCAGGTCGACCACCGGGCGATCACGAAAGAAACTGGTGCCGAAATCCAGGGTCAAGTAGTCGCCCATCATGCCCAAAAAACGCAGGTGAGCGGGCTGATCGAAGCCGAACTGCTGTTCGAGCTGTTCGATAAAACGTGGGTCGATCCCCCTGGCACCCCGGGATTCATCTTGCACCTGAACTTCCGCGCCGCCCATGTCCATGCGCGTGCTGGCCATGGCATCGGCACCTTCAAAGCGGGCCAGCATCTGATCGATCGGCCCCCCCGGGGCTGCCTGAACGATGATGAAGTTCAGCAGCATGATCCCGAACAGGGTGGGGATCATCAACAGCAGACGACGTAAGGTATAACGAGCCACGTAGCATTCCTTTTACGGCTGGGTTGGCGTCGGTGACTCCGACCGCTGTCGCTCAGCGTCTTGTTGGGGATCCACCCACCAGGCATCGAGGTCCATGGCGTACTGGGGGAAGGGTTCGGGGTAGCCGAATTTATCCCATATCGCAATTCGGGTTTCACCGGAATGGTAATGCGGAATCACATAAAATCCCCATCGCAGGACGCGGTCAAGGGCACGGGCTACTTGATGGAGCTCTTCACGGCTGTCCACGGCAATCAATTCTTCTACCAGGGCGTCCACCACCGGGTTTTTCAGGCCCATGCGGTTACGGCTTTGCGGGCTGTCGGCGGCCTCGCTGGTCCAGTAGTCACGTTGTTCGTTGCCGGGGTTATTGGATTGAGGGAAATGGCTGATCACCATGTCAAAATCGAAATTCCGCTGGCGGTTGAGGTATTGATTGATATCGACGATACGCAACGATGTTTGCACCCCCAGACGTGCCATGTTGCGAAGCATGGGCTGGACGACCCGTTCAAGGCCGGAATCGTAAAGCAGTACTTCCAGTTCCAGTGGCTGTTGCGTCTCTTGGTTGACCAGCACTCCGTCTTTAATGCGATAACCGGCTTCCTGCAGCAGGCTGAAGGCCAGGCGAAACCGCTCGCGCATGTCGTCGGGGCGTGCCATGGGAAGTGGGCTGGTGAAGACGCGTTCTGAATGATGCTCTTCGGCAATCTGTTCACTAAAAGGGGCGAGCAGGGCGAGTTCTTCGCCACTGGGCAAGCCCTGCGCTTCCATTTGAGAGTTCTCGAAAAAGCTTTCGGTACGCTGGTAGGTCTCGTAGAAGATATTGGTGTTCAACCAGTCAAAATCAAACGTCAGGCTCAGGGCTTCGCGCACGCGGGGGTCGCTGAATTTATCCTTGCGCAGATTGAACACAAAAGCCTGCATCATCGAAGGATTGACGTCGGGCACGGTAAGGCGCTTGACCTTTCCTTCGCGGTAGGCGGGAAAGTCATAGCCGGTTGCCCAGGTGGCGGCACGCGCATCGATACGAAAGTCGGTCAGCCCGGCCTTGAACGCTTCCCAGGCGATGTCGCGGTCGCGGTAATAGTCGAAGACGAGCCGGTCTATGTTGTAGCGGCCGCGATTGACCGGCAGATGTTTGCCCCAGTAATCTTCATCGCGTTGAAAGACGATACGTCGACCGGGATCCACCTCGGCTATTCGATAAGGGCCGGAGCCGGGATGTTGTGCCAGCGTCGGGGCGGTGAAATCGTGCGATTCCCAGTAATGGCGGGGCAGAATGGGTAGCTGGGCGACAATCAAGGGAAGCTCACGGGAGTCGGTGTCGCTGAACGTGAAACGTACCCGGTGGTCATCCAGGGCGACTGCCTTTTCGACCCCGGCATAATAGCTGCTGTAGAAAGGATTGCCTTTGTCGCGCAGTAATTCCAGCGTAAAGACTACATCGTAGGCGGTCACGGGCTCACCATCCTGGAAGCGGGCTTCCGGACGCAGGTCAAACTCGATCCAGCTGCGATCAGGCGCCAGTCGCACACCTTGGGCGAGTAGTCCATACAGGCTGAAAGGCTCGCCGGGATTTTCTACCATCAGCGTATCGTATATCTGAAAAATGCCGGTGGCGGGCGTGCCACGAATAATGAACGGATTGGTTGAATCGAAACTGCCCCCTACCGCGGTGCGTGTCAGGCTGCCCCCTTTGGGCGCTTGCGGATTGACATGCGGAAAGTAAGGGAAATCTTCCGTCAGCGCCGGTTCGTCATAAAGGGAAAGGGCGTGAACGGTTTGTATCGCTTTGCGAGGTACGTCGCTGTGCTCGATGGCTTCCCCCAACGCCATGTTGAGGCTCAAGATAGCCCCCAGGCTCCAGGGCAATAGAGCATGAAAAAATTGCGCAACGCATCGCATAGCGGCTTTCCTTTTAAACGAGGTCAATCACCTCAGCCCTCTGAAAGAGTCAGGAGCTGTCCCGGCTGTATAGTTTCCGGTCGTTCGATGCCATTCAGGCGTACCAGTTCCTGCTGATTGACCTTATAACGCGCCGCAATGGCGGAAAGGCTGTCGCCCCGTTGTACCAAATAGGTATTACCATTTTCAGCAATCTGTTGGGTGCCGTTGTTGGTCAATCCGGCGAGCAGCGAAACATCGGCTTGTTCCGGTACCAATAGTATCCGCGCCAGTCGTGGCTGCAAGGTGCCATTAAGCAGGCCGGGGTTCAGCTCGGTCAGTGACGACGGGCTGATTTTCATCAGGCGTGATGCTTCTGCAAGACTCACCGGTTGGCTGAGTCTCACTTGAGTGAAGCCCGGTTGGGTATGAATATCAGGCAGGCTTACCTGGTAGTGAGCGGGGTCGTTGACGATTGCTGCAATCGCATACAACTTGGGCAGATAATGCATGGTTTCGGAGGGAAGCCGCAGGCTCCAGTAATCTTGACCTGGTGCGTGGCGTAGCGCCCGATTGACCGTGCCGGCGCCGGCATTGTAAGCCGCCAGTGAAAGCGTGAGATCGCCTTTATACCATTGGTCGGCTTGCATTTCGATGTAGTCCAGTGCCGCGGAGGTGGCTCTTATAACGTCAAGTCGCCCATCATAACTACCATTGCGCACCAGGCCCATGGCATCGCCGGTTCTCGGCATGAACTGCCATAGGCCGGCGGCACCCCGGTGGCTGCGAGCGACGGGGTCAAAAGAGCTTTCTACAAAAGGTATCAAGGCCAGCTCGCCCGGCAAGCCGCGCTCAGCGACTTGTTGAGTAATCCATGCGATCCAAGGCCGGGCGCGCTCGGTAATTGCAACAATGTTTTCGGGGCTGGAACGGTAGTAATCGATCCATTTCTGGACACGCGCTTGGGCTTCGGGAGGCAGAGGTTGCTTCTGCCATTGGAAGGTCTTGCGTAACATGCTCCAGGCATCTTGTTGCTTGAGTTCCAAGGTTTCCCAGAAATTCAGCTGAAGGGGTAAAGCACTATTGAATCTTTCGGTTGTCGCTGCCTGGCTGGTGGCCGTGGCCGCTAGCAAACCTAGCAGCAGCGTACCGCCGGCGCCCACCAAGAGGCGTTGGCGTAAAGTACGGTAGGTCATATAAGAAGATAATCCGTGTCAAAATGACGTTTAAAAGCGGTTTTTCCATTCGCGCAAGGTAGTGAACGTCGCCAGGTTATCGTCAGCTGGGCCTTGTGTGCCCGCCGCTTGGCGTACCCCCGATGTTTCGGTGCGCAGGAAAGGGTTGATTTTTAGTTCGCGTCCAATCGTGCTGGGTAATGTGGGGCGTTCCAGCGCTCTGGCTTTACGACACTCTTCAAGCGTCGTCTTGACGTCCTGGTTGTCTGGGTCGGCCGCTTGAGCAAATGCCAGGTTTGCCTGGGTGTATTCATGGGCGGCAAATACCAGCGTATCCTGGGGAAGGCGGGCCAGGCGCGTCAGAGCCTGTTGCATCTGTTCGGGAGTGCCTTCGAATAGACGCCCACATCCGGCGCAAAACAGGGTGTCGCCACAAAACAGCAACGGTGGAATGCCGGGGGCAAAAAAACTGATGTGATCGAGGGTATGGCCAGGCGTTGCAATGACATCGAACAAGCGGCCCATGACGCGTACTTCGTCACCGTCACCGACCTGTTCGTCAATACCGCTGATCTGTGGGTTCTGGGGGCCGATCACGCGAGGTGCGTAGCGCTTGATAAGCTCTGCCAAGCCGCCGGTATGATCGTGGTGATGGTGGGTAATCAAGACGGCCTCGAGGGTGAGCGACTCGCGTTCAAGTAGCTCGATGACCGGTGTTGCTTCGCCTGGGTCCACCACGCAAACGCCTTGACTCGAATCCTGTCTTAATAACCAGATATAGTTATCGCTTAGGGCGGGAATCGGTGTCACGCTCAGCATGGGCGAGATCCTTGGAGGCGGTGGATGAATTGTTAGCGGCTTTAGGTGCCAGCCAAACACTACGATAAAGTGACTAAAAAACCTTAACTGTGGAGGGAAGCGCTTTTCATGTCAACTTCGACAACGGCGATGGAACTGGCCCAGTGCCTGAAAGATAATAGGCAATACTGGGACTCGGAGACGGGTCGAACTCAGTGGGAAGCGCAGCGTGCCTGCCTGGGGCCGGTGTGCGAAGAGCTTTTTGGGGGACATAGCCTGGAGATGGGAATGGCAGGGCCGCTTACCACCATGTGCCCGATTCGCCACCCTCTGCGCTGGGCGCCGGTGCTTAGCATGGCCGAGACTGAACAAACCCTGGTGTGCCCGCCGGATGCATTGCCACTCCCCGATCAGTGTCTGGATTTAACCGTGCTTCATCATTGGCTCGAAAATGTGTCCAATGCCCATCACACCCTGCAAGAGGCCGCTCGCGTCACGGCAGATAATGGAAAGCTGGTTATCTTCGGTTTCCATCCTTTTGGCGTGGGACAATTGTCCCGACACCGGCCTTTTCGTCAACACCAGATTCCCTGGAACGGCACATGGCGTACGCCGGCCAGCCTTCGTGAGTGGCTGGCGTTTGTCGATTTTGAAATAGAACGCGTAGACTATTGCTGCTTTCGTTGGCCAGGGGGCAAGGCAGGGCCTGAATTTTGGGAAACGTTGGGTAGGCGCTATAACTTGCCTATCGGAGAAAGTTACATGATCCAGGCAAGACGTCAGCAACAGCGGGCGTCGATCACGCCGCTGAGGTTCAACCTGAAAGCGCCGGTGCGCAATACGACCCAAGGGGCGACGCGAACAAGTTCTGAAAACCACGGCCGCCATGCGAGCCCCAGCAAGAGGAAGGACAACAATAGTGAGTGAGGTTCTCTATCAAGCCCAACCGAAGGTCACCATTTATACCGATGGCGCCTGTCGTGGAAATCCGGGGCCCGGGGGCTGGGGCGCCGTCCTGTACAGCGGGGAGCATGAAAAGACACTGAAAGGCTACGAGCCGCTCACTACGAATAATCGTATGGAGTTGATGGCCGCCATCATGGCGCTACGTGAGCTGAAAAAGCCTTGCAAGGTGCTCTTGTGGACGGATTCGCAGTATCTTCGCCAGGGTATCACCCAGTGGATCGACAATTGGGTCAAGCGTAACTGGATGACCTCCGCGCGACAGCCGGTAAAAAATGCCGAGCTGTGGAAAGCCTTGCAGCAGGAAACGGCTCGGCACGAGATCGAGTGGCATTGGGTAAAAGGCCATAGTGGCCACGCCGAGAATGAACGCGCCGATGCCTTGGCCAATGCCGCCATTGATGAGCATAACCGGAGAGTTGCCCATGAGGCAGGTAATGATATTCTATCCACAAGAAAGTAGTGTAAACGATAAGTGAGTGAGTGAGTGCAAGGGTTTGGTGTCGTTTTTCGTCCAGGCACTATGTTAAAATGTAAACGATAGCCGGTTTTGAACCCTTTCTGTTTACATTTCAAGTTTACGCCCCTCTGAATTCGTGAAGCCGGCGCCGACACTTGCCCGCTCAATGCAAGTGAGCATTTCAGGGGCCAGCTTCACGGATTTAGGTTATCTATATGCTTGAATTCAGATCAGTGACATCACCTGACCAGGTGCGTATTCTCTAGGAATAAAGAATTACTGGCTCCACCAGAGTCATCACCTAGGGAGCACAGGTCGCATGGCCTTCGATCAGACCTACTGTATGGATACGCTCACCGCTGCGACACAGCCAGACGCTGTCAGCGATGAATTCATCTACGCCTTTCTCGATGCCTATGGGTTTCCCAAGGCAACCATCACCCAGATTCGCAACGGTGGTCAGCGCAATGTGGCCAGCCGGAAGGACGACGGGCACGTAGCCCTGAAGAACTGGCTCTACTTTATGCCGGTGCGCCAAGGGGAGAGCGTCCACGAGGCGTTGCAGGTGCTGGTAGACGAAGATGAGCCACCTCGTCACAAGTGCCGCTTCCTGGTTGTCACGGACTACCGGGAGCTGACAGCACTCGATACCAAGACAGACGAGCGTCTGGAGGTCGTTTTTAGTGATCTTCCCACGCAATACCTCTTCTTCGCCCCAATGGCCGGCCTGGAGCGCACCAAGCGCTTCGAGGAGGCGTCTGCTGACCTGAAGGCAGCTGCGAAGATGGGGCGGCTGTTTGATCGCTTGAAGGAGGTCAACGAGTTCAGCACGCCCGAGCAGCTCCACTCGCTAAACGTTTTTCTGACTCGTCTATTGTTCTGCTACTTCGCCGAAGATACCGATATTTTTCCCAAGAACGCCTTCACCAAGGTCATCACCGAGGCCAGCGGTGAGAACGGCGAGGGGCTAACTGAGCTGCTCGCCCAGCTTTTCAGAGTAATGAACCAGCCGGAGAGCGAGCGTTCGGCAGATCTGCCTGCCCACGTGGCGCAGTTCCCCTACGTTAACGGCGGTTTGTTCCGGGATGACCTGCCCGTGCCCGAGATTCGCGGCAAGGGTCGGCGGATGATGATCGAGTGCGGGCAGCTCGCCTGGGAGGCGGTGAATCCCGATATCTTCGGTTCGATGTTCCAGGCAGTCGTGGATGAAGAGAGTCGTGATGCGCTGGGTCAGCACTACACCTCAGTGCCCAATATTTTGAAACTGCTTCGCCCCTTGTTCCTCGACACGCTCTATGTGGAGTTGCACAAGGCGGAGGGCAACCGCAAGAAGCTAGAAGCGCTGCTGGAGCGGCTGACGAGGATTCGCGTGTTCGATCCGGCGATGGGGTCCGGCAACTTTCTGATCATCTCCTACAAGGAGCTGCGCCGCTTGGAGATGGCCGTGTTCCGGGCACTTCAGGACGTGTCCGGTCAGCAAGAGATGTTCATGAGCGGGATTCGGCTGAGCCAGTTCTATGGCATCGAGATTGCTGACTTTGCACATGAAGTGGCGCAGCTTTCGCTGTGGCTTGCTGAGCACCAGATGAATACGCTTTTTGCCGAAGAGTTTGGTCGTTCCGAGCCAATGCTTCCGCTCAAAGACTCAGCAAATCTTGTCCTTGGGAATAGTCTTCAGTTGGATTGGAATACTGTTTGCCTTAATGACGAGTTTGTCGAGACTTATGTGTGCGGTAATCCACCTTATCGTGGTGCTAGTTATCGCTCGGATGAACAGAATGAAGATATAGATAAGGTGTTCTACGGCTTTAAAAAGCACCGCTATCTTGACTATGTGGCTAGCTTTTTTTGGAAGGGCGCTCAGTATATACGAGAACATGGTAATTTAGCTTTTGTTTCGACTAACTCCATTTGCCAAGGTGAGCAGGTGGCGATGCTGTGGCCTTTCATTTTAGAGCTTGGTGTTGAAATCAACTTTGCTTACCAAACTTTCAATTGGAAGAATAGTGCACAGTCCAACGCTGGTGTGCATGTGATAATCATTGGGATTGCTAGGAATCCACGCGAAAAGCGCTTATACCAGTATTTAGGTGGCGAGTGGCGAATGCGGCTAGTAAATAATATCAGCCCTTTCCTCCTCGAAGGTTCCAATACAGTGGTTGCGAGCAGGAAGAAGCCTTTGGTTGGGTCTACTTTCATGGTTAATGGCAACAAACCTGTGGACGGTGGCCACCTTGTTTTAACGGAAGAAGAAAAAGAGAGTTTAATTTCGGAAGATCAGAGGGTAAAGCCGTGGGTTAAGCGGTTGATGGGCTCTCAAGATTTCTTGCAAGACTATAAACGCTGGTGTTTGTGGCTAGTAGGTGTAGACAAAGATGAGATTAATTCAGTAGCTGTCGTTCGGGAGCGTGTTGATTTAGTCAAAAAAATGCGCTGTGCTAGCAAAAAGGCTGATACACGAAGAATAGCAGAAACTCCTCACTTGTTTGGTCAAGTTCGGCAATTTAGTGAAGACGAATATATTTTAGTTCCAAGCGTGACTTCTGAGAGGAGGAGCTATGCTCCAGTTGGAATATTTAACCATTCTGTCATCACTACGAATCTAGTTCAGATGATTCCGGGTGGCACCCTTTACGAATTCGCCATCCTCTCCACCCAAATGCACATGGACTGGCTGCGTCTCGTGGGTGGTCGTCTCAAAAGCGACTACCGATATTCGGCCTCGCTGGTCTACAACACCTTCCCCTGGCCGGAAGCCTCCGACCGCCAGCGCCAAGAAATCGAGAAATTCGGGCGAGCCGTTATCCTCGCCCGTGCCGCCCATCCCGATAAGACGATGGCGCAGCTCTACGATCCCGACAAGATGCCCGATAACCTCTTGGAAGCCCACCAAGCATTGGACCGTGCCGTGGAAAGGCTCTACCGCGACCGTCCTTTCCGCGATACCGCTGAGCGCCAAGAGTATCTGCTGGCCCGCTACGAGGCGTTGATTGAGGCCGAGACAGCGTCAAAGCCAAGTCGAACCAAGAAATCTCGCAACGCTGTCATCAAGGAGGGCTAAGGCATGGCGGAACTGATCAAGGTCGAGTATGCCCAGACCGGCAAGAGCGCAAGTAGTGATGCGTTGGGGATGCGCGAGATGCAGGCGCGAGCCTACGAGAAGCGCGACAGCCAATATCTGCTGCTCAAGGCGCCTCCGGCGTCCGGTAAGTCGCGGGCACTGATGTTCCTTGCTCTGCACAAACTGAACCATCTTGGGCTTCGTAAGGCCATCGTGGCGGTGCCTGAGATGTCTATTGGTGCGTCATTCAAGAACACTGATCTTACTTCGCACGGCTTCCAATGGAATTGGCACGTCAATGATCACTATGACCTGTGTCGTGCCGGCAGTGACACTGGCAAGGTAGACACCTTCTGCCGCTTTTTAGCCGACCCGCAAAGTCGCACATTGGTTTGCACTCATGCCACGCTGCGCTACGCCTTCGCCAAGCTCAAATCATCGGATTTCGACGACTGTCTCTTGGCTATCGACGAGTTCCACCACGTCTCGGTAGACGAGGGTAACCGGCTCGGTGGGTTAATCGATAATGTGATGAACGGCTCTAACGCTCACATCGTCGCAATGACGGGTAGCTACTTTCGTGGTGATGCTGCGCCCATACTGCTGCCAAACGATGAAGCCTGTTTTGACAAGGTGACCTACACCTATTACGAGCAGCTCAACGGCTATCGCCATCTGAAGTCTCTGGGGATTGGTTATCACTTCTATCAAGGCCGCTATCTCGACGCGATACGTGAGGTGCTGGACCCGGACAAGAAGACCATCGTCCACATCCCTAACGTCAACAGCGGCGAGAGCACCAAGGACAAGTATGGCGAGGTCGACCACATCCTCGATGCGCTGGGCGACGTCGAAGTGCAGGACAGTCAAACTGGCATCGTCACGGTGCGTCATCCTAGCGGAAATCTGCTCAAGGTCGCTGACCTGGTGACCGATACGCCCAACCGCCGACACGTGCAGGAGTATCTGCGCAACGTCACCAAGCCTGAGGACGTCGACGTCATCATCGCCCTAGGCATGGCCAAGGAGGGCTTTGACTGGCCCTTCTGCGAACACGTGCTGACCATCGGCTACCGCAACTCAATGACCGAGATCGTCCAGATCATCGGCCGTGCCACCCGTGACAGCGAAGGTAAGAGCCATGCGCAGTTCACCAACCTGATCGCTCAGCCTGACGCCGACGATGAAGACGTGAAGGTCAGCGTTAATAACCTGTTGAAGGCGATTACGGTCTCCTTGCTGATGGAGCAGGTTTTGGCTCCCAGCGTGTCGTTCAAGCCGCGCTCACGCATGACACCTGGCGAAAAGGCTGAACCTGGCACTGTGATCATCGAGGACACTCAGGCACCAGTCTCCAACAAGGTGATGGGTATCCTGGACTCCGGTGGTCAGGAGGACATTATCGCTGCCCTGCTACAGAAGCCAGAGGTGGCCACTGCTGCGGTGACGGATACCACCGAGCCTGAGGTCATCAACGAGGTGGAGCTGCCGAAAGTCATTGAACGTATGCACCCTGATCTAGATGAAGGCGAGCGTGAGTTACTGCGCGAGACCGTGCTGACCACGATGGGGGCGCGAGCCACAGGGGGCCTGTTCAATGAAGACGACCTGCCTGAGGACGCTGTGATACACGAGCCAGAGGCGGTATATGACACTGATTCCGATGGTGGGCCCGTTGATCCCGGTGCCGCGCCAGATGGTCGTGATTTGGACGGTGATATCGAGAGTGACGAGCCCAAGGGAAATCGTCAGTTCCTCAAGATCGGCGAGAAATTCGTTAACATCGAACACCTCAACATCGACCTGATCAACCAGATCAACCCCTTCCAAGGCGCCTACGAAATTTTGTCCAAGGCGCTGACCGCTCCAGTGCTCAAGACCATTCAGGACACCGTGGTCGGCAACCGCACACAAATGACTGAGGAAGAGGCAGTTGTCCTCTGGCCCAAGATCGTCGCATTCACAAAAGAGAAGGGGCGCCCGCCATCGGTGCACAGCGATGACCACATGGAAATGCGCTATGCCGAGGCGCTGGCCTACATCCAACAGAAGAAACGCGAAAGGGCTCGGGGAGTATCGGCATGATTCGAACTCGTCGTGAGCCGCCGAAGCGTCGCGCCCTGGAAGACATCTTTGCCGAACCTGACGAACTGGGTCTGCTGAGGGTCGCACCACCCAGGTCTTCAGCCCCCACCACTGATCAGCGCCTTATCGCCAGTCTCCAGAACATCGAGGCTTTTGTCCGGGAGCATGATCGTGAGCCAGAGAAGGACGCCGAGGACTTGTCTGAAGCCACGCTAGCCGCCCATTTATACGCTCTCAGAGGCGATCTGGGACGTGTCGAAGGGTTGGCAGAGTGGGACTCCCTCGGGCTTCTACGGGCCTTTGTGGGCGATTCGGGGGGCTTAGATCATGCCCAGCCATCCACAGACGCTGGAGTAGGGAAGAGCACTCAAAGGGAGTCGACGGAGACCACACCACCCACGACTGTGAAAGCACCCATATCGCCTGAAAACGTGACATCGCTTGACGATATCTGGGACAGCGACACTCTCGGGCTACTGAGCGGCGATGACGAGAGCGTAGAGTCGATCTTCGACCTGACTCATGTGCCCGAGACCAGCGTGCGGGACATGCCTGACGAAATCGCCCAGCGCACCCACTGTGATGATTTCTATCGTTTCGAGGGCCTATTCGACCAAGTTCGTGAGGAACTGCGGGAAGGCGAGGCCGAGGCGGTGCCATTTCAGAAGGAGTCGCAAATCGATGAGGGCGACATGTTCGTCCTCAACGGCATGCTGTGTATCGCCGACCAGGTGGGGGAGGAGAGTGTCGGTGCAGGGCGCAAGTTCAACCCGCGCTTGAGAGTCGTGTTCGACAACGGCACCGAGTCCAATTTGTTGTTGCGCTCCCTCGCTAGGGCACTCTACAAGGACGAGACCGGGCGGCGCATTCTCCGTCCCGACATCACCTTCGACTCGATGCAGGGCATTACTCATCACGATAAGCGCACAGGCGTTATCTATATTTTGCGCTCGCTGAGCCAAGATCCGGCGCTTGTAGGCATTCGTAATCTGCACAAGATTGGCTACACCGAGAAGGAGTTAGAAAAACGCATCACTGGGGCAGAACGGCAGCAGACCTACCTGGAAGCGCCGGTGAAGGTTGTAGCGTCATTCGACTGCTACAACCTCGACCCACGACGATTCGAGCATCTGGTGCATGCCATGCTTCACAACCAGCGCGTCAACGTCCTGCTGCACAGCCGAGATGGAGGCACCTACCGGCCTCGTGAGTGGTTCAACGTCGAGCTAGATGCTGCACGTGAGGTCGTAAAGAGTATCGTGGATGGAACAATTGCTCAGTATCGGATGGATAATACGATCGGGCGGTTGGTTCTGAAAGGCTGAGACCCCGTGCTACTGGATCATCGATGATACGGCTATCCGTAAGAAGAGCCGACATTCGGTGGGCGTCAGTCGACAGTATTGCGGGAAGATCGGCAAGCAAGACAACTGCCAGGCCGCTGTCAGCTTGTCGGTCGCCACAGAGCAGGCGAGCTTGTAGGTGGCGTGGCAGCTCTATTTGCCAACTTCTTGGGTGGATGACCCAGACCGCTGTCGTCGTGCCGGTGTACCCCCCGATGTGAGTTTTGCCACCAAGCCAGAGATTGCCTTGCAGCAGGTTCGCCAACCGGACAACTAGGCTGCCAGAGGGGGCTACACCCACCCTGGCTGAGCTAGGCGAAAAGCGTGTGAAGGAACGGAAGTAAGCATTTAGCATGTAAAAATGCTCAGAATGATGAGCACAAATAGTTTTCTGCTGGTAAGTTGAATTAGAAAATTACCGATTCTTTTCTTGCATGGAGCGCAGGATGCTGTCAACTCAGCCATCAAATAATGACCCATTACGCACTGTATTCGCGTATCGCGCCTTTGATCTACGTGATCGTTTCCCCCAGCCGCTGGAAACGTTTCGCCAGGCATTAGAGTGCTTACAAAGCGAAGATGCTTATTTACCAGATATGAGCGGCGAAATTGTGGCTTACCTCCGGGATGGCCGCGCACTTCACATTCCTGAGCATTTTTTTATCGGTCAAAGCGGCAACAGCAGCGCTGTGGTAGCTCCGCAAGAAAATGAACGCGTCTGCGATGCAGTGGACACCTGGCTACGAGAAGCCCTGTTGCATGAAACGGATGCCTTGCAGAAAGCATCAACCGTCAGGCCTGCGAGGCTAAATAGTCTGCTAGATCAATGTGACCCCAACGCCCCCGAACCTGACGACATACAGGCATGGCGGGACATGCGCGATGTAGGGCGAGTAGCTATTGACTCACCCAGCAGGGAAGAAGTTTGGGAGACAGCGGTTAAAAAACTTGGCGAGGCTCAGGCACAGCGATGGATGAAAACGTCACATCCACAACTTGATAATAGAAGTCCCAATTTACGTGTCGAGGAAAGCCCGCAACGTGTTTATGAGCTTATTCTGCAATGACACGTGAAATGGCAGCTGACGACCCTGAGCGGTCATTCTTGGAAATGCAGCAGGAGCGCGAATTTCCATATGCATCCTAGTTTAAATTAGTATTCATCAGGATTAGAGGTTTACGAGGTTTTTGCAGGTCGCATTTGCTGGATAAACATACCAGCACATTTATCCAATCATAGATCGCTCAGTTTGATACCTGTTATGTGCTTTCTAAATTCGAAAATAGGTCAACCTTATGCCATTCAATCCTAGGCCTGAATACACAATTGTAAGTACCGAGTTCGGGATAAAAGACTTTCACGATTACCGGGAGGACTTCGTTACTAGGCCTCCCTACCAGCGAAAGGCTGTCTGGGCTAAGAAGAAAAAGCAGTCTCTGTTGGATAGTCTGTTTCGCCGATATTACATACCAAAATTGGTTGTTCGTGAGGTTCGCCTTTCGGATACTACTGCTGTGAACGAAGTGATTGATGGTCAACAACGAATCACAACGGTTCAAGATTTCTTCGCCGGAGAATATCCTCTCCCGCGCTCTCTCGCTGACCTAGACCCGAACTTGCCGGGTAAGTATTACGATGATCTCGATGTTTCAGTAAGAAAATTCATTGATAAATCACTCAAGTATCAAGCTGATATTATTAAAGACATCGATAGCCCTCATGACGTTAATCATCAAATCATTGCCACAGAAATATTCTGGCGACTCCAGCAAGGGGAAACGCTAAATTACATGGAAGTTGCACACGCGCAGCTATCAAGTTTGACGAGAAATTTTATTGTCAAGTATGCGGATGATCAATCCTTTGACTACGAGCGTTATGAACCTATTGAAAAAAACCAAAATAAGCATTCATTCTTTAATCTGTTGAGCGTAGACAACAATAGGATGAAGCATCTGCAATTCATGGCACGATTCTTGATGATCGAAACAGGCGGCGGTTACGCTGACCTAAGTGACAGAAAAATTGAGGAATTTATTAATGATCATAAACAGGCTGATGGAATAGGAAATCTGGCGTATGAATCCCAGGCAGAAGCCATCGCTGTTCTCAGAGTTCTTAATGTATTCCATGAGATTTTTAAAAACGACCCGATGTTGGATGATGCCTCCGGCATAAAAGAGTTCTCGGTTGAATATTTTATAATATCTATTTACATGCTCGTACGTCATGTCAGCCGTCATTACGTGGTTGATTATTCTACCGGTGAAGTGATCAGAAATTTCATTTATTGGTTTCACAGGCGCTGGAAAAGCTACGATGAAACGGAGGATATTGATCTACTTACGTTTAGTAATCATCGGCAGCAGGGTGAGAAAGATCTAGAAATCAGAGACATGATTCTTCGTCAAGTATTTTTTGATTACTTGGCTTCACAGTCGCTGGAGATCGTTGCAAAAGATACGAAAAGAAGCTTTACGGAATTTGAAAGAATTTCCATTTATCGGAAGGGAAAAGGTCTCTGTCAGCAATGCTTGAGGGAAGGAAAGCCTGAAAAGGAAACTAGAGTCAGTTGGTCAAGGTATCAGGCGGACCATGTAATTCCGCATGCAAAAGGTGGTAAGACCGTTATAGAGAATGGTGAATTGCTTTGCTCATATCACAATCAGTCAAAGGGAGCATCTCTGGCTAATAGCACATAACAAGGGGGTGTTGTCGGAGCACCTATCCTGAACATCCGCTTTTGGCCGAATCCGGCGAAAATAGAGGTCATTCTCTTTATACGCCATTCCCCGCTCTTCAGGGCACTTTGCAGATCACCCGTTTGGTTCAGCTTCCAGCGAGCATAAGGTCAGAAGCTCGACCGGAAGCTACCAGATATTCGGCAGTCCGGTACTCGAACACGCCTATAGGCTCGTTGTGAAACCAAGTTCGGGCATGAGTTCTAGAGCCGCAGAGTCGTTCGGGAGCCTCCAGCACTTCCGTTGTATTTTTTCATTGATGCTGGCATTTACCATGGTGTCATTTCTCGGGCTTTTACAAGATGCTGTATTGGAGGTTGCCTCATAATCGTCGAGTTAAAGAAATTGTGTTGATATAACATAGGTCATCCTTGATAATAGTCCATTAATATTTAAAACATGTGGAATGAATTAGATGGCCTCAGTATTAAATGATTATATCAAAAAAGAACAGATGCTTAAGCAGCTGCAAGAAGAGTTGCAAGCGCTTGAGAGTAACAGCGAACTCAAGAAAGAGCTTGAATTCAAAGACAAATTACAAGCATTGATGACCGAACACGGAAAAGAAGCACGTGATGTGTGTGAAATTCTGGATCCTTCATATCGAAATGCTTCAGTCAAAGATCCCAAAAGCGGTACAAGTGATCGTAAAAAGCGTGCATTGAAGGTCTACAAAAATCCCCACACAGGACAGGTGGTCGAAACGCGCGGTGGAAACCACAAAGTCATTCAGGAATGGAAAGCTGAATATGGTAATGAAGAAGTTATTAGCTGGATCGTAGAATAACGAGCATAAGCCAATATCAGCATGCGGTGGGAGTGGTTATCAATGTGCTTGAGAGCTGCTCCCTTGCAATTGTGCGAACGTAATGATGTCCTAGGATTGACCGGTAACGACCCAAAGCGGACGCTACTGAAAAATGCGGCTGGCTCGTTTATCCGTGTTATGCAGCACGCGCGGCAATTTTTTTATACAGCCAAGCGACACTAAATATTACGGTATTTTCTAATGCCTATTAAATCACGAAGGAAGTGGCTTATGTTGAAAATTTCTGTTTTTGCAGGGTTATTCCTCACACTTTACGGATGTGCATACAGTATTAAAGATGTAGATGTGAGTAGCTTGGAACCAAGCTGTGTTCGGGAATGCTCATCCAATTACTCGTCGTGTGTTTCGCAGGGGAATCAAGTTGGCTTCAAAACAGAGACGCTTCGAGCATGTAGGGAATCCTACATTGTTTGCGCCAATACGTGTCCAGCCAAATAGTATTTAATAATTTCACTCAATATAACTGGAAAATAAATGGCCTCCCGAACTTTTGAATTCTGCACACTTCAATTCTTTAACCAATGGTTGGAGAAAGAAGCTGGGTATTTTGAAGGGCTCGCATCTTTCGAAATCGACAAACAAAGGCAAGCTCTTTTAGGTGCTGGGGGACATTTTCGTGTTGCGCGAAACCTGCCCACTAAATATGAAGAATCTAGAAAATTAGAAAGGTATGAGCCAGTACTTGATATATTGAATAAATTGGGTCCCGTTACCCACAAGAATGTAACTAGTATCGTTTCTGATACGCAGCAACGCATTTCTTCCGAGTACGGAAATCGAAATGTTCTTTCATTAACAACAAAATTTATGTGGTTAAAGTTTCGTAGCCCTGTTCGTATCTACGATAGACAAGCGCGTATCGCCCTAGGCACCAAACCAGGTGATTTCGCTGCATTCAATGAAGCATTTTCATCCTGTTATGCCCGGTTTCAGGAGCAGATTGAACAAGCCTGCGGCAACCTTAGCAAGGTCATACCATATTCAGTCGAGCCAACAATGAAAGAGTATGAGCTTAGGAGCCTAGTTTCCACAAAGTGGTTTCAAGAGCGAATTTTAGATATTTATCTTTGGAATCAGGGCAGTAAATAAAAGGCCTAGGCGTAACGACGCTACTTTCAATTGAACATTCGGCTTCATTCCAAGACGTGCTGAAAGCGCTACATTAGCGCTCACTCTACGACAGCTTCTGGCCGGATGTCGCTGCTAGCGACCCAAAGAGGACATGGCAGAAAAGGTCTTCAGCACGCTCCTCTGCATTAACGGCTTTCGATAAAGCACTTAGCGCTAGAGGTTGATTTGTTTTCATTCATTCTTCATTGGGGTCATCACCAGCCGACATTTGGAGTATTATTCTGATTTTACTTGAAAGAAAATAGCAGCCAGTTTTTATTAACGAGGCTCTAAAACAGATTTTGAAAATTTCAATGGAAATTCATGGTAAAAAGAAAAATATCGCATATGCCCTTGGGGGTTTAACGATGCATCGAGGGCTGAGGAATAAAGAATGCTGAAAAAAATATTTCGTAGAATGCAAGTTTAATATTAAAAAACATGATTTAATATGTTCATGTTAAATGGTTTTTAGATTCATTCAGGTCTTGAGCTTAAGACCATGGTCTCAATGTGAAATAGTATCAATTTTTAAATGGATAACATAACCTGTAAGATTGTATATTTGATGTTGCAAATTAATCTGGGAGAATTTATGGCTACTTTTAATTGGTCACAGTCATTGTTGAGTCAGACAGTGGAAACACTGACAACACAGGGAATGAACTTAGTGCCAACGCCTGATGGCCATGTGCATTTCAAGAGCCTGGACGGCAGGCATGGCAGCATGGATGTACTCTCACTGATGAGTGGAAAGTTTGAAATTACCGATAAGAAAACCTATGATGTTGAGCGCTTTTCTACACCAGAAGCAGTTATTGCTGCGGGTTGGGCACTTGATTAACTGCTGGCCATCATGCAGGTCATCGATAGTGTGTTGAAGGTGTTTCCATTTTGATATCCGAACGCACTCAGATTAAGGTGGGGTATGTACCTTGGTCTCACGGAGGCAAAATCTCAAGAATCCTGTTTGAAGAAGACCCTATGCGTACGTGCTGCAAGGAGAATGAAGAGGGTTCCGTGACATCAAAAGCCCCTTGTTTGGGTTGGGCTTCGTCATGCGCCCGTCTCGCCAGGGCAAACGGATAGAAATCTTGCTGCTCACAATGCGCAGTAGTAAGTTGTTAAAAACATGAATTAAGGAAGATATAGTGGATCTTGAACCAATAATAAAATCCTATTATAAGCTGCTTCAATCGTTAGACTGGAGCGATGAAGTTTTAATCAGGGGGTTAAGGGAAGGGTTAAATAAATTTCCCTCAAATGCATTCTTGCGCATGAATCCCGAAAGCAAATACCTTTGCGGGGATTACTACTCGCCTTCTGCGCTGGAAAAAGTTCAATCTCGGAACTTTTCTGGTTTGATTTTTGAGCATATGGTTCCGAAAGCTAAATATATCCAGAAGCCGTGTGAACAAGCGGCACGAGAAGGCAGTTTAGACATTAATGAAATGAGAGAGCTTTTCCAAAAATATTGGAAAATTGCGGTTATCACTGTCGAGGAAAATTCTCGTTTAAAGGGGCATGCTATGCCTAAAGATTGGGATTTCGAAAATATTTTTTCTCGTTATCAGGAATCTGGTATCGAACTTGTAAAAAATATTTCTTAACGAGTCGCGGGAGGTGGACAGATTTGAGTCGCCGCTGTGCTTCGGCGTAAAATCAGAACCTTTCCAAGGTCCGCTATTGGCCGATATCTGCCAATGGAAAACGACCTTAGTCTGAGCGGTACATGCTTACGAAATGAGAAGTGTGTCGATCAGCCTCTTCATTCCGTCGGCGACTCTCTTCGCCGGAATGGTATATCCGGCATCTCTTGGGCAGTGCCCCCCAATGCAGCAAGGCGACGGGCAGCTTGTACGCGCACGTAGGTCTTTAAGGCTTCTTGAAAGATATCTGAAGGCTTACTTAAACCCGGCTCAGCAAACTCAAGCGCCTGTTCATACAAAGCATCATTAATGGTGATAGTGGTTCGCATAATTAATTCCTCGCATCATTAATATCATAATGCGTCATTGTTTTATTTTCAGGAAGATTTGGCCACCTTTGGCCGTTATCTGAAGGGCTGTAGTTGTCAAGTAAAACTGGCCGACGGCTTCTTTTTACTATTCGCCCAATCTGTGAAGCTAACCTCGGTGTCGCGCGCACCTAATAATTAAAATTCGTCCAAGCCGACGCTGTTGCACGGCGTGGCTAATCTCAGGTGCTATATCAGTCGCTTATGATTATCTGCTTTTGGCCGATAGCTGCTTCTCCAAGCAGCAGAAAATAATACAAAGGGCCTTCGATACAAAGCCGGAGAGTACATTAACACACCTAGGTCAGATCCGTTCCTTGGCGCCGTCTATCTATTTCTGTGACACAGACTGCTGCATACTCTAACGCTTGAAGGATATCTTTGTCTTCAAGATAAGGATTGTCAGCAAGTAACTGCTCAGCCGAACTGCCGGAGGCTAGTTTTCTTACTATTGTAGAAATGGGCACTTGGCTGTTTTTAATACAGGCTTTTCCATTATAAATTGAAGGGTCAAAGGTTACCCGGTTGAAGCATGTGCCATGCATGGCTGCGCGTTTAAATGCCTGCTTGTAATAGCTTCTTCTTGCAAAATAAGCTAATAAAAATCCACCCAATAATAAAGGGGAGGCCACGATGAGCATTTCGAGTAGTTCATTCATAGGTAACCTCCTTGCAAACGTCGTGTATAGGCGAGACAGTCCATCGTTGGGGTCTGGCTCAGCCTCCTAAGCAGAAAGAGACTAGCCCATTGCTCATAAACGAACAAACTTCGAATAGGTTTTTTCAATTGTTTCAAGGGTTTCTTCGGTTACCTTCTCTTCCATCATCTCTCGATATATTCAGATGGTATAGGCGACATATTGAAATTGGTAAGAGCAAAGGTGTTTTTCTCGCCCATGGATCCTCCGGGTAGGTTATTGCGACACTTAGTTCAGCGCTTGAGGTTTTGTCACATATACGCATCTATTCCCTGATGGCGGGCCAATGCTAACTCAAGAGTGAGGAGATTTTTTCGAGCGCACGTATCTTTCCTTTGAGGCTTGACTCCTGTCGGGCTGCTAGATGGTTGAGGGGAAGGATTAGCCGCTGCACGTCAGAAAATCTTCCATACGTATCATAGATATAACGCTCGCTTTCATGCGCCTCTATCTCGCGTTTGAGCGCTTGCATCAGCTGAGTCAAATGCTCCCGATCCGTTTCAGTGATGCAGGGCGTCGCAATGGATGGCTTTTCCGGGAGCAGCCCTTTTGGCGGGCACTTAAGTTGTACATTTAGCTGTGTGGGCTTCTTGAGGACATGATAACGCTGATTGCGAGGTCGCTTTTCTTCATCAGCTTGCAGCCAACCCTCTCTGAGTAGACGCAAGACCTGAGCGTACAGATAGCGGCGTACAGATGAACGAGTTGCCTTGGGAACGATAGCATCGCCCAAATATATATCTCTTAACTCTCTGATAGTAAGGGATTTACATTCTGAGTGGTTTAAGATTTCGTGGAGGTTTCTATCGAGGAGGAATGACTTGCTCACGGTATGCCCCACCATAAATTTTAACGAATTGGAAGGTATTATAGTGCCTGCGAGCAATCGCAACAACACTCCATAGTCTTTCTTAAGAGGAGAGCCTATGGAAAAACTGTCGAAAGCTGTTGGAAATAGGATTCGTCAAGCGCGGGTTCAAAAGAGAATCAACCAAGATGAGTTGGCTTGGCGTGCGGGCCTGGAGCCGGCTTACATGGGACGAATTGAGCGAGGACACGCGAATATAACTATCGAAAAGCTGTATCTTATTGCCAAGGAGCTAGAATGTACGCCGCACGATCTTCTGCCCCATCCTGAAGAAGTGTCCTGTTTTCAATAGCGTTCCTTGACTGTGTTTGGGCCTTATCGATATTGATGAGGTTATCGGGCTGACCCACAGCTTTGCTGCCACCTCGGCCAACGTTGCCGATGTCACCATGCCAGGTCATCTAGTCCGGGAGGGGCAAGCAGGTAGACGGCGACATAGAAGGATATCCCTAATTCCCAATGCTGCGTCGCTGCCAAGCGCGGTACCCTCAAGAAGATGAGTGACAGCCCATGAAAATCTGTGTCGGTGTCCGATAACTAAGTTGCTTTCGGGGCGTTGCCTGTCACGGTTCGGGCAGGTTCTGATGCTTTCTGGGCAGGGGTGGTCTGCTCATTCCGGCGTGGATGATCGGTCTGCTCACCGGCCTCTCGCTGGAACGCCCAGGTGCGATGCAGCGGGTGGCCGTCCGGGAAACGATCATTAGACGGCCAATCCGAACATTGTCCGAAAACAGGCTTGTTTGATGGGTTAGTGGACAATAAGATAGGCGGACGGAATAACGGACAAAGGGGTGGCTAATGGCACTGATCGGCTATGCGCGGGTCTCGACAGCGGAGCAGGACACTGCCTTGCAGACAGATGCGCTTCGTAAAGCGGGGTGCGAGCGAATCTTCGACGATACCGTCTCTGGGGCCAAAGCTGATCGACTAGGCCTGATGGCCGCCCTGGAGTTTCTACGCGACGGCGATGTGCTGGTGGTGTGGCGACTGGATCGGCTAGGGCGTTCGCTGCCGCATCTGATCGAGGTGGTCAGTGCCCTGGAGGCCCGTGGTGTCGGGTTTCAGTCACTGACCGAAAACATCGATACCACTACGGCTGGTGGGCGGCTGATCTTTCATGTGTTCGGTGCCTTGGGGCAGTTCGAGCGCGACCTGATTCGTGATCGCACCAGGGCGGGGCTAGCCGCTGCCGCCGCTCGTGGTCGCAAAGGGGGACGCAAGCCCGTCGTCTCAGACGACAAATTGAAGCGGGCAAGGGATCATCTCGCCAATGGGCTGAACGTCCGCGAGGCCGCCGCACGAATAAAGGTCAGCAAGACGACCCTCTACGCTGCCTTGAAGGCTAGCCAACCCGGTTCATGAAATATCAGATAGATCTTTGCGCAATGTGGTGGAGTTCTTCAAAAGCTCAGGCAGCGAAACATAACGGCGGGCAGCAAAGGCCTGGGCGAGAATGGCTGCGGCCGCAGCTTCCCGATTTCCGATCAGCACGACCTGATCCACCGCACGGGTGATCGCAGTATAGATCAATGCTTGGTCGAGCAAGCGGGACTGACGAATCGGCACGATGACTCGCGAGAACTGTGAGCCCTGCGACTTGTGAACGGTGATGGCATAGGCGTGGCTGAGCGATTCAATCTGCGTCGTCTTCAGGGTGTACTCAATACCCTCGAAATCGACCCTACAGCAGTCACTCTCTGCATCTTCGACAGGTAACGCCTCAATGATCCGGCCCAAAGAGCCGTTGCGCAGCCCAAGGGGGTAGTCGTTCTTGGTGAAGATGACCAGATCACCAACCTTGAATGGCACGTGATCAAGTGACTTCGCGGGCACTACGCCGTGTTGCAAGTCGACGTAGCAAACTGGTGTGCCATCACGCCGATAGCATTCATGTAAGCGCTGATTCAGCTGTTTAACACCGCCATGGCCGCTGCGCGTGGCAGAGAGAATCTGAACGCTGTTGTCGGCGCCATTGCCGCCAAGCTCCTCGTAGAGCCTTGCTATAGCTTCATCGAGCGAATATTCTGAACATTCAATAAACGATACGCCGCTGCCTCGGCCTTGGTAGGCCGCGTACTCGGGAAGCGTATGCCCACGAACAGCCGAGGCAATAGGCAGAATACCGCTTGCATCTGACTGCCGCTTGACCACTTTCAGTTCCGTTTGCGCAATGGCCGGGTGACCGGCGAGTGCGTGCAGCACAAGGCCAGGGCCAATGGGTGGGAGCTGACTTGGGTCGCCGACCAGAATCAGTCGTGTGCCTGACGGGATGTGGCGCAGGAGTCGATAGAAGAGAATGGCATCCACCATCGACACCTCATCGACGACGACCACCGCATCGCTGCCGAGCTGTTCTTCGGAAACCCGCGCAAAAAAGGCGGCAATCGTACAGCTGTCTCGCCCGGTGGCCTCCTGCATGCGTTGTGCTGCACGCCCCGCGAGAGCAATCTGGTAGATGGCCACGCCAGGCTGCACGGCCTCCAGCGCTTCGTAGAGAATCTTGAGCACCGTGGTCTTGCCGGTACCCGCGCCGCCTAGAATTAAGCTGAGAGGGGCGCTCACACTGCACAGCACAGCTTGATGTTGCTCGGTAGAGAGCGCAAAGCCTTGGGCACGCTCATAATCGTTGATAGCCGCTTCTACTGCGTCGTGTTCGACCTCGCCAGCCATGAAGATTGACTGCTGTTGAGCCACTTCGCCAGCAGCTATACGCGAAAGGCGCTGGGCAATCTCAAGCTCGATCAGATAGGTGCCGGTCGGTTGGTAAAGGGCGTCCACATTGCGGTACTGACTGCTCCCGCCGACGGCCAACGCTTGCTCAGCCAGATCCGCGTCACCGAGCAGCGTCTTGAGGCGGCGTTTGACATCCTTTTCCGGCAGACAGGTGTGGCCCTCCTTGAGTCCTCGGTAAAGCGTTTCCTCAACCGCTGCCTCAAGTCGTCTCGGATCATCTTCGGTCACGCCAAACCGACACTGCGCCAAGGCATCCACCGTCTTCCAGCGCGCTTCAAAGCTGATCAGCGCATAGGGGTTGGCCTCGATCTTCTCTCGCGCCTTTTCGGCATAACAGTCGACAACCTTCTGGCCGATCCGTCGCGGCATGCCCACCTGGTCGAGCCAGGATAGCGTCTGCGTGACTTGGTGTTTCTCAAAGGCATGGCATAGCAGGTCCGCCGCCTCGGGGCTGACAACAGCGCTCAGAGCGTCTACGTCCTTCTGCTCGATGAGCGACACCAAATCAGGCCCGAAGCAGCCGTAGAGCTTCTGTGCCTTGACCTGGCCCACGCCTGGGATGTCCGGACACCCGGCTATCCAGGCGATGATATTTTTACCCGATGGCCGCAGCAGTTCGGCATGCGTCGCATCGATCTGCTGCTCTTGCTGGTAGGTGCTCAGCGCACCGCGCAACGCCCAGCGCTGGCCTTTGCCGGGGAAGGATGCGTCGGGGATAAGCGTCCAGCTACAGCGCGCAACATACCGCCGACCTTTGGTATCGACACCGGCCATGATGACCCCGCCGCGTGCCCCTCGACTCAGGACGGACGTGATGGTCAGCTCGACAAAGAGATCCGTCATGGCCGCACCATACGACCCGTCTGGGCGAGGTGATCATCGACCATTCGGTAGCGCTTGAGCTGCTCACGCAGCTCCAACACCTCTGCGCGTAGAGCGGCATTCTGTTCTTCGAGCGCCTTCACGCGTTGCTCGCTGCGGTTGTTGATCGTGATAATGCGCCGATCTACCGACGATGAGGCCGCCTCATCTTGCGTTTGCGGCGACTTCTCCCTCTTGCCGGGGGAAAGGATATTCTCTGCATTCAGACGCGCTTCCAGCGCCTCCAAGGCGGTTTTCACCGCTGGGTTCTGGCGCAGCACGGATTTGGCAAAGCCGCACTCGGCGGCGACCTCGGTGCGGTTGAGCTGGCCTTGACGGATGTAGTCGGCCCAGTCGCCAGCGACCTGTCGTTCTGCGGCCCAGGCCTCGAACTTGGCTATGTTTTCTGCGGCACGCGCTTGCCCGTTTGCCATCTTAGTCTCCTTCTTGGCCTAGTCACGGCGAACCTTGGGTAGTGGCGCCATTAGCTTCTGCTGAGACAGACCGGCAATGCTGGCGTGGTAGATGAATCGCTGGGCGACTTCAGCCATCTTTTCTAGCTCGGACCTGAGCGCGTCATTCTCTTGCTGTAGCCGCGCAATCTTCTTCATCGCATCCGGCATACTTTGGGGCCTTGGAGCGCCCTCGGCCTTGGCGATTGCGTCCTTTCGCTGCTTCTTCTTGGCTAGGTAGGCGTTCTTCAGTATTAGCTTACCGGAGAGTGCTTGGCGGGTCGGTGCATAGCCCAGGATGCTTTTCGAGGCGGTGCAGATGTTATCCCAGTTAAACGCCTCTTCCTGCGGCCAATCACGAATCATTTTTGCCATCTTATTGAGCTGTGAGTCGGTAATCGCCTTAGGCATCGTCTGGCTTCCTCAGTAGATCAAGGCAGGCCAGCAGCTCGTTGCCATACTCGATGCCCAAATCTTTCCTGTCCAGCAGCTTGACGCCCGCCGCTGCGGCCTTGTCCTCGACAAGCACCTGCTCATGGCTAAAGTCGGTGCTGTCTGCTAACTCGATCGGGCTACCATCGGGGATGTCCGCGTCGTTAAGGATATTTAGAAGCTGGGTCAGGCGTCCGATCTGCGGCTCTGCCACCTGCATCCAGCGCGAGGCGGCTCGTTCGCCGTTGTCGACAGCCGCCTTGGCTGCGTTGAGCGTCCGAACTAAGTGCTCTCGGTCTTTGACCACGGCGTCAACTGCCAGCCTGTCCCCTTTGCACATCAGTAACTCTGAGCAGTTGAGGCAGTCAGCGAAGCGGTTGCACGGCCCCGCGCGCCAGGATCGACGGCACAGCCCGTAGCGGCTCCTATGGAATGGCCCCTGGCTGTGAATCTCAGCTTCTTCGTCGGTGATTGGCTCCTTGTGGGTCTGCTCTTGCAGCATTCCTAGCAGGGCGGCGCCCTTGTTTGCCGCTTCCTGCGGGTCATCGTTCAGGTAGGTGAGCGTTTGTTTGGCGGAGGCCCGGCTGCTCCAAGTGGTGATCGTATCGATAGATACGCCGCTGCGCCGTGCAAGGCGGTTGAGCAGATGGCGCAGGCTGTGCGACTTGAGCTTCATTGCCTCATAGCCATGTCGGGTGAAAAAGCACAACAACTTAGCGCGCTTCCCAGAGGGTGCCGCCAGGCGCACCTTAAAATATTGCATCTTGAACGGGGCCAGCAGGACGGGGCTTGTGCTGCTACGAATACCAAACTGGAAGCGGCGAAAGCATAGTAATGACTCCGACATTTTGAGCGGCTTCTTACTCCTGCTGTCGACGGGTTCCTGATAGGGGAAGTGAGGATTCAGCTGGCGATGCTCAGCAAGAACGAGTTGCCAAAGGGAATCAAGCGTGAAGCCGGTAAGGGAGTAACTGCCAGTGTGCCTATGGATAAAGGTTGCACAGCTTTTCCGGTTTAGTAACCCTAGCGCCGCTGCCACCTGATCCCGCGTTAGCTCTTGATGATCGGAAACGTCCGGGCAGTTCTCGTGGCGATAGAACTTGGTTGGATTGCCTTCCATGTAGTGGGCCAGCTGGCGGCCCTCTTCTGTGATGTGTTGTAGCCGCTCCACAGCCACAACGGCGTTAGGCGCCATGGTGGCAGGAATTGCCTTGGGAACGAACTCCTTGATCTTCGGTGTCCAGTAGTTGAGGTGGTGCTGAATTTTGCCGTCCTTATCGGTTCCCTCGCGAAGGCAATCAACCCGCAGCCTTAGGGTCTCGCCTATGCGCATTGGTACGCTCAGCAAGAGACAAGTGATACTGGTGACCATCGTATCTACGTCTTCAAGCACTTGCGTGTGGCCACGCCCGAAGACCTCGGCGATTGCAAGCAGGGCATCCTGATCAGGAAGCTTGGCAGCTTTTATCTTTGCATCCGCGTAGCCGCCGTTGGCAAAGTCGTATGAGGCCGTGCCGACGTAGGGGTTCGCCCAGTAGTGTGCGCTGCTAGTCACGATGAAGAAGTCGGCGAGCGTTTTTAAAATGTTCAGCAGCTCACCGGCGATGAACTGTCGCCGTTTTTCCGGCCGTAGTTCAGCCATCGCGTGATCAAAATGGCGCTGATCTACCCTAGTGATATCGGGAATGCCGATGTCCTGTCTGAGCACCATTTCCAGGAAGCGCAAGGCTGACATTTCCCGATGGATGTTTTTGTGCGGTTTAAGCGTGTGGCGGTAACGTAGATAGGCCTTGGCGAATTCGACAAACGCCGGATGCATCAGTTGATGCTGTTCAGGCGTCTTTGTTGGATGCAGGGTACGGTGCTCATGATTGGTGAACCTTATGCTCTTGTTTAGTACGGGCCATCGGTTGCTTTCCCAGGAGAAACCAGTCTGGTCGTCCCAAAGGGTTAGGTGATCCCTGGATAGCGTGATCAGGTTTTGTAGGTTTTTCTGTGCCGTCAACTCTTTCTTAGGTGTGAATTGGATGATCTGTGCCATTAGACAATCCCCAACTCTCTCTTGCGGGCGTTGCATCGGTCGATGCAGTTCTTCACCGCGAGGATATCGGCTGAGAGGTCAATGGGCACAAGTAAATCTCTTGCCCCACCAATTCGCAACGCCTGGTTCTCTTCTTCCTGCCTAATCTTCAGCGCTTCAAGCACTTCTTTGTGTGGGGCGGACACCAACGGTTCGAAATGGCGGCAGCGGTAGCAGGGGATCGGTACAGAGGTGGTGGCACAAAAGCTGTGCTTGCCGCAATTGCCGACGTTTTTTAGTTCGCCGTTCTTGGCAAATTCAAGGCGGCTTATCGGGTCGTTGCTGCGACTGGCTTGCTCTTCGCTATCGATTAGTTTACCAGCGAAGGCCATCGCCAGCGGCATCAGAGTCGGTGCCATCGCTTCGTCAAGTTTACGAGCATCTTCGGCTGGGTCGTTGTAGTACGCCCGAAGGCTTTTCTCGTTCGTATGTCCCAGCCAATGTGAGAGCACGTGTAGGAGCACACCTTTACGAGCCAGTTGGCGAGCACGGGTGTGCCGGAGTCGTGTTGCACTAACGACGAGTGGCCGACCGGTGCGGTGGCTAAGGGGTGGTTCGATATCTCGATGTGAATTAGGCGTCCAGGCTAGGATCTGTGAAATCCTAAGGGGTCTCATATGGAATAGGTGATGGTCGAGATTACTGCGCCAATCAACACGATATTGACTTGTCAGTTCGTATTTAGCTCTTTCTATGCGGCCAGCGGACGCAAATACCGGCAGCTTCTGAAGCTCCGAGTCGGATAGATGAATATCAAGCTGAAACTCGACCATTGCTTGGATCTCATTACGCTGAATCTCGAACAGGTTCCAGAGGTGGCCTGGAAGAGGGTGGTGCTCGAACTTGCTGTCGCGAAATCCGGTTTCGGCGCCCATGTCCTTGCCGCCAGGAAAGCTTACCACTGGCCCGCTCAGGCCCGAGCTATCGTCAGAGGCAGCGTTTCGGACGTCTTGGAACTTTAGGTGGGCAATCTGTATTGGGCGACGTGCGTACTGCATTGAGAGCAGCGTTATGAGAGTACGGCTCGTTGAGAATAGACCGTCCTCGTAGTTGCGCCAGACGCTGGCAAGCAGCGCCTCGTATTCCTCATCGCTCAGCCAGCTTTTCTCAGGGTCGTCTGACAACACATTATTGCTATAGACTGCACGGCTCTTTATTTTTATAAGGAGTTGTAGGGCCTCATCGCTGATCGCTTGTGGGTTGCGGGCTTTCCAAAAAACAAAGAATCTCTTGATAGTTCCGATATTGAGTACGAATAACGGGACTTTCAAGGTTTGCGCAACCCAAGATGTATCGAAGGCGCTCACGGGAAAGTGCTTCAGAGATTTACTAATCGCACACATGAGGCTAACAAACCCTGTTTGCGCATAGTCACCCTTAGCCGAAAAATCAAGCGCCGCCTGCTTAAATGACTCTTTTTGGGCGAGGTCAAACTTCGAAAGCGCCTTTGTCATATTCACGCCCCCGTATCCGATTCGGCGAAATGTATCCTGCTCCCAAATGAAATCCGAAGACGGTCTTTCAGGGCGTTGTGTTCGCAGAAGCTCGGCGTCGGTGTTGGGACTTTCTTCCTGTGCTGGATTCTTGGCCATTTTTATTACCCCTTTATGGTGTCCGACGCGATACGACTACCGACCTCTTTGGCTTGCTCTTGGATGTATCGTTGGTTATTGAGCAAAGACATATTACCCCGCTTCTCACTGTCTGACGCGATACGCCTACCGACCTCGTTGGTCTGCTCTTGAATGTGTCGTTGGTTGTAGAGCAAAGACATGGCAGAATTGGGCGCCCAGCCCATCAGCATTCCGCGAATGGCGCGTTCGGTTTCAAAATCCCCCCCCTCCTTGTCCGCCTCTTGTGAGAACCTGTAGTTCCAGTCGTGGCGAAGCAGGTGAGGGTGCAGCGACTCCAGTGCAGGAAATGCCTCTTTTAGCTTGTTTAGCGCAGAGTTAAATCCGGTTTCGGTAACTGGCTTGCTTTGAAAGCGCCCTGCGCGGTGGTTAACGAACAGGAAATCACTATCAGTACAGGGTCGCCAGTGATCCCGGTAAGCCATAAGCTGCTGCTCAGCTTCAGCAGAAATGCTCACGCTACGCCCAAGGGTCTTCGCAACCGGCTGTCTCACCCGAGAGTCGAACGCGTCGTGGTGGTTGCGCTCGATCTGTAACTGGGCGCTTTCGCCACCGATAGCTTCTACAAAATTGCTGAGCTTAAAGCTCAGCAGCTCGCCACGACGCATGCCTGTCTCATAGAGGATTCGCAGCATGATGACGTTCCTCATACGAGGTCCCTTGTCAGCATTTTTCTGCACCCCTTGGAGCGGATCTGCGAACAGCTCAAGCAATGCTTCCGTTGTCTCATTCGGTAGTCGCATGGCGAGGATACGCTGATTATTGGCTGATTTTGACCCGCGCTTGCGTGCGACCGCTGACATTAGGGCGTTGTGCTGCTGATCGATAGCGGCTTCGACATCAGCGTTTATGCCGGTGATTACCTCGTTCGTTAGCCAACGCAAGTACTTGGCCGTGCACACAATGTACGTGTTGGCCTTGTGGCGGCTGATGACCTCTCCATTGCGGCCTTTGCGGCTAGCGGAAAGGTGCCTTACCAAGCCATCGATTTCGAACTGGCGCAGGAATTCTCGGCGCTGGAAGCGCGCCACCAGATCAATTTGCTGATTTGCCTCCCACTCACACAAACGCTTGATCGCCTCTAGATACACTTTTTGCGTCTCATGGGTAACACAAGGGCGTACCGAACGGGCGATGTAAGCTGTTGGATAGTACAGTGGGAAGCCGCCTGTCTCTGCATCGTAGATCTGCGAGAAGCGCTCGCCATCGGCGGCTATGAAATGTTTTATTGTATAGGCCATGTTTACATAATAGACTAGTGTGAAAGGAATGGAAGTCGCGATTACACTTTTTTACGAGCAAGGCGCGGCTATAGGTGATGTTTATGGTTTATAAAACAATAGCTTGCATAAGAGGCGCGTGTTATGAGTAGACACTTTTCAGGTTACCGTACCGTAATACTTGACACAGAAACCACCGGCATTGACCCGCGGTCCGGCCATCGTTTGGTGGAAATCGGGGCGGTAGAAATGGTCAATCGGCGCTTCACTGGCCGAACGTATCATCAGTACATCAATCCCCAGCGTGATATCGGCCCGGAAGTGGTGGCGGTGCACGGCATCACCAATGAAAAGGTAGCCAATGAACCGGTATTCGCTGACGTTGCCGAGGCGTTTCTGGATTTCATTCGTGGTGCGGAACTGGTCATTCATAACGCGCCTTTTGACGTAGGCTTCATCGATCATGAGTTTACCCTGCTAAGCCAACGTCCTGGTGCGCCGGCACTAGGCTTGGTAGCGCAGCACTGTGGCGTGCTGGATACCCTCGTCATGGCTCGCCAGAAGCACCCTGGGCAGCGCAATAGCCTGGATGCCTTGTGCAAACGCTATGACATCGATAATGGGCACCGGGTCTTGCACGGCGCGCTGTTGGATGCCGAGATTCTCGCCGATGTCTATCTGGCGATGACCGGTGGGCAAACCGCACTGACGCTTGAAGCGAGTACCGCCGCGCAGCAGGCGCCCGTCACCGCAGCCAACCAAGGGCTTGCCATTGAGCGTTTGAGTATTCCTGCCGGGCAGCTTCGCGTGATACGTCCAACGCAGCATGAGCAGGCTGCGCATCTGGCTAAATGCGATACCAACGGGATTGATTGGCCGAAAACCGAGCTCCGCGATGCTTAAACGCATTATCCCCAGTCTGGAAACGCACGGACGCGTGATCCGGCTTGCCCGAGGGAAGGTCGCTCCCGCTTTTGTACCAGAAAATGAAAACCTGCCGTTTTCTCCCTTGCAGCCGGCACAGCCATGGACGCCTACGCTGCAACCGTTATGCTACTGGCATGACGAACCTGTTGCACTGAGTCTGGAAGATGCGCCGGGAGACGACTGGATTGATGGACGGCGTTGGTTGGCGCAACTGCCCGAGTCCTGGTTCGGGTTGGTTTCCACTGCCCTGCAGGTCGCTGCCTGGCTGGAAAATCATCGCTTTTGCGGGCGCTGTGGCGAGCCTTCAAACAAGCTGGAGGCGGAATTTGCCATGCATTGCTACGCATGCGGGCATCGTAATTATCCGCGGATTTCCCCTTGTATCATCACCTTGGTGACTTGTGGCGAGGCAATGCTACTGGCACGCAGTCCGCGTTTTCAAGCGGGGCGCTATTCCACGTTGGCGGGTTTTATCGAGCCAGGCGAGGCGGCTGAAGAAGCCGTGCACCGGGAAGTGTACGAAGAAGTGGGGATATATATTGATCAGGTTCGCTATTACCGTAGCCAGGCATGGCCGTTTCCGCATTCTTTGATGCTGGGCTATTTCGCTGAAGCGACCACACGAAGAATCCGTATTGATGGCGTCGAAATCAGCGATGCTGCCTGGTTTTCCCCTCGGCAATTGCCTATTTTACCCCCCATCTTTTCGATTTCCCGGGAATTGATCGAAGTTCATCTCAATCGGTGGGCAGATAATACAGAGCTACAAAAGTAGCCCTGCTCCGCGCAGGGCATGTTTTCGCTTTCAACGACTCTCTCACTCGGAGGGAAAAAGCTGGGTAAGCTGAGTGGCCAGCATGACATTGCCGGTTGCCTTGAGCTTGCCAGTCATGAACGCGGTCATGCCGTTGACATCACCACTCATGATACCTTTGAGCGTGTCGGTGCTAAGGCGCAGGCTGACCGAAGGGTCTTCGTGTTCGCCTTCGTTAATATCCAAGGTACCGTCCTTGACTACCAGATAATGGCTGTCGGCATCGGTAAAATGAAACTGAAAAACCTCATCCATATTGGCGGCGGCTTGCGGATTGAAGCGAGCTTGCAATTTTTCCAGGGTGTTGGTTGACATCGTTACACTCTCTATCTGTCTGGTAGTTTTAGTGGGGAGCACCGATAGGCGGTGACAGGGGCTTGTGCGAGGTTATTTCAAACATTCGTTTCAATCAAGCGCTCTGAGGTAATATCGTTAAGTGAAGCATGCAGTTGCGGCTTTTACACAGGCTCGCCAAAGGAGAAGAGCATGAATGAATGGGCGGTTGATATAGGTACTTTCGTTGTTCAGGTAATTATCGTGGTGATGTTAGTGGGGGGAGGACTATTGCTCCTGCTGCGGTCACGTCATGAATCCAGTGAACAGCTGACATTGCACATCGAAACGCTCAATGATCAGCGTCGCTACCGTCGACGTCGGTTGGCAATCGCAGCTACCTCGCTTTCCCAGCGCAAAAGCTTGATCAAGTCATTTCGCCGGGACGATAAGGCCAAACAAAAAGGCAAAGGCGACGCCGCCAAGGGAGCTGAACCCGCCAGGGTGTGGGTGCTGGATTTTCATGGCGATCTCAAAGCCTCGGCGACGGAGCATTTTGCCGAAGAAATCTCAGCCGTGCTGGATGTCGCCGAACGCCACGATGAAGTGGTGATACGCCTGGAATCGGGGGGAGGGCTCGTGCACGCCTACGGTTTGGCTGCTGCCCAGATGGATCGCTTACGCGAAGCCGGCCTCAAGACGGTGGTATGTGTGGACAAGGTCGCGGCCAGCGGGGGATATCTGATGGCATGTACGGCCAGTGAGGTACGTGCTGCTCCCTTTGCGGTGCTGGGCTCAATCGGTGTAGTGGCTCAAGTACCCAATATTCATCGTTTGCTCAAGCGCCATGACATCGATGTGGAATTGCTGACCGCAGGCAAGTACAAGCGTACCTTGACGATCATTGGGGAGAATACCCAAGAAGGCCGGGAAAAGTTTATTGAAGACCTGGAGGATACCCATCGGCTGTTCAAGGAATACGTCGCCAAGCGGCGTCCATCCATGGACATTGAATCGGTGGCAACCGGCGAGATCTGGTATGGAAGCGAAGCGGTGGGTAAGGGTCTGATCGATGCGCTGGGGACCAGCGAAGCTTATCTGGTCGAGCGCATGCAAGCCTCGCGTGTGCTGTCGGTGAAGCTTGAACCACCCAAGACCATGAGCAACAGGCTGGGGCTGGCTATCTCGACCGCAGCAGAGAGCGTCTTGCTCAAGGGTATGGGATTGCTGGAGGCGAGCCGTTGGCACAAGCAATGAGCCAGGCTGTTAATCGGCATTGCCCAGGCTAACCTAACGCTGTGTCGGTCTGTATGCGCTATTCCGCCGCATAATGCTGCGCCAATGCCTCCAGGATGGCATTGGCGCTTTGGCTGGTCAGCGAATAAAAGATGGTTTGGGATTCTCGGCGCGTGGTGACCAGACCATCATTGCGCAAGATGGCCAGATGCTGCGAAAGCGCCGACTGGCTCAAGGCCAGCTGTTGATTGATCTGGGTGACCGATAATTCCTGGTTCGCCAGTAGGCACAATATCTGTAGACGTTTCTCATTGGCCATTGCCTTGAGCAGGCGAGTCCCCTGAGCAATGGCGTGCCCGTCTTGTTGCAGCAGGCGCGAAGCGGCGTTGGTTGAAGAGGGCATGACGATCTCCCAGCCTATGGAATAATGACCCGAGGCATGGCGTAAGTGGTTGAGGAACCAGCGCTTATCGCGTGGATTACATTTTTATCAATTATGCTTTAATGATCAATAATTTAATCTGCTATGTCCAAGCGATTGTTTAACGATGTATCAATGGTGTGAGTTTTTTTGATGTCGACAATCCTGCTTGGCTACTTGCCCCTTTAGTCGCTTTTTAGCCCATAGTATGAAGGTAAAGCGGCTGTTTTCTTTCTAGACTGTCAACAATCATTGCCATCTGGAAGACAAGCTACCCATGAGCCGCTATCAACAAGAATTTACTCGTTCCATTGAGCAGCCAGAAACGTTCTGGGCAGAACAGGCGAAACGCATTCCCTGGTTCACGCCTCCGTCCACCATCCTTTCCTATGATGACCAGCAGCATGCTCGCTGGTTTGCCGATGGAGAAATGAATATCTGCCATGCGGCTCTCGATCATCATGTGGATCAAGGCCGTGGCGATCAGGCTGCCATCTATTGGGATTCTCCCGTCACCCAAAGCAAGAAGGTCATCAGCTACCGTGAAATGCGCGATCAAGTAGCTCATTTTGCCGGTGCGCTAAAAAATCTGGGCGTTGAAAAAGGTGATCGCGTCATCATTTACATGCCCATGGTGCCTGAGGCGCTGGTAGCCATGTATGCCTGTGCTCGGCTCGGGGCAGTGCATTCGGTGGTGTTCGGCGGTTTTGCGCCGCACGAGCTTGCGATACGTATTGACGATGCCAAGCCTAAGGTGGTGATAGCGGCTTCCTGTGGGGTTGAAGTCAATAAGGTATTGCCTTACAAGCCAATCATTGACGACGCCATCAAGCAGAGCACCCATCAACCGTCAGCCTGTGTGATCTTTCAACGTGACCAGGGTGTCGCTGAATTGGGACCGAAAGACCATGACTGGGCTGAGCTGGTAAAAGCCGCCGACTTTACCGATTGCGTCCCGGTCATGGGTACCGACCCGCTGTACATTCTTTACACCTCGGGCACGACGGGCAAGCCCAAAGGGGTGGTGCGCGATACTGCCGGCTACGCGGTAGCGCTTGCATATTCGATGGAAGCGATCTATGACATGGCGCCCGGTGAGGTCTTTTTCTCCGCGTCGGACGTCGGCTGGGTGGTGGGGCATTCCTATATCGTTTATGCCCCTTTGCTGCGGGGTTGCACCACGGTGGTTTACGAAGGCAAACCGGTAAAGACCCCGGATGCCGGAGCGTTCTGGCGCTTGATCGAGGAATACAAGGTCAAGAGCTTTTTCACCGCACCCACCGCGTTTCGTGCCATCAAGAAAGAAGACCCGGATGCCAAGCTGCTTGAGCAATACGATATCAGTAGCATGAAGGCTTTATACCTGGCGGGTGAGCGATTGGATCCACCGACATTCCATTGGCTGGATGATCTGCTGGATGTGCCAGTCATCGACCATTGGTGGCAAACCGAAACCGGCTGGCCGATTGCCGCCAATCCACGCGGCATCGAAGCCATGCCTACCAAGGCCGGTTCCGCCACGGTGCCGGTGCCCGGGTTCAACGTTCAGATCCTCGACCGTGAAGCCGAGCAGGCCGAGCCCATGACCCAGGGCAGTGTGGTGATCAAACAGCCGCTGCCACCCGGTTGCCTGGTCGGTGTGTGGGGAGATCCCCAGCGCTTCCATAGCGCTTACATGGCAGCGTTCCCAGGTTACTATCTGACCGGTGACGGTGGTTTTTTCGATGAAGACGGGTACTTGTTCATCATGGGGCGTACCGATGATGTGATCAACATTGCCGGTCATCGCTTGTCGACCGGTGAAATGGAAGAAGTGGTCGGCGCCCATCCGGCGGTAGCGGAATGCGCGGTAATTGGCATTCATGATGAACTGAAAGGGCAGTTGCCTGTCGGGCTGGTGATTCCCAAGGATGGTTTCGATGGCGATGAGGCGGCGCTGGAAAAGGAATTGATCGCCTTGGTGCGGGATCAGATCGGACCGATTGCTTGCTTCAAGCAAGTGCTGGTGGTCAACCGTTTGCCCAAGACGCGTTCGGGCAAGATTCTGCGTAAATTGCTGCGCAATATCGCCGATGGCAAGGAGTATGGCCTGCCTTCTACCATTGACGACCCGTCGAGCTTACAGGATGTGCATGACGCCATGCGTGAGCGTGACGTAGGTTCCTCCACCAAGGCGCAGCCCATCTGATCGCTTAAGGCGCGATGTGATTGTTCAAGGCCTAGATAGCCTTCGGGCCGAGAGTTCTATAGTCTTTTGCGCCAAGCTATCATCTTCTACCCCAAGCCACCTCTGCGGCGGTGGCTTTCTTTCGTCGATCGCTTGCGTATAATGCCAGCGCATCAAGCCGTCTTGGTTGTGTTGTAGTGCAACAAGTCGCCCTGTGTCAGGAGGGTTCCCTCACCCCTCTGTTGTTGTTCAAAAAGGATAACCTACCATGTTTGTTTTATCTGAAACGCAGCGCCGCCGTTGTCTCGCCCTGATGGTCACCTTCCATATTTTGGTGATCGCAGCGAGTAATTATCTCGTGCAGTTACCTTTTACCTTGTTCGGGTTACATACCACCTGGGGCGCGTTCAGCTTTCCCTTCATTTTTCTGGCCACTGACTTGACTGTGCGGCTGTTTGGCAAGGAAGCCGCACGAGCGACTATCATGCGGGTGATGCTGCCTGCACTGTTTGTGTCTTACGTGGTGTCGGTCGTTTTTCCTCGCGGCAGCTTCGTGGGTATCGAGGCCTTGGGGGAGTGGAATCTTTTCGTGGCACGTATCGCCCTGGCCAGTTTCATGGCCTATGTGCTGGGCCAGCTGCTGGATGTCCGGGTGTTCGATCGCTTGCGCCACTTGGCGTGGTGGGTCGCGCCAGCCTTTTCCACGGTGTTGGGTAATCTTGCGGATACCTTCGCTTTTTTCTCCATGGCCTTTTACAACAGCCCCGACCCGTTCATGGCTGCCAACTGGGTTGAAATCGCCGTGGTGGATTACGTGATTAAACTGGGTATCAGCCTGCTGTTCTTCTTGCCGCTTTACGGCATCTTGTTGGCGTGGCTTTCTCGACGGCTGGTTACGTTGACGGGGAATCAGGATGTTGCGCCGCTTGCAGCTCGCTGACGGGCCATCGTTATAACCCAATGAAAGGAGTCAAGATGTCACGCCAAGACTCAGCGCTTTCCCTGCATTATCTGGATTCAGGGGAGCCGGAAGGAAATACACAGAACACCTTGCCGTTAGTGGTCGTCCACGGCCTTCTGGGAAGTGCCGACAACTGGCGTTCACATCTCAAGGTCTGGCAGGCGTCTCGCCGAGTGATCGCGGTTGACCTGCGCAATCACGGCCGTTCGCCGCATGCCAAGGGAATGAGCTACCAGGAGATGAGCGGGGATGTGCTGGCGCTGTTGGATCAGCTAGGGATCGAGCAAGCCCATCTTCTCGGGCATTCCATGGGCGGAAAGGTGGTGATCAGCGTGGCACGCTTGGCACCCCAGCGGGTGGCGTCCTTGCTGGTAGCGGACATTGCACCGGTAGCCTATTCGCATGGCCATGACAGGGTGTTCGCCGGTTTGCGTCGTCTTGAAGCGGGCAAGCCCAAGAATCGTCGCGAAGCGGATGAGCTTCTGGCCGAGCATGTCGAAGAGCGAGCCGTGCGTCTGTTTCTAGCCACCAATCTGGTGCGCAATGATGAGGAAGGTGCTCTTACCTTGCGTATTGGGCTTGATGAGATAATCGAGGGCTATCCGGATCTCATGCAGTTGCCGGCAGGAAATCAGCCTTACGAGGGGCCGACCCTGATACTGCGAGGTGCTAATTCCGATTATGTCACTGACGAGATGCTGCCAGCGACCCGCGAGATGCTGCCCCGTACGAGAGTAGTGACACTCAAGAACGCTGGCCATTGGTTGCATGCCGAACAGTCCGAAGCGTTTCAGGAAGCCGTGCGAGTATTTCTGGCGGCGCAATCTGACAGTGCCTGATTGCGCCGGTTCGATCACGCAAGCTCGACCACGTCGAGTTGATGTTGTTGGCTGTCGCGCAGAAAGCGATTGAGAATACGGTAGCTGTCGACATCAAATTGCGGAGTAGCCACTTGAAGGCGTCTTGCGGCCTCAAGGGTGAGGGCGCTGCCCAAGTAACGCCAGTGTTCCACGACATGCCAACCACCGGTCTTACTGGCAGGGTGATGCTCACCGATGGCAATGCGTCCTTGCCAAGGCCATGCCTGGAGCTGCAAGCGTGCCATGGCCTCCCGGGCACGCCGACTATGCTGGGGTAACGATTCCACGCCGGTGCAAGCGCCGCAACACTTGCCCAGCTGATTGGCAAAACAGCGCCCCCGGCCTTTTTCCAGCCCTATCACCTGAGGGCACAATCGCTCCTCATCGACAATCTGTTTCAGTGCGGCGCGGGCTTTCCTGGCACTGCGGAACAGGCCATACAGCACCGGGCCTGACACCTGATTGAGTTGTGTTTCATTGCTTAGTTGTGGCTGAGGCGATTTGTCCGGCCAATACCAACTGTACAGGTTGCCTTGGCGTCGCAATTGGCGGTTCATGATGGGCATCAATTCCTTGATCAAGTGGGCTTCGCGTAGCTGAGCCCCCAGGTCACCGCTGGCTTCTTCCCATTCGATATGTTGCACCTGCTGCGCCAGGCGCATCTCCTTGTCATCCTGATGATCGCGCTGGAAATGCCCCAGCACCCGGCTGCGTAGATTGACGCTCTTGCCCACGTAAAGCGGTAAGCGATTATGACCGTACAGGAGGTATACGCCGGGTAAGGAGGGGATGTCGTTGAGCAGATCAGGCTTCAGGTGAACGGGTAAGCTTCTATTTTTGCGTTCGGTTTCCAGCAGTGAAGCCAAGGTATCGTCGGGTAGGGTGGCGTGCCAGTGTTGCCAGAGTTTCCATAGCGCTTGGGCATCGGCCTCGGCACGGTGACGCAAGGCATGGGGAATTCCATGCTGCTTGAGCAGCGCGCCCAGATTGTGCTCAGGTTGTTGCGGAGCCAGGCGGCGAGACAAGCGCAGAGTACAGATCACCTCGGCCCGATAGGCAATACCGGCACGCTTGAATTCGTTACGCAGAAAACTGTGATCAAAGCGTGCATTATGCGCGACTAGTCGAGCCTCGCCGAGCCACTCCTGAAGGGCCGAAGCGATATCGCCAAACCTCGGGGCCTCCGCCAGCAACGTATCGGTAATGCCGGTTAATTCGGCAATAGCGGCAGGGACCCGGCATTCCGGGTAAATCAAGCTGCTCCAGCGGGCCACCTCTCGGCCATCCACGACTTTCAGCGCCGCGATTTCGGTGATTCTATCTCGGGTGCTACGAGTGCCGGTGGTTTCCAGGTCGATAAATACCAAAGGTTCGGTCGCTGGCATTGCTCAAGTATCGCCTCAAGAAAATCAACGTGAATGGGGGTCAATGGCCAGGCGTTCCACCGAATAAGGGGTATCGATCTGGCCTCTTTGATGAAGGAATGCCTCGAAACCGGCATAGCGCCGATAATCCAGAGCGGCCGGGCGCAAAGTCATGCGCCGCAAGATATCATTCCATGCGCCTTGATTGATCTCATTATCCAGGATGGGCTGTGCTTGAACCATCAATTGCCATGCCTCGTCCGGGTGTTCGATTATCCACTGGCTGGCATTTTCCAGCGCCGTCACCAAGCGCGATATGACGTCACGATCACGGTGCATTTTCTCGCTGTTGGCTAACAGAATCAATCCATCATAGTGAGGGATGTCGAGCTTTCCCGTACGTAGCACGGTGGTGGCGACGCCGTCATTGGCCAGCTGGGGTGGGAGAAAGTGAAAGAAACCATCCGCCACGGCATCCACGCGTTGTTCGCGTAAGGCATCGGCCGCATCGTAATGCAGGTTTTCCGGGGGATTTTCGGAAACCAAGGGCGTTGCCGGTATCAGCTGAGAAAGAACCATCGCGCGGCTATCCTGCGTAGCGAAACCGTAATGCAATGCAGCAAATTCTTCGCTATTTTCCGGTGGCTGGTCGCCAGCGATGATGACCGCCGTCATGGGGGTTTCAATCAAGGTGGCAATACGCACAAGCGGCGCCCCTTTATGCACCTGCAGGTGCAATTGAGGTTGCCGGCTCAAGGCGAAGTCCACTTCACCGGCGGCCAGTAACTTGGTGGGCACCGAAGGATCGGCAGGCGTCGAAAGCGTTACCTGCAGCCCCTGTAAGCTGAAGAAATCACGTGCCTGCGCTATCACCAAGGCGGCATGCTGGGGGCTTAAATACCAGTCGAGCATGATGTCGATCATCTTGACCGGTGGCGGCTCTAATGGGGCTGGTGGGGTGAAAGCCATCTCGGGGACTTCAGGTTCTTCCTCAATGGAAG
The DNA here is from genome assembly GCF_009793355.1 of Vreelandella zhuhanensis. GTDB lineage: Bacteria > Pseudomonadota > Gammaproteobacteria > Pseudomonadales > Halomonadaceae > Vreelandella > Vreelandella zhuhanensis. The sequence continues at coordinate 220,062 of NZ_WTKP01000006.1, forward strand.
GGGAGAACAGAAAAAAAGGAACCTCGACTTGGCTATCCAGGGTGAGGGGGGCAGCAGGTGCCTCGGCGGGAGTAGCCTCATCGGTTTGCTCGGCTAGCGCTGCCGACAGCGGGTAAGCGAGTGTCGCGACCAGGCTCAGCAGGATAATTCCCAAAGGAAGGCGTCCAGGCATGGGGGCTTGGCTCCAAGGTGGTTGTTACCTTGGAGTGTATCCGCTTGCGAAACGCCCTGACCAGCGCAACATAACACCTTCTTATTAAACCGCTTAACGTCGGCGTCGGTAAATTACGCGGGGCATGCGATAATGACTGCCTCGATGCATAGAGGGATCAGGCGCGATGGAGGCAATCAATACGCTTTTCTTGGTAAGCGGCTTTTTGTTGGCGCTCAGTATTCTGGCCAGCCGTTTATCTTCGATCATGGGAGTACCTCTGCTGCTGATCTTTCTGGCGCTGGGTATGCTGGCGGGAGAGGAAGGCCTGCTGGGGCTTCAATTCGACGATTACTCCTTAGCGTTTGTCATCGGGCATCTGGCACTGGCCATGATCCTGCTCGATGGTGGCTTGCGTACGCGCTTGAAAACGTTCCGTGTAGGCTTCAAGCCGGCGCTAACGCTTGCCACGCTTGGGGTGTTCATCACAAGCGGCCTTGTGGGCTTGATTGCCACCTGGATTTTCGATCTCACGCTGATCGAGGGCTTTCTGGTTGGCGCGATCGTCGGCTCCACGGATGCCGCAGCGGTGTTTTCCATGCTCAGCGGCCGCGGGGTCAATCTCAACGAAAGGGTGGGGGCTACCCTGGAAATCGAGTCGGGTACCAACGACCCGATGGCAATTTTTCTGACGGTCATGCTGGTGGAACTCCTGGTGGGTGATATCGGCGGCCCCTTGGAAACGCTCGGTTTTCTGCTCATGCAATTTGGTCTGGGCCTGGTAATCGGCTTGGGTGGCGGTTGGTTGAGTGCCAAGTTGTTGCGTTGGCTGGACCTGGCGCCTGGTCTCTATGCCATGCTCGCCTTGGGGTTGGGTTTCAGTGTCTTCGGCCTGACCAGTGTGTTCGGCGGCAGTGGCTTTCTGGCGATATACCTTGCTGGTTTGATGATCGGCAATCAGCCGGGACGCCATCTCAATTTCATTCTTCCGGTACATGATGGCCTGGCCTGGCTGAGTCAAATCGGTCTGTTTCTCGTGTTAGGACTTTTGGTGACGCCCAGCGAGCTGTGGGAATATGCGTTGCCAGCGTCGCTGGTGGCGTTGGCACTAATTTTTGTCGCTCGGCCCTTGGCGGTTCTGATTACCATCAAGCCTTTTTTCAAGTTCCGCTGGCGTGAAACCTTCTTTATCGCCTGGGTGGGGTTGCGTGGCGCAGTCCCCATTGTATTGGCGATTTTTCCGCTCATCGGCGGCGTGGAAAATGCTTCGCTCTACTTCAATGTCGCCTTTGCCGTGGTGCTGATGTCGCTGCTGATACAGGGGGGATCGTTAACCCTGGTGGCTCGCTGGTTACGGGTGGAGGTGCCGATCGGCGTGACACCCAATCGACGCGGCCCCTTGGGCATCCTGCCCGAAAACGACTATGAAATGTTCGTCTATGAAGTGGAAAACAAGGACCTGGAAGAGGTGCCGATTCGCTTGCTGCGGTTTCCTTCCGGGGCCTTGATCTCGGCGCTGTTCCGTAATCATGCGATGCTACACCCCAAGGGCAGTACCCGCTTGCATGCGGGAGATGTGATTTGTGTGATTGGCCGTACGGAAGACTTGCCGGCCCTGAACCGCTTGTTCAATGGCGACTCCAAGCTGAAGCAGGAGCGCGCCTTCTTCGGGACTTTTACTCTCGATGGTTCGGCGTTGATGCAAGACGTCGCCCAGGCATACGGGCTCACTCTCAGCCCCGGGGAGCACGATATGACCTTGGATGAGTTTGTGTCGCTTCGAGTCGGTGGCCACCCGGTAGTGGGGGATGATGTTGATTGGCACGGAATTCACTGGGTAGTCAGTGAGATGGAAGGAGGCAAGATCACCCGCGTGGGCCTGCGTCTTTATTAACCCCATTGACTCACGGAAAAATCCTGATATTATATGCACCACCAAGTCGGAGGGATGGCAGAGCGGTTGAATGCACCGGTCTTGAAAACCGGCGTAGGCTAATAACCTACCCAGGGTTCGAATCCCTGTCCCTCCGCCAGTACAACAGAAAGGCCATGTTTCAGAGTCTAATCAAAGGCTTACGAGACATGGCCTTTTGCTTATTTACCACATGTATTTACCACATCCCTGTAAGCTAATTTCTTGATCCACGGCTAATGCTCTGTGTCCAATGTTACTTTACACTTATAATCTCTCAATAGATTTAGGTGGGATTTATATATGGAAATTGAGGATTTATACCGTGACAGTGTGGCGATAGAGAAGCTGAGTGGTGAAACTCTTGGGCCGGTGAAGGCCTTAGTTCTGAAGGGAAAAATTTATGGATAGACATTTCCTGTTAGAACAGGCTGAATCAATGCAGAATATGATGGTGGATCGTGCTACGGGAGGTATGCCTTCTGACTTTGAATATGCCAAGGTTCGATCAAGCCTATTGTCTGATGCTGGCATAACGCCGCTTGTACCTCAGATGGTGAAAACTTGCCGATCCACAGGTCAGTTTTGGGCTTCTATCAAAAAAATCGACCAATATGAACCGCGAAGGCAATATATCTGGAATGAGTTTAGGCTGCTTCTAGACAAGTTAGAAGAGGTTGGATCACCGTCAGACTCGGCTATCGGTGAAACCCTGGAGAAGTTCGACTCTGCCCATGTACATGCTGCGTGGCAAAAAACCCTAGATCGAAGAACTTCAGACCCTGAAGGCGCTATTACCATGGCAAAGTCTTTGGTCGAGAGCGTTTGCAAACACATCATTGAACAAGTTGAGGGACAGGAATACACGGGTAAAAGCGATGATCTGCCCGCCTTGTACCGAAAAGCATCGCTCGCACTTAACCTTTCGCCAGAACAACACATGGAAGAGACCTTCAAGCGCATTCTTGGCGGTTGCTCCAACATCGTGACTGGTCTTGGAGAGTTGCGTAACAAGGTTGGGGATGCCCACGGCCAAGGCCCACGGCCAATCAAACCGAAACCTCGACATGCTGAATTAGCGGTTAATCTTGCTGGAACAATGGCTGCTTTCCTAATAGCTACTCTTGAGGCTCGACCCCATCCCTGATCTCTTGGTCTAAATCTTCAAGCAACATGGCTTCAGTCGCGTTTTTCGCCGCACCGTCATAGCCAGGAAAAAGGGTTGCAATTGTTACTCCCAGTCTTTCAAGATGTTGCATTAATCCCTTTGCTTCTGAAAGAGGGAGAAGATGCCGTTTAAGATAAGTATGGGATAATTCGTGGTTATTTATATCGAGGCTATCTAATTCAAACCCTTTTATGAACGTGAACATGCCCTTTTGGGCTGCTAGGTTCTTACTGGTTGAGCCAGGAGCTTTTCTGATTCTGAATGTATTCTTAAAAGAACCTGCTGCATTGCTGTCAAGCTCAACAATGCTCACCATCCAGGTTGATAGGTCTGCTTCGTTGCCTTGTCTGACTCGTTCGTTTAAAGCCTGGGAGACAGCGAAGTAGCAAGCAACCAAAGGAGAGCTAGTCCAATCCAAGAGCCGCGTAGGTACACCGTGATGCTGGGCTTGTGCCAGAAACCGGAAGACAGAATCTTGATCTGTGGGCCATAAGCTTGGGAATTTAAATAGATCAACGTTTCGACCTTGGCTGTTTTGACCTGTTGGCTCCATAAGGAAGTTCCTAAGCTCGTTGCTATCGCCAGCGACTTGAAGCCCAGCATCGTCACAGGCATTTACGAACCAAGACAGGTATGCAATTTCCTTAAATGTTTTTGAGTTCCCACCATAGATAGCTTCTAGTTTTCTAGAGGCTTTGGCTCTAACTATGGACGGACTAAGTGTATGGTGATGGTGGCCAAGTCCCCTATAAATAAGCCCAGGACGTTGATCAGACACGAAATGCTGAAGAAGGCTCGATGCGGTAAGGTGCAGATTGTCCTTTGATTCATCCCACATAGTTTATGCCAGCCTTTTAAAAGAAAAATAACAGTTTACCGTCCCGCTTTCCTAATGATCCAAAAAAATTACCCCTCCACTAATGAATGATTATAACTAAAATTCATCGGAAATGTTTTTTTAATAGCTATTATTTATGAATAGCAATTAGCTGACCGACAGGCTCGCTTCACTGAGGCCGGAGAGATACTGAAGTGTATGGCTGTAGCTTTGATGCTGGCGCTGTTATCCTTACGCCACTGAGATACATCCTCATCATTGATAACCTTCTCCCTACCTAGAGCCTTACCTTCAGCCTTGGCTCTCTTGATACCCTGCATCTGACGTTCCTTGATATTGGATCGTTCAAGCTCAGCCATAGCAGACAGCATGGTTAGCATTGCTTTACCCATCGGTGTACTCATGTCAAAGCCTTCACGGAGCGACAGGACAGCTACTCCCTTGGAGTTAAGCTTCTCGACTGTCTCTAGTACATCAACAGTGTTCCGTCCTAGTCTGTCGATTGCATAGACGATGACAGTGTCTCCCTCTCTGACATAGTTCAATAGCTCACCAAGTCCTTTCCTATCCTGTGCCTTTATCAGCCCAGAGGTAGCCTCATCGACAAACCAACGGTCTACCTTGTGGCGCTCCAAGATGGTAGCTCGCTGTGTATTGGTGGACTGATCCTCAGTACTGACCCGAACGTAAGCAATGGTGGCTGACATATCGGTTGCTCCTTTTATCATCATGGTGGCTCATTGAGTATGGCTCATAATGTAGAGAATGGCTCATTAAATATCAACACAAATGATCCACTCTATAAGAGGAGACAGTGAGTAGCTCACAGGGTACACCTTATGAGCCAAGCGTTAGAGGATAGACAGGCAGTCAGTCAGAGAGACACAGGTAGCCAGTCAGACAGAGAGACAGGTAGGGTAGGTAGGTAAAGGATTAGATAGGGGTAGGGTAGGTAATAAAAAGATCATCTCATGAATACCCTAGGCTCTCACATCAAGGCGGGCCATGGGGAATTTGACCTGCATATTATACATAAATACTTGCTCAGATTTTTGTGATGAAATAATCTCCTTAAAGATATCCCCTGTCAGTTCCCCTCAGGCTCACCCTCAGTCACTCTCTCAGGCTCTCTCACAGCTACTCCTGTACTAACAGGTAGAACAGGGCGATGGCTGCCTCTAACGCCTCTGTGCCTTCTCTGAAGGAGTCTGGGACGGATGCCCACCCTGGCCCATTCTGTCTGGATAACCTCAGGCTCAGGATAGAGCTACGTCCAGCACAAGTTTTCTTATGGAATGTATTAGGGTCGAACTTCTTTATCTCAAGCATAACGTCAAGGGACAACACTAAGTTGTAGTCGATCAGATATACAGGAGAGCCAATCCTACAGATTATCTTATAGAGTTCCTCTATCTTGTCTTGAGGTGACTCTCCTTGGATTTCACTGAGGTCTCTCAGGACTGTTCCTTCTACTGGCTTTACTAATGATTCTATTGCTGGCGCTTGGGTCATCGTCATCATAGTTATTCACCTCTCTCTCTATCTATTTACTTTTTACATATGAATGAATGCACGGGGAGGACAGGAGAAACTCACCACCACAGAGATTATCCTAGGTAGGCTCCATACTCCCGACAGGCTCTCACCACTGTAGACTGACTCACTCCAAATGTTTTGGCAGTCACACTTGAGCTTGCCTTGTGAGTCTTGCGATAGTCAGCGATAGCCTTCCAGTCAGCCCGGAAAGAGGCTCCCCCAGACGGCACAGGAGATTTATAGGATAGACCTGCTTTACTCCAGATCATCTGAACAGACCGTGGATTGACTCCGAAGTGTTCAGCAGTCATCCGTTTAGACGCCTTGTTATCCAGACGCCACTTGATAACTTCCTCATGGTCAACCTTGCGCTTACGTCCCAACTTAATCTTTGCCTTATCGTTAGTAGCGCCAGCAGCAGCGCCAGTGTTAGTTTCTGCATTATCATTAAGAAGGGTATTATTCATTTCTCTCACTCCTTTTTCTATTGTATTGGTGATGGTTGTGTGTTGTGTGTATGTTTTTTCTTTGTTGTCAGTAGAGACTAGCGTTGCCCAGCAGATAGGAGACCACAAGGCTCCCATGAGAATGACAGTCCAAACAGTTCCACTCATCAGACTGCCTCCTTATCTAGGGCATACCCTATTAGGTATCTGTCAGGATTAATCTTGTTTGCATGGACAGTACAGATCATATCCTGTATCTGTTTCCTGTCAGTTATTCCTGACTGAATCAAGGAGGAAGCAAACTGGAGAGCATCACGGTATACCTTTAGGTCATCCCTGTTGAGAACGTCACGGATACCCTTTCCCTTAGTCCCTGCAATCTTATTCAAGGCCTCACGCCATTCACTGGAAGGCAGTCCTGTTACGACCTCAGTTACCATCCCCTTGAGGAAACGTTCAGTATCGTGTGCAAACAGCTTAGAGCCGGTCTTAGAGATGACGCTGTGATAAACGCTTTTGTCTATTTCAGTGAGATGCTCAGTTCTGATAGGCCGGTAACGTTCCATCCTTAACACGCATTCTTCCATATCAAGGAAGTACTGACGAATCTCATAGCCTTCTAGTGTACGGGCTTGCATGGCAAGGTGAGCAGCGAAGTCTCGGGAAACCTGATAGTTAATCTTGGGTCTCCCTTTTGTCTGCTCATAGAACTGGACAATCTCAGTGCTGAAATCTTTCGGACTTTTTAGGGCAAAAGTTTCTTGGGCCATCATTGGCTTGATATAATCCTCAGCCCACTTGCGAAACTCTCTGTGAGGCTTGCCGATTCTTTCCCATAGCTTCCGGGCATTAACTTGTGGTGCCTGTCTGTCTTCTACTAGAGGCAGAACACGGCGAACCTTCAGCATCCTGTCAGCTTGTTCTTCAGTGAACTCTAAGGCTGACACTAGGGTCTTCCTAGGAGCATGGTTTATGTCAATAATAATGGAACGTCCATCTCGTAGGGTTTTCTTGTTGCTCATGATCGTTGGTTCCTTACTTGAAAGCACACCATCCCGCAAAGCGCATTCCCCCTTGGCTCACCGAACACCCCAACGATTAGGGCAGCCAGGGAGCAGAGAAGGATGATGCACTTTCAGGTATGGGCTCGGGTGAGTGTTAGGTCAGCTTTATATGCGTATTAGCTGTGCGACGGAGGAGAAGCTCTGTGTGAAGGAGTATAGCAGCAGGATGGGTCTCGTTAATCTGCCCACGCTTCTCTCGGTAGGAAGTTGACAGGGGAAATCCCAAGTTCTTCTAGGTCGAACTGGTCACACGGTGAGAAGTCCACAACAATACCCTCGAAGACTTCCTGAGGTGTGATCGTATGGGTCACGGTAGGATCATTAATATCATCAATGACCGTCTCTACTGCCAGCTCCAAGGCAGCCACATAACGTATGTAGTCACCAGCGTTATCAGTGGAAAGCGGATGGATGCCATGCTTGAACATGCGAAGGTTCATAGGATCGAAAGCTATATCGTGAACTGCGGTCAAGACGACAGCCTGAAGGTTACCTGCGGGGTAAGCGTGGTAGGAGAGTGTGGCTCTCGCTTTAAGAATGCGGTGGTATCCCTCTTTAAAAATGAGACGGTCGTGCGCTGAGGTTTCCTCTGTAATGATCCGCTTGACCGGAAGGAGGTTCATTGGGCCATCGTTGTTTAGGGTGATATCGATCAAGGTAGTTCTCCTGTGAGCGTTAGTGGACGCCTATGTGCTGGCGCTGTAGCGGATGTTTATAGGGGAAGGTTCACGACATTGGATGCCTGTTCTTCCCAAGGTGAGGGGGAACTAGTTTTTCTAATATAAGGGGGCATGGATGATTACACTCCCGACCGTGTAACCGAGGGAGGAAACTGAAGGAGGTTCAAGAGTATTCGGACTAGCAAGCGAGACACACCATCCTAAGGCTTCCGGTCGGTCTAGCCTGTCGAGTGTTCTACTGTTAGCTGAACCGTGGGGTGACTGATGGAGATGACTGGAAGTTCTCGATGGAGAGAATAACCAATGTAGTCAGCCCCAACGAGCGAAGCGGCTCACTGGTTCCTTCTTCAAGATATCTGTCAGAGGCAGCTCATAGAGAGAGCCTTACGGTGGGAGTGACAGCCTGTCTTGAAGATCACTCATATAGAGAGGTCTTCTTTCGTGGGCTTCGCACCACTGTTGAGAAACCCCTACCGATAATGGCTTTCTAGGTTGTCGTCTGATTCATCTTCAAGTGACCCTATATACTGCGTCGGTTAGAAATCTGTTATAACCCATTGATCATGAGGTCTTTATAAGAGACACCTTGTTTGAATCCAGTCATCAAGATGGTCTTCTAGGGCTACTTCAATGGACTCTATCGTTTCCCCTTGTGGTCCTACCGGATCACCTAGGGCGTCTTGTGCATCCTCCGTCATCAATGACCGTGCCAAGAATGGTAGTGCAATCTCACAAGCCTTGACGTACTTCTGTGCCTGGCGGTCTCCCACATCGAGAAGCTCCTTGACTTCCTTTGTGGTGATAACGTCAAGCTCTTGGAGGATGACATACAGGCTGATCTTGTTGAGCGGTATGTTCCGTTCTTTTTGGTTGTGGTGATCCAGGTTCGCTGTTCCAGACAGAATATCTGAGGCAGGACAGCCGATAGCATCGACAGATCGTCCTTGCATGGCTGATCGTGCGGTATTCTCGATACGCTTCTCTCGATTGCTACCCTTGCGTGTGGATGTGGATGTGGATGTGGATGTGGAAGAAGAAGAACAGGAAGCCTTTTCGTATGGCTCAGCATTAGCATTGGACTGGGCGCGGAGCTTGGCTGTTCGACCTCTACCTAACCGTTTCGTCAGGTTCGGCATCTCGTCAATCGGGTAGAGTGATCCTCTGCCTGGACGAGCGGATAGCCACGCACTATGGGGCAGCTTATCGATCTCTCGGAGGCTTCTCTCGTATCGTTCCTTGAGGATCAGCCCACGGGCTACCATTTCTTCAGAGCCCGACATCACGCTTCTAGCAATCATCTCAACATCGGAGCGGGTAGGAGTGGCATTGGCCCGAGCAGTTGCGGTATATATGGTCATGACGTATGTCCCTTAGAAGTAGAGCCACCCACCAGCGAGCCCATCGCAAGCCATAGGCACAGGACTACCTGACTGGGCTTACGAGGGCCCTGTCCTGCGCTTGGCGCGCATCAGCCGAGCACACCACAAGCCCGTGGGCACAGGACTTTCCAATCGGGCCTATGACAAGGCCCAATCCTGTGCTTGACTAGTGAGCGGCTCTACTTGTGAGAGGTTGGATGGATGTGGTGATGAAGAACCCCTGTGCCCATTCAGGCATTCGCCTTGGTACGTTCGCTAGCGCTACGGTGCGAATTTCACGTGCGGGCGTTCTTCGAACTGCGGTGTGGTAAAGAAGACGCTTCTTCTCTATAAGTGAGGGTTAAAATAAAAATTTATCGGATCAAGAAGTTATGATAATGATAGTTAATCGATTCAATGGTAGGGCTCTGAGGGGAGGGTAGGGAGCTAGTGAGGTAAGCCTCGTGCACGCTGGAGGAAGATGGTGAGCCTACGAGATGACCTCGTATGGCTCTGTGAGGGCTTTTTGGGGTTAGGCGGCTGGCTTTCTTGTGGAGCATGGAAGTCGTTTGAGAGCCGTTCAGGGCGGCAAAGGGAGAAGAACGTGTATCGTACTTGGATTCCCATTCCCGGAGGCTCCAAAGTTTGAGTGGATGGAGTCATAAGCACGGCGAAGCGATATTTCCCTGAGATACTTCAGAGGGCAATTTGGTTAGTCTTCGCCCACGAGGCTGATTGCTTCTCCCAGCGGGCAGCTATTGGTGCTATTACCCCAAGTTCGACTGTGCCCTCGAAACCTTCGTGCTCTGGGTGCGACAGGCCGTGCGTGCGCCAAACGAGAGCGTCATCACGGGCTGATCATTGAAATCTAGCGTGTCTGGGAAAAGAACTTTGAAGTTTTGGTAACCGTATAAGGTCCGAGAGGCTATTCCAGCGATCCACCGCCCAAAACAATTTCGTTATCAAGGCCACGTGCTGCAAAATAGGTCATCGCTGTTTCTGTTGCCCTGCTAAGGATATTCAGTTTGATTCTTTTCACCGAGTCTAAGACATGTAAACTATTTGAAAATTTTAATTTATAATGATGTGGTATTTTCCGAATTTACAGCCAGTAAACATCACTCGAGGAGTAAGCTACATGGTGCACGCTAGATATAATTCTCTTCCGGCTAGGCCTGAGTATGTAGAAAAAGTAAAAAAATGCTTGATCAAGAAAAATGGAAGAACTGAGCAATCTATTGCGAAAGCTACAGGGTTGACAAAGACACAGGCTTTGTGTGCTATTGATGCGATGGTAGCTAAGAATGAGATTCTTGTCGAAGGGAAGCCGAAGAAGTTCTTTCTTGTAGAAGAATAAATGTAAGCCTGTCCTCCATTTGGACAGGCCTAAATATTACTTAAGCTTTATATAGCCTTGCTTGCAGAGCCAATCTAGGTCTTCCGTCACGTCGCTGAAGCTAACCCAAACTCCCTCATGCTCTTCATCTATGGCTTCTCCTAAGCTGGAAAGTTCTAATCCATAGTATGGGCCGAAGCCAGGGATAAGAATTGCTCCATTGATAGAGCTGCTGCTAAATTCTGAAGAGCTATTAGCAATTATATCTAATAATAGATAACGCCTACTTATAAGGTGTCTATCGCTATCAATTATATCCAAGCTGTTATCATCTCGAAGCTTCAATATTTTTTTATTAATATGTCTTTCTATATTTCTCTCCACCTCTTGTTCTAAATAACCATCTTCCATTAAATATTCTTTTACGGATTTTTCACTCTGGTCTTTTATGGATAATATGGCATGTTCTATTTCAAGCAAAGTTAAGAACCCTATGTCTTGAATTTCACGTCTAAGACGAATGGGAGAGCTCTTGATTTGAAAAAAGGACTTTGTATCTTCCATCTGTAAAAGTTTTTTTAGGTCTCCAAATAATGAGGCGGCATACCCTGCACCATCAACATATTCAATAAATCTTGGCCTAGGTGAGCCAGACCACTGTGTTTCCAAAAGGCGAGTTGCGTTATTTCTAGATGTGGAAGTCTGGTCTACGTTTTTATGCGATACGCTGCCTGAGTCACCAGCATAGAACTGAGATTGAATAAATATTCTAGGTGTCCATCCAGGTGTCCGAAATGGAAGAACGAAATCAAAGGCCCTAGTCTTTTTATCTATTTTTGCTTTTTTGTCTGATTCCTGATTGGCTTCAGAAATCTCATTCTCTTCTAATATTTTTCCTGCCTCAAAATCGAGAACAACATCGGTAATATTAAAATCAATATCACGCAACAGCCCCCATTCTTCCATTTTTTCTCTTAGTATCTCCTCTGGTTCATGCCCACCAGAAGCAGAAACAGAGCCTCTGACTTGGAAAGACACAAGCGGTGCCAGTAGTGCATCAGGATTCTGGCCATCCTCCTTCAGATGGTGGTAACTGTACACAATGCTTTGAAGTTGTTGTTTGTGTTCTGGGTCAGATAGTACAAAACTTATAAATTGGCTAAGAAGTAGCTTAGCTATCTTAGTTTGCTTCTCATTAGTTTCATGAACTAGAAGTGCTGCAATTGTTGCATTAAATGTTTCAGATTTTATTACTCTTGGTATCTCACTGTCAGTAAAAACAGTTCTACCTCGGTTACGTCTTTTTTTTGGAATACTCTGCCAGTCTAATTGGTTCTTTAAGTGTAAAGGAAACTGGCATTTGAAATTATTGTCAGACTTACCGGTCACCATAAACAAAGTAGCAGCTAGCGCATCTAACAAAAAAAGAGCATTATTTTCAGCCCCTGTTGTTGAAGTGTTTTTCAATACGAATTCAATGTATTTTGATGATATTATTTCTGAGTAAGGGCTGGATTGTAGCTCAGTTGGGGTCTTGCTTCCTAATATCTTCTCTAGAGCATCTATTGCTATAGAGATACGACTTAATTCGCTTTTAAAGCGTTCAGTGTCTTTTATTTCAGATAGCTTTGGTGTAATCCAAATGTCGAATTCTTTTAGCCAAGCATCTAGCAATAGATCTGGATATGGTAAACGCACTATGCTGCCCTTACTTTGTCTTTTCGTAAATAATCGAGAGTTGCCTTTGCAATTTTCTCGCTCAGGATAGGGGGGACTGAGTTTCCGACTAATCTGTATCCCGCAAGAAGTTCTTTCTTTGTTTCGTTAAGAGAAAAATTAAAGCTATCATCAAAACCCTGAAGTCTGGCACACTCTCTCAAGGTAAACGGGCGATTTTCTTCAGGGTGTAAGAAGTATCTAGGGTTATGAAAATTTGTTAATATAGTTGGGGATGGCTTGTCCCATAACGGGCGTTTGAAAAGCCCAGAGCAGAACATAGCTCCTTTTAAATCATAGCCGCCATCTTTTTCTTTTAGATAACCGGCATTTAGCAGTCCTTCAATTTCACCGCTAGTTACACTGAATCCCGATAATTCCTCAATCGCGCTTAAGGGTAGCGGGTTTCCGTTTGGTATAGAACCAAATTTTTTATGGCGTCGGTTTCGGGATATTGTTTCTAATATTTTTACTTGATTAGACGTGACACAACCGAATGCTTCTGGTATTTCCCATGTGTAAACCGAAGCTTCTGAATGCCTTACGTTACAAAGCTTCTGGCCTTGACTAATTTTTTCAAATATATAATTGTATTTCTCTGGCCATGAATCTATGATTTTATGATCAGAAGCTTGCCCGTTCAGCTCTACCAAATCTGAAATGGAGTCGCGAATTGTTTTCGCCTTTTGAAGAGTAGCAGGATTGGGGTGGTCCTCTCCAAAAAGGGAGCCAACAACTTTTATGGAAAATTCTCCATTTCTTATTGGAGAGTCATGAGTGGGGGTAGGCCAATAAAAAATTTGAGATGAAGTATTTTTCGTACCTACAAAAAATATACGTCTTCTATGTTGAGGCACCCCATATGCAACAGCATCTAATATTGATACTTCTACGTGGTAACCGATTCTGGAAAAATCATCAACAATAGACTTGACATACTTCCCCCCGAAATTTTGCTTCAGCCCATCAACATTTTCTGCAATAAACATTTCAGGACTTAGCGCCTCTACAGCAGACTTCATTTCATAATATAAAGTATTTCTATGGTCACCATGTTTTTTAGGACCAGCTTTGGAAAAGCCTTGGCAGGGGAAACCTCCAAGAATTAAATCGCATTTGCCAATTGCGCTTATATCACTATGGAATTCCTCACTTGTGACATCACGCACAAAGGCATTCTCATCAACATTCTTCTTATATATGTTAATGCTTTCTTTATCGTTATCAGCAGCATAGACTAGGTTGAAGCCTAGGTTTTTGAAACCTATGTCTAGGCCGCCACAACCGCTAAAAAGGCTAACAACTTTGTACATTTCTAATAGCCTATAAGATTAAATATCTTCTCATTATCTTATAATTTAACCTAGTTGTCAAAGAGAATTATTTTAAAGGGAGTGAGTTAGGTTAATAATAATAAAATAAAATTTTTGTGCTTTTTGGGCCGGACACTGTTTTTATTAACCTGAATCCGTGAGCCTTTTCGGAAAAGTCTTTAAAAATCAGCAAGATAAGTAATTTTTTGCTTCACCCAAAATGCTGTGTATTTATTATTTAAATATTTGTTATTACAGGGTTTTCTATGAGACGCTCACGGATGCAGGATTAATAACCTTGGTGTATCTATATATTAAATACCTGATGGTTAAGGGTATGCTATACAGGTGCCATTCCAGATATGCTTTTTTCGGGAAATTGCTATAAAATTTTCTGTCACTGTGATAGCTTGCAACCTTTTTATATGCCTATTAACACAGCTATGGGATGTTACTAGGCACCTCCTTAAGATAGTGAGCTATCAACAAAAGGGAGTGTAAGTCTCTTCTTTCTTGCCTTTCCTTAATTTTTGTCTTTAAAATAATTCTGTGTGCGGCAATTAGCATCCTACGTAACACGCAAGAGCGAGGGCTTCCATGCAGAGCCTCAAGCCGTATCGTCTCCATAGTCTCCAGTATCATCTTAAAGGTTGGTCCCTGATTATAGACTTGTTGACGGTAGTAATTCTCCGCTCATGCCTGTAATCCACACGATGACCGGTTCACTCACTCCTGTGTTCTCCATAATAGTGATGGCGGTAGCTCTGAAGGAGTAAAAGCCGAGCTTGCCGCAACTCCTGACAATGGTTTTCTTCGATAGTCAAGCGAACCATTGTGATAACTTCGGACCTTCTTACCGTCGCTTCGTGTCGATGCCACGGTTTCGGGGAATAGACATATGCATCCAAAATAAGCTATGAAAGTGAATAATTTATCTATATTTTCGGGTACTTGAGTAATTGAATCGCCTTAAACTTACTATCCAGCGAATGTCCTCCAGAATAAAGCCCATACGTAATGCGCGGCTTCTCATGACCAACGATGTCTGCTGTGAGGTTCTCCGATACTCCTGCATCTTCGAGCAGAGTCACCACTGTCTTGCGGATAGAGTGGAAGACGTAGGAAGAGCCGAAGCCGTGTCGGACTTTGAGCCGACCAAAGCGTTTGCCGATAGCGTTGGACCTGTCACCGTACTTATTGAAGGTGAGCCCTGATAGTAGGTAGCCATCTTTGGATTCGGCTAACAGGCGTTTTACTGTGGACTTCAGCTCGCGGTGAACGGGAATCTCTCGAATCCCTGCATTGGTCTTGCTGTCGGTGATTCTCAGCCTGTCCGGTGAGCTGTCGCCTGTGCGTAGCGAGCAAAGTTCTTCTATTCTGGCTCCCGTGTACATGCCCAGGTCAATAAGGTCCACTAACGATTCATCGCCATCATCCATGGCAGCACGGCGGAGCCTGACCACATCGATTGGCTCGAAGGCGGACCATCCTTTCGATCCGTTACGGTTTTTGCTGGCGGTGGCCCGTTCTTGTCGCTGGACGAAAGAGGGCAGTTTGAAAGGCTCACGATCCGCAGGGGCCTTGCCAATCTCTTGCAGGTGATGCCAGACGCTTCGAGCTGCTGAGAAGCAACGCTTGACGGAGGACACGCCATAGCCATGACCATCTTGATCTTTAGGTAACATGAGTGTCTTAGCCCATTCCCTGACACTCTCTAGGTCGATGGCCTCAATGATCTCGAAGTGTGTTGCCATCCGCTTGGCATCCTTCTCCATCTGCTCGGCTGTCTTCGGCTTGAGGTGGAGATTATCGCTCCAGTCTTTCAGCTCTGGGGCTATAGGCGTCTGCTCTCCGAGAGCAATCCTAGCGAGCTGCTGTGCATCCTCAGGGTATCCTTGAGCATCCAGCTTCTCGGCTTTCTCGATAATAACCCCGGCAAGAGCCTCATATTGGTCGCGGTCGTTGCGCCTGAGGGCTTCAAGCTCTTGTCGATACTCCAGCACCCCGTCGAGAAATGACCCCTCTGCCTCTTCACCTCCCTGTGCTTTGGCGATCTGGTCTTTCCACTGAGCAACTAGAGCATAGGCCCTTGATTGAGCTATCCGTTTGTCAGCGGTTCCGGTGCTCTTCACAAAGCGAATCTTTCCGTTCAGCTTGGGGCGTACTTCCTTGGGTATGGTCAGCACTGCGTACCAGCGGTTAGCGCGTCTCTCCAAGTGACTCATAATGTGGCGTCCTGATGTGGTGTTTACCACATGAATTTACCACATGAAAACGCTGTAAAGTACTGTTGAGTATATGGATCAACCACTTAAATGTCTGAGGCGGAATGTCCCTGTCCCTCCGCCAGTTATTACGATTAAGCCGCTGATTTCAGCGGCTTTTTTTATGTCTGTAAGTTTTTGCCCCACACTCTGACCCACACTTTTGAATTGGCCTTCACTGAAACGCACAGGATGGTGTTGGACAGCTCTCCCTAGGCCTCTTCTTAGGCCAGCACCTGACACCCCTTTGTCGTCTCAGTTGAGACAGCTTGGTTGGAGCGGACATCCTGATAAGTCTCTCACTGCTATTGCCAGAGTCTATCGTGTGGACGGGTCCGCCATTGGGCTGGCGATATGGCTGCCAAAAAAACAGACCATGGTGTTGCAGCTTCAAGTTACTGGCCGCCATCCGCTGGCCTGCGTGAAGCACGGCATACCCATCTTGCTGCGTGAGGACAGGGGCTTCGACAGCCAGGCGCACCTGGCTTTGCTCGAGCGGCAGGCCTTTCTGACGCGGGCCGCCGATCGCGATGGCCAGCTGCTGCTCGAACCTGAGTATGAGCTGGGTCGGGCAGGCCATTGGACGCATGACGGTGTTGAACAGCCTGCGACGTCGCCTGCGCTATCCGCGAGGAACGCCAAGCTGATCGCCTGTCGGACAACGCCACCAAGCAGAGGGTGATGGTCACCAGCGGCCAGCATCACCGAGCCCGACGGATAGAAATGCATGAAAAAACGGGGCATCGTCGCCGGCCGACGCAGCAATGGTCGGCCATAGCGAGCATGCGTTCGGCGATTGAGACGGGATCGGAGGTCAAAAAATGCTCGCTGGTGGTGATAGGGAAAGTGTCGGCGCCGGCTGTTCGAAGAGAACTGGTCGATTACCTCAAGCAGACTTATGGCACGAGCGCTTGCAGAGCTTGCCGAATCGCTGGCATCAGTGACTCCGTGTATCGGTACTGCCCGGACACAGCCCGGGATACTCCTGTAATCCAGGCGCTTCAGGCAACGGTGGAGCGATACCCTGCGTACGGCTTCAGCAAGCTATTCAAGATTCTGCGACGCTGGTGCCATCCGTGGAACCACAAGCGCGTTTACTGATTGTACTGCGCACTGAACCTGAACAAACGACGGCGGGGAAAGAGGCGGCTACCGAGCCGCAACCCCGAGCCCTTGGCCGTGCCGACGTCGGCTAACCATTGCTGGTCTATCGACTTTATGAGCGACAGCCTGTTCTGCGGCCGTTGGTTCCGGATCTTCAATGTGGTGGATGACTTTAACCGGGAAGCTCTCGCCATCGAGATTGACCTGAACCTGCCAGCGCAGCGGGTGATCCGTGTACTGGAACGCATCAGCGCTTGGCGCGGCTATCCCACAAAGCTACGGATGGATAACGGCCCGGAGTTCATCTCTCTCGCGCTTGCGAGCTGGGCTGAAGAACAGGGCGTCATGCTGGAATTTATCAAGCCCGGAACACCGACCCAGAACTCCTATGTCGAACGTTTCAACCGCACCTACCGAGACGAGATCCTGAACATGTACGTCTTCAGAAACCTGATGGAGGTGCGGGAGCTAACAGAGAAATGGATGAAGGAATATAACGACGAGCGGCCCCATGACTCACTGAATGACCTGACGCCTTGGGAATACCTGACGAAACACAACCAGTTGGAAAACTCTAATCAGCAGTGCAACTAAAATCGGGAGCTTTACACTCGCCTTCCAATAAGGCCAGGTCAACACAATTTTTCAAAATTGGGGTTCAATGGAGTCAGCTCTGCATTTATTATGGATTATGGCCGGATAGGCAGCCAACCAGGGGAACAGGGTGACCTTTACACGCAAGCCGCAAGCGTCCGCCGCAGAGCCCGCGTCTATCGCGTCCCAAGGGAGCGAGAGACAGGCACCAACAACCGTCTCGGCCCCAATGCCTCCACTGATGGATGTTGTCCATCTAAAGAGCATGATAAACGCAACCTTGCCGGAGCTTCTGCCAGCTCAAGAAACATCGCCCACGCATCTGCATCAAGCCATGCATTACGCCTTATTGGCTCCAGGCAAGCGCTTGCGCCCGCTTCTCACGCTTCTGGCTGCGAACATGGTCACTGACAGTCACACCTATCGCATGGCCTGCGTATCGGAACTAGTGCATACCGCTTCGCTGATTCTCGACGACCTGCCCTGCATGGACGATGCGACTATGCGCCGCGATCGCCCCTGCACGCACGTACGCTTTTCCGAAAGCACAGCCATTCTTGCATCAACAAACTTCCTCAACCTCGCATACGGCGTTATCGCCAATTGCCCCAACGTGGATGCTTCCACCAAAGTCGCCGTGAGCGCTCATCTCTGTCATGTCATTGGTTCTATGGGATTAGTTGGCGGGCAAATCGCTGATTTACAAAATCAGCCCGTTGGCGCCAAGAGCGCAATCGAGCAACTCTATCACCAGAAAACAGGTTGCCTGTTTGAGTTTGCTGTCGTCACCGGTGCACGCCTCAGGGGGCTGGATGCAGAAGCGATAGATGCATTGACGCGCTTTGCCCGTGCCTTTGGTCTGCTGTTTCAGCTTTACGATGATATGCTGGACCATAGCACCTTTGCACAAGAGACCGGCAAGGACGTGCAGCAGGATGCGGCGAAAATCACTTTGCTTTCTCTTTACACACCGGAAGAAGTTCGCGGCGCATTGAACAACGCGCAAGCACTGGCAAGAGAGCAATTGCGTAGAGCAGGACACGACGAATCCTTACTCGCAGCGTTCGTGGAACAACAGTTCGTTGCCTTCGACGGTGCGGCGCAAAGGCTTGGGGTTTAGACTTGGCCAATGACCGCGACGGCAGCAGCACTCACCATTGATCAACTAGGGGTAGTCTACGGCAGCCACATCGCCTTGGACGATGTATCTTTACAGGTACGCCCAGGTGAAATATTCGGTGTCCTTGGGCCTAACGGTGCAGGAAAGTCGACACTGTTGCGCGCGATTACCGGCAAGCTGCGCCCCACCTCTGGGCAAATATTGATTGCAGAAAAAGCGCTTTCCCCGGGTAAGGCCTATCAGCATTCCATCGGCTTCGCACCCCAGTTCCTGGGTTTATACCGGTACCTGACAGGGCGGGAGAACCTGGAGTTTTTCGCGCGCTGCACAGGTGTCAGTCGCTACCAGGTACCCGCACGCGTCAGCCAAGCGCTGGAAGAAATCGAGCTGACAGACAAAGCCCATGTGCGGGTGGACCAAATGTCCGGTGGTATGCAACGGCGCTTACACTTGGCAGCCACCCTGGTTTCACACCCTTCTCTACTCGTGCTGGACGAACCCACGGCCGGGGTCGACCAGGGTGTGCGCATGTCAATCCACGCCCTTATTCGCCGCCGCGCCGAGCAAGGTGCGGCCGTGGTAATCGTTACTCATGAGTTAGATGAAGCTGAAGCGCTTTGCCACCGCGTAGCCCTTCTTCATCAAGGTCGGCTGAAAGCCTTGGCGGAGCCCCAGACGTTAGTACAGGAAACCTTCGGCAACAGTCAGCTATTCGTAGTGCGTACGGCTCACATGCTCCCCCCGGCACTCCAAGAGCGGCTGCAGGAGATCGGCTTTCACCGTGATAGTGATGAGAGCAGTGAATGGTGGCTACAAAGTGACCTACCGCTGGACATGTTGATCGATCACCTCTACCGCGGCTTGGGCGGAGCACGTGATGCAATTGCCGAGGTCTCGGTACGCCGGCCCGGATTGAAAGACGTGATGCAGCACTTTACCGGTGCCCGAACCGATTCTGCGGCGGAGCCGGTGTCATGAGCGCAATTTTCCGAGTGATGGCCTTGGGCTTGTGGCGTGACCGCGGCGCGCTACTCTTGGCATTTGCTTTGCCCAGCTTGGTATTCGCCATATTTGCCAGCATCTTCTCCGGCGCCACGGAAGGCGACTTGTACTTGCGGGTTGGCCTTGTGGTCGAAACCGAAGATCCGGTATTGCAAGACTTTGCGCAGTACCTGACACAAACCGAAGACCTGGAGATTACGGCTCTGCCCGATGCGAGCCGTGCTCAACTACTGGAACAGGTGCGACAAGGCAATTTCGACACAGCGGTGATCATTCACGGGCAACTAGACACTGACAATAGTCCGCTGTTCACCATCGTCAGCGAACCCACCCGTGAAATTGCCGCTCTATCTTTACAAGGCTGGCTGCGACAAAGGCTGGCCGCACAACAACCACAGGTTCTTGTGCAACGTCTCGCGCAACGCACAGAAGTATTCGTTGGCGGCTTCTCGCCCGAACAACAGGCGAGCTTGGACGCCGCTTTAGGAGCAATGGCCCAAGAACCGGACAACGCGGCAGCCGAAGACGCGCTTATTGAGTTGCAGCCCGTTTATGGCCAGGCGCCGGCGTCTATATCTGGGCTTGGCGGTATTGCTTACTATGCCGGTGCCACCACTATTTTGTTCTTGTTATTGTCCTCCGTGAGCGCGGGCATGGTCAGTTTGGAAGAGCGCGAAAACGGCATCTCGGAACGCCTCCTGCTGAGCAAAGTCGCGCGTTCCCGGTTACTATTGGGACGGTTTTTGTTTTTGTTAAGTCTGGGATTTTTGCAGGCTAGCGCTATATTCTTAGTTGCAAGGTTCGGGTTTGGGCTAGAGATAGAGAGCGCTTTGGCGCAAGTCATTGTCATGGCACTTGCCTGCGCCGCCGCTAGTGCTGGGCTGGCACTTTTACTCCTGTCGCTGTGTCGAACGACTCAACAAGCGACTGCATTTTCTTCGTTTTTTGTGCTCGTTATTTCCGTCCTCGGCGGCTCAATGGTGCCACGTTTCATGATGCCTGACTGGCTACAGACGGTGAGCTTGTTCACCCCAAATGCCTGGGCTATTGAAGGTTTTTACGGGGCGTTGATCCGCGGCGACAGCTGGGCTCAGTTAGCCCAGCCCAGCGGCATCTTGGCTGCCGTGGCACTAGTGTGCCTGCTTTTAGCAGCCCTACCCTTATTCAAGACGCCCACCTAAGATAGGTTGTAACGTTGGATGGATTGGTTCTGGACACCCGTGCTTGTGACAGCGGCTTTCTTGGGCATGCTTGACCGACACTGGCCGATTCGCTGGCAGCCGAAGAGCGGCTACTTGCAGCGTCTGGTCCAATCTCACCGAATGCATCATGCCGTGCGTACTCGAAGATGAAGGTACGTGAAGGTCGCAAGTTTCGGTCCGCCGGGACGTTGCGTCGAATGCTTGAGGAGTAACTGCCATGACGCTGCTGGTCAATACATTGATCGTGCTTGCCACGGTGGCCGGCATGGAGGCCTTTGCCTGGTACGCGCACAAGTACATCATGCACGGCTGGGGTTGGGGGTGGCACCGCTCCCATCACGAGCCGCGACGGGGCTGGTTCGAGAAGAACGACCTTTACGCGGTGGTCTTCGCCGGCATCGCGATCCTGCTGATCGCTCTGGGTAACGCGGGCGCGTATCCGCTGCAGTGGATAGGCGCCGGCATGACGCTGTACGGAGCGCTCTATTTTCTCGCTCACGATGGGCTGGTGCACCAGCGCTGGCCGTTTCGCCACGTGCCGCGCAAAGGGTACCTGAAACGGCTGTACCAGGCCCATCGCATGCATCATGCGGTAAAGGGTCGAGAAGGCTGCGTATCCTTCGGTTTTCTGGTGGCGCCCCCCATCAGTACCTTGAAGCGCCAACTGCGGGAAAAGCACGGCGGTCCCGTGAAGAAGGCCGCTACACTGGACGCTGCCAGAGACCGCTAGATCTTGGCGCCGGCCTTTGCCAGCGGGAGGCCATCGACTGAGCGAGTCCCTGACCCAGCAAGCGCGCCTTGTCCGCCTTGCCGGTCGAGATGCGCGCGTCCCAGGCCCGAGCACCGTGCGCCTTTACCTTGATCCCGATTTCCCGATAGACGCCGCGGGCGGTGGCGATAGCCCAGGCGCAGCGAGGTGGCAAGGCCGTCAATCCACCACGGGCGGAGTCATAGTAGGGTTCCGCCAGATCGATCAGTTGGCGGGCCAGGCCTGCCAGGGCCTCACGATGCCTCGGCGCGGTCATCTCCTGGCGTGGAATGCCGGCTTGCTCCAGCCACTGTGCCGGCAGATAGCAGCGACCGATCTGTGCATCCTCGATGATGTCCCGGGCGATATTGGTCAACTGAAAGGCCAGCCCTAGGTCGCAGGCGCGATCCAGGGCCGCCTCATTCTTCGCGCCCATGATCCAGGCCATCATGATGCCCACCACACCGGCCACGTGATAGCAGTAGCTCAGGGTGTCGTCGAGGGTGACATAGCGCCGCTGTGCCACGTCCATGGCGAAGCCGTCCAGGTGAGCCAGGGGATAGCGCTCAGGAATCCCGTGGCCGAGCGCAACCTCCTGAAAGGCGGCGAAGGCCGGGCTTTGCATGGGCTCCCCGGCATAGGCGCGATGCGTCAAGTGTCGCAGCTCGTTCAGGCGCGTCTCGCTGCTTTCATCCGTGGTTTCCTGTGCACGAAAGCCCAGCTGCTGGTCGTCGATCACGTCGTCGCAGTGGCGGCACCAGGCATAAAGCATCAGGGCGCTGCGCCGAGTGGCCGGATCGAACAGCTTGGCGGCAGTGGCGAAACTCTTGGAGCCCGCGGCGATCGTCTGCGCGGCATGCTGCCCCAGCTTATCGGTCATCGAGTCGCTCCAGCATCAGGCCCGCGGTGGCCTTGGCGGAACCGATAACGCCGGGCACCCCGGCGCCGGGATGGGTGCCGGCCCCCACGAGATAGAGATTGTTGATCCTGGCATCCCGGTTATGGGGCCGGAACCAGGCGCTCTGGGTGAGAATCGGCTCCAGGGAGAAGGCGGAACCCAGGTGGGCGTTGAGCTCCTCGCGAAAATCCAGGGGAGTGAAGTGCCGGCAGGTCACCAGGTGCTCCTGTAGCCCGGGTATATAGTGGCGCTCCAGATAGTCGAGGATGCGGTCGCGGTATATCGGCCCCTGGGTTTCCCAGTCGATGTTCGCCTTGCCCAGGTGCGGCACCGGCGCCAGGACATAGTGAGCGCTACAGCCTTCCGGTGCCAGGCTCGGGTCGGTGACGCAGGGGGAGTGCAGGTAGAGGGAGAAATCCTCCGCCAGGGTGTCCGCGTTGAAGATCTCGTCGATCAACTCCCTGTAGCGGGGGCCGAAGCACACCGTATGGTGCTCCAGGCCTTGCGGTGGCCTATCCAGGCCAAAATAGATCACGAACAGCGACATGCTGAAGCGCTTGCGGCCCAGGGTCCTGCCTTGGCGGGCGCCGCGGGAATGCCCGCTCAACAGCTTGCTGTAGGTATGCATCACGTCCGCGTTGGAGGCCAGTGCATCCGTCGGAACATGCCGGCCATCCGTCAGGGTGACGCCGTTGACCCGATCCCCCGCGGTCTCGATGCTTGCCACTTCCGCGTTGAGTTCGAGGGTGCCGCCGAGGTCCTCGAACAGCTGGACCAGGCCCTGCACCAGGGCGCCCGTGCCGCCCCGGGGAAACCATACGCCCCACTCCCGCTCCAGGGCATGGATCAGGGTATAGATGGAAGAAGTGGCGAAAGGATTGCCCCCCACCAGTAGGGAATGAAACGAGAAGGCCTGGCGCAGGTGCGGGTCCTCGATGAATTTCGAGACCATGGAGTAGACGCTGCGCCAGGCCTGAAGCTTCGCCAGCTGCGGCCCGGCGGCGAGCATGTCGCGAAAGGCCAGAAAGGGCACGGCGCCGAGCTTGCGATAGCCCTCCTGGAACACCGCCTGCGAATAGCTCAGGAAGTGCCGATAGCCCTCCACATCACGGGGATTGCGCTCGGCGATCTGTCGCTCCAGGGCGGCCTGATCGTTGACGTAATCGAAGGCAGGGGCATCTTCCCAGCATAGCCGGTAGAAGGGCGTGACCGGCAGCAGTTCGACATAATCCGCCAGGTGCTTGTCCGACAGTCGAAAGAGCTCTTCCAGGGCGGAGGGGTCGGTAATCACCGTGGGACCGGCATCGAAGGTGAACCCTTGGTCTTCATAGACATAGGCGCGGCCACCGGGCTTGTCGCGTTTTTCCAGCAGGGTGGTCCGGTAGCCGCCGGCCTGCAGGCGAATCGCCAGGGCCAGGCCGCCGAAGCCGGCGCCAATCACCAGGGCACGTTGAGACTGGGTCATGAGCGTATTCCGAAGGAGGTGGATGCGATCTTTTGCGGTGAATTCAGCCGCACCGCCCTGAGCGCTTCGCTAAGCGGCACGGGCGGCTTGCCCATCAGGATGCGCGCCTTGTCGGCACGGGTCAGGCGTCCGGCGTAGAAGCGTTCGATCAGCGGTTCTGACAGGCCGTAGAAGCGCTGCATGACCTGCCAGCGCCGCTCCGGGCGGCCCGCCAGAAACAGCATGCGATTGAGCAGGCGAAAGTAGCCCTGGCGCCGCCATTCACGGGCGGCGAAGGCATGGATGGCCTGGAACAGCGACTCCGCATCGAGATTTCCAAGCTCGGCGATACGTTCCGCCAGACCCATGGCCTGGGGCAGGGAGTAGCCGGTGGTGGGGTGGAACAGACCGGCGCGCAGGCCACTTCGCGGCTGGCCCTGGGCGTTCTGCCAGAAGGCATCGAAATCGCCCGCCAGGATGATCGGCAGCACGCCGCTCTCCTCACGCAGGGTGTCGACGATCCGCCAGTCGCGATCCCGCGCATAGGCTTCGATATGCTCTTGCAATTGGGCCGGGTCCGCCTCCGGGCGGTCCACGTAGTGGGTATCCTCGATCAGCAGGGTATCGTGGCTGAAGGGCAGCAGGTAGACGAAGCGGTAGCCGTCCTGCTGGGGCACGCTGGCGTCCATGATGACCGGTTCTTCCAGGCCGTGGGGCTTGCCCAGGCGCACTTCCCGCCCGAGAAATGCCTGATAGCCCAGGGTCAGATGAGCGCTGTCGGCGGGGCCCCGGCCGTCGATCACCGCGTTCGCGTGCAGCACCCGACCATCCTCGAGTTCCACGCGATCCGGGGAAAGGCGGGCCACGCGCGTGTCGACCCACAGGCTGTCACCCAAGGCCTCTTTCAGAACGCGGGCGAAATCCCGGGAGAAGATGCTGGCATAGCCCCCGTTCAACAGGCGCTCGCGGTGCGGGAAGATCACCCGGTGCCGCGGCCAGCGACGGCCCACCAGGGGCGCCAGCCAGGCATGCTGGGCTTCGGAGAGATCGCCATCGTGAAACGACCAGGTGTGATGACCACCGGGGCGGCTTTCGCTTTCCAGCATCAGCAGTCGCAACCCTGGCCGCGCCTGTATCAGGCGCAGGGCGATCAGGCCGTTGGCCAAGCCGCCCCCCACCAGTATCAGGTCATGGCCCGGCGCGTTCATGAGTAATACCCCGCAGCCAGCGACCGGCGCGGCAGAGGCCGCGGCGCGTCGACAACTTTCTCCACGATATCCGCCGCCCGGGGCGTGCCCCCGGCGGTCCTGATCTCGCCGCTCAGGCGCGCCAAAGGACGCGCGAAGCGTGAGTCGGACAGGAGCGTCTCGAGCCGGTCGCTCAAGGCGCGCGTGCCGGTGAAGCGCGCCGAGGCCTTGAGTCCCACGCTGGCGTGCACCACACGCGCCGCCACACCGGGCTGATCGAAGGCCAGCGGCAGAATGAGGAGCGGCGTATGGGCAAGCAGGGCGTCCATCGTCGTGTTCAGGCCGCCGTGGGAAACCACCACGTTGGCCCGGGCCAGCGCGGCGCGCTGAGGCACGAAAGCTCGCACCCAGGTCGCGCCTTCCCGCTCGAGGGCTCGCTCCTGAGCGCGATCCAGGCCGCCGCAGTGAACCAGCAATGACTGCACCTCGAGCCGACGGCAGGCCCGGGCGATACGCCGAAACAGCGGGAAGCGGTGGCCCTGCAGGGTGCCGAGGGAGACGAAGACCAGCGGGCGGTCCCGGGCGACGGGAATCTCCAGGGCGGATTCCCTCTCTGCCACCCCACGCAGCGGCCCCACGTGATGGAAGTGTTCCGGCAGGGCGCGGCGGGGAAAGTCGAAACCGCTCACCGTCTGGCTGATCTGGGCGTAAGGGGAGAGGCATTCGTGCAGGCCTTCCCGGACCGGCAGGCCGAAGCCGGCCGCGTGGCGCGCGACGACGCGACGATGGGGCGCCATCAGGTCGTCGTAGACCCGTTCGCTGCCGGCGTAGACCCAGCGGTCCCGGGGGGTGTCGCGCAGCGTCATGGGCATGACCGGCAGCGGCAGCCCGGGTTCGCGGTTGATCGGCAGGGCGCAGGCCACGGACACATAGGGCAGGCCGAGGGCTTCTCCCAGAAGCCCGCCGGCGGCCTCCATCTGATCGCAGAGCAGGGCATCGATCCCGAGTCCCTCGAGCACGCGGGGCGCTTCCCGGCAGAGCATGTCGGTGGTGCGGCCCATGTCCTGAATCAACCGCCTGAGTCCCAGCGGACCACCGGGGCTGGCGGCCAGGCGCAGGGTCTTGTCCAGAGAGCCCGGGGGATGGCTGACCTCCCCCAGCGCCTGAAAGCCGACCCGCGGGTCCCGCAGCCAGCGCACGGCATCCGCCTGGTGCAGAAAGGTCACTCGGTGTCCCCGCCCGATCAGTTCACAGGCCAGTGCCTCCAGGGCGTGGAAATGGCTCGGCAGGGAAGGCGCGATGACGGCGATATGCTTAGCCATAGGGCTCTTCCAGGGGGACGCCGCGCTCATCCAGCAGCACCGCCGCACGCAAGGCACGCAGATCGGCGCTGCCGGTACAGAAACAGGCGATACGCAGCTGCTGGATGACCACCTCGAAGTGCTCGATCACCGCCTGACTGGATTTGGTGGCACTCTCGAGCACCGCCGCGGCCTGGCCCACCAGGTCTGCGCCCAGGCGTATTGCCTTGGCGGCGTCCACCCCATCGCGAATGCCGCCGGAAGCGATCAGCGGCGTCTCCGGCAGGGTCTGGCGCACCGCCCGAATGGCCTGGGCGGTGGGGGTGCCCCAGCCGGCGAAGGCCATGGCGACCCGGCGCTGAGTCGCGCGTTCCGCCTCCACCGCCGCCCAGCTGGTGCCGCCGGCGCCGGCCACGTCGATCATCGCCACGCCTTCTTCCACCAGCGCCCGGGCCACGTCGGGGGAGATACCCGCGCCCACTTCCTTGACCACCACCGGCACCTCGAGCGACGTGACCAGCGTGCCGATGGCCTGACGCACGCCACGCCAGTCCCGGTCGCCGCCCTGTTGCACCGCCTCCTGCAGGGGGTTGAGATGGACGATCAATGCATCCGCCTCGATCATCTCCACCGCCCGGCGCGCCCAGTCGATCCCCCGGGGCTCCCTTAGCTGACCCGCGCCGATATTGCCAAGCAGGGCGATATCCGGGGCGATGCGTCGTAACTGCTTAGTCAGGCCATGATCGCTGCCAGACTGCAGGGCGACTCGCTGGGAGCCGATGGCCAGGGCGATACCCAGGTGTTGGGCGGCTTCTGCCAGGTGATGATTGATCGTTTTGGCCCGTTCGGCACCGCCGGTCATGGAACTGATCAACAGCGGCGCGCTCACTGGTTTATGGAAAAGTCGTGTGCTTAGATCAATATCGTCCAGGTGCAGCTGTGGCAAGGCGCAATGGGCGAAGCGATAGTCGGCGAATCCCGTAAGGGTCGGAGCAGTAGCCCGACGAGCGTCCAGAACGATGTCGAGATGATCATTCTTGCGTTTCACCAAACCCTCATCGGTCATGTCGCGCTCCCGCTGGAAAATACATTGGATTACCGTTGTATAGGTTAATATCGAACGAGGCTACGCATCAGACCGCCAAGCGGAAAACCGGGACAGATTTATTTTCGACTGCTGCCAATTTAAAATTTCAAAATCTTCAAGCGAGCCATCGCCGGTTTCGCTCGTCTCAAATCCGGCTGAATCGGTTAATTTCTGCGGTTCTCTTTTTGCCGTGCCTGTCCTGGCAAATCCTCGAGATTCAGAATACGTAGATTGCCCCAACACCTACTTCCGCTTCGTAATCGCTGCGCGCAATTGGGCTATCCCTAACATCGCTACTAAAACGCTCGTATAGCGCCTCGCCAAAAACCTGCCATTTCTCACTGACAAAATAACGGAAGGTATAGTTTAGCCCGATAGAGCGAAAGCCACCGTCGAGATCGGTTTCATCTAGCCCAGAATTAGCTGCCTGTTTTGAGTCTATACCAATATCTCTATTAGCATAATCGCTATCGGGATAAACCAAAACAAGACCCAGTTCTGACCCCGTACCATCTGTTTGATCACCGAAACGACGCCCAGCCCCAAAAATAACAAGGTTCCCGTCATCGCTAGTAATAAGTCGCCCATCTAGCCAATAACGCCAGTCCGAATCAAATGCACGACGCGCCTGCAAAACGAGTTCAGTGCTCGCGTCGACATCACCAAGACCATCCAAACGACCGTCCTCGGAATCACTCTCTTCACGGCCCTCTTCGAAAGGGAAAGCCACAGCCGCGTCAAAAAGTCAGGTTTCAGATCGAAGTCCTCGCCAGCCTAGCGCCGCACCCGCCCAATAGTAGATACCATCTCCGTTTCGCCATTGCACTGCGCCAGCAGGATTGACCCCTGAATTCAAGCAATATCAGCCGAGGCTCTTTGGGAAACGCTAATTTCATAAGTGCGGACAGTTACAGAGATTTATCAAAGCCTCTGGGTGACTTTCTGGCCTTTCCGAGCCGCATATCTTAGGTTATTCGGGGGTGGAGCCACCATCGAGAAGGAAAGTGCAATGCTAAAAACTTTGGAAGAGGGTTTACAGGCCTGGATGTTGCCGGGCATTTTGGCGTTGCTTGCCGTGATAGCCAGTTACACCCTCTACCGGCTGACGCTAGCGGTAATCAGGCACTTTTCGAAACGGCGAACCGTCCCCCGGCTGTTTCTGGACGCGGCTGCCAAGGCGCTGGGCTTGGTCACCAGCCTGCTGGTACTCAGGGCTACGCTCAATGGCGCTCCGGATGACCTGCTGCTCTTGGCGCCGGTGAAACAGATGGTCACATTGCTACTGATTCTGTCCCTGACGTGGGCAGCGGTTCGCCTGACCTCAGTCATTGGCGACGTTATCGTGTTGCTGAATCCGGTATTGGAAGGACAGTGGAAACGGGCCCGCAAAGTAGAGACACAGACACGCTTCCTGGTCCGTTGTCTGAATGTCCTCGTTATCATCGTGGGCATTGGTGCCGCGCTGATGACCTTCGAGCCGGTACAGAAAGTGGGCGCCAGTCTGCTGGCGTCCGCAGGTGTTGGCGGCATTGTTCTGGGTTTTGCTGCACGGCCGGTACTCAGTAACCTGTTGTCGGGCATTCAGATTGCGCTCACCCAGCCGTTCCGCATTGATGATGTACTATACGTGCAGGGCGAGTGGTGCTGGGTCGAGGAAGTGACCGCAACCTATGTAGTCCTGCGGGTGTGGGACCAGCGTCGGCTTATAGTACCGTTGCAGTGGTTTATCGAGAACCCTTTCCAGAACTGGTCGCGGAATACGACGGATTTGCAGGGCACGGTCTTTATCTGGGTTGATTACACCATGCCCATCGAGCCACTGCGCCAGGAGTTCTCGCGCTTGCTGGATACGATGAAGCAGTGGGATGGCAAGGTGGCGACTGTTCAGATTACCGACTCCAATGAGCAGGCGCTACAGGTCCGCTTCCTTATGAGTGCACCTAACTCCAGCCAGAACTGGGATCTACGATGCGCTATCCGTGAGGGGCTGGTGACATTTATACAGCAGCATTACCCCTCGCAACTGCCCCGCCTTCGCGCGCGATTGGTGGATACTTCTCCAGAGTTTGAGGGCAACGCCAACCAACCTGGATGACCTTCAAAGAGAACCGCCTGAGGTATCTAGGCTTGGTCGCCGACTCCAATCTGACAACCGAAAAAAAGCCGTAGTGCTGTCACCGGACTTTGAATCGCCCCGAGATTTGTAGACACCACCTGATCTTATAATTGTGGTGTAAGGGGATCGCCTGAGGAGACAATTAAAGTGTTTAGATAAGATTTTCTAATAATGAGCCATTACATCAGATTTAACTAATTGGCTGCTTTTGGCTGGGTGGAAAAGTGACTGGTCATCAGTTGCTGGGTCACGATCAACAGAACGACTAGACCGTAAAGAAAAGGCACTCAGGACGGAGGAGGCGCCGTCCAGAGGACAGCAAGACTGAGCCCTAAAAGTATGAGACCAATCGACAGAAAGCCCGAATCGCATCGCCAGCAATCCAAGCCAGCGAGGCACCGCGGGATTACCCATGGACGGTCCATACAGGCCGTCACCGCTGGTTACTGCCTCTTGTCCGTTAAAGTGAATCCAGGATTTAAGCTCCCGGGTCCATGCAGCGACGCCAAATTGGGCGGAGTTGCCTTCAGCCACGTAACGGGCTATCTGCTCTTTTTGGTCAGCATCCGTGAACAGCTTTATGGAGACGCCCTCGCTCAGGCCGGCTTTCTCCAAGGCTTGCCGATAGGGCTCCACGCATATGGCACCGACGACGCTTGTGAAAAACCTGACTCATCAAAGTAGTAGAGCTCGTGCTCGCCTTGATCGTCTCGCTCGTGAAGCGCCTTCATCAGGCCTTGCGTGTTGCGAAAGTCCGTTTCGTCACGCCGGCCCTTCAGTGAGTGCCGGATGCGCTTGAAGCTATGGTCATTTTTTTTTCAACGCCCGACGGAGTGTCACCGTGGCGACCGACTTGCCGGTCTCTTCTTGAAAGCGAGCCTGCAAGGCTCGAATCTGATGAGGATGCTCGGCCACCAACGCCTGCAGTCGCTTGTGATCGTGTTCATCGAGGGCGGGTGTTCGCCCACTACGCCGCTTGTCGATGAGCCCGTCGAGACCGGACACTTCCCATTGCTTAAACCATCGCGAAACGGCATCGCGGCGAATCTGCAGTATCTCACTGATTTGGTTAATAGTTTTGCCTTGGTCACTCAGTGGAATGGCATGTGCCCGACGACGGAGGGCACGTTTCTCGCCATGGTGATAGGCAGAGGCCAGCATCTGTTGTTCAGATTCAGTGAGAGGGGCAACGAAGCGTTTTTTCATGGTTCCGTCCGTGTCAAAAATCCTGACATGGATATTATTCGAAAACTTTAGGCCAGGCACTTAGCGGGTTGAGAATTGACCGTCCAAGCTTATGCACTCAATCGAATTAATCATCTTGTGGTAGGTTGGTCTTGGTGATTTGGCTGTACAAAACAAGCGGTAAAGTAATGGCGAAAAAGTAACGGCGTGGGGCATGAATATCGAGTTTGTGGCAGCTACCGGCCGAGGCTGTGTGAAAACGTAGCTGTCTCTATACAGGCTAGGATACAAAGGGGTGTACCTCCATGCTAAAGGAATTCAAGGAATTTGCCGTTCGAGGCAATGTGGTAGACATGGCAGTGGGAATCATCATCGGTGGCGCTTTTGGCACCATCGTGCAGAGTCTGGTGAAGGACATCTTGATGCCGCCTATCGGACTTCTGCTCGGCGGGGTAGATTTCTCCGACCTTTTCCTGGTGTTAAAAGGTGATGGACCCTATGCCACCGTGGCTGACGCTTCCGCCGATGGCGCAGTGACAATCAATTATGGCCTTTTCGTCAATAACGTCATTAGTTTTGTGATTGTGGCGTTTGCTGTGTTCTTGTTGGTTAAAGGTATCAACCGCCTGCGTCGCCAACAGGCAGAAGCACCTACACCACCCACCGCGCCGCCGGAGGATATTCAGTTGCTGCGTGAGATTCGTGATGCATTGGTAGAAGACAGGCGCTAAAGTCTTTTCCCCAACATCTGTTCGCTTCAGTGTTCAAGGGTTTCTTCGATACCATCGAGAATCGCTTTGGCAGCCAACGGGCCGCTGGCCTTTGACCAGAGCTGGCCGTTTACGGGAAATTGTCGGCAAAGGCAGCATGCTCGTTAATCCTTTTTTAGGCATAACAAATCTTCACGTTTTGATAACAGTCTGGAAGCGTCTTATGAAAGAATATTTAGGGCTTCGGCTTGGGTTGTGGTCCGGCTATCACCATCACAAAGAGAATATGGCCAACGCGGGCTTTCTCGTACAGATGGGGTTTTTTAGCGCAATAGTTACAGAAACGGTTTGGCCGCCATCTTGGGTTACCCAGTTGCCGAAGCTATGGACGTTCTTGGTATATTTTTCTTTGCGGGACCAAACACCTAGTGTTCCTTTCAAAACCTTGAAAGTAGCCTCAGCCATTCCTAGATTTTCGGTATGGCTAAAAAGATCGTATCCGATGAACTCTGGTCCCTTGTCGAGCCGCTGCTGCCACCGCCGAAGCCCAAGCCGCGTGGCGGCCGCCCGCCCATCTCCAACCGCGACGCCCTAACAGGCATCCTGTTTGTCCTGCGCTCAGGCATCCCTTGGGAGATGGGCTGCGGCTCAGGCGTCACCTGTTGGCGTCGCTTGCGCGACTGGCAGGAGACCGGTGTCTGGGAGCGTCTACACCAGACGTTACTGGAACATCTTCACCATGCCGATCAGCTCGACAGCCCTTCGTGACTAGGCACGAAACCGCCCAGCAGGCGGTCGATTTCCTTGGCAGGCATCGGACGGTAGAAGAAGAACCCCTGGACGAGGTCACAATGCATTTCGCGAAGCAATGACAACTGTTCGGCGTTCTCGACGCCCTCGGCCACCACTTCCAATCCCAACCGATGACCGATGAAGATGGCACCCTCCATGATGGCCCTATCCTTCGGCTGTGTGGGAGCGTCGTGGATGAAGGAGCGATCGATCTTCAGGGCGGTGACTGGAAAGTGCTTGAGATAGCTCAGGGAGGAATAACCGGTCCCGAAGTCGTCGATAGCAATGCGAATACCGCGATGATAGAGGCGCCACAGGTCCTCGAGGACGGTCTCTTCGGCTTCGATCAGGACATTCTCGGTCAATTCGATGCCGATATCCCGCGGACCTAAGCCGTGACGCTGCAGCGAGTCCTCGAAGCTCTTGAGGGCATCGGGACGCACCAGTTGACGACCCGAGACATTGATGTCGATGCGGTGCTCATGAAATCCCTTGGCACGCCATTCCACCTGCTGGCGGCAAGCCTCTTCGATGACCCAGTCGCCCAGACGATGGATCACACCGGAACGCTCGGCCAGCGGGATAAACTCGGCAGGCGAGATCGGCGGGCCCTCGGCAGGCTCCCAGCGTATCAAGGCCTCGAGATTCTCTATTCGCCCACTGGCCGCCGAGACCTGGGGCTGGTAGTGGAGGGAGAATTCACCGTTATCCAGGGCTTCCTCGAGTCGCGCCGAGAGATAGTGCTGGCGAACCAGCTCATCATGGAGCTTCTGTTGGAAGAAACGTACAGCACCCCGACCATCCAGTTTGGCACGATTCTTGGCAACATCGGCATTACGGATCAATTCGCGTGACGATTCACCATTCTCGGGAAAGAGCGCCACACCCAGGCAAGCCGTGACCTGACGCTCCCGACCATCCAGGACGAAAGGTTCCCGAAAGACATTCTGGATATGACGAACGATCCGTCTGACATCGGGGTCCA
Source organism: Vreelandella zhuhanensis (assembly GCF_009793355.1). Lineage (GTDB taxonomy): Bacteria > Pseudomonadota > Gammaproteobacteria > Pseudomonadales > Halomonadaceae > Vreelandella > Vreelandella zhuhanensis. The sequence goes on from NZ_WTKP01000006.1 coordinate 253,319, forward strand.
AGTGGACGCCGGGAAAGGCCAGCACGAATTCATCGCTAGAGACACGGGATACCAGGTCAGTGACTCGCTGGCACTCTCTCAGTCGCCGAGTCAGCTCAATGAGCAGGCGATCGCCCTGATCATAGCCAAGGGCATCATTGATCTCGACGAAGTGATCGATGTCCAGGTAGATGGTTGCCAGGCCATTGCCCTGGCGTCGACAGGAATCCAACAGACTGTCCATGTCGACCTCGAAGGTCTGGCGGTTAGGGAGATGGGTGAGCCTGTCGAAACGGGTGGCGAATTCCAGGTCACGGTGGGCGCGCTTTTGGTCGGAAAGATCGACATCTACGCAGAACATCAAGGGTGAGTCGGTGTGCTCATTGAGCATCAGATGCTGCGAAAAGACCGATACCAGTTCGCCGGTTTTGTGCTTGAGCTCGAGTTCATCGGCGGGTATATCGACCCCTTCTTTGATCCAGGCACCATGCGCCTGGATCACCCCGTCACGCATGAAGGCAGGAATGATCAGATCTTCCAGTAACTGTCCCTGGGCTTCCTCAGCGGTATAGCCATAGAGACGAGTGCTACCCTCATTCCAGTAAATCACTCGCCGATCGCGATCATAACCCTGAACCGCCACCTTCGACAGACTCTCCAGCAGGGCGCGGAATCGCTGCTCACTCTCCAGATATTGGCGGCGTACTAACTCGACTTCTTCCCTGCAGGCATCATGCGAATCGATGCCATCAGTTGAAGGTGTCTTTGACACCTTCAACACGAGCGCACCGGAAAACTCCCTGCGGTTCTTCTTTAGGCGTTCCGGATCTCTGTGATGTCGGGAATCGCTGGCAGTCATGGGATCCACTTAAAGAAAAAACACTGTCAAAAGCCATCATAATGGCAACAATAGGCACTTTGTTGTGATTATCCTACACCTATTTCTAGGAGATAACCTACACATATACGTCATCAATGGCTTGATCCTGTTTTCAAAAAAAACACTCTTTTTTAGTACACTTCTTTTGACATATTCTTGCAAATCTTTTCATTTTCCTCCTGTTGACCGCAGTGTTTACAACGGCAACACCGGGCAATTCCGCCCAGTTAACAGGAGAATACCAACATGAAACTCGATACTCTCAAGCACGATTTCGACCTCACCTCCATGCCTGCCGATTCACGCGCCGATTATTGGAATCCGGGAGTGACCGAGGCGCTGAGGCATCAGGATTGGGCGAAAACCGATATTCGGGAGCGAATCGATCTGACCGCCTGGCAGGGGTTTACCGCTGACCTGCCGCGCGATCCCTATGTTAACCAGCGATGGAAGCGGATGTCATGGCTCGCCCTGAATGATCAGGGAGATGTCGAGGATATGGGCCAATGCCCCATGGCCCAGGGGGGGGACTTCAACGACGCGGAAAGCATGGCGGATCGCCTGCGGTACTATGATCCGCTGACTCGGGAATTCATGGTACGCCCCGATGTGAAGGCCTTCGTTCGCGCCTGGGCAAGGCTGTGGAGTATCGGTGCGCACGAACCCATTCTGATGCAGATCACCGGGGTTCGCGGAGAAAGCAACATCGACCCCCTTCAGGGACAGGGAATTCATGCCGATGGCTGCAAGGCCCTAAGCATTCTTGTCATCAATCGGGAAAACGTGGCGGGCGCCGAAAACCACCTCTACGCAGACAAGGCTGGCACGCAACCCTTGGTCGATATCACCCTGAATCCGGGTGATATCCTTCATCTGCGCGATGACCGGCTATTCCACAGTGTCGACGGGATCGAACAGCTCGACAGCGAGGCACCCTTCGAGCGGTTCATCATCATCATCAACAGCCGCTTCGTGGACGACTTCCAGAACCGGATGTTGCGTCGCCACTTCCCGGAAGCGGTCCTCAATGAGAGCGACTGACACTCTCGGTAAACTGAGAACCTAGCAACACCAACGCCCCCGGAACTCCGGGGGCGTCTTGGTTGTGCGCCAGGCATGGCGCGCAGCGCCTGACTGGCGCTGATCCCGAGGGTGGTGCTGGGGGTGAATGTCCCCTGCACGCCCGGCAAGGGGAAGTGCTAGCCGACGGCAAGGGTGTCTCCCGCGAGGGGGAATCTGAAGGAAGCCCGAGGCAAAACGCTGGCTCGACGGGGGCGCCTAGCCGAACAGAAAGCGGATACGAGGCGTCATGGCGGGGTGAGATGGCAACTATCATCAAAGCCCGCTACTTGCACGGAACGCTATGACGTATATCCGACAGGCATAAGCGGGAAGGTCGCACACCTTACCCTGGGAGGTCTGGTGGTCTGCCACCGTGCTACCGGCGTCGAGAGGCGACGGAATGGGCCACCAGACGTCAGCAAAGGCCATAGTAAGTGCCGGTTCACCGCGGCACCAAGGGCCGAACATGAAGAACCGCGAGTAGGCGATGACGTCTCGAGGATCGATCATGAAGACAGACCCTGGCGCTAATACCGTCACTCACCCAGAGGGGTAGGGGGCAGTACCCTGAGTCCCGGCCAGTGAGCGGTAACCTGCACAAACGATTGGAAATGAAGCAGGACTTAGGTCTGTTGGCTGTCGGCTATGTATTCTTCGAGAAATTTTTTCAGCGCCACGGCATTGTTGTGCTCGTCGTCCTTGGCGGCATAGACAAGCGTCAAGGGCCTGTCACCACAGGCTTCCAAAAGTTCGTCGATGGTCTGCTGCTTCTCCTTGAGTTCGCGGAAGTACTTTTGATAAAAGCCTGCCCAGCGCTGGGGATCATGGCCGAACCACCGACGCAGTTTGTTGGATGGCGCCAGTTCCTTTTGCCAAGCATCTAGGGCGAGGGTTTCCTTGCGCACACCTCGTGGCCATATCCTATCGACAAGTACCCGATAGCCGTCACTCTTCTCGGCTTTTTCATAGGCGCGCTTGCAGCGAATCGTTTCGGGCGCTTTGTTATCACTCATGAAGAAAATACCTCCCATTGAAAGCAATGCCGCCACCAGCAGGCTCTTTTGCTGGTGGTGACTTCAGGATAGCGTGTCTTGCCTCTTCAGTAGGTGAGAGGGCCTTAATCAATTTGTATGAATGGGAAGTCACCTTGATTTATCCCAACGTTAAAGCCCCGCTATGATCACTATCGCTCTCCCAGCCAATTGACGAGCGGTTCCAACCCCATCGTCTCTTCGATGGGTACATCCGGGTTGACGCGATGGGCGTAATAGAGATCGATTTGCTCGACACTGAGCCGCCTCAGTGATGCCTCGCATACATGGCTTAAATTCAACTTCGCTACCTGTGGACTGGAGCAGAAAATCACAGGATTTCAGGTGGCTCATGGGCTGTACTATGAATGAGACTGAGCGTGATATTTTCTATTCAAGGGAGTGACATGGAAGAGGGTTTCTCATACCGATGTATTGACGGTGAAGTGGTATGCGCTATCTTAAAATAGGTATTTTTTACGCATCTTAAGGCGGGTGCCAGCAAACCGTGATATACGACAATGCAGGAGGATTCTATGTCGACTTCCGATCGAGTACTTTTCCCGCTTGGCAAGGCTGCAGGTACCGTGATGCTGGCCGTTACACTGGCAATGGGCAGCATCGCCACGGCGGATACTCACGAAGCCGAAGCAAGAGATTCCAGTGATGTCTGGCTGCCGAGCTTGATCACCGAGACGCCCCAGGAAGGCTTTGCTCTGGCCATCACTCTGTCCCAGAAAGGTGTGGCTACCACTCAGCCAGATGCCGAGGTACGCAAGGAACTGCGTCCTGAATATGCGCAAGACCCCGATAGTTTGATCGCGGCCTCCCATGTGGTCGCCACGCATTTTCAGACCGTTGCTGCAGCCAACGACTACTGGCGAAAGTGATGTGGAACGATTCTCACCGAGGCCTGCCCTTGATCTATTTAACGGTATGACCCCACGAGGAGAGCAGTCATGATCAAGGTGCGCCTTTATCGCTACAATCCGGAAGAAGACACTGTGCCTCGCGTCGAAACGCGAGAGGTGGATGAGCGTTTTCGCAGGGCCATGGTGCTCGATGTTCTTGAGCACCTGAAGCAGCAAGATGCCACGCTTGTTTACCGACGCTCCTGTCGGGAGGGGGTATGCGGTTCCGATGGCATGAACATCAACGGCAAGAACGGTTTGGCCTGCATCACGCCGGTGGAGGAGGTACTGGGCAAATCGGATACCCTGACCCTGCGTCCGCTACCGGGGATGCCGGTGATCCGAGATCTGGCCGTCGACTTGGGACTCTTTTTCCGGCAGTTCGAGAAGATTCGCCCCTGGCTGATTAACGACGAGCCGCCTTCAACGACCGAGCGCCGTCAAAGCCCCGAGGACCGTGAGAAACTCGACGGCCTCTACGAATGCATCCTGTGCGCCTGCTGCAGCTCGGCTTGTCCCTCCTGGTGGTGGAATCCCGAAAAGTACATCGGGCCTGCGGGCCTCATCCAAGCCTACCGGTTCTTGATCGACAGTCGCGATACTGCCACTGAAGCACGGCTGGCTGAACTCGATGATCCCTTCAGTGTGTTCCGCTGTCGTCAAATCGCCAACTGCACCTGGGTTTGTCCTAAAGGACTCAACCCGATGCGCGCCATCGGACACATCAAAGCCATGTTGCTGAGACACGGCAGCTAAGTATTCATGATTTAGCCAGAAAGGAGGGTCGCATGGCATTCCGTCAAGTTCAGGATCTGTTGCATTGGATCGTTGAGTTTCATGACGAGCTAAGTGCCTATTCAAAATTAATCGTGTGATCAGTTCCGTAACCACCGAGCAGGCGATGTACCTCATCACATAGGCGA
>NZ_WTKP01000007.1 GCF_009793355.1 Vreelandella zhuhanensis
ATCCCTTGCCGAACTCAGTCGTGAAACCGTTCCGCGCCGATGGTAGTGTGGGGTCTCCCCATGCGAGAGTAGGTCATCGTCAGGCACCTATTTGAAAAAAATCCCCCGGGGCCAAGTGCCCCGGGGGATTTTTTTTGTGCCCGGAAAACAGGCCCAACCTCTCGGCACGCAGGCAGGCCGAGAGGCGTTTGTAGTGCGGGCGGTAAACAATAACGCTGTATTACCAAAGTATAGAGGCGGGCGATTAAAAAACCGCCCTCTGGCTTTGGATTAGTCAAAAATCTCCAGAACCTTCATGCACAAAGTACCTCGAGTGCCTCCATCAGGCTATCCATTTCATCCTCTGTTCCAATAGTTATACGCAAGAAATCGCTAAGTTCAGGTGTATTAAAATGGCGTACCAGAATGCCTCGTTCACGAAGTCCGGCAAATAATTGAGCACCTTCCATCTCTGGATGTCGGGTGAGAACGAAGTTCGCTTTTGAAGGCAATACCTCAAACCCCAATGCTTCCAGACGTTGGCGTGTACGTTCCCTGGTCGTCATGACGCGTTCACGGCAAGCGGCAAAGTGCACGTCATCTTCAAGGGCTGCAATGCCTACAGCGCTTGCCAGGCTATCTACTGGATAGGAATTGAATGAATCCTTTACGCGCTGCAAGCCTTCGATCAATTCAGGTGAGCCGATGGCGTAGCCTAGGCGCAATCCTGCGAGACTGCGTGACTTGGAGAAGGTGCCCGTAACCAATAGGTTTGGATAGCGTGAAACCAGCGCTACTGCACTTTCTGCACCGAAATCCACGTAGGCTTCATCGACAAGTACCACATTGTCAGTGACTTGCTCGAGTAAGGCAGAGATGGCTTCAAGGGAATGAGCATGGCCTGTCGGTGCATTGGGATTGGCAAAAATAATACCACTGCGCTTGCTGTCGGCCGCAAGAGCCGAGAGATTGACTTCCCAGGAAGCAGTGAGTGGGTGTGCTCTCAGTTCGATTGCGTAAAGTTTGGCATAAACGGGATAGAAGCTGTAAGTAATCGATGGCACATCGACTGGCTTGCCATGGCGAAAAAAAGCCTGGAATGCAAAAGCCAGCACTTCATCCGATCCATTGCCAACAAAGACTTGGGCTGGTTCCACTGCATGCACCCGAGCCAGGGCTTGACGCAATGCTAACGATGTTGGGTCAGGGTACAGACGAAGATGATCGGCAGGGTAGTTGCGCAGCGCTGCTTCCACTCCGGGAGCCGGAGGGTATGGGTTCTCGTTAGTGTTCAATTTGACCACATGATCACGCGGCTGCTCGCCGGGAACATAAGGAGTAAGCGCCCAGAGTTCCGGGCTCCAAAGTTTGCTCATAAATTGTCCCGAGTGAAAAAGCTGATTGGTAGATATGGTCGCCTGAAGCTTATCCAAGCGCAAGCAGGCTAATATCGACAGGAGCGAATGAAACATGGAGGCTGTGCGTTGCACCTTGTAGCAGTTATGCTGTCCTAACTGTGAGTTACGTATCACGTAACGAATAATATTTAACACCATAAGGAGACACCCCTATGCAACTTCGGAGTCTGTTGGTCGGTTCGGCCATGTTAGCCCTGCTAGCTGGTTGTGCCACTGGCCCTACCGATCAGCCTGACACAGCAGTTGCCGAGTCGGCGCAAGTCAACTACCAAGGCACCTTGCCGTGTCGTAACTGCGATGGCATTGAGCTTGATGTTACCATGATGGGTGAGGAATACGGGGCCTTGGAAGAGCGTACCTTTACGCTGCAGGCGGATTATCGCAACCATCCTGAATCGCCTCCCGCTGAAAATTATGAAGGTAATTGGGAAGTCTTGACAGGGACTCCCTCTGATCCGGATGCCACTGTTTATGAGCTGACACCGGACGGAGATGGCCAGACCTATTACTTCCTGCGTATTGATGAGCAGACACTTGAGTTGATCGACCCCGAACGTCGACGCTTTCAGAACGGTGAAATGTTGCGATTGCAACGCCAGTAATTCACTCGTAATGCATGAATGAGGCGGCCTGAGTGCCGCCTTTTTTGTAGGTAATCTATTACCTGGGGCTGATGAGGAGGCGAGAATTCTGTGGTTAAAGCCAAAAGCGCCTTTGTCTGTACCGAGTGCGGCGCGGAATATCGAAAATGGCAAGGTCAATGCAATAGTTGCCGGGAGTGGAATACTTTAAGTGAGGTCCGCCTGGCGAGTGCGCGTCCAGGAGGAGGCGCCGCGAGCGCCTCAGGCCGAAATGGTTATGCGGGGGATCTCTCCCGGGAAGTGGTGGACCTGGGAAGTGTCGACCTCAGCGAAGTGCCAAGGCTTTCATCCACCTTTGAAGAGTTTGACCGCGTCTTGGGTGGGGGACTGGTGCCTGGTTCAGCGGTACTGCTAGGGGGTAACCCCGGGGCAGGCAAGTCTACGCTGTTGCTGCAAACGGCCTGTAAACTGGCGCAGCAGCGACGTGTTTTATATGTCACCGGGGAAGAATCTTTATCTCAAGTCGCGATGCGCGCGCAGCGTCTGCAATTGCCCACCCAAGGGCTTAAGATGCTGGCGGAAACCAGCGTGGAAACCATTCTGGCAGTGGCCGAGCGCGAACATCCCGAGATTCTGGTGATCGACTCTATCCAGACGATGCACCTGGAAGATATCAGTTCCGCTCCCGGTGGTGTGGCTCAGGTACGTGAGTCCGCCGCAGCCTTGACCCGCTTCGCCAAGCAGAGCAATACCGTGCTGCTGCTGGTCGGGCATGTGACCAAAGATGGCTCCCTGGCCGGTCCCAAGGTGCTTGAGCACATGATCGATGCGTCCTTGTTGCTGGAAGGAGGTGCGGATTCACGCTTTCGCACTCTGCGTGGCCAGAAGAATCGTTTTGGTGCGGTCAATGAGCTGGGCGTCTTTGCTATGCTTGAACAAGGGTTGAAAGAGGTCAAGAATCCCAGTGCCATCTTTCTTTCACGCAGCGAAGAACTGGCTTCCGGCAGCTTGGTAATGGTGGTCTGGGAGGGTACGCGCCCACTTCTGGTGGAGGTTCAGGCATTGCTGGACGACTCGGCATTGGGTAACCCACGCCGCGTTGCTGTTGGGCTGGACCATAATCGGCTGGCCATGCTGCTGGCGGTACTTCATCGCCATGGCGGCTTATTTACCGGCGACCAGGACGTCTTTCTCAATGTCGTAGGTGGCGTTAAGGTGCTGGAGACCAGTGCGGACCTGGCAGTATTGCTGGCAGTGGTTTCAAGCTTGCAGAACCGACCGCTTCCTCGTGAGCTGGTGGTGTTTGGCGAAGTCGGTCTATCGGGGGAGATTCGCCCAGTCCCCAGCGGCCAGGAGCGTATCACTGAGGCGGCCAAGCATGGTTTTCAACGTGCAATCGTGCCGCGAGGTAACGCACCCAAGCGACCGCCAGCGGGCATGGAAGTCATTGCCGTGGATAAATTAAGCGATGCCCTCGAAGCGCTTTAACCGCTTTGGGAGAGTTGCAGCCTCGCAGATATTTTATTAGTAAGCCAAGGAGAGACACCATGAGCACTATCCGCTTGACTCAGTATAGCCACGGCGCCGGTTGCGGCTGCAAGATAGCGCCTGACGTGCTCGATGGTATTCTGGCCAAAGCTGGCCCTGGCGCCTCGCATAAGCGCCTGATAGTGGGTAATCAAGGCCGTGAAGATGCGGCAGTCTATGACTTGGGTGATGGTCGTGGAATGATTGCCACGACGGATTTCTTTATGCCGATTGTCGATGATCCTTTTGATTTCGGTCGTATCGCTGCGACCAATGCCATTAGCGACGTCTACGCCATGGGCGGAACGCCGATCATGGCCTTAGGAATTCTAGGTTGGCCGATCGAAAAACTCGGGGCTGATATCGCAGGGGATGTCGTGGCGGGAGCGCAGTCCGTATGCAGCGAGCTGGGTGTGGCACTGGCTGGTGGCCATTCGATCGATGCTCCCGAGCCGATGTTTGGACTCGCGGTCAACGGTTTGGTGGATCTTGAGCACCTCAAGCTTAATAGCGGCGCCAAGGCGGGAGATCTTTTATTTCTGACCAAGCCACTGGGTGTCGGTATGCTGACCACGGCCGAAAAAAAGGGCCTGCTTGAACCTGGGCACCATGGCTTGGCGCGTGAAACCATGCTGAAACCCAACACCATTGGTGTTGAGCTTGCCAAAGTCAAAGGCGTCAATGCCATGACCGATGTGACGGGATTCGGCTTAGCGGGGCATTTGGCGGAAGTGTGCAAGGCCAGTCATGTTGCGGCGCAAATTGATTTTCGTCGCCTTCCCCGGCTTGCCGAAGCGGAGGCCTATCGCCGCCAAGGCGCAGTGCCCGGGGGCAGTTTGCGCAATCGCAATGCCTTGGGTAACGCCCTACCTGCCATGGATGAGACCCATTGGCAATGGCTGTGTGACCCCCAGACTTCCGGCGGTCTATTGGTCAGTGTGGATCCTGCTTGGGAGGACGATGTAGAGCGCATCGGCCGAAAATTCGGTCTTGAGTTGCAGCCGTTCGGCAAGATGGTCGCCCAGGAAGGTGAGGCATTGATAAAGGTACGCGGGTGAGTTTGCCATTGGTCGAGCCGGCACTTGAGTTGTTGCGGGAAGCACGTCCCTTGATTGACGTGAGGGCACCGGTGGAGTTTTCCCAAGGAAACTTACCGGGTGCCGTTAATTTACCCCTGATGGACGACGAGGAACGCCAACGTGTCGGCATCGAGTATAAACAGCGAGGCCAGCAGGCGGCGCTTGTTCTAGGCGAGCGGTTGGTCAGCGGGCAGCTCAAGGAAGCCCGTGTTGAAGCATGGAAAGCTTATGTAAAAGCGCATCCGGATGCGGTCATCTATTGCTTTCGCGGTGGGCTACGCTCACAGGTGGCCCAGCAATGGTTACAGGATGCCGGAGTGACGCGTCCGCGCATTCGGGGCGGTTGGAAAGCGATGCGTCAAGCTCTGTGTGCCCGTATTGATGCCGCGGCAGAACAGCCGATGTTAATAGTGGGAGGGCTTACCGGCTGCGCCAAGACCGTCTTGATCGAGCGTCTCGCCAATAGTCTGGACCTGGAGGCCTTCGCACGTCACAAAGGTTCGGCGTTTGGTCGTCACCCCTTTTCTCCCCCCTCCCAGATCGATTTCGAACATGCCATGGCCCGGCGATTACTGTCGCTACCCGGCCCCCTCGTGCTTGAAGACGAATCCCGTCAGATTGGCACTGCCAATGTACCCCTGACGTTCTGGCGGGCCATGCAGCAAGCGCCGCGTGTGCGCGTGGAAATGCCGCTGGATTGGCGGTTGGCGCAGATTCATCGGGACTATATCGATGAGCTTTGGGACATCTATGCCGGCCAATACGGGCCTTGGCTGGGTTGGACATTGATGCGCAAGCACTTGATAACGGCATTGGGACGCTTGAAAAAGCGTCTCGGCAGCGCACGCTTGGCACGCTTGCAGCGCCTTCAACAACTGGCCTTCCGTGAGCATGAACGAGGTAACCGTCAAGCGCATGAAGCCTGGCTTGCACCACTCCTCACGGAATATTACGACCCCATGTATCGCTATCAGCTGAATAAACACGAGGATGCGCCCCCCGTGGTGCATGTTGGCGATTGGGACAGCTGTCTGGCGGTGGCGCGCGAGTGGAGTGCTGCCAGACAGTAGGTTGCGTTTACTCAGCTCGCGCGTAGCCATTGGCTGAGTAAACGGTCCAGCAAGGGTGCGAGCTGGTCGAAGCGCCTAGGCTCGGCGAGAATCTCTTGAGGCGTTTGTACAAAAGCACTCGTATCACTGCCTTCCGGAAAAGAAAGGTGGGTAATACGCTCGCGAATACTGAGCTGGGTGATTTCCAGATGACATAACAAGCCGACCACGCGCCCTGCATCCCAGCTAAATCCCTGCACTGGTGCTGCTTCGCTACCCCCTAGGGGAAGTGCATTGTCAGGTAGACTGAAGACATAACGATGCCACATGAAGGCTTGAAAACGCTCAGGTAGATCGAAAGGACTTTCATCAGCCAACTCGACCGTATGCCAGCCCGTTTCTGCATAAGTGCCGGGAGCCACCACAGCGCCCAACGCGCGGGCAATCCAATGGGCGCCCAAGCCGATACCCAACAAGGGTTTTTGCCCATCCAGATAACGATTGATAAGTTTATCTTCCGCCTTAAACCATGTGGGTGGATGGCTGAGGAGCTCCTCCGGCCCATCGAGAACGATCAGCGCGTCGCACTCGCCTGGGCGGGGTGTCAATTCTCCCGCATAGAGATGAAATACGGTGTAACTATGCCCCATACTGGTTAGCCAGTCGGTTAAACGGGCGGGGCCATGGTCAGGGCCGTGCTGTAGTAGATGAATATGCATGGTAATCTCCTCGCCGGCCGTATACTCATTTAAGCATTGGGGATCACCCAACCGCCTGTATTGACGATAACGTACCGACTACTTTTCACCAAAATTTCGTATAAGAAGCTTCAGGAATTCAGCATGGTTTCCAAACCCCAAGGATTTTATCAGCGGCTGCAAGAGCTCCCATTGCCAGCCCAGCAAGCCTTTATGGCGGCGCTATGCGAGCGTTTGCTGCCCAATTACGCCCTGTATGAGCAAACCACGGGGCAGGGCGATGGTCATACGCTGCAAGCCGTGCTGAGTTTGGTTTGGGAGCGGCTGAATGTACCTAATGCCAGCATCGACTTTGCCCGCCAAGCGGAAAAGCTAGCCGAATGCGAGCCGCCCGAAGGGGATGATAGTTTTGGCGCTCGACGTGCTCTGGATGCCGTGGTATCTGTTTCGGCACTGCTGGACACGCTACAAGGCGAATCTCCAGAGGCCGTGCTGGATGTTAGCCGTACATCACGTGCGGGCGTACGCGCGTTTATAGAGCTCACCGAAGGCGAGGTCGATGCTCAGGCGTTGGCGTTGATTATTCGGGATCATCCGTTGATGGCCGACGAGAACGACTTCCAGGACGCCGTATTGGAAGTCGTAAGCGAACCGTTGGATAAAGCGGTATTAAAAGAAGCACGCGAGCTAGGACGCAATGGCGGAATCAGTAATCTGGGACTTTCACTGGATTAATTGTTGAGTCTCAGAGCCGCATCTCGATGCCGCGTTCGGCCATGTAGCGTTTGGCTTCGGGAATAGTGTACTCACCGAAGTGGAAGATACTCGCGGCGAGCACCGCATCCGCGCCGCCTTTGGTAACGCCTTCGACCAAGTGATCCAGGTTGCCCACCCCGCCGGAAGCAATCACCGGTACCGTCACCGCTTCACTGATGGCATGCGTGACACCAAGATCAAACCCCATCTTGGTGCCGTCACGATCCATGCTGGTCAACAATAGTTCACCGGCACCGTATTCGACCATCTTCTTGGCCCATTCCACGGCATCCAAGCCGGTCGGGCGACGGCCGCCATGGGTGAAGATTTCCCAGCGTGGGGGTTCCCCTTCAAGGGAAACACGCTTGGCGTCGATAGCCACGACAATGCATTGACTACCGAAGCGATCAGCGGCCTCGCGCACGAATTCGGGGTTATTCACCGCTGCGGTATTGATCGAGACCTTGTCGGCACCGGCGTTGAGCATGGTACGAATATCGTCACAGCTGCGAATGCCACCGCCTACAGTAAGAGGAATAAACACTTCCCCGGCAATGCGTTCGACCATTTCCACCGTGGTATCGCGGTCTTCATGGCTGGCGGTAATGTCGAGGAAGGTGATCTCATCGGCCCCTTGCTGATTGTAGCGCTGGGCGATTTCCACCGGGTCACCGGCATCGCGGATACCGATGAAATTGACACCCTTGACCACGCGACCAGCATCGACGTCCAGGCAGGGAATGATACGTTTGGCCAGGCTCATGAAACGCCCCCTGATTGGGTAAGTTGATCGCTTAGGCGCTGGGCTTCGGCCACGTCCAGCGTACCTTCGTAGATCGCTCGCCCGGTAATGGCGCCGAGAATTCCATCCTTGGCCACGGCGCTCAGCGCGCGGATGTCATCAAGATTGGTCACTCCGCCGGAGGCGATTACCGGCAATCCTCCCATTCGAGCAAGCTCGGCGGTCGCTTCGACGTTGACACCGCCCATCATGCCGTCGCGAGCGATATCGGTGTAGACGATGCTGGAGACACCGTCATCGGCGAAACGCTTGGCAAGCTCCGTGGCCTTGACCGTGGAGACCTCGGCCCAGCCGTCGGTGGCCACAAAACCATCCTTGGCATCCAGACCTACGATGACATGGCCGGGGAAGGCGCGACACATTTCGCCGACGAATGCCGGCTCCTTGACGGCCTTGGTGCCGATAATGACGTAGGAAACGCCGGCATTAAGGTAATGCTCGATAGTGGCGGCGGTGCGAATGCCGCCACCGATCTGGATGGGCAAGTCCGGGTAGGCGCGGGCAATGGCGGTCACCGCCTCGCCGTTGACCGGCTTGCCTTCAAAGGCGCCGTTGAGATCGACCAGATGCAGGCGTCGAGCACCAGCTTCCACCCAGCGAGCCGCCATCGCGACCGGATCATCGCCGTAGGCGGTAGCGTCTTCCATACGGCCTTGCTTGAGCCGGACGCACTGGCCGTCCTTGAGATCAATCGCGGGAATAACCAACATGAATAAATCCTCTCGGGTGCCCAATGGGTCTAGCGCCGTTCAGGGCGCCCAGTTGACAAAGTTTTCCAGCAATTTCAGGCCGGCGCGGGAGCTTTTTTCGGGGTGGAATTGCACGGCGAAGGTCGCTTCATGGCCAATCGCCACATGAGCACTGACCTTACCGTACCCCGTGGTTCCGAAAATCTTGGTTTCGTCGGTCAGGTCGGCATAGTAACTGTGCACGAAATAAAAGTGCTCCTGGGAATCGATCCCTTCCCATAGTGGGTGGGGCTGGTTCTGGTGAACCAGATTCCACCCCATGTGCGGTACCTTCAGGCGTTGCCCGAGGTCATCGCGCATATCGGTGGGAAAACGTCTGACCTCACCCGCGTAAAAGCCCAGGCAGGGAATGCCGCCATTCTCTTCGCTATGCTCCAGCAACATTTGCTGACCCACGCAAATGCCCAGCAACGGCTTGGCTTGACGCTTTAGAATATCTTCCACCAACCCGCGTAGTTCCGTGCGCTCCAATTCTCCGATACAGTCACGCATGGCGCCCTGGCCGGGCAGCACCAGACGGGTGGCGCCTAGAATACAGCGTGGGTCGCGGGTAATGATGACATTTTCATGAGTAACATGCTCAAGCGCCTTGGCGACGGAATGCAGGTTGCCCATTCCATAATCGATCACGGCAATGGTCATATGGCGCTCCTGATTGATAGTGTGGCGGCTGACATTACAGACTCCCCTTGGTGGAAGGCATTTGCCCCGCCATACGCGCATCCGGTGCAACTGCCATGCGTAGCGCCCGCCCGAATGCCTTGAAGATGGTTTCGGCCTGATGATGGGCATTGAAGCCTTTCAGGTTGTCGATATGCAGCGTGACGCGCGCATGATTGACGAAACCTTGAAAGAACTCCCAGAACAGTTGAGTGTCCAGACGTCCGATCGTGGCACGTGTGAAATCGACGTTCATGTATAGGCCGGGGCGGCCGGAAAAGTCGATAACCACTCGGGAAAGCGCTTCGTCGAGCGGCACGTAGGCATGGCCATAGCGGTAAATGCCGCGCTTGTCGCCGATGGCTTCGGCAAAGGCCTGCCCCAAGGTGATGCCCAGATCTTCCACGGTATGGTGATCATCGATATGCAGATCTCCCATGGCGTGGATATCCAGGTCGATCAGGCCGTGGCGTGCCACCTGGTCGAGCATGTGATCCAGAAAGGGAACACCGGTTTCACAATTCAAGCGGCCTTCTCCGTCAAGGTTGACGGTGACGGTGATCCGGGTTTCCTGGGTATCACGGCTTACCGTGGCGATACGCTCTGACATGTTACATCTCCTGCGCCGAAGCGCCTTCAAGGGGTCGGCCAGCGTACCGTAGTGTAGGTGCCGGCCGGGCGAGCAAGGTGAAGTCTATCGGCAAAGCGGACATTATAGTGAATCGGCCTGCCCATCCGCTACAATGCAGCGAGTGAGTCCGCCCCCGCCAGCGACAAAAATGGCAGCAAAGCTGCTTTTGGCCAAGAGGAATGCACCATGCCGGTGACGCTTCAGTATGTCGACCAGATGAGCTGGGAGGCTGATGCCCAGATTCGACTGGATATTGTCCGAATCTATCGTGATGCACCGCCGGACCGGATGGCGTGTCATGTTGAATCCTTCATTGAACGCCATTTGAAGGACGGTCATTGCTTCGCCTGCGCGCATTTCAATGACCGGCTTCTAGGTGCCGTGGCTATTACCGCTGAAGCCGACGCTTTATGGCTGACGGACCTCTGTGTCCGCAAGATTACGCGACGAAGAGGCGTGGGTTCGCGCCTGATGGCCCTCTTGGCTGAGCAGGCGGCGAGTGAAGGCAAGGTGTTGCGTATTGCCACCCACTCCTTGCCCTTGGCGGACCGGGTGCTACTTTCCAGGTTGGGCTATCGGCCTATTCCTCGTATTTCAGACCTCAATGCGGCCGAGCAAGAGTCGGGCCAACCGATTGCTAGTGATTATGTCGAGCTGGATCCACAAGGAAAAGGGTAAAAGGTTAATGAAGCGATTATTGAGAATCTTGCTGGCGGCAGTGGGAATGCTAGCCATTGTAGCCGTTGGTGCAGTGGTTTACGTTACGACATTTTTAGACCCTGAAGATTTCAAACCACGGCTCACCGCGGTGGTGCAAGAACATACCGGGTTGGAACTGGCGTTGGAAGGACCGCTTTCCTGGTCGTTTTATCCGCGCATCGGGGTCAGTGTAGAAAATGCCCAGGCATGGTTGCCCGAACAGGAGAATGACGAAGAGGCTTTTGCAGCGATTAATCGTGCTGAGGTGAGCCTGGCTTTTGCCCCCTTGTTACGCGGGGAAATCGCAGTGGATGGCCTGACCCTTGAAGGGTTGCGCCTGAATCTGGAGCGTGACGCCGAAGGTGAAGGTAACTGGGAGCCCTTGATCGAACGGCTTGCTGAGAGTGAAGAAGACGCTGAAACCGTGCTTGCTCCCGCGAGTGCCGGTCCCAATACAGATGCCGGTAACCTGACAGTGGTACTCAATATTGCCAGTGTCGAAGTCAGAAAGGCAGATATTCGCTTTCGCGATGAGATGACGAATAGACTTCTGCATTTTCAACAGGTGAATATTTCCGGAAGCAACGTCAATCCAGTGCGGGCGTTTCCTCTGAAAGCCATGTTCACTTTGACGTCGCACAACCGGCTGGATGCCGAAAAGCTTGAGCGTAGCCCAGACCTTACAACTGAAGTAAACCTGGAAACGCGTCTCAAGCTGGCACTTGACGAGCGGCGCTACGTGCTGGAGAACACTACCCTGACTACGCGCTCACGACGCCAGGAAGAGAGCGAAGTCCAACAGGTTGATTTTCGGGCCGCAGAGATTGTGGCCAACTTGTCCTCACAGCAGCTCAGCGTTCGTGAGGGCAACATCGAAGCGAGCTTGCGCCATCCTGAAAATTGGCAGGGAGCGCTGACGCTTTCCCTGGCTTATGGTTTGGAAGGGGATTGGCAGGCAGAGACCGCGCGGCTCAAGAACCTCCAATTGACCGGCCCCGACGGTTTGCGTCTGAGTGGTCATCTCAACCTGGAAGAAGTGCGCCAAGCCCCGCGTTATCACGGCCAGCTCAACATGGCACCCTTTAATCTGCGTCCATGGTTAAAGCGTGCGGGTATCGAGCTGAAAACCGCCAACGAAGCAGCGCTGTCTGATGTGGCATTGACGAGTCCCATCGAAGGTGACATGCAACAACTAGCCTTCAGCGGACTTTCCTTGGTAGTGGATAACGGGACGTATATCGGCCGTTTAGAGGTAGGTCTAGAAGGCGAACGTCTGGCCTTCGATTTGGAAGGCGATGAGTTGAACCTGGACAGTTACCTGCCACCTACCAATGATAACTCCCAGGCCAGCCGTGTGGTGGGTGTGTCGACAGCCCACGCCAATACTCCTTCCAACCCCTCCGAGTTATTGCCGCAGCGTTGGCTGTCCGGGTTGACCTTGGAAGGGGCGCTTTCCATCGACCAGTTGATGTTGGGTGGGCTGGACTTTGCCCAGACCGAACTGGCCATGGACGGTGAGCCGGGGCTGCATCGATTGAGTGCATTCAATGCTGATTTTTACGGTGGTCAGTTGAGCGCTACCGGGCGTCTGGATAGCCGAGAGACTATTTTGCAGTGGGCATTGCAGCCCAACGTTTCAAGAGTACAGGTGGACGCCTTGCTTGAAGCCCTCAGTGAAGGGGCTTCTCCTATACGGGGTCGTGTAGAACTGGAAGGGGACCTTACCTCAAGGGGCAATACCCGCGATTCACTGGTGCGCCATTTAAACGGCACGATTGATGCCCGGCTTAGCGACGGTGCGATACTCGATATCAACGTCTCGCAGGAATTATGCGAGCTCGTGGCTCAGCTTGAAGGCGAAGGCACCGCTCGTGAATGGCATAGCGACACGCGTTTTGAACGTTTTGATGCCACTTTCGATGTGAGCAACGGCTTGATACAAAGTAAAGACCTGTCGATTGCCTTGCCGGGGATTCAAGTACAGGGAGAAGGAGAGTTCGATCTCAATAGCCTGCGTTTCGATGCCCGTGCCAATACCCGTATTGTGGATACCGCTGATGCCGCTTGCCGTGTCAGCCCTCAGCTTGAACGTCTCACGTTACCCGTGCGCTGTGAAGGGCATGTCAATGAAGCGCGCGATCAATGGTGCAGGTTTGATCGAAATGCCTTTCAAGACTCGCTGACGGAGCTTCTACGTGCTGAGGCCGGTGAGCGGATCAATGAGGAGGTTGAAGGACGTATGGACGACGCGCTTGAGCGCTTGGACGAGAACTTGGGTGAAGGAGCCGCTGAAGAAATTCGTGACGGTTTACGGCGCTTGTTTAACTGAATAACTGAAACAAAGTGAGCATCTGAAAAAGTGAGCGCCTGAAAAATAAGGTTCGTGCCGGCTTGAAGGCCGGCGCTTTTTTATTGCCGTGGGTTTTCGAGAGTGGCGCCATAACGCGAGGAGACAACATGGCTCAGGAACCGGCGCCAATCATGGCGCCTGCTACATTTCAGCAACGGTTGCTGCACTGGTTCGAACAATACGGCAGGCATGACCTACCTTGGCAACAACCACGCACAGCCTACCGGGTCTGGGTGTCGGAAATCATGCTGCAGCAAACCCAGGTCACCACCGTGATTGGCTATTTCGAACGTTTCATGGCGCGCTTTCCCACCTTGGAGATGTTAGCGAAGGCCGATCAGGACGAAGTGCTGCACCTATGGACGGGGCTGGGTTATTACGCACGCGCGCGTAATTTGCATCGGGCGGCACGCATTGTTGTTGCGCAACATGACGGTGAGATGCCCCTGGAAAGCGTCGAGACATTGACAGCTCTCCCAGGTATAGGTCGATCAACTGCCGGTGCGATTATTGCTCAGAGTGCCGGGCGGCGTGCGGTGATTCTGGATGGCAATGTCAAACGTTCGCTTAGCCGGCTACATGCGGTGGAGGGCTGGCCGGGCAAACCTGCGGTGGAGCGCCGGTTATGGGCGTTGGCGGACTACTATACCCCCCAAAGCCGAGTTGCCGATTACACCCAGGCGATGATGGATTTCGGGGCCACCCTGTGCCGGCGTAGCCAGCCTGAGTGCGGGCGTTGCCCTTTTCAGCAAGAGTGCCTCGCCTATGCTCGCCATGAAACCCATCGTTTTCCGGTTTCCAAACCTAAGAAGGCATTGCCGGTACGCCAGACTCTGATGTTGGTGTTACAGGATGCCAGGGGCCGCATATGGCTGGAGCAGAGGCCGCCTGCGGGATTATGGGGAGGACTCTGGAGCTTGCCTCAGTTCGAGGAGGAATCCCAGCTGTGGGACTGGCTTTTACAGCACACGATCAATCCGTCGCTCGGCTCCGCGGAGCCAATGTTTACCCATACCTTCAGTCATTTCCGTCTGGAAATTACCCCGCGACCGGCGGAGTGCGATACGCTGAATGAAGTAAGAGAAGGCGGTGTCTGGTACGACCTGGAACGACCGCCGGAACTAGGGTTGGCGGCACCGGTAAAAGCGCTGCTTGAGCGCCAGCTACCGTTTGCCCTTAACCTATTGCCGGGCCATGCCTGAGACGTCGCGCCGCATAAACAGCAAGGAGAGATTCATGAGCCAAACGGTATTTTGCCGTAAGTATCAACAAGATTTGGAAGCATTGCCGTTTCCGCCCTTACCGGGCAAGAAAGGTCAGGAGATCCAAGCCACCGTCTCCAAGAAGGCTTGGGATGAATGGCAGGCCTTGCAGACACGCCTGATCAATGAAAAGCATCTCAACATGCTTGAGCCCGAAGCGCGAGCCTATCTGATGGAACAGATGGAGCGGTTTCTTGATAATCAAGAAACCGATCAGGCGGAGGGTTACGTCCCGCGCGAGAAATGAACGGAACGCAGGACAGGAGTAAAGTTGCACAAAAGTGTTGACGAAGAACCGGATTTTTAGTTTAATACGCACCGTTGGCAGCGGCCAGATAGCTCAGTCGGTAGAGCAGGGGATTGAAAATCCCCGTGTCGGCGGTTCGATTCCGTCTCTGGCCACCACACTGCTGGGGTATCGCCAAGTGGTAAGGCACCGCTTTTTGGTAGCGGCATTCCCAGGTTCGAATCCTGGTACCCCAGCCATCGTCAACACAGAATTTAGAGTTGGAACTGTGTGACGTTCTGGCTTTGTAAAGCGCAAAAGCCGACATAGCTCAGTTGGTAGAGCAACTGACTTGTAATCAGTAGGTCCCGGGTTCGACTCCTGGTGTCGGCACCAAGAAAAAATCTGATAACTCAATGAGTTACAGAAGAAAAAATAACCGCCCTTGATGGCGGTTTTTTTGTGTCTGTCTACAAAGTGTCTACACATTGATTGAAGGCAGCATTCCAAGCATGGCCGGACGGAATAAATATTACTTTCTCCGCTCGTTTGGTTAGAACATCTTTAGCTGAAATTCCTCGTTCCTGGCGCATCTCATAACGTGAGTTAATGTTTTTTAGGCGAAAGCTCCCTAGCGTAGTAGCTGAGTCACAGAAGACTCTACGCATCTCCATTAGCTGTTGCTGAGTTCATGCAGCTACATTGCCTGTCGATGAAATTCGTTGAGCCCAGGCTTTTTGGATGCTTGATGAAAACAGGACAACGTAAGGTAAAGCGTCAGAGAGAAAGTGTCGTAGGCCTTGCGTGGCATTGTTTTTAGAAACAACTAATTGGCGGATGTATGACAAACCGACAAGGAGTTGAGCAAGATGCCATTGCCAAAGACATCATTGAAATTTTCCACCCAGAAACAGTACACGGAAACGTCCGATTTGCCGGCTTGGCAGAACACCGACGTGCGCTCGCCGGACCCTTATCCCACGCGGCTTTCTCGCCCGCCTGAATCGCTCTGGTTAAAGCGTCGCGAAAAGGTGGTCAAGGGGCGTGATCTTCCCGGTCCCTTCACTCAGGCGCAGCTGGATGAGTTTGAAGAGAAAGGCTTTCTATTTTTGCCCAATTTCGTCAGTGGGAAAGAGCTTGAAGGCCTGCGTGAAGAGTTACGGTATTTAATGCGCCATGAGGATTACCCGGGGCGTGATTTCAGTGTTACCGAGCCGCAAGGCAAGGAAATTCGCTCCCTGTTTGCGGTACATTTTCTCTCGGAGCGGTTGAGCCAGTTGGCGCGTGACAAGCGTTTGACGGATAGAGTGGAGCAGATACTCGGCGGCGAGGCGTATGTGCATCAGTCCCGGATCAACTACAAGCCGGGGTTTGCGGGTAAAGGATTTAGCTGGCATTCGGACTTTGAAACCTGGCACGCCGAAGATGGCATGCCGGCCATGCATGCGGTAAGTGCTTCCCTGATTCTTACCGATAACCATCACTTCAACGGCCCTTTGATGCTGGTTCCTGGCTCGCACAAGGTATTCGTGCCATGCCTGGGCGAAACGCCGCAAGACAACTTCCGTAATTCCCTCAAAAATCAGCAAGCCGGGGTGCCAAGCAATGAAGCGCTTGCCCAGCTGATTGAGGCAGGAGGGGGAATCGATGCGGCGACGGGAGACGCGGGCGGATTGTTATTGTTTGATTGCAACATCCTGCATGCTTCCAATGCCAATATGTCCCCGGACCCGCGGAGTAATGCATTCTTTGTTTACAACCGGCTGGATAACCGCTGTCAGAAACCCTTTGCCGCTAATCAACCGCGGCCACGCTTTCTGGCGCATGAACCGGGCGAGAGCTGGCGCGCCTGATACATCGGTGGTGTCGAATTACCTGCCGGGCTGTGGAACCTTGTCTCAGGTGGGGTAGACTGTTGCGTCCGTCGTCATGAGCGCGGCCGTATAATGATAAGGAGGCTACCCACCATGGACTTTGTTCCACAGTTTACCGATGGCCAGGTGTTCCCCCACGCCTTGGGCAAAATCGTCTGCGTGGGTCGCAATTACTCCGACCACGCCAAGGAATTGAACAATCCGATACCCACCGAGCCGCTTTTGTTCATCAAGCCGTCAACCAGTGCGGTGGATCTAACGGAAACGCTGGACCCACCGTTTGCACGCGGGAGCGTGCATTACGAAGTTGAGTTGGCGCTGTTGATAGGCGAAACATTGACCCAGGCCAGTAGTGACGAAGCCGAGCGAGCGATTGTCGGGATTGGCTTGGCCCTCGACCTTACCTTGCGGGACAAGCAGAGCCAGTTGAAGGAAAAGGGACATCCCTGGGAAGTCGCCAAAGGATTTGACGGTGCCTGCCCGCTGTCTGCCTTCTTGCCGCTGTCGCGGGTGCCCAACTGGAATGCCTTGGCCTTCAGCTTGGAAATCAATGGCGAAGAACGCCAGCACGGGGAAGGCTCGGACATGCTGTTTTCAGTGCCGATACTGGTGGCCGAAATGAGCCGCCACTTCACCCTGCAGCCCGGTGATGTCATTCTCACCGGCACCCCGGCGGGTGTCGGTGAGTTGCCGCGGGGTGCCGAGTTGCGTCTATCCTTGACCGGAGGACTTGACGTGGCCACAAGAGTGATCGAATAAGGCGTTTCACTCCAGGTAGGTGTAACCCTCGAGGCTCTCACCCAAGTCGGCGAGCAGGCGAGCCTGCTCGGTGTCAGGCAACCGGCTTGCAGCGAGCTGTTGGGCAAGCTTGGCCTTGAGTGCTTCGGCATCGAAATTCACGTAGGCCAAGACATCGGCCACGGTATCCCCAGCCAAGGGGTTGGAGAGTACCCAGTCGCCATTATTATCAAGGGCGGCATCAATGGAATCGGTATCGCCGAAGAGGTTATGCAGGTCGCCGAGAATTTCCTGGTAAGCCCCGACCAGAAAAAATCCGAGCAAGCGCTCGTCAGCGTTTTTCCATTCGGGTAGCGGAAGGGTGCTTTCCACCCCTTGGCCATCGACGTAGCTATCGATTCTCCCGTCGGAATCACAGGTGATGTCCTGAATCACCGCGCGCCGGGTGGGCTCCTTATCCAGCCCGGTCAACGGTAGTACCGGAAATATCTGTTCGATTCCCCACACATCGGGCACCGACTGAAACAGTGAGAAGTTGACGAATAGCTTGTCGGCGAGCTTTTCGGCGAGCTCGTCGGCAATTTCACGATGGGCACGGTTACGCGTATCGAGTTTGGCGCGCAGTCGCACACAGGCGGCGAGGTAGACGCCTTCGCCTTCGGCGCGAGCGGAAATATCGCTCAGGCCCATCACGAAGCGTTCCTGTAGCTCACTGACGGTTTGCAGCAGGTCGTGCCAGGCTTCCGCCAGGACGCGAGGTTCCTGATCGTCGGCCAGACGCTCGTAAACTTGCCACAGCTCGGCGACGTGAATATCGTCGGCCAGGCGCTTTTCAGGCGGAGACTCGGCAATGCGCTCTTCACCGATAACATTGGTGATCAACACCGCATGATGGGCCGTCAAGGCCCGGCCGGACTCGCTGATCAAATGGGGATGCGGCAGATTTTCTTCGCGGCACAGCTGGGCAAAAGCGGTCACCACATTTCGCGCATATTCCCGCATCGAATAGTTGGCTGAACAAAAGCTGCGCGAACGCGTGCCTTCGTAGTCGATACCCAAGCCACCCCCTACGTCGACGCTGTCGATGGGTGCGCCCAAGGCGAGCAGGTTCTGATAGAAACGCGCGCATTCGCGCAGGCCGCGTTGGATATCGCGGATATTGGCAATCTGCGACCCCAGATGAAAATGCACCAACTGCAGGCTACCCAAGGCATCCTGTTCGCGTAGGGTTTCCACCACCTTGAGAATCTGGGCGGCGGTAAGGCCGAACTTGGATTTCTCGCCGCCGGTATTCTGCCATTTACCCTTGCCAACCGAGGCCAGGCGTGCCCGCAGTCCGATACGCGGCGTGACGCCCAGGCGTTGCCCTTCTTCCAGGATCATCTCCAGTTCGGAGAGCTTTTCCACGACCAGATATACCCGGTGGCCGAGCTTTTCCCCCAGCAAGGCCAGGCGGATATATTCGCGATCCTTGTAACCGTTGCACACGATCAAGGAGGAGCCTTCGCTGGAAAGTGCCAATACCGCCAGCAACTCCGGCTTACTACCCGCCTCCAGACCGACTCGGCCCTTACCGCGCTCGGTAGTGGCCAGAATTTCTTCCACCACCCGGCGCTGCTGGTTGACCTTGATCGGATAGACGGCGGTATAACCTCCCTGATAGTCGGTATCCGCCATGGCGCTATCGAAGGCCGCACAGAGTTGCTCGACACGGTCATGCAGGATATCGCTGAAGCGCACCAGAACCGGCAAGCGCAAGCCGGCGGCCTTGAGCTGTTTCACCAAGGCGGCCAATGGCAATGCTGGGCCTTGGATGTCGCTACCCAGGGGCCGCACCAGGGCATCGCCCTGGTCGTTGACATCGAAATAGCCGCTGCCCCATTGGTCGATATTCCAGGTGCGGCGGGCGCGTTGTGCAGGGCCGGAAGCGGATGCCATGAAACTCATGAAGGTGCCTCGGGAAGGGGAAGGGCGCCGTGGGCCAGGCGCGTCTTCAGGATGGTGCGAAAGCGCTCGGGGTCGTGGGGGGTCAGATCATGCGCCGGAGGATCGACGTACACCACCAGCAGCCGCGAAAGCCAGTAACGCAATGCCGTCATGCGCAGCATCACCGGCCACACTGCCCGCTCATCCGCGTTCAGCGGCCGACGTGCCTGATAAGCCTGTAAGATGGCATCGTGGCGTTCCTCATTCAGGTGTCCATCGTCCTGGGTCGCCCAGTCATTGATGACAATGGCCAGATCGAACAGGAGGTCGCCGGTACAGCCATTATAAAAATCGATGATGCCGCCGAGTTTGTCGCCTTCGAACAGGGTGTTATCCCGGAATAGATCGCCGTGCAGCGCGCCCTGGGGCAGCACCGGATGCTCGATAAAAGCGCTCTCGAAGGCGTCGACCTCATCTTTCATCAGGTTCTGGTCGTCCGGGCTCAAGTAGATCAGCACCTTATGATGCATGGCACGCATCCAGTGCAAGTCGCGAGGGTTCGGGCGATGGCCGGGAAAATGCTGAGAGATGACATGCATGCGTCCCAGCGTATCGCCCAGTGCCTGACATTGGTTCAGGTTGGGTGCCTCAGGATGACGCCCCGGAAGCCGCGGGAACAGTAGCGCTGGTTTTCCGGCCAGGCTATGCAAGGCAATGCCTTCACGGTCATGGATGGTGCCGGGAACCGGCAGCCGGTGCTCGTCGAGGTAGTCGAGCAGGTCCACGAAAAATGGCAGTTCCTCGTGCTCGCCCTGTTCGAACAGGGTAAGCACCAGTTCACGACGGTCAGTGGTGACAAAAAACGTGGAATTTTCCGTACCGCCGGCCACGCCTTTAAGCGTTGTCAGAGTGCCGACGTCGAAGCTTTCCAGAAACGCTGCGACCTGTGCGTCGCCAAGCGGAGTGAATACAGCCATGAGAATCTCGCCCAGGTTGCTAAGCCGGCTATTGTAGCGGCTAGCTCCTTGAGTTGGCAGCACTGTGTTGCATCTCGATGCAGGGATTCAGATGACGGTTGACGCTGCAGGCTGTGACATCAGCGCGTATCATGAGCGCATTATTCTCCCTGTATTGACGGATCTTGTTTATGGCCAGCGTCCCTATCGTTCTTGTTGATGGCTCATCCTATCTATACCGCGCCTTTCATGCCTTGCCACCGCTGATGACCTCCGACGGCCAGCCGACCGGTGCTGTCAAAGGTGTGCTCAATATGCTCAAGCGCTTGATCAAGGACTACCCGAACAGTCCCATGGCCGTGGTGTTCGATGCTCCCGGCAAGACATTCCGCGATGATCTCTATGCCGACTACAAGGCACACCGTCCACCGATGCCGGATGACCTGCGTAGCCAAGTTGAGCCCCTGCATGCCTGCGTCAAGGCACTGGGCTTGCCGCTTTTATGTATCGAAGGGGTCGAGGCCGACGACGTTATCGGGACTCTTGCCCACCAAGCCACCCAGGCCGGGCGCGAGGCGGTGATCTCCACCGGTGACAAGGACATGGCACAGTTGGTCAATGAGCATATTACCTTGGTCAACACCATGAAGAACGAAACATTGGACGTGGCCGGAGTAAAGGAAAAATTCGGCCTGCCGCCAGAGCTGATCATCGATTACCTGGCCTTGATGGGGGATAAGGTCGACAACATTCCCGGCGTGCCCGGTGTGGGGGGGAAGACGGCGCTGGGTTTGTTGCAGGGTATCGGCGGCGGGCTGGAAGCCATCTACGCCGACCTGGAAAAGGTCAAGACGTTGGACTTTCGAGGTGCCAAGACCCTTCCCAAGAAGCTCGAGGCCCATCGCGACCAGGCATTCCTGTCGTATCAGCTTGCTACCATCAAGACCGATTGCGACTTGCCGGTGGGGCTGGATGATCTTGACATTGCGCACCCGGATCGGGAAGCACTGATGAAGCGTTACCGCGAGCTGGAATTCAAGGCCTGGCTTGGCGAGTTGCTGGAAGGCAAGGATGAAGGCGTGGATGATGTGGCGGGCGGCAAGCCGGTGCCGGGGGTAGCCAAGGAGGGGGGTAGCGCAACGCCCAATGCTGGCACGAGTTCCACGTCCAGTCAGCGCCTCGATCAGGTGATCGTGACTCAGCGCAAATTGGATACCTGGCTTGCGCGTCTGGAGGCCGCGGATAGCTTCTGCTTCGATTTGGAAACTACCAGCCTCAATTACATGGAAGCGGAAATTGTCGGGGTGGGGCTGGCGCTTGAAGCCGGTGAGGCAGCTTATATTCCGCTGGCGCATGATTACCTGGACGTGCCCACCCAGCTTGATCGCCAGGCGGTGCTAGCCGCGCTCAAACCGTTATGGGAAAGTCCCGCCAGAACCAAGATCGGTCAAAACCTCAAGTACGACATTTCGGTGTTGGCCAATTACGCCATTGACGTGGTCGGGCCATTCGCCGATACCATGCTGGCCTCTTACGTGCTCAATTCCACCGCCACGCGACATGACATGGATTCTCTCGCCCTGCAGTATCTGGGCGAAAAGACCACCACATTCGAAGAGGTTGCCGGCAAGGGTGCCAAGCAGCTCACCTTCAATCAGGTCGCTCTGGAACAGGCGGTGCCTTATGCCTGCGAGGATGTGGATATCACCCTGCGGCTTCAGCACGAATTGCGTCCCCGCCTGGAAGCGCAAGGGCGCCTTGCGCAGGTGCTCGATGATCTGGAGTTGCCGTTGATCAAGGTACTCTCGCGTATCGAGCGCAACGGGGTGGCCCTGGATACCGAGCGCTTGCATGAGCAGAGCCTGCAGTTGACCGAACGTATTCGTGAGCTGGAACTCAAGGCCCATGAGTTGGCAGGGCGTGAATTCAACCTGGGCTCGCCCAAGCAGTTGGCCCAGATCCTGTTTGAGGAACTGAAAATTCCCGCCAACAAGAAAACCCCCAAGGGAGCGCCTTCCACGGCCGAAGCGGTACTCGAAGAGCTGGCGCTGGATTACCCTCTGCCCAAGGTGATCATGGAGCATCGCGGCTTGGCCAAGCTGAAATCGACCTATACCGATAAGCTGCCGCGTTTGATCAACAAGGCCACCGGCCGGGTGCATACCAGCTATCACCAGGCGATCACCGCGACAGGGCGTTTGTCGTCCTCGGACCCTAATCTGCAGAACATACCCATTCGCAGCGAAGAGGGTCGCAAGATTCGTCAGGCCTTCGTGGCGCGCCCCGGCTACCAGATAGTGGCCGCGGATTATTCTCAGATAGAGCTGCGCATCATGGCGCATCTTTCCGAAGACAAGGGGTTGCTCGATGCCTTTGCCGAGGGGCGCGATATTCACAGCGCAACCGCCGCGGAAGTGTTCGGTGTGGCACTGGACAAGGTCAGCGGTGACCAGCGCCGCAGCGCCAAGGCCATCAATTTCGGGCTGATCTATGGCATGAGTGCCTGGGGGTTATCGCGTCAGTTACACATCGAGCGCAACCAGGCCCAGACCTACATTGACCGCTATTTCGACCGTTATCCCGGTGTGGCGCGCTACATGGACCGGATTCGAGCTCAGGCGGCAGCGGATGGTTTCGTGGAAACCGTGTCCGGCCGCCGCCTGTATCTGCCGGAAATTCACGCCCAGAACCGTAATCGTCGCCTAGGTGCCGAACGTATGGCGATTAACGCTCCCATGCAAGGCACCGCTGCGGATATCATCAAGCGCGCCATGATCGACATTCATGCCTGGCTCGCAAAAGAAAACATTCAAGCCCTGATGGTCATGCAGGTTCACGATGAGCTGGTGTTTGAAGTGGCTGATGCTCAAGTCGCGGACTTTATCGACGAAGTCAAAACACGCATGCAGCACGCCGCTCAGCTAAGCGTTCCCCTGCTGGTGGAAGCGCAAAGTGGCGCCAACTGGGATGAGGCGCACTAGGGCTGTCTCAAAAGGGCCTGTTTCTCAAGCGCGCTTGTTCCAAACAAAAGGCCCGCAGATTGCTCTGCGGGCCTTTTGACGAACCGGTAAGGTCTAGCGCTTAGCGCCAGCCGACACGGTCGAAAATACGCACGGCTTCAGGATTGTTTTCACCCAGGATGCTGATATTCAGCTCATCTCGCTTGAAGTCGCCCCAGGATTCCAGTACCTCAGCTTTTTCCACGCCTTCTACGACCGGGAATTCATTGTTGCCGGCAGCGAAGATTTCCTGAGCGTCGTCGGATGCCAGAAACTCCAGGAAGCGAACAGCATTGTCATGATGCGGTGCATCTTTCACTACACCGGCACCGCCAACGTTAATGTGAGTGCCGCGGCCATCCTGGTTGGGGAAGATGATGCCGACTTTCTCAGCAGCTTCACGGTCAGCCTCGTTGTCGGGTTCCAGCAGGCGTACGTAATAGTAGTGGTTGG
Organism: Vreelandella zhuhanensis; assembly: GCF_009793355.1. Lineage (GTDB taxonomy): Bacteria > Pseudomonadota > Gammaproteobacteria > Pseudomonadales > Halomonadaceae > Vreelandella > Vreelandella zhuhanensis. The sequence continues at coordinate 23,413 of NZ_WTKP01000007.1, forward strand.
CAACCGCCAGGTCGCACTCGCCGCTGGCCACGCCACGAATCTGGTCCGTGTCGCCACCTTGCGGCTGGCGAGCCATGTTGTCGACCACGCCTTGCGCCCATTCTTGGGCACCTTCTTCACCATGGTGCGCGATCATGGAGGCGAGGAGCGACTGATTGTAGATATTGTTTGAGGAACGAATGCAGACCTGGCCTTCGAATTTGGGATCGGCGAGATCTTCGTAGCGAGTGATTTCGCTGGGATCGATGGCATCGCGGTTATAGAAGATAACGCGAGCGCGCTGGCTGAAACCAAACCATTTGCCTTCCGGGTGACGCATGGCTTCAGGCAGACGCTCGTTGAGAACCTCGGATTCGATGCCTTCGAAAATGCCTTCCTGTTCGGCGCGCCACAAGCGGCCAGCATCCACGGTCATCATCACATCAGCGGGGCTAGCCGCGCCTTCGCGCAGAATACGTTCGATAAGTTGGTCGGAATCGCCTTCGAGAATGTTGACCTCGATGCCAGTTTCTTCGGTGAACGCATCATACAATGCTTGATCAGAGTCGTAGTGGCGCGCGGAGTAGAGGTTCACTTCCTCGGCGGATGCATTGGTGGCAAAAGCAGCGCCGGTGAGCAGGGCGGCGAACGGCAGGACGAGACGAGAGTGCGTGAACATTGTAAGCCTCTTGGTTGTGGGTATTGAATGTTGAATGATAATACGTTGCATTCGATTTTGCTATTGAAGCGCTTTGTCTCCTATCTTGTCAACTATGTCCTGCGCACGAAAATGATATGAGTCAGTTTTCGCTCAGCTAATAAGCGGGGACCCCTAAAAGCGCTCTGTGTTGTGTAAATGTAAATGGGAGTACAATTGCAACGTATTTACGAACGTTTCGCGTTACCATGGAAAGCAACATTTCTCTCGTACAGTCGAGCCGATTTCACTATGAATAGCCAACTGAATCTCTCCGCTGTCGAGCATCTTGCGTCAGGCCAGGCGCCGGTACTCGCCATGCACAACATTCGTCATGCTTATGGCCAGCACGTTGCCCTGGAAGACATCAGTCTGGAAATGCAGCCGGGGGAGGTGGTTTGCCTACTCGGCCCTTCGGGGTGTGGCAAGACCACTTTGTTACGTATCGTTGCTGGTCTTGAGGTGCTGCAACAGGGCAGCATGGCCTTCAATGGCACCACTATCAGTGCTCCCGGTATGGCGCATGTGCCGCCGGAAAAGCGCAACGTGGGTTTGGCATTCCAGGATTCAGCGTTATTTCCTCACCTTACTGTGCTCGAGAACATTACCTTCGGCCTCAAGTCCATGCCCGGGCGTGAGCGTCGTCGGCGCGGTATGGAGCTACTCGAGCAGCTGGGCATGAAGCAGTTTGCCTCCACCTATCCGCACACCCTTTCAGGGGGGCAGCAGCAGCGTATTGCGTTGGCCCGGGCATTGGCGCCGGAGCCGCAGTTGATGCTGCTGGATGAGCCGTTTTCAAGTCTGGATGCGCGGCTGCGCGATCGCATCCGCGACGATACGCTGCACTTGTTAAAGAAGGTAGGAGCGGGTGCGCTGTTGGTGACTCACGACCCCGAAGAAGCCATGTTCATGGCCGACCGCATCGCCCTGATGCACGAAGGGCATGTCCTGCAGATGGGAACGCCCCGCGAGCTTTACTGTGCGCCCCAGCATCCTTTCGTGGTGTCCTTCTTCGGCGACGTCAATGATCTGGAAGGCGAAGTGAAGAATGGAGCGGTGGAAACCCCGGTCGGGTCGGTGGCGGCCCCGGGGTTAGAAGAAGGCTGTCGCGTGCAAGTGATGATCCGCCCCGAAGCGCTAAATATAATCGAGCTTGACGAGCCGGCGCTGCATCGGCGTAGCCACATCATCATGGCCAAATTGCTGGGTCGCACCAGTTTGTTACATATCTGTGCCCACGATATACAGGGCCATGAGGCGCACCTGCATGCCCGGATGCCCGGGGTTTTTCTTCCCGCAGAAGGACAGCCGGTTTCGATTCAACTGGATCCTTCACAGGTGTTTATCTTTCCTCTCGACCTGGCCGCTTCCAGGGCGTGAGCGGCGCATGGCCACACTCAGCAGAATGACCGGAATGATACCCACCGCCACAATGGTCAATGAGGCGGTGGAGGCTTCGGCAAGCCGTTCATCCGCGGCCAGGTTGTGAGCACGCACCGCCAATGTATCGAAGTTGAAAGGCCGCAGAATAATCGTTGCCGGCAGCTCCTTCATGACATCGACGAATACCAAAATTCCGGCGGCCAATAGACTGCCGCGCATGATGGGGGTATGCACTCGGCGCAGGGTGCCACCCGGCGTTTGGCCCAAGGTTCGTGAGGCCGCATCCATACTGGGAGTTACCTTGCCCAGACTGGCTTCCAGTGTATTGAACGAGACGGCCAAAAAGCGCACTACGTAGGCATACACCAGAATAAAGGCGGAGCCACTGAATACCAGCCCGGCAATGATGCCATAATGCTCACGCAAGAAACTATTGAGCTGATCATCCAGCCAAGCGAAAGGGATCAAGATGCCTACCGCGACGACCGAGCCGGGCACGGCATACCCCATGGCCGCAATGCGAGTGGCACTGCGCGTTACCGGGCCGGGATGAAGGCGTACCCCATAGCTCAGGATAAGCGCTAAGCCGACGGCCACTGCTGCGGCTACTGTTGCCAACACCAGGCTGTTAGCGGCAAATTCAAGAAACTGTGTGCCAAACAGTCTGTCACCCTGGCGCACGGCAAGGTGACCCAGAAGGCCACTGGGGATCAGAAAGCCGATCAATATTGGCAAGCTGCAGGCGCTAAAAGCGGCAAGGCTGCGCCAACCGTCGAGCTGGTATTCAGGTAGTTGCTGATAGCGGCTTGATGTATGAAAGTAACGCCGCTTGCCTCGCGACCAGCGCTCCAATAGCACAAGTACAATGATGAACGCCAGCAGGCAGGCGGCCAGCTGGGCGGCAGCTACTTGTTCGCCCATGCCGAACCAGGTGCGATAGATCCCGGTGGTAAAGGTATCCACGCCAAAGTATTGCACCGCGCCGAATTCGTTGAGTGTCTCCATCAGTACCAGCGAAACCCCGCCGACAATCGCCGGGCGCGCCAAGGGCAATGCGACGCTGCTGAATAGCCGCCAAGGGCCGCGTCCCAAGGTTCGTCCCACATCCAGAACGCAGACCGATTGTTCGAGAAAAGCGACCCGCGCCAGCATATAGACATACGGATAAAGCACTAGCGTGATCAGCGTGGCCGCACCCCCCAGCGAACGGATATTGGGAAAGTAGTAATCGTCCCGACCCCATTCGAAGACCGCTCGCAACCAGCTTTGCAACGGCCCGGCATACTGCAGAAAATCGGTGTAGGCATAAGCAATGACATAGGTCGGCACCGCTAACGGCAGCAATAAGGCCCATTCGAAAAGTCGACGCCCTGGAAAACGGCACATCACCACCAGCCAGGCGGTGCCGGTACCGATCACGAAAGTGCCCATGCCCACCGTTACCACCAGAAAAAGGGTATTGCTCAGATAGCGACCCAGGACGGTACTGGCGAGGTGCTGCCAGATCCCATCGGTGGGCATGAAAATATGCGCAAGTACCGTTATCACCGGCAGGGCTACGATCATGGCAATGACAATGGTCAAAGCGCTCCAGGCATTGAAGCGCAGGGATAATCGTCGAGTAAGTGATGGGCGTCGTAGAGCGGCTGAACGGGCCAAGCGATAACTCCTTCCGGTAGGTAGGGCGAAAACCAGCTGAATGTAATTGGATGGCGGATGAGAATAGTATCACTCAGTGTCTATGCCTGCAGCCTGTGTCAGGCCTATGAACGCAACCTGGACCATGAACCACAATGCCCGCCGCTTTTCAGCGGCGGGCATTGTGGTTATTAATCCCTGCTCATCAACTCGGATGGGGCCAACCCAAAGAAAACAATCAACCCAGCAAGATGGCCGGCAAACCGGTAATCAACCAGGGGAAGAAGGCCATCAACAGGCATGCCAGGATGATCAAGGCCACGAACGGAATCACCGCCTTGTACAGATCGACGATTTCCACCCCGGGCGGTGCCACCCCTTTGAGATAGAACAGGGCGTAGCCGAACGGCGGTGTCAAAAACGAGGTCTGCAGCACCACCGCGACCATCACCACGAACCACAGCATATCGATCCCCATGGCCTCGACGATGGGCAACATGATCGGGAAGCTGAGCAGCACGATGCCGGTCCAGTCGAGGAACATGCCCAGGATGAACACCAGAAACAGCATCAGGATCAAGGCCCCGGTGGTGCCACCGGGCATGGCCAGCACCAGGTCGCTGATTACGCTCATGCCACCACCGCGGGAGAACACCCCGGTGAAGGCCGTGGCCCCGACTAGGACCAGCATGACCATGGTGGTGGTCTTGCTGGCATCGATCAGGGTGTTGTAGCAGGTCTTGAGTTTGCGGTCGCCAAAGATCATGAACAGCAGAAAGGCGATGAATACCCCGATGGCCGAGGCTTCCGTGGCCGTGGCCACCCCGGTGAACAAGGCTCCCAATACCCCGAGGATCAATGCCATGGGCGGCAGAACATACTTGAACAGCATGATCAGCAGTTCGCCGGTGCTGGTCTGGGCGCGTTCTTCCGCCGGCACCTTCGGGCCGTACTCGGGCTTGATGTAGCAGATGATCAGCACATAGAGCGCGTACATCACCCCCAGCATCAACCCCGGCACCAAGGCCCCCGCAAATAGCGCCCCTACCGAGACCGGCGAGTAGCTGGCCATCAGGATCAGCATGATGCTGGGCGGAATCAGGATGCCCAGACAGCCGCTGGCCATGATTACCCCGGCACTCAGCTCCTTGTTGTAGCCATACTTGAGCATCGGCACCAGGGCGATCATGCCCATCACGGCTATCGAGGCGCCCACGATGCCGGTGGTTGCGGCCAGCAGCACCGACACGATGACCACCGTCAATGCCAAGCCGCCCCGCAGGTTGGCGAGCAACAGGCGCATGGCATCGAACATCTTCTCGGTCACACCCGAGTCGTTCAGAAACCGCGCCATCAACACGAACAGCGGGATCGCCACCAGCACGTAGTTATCCATGGCATTGCCATAGATGTTGTTGATCAGGGTGCCCATCACATTCAGGCCAGGACCCACAAGGGCGCCGATCACCGCGACACCGCCTAGCACAAACGCCAGGGGATGGCCCATGAACAGCCCCACCATCAACCCGGCGAACATCACCAGGGTGAGCATTTCCGGACTTAAATTCATGCCCGTTCCTCCCGCAGTTGCTGAATAGCCCGGATTAAGATCGCGATGCCTTGCAGCAGGATCAGTACCGCCGCCACGAAGATGACGCCTTTAATCGGGTAAACCGGGATCGCGACCATGCCATAGGTGGTTTCACCACGGCTGAACGAACGCATGAAGAAACTCCAGCCGAGACTTATCAGCATCCACATGAAGGGCACGAAGAAGATCAGGTAGCCGATGATGTCTAAAATCGCTTGCTTTTTGCGTGAGAGTAACCGTTTGACCACGTCGACCTCGACGTGAGCATGGTGGCGCAGTCCGTAGGCCGCCATCAGCATGAAATGCGCCCCGAACAGCATCTTGGTGACGTCGAAAGCCCAGTCGCTGGGGCGACCGGTGAAGAAGCGCAATGCAATATCGTAAAGGACTATGAGTGCGATAATCGCAATCAGCGGCGCAATGATTCGCCCGAACACTTCATTGAGCGTATCGATCGCCTTGGCAATTGCATTCATGGAGGAACTCCGCAATCAATACGAAAAAACCGCCCCGATGCCAGGCATCGAGGCGGCGTTGAGCGCCTTACAGGCAGGCTTCGATTTCTTCCAGTGAGGGCAGGTTGTCGATGGTACGGCTCATGTTGAACGGCGCGGAAATATCACGCCAGTTAGCATAATGCTCCATGTAACTGACCATGGAATGATAAACCTTGGCATGCATCGGATCTTCACAGGCACCGCGAACGATCACTTCATTGGTGATGTCCTGAATGCGTGCCAGGTCATCGTCAGAGAACTGGTTGATTTCGACACCGGCTTCCTGGAACTTGATGGTGCCTTCGGTGGAACCCCGTTCGGACCAGGCAAGCGACCAGGCCATGGTGGCTTCGGCAGCGATCTTCAGCTTGTCTTGAGTCTCTTCGGAAAGTGCGTCCCAGGCATCCTTGTTGATCATCACACCGAAGACACTGGCGGACTGGTGCCAGCCCGGCGTGGCCCAGTATTCAGCCACTTCAGCAAAGCCGGCTTCGTAGTCGACGCCCGGTGTGGAAAATTCACCGGCATCGATCACGCCGCGCTCGATGGCCTGATAGACTTCACCGCCGGCGAGGGTGACCTGTGAGCCGCCGAGTTCTTCCAGAACGCGCCCTTGATCACGTCCGGAAAGGCGGATGCGCTTGCCGTCGAGGTCGGCCAGACTTTCGATGGGGGTACGTCCCATGAAACCGGATTCGTTATTGGTGATCCCGTACGGCAGGTAGACCATGTTGTAGTTGCCGTAGACTTCCTGATAGAGGTCGAAACCACCCCATTGTTGAATCCAGTTCAGGTAATCCACGCCGTTGAACAGGCTGGTGGTAGTGGCCAGCGGAGAAAAGGCCGGGCTGCGGCCGGCCCAGTAACCGGGCCAATCACCCGCGGCTTCAATGCTGCCGGTTTGGGTGGCATCAAACACCTCGGTGCCGGGCACCAGAGTGCCGCCGGCACGGAAGTTGATTTCCAGCTCGTCACCGGCCAGCTTGTTGACCAACTCTGCCCAGTGGCGATCGATTTCGATCAGCGCCAGGTTGTCCGGCCAGGTGGTAGTCATGGTCCAGCGTTCCTGAGCCTGGGCGGTTGTGGAGAGGGCGGCAAGGGCGATACCGGCAGCGAGGCCGGTGAAGGCAAATTGGGTTGTCTTCTTCATGGCATATTTCCTGGTGTTTGGCTTGTGAAATTGTTGGTCTTGATCATCGGGAAACAGGAAGGTGCAGTTGACGTGCACGTCAGGCGAAGCCTTGCCTAATCGGTCAACTGCCGCTTCAAACTAGCATATTTCAACCGTTGCGGCGCAATATCAGTAAGAGGTGTTTAAACTCTTGGTTAGTGAATGTTGCTAATTTTAATTATTATTTAATTCAATGTGTTGTGATTTTTATTGGTGTGTTCCAGGCATCGGGGCAGGAATCGAAAACCGTTGAAAAGCAGGCGGTTTTAATACCAAAGTTGTAAATAAAACGCCTATTTGAAGGAACATGCATGCCGCATTTCTCTCCCAGCGAAATCTCAAAGCGTGCCGTCGGCCTGGTGGTTCGCCATGCATGTCGGCTGGAACGGCGAGGCTGGCGTAATCTGGTGTGGTTGCGTGGCGATGCAGCTGACTGCCATCGGCTCGCCCTGGCGTTATGGCAAGCGCATTCCTGGCAAGCGCCTCTCTGGGTGGGAGACCCCGCGCCAGTTATTGAAGCTATCAGCCCACGCCAGGCACGCACGCGGCTAGGCGCCGAGCATGGGCTGGTCATCATCGACGCGGTAAGCCAAGGCAATGGGTTTGACCCGGACGCCCTGGGTGCGCTTTCCGGCACCCTGCAAGCCGGAGGGCTATTGGTGCTGATGACGCCGATTGACTGGGGCGAAACGCCGGATGCCGACTATGCTCGATTTGCCGATTACCCCCATGCCTGGTACTCGTTATCAGCCAATTATCTGAAGCGTTTGGCGCAGCAGCTGCATCGCTCCAACCAGGTGGTGGATTGGCAGGCTCACCAATATCCGCGTTTGCCCCGGCTTTCGGCAAGGTCGAAGCCTGCAACGCTAGGTGAACGCGATCAAGCTCTAGCCACTGAGTGCGTGACGCCTGACCAGGCAGCGGTGGTGCAGCAACTGACCCATCTGCGTCGCCGCCGACCGCTTGTGATCACCGCCGACCGTGGACGCGGCAAGAGTGCGGCCCTGGGAATTGCCAGCGCCCACCTGCTGCAATCCGGTGTGGCATTGGTGGTGCTCAGCGCGCCTCGCCCGAGTGCCGTCGAAGCGGTATTTGCCCGGTTGCAAGTGCTGTGTCCGCAAGGCCTGCGTGATGGCTTACGCTTTGTGCTTCCCGGGGCCGGTGAGGTTCGCTTCGTCGCGCCGGATGCCCTGACGCGCCAGGTGGTGGAAAATAGCCTGGGCGGCAAGGGCAGCTATCTACTGGTCGATGAAGCCGCCGCGATTCCCGCTGCCTTGCTTGGTACTTGGTTGGAAGCCTTTCCACGCATCGCTTTTGCCACCACGATTCATGGCTATGAAGGCTCGGGGCGTGGTTTTGCGTTGCGCTTTCGCGCCCAACTGGACCAACGTACCCCCGATTGGCGTCAAATCGAGATGCAGACGCCGGTGCGCTGGACAAGCGGGGACCCCTTGGAAGAAGTCACGTCGTCGCTTCTATTGCTCGACGCCCAGCCGGGGCCGGTATCCTCTCAACCGGCTGAGGTGGTCTCGCTAGCGCGAGCGGAGCTGGCGCACGACGAGCCTCGCTTGCGAGCGGTATTCGGCCTGCTGGTGCAGGCGCACTATCGCACCACGCCCAGCGATCTGCGTCAGTTGCTGGATGGCCCCGGTACGCGGTTGCAGGTAGTCAAGGCGAAGGGTTTTTTGCCACAGGCGGTGCTGGTCACCCGGGATGAGGGCGGATTCGATAGTGAGATGGCGGACCGGGTAGCACGGGGCGAACGACGCCCCCAAGGCCATTTGCTGGCGCAGTCGCTTGCCGCCCATGCCGGTTCTCGCGAGGCGGTAATGCGGCGCTGGCGGCGAGTGACGCGTATCGCCACGCACCCAGAGCGCCGCCGTGAAGGCTTGGGCCGGGCATTGATCGAAGCGGATATTCCGCTGGCGCGAGCGCAAGGCCGTGAAATTTACGGTGCCACCTTTGGTGCCGACCCTGATCTGCTGGCCTTCTGGCGTGCGCTAGGTTTCACTCCGCTGCGCCTGGGCTTGAAGCGGGATACGACTACCGGAGAGCATGCGCTGATGGTGGCGCAAGGGCTTACTGCGCAAGGAAGCGCCTTGGTTGAGCAGCTACGCCAGCGTTTCCATGCGGCCCTGCCTGGGTTGCTCGCCTTTGAACTGACCAATTTGCCGGCCGCGGTGGCGACCGCCTTGCTCGCCGACCTGCCGAAACCCATCGTCTCGGAGGCGATACGTCAGGACCTTGAGGATGTGGCCTTCGCCCAGCGTGAACCGGCCCTGGCGCGACCGGCGATTCAGGCATTGGTATTGCATGGGTGCCAACGGCCGTTGGCCGCAGCGGACCAGCAACGTTGTCGGCAATTGGCGGGCTGGGCCTTCCAGGGCTGGGCGCTGGACAAAGCACGGCGCACGGCAACCCTTGAGTTGCGGCAGGCGGTGGCTGCGCTGCTGCACGCCGAGGTACTTTGATCGGCGAAATCAAAAAGATCGGCATCGCTGGAACGGTGCCGATCTTCTAAGAAGCTCTATCTCAAAAAGCTCTACCCCAGGTAGGCGTTGAGCATCCAGACGGTCTTTTCCTGTTCGCGGATATAGTCTCCGGCCTGGGAAGCGGTGCCTTCGTCATCGGCATCCGACGCCAGCGACAGAACGTCACGCTGTAGTTCGATCAAGGTCTGGTAGCCCTTGAGAATGCCTCGCACGCAGGCTTCGCCATCATGTACGTCCTTGGCTTCCTGGATGTCGGCCATCGTCACGTAATCGCTGTAGGCGTGTACCGGTGTATGACCCAGGGTCAGGATGCGCTCGGCGACTTCATCCACCTTGGTCAACAGATCGGTGTAGAGTTCTTCGAACTTGGTGTGCAATTCGAAGAAGTGGGAGCCTTTCACGTTCCAGTGATAGCCACGCACGTTCATGTAAAAGATCTGATAGTTCGCCAGAAGGTGATTGAGCTTTTCAGCGAGCTGGCTGGCGTTGCCTTCGTGCAAACCGATGCTGTTGGTCTCTGTCATGGAATATCTCCTTGTCTGGTGCGCTCATTTTGAGCGCTCGCCCACGCTTTAGGGTAAAGCGCTGCGCGAAAGAGGAAAAGTAACTTCTACTTATCGTTGCGATAGCGCTGCGCCATTAGTCTCTTTCACCCTAAATGCTGACGGTGGCTTGATTTTTCAAGGTCGAAGGTTTTTCAAGGTCGAAGGTTTTTCAAGGTCGAAGTGCTGAGCTTGCCTGCCACAGCCGAATCACGTTCTCGCAGCGGTCGGCGAGGAGTTCGGGGGTATGGCGTAGCGCCTGTTCCAGAGACATGGGACCGTCCGCCAGGGCAAAGGCGGCAGTGACCCCTTCTTCCAGACAGGCATGCCAGTTATCTCCCAGGCTTCCGGCCAGTACCACCACCGGTTTGGCGTGCTGCCGGGCCAGGCGTGCCACGCCGATGGGTGTCTTGCCGGAAAGGCTCTGGCCGTCCAGGCGGCCTTCGCCGGTAATCACCAGGTCCGCCCGGGATAGGTGCTGGGTAAAATGGGTCTGTGCCATGATCATCTCGATACCCGGGCGCAATTTGGCCTGTAGAAAGGCATGGGCGGCAAAGCCCATCCCGCCGGCGGCACCGGCACCGGCTAGCGCACGGTAATCCTTGCCCAAGGTTGTGGCGCAAATAGTGGCAAAATGCTCGAGCGACTGGTCCAGAATGGCGACATCCTGTGCAGTGGCGCCTTTTTGCGGGCCGAATACCACGCTCGCGCCACGTTCGCCCAGCAAGGGATTGTCCACATCCACCGCTGCCTCCATGCTCAATTGAAAGAGCCTGGGGTCCAGCTGGGTAATATCCAGGCTCGCCAAGTGGGCAAGTGCCTTTCCTCCGAGAGGCAATGGCTGTCCTTGGTCATCCAGCAAACGAGCCCCCAGGGCGCTAAGCATGCCGGCACCGGCATCGTTGGTGGCACTGCCGCCCAGCAAGAGCAAAAGCCGCTGTGCACCTTGATCGAGAGCTGCGCGTATCAGTTCGCCGGTGCCGAAGGAAGATGTGTGTCCGGCATCGCGTTCTTGCGGCGCAAGGTGCTGGAGTCCATTGGCTTCAGCCAGCTCGATAAAGGCGGTATGCTGCTCGGCAAGCCAGCCCCAGGCGGCCTCGATGGGGCGACCCAGAGCATCTTGTACCGTTGTCAGGCGTCGCTGGGCGCTAGTGGCGGCAATCAAGGCCTCAAGGCTCCCCTCGCCACCATCGGCCAGGGGGCAGGAAACCACTGTGGCATCAGGGGCAGCCCGCAGCACGCCGCGAGCCATGGCCGCAGTAGCCGCCTGGGCACTCAGGGCGTCCTTGTAACTGTCCGGACAAAGCAGGATATTCATGGGCACGATCTCCGCAAACGGCTGTCACTGAGGCATAGCATGGTGAGCTTAACGCGAACCGGTGGCGCCGGACCAGGCAAGCCGCTTTACAGAGGATTCCCAATGCAGTGGAAACTACTCAGTATGGTCGGGGTGCTAGGGCTGGCAGGCTGCCAGGTAGTGCCGGACCGCTTGCCGCAGGCAGAACCCGGCCCGGACCCGGCTTGCCATTTCGTGAGCGAGGCCGCCGACCCCTTGGCGGCCGGGGTGGAAGTGTTGACCGAATGGGGGTTCTCGCTGGATGCGTCGGATGCCGACCTTGGTCTGGTCAGTGCCAGCCGTAGCAGTGAACTGCTGGCCTATGATCCCTGGCAAGACCTCAATGGCTGGTATGGAGGAGGCACTCGGGTTTTCGGAAGTATCGGGTTGGGCAGCCGGGGAGGCTTTTCCACAGGGGTCATGCTGGGCTACGGAGGTATCGGACAGCAGCCCACGGAAGTGGAGCGGGTAACGCTACTGGTCGATGAAAATGAGGTGCGGGTGTCACGCGATATTCGCCGCTTCGATCAGCTTGGGGAGCTGCGCGAAGCGCGCAGTGCCAGCGATGCTGGTTTCTGTCAGCGTCTGGATCAAGCCATGGCAGCGTTTTCTCAAGAGCCTTCCCAAGGGCTTTCTCAAGAGCCTTCTCAAAAACAGGAAGCTGCGCCATGAGTTGCCGTCTGCTAGCGGGTGGTTTATTGCTGGTCATGTTGGCGGGCTGTGCCGCCACATCGCCTGTGCCTCCGAGTGAAATGACACTTTCGGCACCCGCCGAAACGACATTGCGTCAGGCGGTTGAGCTGCTGGTGGAACAGGGCTACGTGATTCGGCATGCCGACCTTGCACTGGGGCGCGCGGAAGCGTCGTTGGCACGCTGGCCGGAATATCGCGTGACACTTCAGGTGATCGAACAAGGCGAGAATGCTAGCCTCATCCGGGTAATGGCGCAACGGGGTGGAAAGCCTCTGCCCGCCTACTTGCTTGACCCTTGGTTAGCCAGCCTTCAGGCCAAGATGGGGCTGGCTCACTGAATTTTATCGCTGCAATGAGATTAACTAACAAACAACCAGGTGAGGCTGATCGTAAGATGAGGCTAACAAGACCTTTGCGTGTCGGTGGGTGGAAAGGCGCTGCGTTATTGCTGTTGGGCATGCTGAGCGCCAATGTAAGCGCTCACCCTCATGGGTGGATAGACCTGAGCGTGCGGGTGATGACCGATGAACAAGGCCGGGTGGAAGGGCTGCGTCAAACCTGGCGGATGGACCCTTTTTATAGCTTGGTGGTACTCGAAGAACTTCAGCAGGTAGAAGGCGACAACCTGGATGCCGCCCTGGATCAACTCGGGCATGAGATTCGCGACAATCTGGCAACCCAGGGCTACTTCACCGAGGTTTATCTCAATGACGAGCTGCAAGGGTTGGGTGAGGTCACCGATTATACCGTGATGGAGCGCGACGGGCGGGTCAGTTTCATGTTCATCCTGCCGTTACAGACGTCGCAGCCCCTAACCGGAAGCGTCCTGCGCTACCAGGTGTTTGACCCGAGCTATTACCTGGAAGTGGTGCATGAAGCCGATCAAGGTGAACCGTTGGAGAGCGCCCTGGTCCTGAACGGTGAACAGCAGTGCCGGCTAGATATTCTTCCCGCCGACCCTGATCCGGAACGCGTCATGAAGGCAGCCATGCTGGATGCCGATGAGCAGGCGACACCGGGGCTGGGGCGCCACTTTGCGGAAACCGGCGAGGTGGCATGTCCGTGAACCGTCATCAAGCTCTCGTGCTCATCGTCCTGGTGGCTGTACTGGGAACGCTGGTTTATTGGGTGACCCAAGGTGGTTTCCAGACGTCCAGTTATCAGCTTCTGGCCTGGCAGCGTGAACTTCACCGTGGCTTGACGTTGGCTATCACCGAGCTTTCCCGAGAGCCTTCAAGTGCGGCTTGGACGACGTTGTTGGGAGTGAGCTTCGGCTATGGTGTCTTTCATGCGGCAGGGCCGGGGCACGGCAAGGCAGTGCTGGCAACATACCTGGCCACGCATGGCGGTGCGGTGCGTAGAGCACTGGGGTTGTCATTCGCTGCTTCCCTGCTTCAGGGTGTCACCGCCATCGCCCTGGTAATGGTGCTGGTACATGGACTCGGCTGGGTGACGCGCCAGGCCATGGGAAGTGTCGCCTGGGTCGAGCAGGGAAGTTTTCTGTTGGTAGCGGGGCTTGGCTTGTGGTTATGCTGGCGTGCCGTCAGGCAATTGCACCGGGCCTATCGCCACTCAGCTGATACTCACGACCACGACCACGACCACGACCACGACGACAATAGCCATTGCTGTGGCGGGGCGCACCATATCGAGCCTTCCCAGGCGTTGGACTGGCGTACCGCCCTGATGACGGTGGGTGCCATCGGCATGCGGCCTTGCTCGGGAGCGGTACTGATGCTGGGGGCGGCAAGCTTGCTTGGGCAGTTTGCGGTGGGAGTTGCGGCGGTGTTGGTCATGTCGCTGGGGACTGCCCTGACCGTTTCCGCCTTGGCATTAGCCAGTGTGGTGGCGCGGGGCTGGGCACAAAAACGCTTGGCACGTCAGAGCAGTCAACAAGGGCTTCAGCAGATCACTGGCTGGGCCGCCTTGAGCGGCGGACTAATCATTGCCGCCTTGGGAATTTCCTTGAGCGTTGCGGGCGTCACGCAACCCGCCGGTGGTGGGCCCTTGCTCAATGAGCCGCAGCCCCGTACTAGCCTGCTTAGCGGTCAGGACGGTTGAGAGTCGAGCTGCAATCCTTCGATCTGAGCCAGTAGATGGTCGCGCATGGCGGCCAGTCCGTTCTTGCCGTAAGGTTCCGCGCTACCCTGCCCCCATACCGGGGCGGGCCAGGCAGCGTCATCCTTGCGCCGTATGACCACATGCACATGCAGTTGCTCGACGACATTACCCAGGGTGGCGATATTGAGTTTATCCCCGTGACAATCGGCCTTCATGACTTCGCCGATGGCGGTGGCTTCACGCCACAGTTGGCGCTGATCCTCTTCACAAAGCTCGAAGACTTCCCTGACAGCGGGGCGCCGGGGTACTAGGATAATCCATGGAAAGCGGACATCATCCATCAGTAATACCCGACACAGCGGAAGCTCGGTCACGGGGAATGTATCGGCTTGCAGGCGTTCATCCAGTTCCAGATCGTTCATGGAGGTTCCTTATCGCGAGAAGATGATTTTTATCATAGCAGGCTTGCTGCAACACGGGAGTAGGCTGGATAAAAGCGGTTGAGAAAGCTAAGCAAAACCGCGAAATGCTGTTACGCTGAAGCACATAAGTTTCCTTATGTCTTGTTCTATGGTTAAGGAGAATCACAATGAAAAAGCTACTCGCAATGAGCTTTATCTTATTGTTGTCCGCCGGTGTTCTGACAGGTTGCAACACCATTGAAGGGGCGGGACAGGATGTGCAAGAAGGTGGACAAGCTTTGGAAGAAGCGGCCGAGTAATACGATATGCCTGGCAAAAATTGATTAAAAGATAAGACGGGGTAAGCAGAAATGCTTGCCCCGTTGCCTTTAACGTCTCGAAAAGGGAGCTGCCCGATGGTCATTCCACGCAAGGTCGCGTTACAAACCGCCGGAGCAGGGTTGGCGCTGATACTGACTGCTTGCACGACAGCGCAAATGCCTCCGGCACCTTCGGCACCCAAGCCCGCCCCGCTTGAGGAGAGCGCCGCAGCAGAGCAGGAGCCATGTGATACCGAGGCGGTACAGGACGAGATAGGCCGCACCTTCAGCGAGAACGATGCACAAGGGATCAAGCAGCAAAGCGGTGCCAATCAAGTGCGGGTGCTGCGTCCAGGCGAGGCCGCTACCATGGACCATCGCCCCGACCGCCTTAATATTCATCTCAACGAGCGAGACGAGATAATCCAACTGCGCTGTGGCTAGCTTCGCCGATAAATGAACATTGTACTCAGGTGCGTTTCCTTGCTTAGTGCTCAGGGTTGGATGGTGGCCGCCTATCGCAACGCTCTAGCTGCAAGGTCTGGTTTCAGTCGTAGCGTTCCTTCCAGCGCTGGCGGCGAACCTGATCCTTGAGCATTTCCAGTACCTCAACCACCACCTGTTCGGATACCTTGGCGCTATGGTCATTGACCCGCAGCCAGGTGTCGAAGCCGTTGTCCGCCACGCCTTCGACAAGGGCGTTGAACTCGCGAGAATGAATCCCGAGCGCTATTTCATCGACCAGCCGGCGGGCGATACCGCTCAACGATTCATTCATTGCCTGGGTGATTTGATGCCCCATGGGCAAGCGGCTCAGACGCTGAATTTCCGGACTCTCGCGCAGGGTACGCCCGACCACTTCAGTGATGTAGGTCATGATGTCCTGGCGATTGCGCTGATAGGTGCCACCCACCATGTCTTCAAGTCGCTGGGCAATTTCATGGATGAGCTGCTGTTTGCGAGGCCTCACCACACGTTCGATGAGCTGTTCGGTCAGAGAATCGCTGGCTTGCACCTGATGTTTCACATCGTCGAGCAGGCGCAGGGCGATACGGTCGGAAAGTTCTTCCAGCAGTATCTCGTAATACTTGGCAAGAAAGGCGTAAATGCCCCACTGTTCGACGTGGATCCATCCCAGCCGCTGTAAGCGATAGAGCAGCGATACCACCCGCAAGATACGCAACAGGCGAAAACCGCCCAAGGGGATACAGCCCAGGACGTCGTACCAGTGAACGAAGGGGTAAAAAAACCAACGGTGATAGCGCCGTTCGACGATGGCAACTGCCCAGCCCAACAGTACGTCGGCAACGAAAATGGCCACGAATGCCAAGTCGATACGCATGAAATTGGCATGGATGTTTTGGGCATAGAAGGCATGAAAATCAGGCGCCATACGTTCCAGTCCATCACTCACGTAATCCAACAAAAATAATGAATCAAACAGAAGTAGGCACAGGTTGATCACGACCGCGGCCAGGATCAGCATATCCCAGGCCAGATGAACATATTCCACGTTCTTGGGGAGCCTACGCGACGTGGCTGGAGCCGTCATGGATGCTTCTCGTCCAGGTAATAGGAACTTTCGCGCGCAGCGCAAGGCGAGTGGTTAACTGCCATTGGCATTACTCCTGATGAGTGTGGGAAGGCTTGTTATCGTCGTGGTGAGCCGGTTTGGTTTTACTGGCGTGCCACGGCAACTGGCCTTCTATCTCGATATGCAAGGTGAAACCCAGGAAGGCACGCACCAGAACGACCGCTGCCAACGTCGCCACTTGCGAACCGGTGTTGGCGATGATCACCGTCTTGATTAGATCGCCTGCGATCAGAAAGTCCAGGCCTATCAGAAGCGACCTTCCCACTGCATGGCGATAGCCAAGATAAGCCTGGTGGGTACTGCCTTTTACCTTGGGGTTTCGCAGGAAGCGGTAGGTGGCGAAAATAAAACCGGCCACGATAACCACTACCCCGGCCACTTCTACGCCCAAGGCAACGAAGTCGATGATGGTGATGAAATGTTCCATGCATGTCTCGCCTTTGAGTGATTGAAACAAACTCATTTAACAGAATGGCGATGTTTGCCGTATTCAGCAAAATATCCGGCCGCAGCCGGAATGATCAATATTATTTCAGATACTACATTTTTCAGGTGCTAGCGTTTATGGAGAAGGCTACTCCTTGGCAAGACGCTGCGTTTCATAATGCTGTTCATGCGTGCGGCGGGCCTCTACTTCGGCCTGTTTGCGTAGTTTCTTGCGAAGGGTGGCCTTGTCGAAACGTAGCTTTTGCAGCGATGTTTCCAATTTGAGCGGAGGGACTTCAGCAGGAGTACCATTCTCATCCACAGCGACCATGCTCAAATAACAGCTATTGGTATGGCGTATCACCTTGTTACGGATGTCTTCAGCAAGCACCTTGATGCCGATTTCCATCGACGAGCGCCCCACATGGTTGACCGAGGCCAGAAAGGTGACCAGCTCGCCAACGTGAATCGGTTGCTTGAACAATACCTGGTCCACTGAAAGCGTGACCACATAACTGCCCGAGTAGCGACTGGCACAGGCGTAGGCAACTTCATCGAGCTTCTTGAGAATGGCGCCACCATGCACCTTGCCGCTGAAATTAGCCATATCCGGCGTCATCAATACGGTCATGCTCAGTTCGTGCTGACATAGGAGGTCATTGTTATACACGGCCATGGGCTCCAGACGTGAGGGGTATCACTTTCATAATTTCAGCAAAACGCTCGTCCAAGGTTACAACACCTGAGACGAGCGTAACCATGCAAAGAAGAAATTTAGAACCAGGTCAGACCGATACTGATAATCGCTCCGGTAATGAATAGCTGAATCAGACAGAAACCCATGATGTCCTTGGCCTTGAGGCCGGCAATAGCAAGTACCGGCAATGCCCAGAAAGGCTGCAGCAGGTTGGTCCAGGCATCGCCCCAAGCCACTGCCATGGCGATGCGGGGGATATCGGCACCCAAGGCTTCAGCGGCAGGGAGCATAACCGGGGCTTGCACCGCCCATTGGCCGCCACCGGAAGGCACGAACAGATTGACGATACCGGCACTCAAGAACGACCAGAACGGCAGTGACGTCTCGGTAGCGAAGGAAATCAGCCATTCCGACATGCTCTGGGCCAAGCCGGATTGAACCATGATCGCCATGATGCCGGCGTAAAAAGGGAACTGGATGACGATGCCGGCACCGCCCTTGATCGCCTCGTTGAGACTATTGAGCAGGCTGCGTGGGGTACGGTGCAGCACAAGGGCCAGGAACAGGAAGAGAAAGTTGACGATGTTCAAGTTCAAGCCGCCGCCACGCAGCAGAAAATGATCGAGCAGGAACAAGAGCCCCGGTATCCCGATCATCCATGCCAGCGGCACGCTGTTTTCAAGCTTTTCCGCCGGGCGAGTAGCGCGTCCTGGGACTTCGATCTGGTCGTCGAGGAGCTTGGGGTCGATATAGACGCTATCTTTCTCGTCGGGCAGCATCATCCGGTTGACCAGGGGGATGGCGATAAACAAGCACACCACGATGGCCAGGTTGAAGAAGGCGAAGATGGTCGAGCCGGTGCTGATAATGCCGATCTGGTCGGCGGTGAAGTGGCCGTCGGTCGCAATCACCAGCGGAATGGAGCCTGCAAGCCCGCCATGCCACACCACAAAGCCGGAATAGGCGCTCGCCACCAGCAGGCGATAATCCACACGTACCAGGCGAGCCAGTTCCTTGGCGAACAGGGCACCTACCACCAGACCGAACCCCCAGTTGATCCAGCTGGCAGCCAGCGACACCAGCGTCACCAGCAAGATGGCGTTACCTGCATTGGTGGCCTTGCCGGCAATGCGCTGAAGAATACGCTTGATTGGCGGGGAGCTGGCGAGCATGAAGCCGGTGATCAACACCAGCAGCATCTGCATCGAGAAGGTCAAGAGGTTCCAGAAGCCGTCACCCCAAAAACGTAATACAGCGAGCGGCGTTTGACGCTCGACGGCGATCGCCGCCACGGCGGCAACCAAGGTAAGTAGCAACACGAAGATATAAGGGTCAGGCAGGTAGCGCTCCACCAACTTGACCGCAGGTTTCGAGATCATTTTAAGCATGAAATGCTCACTTTTATTGGGTTATAGAAGACGCGTCGCTAATATACGGATGATCAGAGGGTGTTTCACCCGGTTAGTGGAGGTTTCAGGGTAGTTGATGCCATGCTCGACTAACGTTAGCTCAGTTTTTAGAGCTCTCCTATAACCCAGCTTCGTTGGGTCGCCAGCACGAGCGACGATAATGCAGGTAATAACTCACCAATACTACCGAGCGCACCAGTGTGAAAAGTGTGAAGGCGAGCCATAGGCCGTGATTGCCAAGGCCTGCAGTCAACCACCAGACCGGTAGGTAGACCGCCAGCCCGATGAAGATACTGTTACGCATTTCACGTACGGCGGTCGCGCCGATGAACACTCCGTCGAGTAAATAGCTCCATACCGCAATCAGCGGCATGGCTACCATCCAGGGTAAGTAGATGGCTGCTGTGGCGCGCACCTCGGGCAAGCCGGTGAGCAGGGCAATCAGTGCATTGCCTCCCAAGGCGAAGGCGATGGCGGCCCCGACCGCCGTGAGCAGCGAAAAGCGTGCCGCCGCGCGCACGGTGACCGAAAACTCCTGCCAGTGACGGCGGCCGTAGGCACGTCCGACCAGCGACTCCGCTGCATGGGCAAAGCCATCCAGGGCATAGGAAATGAGCATGATGAACTGCATCAACACCGCATTGGCTGCCAGGATGGTATCGCCCTGGCTTGCCCCCTGAGCGGTGAAGAACGCCATGGCGAACAGAAGTCCCAAGGTACGCACGAAGAGATTGGCATTGACCTGAAAAAGCTCTCGGTAAGCCGACAAGCGGGCGAGACGTTCGCGCAGAAATCGCCCCTCCAGCCGCTTGAGCCGACTAACGATCAACCAGCCCCCGGCTACCAGCGCCGTATAGTCGGCGATAACGCTGGCCCAGGCCACGCCGTTGCTGGTCATGCCCAGCCCGACCACGAACAGCAGGTCGAGAAGAATGTTCACGCTGTTGGTGAGTACCAGCAGAATCAATATCACCCGGGAATTCTGCTGACCCAGAAACCAGCCGATGATGGCATAGTTGGCCAGCACCGCAGGTGCCGAAAGAAGTCGGATCTGGGCATAGTTGCGGGCCAAGGTGGTGGCAGTTTCACTGCCGCCCAACAGCCATAATCCCAGTTGAATCAGGGGCTGCGAGAAGACGATCAACAGCACTCCGATGACGCCCGCCAGCAGTAACGACTGTCCCAGCAGATTGCGTACATCGTCATCGCTTTCGCGGCCGACCGCCTGGGCCACTAGGCCTGTGGTGCCCATACGCAGGAAACCAAATCCCCAGTAAAGGAAGCTGAACAGTGTCGCGCCCAAGGTAACCCCGGCCAGGTAGCTTGAATCCGGCAAATGGCCGACCACGGCAGTATCTACCAGCCCTAACAGGGGCACGGTAATGTTGGAGATGATGATCGGCCAAGCCAGCGTCCAGATGCGGGGGCGGGAAAAGGTGGTTACCGGCAAGGCGATGTCTCGTCTGGCGAAGGGGAACAAAAACGCCCCGTTGGCAGGCGGGGCGTCAGCACTGAGCTATCTACAGGCCCATATTTACAAGAATTCAGGCCGCGGTGATGCGGTTATATTTTTGCATCAGCTGGTCGTGGTCTTCTGGGCGGTTCGGGTCGAGCGGGATGCAGTCTACGGGGCAGACCTGCTGACACTGCGGTTCGTCGTAATGGCCGACGCATTCCGTACACAGATTGGGATCGATCACATAGATCTCCTCCCCGGCGGAAATGGCATCGTTGGGGCATTCCGGTTCGCAGACGTCGCAGTTGATGCACTCGTCGGTGATAATCAGGGCCATGGGCATACCTCGCGAATGGCTAGCGTGACACAGTCAGCAAATAGCCGAGTGTTTTGGTCAGGTAAAGACGACAGTCACGTAGTGTAGTGGTTGCGCAGCGCTTGTGCGACCTGAGGATGCACCAGAGAGCCAATATCGCCGCCGAGCTTGGAAATTTCACGCACCAGCGTCGAGGAAATGTAGGAATTTTCCACCGCCGGGGTCAGAAACACGCTTTCCAACTCCGGGTTCTGGGCGCGGTTCATGTTGGCCAGTTGCAGCTCGTATTCAAAATCCGAGGCGGCGCGCAAGCCACGCAGGATGATGGTGGCATCCTGGTCCTTCATCAAGGTGGTCAGAAGGCCGGAAAAGCCGATGACTTCCACGTTGGGCAAGTCGGCACATACCGTTCTTGCCAGCTCGATACGGGTATCTAATGAGAGCGTCGGACTTTTCCCAGGACTTGCGGCAATCGCCACCACTACCCTGTCCCACATGCGGGCGGCCCGCTCTATCAAATCGAAATGGCCATGGGTAATGGGGTCGAAAGTGCCGGGATAGACCGCGGTATTCATGAATTTTCGCCTCCTTCGTCTTCAACATGGCCAAAGGGGTTGGGCACCTTGAGAGACACCGAATGGGCATAGCCGGGAATCGTGATGCTGTCGGCGTGAACGGTAAGTTCGGGACCTTCGAGCACTGCTTCACCAAACTGATAGCGGGGCTGATAGTGACCAAGGTCAGCTTGGTCGAGGTAGGCCTGGGCCTGCTCGCGGACAGCTTCACGTCGTGATTTCCATGCCGCTAGTGCCCGGCTTCCATGACGCTGAAGCAGCAGCTTTTCGGTCACCTGGGGCGAAAGCACCACGCCTGTGGCGTTGTTGCCACCAAAGCCCTTGGCATTGATGAAGGCGGCATCCGCCGTGAAAGCTTGCGGTTCAGCAAACAGGCGCAGGCGTTCGCCATGAACATCGTCGGCCACGGCATCCAGGGTGGGAATGCCGGGAAGCAGGCCATGAGCGAAGCTGCTCAAGGCACTGGTTAGCTGATCGCCTGCTGCCGAGCCTTGCGAATGGCCGACAAACGCCTTGACCGCCACCAACGGCCAGTCGAATAGCCCGTTGGCGCGCGCCACCTGGTCGAATACATGCGATTCGGTGGTGCGGTTCTTCGGCGTGCTGGTGCCGTGGGCATGCACAAAAGTGCGTTCCCGCAAGGCTTTTTCTCCGAGGATGTCGCGTGCTAGGGAGACGGCCTTGCCCAAGGTAATGTAATTGCCGATACCCGGTGCAGAGATCGAACGCTTGTAACCATCGGCATTGACGAATACATCCGGCACCGAGCCCAGGATATCGGCACCGATTTCCATGGCCAGGCTGTCATCCATCAGTAATACAAATTGGCTAGCCTCAGCCATGGTGAAGCCACAGTTGCGAGCGAAAGGGCGGCAGGCGCGCTGGTAGTCGCTGTCGGTCAGCAGGGTCAACGCATCCAGCGCTTTCAAGCTGAGATCGTCGGCCAGGGCGCCCATGGCGCGGAAACCTTCGATGATTTCCGGGGTGATCGGTGCATCTGCGGTGCCCACCATGACAACGCGACGCCGGCCGGCGCGAATATCGTCGATTCCCAGGCGCAGGTTATACAGAAAGCTGGCGCAGGCGCCCAAGGCCGCACCGGTACCGCCAACACTGCCCAGCACATAGGCATTGAGAAAATCGGCCGGCATCTGGCCGTAACCCAGTGGCATTTGCTTGGAGGTGGCGCGATTGCCGCTGACCAGGTTCTTGAGCAGGCCACCCCACCCTTGGTCATCCATCTGGCCGATGGAATTGCCGGCATATACCGCGATCAGGTCCGGGTCGAGGCGTTGGCGCAAGCTCTCCCAATGAAGGCCGCTGGCGCCCAGGCAGTCACTGGCAGCGAAGATTGCCATGGACAAGCCGCGTGGATGGTGCACGCTGCGATAAAGGCCGGCCGGGTCGAAACCGCTTGGCAGTTGTGCCGCGGTGGATACCTTGGACGTCTGGGCATCCGGCAGCAGCACATCCAGGCTTCCGGCCGGCACCGTGACTTCCACCTGACGGGCATCCAGGGGGCGCACTTCCCAGCTAGGCGGAATATGCTCGGGCAATTGGCGTCTGGGCAGGCGAAAACGCAGAGGCGCGTCGAACCCCATGCTGGCCTGTCGATTGGTCGCCAGGCCCGGTGCCTGAAAGCGCGGGTCTTCGTTGCGGCGTACCAGCGTATGGTTGAGTACCTGGTCGTGAAACTGCTCCGAAGGCGCCTCGACGCGGTTGCCCGAGGCGTCTTGCCAGCCAGTTTCAGTGGCTTTCACAAGACGCATCAGGGCCGCCAGGCCGTCTAGCGTCTGGCGCTGTTGGTCAGCGGGAAGGGCATCAAGCACGGTGCGGCGAAAGGCCTGGTGGCCCGAGGTTCTGCCGGCGGGATTGATGCCGCCCATGCCGACAATCACCGGTAAGTGTGACAAGCCGGGTTCCTCGTTGAACGGTGGTTATCAGTATCAGGCCTGTGATGATAGCACCGGCGATGTGACGGCGTCATGCCGCAGCGCCGTGAGACTGGTAGAATCCGGGCTTTATATCGCCAAGAGGCCGGGATGCAACACAATTCACGCCAGGTAGTGTCCAATCAAACTGGGCCGCATCAGGACTTGCCGCGCCGCGTCAGTCGCGCCCTAGCTCATCCGATGCAAAAACCGATTGCCGAGCATACCCGCCAAGCGTTTGTGTTGGCTGAACAGTGGTACGCGCAGCGACATGAACTGCCGCTGATCGTGGATGCCGGGTGCGGGGTGGGCGTGTCGACACGGCACCTGGCGCAGCAATTTCCCGATCATGCGGTAATCGGCGTGGACCGCAGCGCCGACCGCCTGAGCCGTGAGCATGGCCATTTGCCCTCCAACGCCTTGTTGGTCAGGGCCGACCTGGTGGATTTCTGGCGCCTTCTGTATCAGGCCGAATGGCCGCTTGCCTACCATTACCTGCTGTACCCCAACCCTTACCCCAAATCGGGACACCTGAAGATGCGCTGGCATGGGCAGCCGGTATTTCCCACGCTCCTGGCGTTGGGCGGACGCCTGGAACTGCGCTCCAACTGGCAGATTTACGTGGAAGAGTTTGCCCAGGCGGTTACCCAGGTAACCGGCAAGGCGGTAACCACCGAACGGTTTTACCCGGGGGATGATTATCTGACACCCTTTGAAGCCAAATACAACCAGAGTGGCCAGGCATTGTGGCGCTCAGTAGTGGAGCTGGAGCGAAAATGGCCTTTGTTTACCTGATCCTGGCGATCATCGCGGAAGTTGTCGCCACCAGTGCGCTAAAGGCCTCGTCGGGGTTTACCCAGCCGATGCCTACTCTGGTTGTCGTCGTGGGCTATGGCCTGGCTTTTTATTTGTTGAGCCTGGTGCTGCGCAGCCTGCCGGTGGGGTTGGCCTATGCCATCTGGGCTGGGCTGGGCATTGTGCTGGTGACAGTGGTGGGAATGGTAGTGTACGGCGAAAAGCCGGACTTGCCGGCGGTGATCGGCATTGGCTTTATTGTGGTGGGGGTGGTTACCCTGCAGCTGTTTTCCAACATGACAGTGCATTAGAAGGTGAAAGTAACGTGAAAATAATCAAGTGGGCTGCCGGTCGACTATCCCGCTGCACCCTGATGGCCAGTGGTGCGCTGGCTTTTTTGTTGGTCAGCCACAGCCTGCAAGCGGATTTTTCGCGGTTGGGCCAACTCAGCGAGAAGGGCTTTTCAATCAGTGCCGAAGCGCGTTTGCTGGGCGGGGGCGCTGTGCCGGATAAAATGCTGGGCCAAATCGATCCCCTGCGCCAGTTGTCGCCAGCCTCGGTGACCAAGGCTTACCTGGCGGCGGCGATGCTTGAGCGCTTCGGTCCGCAGCATCGGTTTACCTCACGCCTGGTGAGTAGCGGCGTGGTGGATGCTGATGGCATCTTGCACGGCGACCTGGTGTTCGAAGGCGGCGGCGACCCGAACCTGACCACGGAAAATCTGTGGCGTCTGGTGCAGCGTTTGCAACAGACCGGTGTGCGTGATGTGAATGGCGCTTTGGTGATCAGCCAATGGCGTTTCGGCCCGGTTAACTGCCTGACCACCGATCGCTGCGAGGCGCAGTCGCGAGTGGCCAATTCCTACAGTGCGCTGTTGTCCTCGGCGGGGGTCAATTACGGCAACTGGTGTATCAATGTGGCACCGGCCGGCACGCCGGGGGAGCTCGCAAGGGTCACCAGTTGCGATAGCCCGGTGCCACTCACGCGGATCGACAATCGCGTGGTGACCCGACCGGACAACAGCGGTACAGAGCTCAATGCCGAACGAATCAGCAGCGAGAGCGGGGATGTGATGAGGGTGAGCGGCCAGATTTCCACCAACGCCCATCCAAGGGACATCTACCGGGCGGCGAGTGACCCCGCCTTGCAGACCGCCCAGACCCTTGCCGCCATGCTGCAACAGGCAGGAATAAGGCTGGCCGCACCTGCGCGTACCACCACTGAGCCTCCACCGAGTAATGCCACCAGCCTGGCAGTGGTCGAAGGCTTGCCACTGCAGGAGTTACTGCTGCGTACCATGAACTATTCCAATAATTTCATGGCCGATGTGCTGGCGCTTTCCCTGGTAGAGACGCCCCGAGCAGAGCTGGATCAGGCTGGGGCGGCCTTGGAAAGCTTCGCGGCAAGCCTGCCGGGGCATGGGCCGCTGGAGTTGCTCAGTGGTAGTGGGCTGACCACGGAAAACCGTACCTCCGCCCATGGCATCAATGTCATGTTCGAAAACATGTTTCATCAAGGGGCGCTGTTTCCCAGCTTCGTCGCGGCGTTTCAGTCGCCTTCCAACGGGGTGATGCGCTTTATCCGACGCGGCCCGGAGGTGTTCCAGAATAATGTCATGCTCAAGACCGGCACCTTGAACCAGCCGGTGGCGGTGCGCGCGGTGGGGGGCTATTTCCGTACCGTTTCAGGGCGTTGGGGCGTGTTCAGCGTGCTGGTCAATGGAACTGGTTCGACACCGTACCTAAACTGGTCGCTTGTGCTCGACCCCCTGTCTCAGGATCTTGAGACGTTTATCCTGGCACATTAATCTGACAGGAAGACGCTTTTTAGCCGCTCGCACAAGGATCATTCATGAAACCCAGACATACTGGTTGGCGCCATCTGGTCAAGTCGACGCATTATTCACTCAGGGGGTTACGCGCCGCTTTTCGCCACGAAACCGCTTTTCGTCAGGAAATCGGCATTTGCCTGCTGTTGTTGCCACTGGCGTGGTGGGTAGGCGAGGATCCGGTAAGCTGGATTCTATTGATTGGCAGCGCTGTGCTGGTGCTGATTGTGGAACTGCTCAATAGCGCCATCGAAAGCGTGGTGGACCGTATCGGTATCGAGCATCATGAACTTTCCGGGCGGGCCAAGGACATCAGCTCCGCGGCGGTGATGCTGGCGCTACTACTGGCGGGGCTCGTCTGGTTGCTGCTGTTGGGCCAAAAGATGTGGGGCTGAGAAGCCTCGCGCTGTTTTCTCCATCGTTTCGTTGACTCTTGAATTCGTGAGGTACACATGGGCTTTGCCGAAGATTTTCTGCCACGGGATGAAATTCCCACTCCGCTGCAAGAACCGCTAGCCCAAGCCTGGCAACGTTTGCAGGAGTCCTTGGAGCAGGCGGACAATCTGGCCTCCATGAATAAACAGGAGCTACCGTCGGAAAGCTGGCAGGCATTGAGTGACAGCCGTCGCCGGGCGCTGGCGCGGGTGGTGAGCATCTCCACGTTTGCCCTGGATACCCTGGCGCGTTACCCGAGCTGGCTTGCCGAGCTGGATGCCGTGGGTGAGCTGGATGAGGCGCCCGCCGCCGATACTCTACGCCAATGGCTCGACGAAACGCTGGAAGGTGCCGCTGACGAAGAAGCCATGCACAAGGTGGTTCGTCAATTCCGCCGAGCGCGCATGCTGGGTATCGTCTGGCGTGATCTCAATCGCAAGCAAGGTATGGAGATGTGGGACACCGCGGCGGCGGTGTCACGCCTGGCCGAAGTGTGTCTGGATGCCGCCCTGGGTTGGTTGGAAGCCTTCCTGGCGCCACGCTGGGGATACCCCGCAGTGCGTAACGACGGCAGCGCTCAGCGCCTGGTCATCCTGGGAATGGGCAAGCTGGGCGCCGGTGAGCTCAACCTTTCCTCGGACATTGATCTGATCTTCGCATTTCCCGAAAAAGGCGAGACCCAGGGCGGACGCAAGCCCCTGGATCATCAGGAATATTTTACCAAACTGGGCCAGCGCCTGATTACCGCCCTGGATGCGGTGACGGCGGACGGTTTTGCCTTTCGCGTGGACATGCGCCTGCGCCCGCTGGGCGATGGGGGCCCTCTGGTGGGCAGCTTCGCCATGCTCTCGAGCTACTATCAGGACCAGGGTCGGGAATGGGAGCGTTACGCCATGCTCAAGGCGCGCCCGGTAGCCGGTAACCGTGACGCAGGAGCGGAACTCCTGGCCGGCTTGAGACCCTTCGTGTATCGCAAGTACCTGGATTTCGGGGCGATCGAATCGCTGCGCGAACTCAAGGGCATGATCAACCGCGAAGTGAGACGGCGCGGCATGCAAAGCAATATCAAGCTCGGGCCGGGCGGCATTCGCGAAGTCGAGTTCGTGGTACAGGCCTTCCAGTTGATTCGCGGCGGACGCGACACCGAACTTCAGGTCACCTCCCTGCAAACGGCACTCAAACGCCTCCCGGCACTGGGTTTGTTGCCGCAAGAGGTCGTGGATGAGTTATTGCCGGATTACGCTTTTCTGCGCGATCTAGAGCATGCTCTCCAGGCACTCGAAGACCGCCAGACTCAAACCCTGCCGGTGGAGGAACACGATCGTGAACGCGTGGCGCTGGCCCTTGACCATGACGGCTGGCCGTCGCTGATGGCCCAGCTCGACGAGGTGCGCGAGCGGGTGCGCGGGCATTTCGATGCAGTGATCGCCGACCCGGAAGATGAAATCGACGATACCGGCGTGAGCGGTGAAGGCCTGAGCCTGGCCCAATGGCGCCTGGTCTGGCGGGGGGAGCTGGATCAGGAGGAAGCCCAGGCGCTGCTGGCCCAGGCCGGGTTCGAAGATCCCACCAAGTCGCTCAAACGCCTGCACGGACTCTATCATTCGCGCCAGGTACAGAGCATGCAGCGTATCGGCTTTGAACGCCTGGATGCGTTGATGCCGTTGTTGCTGGATGCATTGTCCGAAAGCCAGACTCCCGACCTGGCGCTGGCACGGGTGCTGCCGCTGATAGAAGCGGTATTACGCCGCACTGCCTACCTGGCACTGCTGCGGGAGAACCCCCAGGCACTCGAGCATTTGATGCACCTGTGCGGCCCCAGCCCCTGGATTGCCGAGCAACTGGCACGCTACCCCCTGCTGCTGGATGAATTGCTGACGCCGGAAACGCTTTATACCCCGGCGGACAAGACGCGGTTGGCCGATGAATTGCGCCAGTCGCTCAATCGCATTCCCGAAGACGATGAAGAGGCCCAGCTGGAGGCGCTGCGCGTGTTCAAGCATGCTCAGGTGCTGCACGTGGCCGCGTCCGATATCGCCGGCACCCGCCATCTGATGAAAGTCAGCGATTACCTGACCTATATCGCGGAAGTGATTCTCGATGCCGTCCTGGCCATGGCCTGGAAGCACGTCACCCGCAAGTACGGAACGCCTGAGGGCCTGGCGGCGGTAGGCGAGCCGGCTTTTCTGATTGTGGGCTACGGCAAGCTAGGGGGGATCGAGCTGGGGTATCGCTCCGATCTGGACCTGGTGTTTCTGCACGACAGCGACGGCAAGGGCAGCACCGACGGCCCCCGGTCGATCGATACGCCGGTCTTTTTCACCCGGCTTGGCCAGCGCATCATTCATCTTTTAACCGCTGTCACCCCGGCCGGAAGCCTGTATGAAGTGGACATGCGGTTGCGGCCTTCGGGAAACGCCGGGCTACTGGTGACATCTCTGGATGGGTTTATCGACTACCAGCGCCAGCATGCCTGGACCTGGGAGCATCAGGCGCTGGTACGTGCCCGGGTGGTGGCGGGAGACCCGGCCCTGGCCGAGCGTTTCTCGGCGCTGCGTGGCGATATTCTGGCGCAGGCGCGGGATGAAAAGACGCTCCGCGACGAAGTGGTCAAGATGCGCCATAAGATGCGGGAACATCTGGCCAGCAAACAACAAGACGGCGATACTTTCGATCTCAAGCATGACCCGGGCGGCATGGTGGATATCGAGTTTCTCTGCCAGTACGCCGTGCTTTCCCTTGCTCACGAAACACCGGCGCTGCTGAACTACAGCGATAACAGCCGGATTCTGGAGACGTTGGCCGACGCTGGCCACCTGAATCATGACGAAGCCGAGCGGCTGCGCGAGGCTTATCTGGCCTATCGCAGCCGGGTTCACCGCGCGGCCTTGACCGGAGAACTTGCCAAGGGCAACAAGCGAGACTTCGAGGCACACCGTCAGGCCGTCATCACCCTATGGCAACGTTTTCTCGAGCCCGACGCTGCCTGAGCGTCAATCAAGCGGTGTTCTGCGTGAATCGACAAGGGTTTCTCAACATGGATGATAGACAGCCGCGACCCATCTCCTGGGTGGGCCGCAGGGGGATGGCATGATCGGACATATTCTGGCTACCTTGCTGCCGGTGTTCTTGATCGCCGGCAGCGGCGTCCTGTATGGCCGCTTTCGTACCCCCGACATTCGCAGCCTCAACACCCTCAATATGGAGCTGTTCGTTCCACTGTTGGTATTTGCGGTACTGGCCGACCGTCAGGCGCCGTTGGCGGACTATGCCTGGTTGGCGACAGCGGCCGTGGTCGTGGTGCTGGGCGCGGGGCTTGTGCTATGGCCGTTGGTTAAATGGCTGAAGCTCGACCCCAAGGTATTTTTGCCCCCGATGATGTTCAACAATTCCGGCAACATGGGGGTGCCGTTGCTGGTGCTGGCCTTCGGTCCGGAGGCATTACCTGCGGCGGTGGTGGTGTTCATCGTGGAGATGCTGCTGCATTTTTCGGTGGGGCTTTACATGCTCGACCCGCGCACATCCCTATGGCGCATGCTGCGCATGCCGATCGTGTTTTCGAGCCTGGCCGGGCTGGGAGTGAACGTCAGCGGTTTGCCGTTACCCGCCTGGTTGCTGGAAGCCATGCACATGCTGGGAGGCGTCTGTATTCCGTTAATGTTGTTTGCGCTTGGCGTGCGGTTGCTGGAGATTGATTTCAGTGATTGGCGAACCGGCTTGCTGGGAGCGCTGTTATGCCCACTTTCCGGCTTGGTGATTGCGTTGCCGTTAATCTGGCTATTGCCACTGAACCCTCTCCAGACGGCGGTTCTGCTGGTATTTTCCGCACTGCCCCCGGCGGTGCTCAATTACCTGGTGGCCGAACAATACCGCCTCTCACCGCAAAAAGTGGCATCGTTGGTGCTGATCGGCAACTTGGGTAGTCTGGTGGTGATGCCATTGACCTTGGCGGCAGTGTTCACCTGGGTGTACGCACCCGGCTGAGAGGTTAGCGCGAGGAGTCTCTAGGGTTGTCTTTCACCTGGTCCTTCACCTCATAGCTACCTTCGAGTACGTCCTGCGAGCCTGAACGATTCTTATCGTATGCAGACGTGTCGCCGCCAATATCTTCGGCTTGGTTGGCCCGCATCTGCTCCATGCGCTTTTTCAACCGGTAACGCACCAAGGGCATCATCGCCCAGCCAACCAACAGGAAGAATAGCCCCAGAATAACGCCGACGATCATCAGCGCACCCAGAACCAACCAGATAAGTAGCAGCTTGAGGCTATCCATAATCCCGTTAGGGCGGGTCCGGCTAGCCCGCGCTCGCCATTGACTTGCTGCCTGCCAGGCGGCGTTGTTTCGCGGGTCTCGATTGGAATGAGACATTGCGCTGCTCCGAAAGTGAAATCTCAACCCATTCGAACATACTGTGAGTGGCGAGTTCACTTTTGCGTTGTTTATTATCATGCTAAGGGATGCACAATGCAGTTTCGTTGCTTCAGCAAATAAGGTCTTCAGCATGAACAAGAAAGTCTCATGAGCCGGCAGCACCGCCAAGGTGCCACGCGACGCCGACCGCGATGGGCCACCTTTGATCGTTGGCTGGACCGAGTGGTGTCGGTTGCCGTGATAACGGCACTGATCGTCGGACTGGCAGCGGTGGTCGCTCATTGGCTGCTGTAAGCTTAAGGAAAAACAGCGAGCCTATCATTTTAGCGTGTCCTTATATTTTGCAGTGTTTTCTTCGTGGCGTCTTCAAACCCCAAGCTGTTAGGCTCTGCGCTTGCCCCTGAGAGACTACTTATCGTGTCATTGGTAGAGCTGCCTTCCCTTCCGCGCCGGACCTCACGCCGTGAAATCTTTGGCTGGGCAATGTTCGACTTTGCTAACCAGGCGTATACGCTGCTGATCATTACCGTGGTGTTCGGCGAGTTATTCACTACCGTGATCGTGGGTGAGCGTGGCGACAATTATCGCTTTGCGAATTTTCTGTGGAGCCTGGCGCTCGCGCTCAGTTCGTTGATGGTGGTGCTCACCGCGCCATTGTGCGGCGCGGTGATGGATTATCGTGCCGAGAAGAAACGCTTTTTGTTCCTTAGCTACCTGGCGACCGTGGCTACCACGGCGATGCTGTATTTTGTCGCGCCGGGGTATGTGATGCTGGGCTTCTTGCTGATCGTGCTGTCGAATTACGCCTATTCGATGGGAGAAGCCTTTATCGCCTCATTCCTGCCGGATCTCGGCCCACCGGAGGCAATGGGCAAGATTTCAGGGTTCGGTTGGGCGCTGGGCTACATTGGCGGGTTGTTTGCCGCAGGCTTTACCCTGGTGGCATTGGGCGAGACCACTGCCGAGAATTTCGAGCGTATCCGTTGGGTCGGGCCGTTTGCCGCCGGCTTTTTTCTGGTGGCCGCCATTCCCACTTTCATGTGGCTTAAGGAGCGTGGCACGCCTCAACCACCGGGCGTCCCCTACCGGGTGATCGCCAAGGAGCGGGTCAGGACGACCTTGGAAGACCTGCGCTATTTTCAGGATCTGGGAATATTCCTGGTATCGCTGCTGTTCTCCATGGCAGGCATTTACATCATTATTTCCTTCGCGTTTATCTACGGTGCCCAGGTTATCCAGTGGGATGGCGCTATTCGCAACGTGATGTTCATTATCGTGCAGATTACCGCCGCCGCCGGAGCGCTTGGCTTCGGCTGGATACAGGATCACCTGGGGGCCAAACTCACCTATCAGATCACCTTGGGGTTATGGGTGAGCTCCATCCTGGCTATCTGGGCCACGCCACAACTCACGGTATTACTGAATACTTACCTGGGCCTGACACTGGAAGCACAACATGTATTTCTGGTGGTGGGTTGCCTGGCGGGTACCAGCCTGGGGTCGAGCCAATCTGCCAGCCGCGTGCTGGTGGGGCTTTTCACGCCCTTACCCAAAGCGGCAGAATTTTTTGGCTTTTGGGGCCTGGCCAACAAGCTGGCGAGTGTGTTCGGTATTGTCATGCTGGGTACATTACAGGCATTTATCGGTCTTCAAGCCTCCATCCTATTATGTGCTGCCTTGTTTATTACGGCTATGTTGATATGTACGCAAGTGAATGAAACCCGAGGACGCCGGGCGGCCTGCGAATGGAAACCACAGGAACGCTCTTCCAATTGAGACCCATTGAATGAGGTGAGCCATGTCCAATCGTAGGCTTCGCCGCAGCGGGCTGGGAATGATGCTGCTGTTCTGGGTGTTGCTGATGGTCGTGGGTACCTGGTGGCTGCAAGGTGGTCTGGAAGAGATGGTTCGGCCCAATGCGCACCTGGTTAATACGTCGCCCGATGATGAACCGGTCACTCTCAGACGTAACCGGGCGGGGCATTTTGTGGCCCCGGGGTATATCAATGGGGAACCGGTAAGGTTTCTGCTCGATACCGGGGCCACTTATGTGGCGATACCGACACCACTTGCCGAAACGCTGGGGCTGAAGCCCGGGCGTAGTGCCTGGTTCAATACCGCCAATGGACGAGTGAAAGGCTCTTTGACCGAAGTTGAGGAAATCGCCTTGGGAGGCATTCGGCTGCGTAATGTAAAGGGTTCGATCAGCCCGGGCATGGAAGGCGATACCGTCCTGCTGGGGATGAGTTTTCTCAATCACCTGACCATTGAAATTCGTGACGGGGAGATGTTGCTCAGACCCCCGAGCCAGTAAATACTCCTCTTGAGAAGTCTTCGACCTTGTGCTTAGCTGAGGGCTACTCATTACCACCCCGCTAAGGATAAGGAGATTACCATGGGCATTGAAGTTGGTGGGCTACTGGGGCTGATTTGGCTGATCATCGTGATCTGGGCAATCGTCAAGGTGGCAAAAAGCTCGGCCGGGGGGGTGGCCAAGGTTCTCTGGATTCTTGGTCTGCTGATTTTCCCGCTAGTCGGTCTGATCGTCTGGTTATTGTTCGGGCCCAAGGGATAGTCGTAAAAATGTAGCTTCTTTCAAGGGCAAGCCAATGGCTTGCCCTTTTTTGTCCATGCGACTTCGAGAAAGAGGCCGCTTACACTGCAAGATCAATTTTGGGCTTGAAAGGAGAAATTATGCCAAACAACGATTGCAAGCGCATCGACCTGGCATTGCAGGGTGGTGGCTCGCACGGAGCTCTGACCTGGGGAGTTCTGGACCGCCTGTTGG
The DNA here is from genome assembly GCF_009793355.1 of Vreelandella zhuhanensis. Classification (GTDB taxonomy): domain Bacteria; phylum Pseudomonadota; class Gammaproteobacteria; order Pseudomonadales; family Halomonadaceae; genus Vreelandella; species Vreelandella zhuhanensis. The sequence continues at coordinate 56,836 of NZ_WTKP01000007.1, forward strand.
AAGATGAACGCCTGGAAATCGATGGTGTCAGCGGTACCAGTGCCGGGGCCATGAATGCGGTGGTGATGGCTTCCGGCCTGCATACGGGGGGGCGCGAGGGTGCGCGCGAAGCGCTGTATACGTTCTGGAAAGCCGTCAGCGACGCAGCGCGCTTTTCACCGATTCAGCGCAGCTTCTGGGATCGGTTGATGGGTAATGACAGCCTCGATTACTCACCCAGCTACCTGTTTTTCGAAAACCTGACCCAGCTGGTACCGCCGACCAAGCTTAATCCACTCAAGGTCAATCCTTTGCGTGATCTGGTGCTGGAGCAGGTCGATTTCGACCTGGTCAATGCCTGTCGCAAAGTGAAGGTCTTCGTGACCGCCACCAACGTGCGCACCGGGCGGGCAAAGATCTTTCGCCAGCCTGAGCTGAGCGTGGATACCGTCATGGCCTCGGCTTGCTTGCCGTTCATGTTTCCGGCAGTCGAGATCGATGGCGAAGCCTATTGGGATGGCGGGTATAGCGGTAATCCTGCGCTGTATCCGCTGGTCGATGACCAAGGGTGTCGCGACCTGGTGGTGGTGCAGGTCAACCCGCTGGTGCGACAGAAATTGCCCGAGAGTTCACGGGAAATACTCGACAGAATCAATGAGATAACCTTCAACTCAAGCCTGATAAAGGAGCTGCGCAGCATTCAGCTGTTACATCAATTGATCGATGCCGAAGGGCTGGAGCTGGAAAGCTATCGCTCAATGCGCTTGCACTTGATTCACGCCGAACAGGAGGTCGAGAAGCTCAGCGCCTCGAGCAAGATGAATGCCGAGTGGGGTTTTGTGTCTCGCCTGCATGCCCAGGGCCGCGCCTGGGCCGAACGTTGGTTGAACGACCATTTCGATGCCCTCGGCGATCATTCGACCTTTGATCTGGATGTGTTGTTCGAGGACACTTTTCGCCCGGTTGCGATACCCGATGAGTCATCGGAGAAAGACGCTCGAAAGTGAGCGAAGGTGTTGCCGGGCTATCATCAGCGCAGATGGCAAGTGCTTGACCCCTGGCGGGGAGCTTACGATAGTGAAGGCAGTTTCTTTTACCACCGGTGCTCGGACCATGCTCATGTCGCTTACCCATCGTCAGCTTGAAGGCGAACTGATGGACGATCCAGCTCTTGATCGAAAGGCGCATCAGGCAGCGCTAAACGGTCTGCGCCGCATCAATGCTGCAAGCCGAACGGCGGCGGCATTGTGGCCTCGAATTGCACGCATTGCCAAGGCCCGGCGGCTTTCCAGCCTTTCGGTTCTGGATGTCGCCACCGGCGGGGGAGATGTGGCCATTGCCTTGGCACGTCGTGCGCGTGACGCCGGTCTTCGCCTGCGTATCGAGGCCTGTGATATCAGCCCAACGGCTCTCCACTTCGCCCAGGGTCAAGCCGTTCGTGAAAAGGTAGAGGTGAGTTTTTTTCCTCTCGATGTGCTTGAAGACCCCTTGCTTGCTCGCTATGACATCATCACTTCGACGCTTTTTCTGCACCATCTCAGCGATGCCCAGATTGCCGCTCTACTTGAAAAACTGGCAGCGCAGACTGATCACCTGCTGGTCAGTGACTTGATCCGTAACCACACTGGCTATGGTCTAGCCTACGTGGGTACTCGCCTGCTCTCGGCCTCGAAAATCGTCCATGTGGATGCAATGCGGTCGGTGCGTGCAGCACTGACGGTGGCCGAGGCACGGCGGCTGGCAAGTCAGGCAGGGCTTCAAGGCGTGCGATTCGAGCGGCATTGGCCGAGTCGCTTCATGCTGTCCTGGTCGCGTAACCAGGGAGTAGCACCAATGACGCACCAAGGCGCGTTGCCATGAGGCTTCACAGCTTGTCCCAGAAGTGGGATGTGATCGTCGTGGGGGCGGGCGTCGCCGGAAGCGTGATGGCTTATCGTCTGGCACGCCGCGGATTCAGCGTCTTGCTGGTTGAAAAATCCGTGTGGCCGCGTCACAAGGCCTGTGGTGGCTGTCTCAATGCCGCCACGCTGCACGCATTGAATGAGGCCGGCCTGGAAGATGTTGCTAGCACCGCTCCGATTTACTCTCGCCTTCGCCTGGCAAGCGGCAAGCGGCAGGCGGTGCTGGGATTGCCTGTTGGCCGAGCCGTTAGCCGCCGCACCTTGGATGCCCGGCTTGTGGAGCGCGCCATCGATGCCGGGGCCTGTTTTCTACCCACCACCCATGCATCGTTGACGAATACGCAAGGTGCCGATACCCCGGCCTTCAGCCGTGAGTGTCGCCCTGTGGTGCTGGATAACGCCACTGATCGAGTAACACTCGGTGCCCGGTTGGTCATCGGGGCTGATGGGCTGGGTAGCCGGCTGTTGCGTGGCGATAGCGTGAAAGTACGGCATGTCGATAAGACTTCACGCATCGGGCTAGGTACCACGCTGGCTGAGGCACCGGCTTTTTACTATCCGGACACGATACATATGGCCTGTGGACGGCATGGTTACGTTGGCTTGGTGCGTGTCGAGGGAGGGCAACTGAATATCGGTGCCGCTCTTGATCCGGCCTGGGTAAAGCAGTGTGGTGGACCGACTTTCGCCGTGGTTCACTTGCTACAAGCCTCGGGTTTTGCGCTGTTCGATTCGCTTTACGAGGCGAACTGGCAGGGCACACCCCGCATGAAGCGCTCGCATCCTTGCCTGGGTGGCGAACGCCTATTGTTAGTAGGAGACGCGGCCGGCTACGTGGAGCCTTTCACCGGTGAAGGCATGGGCTGGGCACTGGCAGGTGCCGCCGCCATTGAACCCTTGGCCCTTGACGCTATCCAGCAGTGGCAACCTGGCCTGGTCAGGCAATGGACGGCACGGCATGCCCGGATAATCGGCAAACGGCAACGCACCTGCTGGAGGGTATCGGCCTTGTTGCGCCATCCCCGCCTGATGGCGACATTATTGCCGCTGGTAAACGCCGTGCCGACGCTGGCCGCGCCGTTAACGATAGGGCTCAATCGTCGCTACCGATTCAGCTCCAAGGAGAGGGAATGAAAACGCCACAGGCAAGCCTTATGGGGGTCGGTGTCGCCTCGCCCAGAGGCGGGTTAGGGCAGGATACTGCAATTGAACTCGCCCAGCAGCGCTGTACCCGTGATGAACGCCAGCAGGCTTGGCTTAGGCGCGTCTATCGGCATACCCGAGTGCAACGTCGCGGCAGTGTCTTGCTGCGCCCTGGAGAAGGCGCCGAAGGGTTCGAGAATTTCTTTCCCCCTCCGCTATCGGCGCAGGATCGCGGGCCGAGTACCGCCACCCGGCTGCAACGTTATGCGAAGGAAGCCGGCCCACTGGCGGAGCGGGCCTGTCGCGAGGCTCTGCGCAATAGCCGGGTCGAACCTCATGAGATCACCCATCTGGTGACGGTAACCTGCACCGGCTTGGTAGCACCGGGGCTCGATAGCGAACTTCCTGAGCGTCTGGGGCTATCAGCAGATATCGGGCGCTTGAACCTGGGTTTCATGGGCTGTCATGGCGCTCTCAATGGCATGCGCGCAGCAAGTGGATTGGTCAGGGAGCTTCCAGAGGCGCGGGTACTGCTTTGCTGTGTCGAGCTATGCAGCTTGCATTTTCAGTATGGCTGGGACCCGCAGAAAATCGTCGCCAACGGCCTGTTCGCGGATGGCGCCGGAGCGGCGATTCTGGGGCCGGCTGATAGCCGGGCGCAAGGGTGGCAATTGATCGAGACGCAGAGTCGTATTGCTCAACATTCCGGCAATGCCATGACCTGGAACGTCGGCGATCATGGCTTTGAAATGACGCTATCGAGCGAGGTGCCTAAATTGATTCGTGCCTCGCTGGGGGAATGGGTGGAAAGCTGGCTGGCGCAGCATGACATGACCGTCAGTGACGTGGCCCACTGGGCGATCCACCCGGGAGGGCCGGATATTCTGCGAGCGGTAACCCAGACGTTATCGCTGCCGGAGCAGGCCGACGCGGCTTCCCGGGAGGTATTGGCCGAACATGGCAACATGTCCTCGCCAACGGTGCTGTTCGTGCTTGAACGCCTGCAAGCCCAGGCGGCAAGCGGTCCCTGCGTAATGCTGGGTTTCGGGCCAGGGTTGGCATTTGAGGGAGTGCTTCTGGCCTAGCGCTAACCCTGCAGCGTTTATATCGTGAGGATCAACAAGGGGTGTCTTGTAGTGATCGGGAGTAATTAACTCATTAACATAGGTAACCTGATTGCCCTCGATATTCGTGTATGGAAACCAGTGTCTCAGGCAGGATGGCGAATGGCGATTTCCACCTTTAATCCATTCGAGGGGCTTCTTGAAAAGTCCACCTGCCCCTCATAGTGTTGAACTATGTCGTAAACGATTGCCAGACCCAAGCCATGTCCGGGCGTCTGTTCGTCGAGCCTCAACCCTCTTTTGCCTAATTTACCTATGGCGTCTTCGGCTACGCCGGGGCCATCGTCATTAACCACAATCTGCATTTGCTTGCGATCTTCCTTCAAGGAAAGTTCGATGCATCGCGAGGACCACTTTCCAGCGTTATCGAGAAGATTGCCGAGTATTTCGTTCAGATCATGCTCCTCAATGGGCCAACGGTGCTCGTCCGTGAGTTCAGTTGACAGCTCGAAAGACTTTTCAGGATACAAACGGCCTAGCATCCACAAAAGGTCTCTGGCTTGTTTCACTGGGTAGGTGCTTTTTCCAACCTGTGGGCCAGCGAATCGACTACGCCGCATTTCCGCTTCAAGCTGCTTGTCGATATCACCAAGTCGCAATCCCATTTCATGTCTCAGGCTATTATCGAGCGGGCGGCTGGTATCTTCGAGAGTCTGCCTAACTGCCGCGATTGGCGTCTTGACACTGTGCGAGAGATTGGCCAGCGCCTCTCGTGAACGTTCGAGTCGTTGATCGAGAGAATCGAGGAGTTGATTGAGCTGTTGCACGAGGGGCCGGAACTCCTCAGGCGCCTGGACATTGATTCGTGATATTTCACCGCCCTGCAGTTTTTTAAGTGCGGCCTGAAGCGATGCAACGGGCCACATTGACAGGGTAATAACCACCCAGATGACCCCGACAAGCAAAAGAATCAGCAGGATAGATACGATAGCCGTCCAAGCGTGTAGCTCTGCTTGGCTGTTTTGTAACGCACCCATGTCTTCTGAAACGATAACCACCATGGGGATGTCGTTAACGAGAAACGATTTGCGATAGGCGAGAATATCCGAAGGCGCATTGAGTGCCTTCGCATCGCGTACTCTGAGAGTTCCCTGTCGATCGGACTGCAGCAAGGGACTCAGCAGAGGGCGCCAGGATTGCGGCGAAATCATCGTTTGAGAGGATGAGTGGATGGCGAAGGCATGATGAAACACTTCCTGGAAGTAATCACCTGTCTGGAGCGTGTCTATTCTGCCACCGGATTGACGAATCTGATGCTCAAGGAAGGCCACTTCATCCTTTAGCCGGCTCTCAACGAACTCTCGGGACATCCTGTCCAGCAATAACCCCTGGACAAGCCATGCGAGCGCCATCAGAACGATGCCGGCCGGCAATAACAGGGCCAGAAGTGTTCCCTTAACGGACGCCGGCTTTCTAAACAGCATCATTGAACAAGTACCCCTGACCACGGCGTGTGGCGATGGTATTTACACCCACCAGCTTTCTCAGGCGGCGGATATAGGCTTCGATGACGTTTTCGCTTGGGCTGTCGTTAAGGTTGTAAAGTTGCTCCATGAGCTGTTCCTTGGAAAAAACATGCCCCGGGCGGCTCATGAGACATCGAAGCAGGCGAAATTCAGTACCGGTCAAGCTGTGCTCAATACCATCTGCCATTTTTAGGCTCTGTCGGTTCACGTCCAGCTCAAAGCGTCCAGCCTTTAAAGTGGACTGCACGCGCCCTTCGCTTCGGCGCACGATGGCATTCAGCCTGGCAATCAATTCTTCCGTCTGAAATGGCTTGGCAAGGTAGTCGTCTGCGCCAGCCTTCAGGCCGTTTACTTTGTCTTGCCAGTCTCCCCGCGCCGTAAGGATCAATACCGGAAAGTTGGCGTTGCTCATGCGCCATTTCCGCAATACGTCAAGGCCATTTCCGTCTGGCAGTCCCAGGTCCAATACGCCGGCCCTATAATCTTCCTGCTCACCCAGAATTATCGCTTCTCTGGCAGTGCGGGTGGTATCCACGCTGAAACCGGCTTTCTCAAGTTGGCTGGCAAGCCCGTCGGCTAACAGGCGGTCATCTTCTACCAGCAGTAATCGCATTTATCGTTTCCTTCTCTGGGTCAAAGCAGGCTGTGGCAGTGTCGCTGAGTAACCTGAATTCAGCCTGAACAGCAAATATATCGGCATTTTCAGAAAGAATTCAGGTTAATGCGCCATGGTGGCGATCGTTTCGATCAAATGCTCAAGTTACCGGACAAACCCACAAAGGGTTTAACGCAAGCCATATCACAGGAGACGTTTTGATGAACGCATCAAAATTCATAGTTGCCGCAGTGGCCATGTCGATTTCAGTAACAGCGCTAGGGGCTGGTGCCCATGAAGATGGGCATGGTGCGAAGAGCGGTGAACCGGCTAAGGCGTCGGAAGCCGATCGAACTATCACTGTCGAGATGCATGACAACTACTACGAGCCTGAGGCTATCGAGGTCCAGCAGGGGGAAACTGTACGTTTTGTGGTGGAAAACAAGGGCAATCTGGTGCACGAATTCAATATCGGTACGCCTGCCATGCACGAAGCTCACCAGGAGGAAATGATGATGATGGTTGAGCACGGGGTTATCCAGGGTGGCAAGCTGCACCACGACATGATGGAAATGGATATGGGCAACGGCCATTCCATGAAGCATGACGATCCGAACAGTGTGTTGCTAGAGCCGGGCCAGAGCAAGGAGATCGTCTGGACGTTTTCGGAGAAAGGCAATCTTGAATTCGCCTGCAATGTGCCCGGCCACTACCAGGCTGGCATGTACGGCGACGTGAATTTCAACTGATCCGGAGGCCGTCCTCTGAGTCATTCGGGTGCCGGGCGGCTTAAGCTCGGCACCCCGCAAGTGGTAAGTGCATAGCGGAGTAGAACATCATGAAAGCACGCCTTTTGGCAGGTGCCTTGAGTATGCTATTGCCGATGATCGCATTGGCTGGCGAATACGACCTGACGGTTGACCGGATCAAGATTGACACCGGAGATTTCGTAAAAGAAGGCATCGGGTACAACGGAAAATCGCCCGGCCCGGAGTTGCGCTTCAAGGAAGGCGAAGAAGTCACCATCAATGTGACGAATAACCTTGATGAAATGACATCAATTCACTGGCACGGCCTGATCCTCCCGTTCGACCAGGACGGTGTACCGGGAATCAGCTTTCCCGGCATCAAGCCGGGCGAAACGTTCACCTACAACTTCCCGGTTGTCCAGGCCGGAACCTACTGGTTTCACAGCCATTCCGGCTTTCAGGAGCCAGACGGTGCCTTTGGCGCCATCGTGATTGAGCCCGAAGGAAGGGAGCCATTCCGGTACGATCGCGACTACGTCATCCAGCTGACGGATAAGCATCCCCACTCCGGTGACCGCATCATGCGCAATCTGAAAACCACGCCGGATTATTACAATCGCCAGCAACAGACAGTGGGAGAGTTCTTCTCAGAAGTTTCTGAGCACGGCTTCATGGACAGCGTAAAAGATCGTCTGGCCTGGGGTGATATGCGCATGATGAAGGCGGATATCGAGGATGTTCAAGGCTTTACCGGCATGATTAATGGCAAGGGTCCAAAACAGAACTGGACCGGCGTGTTCAAGCCCGGTGAGCGTATTCGTCTGAGGTTCATCAACTCCTCTGCCATGACCTATTTCGACGTGCGTATTCCCGGCTTGGATATGACCGTTGTGCAGGCGGACGGCAACAACGTCCAGCCGGTCAATGTGGACGAATTCCGGATTGGTGTCGCTGAAACCTATGATGTGATTGTGCGTCCTCGAGATGCACAGGCGTACACTGTTTTCGCCGAATCCATGGGCCGTTCAGGGTTTGCCAGGGCAACACTTGCGCCGGAAGAAGGAATGCAAGCCCCCGTACCGCCCATGCGTGACCCCGCTCGTCTGACCATGGCCGACATGGCGGGAATGCCGGGAATGGACCATGGCGGTATGGACCATTCCACTATGTCGGACATGGATAATTCCAGCATGGCTGGAATGGATCCTTCTTCTATGGAGGGTATGGACCATAGCGGCATGATGGAAAATGGAGATGAGGTCAGTGATCCATTCTATGCAAAAGGCAGTGGTATCGCCCCAACGGCAGCCAACGGTGGCAAGTTCCTTTCGTACACGGATCTGAAAGCCCAGAAACCGCTCTATGAAGACCGGGAGCCAACCCGGGAAATCGAGCTCCGCCTGACTGGCAACATGGAGCGATACACCTGGAGCATCAATGGTGTCAAGTACGAGGATGCGGACCCAATCCGGTTGCAGTACGGCGAGCGCGTTCGCTTCAAGTTTGTCAATGAAACCATGATGACGCACCCCATGCACCTCCACGGTATGTGGTCAATTCTCGATGTGGGCGCGGGAGAATGGAATCCCATCAAGCACACGGTCAGCGTTCAGCCAGGCACCACCCTGTATATGGAAACTGAGGTCGATGCACCTGGACAGTGGGCTTTCCATTGTCACCTGTCGTATCACGCCGCTGCAGGGATGTTCCGGAAGGTCATTGTCGAGGGCGGACCTGAGGCTTCTCAGCCCAGCACTGAAGCTGCGACCGATGCTGGAGGTGACGCATGAACCGTACCAAATCGTTGATGGCCGTCAGCTTGCTGGGTAGCGTACTCATCCCAGCGGTGGTGTCGGCACAGGAGATGCTGTCTGACATCACGGATCGAAAAAAGCCTATCACTATATGGGGCGCCCAGTTTGAAGAATTCGAGTACCGCTACAGCGATGCCGATGAAGAACTGGCTGTCTGGGATGCAGATATCTTTTATGGCACTGACGACCTGAAGGTTCGTTGGCTGAGCAAGGGCGAGTATGCCATAGAGGAGCAGACTTACGAGGGACTTGAAAACCAGCTGGTTGGGCAGGTTCCTATCTCCAAGTTCTTTGACGCCAAGGCTGGAGTCCGATTCGACACCCCAGAGGGGCCCGACCGTACCTATGCGGTGCTGGGTGTTGCGGGCCTTGCCCCTCAGTGGTTTGAGGTCGATACGAATTTTTATGTGAGCAAGGATGGAGACACCTCCGCCGAGCTCGATGCGGAGTACGAGCTGTTGTTCACGAACTACTGGATTCTTTCGGCTAATCTTGATGCCACGGTTGCATTCAGCGAAGACCGGGAAATTGGAGTCGGCAAGGGCCTGGTTTCCACCGAAACCGGACTCAGGTTGAGTTACGATCTGATAGACCGTTCTTTCTCACCCTATGTGGGGGTGGTTCATGAACGCAAGTATGGAGACACGGCGGATTTCGCCGAAGCCGATGGCGGCAGTACGGAGGACTGGTTCGCCGTTATTGGAGCGAGACTCTCCTTCTAACCTCTCTGACGGGTCTTACATTTTATTTCCAGAAAAATATGTAGGTAAAGATAAGCAAAGCGCGCAAGCGTAACCAGGCGCCCCCGGAATACGCTGAATGCAGCCTGGGCCGGGGGTGCCTTATTTTACGATGCGTCTTGCAGTACGGTTCAATCCCAGCTCAGCGCGCCACCCACCTGATACTCGGTGACGCGGGTCTCGAAGAAGTTCTTTTCCTTGCGCAGGTCGATGATCTCGCTCATCCAAGGGAAAGGATTCTTGGCGCCGGGGAATTGCTCCTGCAGGCCGATCTGAGCCAGGCGGCGGTTGCAGATGAAATGGAGATATTCCTCCATGATCGCCGCGTTCATTCCCAGTACGCCGCGCGGCATGGTATCGCGGGCGTAGGCGATCTCAAGCTCGGTGCCTTCGAGAATCATCTGGGTGACTTCATCCTGAAATTCCGGTGTCCAGAGGTGGGAGTTCTCGATCTTGATCTGGTTGATCATGTCGACGCCGAAATTCAAATGCATGGATTCGTCACGCAGGATGTACTGAAACTGCTCAGCCACGCCGGTCATCTTGTTGCGCCGCCCCATGGAGAGAATCTGGCTGAAGCCGCAGTAGAAGAAGATACCTTCGGTGACGCAATAGAAGGCCACCAGGTTGCGCAGCAGTTCCTGATCGGTCTCCGGGGTGCCGGTTTGAAAGTCCGGACGCGAAAGCGATTGGGTGTGCTTGAGGCTCCAGGCGGATTTGGCGGCCACCGAGGGCACTTCGCGGTACATGTTGAACACCGCGCCTTCATCCATGCCCAGCGACTCCACGCAATACTGGTAAGCATGGGTGTGAATGGCTTCCTCGAAGGCTTGGCGCAGCAAATACTGGCGGCATTCCGGGTTGGTGATCAGGCGATACAGCGCGAGCACCAGGTTGTTGGCCACCAGCGAATCGGCGGTGGAAAAGTAGCCCAGCGAACGCTCGACGATGCGACGTTCGTCGGCGGTCAGGCCGTCCTGGCTCTTCCACAGGGCGATGTCCGCGTTCATGTTCACTTCCTGGGGCATCCAGTGGTTGGCGCTGCCATCCAGGTATTTCTGCCAGGCCCACTCGTACTTGAACGGTACCAACTGGTTCAGGTCGACGCGGGCGTTGATCATCTGCTTGTCGTCGACTTCGATGCGCGCGGCACCCATTTCCAGCTCTTCCAGGCCGGCGGCGACATCCAATCGTTCCAGCGACTGGCGGGCGCGCTGCAGGCGGTCGTTCTCCACCGGGCGGTAATCGCTTTTCAGCTCACCGGCATCGGCTTCAAAAGACGCTGTCGGGGCGGCGGGAGCCGGCTTGGGTTTTGACATCGTTTCGGCGACGGCTTGGTCGTCCTCATGGAATTCATCCCAGTTCAGCATGTGGCTCTCCTGTCATGTAAATCTCTTGTATAGGGGCGTTATTGGCAGGCTTCGCAGCCCAGTTCATCGATATCGCTTGCCGAAGGCGGGCGCTGGCCACCCTTGCCGTTCAGGAAGTCGTCGACACCCCGCGGTTCTTGAACGCTAGAGGCTTCGGGTGCGGCGGTTGGCGCGGAGCCGTTACTCACGGCGTTCAGGGTGCCGCGTTCGACGGTGGATTTTTCCACCGAGGTGGCGCCAAGGGCACGCAGGTAGTAGGTGGTCTTGAGGCCGCGAAACCACGCCATGCGATAGGTGACATCGAGTTTCTTGCCCGAAACGCCCTTGATATAGAGATTCAGTGATTGGGCCTGGTCGATCCATTTCTGGCGCCGCGAGGCGGCTTCCACCAACCATTTGGGCTCGATCTCGAAGGCCGTGGCGTACTTGGCCTTGAGGTCGTCCGGCACGCGCTCGATGGGTTGAACGCTGCCATCGTAGTACTTGAGGTCGTTGATCATCACTTCGTCCCATAGGCCGCGAGCCTTGAGATCATCCACCATAGGGGCGTTGACCACGGTGAACTCGCCGGACAGGTTGGATTTGACGAACAGGTTCTGATAGGTCGGTTCGATGGACTGCGTCACGCCGCAGATGTTGGAGATCGTCGCGGTGGGGGCGATCGCCATCACATTGGAGTTGCGCATGCCCTGATGGGTAACCTTCTCACGCAGGCGCTGCCAATCCTGAGTGGTGCTGGTGTCGACCTCGATATAGCTTTCGCCGCGTTCGAGCTTGAGTTTTTCGATGGAATCGATGGGTAGTACGCCCTGGCTCCACAGCGAGCCCTCGAAGCTTGAGTACTTGCCACGTTCGGCAGCAAGATCCGAGGAGGCTTCGATGGCGTGATAGCTGACCAATTCCATGGAACGGTCGGCGAATTCCACCGCCTGTTGACTGGCGTAGGCAATGTCCTGGGCGTAGAGCGCATCCTGGAAGCCCATGATGCCGAGCCCCACCGGACGATGCTTGAAATTGGCATTACGCGCCTGATCCACGGCGTAGTAATTGATGTCGATGACGTTATCCAGCATGCGTACGGCGGTACGTACGGTTTTGCCCAGCTTGGCGCTATCCAGCCTGCCTTCCCGAATATGCTGAGCCAGGTTGATCGAGCCCAGGTTGCATACCGCGATCTCGTCGATGCTGGTGTTGAGCGTGATCTCGGTGCAAAGGTTCGAGGAGTGAACCACACCGGCGTGTTGCTGCGGGCTTCTCAGGTTGCAGGGGTCCTTGAAAGTGATCCAGGGGTGGCCGGTCTCGAACAGCATCGAGAGCATCTTGCGCCACAGGTCCTTGGCCTTGACCCGCTTGAATAGTCTGAGCTGGCCGTCATGGGTCATCGCTTCGTATTCTTCGTAGCGCTTCTCGAAAGCGGCGCCGTAAAGCTCGTGCAGGTCCGGGCAGGTGGAGGGCGAAAACAACGTCCAGTCGCCATCGTCGAATACCCGCTTCATGAACAGGTCGGGCACCCAGTTGGCGGTGTTCATGTCATGGGTGCGGCGTCGGTCGTCGCCGGTGTTCTTGCGCAACTCGAGAAATTCCTCGATGTCCAGGTGCCAAGTCTCCAGGTAGGCGCACACCGCCCCCTTGCGCTTTCCGCCCTGGTTGACCGCAACCGCGGTATCGTTGACCACCTTGAGAAACGGCACCACACCCTGGGACTTGCCGTTGGTGCCCTTGATCCAGGCACCTAGGGCGCGTACCGGCGTCCAGTCGTTGCCGAGCCCCCCGGCCCATTTGGAGAGCATGGCGTTGTCGCGGATAGCGCTATAGATCCCATTTAGATCGTCCGGCACGGTGGTCAGGTAACAGCTGGAAAGCTGGCTGCGTACGGTGCCGGCGTTGAACAAGGTCGGCGTGGAGGCCATGTAATCGAAGCTGGAAAGCAGCTCGTAGAACTCAATGGCCCGCGCTTCGCGATCATCTTCATTCAGTGCCAGTCCCATGGCCACACGCATGAAAAGTACTTGGGGAAGCTCGTAACGACTCTCGTCATGGTGAAGAAAGTAACGATCGTAAAGTGTCTGCAGACTCAGATAAGTAAAGGCGAGGTCACGGCGGTGATCCAGTGCCGCGCCCAGGCGGTCGAGGTCAAATTCGGCCAGGCGAGGGTCGAGTTGTTCGAATTCAATGCCCTTGTTTACATAGGCTTGAAACGCCGGGGAGTAGAGCTCTGCCATTTCCGAGTAAGTGGCTTCGTCGGCGACGCCCAGAAAAGACAGGGCTTCACGGCGCAGGTTGTCCTGGAGCAGGCGGGCGGTGACGTAGCTGTAGTTGGGCTCTTTCTCGACCAGGGTGCGAGCGGTCATCGTCAGCGCCTGGGAAACCCCATCGACGGTGACACCGTCATAGAGGTTTTTCAACGCGGCCTGGACAATGGCACCGGCGTCAACATTGGCCAGGTCGGTACAGGCATCGGTTACCAGTGTTTCGATACGGCCCAGATCCAGCGGGCGGGTACTGCCGTCGCGTAGCGTCACATTCAAATCGGGATGCGGCTTGGCGATTGCCGCTTCGTTGGTGGCGCGCGCCCGGGCATGTTCTTCACGGTAAAGTACATAGGCGCGGGCGACTTTCTGCTCGCCGGCGCGCATCAGGGTGAGTTCGACCTGATCTTGGATATCCTCGATATGTACGGTACCGCCATCGGGCATGCGACGTAGAAAGGCCTGCTGAATGGTTTGCACTGCCTGTGGGACAAACGCTCGTACCCGGGAGGAAGCAGCAGCGTCGTCACCTTCCACGGCAATGAATGCCTTGTACATGGCAACGGAAATCTTGTCGACATTGAAGGGGGCGACATCGCCTTCGCGCTTGATGACACTTAGGGTTTGCGGCGCGGTGACGCCAACGCCGGTGGTGGTAGAAGGATACAAATCATCGGACATGATGGGAAATTCCATGAGGCCAGGTTTTGCCGGACGGCTAAAAAGCTGCTTGATAGAAGGAGGTGCTTCTGCTAAGGCACACTATGTGGTGTGCTATTATTAAAAAAACACAAGATAGTGTGTTTGGTCTCAGTGTTCAAGTTTTTGATCGGCAGTGCCAAGGCCACCCCCAGGAAGTGTGAAAATGCAGCCTAAGGCAAGGCGTAGTGGTTGTTTTAAGGTATCCTTGTAACAAGTTACTACCCTGGCATGCACAATGTGCATGTGAGATAACAAATTAGCCCCATGGAGTGAAAAAAGCGGATGGTGGATCACTTGGAACAACAATTTCAGGCACTGGGATCACAAGAGTCTGCGGTGCCTGACTATCCTGATCAGGACCACATCCTGATCATTGAAGACGACCAGCGTCTGGCCGAGTTGACCCGTGATTATCTCCAAGCCAATGGCTTTCAGGTCACCTTGGAAGCCGATGGCAGCAAGGGAGTGGATCGCATACTGACCTTGCAGCCGGATCTGGTGATTTTGGACTTAATGTTGCCGGGAGAAGACGGCCTTTCCGTCTGCCGTCGGGTGCGTCCCAACTACGCTGGACCGATCATGATGCTGACCGCTCGCACCGATGATCTCGATCAAGTGCTGGGGCTGGAAATGGGCGCGGATGATTATGTGTCCAAGCCGGTTCAGCCACGCGTGTTGCTGGCCCGTATGCGGGCACTGCTGCGACGAGCCGATGCGCCGGCCCCGGGCGGCGAAATGCGGTTGAAATTTGAGAATCTGGAAATCGACAACGCCACTCGCGAAGCCTGGCTTCAGGGCGAACGAATTGATTTGACCAGCGCTGAATTCGACCTGCTATGGCTGCTGGCGCGCAATGCAGGGCGCGTTCTGACTCGCGAGGAAATTTTCAGCGAGTTGCGTGGCATCAAATATGATGGTCAGGATCGTTCGATTGATGTGAGGGTTTCGCGCATTCGCCCCAAGATCGGTGACGACCCCAACCAGCCGCACCGGATCAAGACCGTGCGCAGTAAAGGATACCTGTTCGTCAAGGATGGCTAATTGATGCGGCGCTTGTTGTCCCATGGCACTTTCCTGCGTTTTTATGTATTGCTCGGGTTGGCGCTGTTGATGCTGTTTCTCCTGGCATTGTCAGGGCGAATGCTGATCGAACAAGTACGTAACGAAGACCACCGGGAACAACTGGTGGCATTGCCCATGTCGCTGTTGACACAAGCGCTCGCCAATGAGCCCGAGGCATCCCGGGAAGAAGTATTGGCTGACTATGCCCGGCAACTGGACATGGACCTGTCATTGCTTCCGATCGAAGAACTCGGTGGTCAGTATTTCGCCCGTGCCCGTCTCGCACGCGGGCAGGTATTGGTCAACAATGGTTCGGGCGACACCTGGGAACTACAACAGCAGTTGCCTGAAATGCCTTGGGTACTTCAGGCCGAGTTGCCCGGCTGGAGCGAACGCCAGTGGCAGGGCATGATGCGCTTGTTGGGTAACTGGCTGGCTAGCGTCAGCCGATCACAACGGGTCGAGCGCTTGGATATCCTGGAGCAGGGCGCATGGCCGCTGAGTTTGCTGCTGAAACCGCCCGAAGAAATAACTTCAGCTCAGCAGGCGCAACTCGAGCAAGGCCAAGTGGTCACGCAATTACTGTCGTATACGCTGGACGCCAAGTTGCTGTATCGCCTGCCGGGAGAGGCGCAGTGGTTACAGGCCGGGCCGGTCATCCGCCAGGAGTCGCTGCCGCTGAAGCTGCATTTGGCATTGTTGCTCGGCTTGATGGTGGTGCTGGCACTGATCATCTACCTGATCATGCGCAGTATCGAAACCCGTATGTCGCGGTTGGAACTGGCCGCCACGCGCATCGCCAGCGGGCGCCTGGAAACCCGGGTGAAGGTGGAAAGCGGCGATTTTCTGGGCCGTCTGGGGATGGCGTTCAATGGCATGGCCAATCAGGTACAGTCTTTGTTGCGTGGTCAGCAGGAAATGATTCGCGCTGTCTCACATGAATTGCGCACCCCGGTGGCACGTATCCGTTTTGCCGTCCAGATGGTCGAAGACATGACCGAGGAGCCGGCGATTCGGCGCCAACTGCAAGGCATCGATGGCGACATTTCCGAACTTGACGATCTGGTCGACGAGATTCTCACCTATGCCCGCCTGGGCAGCGAGTCGATCAACGGCGCGGAAATGCAAACCGCACTGATAGACTGCGGGGCCATGGCAGAGCGAGTCATCGAGACGCTTTCACCCTTGCATGAGAACTTGTCGCTGCAGCTGGTGCACGATGACGATGTCGAATTGAGTGTGGAACCACGTTACTTGCAGCGCGCCCTGCAGAACTTGGTCAGCAATGCCTGCCGCTATGCCCAGTCGCGAGTGGTTATCCGGTTATACGACGAGCCTCATCTGGTGCGTATCGATGTCGAAGATGACGGCCCCGGTGTGCCGGAGGAGGCGCGTGCCGAGATATTCAAGCCTTTTGCCCGGCTTGATGACAGCCGAGCGCGCAGCTCTGGGGGATACGGCTTGGGGCTCTCGATCGTGGAAAAGATCATGGCTTGGCACGGGGGCAGCGTGACCGTGGATCAAAGCCCTGAGTTGCAAGGTGCCCGCTTTACGCTGTTGCTTCCCCGCCGTGAATGATACGGCTCAGGCCGGTTTGATACCTTCGAGTACTGCAAACGAGGTTTCCCGGGCGGTACGCAGGAAATCCTCCATCCAGGGTGCTTTTCGATTTTCTTCGCGCAATGCCGCGTAAAGGGTTCCCCATACGCCCTCGCGCCCCAGGCCCACCGCACTCACGTAATTGCGCTCCAGATACTCGGTCAATGCCCAGCTGGGCAAGGCGCAGACTCCCCGTCCACTGGCCACCAGTTGCATCATCATGATGGTCAACTCAGCGGTACGTATCTCTTTGGGACGTACGCCGGCGGGATCGAGAAACTGCGTAAACACATCCAGCCGTGAGTGCTCCACCGGATAAGTGATCAAGGTTTCCTCTCGCAGGTCTTGGGCGGTCACGAATGGCTTTGCCGCAAGCGCATGCTGACGAGCCACTGCCAGTAAGCCCTCATAGCGAAACAAGGGTTCATAGTGCACACCGGTAATCGGCTGGGGGTCGGCGGTGATCACCAGGTCGAGTTGTTCCCGGGCAAGAGCCGGCAGCGGGTCGAAATGATGGCCACTGGGAATATCGATTTCCACTTCCGGCCAATGGTTACGAAAATGATCCACGGTGGGCATCAGCCATTGAAAACAGCTGTGGCACTCGATGGCCATATGCAACCGCCCCTGCTCGGTGCCCGCCAGGCGTGCCAGGTCGCGTTCGGCCATGCGTACCTGGGGTAATACCTGATCGCCCAGGGCGAGCAAGCGCAGCCCGGCACGGGTAAATTCCACCGGCCGCGTCTTGCGCACGAAGAGTGTGCTTTCCAGACGGGCTTCCAGGTCCTTGAGTTGATGCGAAAGCGCGGATTGGGTGAGATGCACGCGGTCGGCGGCTTCCACCAGGGAGCCGGTTTCGCGCAGGGCGGCCAGGGTTCTCAGGTGACGTAACTCGATCATAAGTGAATTTCATTCATGGTTATCATTAATAGGTTTAGTTTGATTCACAATCACGTGGCTTGCAGACTGTGTGAAATTATTCACGTTGAAAGGTTTCATCATGACAGTTTCTCATATTCTGGGCTATCCACGCATTGGCGCGCAGCGCGAATTGAAAAAAGCCACGGAAGCCTACTGGAAAGGCGATCAAGATCGCGAGGCCCTGGAATATGTCGGACGTGACTTGCGTGCCCGCCACTGGGCGGCGCAGCGCCATGCCGGGCTGGATTGGGTCAGCGTGGGCGATTTCGCCTTCTACGATCAGGTGCTGAATGTTTCCGCTTTGCTGGGGGCTGTGCCGGAACGCTTTGCCGCTCAGCAGGAACTGGCCGCGGGCGACGTTAGCCTGGATACCACCTTTCGCATGGCCCGCGGTCGGGCGCCCAGCGGTACCCCGGCGGCAGCTTGCGAAATGACCAAGTATTTCGATACCAATTATCACTACCTGGTCCCCGAGCTTCATGAACACCAGCGCTTTCAGCTGGCGTCCACTCGCTTGTTCGATGAAGTGGACGAGGCGCACCAGGCCGGACATTCGGTGAAGGTGACCTTGACCGGGCCCCTGACCTGGTTGTGGTTGGGCAAGGAAAAAGGCCAGGCGTTCGACCGTTTGACGCTGCTGGAAGAGGTGGTCGAGGTCTACGGCGAGGTACTCAATCGCTTGGCAGCACAGGGAGTGGAATGGGTGCAGCTCGATGAACCCGCCCTGGTGCAGGATTTGCCCCTGGCCTGGCAGCAAGCTTATGAACGTGCCTATCACCGCCTTCAGGCGGCACCGCTCAAACTGATGGTGGCCACTTACTTTGGCGGCTTGGGCGATAATCTGTCGCTTGCGACGCGCCTGCCAGTGGCCGGGTTGCATGTCGATGCGGTGCGGGCAGCGGATGAACTTACCCATGTGATCGATCGTCTCGGTCCGCATCAAGTGCTCTCGGTGGGGCTGGTGGATGGACGTAATATCTGGCGAGCGGATCTGGCGGCCTTGTGGGAACGCTTCATGTCGGTAAAGGTACGCCTGGGCAATCGCCTATGGCTGGCCCCGAGCTGTTCGTTGTTGCATGTGCCGGTGGACCTTGCGCTTGAAAGCGACTTGGATAATCAGCTGAAAAGCTGGCTGGCGTTTGCCCGGCAGAAACTCGATGAAGTGGTCAGCCTTTCTCGTTTGCTGGACAACCGGGCTACCGCCGAGGATGAAACTCGCCTGGACGCAGCCACCCGCGCCCTGGATGAACGACGCGACTCCGAGCGGACCTGCCGCAAGACGGTAAGAGCCCGCCTGGCGGCCATACAGCTTGCCGATAGCGCGCGTAGCAGCGCCTATGCCCAACGCGCCCTGGCCCAGCGGCGCAAACTTGATCTACCGCTGTTTCCCACCACCACGATCGGCTCCTTTCCGCAAACCCAGGATATCCGTGCGGCGCGCCGGGCGTTCAAGGCAAAGACCCTGGGGCGTGAAGCTTACGAGGCGCGCATGCGTGAGGAAATCGCCTATAGCGTCGCGCGCCAGGAAGCCTTGGAGCTGGATATACCGGTACATGGCGAAGCCGAGCGCAACGATATGGTCGAGTATTTCGGTGAACGGCTGGAGGGATTCGCCTTTACCCGGTTCGGCTGGGTACAGAGCTACGGTTCACGCTGCGTCAAGCCGCCGGTCATTTATGGGGATGTCAGCCGTCCGGCACCCATGACGGTGCGCTGGAGTGAATACGCCCAGACACTGACCGACAAGCCCATGAAAGGCATGCTTACCGGGCCGGTGACGATTCTGCACTGGTCCTTCGTGCGCGACGACCAGCCCCGCGAGACCACCTGCCGTCAGATTGCGTTGGCGCTACGCGATGAGGTGGTGGACCTTGAACGAGCGGGCATCAGCATCATTCAGATTGATGAACCGGCATTGCGCGAAGGGCTGCCGCTGCGCCAGGGGCAATGGCAGGCTTACCTGAATTGGGCGGTGGAATGCTTCAAGTTGAGCGCCTCCGGGGTGCGCGACGAGACACAGATCCATACGCATATGTGTTATTCGGAATTCAACGATATTATCGGGGCGATTGCCGCACTGGACGCCGATGTAATCACCATCGAAACCTCGCGTTCGGATATGGAGCTATTGGCGGCCTTTCAGGACTTCGCCTATCCCAACGAGATTGGCCCCGGTGTCTACGATATCCACACCCCCAATATTCCCGAGGTAGCCTGGATGGTGCAGTTGATGGAAAAAGCGCTGGAGAAGATTCCTGCCGAGCGGCTGTGGGTCAATCCTGATTGCGGGTTGAAAACCCGTCACTGGGAAGAAGTCGAGCCGGCCCTGGCTAATATGGTGGAGGCCGCGAAAGTTCTGCGTAAACGTTACGCCTGACCGGCAGATGATAGATCAACTTTTTGAGGCATAGGCGTAAAGCAGCGTTTCCTGAGCACTGATGGGAGCGCTGCCGTTCGGGCACTGAAGCTCATATTGCCCGTCGGATTGCAGCCGCCAGCTCTGGCAGTTGTCCACCAGGTAGGTTTCCAGGTCCTTGCGCACCCGGGTGGCGATTTTCTTTTCCAGCAGGGGAAAGCAGGTTTCCACCCGGTGAAACATGTTACGCGCCATCAGGTCGGCGCTCGAGCACCAGATTTCCGGCTCGTCATCGTTATGAAAATGAAACACGCGGGTGTGCTCCAGAAAGCGCCCGATAATCGAGCGTACCCGTATGTTGTCCGAGATACCCGGCACCCCAGGGCGTAGGCAGCACATGCCGCGAATGATCAG
This sequence comes from Vreelandella zhuhanensis, assembly GCF_009793355.1. Classification (GTDB taxonomy): domain Bacteria; phylum Pseudomonadota; class Gammaproteobacteria; order Pseudomonadales; family Halomonadaceae; genus Vreelandella; species Vreelandella zhuhanensis. The sequence continues at coordinate 77,020 of NZ_WTKP01000007.1, forward strand.
GTCGCACTCGACCCCCGCCTGAGACGCCCGGTAAAGCGCTCGGATCAGTTTGGGCTCGGTCAGGGAATTGCACTTGATGATGATGTGAGCGCGCTTGCCTTGCTGGGCGTGCTGTGCTTCGCGCTCGATCATTTCCACCAATCGTTCATGCAGAGTGAAAGGTGCATGCAGCAGGGTATCGATACGCCTTGCCTTGCCCATACCGGAGAGCTGCTGAAAGACCTTGTGAACATCGCTACACAGCCTGGGATTGGCGGTGAGCAGACTGTAGTCGGTATATAGCTTGGCAGTTTTGGAATGATAGTTGCCGGTGCCCAGATGGGCATAGTGGCGCAGCTTGCCTTTTTCACGTCGCACGATATGCAGCATTTTGGCATGGGTCTTGTAGGCCATGATGCCGTAAATCACGATGGCGCCGGCTTCCTGCAGCCGAGAGGCGAGTACCAGGTTGTCGGCTTCATCGAAACGTGCGCGAAGCTCGATCACCACCGTGACTTCCTTGCCTTGGCTTGCGGCGTCCACCAAGGCGCTGACAATCGGCGATTCGGCGCCGGTACGGTATAGCGTCTGCTTGATGGCGAGCACATTCGGATCGCGTGCCGCCTCGCGCAACAGGTCTTCGATCGGCGTGAACGACTGAAAAGGATGGTGCAGCAGGATATCGTGCTTGGCGATGGCCTGGAACAAGCTGCCGCTCTTGAGCGAATTGGGAATACTGGGAGTGAAGGGGCGATAGACCAGGTCCGGCCTGTCGACGTCTCCCAGTACCGCCATCATGCGAGTCAGGTTGACCGGGCCTTCGACGAGGTACAGATCGTCCGGCCCCAGTTCGAATTGTGTCAGCAGAAAATCAATCAAGTCGGCCGGGCAGTTTTCCGCCACTTCCAGGCGTACCCCATTGCCATAGCGACGCGCGAGCAATTCACCGCGTAGCGCCGAGGCCAGATCGGAGACTTCTTCGGGGTCGACACTCATGTCGGCATTGCGCGTCAGTCGGAACTGATAGCAACCGCGCACGCTCATGCCGGGAAACAGCTCGTCAGCATGGGCGTGGATCATCGAAGACAAGAAGACGTATTCGGAGAAACCTTCCTCGCAAAGGGCCTTGGGCAGGGCCATCAAGCGGGGCAGTGAACGTGGGGCGGGAAGGATTGCCATCCCACCGGCGCGTCCGAAGGCATCCTTGCCTTCCAGCCTGACGATGAAATTCAGGCTTTTGTTGACCAGGCGAGGAAAAGGATGCGACGGGTCCAGCCCGATGGGGCTGATCACCGGCATGATTTCGTTATCGAAGAACTCGCGCACCCAGGCCTTTTGCTCGCTTGTCCAGTGATCACGCCGTCGAAAGCGCAGTCCCTGGGCTTCCAGTTGCGGCAGCAAGGTGTCGTTGAGTATCTGGTACTGGCGGATAATCTGCTGGTGGGCGATTTGCGAGATTTCCGCGAGTACCGCTTTGGGTAGCCGGCCGTCCGCGCCGGTGGTGTCATCGCCTAAAGCGATTTGATGCTTGAGCCCAGCCACCCTGATTTCAAAGAACTCGTCCATGTTGGAGGAGAAAATCAGCAGGAACATCAAGCGATTGAGCAATGGATGCGACTCATCGAGGGCCTGTTCGAGCACTCGGATGTTGAATTGCAGGTGGGAGAGCTCACGATTGAAATACAGCAACGGATCGTCGAGGTCGGTTTCCGGCACGGGGTGACGCGTCTGCACGCCGGTAGGGGTACGGTTGAGGCGCAAGGGTGCCGCCTCGCTTGCAGTGTCGCTGCTCTCGTTCTGGGAACCATCAATGGCTGAGTCTTGCATGTACGCGCTCCCGGTCACGCCCAGGCAGCTTTGGGGGCGAATATTGGTGAATATGAGTCGAGGTTAATCGACGCGGATGACAGCCAGATGACAGCGCCGTCATCACAAGCCCCGCTTGTCCGTCTACCCTTGGGGTTGCATGTAACGGGCCGCTTCCAAGGCGAAATAGGTCAAGATACCGTCGGCACCGGCACGCTTGAAGCACATCAACGATTCCATGATCACCGGCTCGGCTTCCAGCCAGCCGTTGTCGAACGCCGCGCGGTGCATGGCGTACTCGCCGCTGACCTGATAAGCGAAAGTGGGGACTCTGAGTTCGTCCTTTACCCGGCGAACCACATCCAGATAAGGCATGCCGGGCTTGACCATCACCATGTCAGCGCCTTCGGCCAGGTCCAGGGCGACTTCATGCAGGGCTTCATCGCTGTTGGCCGGGTCCATCTGGTAGGTGCGCTTGTCGGCCTTGCCCAGATTGGCTGCCGAGCCCACCGCATCTCGGAAAGGCCCGTAGTAATGCGAAGCATACTTGGCGCTGTAGGCCATGATGCGCACATTGTGCAGGTGTTCCTGTTCGAGTACCTGACGGATGGCGCCAATGCGTCCGTCCATCATATCCGAAGGCGCCACCACGTCGGCGCCGGCCTCGGCGTGGGACAACGCCTGCTTGAGCAAGGTGTCGACGGTGCGGTCATTCTGGACATAGCCCTGCTCATCGATAATGCCGTCCTGGCCATGACTGGTGTAGGGGTCAAGCGCCACATCGGTAATAATCCCCAGTTCCGGTAAGGCGGTTTTCAATGCCCGTACACTGCGCTGCACCAGCCCATTGGCGTTATAGGCTTCTTCCGCCAGATCGCTTTTATGTTCGGCGGTCACCACCGGAAACAATGCCAGGGCGGGGATGCCCAGTTGGTAGGCTTCGCGTGCCTGCTCGATCAAAAGGTCCAGCGACAAACGCTCCACACCGGGCATCGAGGCGACCGCTTCGCGCTGGTTTTCGCCTTCCAGTACGAAAACCGGCAGGATCAGGTCGCTGGGGGTCAGGGAGGCTTCCTGCATCAGGCGACGAGAAAAATCATCGCGGCGCATGCGGCGCATGCGTAGCGCAGGAAAATGGCGAGGGCTGGGCGTGTTCAAGGCGTTTCTCCAGACAATAACGGAAAGCTCACCGCCAGTGGTGCCGGCGACAACAATTCCTTGAGTATATCAGCCGTGCTATCCGGCGAAAGCCGCCTTGTGGCCGGAGAAGAGACTCACTAAAGTGGACGATCGATTTATTCAGCATTGCCCATGGCGGCGACACCCAAACGAGGAAATAAAAATGACCAAACAGGTGGCAGTGATCCTGGCAGGCTGTGGCGTGTTCGACGGCTCGGAAATTTATGAAACCACCTTGACGCTGCTGCGTCTGGACCAGTTGGGGATCGGTTATCGTTGCTTCGCCCCGGATATCGAGCAATATCAGGTGGTGAATCATCTTACCCAGGCGCTGGAAGACGGCGAAAGCCGCAATGTGCTGAAAGAGGCCGCACGCCTGGCCCGTGGTGAGATCAGCGAGCTTGGAGAGCTCCAGGCCGATGATTACGACGCGGTGATCGTCCCCGGCGGTTTCGGGGTGGCCAAAAACCTCTCCGACTTTGCTCGGGCAGGCGACAACATGCAGGTGCTTGAGGCACTCAAGGACGCTTTGGCGGGCTTTCGTGAAGATGCCAAGCCGATCGGCCTGATGTGTATCTCGCCGGTGTTGGTGCCGCGTTTGCTAGGCGAGGGCATTGCGGTGACTGTGGGCAACGACCCGGGCGTTTCCGGTGCCATCAGTGCCATGGGGGGGTTGCACCGTAGTTGCGGAGTAGAAGACATCGTCGTGGATCGAGAACACCAGGTGGTGACCACACCGGCCTACATGCTGGCGACCAGAATCAGTGAAGCGGCTACCGGGATCTTCAAACTAGTGGATCGTATCGACGAAATGCTGACCTGATAGCCTGACGCACAACGGCCCCTCTATCTAAAAACGGCCTGTCTATTTGATCAATAGAGGGGCCGTTGCGGTTTTACGGTACAGGAATTACGTTATCTGACTGAGATGTCAGGCGTTTTTATCCTGTTCCTCGGCGGCATCTTTTTCCGCCCGACGCTTGCGTACCAGGCGGCCGAATAACAGCCCGACTTCATAAAGCAGGTACATGGGTACTGCCAGCAAGCTCTGGGAAATAATATCCGGCGGCGTCAGCAGCATTCCAACGACGAAACACCCCAGGACGATGTAAGGGCGTTTTTTCGACAGGCTTTCCACCGTGGTGGCCCCGGAGGCGATCAGCAGAAAGGTGGCAATGGGGATTTCAAACGCCACACCAAAGGCGAAAAATAACTTGAGAACGAAGTTAAGATACTGATTTATATCGGTCATTACCGCCACGTTTTCCGGCCCGGTCTGGGTGAAAAACTGAAACAGCAGCGGAAATACCACGTAATAGGCGAATGCCGCCCCGGTATAGAAAAGCGCTATGCTGGAGGCCAGGATCGGCACTGCCATGGCCTTTTCATTGTCGTAAAGCCCGGGTGCGACAAATGCCCATGCCTGATGCAACACATAGGGAATGGCGGCGAATACCGCCACCACCAGGGTCAGCTTGAATGGTGCCAGGAAGGGTGATGCCACTTCGGTGGCAATCATCTGCGAGCCTGGCGGCAACAGCGCCATCAAAGGCTGGGCGACAAAGGAATAGATGTCGTTGGCAAACGAATACAGCCCCAGAAAAATGACCAGGATCACCACCACCGCGCGCATCAGGCGCGAGCGTAGTTCGATCAAATGTTCAATCAAAGGGGCCTGGACTTGCTCTTTCTGCGAGTCGCCGGACGTGCTCATCGGGAATCGGTATCCTTCTTGGCGGCCGAGGTATCATCGGATGATGCGGTGGGTATGTCTTCACGCACGGTAGCCAGAGCGTCGTCAAGCCGTGATGTAGCACGCGCCACAGGATCCTCGGAGGGCGGTTCATTCTCCGACGTCTCGTTCGGGTTTTTCGTAGCATCCGAACGAGAAGGGGGGGTGTCCGCCAGGCTTTCGACGTCCTGCTTGGCCTTCTTGAGGCTATCGTCGAGTTTTTGTTGTTGCTCGTTGAGCTTCTGGCGCAACTCTTCGGTTTCCAGCTGGGCGTTGATTTCACGCTGCATGCCGGACACCGTTCGCTTGACCTTGCCAATCCACAGGCCCACCGTACGCGCGGCGCGCGGAAGCCTCTCGGGACCCAGCACCAATAAGCTCACCACACCGATGAGCAATAGCTCAAGAAAACCGATATCCAGCATAGATTACTTGCGCTCGTCGGAACGTTCGGGTTGCTTTTCTTCGGCTTTCACATCGTAAGTGTTGCCGTTGTCTTCATGGACGACCTTGGCACGAGGCTCGTCGGTCTTCTTGGCCTTGGCGTCGGCATCTTCCGTTTCGTCTTCATGCATGGCTTTCTTGAAGCCTTTCATGGCTCCACCGAGGTCAGTCCCTACGTTGCGCAGTTTCTTGGTGCCGAAAATCAGGATGATGATGCCCAGAACAATCAGCAGCTGCCAAATACTGATACCACCTAACATATGCAATTCCTCTTTTACGGTGCTGCGGTTGATAGCGGTGCGTTATTGGGATCTGGCGGACTTTTCCGCATGACCCGAGATTCCAAAGCGACGAGCCAGTTCGTCGAGTACCGGCTGATGATCCATGTCCAGGTGCGAAAGCATGACCAGGCTATGAAACCACAGGTCAGCGGTTTCGGCGACAAGGGCGTGACGCTGTGCCTCAGTGCCGTGTTCGGCATCCTTGGCCGCCAACAGCGTTTCGGTCGCTTCTTCGCCAACTTTTTCGAGTATCTTGTTCAAACCCTTGTGATGCAAGGCGGCGACATAAGAATCTTCCGGTGCTGCGTGCCGCCTTTGGCGTAATACCTCGGCCAATGCATCGAGAATGCTCTGGTCGGCAGAGGCTAGTTGTGAAGAAGATGGCTGTGAAGACGGTTGTGAAGAATAAGTGTCTTGCATGCTAAGCATCCGGTCAAAGTAAAAAGGGAATCATTGCCATACGACGAGCGCCAGACCGATGGCGGCCGCCGCCAGTACCGGCCAATCTTGGGCCGAGGTCCAGGCACTCAGCGGTTGCCAGACCAGGGCCAATGCCACCAGGATCAACCCCAGGCGTAACCGGTGCTGGCGCTTGTCCTTGCGCTGCAGCTGGTAGCGGATGCCCTCGATGGCCCCGGCCTGTTGCAGGCGCTGACGATGTTCGTGCTCCATGCGGCTGAGTGCCTGATGGGCAAGTGCCGGTAGCTCCGGGAGTTGATGAGAAAGTTCCGGCGCTTGGCGCTTGAGAGATTTCCATAGCCCTCCGATGCCGGCGCGCTCTTTCATCCATTGTTCCAGGTAAGGCTTGGCGGTGCTCCATAGGTCCAGGTCGGGGTAGAGTTGACGACCCAGCCCCTCGATATTGAGCAGCGTCTTTTGTAGCAATACCAGCTGCGGCTGGACTTCCATATTGAAGCGCCGTGCGGTCTGAAACAGCCCCAGCAGCACTTGGGCGAAGGAGATGTCCTTGAGCGGCTTTTCCAGGATTGGCTCACATACAGTGCGTATCGCAGCGGCGAACTCATTGGCACGGGTGTTTTCGCCCACCCAGCCGGATTCAATGTGCAGGGCGGCGACTTCGTAATAATCCTGATGAAAGAAGGCCAGAAGGTTACGTGCTAGGTAGTCCTGGTCTTCGCGGGTCAGGCTGCCCACGATGCCGCAGTCGATAGCGATGTACTGGGGGTCTTCCGGGTTGTCGCAATTGACGAAGATATTGCCCGGATGCATGTCGGCGTGAAAGAAGTTGTCGCGAAACACCTGGGTGAAGAAAATTTCTACACCACGCTCGGCAAGTTTCTTCAGGTTGGTGCCTTGAGCGAGCAGCATGGCGGTGTTCGCTACCGGTACGCCGCGAATACGCTCCTGCACCATCATGCCCCGGCGGGTGAATTGCCAATGAATGCTGGGCACGAACAGCAGGGGAGAATCCTTGAAGTTGCGCTTGAGCTGGGAGGTATTGGCCGCTTCTTTGTAAAGGTCGAGCTCATCGAACAGCGTGGCTTCATAATCGCGGATGACTTCAACCGGGCGCAGCCGTCTGGCTTCCGGAATCATGGCCAGTACCCGGGCGACCTGATACATCAGCGCCATGTCCTGACGCATGACGCGAGTGATGCCCGGACGAATGATCTTGACCACGACGTCTTCACCGCTGTGCAGCCGAGCGGCATGCACCTGGGCGATCGACGCCGATGCCAAAGGGGTAGTATCGAATTCGGCAAATGCCAGGGCAATCGAGGTTTCCAGCTCTTTTTCGATACGCTCCACGGCCAGGTGGCCGGGAAACGGCGGTACCTGATCTTGCAGGCGCTTGAGTTCGTCGGCGATATCTTCCGGCAAAAGGTCGCGCCGGGTGGAAAGCATTTGCCCGAACTTGATAAAGATCGGGCCCAGCAGTTCCAGCGCCAGACGCAAGCGCTCCCCACGGGAACGCGAGCCCACTGGAATCAAGCGCAGCGGGGAAAACCACAATAAGGTACGCAGCCACCAGGGTAGGCGTTCCATCGGAATCAGGGTATCCAGCCGATGACGGCTGATGACCCAGGAAATGCGCAGTAGGCGCAGAATCATGAGCGCGGTTCCTGGGTAAGCTTTTTATGCAAGCGTGCCAGCCGAGCCTCCAGGCGGTCGGTGGCGATATCGATTTCCGTCAGATGATCGCGAACGATATCGTGCTGATGGCGGCCTGGCAGCAGGCGAGCTTCCTCGAAGACGTAATCGGCGACGTCCTGGGTCAGCTCATCCTTGGCACGCAGCCCCCAGCGCGCCATACGGCGTAAACCTTCGGCCAGCGAATGCGCGGGCATATCACCCAGCCAGTGAGCCAGTTCGTTTTCCCAGTCGAGGTCCAGGTCCAGAAACAGTTCGCGGGCCGCTTCCAGGAGATGCGTGTGGCCACGCACCGAAAGCTTGCCTTCGAACATCAAGCGTTCGACGGATTTTCCGCTGATCCATTCGGAAAGCGTGTCCGGGGAGAGCTCGACCACGGCATTGACGTCTTTCTCGTCGACCTCGTCGCCACGCAGAAGGTCGATGCCGTGATGGTGAAAATGAATCAGTAGATGCAGACGGGGCTGTTCCAGGCGCACCAACAGGCGATTGCCGGCCAGCGCATCCAGCCGCGAAGGCGCGGCGGGGTCGCGTGCCAGCAAGGCATTCAGGGTGCGCTCAAGGCCCGCCAGCAACAGGGAGGGGGTTACCAGCATGCCAACCTCATAGCTTGATGCCGCGATGCAGGGCGACAATGCCGCCGGTGAGGTTGGTGTATTCCACGCGCTCCAACCCCGCACTTTCCATCATGGCCTTGAGCGTTTCCTGATCCGGATGCACCCGGATGGATTCAGCCAGATAACGGTAGCTATCACCGTCACCCGCGACCAGCTCACCTACCTTCGGCAATAGGCGGAACGAATATTCATCGTAGGCCTTGCTGAGCAAGGCGTTGTCGGGCTTGGAAAATTCCAGCACCAGCAAACGCCCGCCGGGCTTGAGTACCCGGGTCATGGAGCGCAGGGCAGCGTCTTTGTCGGTAACGTTGCGCAGGCCGAAGGCAATGGTAATGCAATCGAAGCTGTTGTTGGGGAACGGCAGGCATTCGGCATTGGCTTGAACGTATTCCACATTGCCGCCCACGCCGTTGTCCAGCAACTTGTCGCGGCCCACCTTGAGCATGGAGGCGTTGATGTCGGCCAAGACCACCTGGCCACGCGATCCGACCAGACGCGAGAACTTCAGGGTAAGGTCACCCGTACCGCCAGCGATATCCAGCACCCGGTGCCCGGGGCGTACGCCCGCCCGTTCGATGGTCAGGCGTTTCCACAGGCGATGAATGCCCAGGGACATGAGGTCGTTCATGATGTCATAGCGAGCGGCGACCGAATGAAATACATCGGCGACGCGTGACGCTTTTTCGTCGACCGGGACTTCCTGATAACCGAAGTGAGTGGTGCGTTTTTGCGTGGGGCTCATATCACTAAGGCTCCCGAATTCGAGGCGGTGGCAGTTGGGCGTCGTGGCCATGGGTTCGATCCAGGCGACATTGTAGCCTTCTCCACCCGGCTTGTCTTTGCTTGCCGGGTGGCTCGTCCCATAGAGCGCTCACAGCTGGCGGATTTCGATACCCAAGGGTTCACGCGAGGCGCCGGCAGCTTCCAGACGTGCCAGGTAATCCGCCCAATAGGTATCGAAGCGGGTCGCCAATTCGTACAGATAAGTGAAGCTGTACAGGCCGGTGTCGTGGCCATCATCGAAGTGCAGCTTGAGCGCATAGCGCCCGGTAGGCGTGATGTTCGCCAGGCCCACATCTTTCTTGCCTACCTGCAGCACGGCGGTTTCCCCGCCGTGGCCACGTACCTCGGCGGAGGGTGAATAGACCCGTAAGTACTCCACCGGTAGGCGGTAATGGCTGCCGTCGGCGTAACTCAGCTCAAGTTCACGCGCTTTCTTGTGGTAGTGAACCTGTTTGGGTTCAGGAGCATTCATGCTGACCTCCTCGGTTACCGGAGTAACCTTTGTCTAAAAAACGACTACCCGGCGAGCAGATCCCAGGTAGCCGGCTTTCTAGAGAATATAACGTGCCAGGTCTTCATCCATTGCCAGTTCGCCAAGCTGAGCATTGACATAATCTGCGTCGATCACCAGCGGGCTCTGCATGTCGCCGCCCTTGAATGAGGCTTCTTCGAGCAGACGCTCCATGACCGTATGCAGACGCCGTGCACCTATATTTTCGGTGCCTTCGTTGACCTGCCAGGAAATTTGCGCGATCCGTTCGATGGCATCGTCGGTGAAGGAAATATCCAGCCCTTCGGTGGCCAACAGCGCCTGATACTGGCGAGTCAGTGACGCGGAAGGCTCGGTCAGAATACGCTTGAAGTCATTCGGCGTCAGCGCATCGAGTTCCACGCGAATCGGCAGGCGCCCCTGGAGTTCGGGAATCAGGTCCGAAGGCCGTGACAGGTGGAAAGCACCGGAGGCGATGAACAGGATATGGTCGGTCTTGACCATGCCGTACTTGGTGGATACCGAGGAGCCTTCAATCAGCGGCAAGAGGTCGCGCTGAACACCTTCGCGTGACACTTCGCCACCGCTGGACTGGCCGCTACCCTTGGCCACCTTGTCGATTTCATCCAGAAACACGATGCCATGCTGCTCGACTGCTTCCACGGCGCGTGCCTTGATTTCTTCTTCATTGACCAGCTTGGCGGCTTCTTCGTCACGCAGCAGGGCAAAGGCATCCTTGACCGCGACACGACGTGTTTCGCGTTTCTGCTGGCCCATATTGGAAAAGAGGCTTTGCAGCTGGTTGGTCATCTCTTCCATGCCCGGCGGGGTCATGATGTCAACGTTCGGGCCATGCGCGGAAATCTCGATATCGATTTCCTTGTCATCCAGCTGGCCTTCACGCAATTTCTTGCGGAAGGCCTGGCGGGTACCGCTGTCTTGGCGCGGCTGGTCTTCCTGGCCCCGCGGTGGTGGCAATAGGGCATCCAGAATCCGGTCTTCGGCAGCGTCCGCGGCACGATTGCCGACTTCCTCTTTGGCCTGTTCACGCACCATCTTGAACGCCGCTTCGATCAGGTCACGAATGATCGACTCCACATCCCGGCCCACATAGCCAACTTCTGTGAACTTGGTGGCTTCGACCTTGATGAAGGGTGCGCGGGCCAGCTTGGCCAGGCGCCGGGCGATTTCGGTCTTGCCCACACCGGTAGGGCCGATCATCAGGATATTCTTGGGGGTGACTTCCGGGCGCAGGTCGTCGTCGAGCTGCATGCGCCGCCAGCGGTTGCGCAGGGCGATGGCCACGGCGCGCTTGGCATCCTGTTGGCCGATGATGTATTGATCCAGGGCATGGACGATTTCACGGGGAGTCATCTGGGTCATGGTCTCGGCCTTAGCGTTCGGTGGACGTTGCGGAAGCTTGCTCTTCATAGGAGAGCTCTTCGAGTGTCACGTGATGGTTGGTGAACACACAGATGTCACCGGCGATGGCCAAGGATTTTTCGGTGATTTCACGCGCAGAAAGGTCGGTATTTTCGAGTAGCGCACGCGCCGAGGCCTGAGCGAAATTGCCCCCGGAGCCGATGGCAAGGATGCCGCGCTCGGGCTCAACCACGTCGCCATTGCCGGTAATGATCAAGGAGGCGCTGTGATCGGCGACCGCCAGCAGTGCTTCCAGGCGGCGCAGGGCGCGATCGGTACGCCAATCCTTGGCCAACTCCACAGCGGCCTTGGTCAGGTGTCCCTGGTATTTTTCCAATTGCGCTTCAAAACGCTCGAATAGGGTGAATGCATCGGCGGTGCCACCGGCAAATCCTGCCAGCACCTTGCCGCGATACAGGCGGCGTACCTTGCTGGCATTGCCTTTCATCACGGTATTGCCCAGTGAGACCTGGCCGTCACCCGCCAGGGCGACCTGGTTGCCGCGACGCACGGATACGATGGTGGTCATGGAGAAAACTCCTTGGGGGAGGCGTGCTCCCGATGACTTGCGATATCGCCGACGGCGATAGGTGTTTTGCTATGCACAACACAATGTGGGCGCATCCTGAAAAAACAACCGCCTTACGCTTATGGCAAGTACTTATGGCACGATTGTTCAGGACGCTGTACGAGAGGCCCTGTGCAAGATCAGTTCTGCAGCTGAATCAGTAATGGCTCGATACCTTGGGTGCTCATCAAATCCTGAGCACGATTAAGTTCGCGGGTGTCCTCATAAGGCCCGACCTGAACGCGATGCCAGGTATCGCCACCGGCCTGTACCTCGCTGATCTGGGCCAGCAAGCTCAGGTTGCGCAGCCGTTGGCGCAGTTGCTCGGCATCACTGATTTCCCGAAACGAGGCGGCCTGAAGCATATAACGATGTGCTTCGGCGGCTGCGGTGGGTTTGCTGGGCGCCTGCTCATCGGGGCGTGTATTGGCCGCAATCACTTCGGCAATGGGGTCGCTTTGCACTGCCTCGGAAGTCGGTATCTCTTCTATGGCCTGTGCCGGTATGGGCGGGCGCGAGGCGGTGGACGGCAGGGTGGCGCCTGGAGCGATCACCTCGGTCTCCGGCAGCAAGGTATAGAACTCGAAAGTCGGCATGGCCGGTTCGGCGGCGGCCTCGGTTTCTCGCGCCGCTTCACGCTCTTGCGAAGCGGCAGGCTTGGGCAATACTGTGGCTTGGGGGGGCGAGGTTGCTTGCTCCTGCCAGGGTGCTGTGCCGTGCTGGTGCTGGGCAAGAAAAAAGCCTGCCGCCATGCCTGCCAGGCCCCACACCCAGCCGGGTAGGCGCCAGCTGCTGCGGGTGGCACGTGGGGCTTTGCGTTGGCTTGTTGCACCGCTGCGGCGCGCGGGCGTCTTGCGCGGGCTGGCCATGGATTACATCTCCTCGGGGGCGCTGACACCCATCAGGTCAAGGCCGTTGCGCAGCACTTGGCGAGTGGCCAGGCCAAGACCCAGGCGCGCATTACGCAGGGTATCATCCTCTACCATCACCTTGACCGCGTTGTAACAGGTATGGAAATCCCCAGCGAGAGTCAGCAGATATTGTGCGATTTGTTGTGGCTCACGGTTCTTGGCGGCATTTTCGACCACTCCGGGAAAGCGTGCCAAGCGGTTCATCACGGCCTTTTCCTGGTCGCTTTCCAGCAGGGCCAGGTTGGCCAGGGCCAGGTCGTGGTCGAAATCCTGACCGGCATCCTGCGTCTTGCGCAGCATGCTGCATACCCGGGCGTGAGCATACTGGATGTAGTACACCGGATTATCGTTGGATTGCGAACGGGCCAGGTCGATGTCGAAAGTGAGCTGGGAATCCGCCCGCCGGGCGGCGAGAAAAAAGCGTGTGGCGTCACGACCCACTTCATCGATCAGATCGCGCACGGTGACGTAGCTGCCGGCACGCTTGGAGATCTTCACTTCGACACCGGAGCGCGTGACCATCACCATCTGGTGGAGGACGTAGTCCGGCCAGCCTTGGGGAATGCCGACCTCGAGGGCCTGCAACCCAGCACGTACCCGCGTGACGGTGGAGTGGTGGTCGGCGCCCTGTTCGTTGATCACCGTTTTGAAGCCGCGCTGCCATTTGTTCAGATGATAAGCGACGTCAGGCAGGAAATAGGTGTAGTCGCCGTCCTTCTTGCGCATCACCCGGTCCTTGTCGTCACCGAAAGCGGTGGTGCGCAGCCAGAGGGCACCGGCATCTTCATAGGTATGGCCGTTTTCCACCAAGCGCTTGACGGTCTCCTCGACCTTGCCTTCTTCGTAGAGCGACGATTCCAGGAAATAGACGTCGAATTCCACACCGAAGGCTTTGAGATCAAGGTCCTGCTCGCGGCGCAGCCAGGCCACGGCGAATTCCTGTATGGCGTCGAGGTCGTCGGGGTCACCCTTGGCGGTGACGTGGCGGTCATCGGCGGCCACGCTTGCGCCGGCTAGATAATCATCGGCAACGTCGCTGATGTACTGGCCACGATAGCCGTCTTTCGGCCAGCTGGCGTCTTCCGGCCCCAGTCCCTTCGCCCGTGCTTGTACCGAGAGCGCCAGGTTACGGATCTGGACGCCGGCGTCGTTGTAGTAGAACTCACGAGTGACGTCATAGCCGGTCGCTTCGAGCAGGCGGCACAGGCAGTCGCCGATGGCGGCACCACGGCCATGGCCCACATGCAGCGGGCCGGTGGGGTTGGCGGAAACGAACTCGACCTGCACCTTTTCACCCTTGCCGATCAGGCTGCGCCCGAAGGCATCGCCGCAATCCAGCACTTGGGCGACTACCTGAGCGGCGGCAGTGGTGGCAGCGAAAAAGTTGATGAATCCCGGCCCGGCGATTTCGACCTTGGTGACGGCGGCGTCCTGAGGCAGGGCCGCAATCAGGATTTCAGCAAGCTCGCGAGGCTTCTTGCCTGCCGGCTTGGCCAGTATCAGGGCCAGATTGCTGGCGTAATCACCGTGGGCCTTGTCCTTGGTCGGGTCGACCTTGATCACGGCTTGGATGTCATTCGGCAGCACGCCCTGGTGCTTGAGCGTCACGATGGCGCCGTCGAGCAGAGAAATGATGGTGTCTTTCATTTAAGGATATCCGGGTAACGTCGGTGTGCTGCGAAGCGCAGGAAAAGTAAACCATGCCTTTGCGTCGTCAAAGAGGTTCATTATCGGCAATTGAGCCACACTTTCAAAGCCGTGCCGTGAATCGATTCAGCTTAAGCTCTGGGGATCGATGTCCAGCGACCAGCGTACCTTGCGCGCCTCAGGGTTGGCTTGCAGCCATTGGCTCAGCCAATTGGCCGCCGGATGCAGCTGGCTGCGCTTGTCCGCCGCCAGCATCACGTGAAGGTGATAGCGGTTCTGGCGACGCTCCATGGGCGCGGGTACCGGGCCGAGACAACGCACCGGGCGGTCGGTCAGCCAGTCGCGCAAGGCTTGGGCGGCTTGCTGGGCCAGCGCCAAGGCGGCGGCTTCCTTGGGACTTTCGATGCGCAGCAACGCCATGAAGCAGAACGGCGGTAGCTTGGCGGCGCGTCGCTCCTCCAATAGCTGGCGGGCGAGAGGCGCGTAACCCTGTTCTGCCAGTAGCCTGAGGTGGGGGTCGTCCGGGTGCAGGGTCTGGACCAGAACGCGCCCGGGATGCGCGGCGCGTCCGGCACGCCCGGCCACCTGCTCGAGTAGCTGGGCGCTGTGTTCCAGGGCGCGAAAATCCGCGGCATACAGGCCGCCGTCGGCATTGACCACCACCACCAGAGTGACGTGGGGCAGGTGGTGGCCCTTGGCCAGCATTTGGGTACCCACCAGCAGGCAGGGGGCGCCGCGCTGAATCTCCTTGAGGATTTGCTCGAAACTGTCGCGCCGCCGGGTGCTGTCACGGTCGATACGATGCACCGTCACCTTGGGAAATAACCCCTGGAGCGTCTCTTCGGTGCGTTCGGTGCCGCTGCCCAGGGCACGCAGGTCGCCGCTGCCGCAATCGGGGCAGGCATCCGGCAGGGCACGGCGGCTGTCGCAGTGATGGCAGGCCAGAAGCGGCGGATGGCGGTGCAGGGTCATGCGTGCATCGCATTGATGGCACTCGGCCAACCAGCCGCAGGCGTGGCAGGCGAGGGTCGGGGCGAAACCACGCCGGTTGATGAACACCAGTACCTGATGACCGGCGCCGAGCGTGGTCTTGATGGCTTCGATAGCGGTGGGGGTCAGCCCCCCTTGGCGCGGGCGGTGGCGCAAATCCACCAGTTCGAGCTTGGCCGGCGGGAAGCGGCTGGCACGCTGGGTCAGGCGCAGGTGCTGGTAATTGCCACTCAATGCCTGTTGCAAGCTTTCCAGGGAGGGGGTGGCACTGCCTAGCACCAAGGGAATGCGGTGATGGTGGGCGCGAGCCACGGCCAGGTCGCGTGCATGATAACGCAGGCCGTCGTGCTGTTTGTAGGAGCCGTCGTGTTCTTCATCGACGATAATCGCACCGGGATTGGCCAATGGTGTGAACAGCGCCGAACGGGTACCTATAATAATCAGGGCGCGCCCGCTGGCAGCGGCTTCCCAGGCGTCCAGGCGTTCATGATCGGTGAGCCCGGAATGCAGTGCCACCACCGGAACACAGAAACGTTGGCGAAAGCGTGCCAAGGTTTGCGGAGTGAGCCCGATTTCCGGCACCAGCACCAGTGATTGACGCCCTTGGCGGGCAATGGCTTCGATCAGTTGCAGATAGACCTCTGTCTTGCCGCTACCGGTAACGCCTTCCAGGAGGCAAGGATGAAAGTCGTCGCGGCGCTCGTGCAGGGCGGCCAGCGCCACGGCTTGTTCACGATTGAGAGGCAGGGCGGGGGTTGCGAGTAGCTTGCCAGTGTCAGGGTGAGCGGCGGCCAAGGTAACCTCGCGTGACGCGACCAGCCCTTTTTCCTGTAGAGCGCGCAGTTGCTCGCGGGTGAACCCTTGGGCATAGATGGCACGACCGGCAAGGCCGTGAGGATGCTGTTGCAGCATCTCGCGTAGCGCCGCCTGGCGCGGGGCACGGGCCAAAGGGTCGGGTTGTTTTTCAGAGGCGCTATCAATCGATTGCCATAAGGTGTGGGTGCGTCCGACCAAGCGGTGCCCTTGGCGCATTAGTGCCGGCATTGCCTGATGCAGGGTGTCACCCAAGCTATGCTGATAATAACGGGCGGTAAACCGGCATAACCACAGCCAGTCGGAAGGCAGTGGGGTTTCATCAAGTACCGCGCCGATCGGGCGTAGCTTCGCCAGTGGTAGCTCACTATGAGTGGTACACTCGATCACCACGCCGACGACCTCGCGCCGGCCAAATGGCACCCGCACACGCAATCCCGGCTGCCATCCCTGGCTGGGAACTTCCCGGCCAGGCAAGTAGTCGAACAGGCGACGCAGCGGCGAGGGCAGGGCGACCCTGAGAACGGTCGATAAAGCAGGATTGGGCAATTGGCCTCCGGCGTCAGCTTTGCTATAGTACGCGGCTATCCTGAAGCAGGCGGTTCAGGGCGTTAACCGGTTCAGCAGTTTTTCAACCCGTATGCGGTGCCTGGCAAGTGATCAGGTGGCGGCATACAGCTCAAGTGAGGCTCAAGATGAGACAAGGTATTCACCCGGATTACAAGAAGGTCACAGCGACTTGCTCCTGTGGCGCTACTTTCGATGTCGGCACCACATCGGATCATGATTTCTCTCTGGACGTTTGTTCCAATTGCCACCCTTTCTACACCGGCAAGCAGAAGCAAGCGACCACTGGTGGCCGTGTCGAACGCTTCAACAAGCGTTTCGGTGCTGCGGTCAAGCGCGGTTAATAATCCCTTTGACATCCACCTGAATGGCGTTGAGTCAACTGGCCTTTAACTGAATGATTCTTGAACTGGACGGTTCTTGAGCAAACAGTTTCTTGAGCCGACCAGGCTCAAGCGAAACCCGCCCCCGGCATTGCCGGGGGCGGGTTTTTTTATTGGCTGGCAATTGTGTTTTTAAATAAAATTTGGAAAATTTTTCCATAAAAACTAGGTATGCAAGGATAAGTAAAAGCTTATGGCTGAAGGCTGCTGGCATAAGTTTCAGCAAATAGATTCGATCGTCGGTAAAAATGAAGCTAAAAGTGTAAAATAGTCCCGTACGTGTCAAAAAGGCGGAGAGGGTTGAGCATGTCAGGGTTTTTCTATACTCTCGTTTTCTCTATATTTCCTTTTGACGTTTGATTGGGCCCCGACGATGACGGATGCAAAGAAGCAAGCTGCACTGGATTACCATGCCAAACCAATTCCCGGTAAATTGTCTGTCGAGCTGACCAAGCCGACTGCCACCGCCCGTGATCTGGCGCTAGCTTATAGCCCGGGTGTGGCCGAGCCTGTGCGCGAAATTGCCCGCGAGCCGGAAAACGCCTATCTCTATACCGGCAAAGGAAATCTGGTCGCTGTCATCTCCGACGGTACGGCCATTCTGGGACTGGGTAACCTGGGCCCGCTGGCCAGCAAACCGGTCATGGAAGGCAAGGGCGTGTTGTTCAAGCGCTTTGCCGGCATCAACTCAGTGGATATCGAAGTCGATGCCGAAAGCCCTCAAGCTTTCATTGACACCGTGGCGCGCATTGCCGACACCTGGGGCGGTATCAATCTTGAAGACATCAAGGCCCCTGAATGTTTTGAGATCGAGAAAGCGTTGATCGAGCGCTGTAATATTCCGGTCTTCCATGATGACCAGCACGGTACCGCTATCGTGACTGCCGCCGGCATGCTCAACGCGCTGGATATTGCCGGTAAATCGATCGAAAACGTCAAGATCGTCTGCATGGGTGCCGGAGCGGCAGCCATTGCCTGTATGCGCCTGCTGGTTTCTTGCGGCGCTAAAAAGCAAAACCTGGTGATGCTTGATCGGCGTGGTGTGATTCACACTCACCGTGAAGGTATCAATGAATACAAGGCCCAGTTCGCCTTGGATACTGATATGCGTACGCTCGATGATGCCATCGACGGGGCTGATGTTTTCGTGGGTCTTTCCGGCCCGGGGCTGCTTTCCGCTGCGCAGGTCAAGACGATGGCGCCGGACCCGGTGATCTTCGCTTGCACCAATCCCGACCCCGAAATTCACCCGGACGTCGCTCGCGAAGCGCGCCCGGACGTGATCATGGCTACTGGGCGTTCGGATTACCCCAACCAGGTCAATAATGTCCTGGGGTTCCCCTTCATTTTCCGTGGTGCGCTGGATGTGCGCGCCACGCGCATCAATGAAGCCATGAAGCTCGCTGCGGTACACGCCTTGAAAGACCTGGCGCGTGAGCCGGTTCCCCAGGAAGTGCTGGATGCTTATGAGTGTGATGAGATGAGCTTCGGCCGTGAATACATCATTCCCACTCCGGTGGATGTACGCCTGTTGGCGCGTATTTCCTCCGCCGTGGCGCAAGCGGCGGTGGACTCCGGTGTGGCGCGCAAGCCGTATCCGGCGCACTATCCGCTGAAAAGCATCAACGACGTTTACGGCGGCTGAGGTAACGGACACTCGACAATCGCGCACCTCGCCGCGTATTAAAGATGCCTGCCACCGGATGACCGGGGCAGGCATTTTGCGTTGCAGGGAGTAAATAGCAACGAAGGGAAAATAGGCCGTTAGCGAATGGGCGCATCGTGGATGCGAATCAGGCCTTCCTGGGCGGTGGAGGCTACCAGCCGGCCTTGACGGTCATAGATGTGCCCGCGTGCCAACCCCCGGGCACCACCTGCCCAAGGAGAGTCGATCACATAAAGCAGCCAATCATCCAGGCGGGTATCGGCATGCAGCCACAAGGCATGGTCGAGACTAGCGATCTGCAGGTGCTTATCCGTATAGCCCACACCATGCGAAATCAAGCTGGTGGTCAGAAGATTGAAGTCCGAACTATACGAAAGCAAATGCCGATGCAGTGCCGGGTCGTCGGGCAAGGTTCCAGACAATCTGAACCATAGGCATTGGCCGGCGGGCACCGCATTGTCGGGATTGCCTTCGAGGTAAAGAAATTCGATGGGGTGACCGGGAAAGCGTGAATGCTGGGTATCACTGCTCTTGAGCAAGGCTTCGGGGGTGGGTACTTCGGGCATGGGACGCTGATGTGATAGATTGGGTTCCGAGCTTTGAAACGAGGCACTGCAGAAAAAAATCGGCCGTCCTTTCTGGATGGCTGTAACTCGGCGCGTGGTGAAATTACCTCCATCGCGTACGGTATCCACCTGGTATACCACCGGGCGATGGGGGTCGCCGGGACGCAGGAAATAACCATGTTGAGAATGCGGACGGCGCTCCTTGGGCACGGTGCGTGCGGCAGCAGCCAGCGCTTGTCCGAGAACCTGGCCGCCATATAGCTGAGGGAAACCGAGATCCTGGCTTTGCCCGCGAAACAGCGTCTCTTCAAGAGGTTCCAGATCCAGTAATCCGATCAGGTTATTCAGGGACTCTGCCATTCTCGTTATCCTGTGTGCAAAGATGATCAAAAATATGAAACGGGTCAGTACGCGAGTCGCGCTTATCACTATCATACGACCGTTTTCTACCTTAGCGGAGTTTGCCTCCATGCGCAGCGATGAATTTTACATGCACCGGGCGTTGGACCAGGCACACCATGCCTTGGCGGCGGGTGAAGTGCCGGTGGGTGCCGTGGTGGTCTGTCCTGAAGGAAATGTCATCGGTGCGGCCTATAACTCGCCGATAGCAAGTTGTGACCCTTCGGCGCATGCAGAAATTCGCGCATTGCGGGCGGCCGGAGCGCAGCTGGGCAATTACCGGCTGGATGGATGCAGCCTGTTTGTGTCTCTGGAGCCGTGCATGATGTGCACCGGTGCCATTGTTCATGCCCGCCTGGCGCGGCTGGTGTATGGTGCCGCCGAACCGCGCACCGGTATGCTGGAGTCCAAGGCGAACCTGCTGGCGCAACCCTGGTTCAATCATCGTGTCGAGGTGCGAGGCGGGCTGTTGGCGAGCCAGTCAAGGCGCTTGTTGAAGACATTATTTGCCCTTAAGCGCGGCGAGCCGGAAGCTTAAGCCGGAGCGGCAGCCAAATCACTGTTTCGCCGATTATTTTTAGCACGATGCAGTGCTTCATCGGCAGCTTGCATCAAAGGGTCTATATTGATTTCTTTAATCAATCAATTGGCGGCACAAGGTCGAACAATGGAAAGACGGCATCCGCATCAAGTTCGGTCTGTTCAAGCTGGAAAAACTGCTGTCGACTGCGCTCGACGTATTCAAGCATCTCATAATAACGTCTGATGTTGCGCACGTAGATCACCGGCTCCCCTCCGCGGGCGTAACCATGGCGGGTCTGACTGTGCCATTGTTGTTTTTGCAGTAGCGGCAAGGCCTCACGCACATCGAGCCAGCTGTCCGGGTCGCCGCCGCGGGTCTCGACAATACGCCGGGCATCATACAGATGGCCAAGCCCGACGTTATAAGAGGCCATGGCCATGAACAGGCGATCCTCACCCATGATCGACTCCGGTAGGCGATCCATGATGCTGCGCAGGTAGCGTGCCCCGCCGTCGATGCTTTGCACCGGATCGACACGGTCGCTAACGCCCATTTCCGCGGCCGTGGGCAAGGTCAGCATCATCAAACCGCGTACCCCGGTGGGGGAGGTGGCCTCGGGGTCCCAATGGGATTCCTGGTAGCCCATGGCGGCGAGTAATTTCCAGTCGAACCCGGTTTGTCTTGCGGCTTCCCGGAACAAGGCGTCAAAGCGCGGCAGGCGCGAATCCAAATGGCTCAGGAAAGTGCGAGTGCCCACGTATTCCAGATAGTCGTCATGGCCGAAATAACGTTCCACGAGACGATCCAGAACGCCGCTTTGCTGCATGTCGCCAAGGTAGTTATTGGCGGCTTTCAACAGGCCCAGCCCACGGCCCCGAGGAACCGCCCAGGCCATGGAAAGCGGTTCGCCCAACAGAAAGCCACGCTCGACGTTGGGAAAAAACAGCCGGTTCAGGCGGAATTGATGATCAAAGATGACGGCGCCATCCAGTGTGCCGCTTTCCACGCGAGCCAGAAGATCCGCAACTTCAAGCTCGGTGGACTCCTTCCAGCTCAGCAGTGGCTGCTGTTGCTGCAGCTCACGCAGCACCTTGTCTGTTCCGGTACCGCTCAGGGTGCCGATCTCCAGTGCGGCCATGTCGGCGGGTGCTTCAATGCCGTGCAGGCCGCGACGATAAACGAACAGCGGTTGCAAGCCGATGATGGCTCGAGTGAAATACACGCCCGGCGTAGTGGGTTCCAGCGGTAGCGCGGCAGCGCCCAGGTCGCCTTTTTCACGGACCGCGGGCAGCACGCTGTCGAGATGATGGCCGGCATCCAGATTCAAGCTCACCCCGAGGTAATCTGCAAAACCGCGCATCAGTTCGTACTCGAAACCGGTGGGGCCATGGCGGCCTTCGTAATAGGTGGTAGGGGTATTGCGGGTATGCACGGTAATGAAATCGCGCGACTGGATCAGCTTTAGGTGTTCGCCGTCGGGAACGAGCGAAAAGGTAGGCATCATCACCATCAAAGCGATGGCAATCAGGGTAAAATACCCCCCGGCACAAACCTTGAAATGTCGGCTGAACAGTTTAAGCATAATGTCATGTCGGCATGAAAGGAGTCATCACGATACCCAGGCCGGTGCTTGCTGTCACCTCGCTGATTTCGTGTGGCCAATGCTTTCCAGTATCATAGGGGAATTACCGCTCGACGGTTTACCGTTTCCCCCGCTCGAATTCCCTGCTCTAGAGGCTCCAGGATATGCTCGAACTGCCAGGCGCACCCGCCCTTTCCGACTTCCGTCATGCCCGGTTGTTAACGGTTCTGCGTGAACGCCTTCCCGAGGTCGAGTCGCTGTCTGCCGACTATGTCCATTTCATTGATCACCAGGACAAGCTGGACGATGCCGACCTTGAACGCCTCACCCAGCTTCTGGATTATACCAGCCAGGGCGGTGAGCGTGAGCCACCGCCCAAGTCTGCTCAACGGTTTCTGGTGGTGCCGCGACTGGGTACGCAGTCACCCTGGTCGTCCAAGGCCACGGATATCGCGCATAATTGTGGCCTGAAGAAGGTTCAGCGCATCGAGCGGGGCATCGATTATCGCCTGACATTCAGTGCACCCTTGGATGAAGCCGAATTCACCACCCTGGTAGCGTTACTGCACGACCGCATGACCGAAACGGTGTTGAGTGACGCCTCGGATGCGGCCAAGTTGTTCGCTCACCATGCGCCTGCCCCCCTGGGGACTGTGGATATTCTCGACGGTGGCCGTGAGGCGCTGGCCACCGCCAACCGAGAATTGGGTCTGGCCCTGGCCGATGATGAAATCGTCTATCTGGTGACAGCGTTCGAAGAACTCGAGCGCAACCCTACCGACGTCGAATTGATGATGTTCGCCCAGGCCAACTCCGAGCACTGCCGCCACAAGATATTCAATGCCGACTGGGTGATCGACGGCGAAGCGCAGCCGCACTCCCTGTTCAAGATGATCAAGAACACCTTCGCCAGCTCGCCGGATAACGTTCTTTCCGCCTACAGCGACAATGCCGCCGTTATCAAGGGTAGCCATGGCGGACGCTTCTTCGCCGACCCCCTGACCGGCCAAGCCGATGAAACCGCGCGTTATGCCACGCATCAGGAGCTGATTCATATCCTGATGAAGGTGGAAACCCATAACCATCCCACGGCGATTGCCCCCTTTCCTGGCGCCGCCACCGGTTCCGGCGGCGAGATCCGGGATGAAGGTGCTACCGGTATCGGCGGCAAGCCCAAGGCGGGGCTTTCCGGTTTTACCGTTTCCAACCTGCGTATTCCCGAATTCGTTCAGCCTTGGGAAACCCTCGATTACGGCAAGCCTGAGCGGATCGTTTCCGCGCTTGAGATCATGCTCGAAGGGCCGATCGGCGGCGCGGCGTTCAACAACGAGTTCGGTCGCCCCAATCTCACCGGCTATTTTCGTACCTACGAGCAGGACGCTCTGACCGAAACCGGTATCGAGCGGCGTGGTTTTCACAAGCCCATCATGCTCGCCGGTGGCTACGGCAATATTCGTGCTCACCATGTCCAGAAGGGCGAGATTCCCGTAGGGGGAAAGCTGATCGTCATGGGCGGCCCGGCGATGCTGATTGGGCTGGGTGGCGGAGCGGCTTCCAGCATGGCGTCCGGGGTTTCCAGCGCCGACCTGGATTTTGCCTCGGTACAGCGTGAAAACCCGGAAATCGAACGCCGCGCCCAGGAAGTGATCGACCGCTGCTGGTCGCTGGGCGAGCGCAATCCGATTCGCTTCATTCATGATGTCGGGGCCGGTGGGCTTTCCAATGCCTTGCCGGAACTGGTCAAGGATGGCGGACGCGGCGGGCGCTTCGATCTACGTGCGGTACCCAACGCCGAGCCAGGGATGAGCCCCTTGGAAATCTGGTGCAACGAGGCCCAGGAGCGCTACGTGCTTGCCGTGGCGCCGGAGGATCTGGCGACCTTCGAGGCATTATGTGCCCGCGAGCGCTGCCCTTATGCGGTGGTCGGGGAAGCGCTTGAAGCGCATCATCTGGAAGTGCACGACGGCCATTTCAATAGTCAGCCGGTCGACTTGCCGATGAGCGTATTGTTCGGCAAGCCGCCCAAGATGCTGCGTGAATTCCAGAGCGAGACCCGCACCATGCCAGCGGTGATGCTGGATAATCTCGATCTTCGCGAAGCGATGGATCGGGTGCTGCGTCTGCCTACCGTGGCCTCCAAGAGCTTTCTGATCACCATCGGCGATCGTTCAATCACAGGCCAGGTGGCTCGCGACCAGATGGTCGGCCCTTGGCAGGTGCCGGTGGCCGATGTCGCGGTGACCACGGCAAGCTACGATACCCATGCCGGGGAAGCGATGGCCATGGGTGAACGCCCGCCGGTGGCATTGATCAATCCGGCAGCAAGTGCCCGTCTGGCGGTGGCCGAGGCCATCACCAACCTGGCGGCCGCGCCGATTGCTAAGCTCGGCGACGTCAAACTTTCCGCCAACTGGATGAGTGCGGCGAGCCATCCCGGTGAAAACCAGGCGCTGTATGAAGCCGTGCATGCGGTGGGCATGGAACTGTGCCCGGCACTAGGTATCGCGATTCCCGTCGGCAAGGACTCCATGTCCATGCGTACCGCCTGGCAGGAAGAAGACGCCAAGGGCGAGGTCGAAGACAAGAGCGTCACCTCGCCGTTATCACTGGTTGTTACCGGCTTCGCTCCGGTGACCGATGCCCTGGCGACCCTCACGCCCGAGATAAACCTGGAGCAGGAAGAGAGCGACCTGATCCTGATCGATCTGGGCAACGGCCAGAACCGCTTGGGTGGCTCGGCCCTGGCTCAGGTATATGGACAGGTGGGTGATGAGTGCCCCGATCTTGACGACCCGGAAGACCTCAAGGCGTTCTTCGAGGTCATCCAGGGGCTCAATCGCGACGGCAAGCTGTTGGCCTATCACGACCGCAGCGACGGCGGCCTCCTGGTTACGCTTTTAGAAATGGCTTTCGCCGCTCATGCCGGCTTGGAAATCAAGCTCGACTGGCTGATCGACGAGCCGGTGGAGGCGTTCAACGCCCTGTTCTCTGAGGAGCTGGGTGCGGTGATCCAGGTCAAGCGTGCCGACACCGCGGAAGTGCTGACCCAGTTCGCCATGGCGGGTATCGAAACCTGCGGCGTCATCGCCCGTCCGCGCTATGACGACCAGGTGCGTGTGACGGTATTCGAGGAGCCGTTGCTGGAAACCACGCGCCAGCTTACCCAGCGCACTTGGGCGGAAACCAGTTATCGCATGCAGGCGCTGCGTGACAACCCCGAATGTGCCAAGAACGAATTCGATAATCTGCTCGATGCCCGCGACCCGGGTCTTTCCGCCATGCCGACCTTTGACGTGAACGAAGATATCAGCGCACCGTTTATCAATACGGCCCGCCCGGCCATGGCGATCCTGCGTGAGCAGGGGGTCAACGGTCAGGTGGAAATGGCCTGGGCCTTCGACAAGGCCGGCTTCGATGCTGTGGATGTGCACATGAGCGACATCCTCGAAGGCCGGGTGAACCTCAAAGACTTCAAGGGGCTGGCGGCCTGCGGGGGCTTCTCCTATGGCGATGTGCTGGGCGCCGGTGGCGGCTGGGCCAAGTCGGTGCTGTTCAATGAGCGTGCCCGCGAGCAGTTTGCGGCGTTTTTCCAGCGTGAGGACAGCTTTTCGCTAGGGGTGTGCAACGGCTGTCAGATGCTCTCGCAGCTCAAGGACATGATCCCGGGGGCGGAAAAATGGCCACAGTTCATGCGTAACGAATCCGAGCAATTCGAGGCGCGCGTGGCCATGGTTCGTGTCGAACAGACGCCTTCGATCCTGCTGGCGGGTATGGAAGGGTCGCGCTTGCCGATTGCCGTGGCGCACGGTGAAGGCCGCGCCGAGTTTCGCGATAGCGCCCACCTTCGCAAGATGCAGTCGAGCGGCCAGGTCGCCATGCGCTATATCGACAACTACGGCCAGGTCACGACACGCTATCCGGCCAATCCCAACGGCTCGCCTTCCGGTATCACCGGCCTGACCACCCCGGATGGTCGAGTCACCATCATGATGCCGCACCCGGAGCGTGTCACCCGTGCGGTCACCAACTCCTGGCGTCCTGCAGAATGGACGCAAGACGGTGCCTGGCTGCGAATGTTCCGCAATGCACGGGTCTGGGTAGGCTGAGCGATGCCCAAAAGCAACTCCTCCAAGGCGGCCCAAGGGTCGCCTTTATCGTCACCGCCACCCGCCCTACGTCCTTATCAGACTGAAGCGGTCAAGCGCGTTGTCGAGCATTTTCGCGGCTCCAGCGACCCGGCGGTGGTGGTATTGCCCACCGGCAGCGGAAAGTCGTTGGTGATTGCCGAGCTGGCGCGGCTGGCGCGGGGGCGAGTGCTGGTGCTGGCCCATGTGCGCGAGTTGGTCGAGCAGAATCACGCCAAGTACCAGGCCTATGGGCTCGAAGCGGATATCTTCAGCGCCGGGCTCAAGCGCAAGGAGGCCGAGCGGCAGGTGGTGTTTGGCTCGGTACAGTCGGTGATGCGCAATCTGGCGCGTTTTGGCTCTGATGAAGGCGAGCGGGGCGGCTTCACCTTGCTGGTGATCGACGAGTGCCATCGTGTTTCGCTCAAGGAAGATGCCGGTTATCGTCAGGTGATCGAGCATCTGCGCCGGCAAAACCCGCAGCTCAAGGTGCTGGGGCTGACCGCCACGCCCTATCGGCTGGGGCAGGGGTTTATCTATCATCGCCATACCCATGGCATGGTGCGCGGTGATGAAGACTGTTTCTTTCGTGACTGCGTGTTCGAGCAACCGCTGCGCCTGATGGTCAAGCAGGACTATCTGGCCAAGCCCGAGCGCATTGATGCCGCCGTGGAGCGCTACGATTTCTCCCAGCTTATGCCTGCCTCCTCGGGCCTGTTCCGTGAAGAAGAACTCAATCGGGTGGTGGCTGCCAATCGCGCAACGCCGGGAATCATCCAGGAGATCATCCAGCGCGCCGAGAACCGTCAGGGGGTAATGATCTTTGCCGCCAGTGTCGCCCATGCCGAGGAAATATTGGGCTATCTGCCGGCGCGTGAGGCCGGGCTGATTACGGGGGCTAGCGCCTCCGTCGAACGTGAAGCGCTGATCAGCGCTTTCAAGGCTCGTAAGCTCAAGTACCTGGTCAACGTGGCGGTGCTGACCACCGGCTTCGATGCGCCGCATGTCGATCTGATCGCGATCTTGCGGCCCACCGAATCGGTCAGCCTTTACCAGCAGATTGTCGGGCGTGGCCTGCGTCTCTCACCGGGAAAAACCGATTGCCTTGTGCTGGACTACGCCGGTAACCCTTGGGATATTTATGCGCCGGAGGTCGGTTCACCCAAACCCCCCGGCGACAACGAGCCGGTCCAGGTGGAGTGCCCGGCCTGCGGCCACGCCAATCTTTTCTGGGGCAAGCGTGACGGCGACCTGGTCATCGAGCATTTCGGCCGCCGCTGCCAAGGGTTGGTCGAAGATGCATCGGTCGCCGGTAGAAAGCGTCAATGTGATTTCCGTTTTCGCTTCAAGGTGTGTGGCGATTGTGGCGCCGAAAACGACATCGCCGCCCGGCGTTGCCATGGCTGCCAAGTGCTGCTGGTGGATGCCGATGACAAGCTCAAGGATGCCCTGAAGCTCAAGGATGCCTTGGTGTTGCGCGTCAGCGGCATGCAGCTGGAAGCCACCGTCAACGGCCGCGGGCTGCCCCGCCTGAAGGTCACCTATCACGACGAGGACGGCGCCACCCTGAGCGAATGGTTCGCTCTGGAAACCGCTGCACAGCGACAAGCTTTTCACGCTGTCTTTCTACGCGAGCACCTGCGCGCCCCCGGCTTGTCCTGGAAGCCCATGACACCGGGGGAGGTGATAGCCGAACAGCATCGTCTGCGTGGGCCGGATTTCGTCATCGGGCGCAAGGTAGGGCGGCATTTCCAAGTGCGCGAGAAGCTCTTCGACTACAGCGGGCGCTATCGCAAGGCGCAGAAAGCAGGGTAAGCGAGTGCAGGTTCTTGCGGCTCAGAACCCCGAGCCGGGTTGCTTGAGAAACTCGATTTCTTCGGCGGTGGAGTCGCGCCCTAGAATCGCATTACGGTGTGGATAACGGCCGAAACGGTCGATAATCGCCTTGTGTTTCACTTCAAAGTTGTAGTTGTCTTCCAGGCCATTGGCTCGAAACAGACGTTCGGCATGCTGATGAATCTTGGGTGATTCGCTGTGCATGTAGGGCATATAAAGAAAATTGCGCTCAATGGGTGTCAAGGTTTCCGCCTCTCCCGAGGCAATGGCCTCCTGGGCCAGCATCAGCGCCACGTTATCCTGAGCAAATGCTTCCGGGGTATCGCGGTGTATATTGCGAGAAAATTGATCCAGCACCAGTATTTCGGCCAGTCTCCCCCTAGGAGTCGCTCGCCATTCAAATAGCTCCCCCTGGGCGGCCTGGCTTAAAAGTGCCTTGAAGCGTTGGGTGATTCTGGCATCGAGTTCCGCATCCTTTGCCCACCACTGTTTCGGGTCGAGTTCGTTGAACCAGAAATCCAGTACGGCTTGTTGCATGTCACTTGTCTCCTGCTGAGTCGAGGTAGGGTTTCCTTCAGGGGCGGACTGTGGCTCGAACAAGGCTTCCACGATACGGCATTCGCGAATTCTGCCGCCTCGGCACTGAGTAACGACGGTACGCAGTTCTTGCGCCAATGCCTGTAGGGCCGAGATGCGTGCTTCGATGCGCTGCAGGTGTTGCGAAGCGATAGCGTCCACCTGGTGGCACTGTGCGTCTGGGTGAGCGGTCAGGTTCAGCAGTTCATGGATGCTGTGTAGGTCCAACCCCAGGTCGCGCCCATGGCGAATGAATCCCAGCTGTTTCACCGCTTCCGCTGTGTAGTAGCGGTAGCCGTTGTCACCCCGTTTAGGAGGTTTGAGCAAGCCGAGTTTTTCGTAGTGACGGATCGTTTCGACTGAACAGCCGCTGGCGCGAGCGACCTCGCCTATCTTGATCAGTTCGTGCATGTGGTTTGACTCTGTAACGGTTACAGGGTTTATGCTAGATCGTAATGGCATATGAAGGCAATCGCCGAAGGAGACGCCCATGCAGATGCTCAATGAAATGCTTTCCGTGGCGCTGGCAGCGGCCCCTTGGTTATTATTCGGCCTGTTCGTGGCCGGCTTGATCAAGGCATTTTTCCCCGATGCCTTGCTGGAACGTTGGATCGGCGGGCGAGGACTGGCGAGTATTGCGCGGGCAGCGGTTATCGGGGCGCCCTTACCCCTGTGTTCCTGCGGAGCGATTCCTACCGCCCTGGCGCTGCATCGCAAAGGCGCGGGGCGTGGGCCGACCACGGCCTTTCTGATCGGCACCCCCGGCGTAGGGGTGGATTCCATCGCGATTACCTATGCCCTGTTAGGGCCCTTCATGATGATAGCGCGCGTGACTGGGGCAATTGCCACCGCTATTGCGACGGGGCTGCTGGTGGCCATGACCAACGAGCGACCCGTCATGCCCGAACCGCAAAGCGCCTGTGGAGGGTGCTGCGAAGCAGGGCATGCGCCGCCAGTGCCGGAAGGGGGCGATTCAAGGTGGCAGCGGCTACGCCAAGGCATGCATTATGCGTTCAATGATGTCCTCGACGACATCAGCCTTTGGGTCCTGGCGGGGTTGATGGTGGCCGGGGCGCTGATGGCTTGGGTGCCTCCCGAAGCCATCGCCACTTACGGCAGTGGTTTCGGAATCATGCTGTTGATGGCGGTGGTGGGTATTCCGTTGTACCTATGCGCCACCGCCGCCACGCCGATTGCCGCCGGCATGTTGCTGAGCGGCGTATCTCCCGGTGCGGTCATTGTATTTCTGTTGGCCGGGCCTATTACCAGCCTAGCCACGCTGGGCGTATTGCGTCGTGAACTAGGCGGCCCTGCGTTAGCGGCTTATCTGGCGGGCATCCTGAGCACGGCACTTATCGTGGGTGTCTTGACCAATGTGCTGGTGGCGCAGCTGGATATCAACCTGATCGCCCAGGTAGGCGCGGTTCAGGAGCTGTTGCCGGAATGGCTGGAATGGTCGGCGCTCGGCTTGCTGGGAATACTGGCTATCCGCCCGCTACGGCGTGGCGTGGAACGTCTGGTTCCTCAATGACGGGGTTTTCCAGTGAAAGGCGTGGCTATAATGGCGCTGCCGTGATCTGGCATTTCTCGTGCCGCCAAGTTTGCTAGACTGCACGGCCAGCTCAGCCTTTCAGCCCACCCAGGAGAATCGACCCGCGTGAGCGAGACGTCCATTACTCAGCCCTTTAGTGAAACGCCTGCGGTGGAAGCTCCCGTGGCGGAGGCCTTGGGGCGGCTATTCAATGAGCCCATTACTCAGATGCCGGAGGACCTGTATATTCCTCCAGAAGCGCTGCGTGTATTTCTGGAAGCATTCGAAGGACCGTTGGATTTGCTGTTGTACCTGATCCGGCGTCAGAACCTGGATATTCTCGCGATCAATGTGGCGGTGATTACCCGGCAATACATTGAATATGTTGAACTGATGAAGTCGATGGAAATCGAACTTGCCGGTGAGTATCTGTTGATGGCGGCCATGCTTGCGGAAATCAAGTCGCGCAGCTTGCTGCCGCGCCCGCCCCGGGAAGGCGGCGGCGAGGAAGAAGAGGACCCACGCGCTGCCTTGATTCGTCGCCTGCAGGAATACGAACGCTTGAAGGAGGCGGCGGAATCGCTGGAAGCCATGCCGCGTGCCGGACGTGACTGGTTCCCTGTCCAGGCAGGCTTGCCACCGCTTGAAGCGCAAGTGATCCATCCAGAGGTGGCGCTGGATGAGCTGCTCGGCGCCTTGGCTGATATTCTCAAGCGCGCCGAACTCAACCAAACCCACCAGATCAGCCGGGAAGTGCTTTCCACTCGTGAGCGCATGCTGAGGATCATGGAGCAATTGAGCCACGAACATTACATGCCCTTTGAAGCACTGTTCACCCTGGAAGAAGGTCGCGCCGGCGTGGTGGTGACCTTCATGGCGATACTCGAACTGACCAAGGAAGCCATGATCGAGATCGTGCAGAATGCACCGCTTTCGCCGATTCACGTCCGTGCTCGTACGGCTGTCCCTTCTGGCACCGAGGAGAGCGCCTTCGAAGATCAAACGGCAGAGCCCGCTTTCGAATGGCAGGAGAAGGTGCCGAAATGAATGCCTCCCTGTTGGAAGAAATACTCGAGGCCACCTTGCTGGCCGCCGGTGAACCGCTGGCGCTGGAGCGCCTGGAAGGTGTCTTCAGTGAGGCGGAACGGCCGCAGCGGCGTGAACTGCGCGCCGCCTTGCAGCGCCTTGAGCAGCGTCATGCAAGCGGGGCGCTCGAACTGATGGAAACCGCTTCCGGCTATCAATTGCGCATCCGGCCACGGCTTTCGCCCTGGGTCTCGCGGTTGTGGGACGAGCGCCCACAGCGATATTCGCGCGCGCTGCTGGAAACCCTGGCCTTGATCGCTTATCGTCAGCCGGTTACCCGCGGCGATATCGAAGACGTTCGCGGGGTCAGCGTCAGCAGCTCCATCGTGCGGACCTTGATGGAGCGCGGCTGGATTCGTGTGATCGGGCACCGTGATGTGCCAGGCCGCCCGGCGGTATACGCCACCACGCGCACCTTTCTGGATGACTTCGGGCTCAAGACGCTGGATGCTCTACCGCCGATGCATTTGTTGCTTGACGACATTCAGAGTAAAGAAGCGCTGGACAAGGACGACCAAGCCAAGGAAAAAGCATTCAAGGATGAGGTGAGCGCTCCGGTGGAGACACCGACGGCTGAGATAGCCGACACACAGCACGCCGAGATGGCGTCAACATCGCCGCTGAGTTTTGCCGACCTTCAAGCAAGGCTGGCGGCACGCGCCGGGACTAGCGTCGATGACGACACAAGTGCCGGTGATGATAACCCTGAAGTGAGGTCGGATGACCATGAGTACGACAACTAACACGCCTAACAGCACCCCTAACAGCACCCCCAAGCCCGACACGGAAAAGCTGCAAAAGGTGCTGGCCCGCGCCGGAATGGGTTCGCGCCGTGAGATGGAAACGGCGATTGCCGGGGGGCGCGTCAAAGTCAACAATCAGCTTGCCAAGCTGGGCGACCGTGTGGGAATGCGCGACAAGGTCAGTTTCGATGACCGTCCGGTTTCGCTGCGTGCCGAAGACGATGTGCCGCGCCGAGTGATCATGTACAACAAGCCCGAAGGTGAACTCTGCACACGCAAGGATCCCGAAGGACGGCGTACCGTTTTCGAGCGCTTGCCGCGTCTCAAGGGCGAGCGCTGGATCGCCATCGGCCGTCTGGATATCAATACCAGCGGCTTGCTGTTGTTCACCACCGATGGGGAATTGGCTAACCGCCTGATGCATCCTTCCACCCAAGTTGAACGGGAATATGCCGTTCGGGTCATGGGTGAAGTAAAGCGAGAGCAGATAGTGGCCATGGTCGAAGGCGTAATGCTGGAAGACGGCCCGGCGCGCTTCAGCGATGTACAGGAATTCGGCGGCGAAGGCATCAATACCTGGTTCCATGTGGTGATCCTCGAAGGACGCAATCGGGAAGTGCGACGTCTGTGGGAATCCCAGGGGCTAACGGTCAGTCGTCTGAAGCGCGTGCGTTACGGTAATATCTTTATCGACAAGCGTGCCAAGGCCGGTGAATGGATCGAGCTGACTCAGGATGAGGTGGATGACCTGGCCGGTCTGGCTGAGCTTGAGTCGCGCAAGGTGCCGGCACTGACTCCGGATGAGAAAAACCGTTGGAGTCGCGATAAGCAAAAGCGGCGCCCGGTGCAGGCAATGCGCAAGCCGACTGAAAAACCTCGGCGTCGCTAGGCACTGCCAAACGTTCGTTGGCTGATTTCAGTCACTACCTAAGGGTGCCGCCATGGAAAAAGTTAAAATAAATCCTTGCCATGGCGGGCCTCTATACGTATTATTTGCACCCGTTAAGGCGGGTCGTTAGCTCAGTTGGTAGAGCAGTTGGCTTTTAACCAATTGGTCGTAGGTTCGAATCCTACACGACCCACCATTCGAACGTTGTGTGAAGCAAGCTGTGAGCAAGTCAGTAAAAGGCAAGTCAGGGTCGTTAGCTCAGTTGGTAGAGCAGTTGGCTTTTAACCAATTGGTCGTAGGTTCGAATCCTACACGACCCACCAATTTTAACGCCCCGTCAGCAAGCTGACGGGGCGTTTTGCTGTGCGGCGATGAGAATAAGCGGCATGGCCTGGACACCTGTCACTGCTCTAGGTCTTGCGCTGTGCAACGAATTGCCAGCACAATGGTCTGAATAGCTATTGGTTGGCCACCGCGAGAGACGCCACGGCCACCATTTCGGTGCATGGTTCATGCGGAGCGCATGAGTGCCGTGCCTGGTGCCATGCAGGGGGAGCCTCTGCCGTCACAGTGGTAGACACGATGACTATAATGACCAAGCAAGCTGAGCTTATCGCTCAGATTCCTAGCCCGTACTGTCCCACTCGCATTCCCGCCGAGGATCAAGCTCGCGTGGAAGAGATCAAGGGATTGCTGAAAGCCCAGAATGCGGTGCTGGTAGCGCACTATTATACCGACGACGCCATTCAACAGCTTGCTGAGGAAACCGGTGGCTGCGTGGCGGATTCCCTGGAGATGGCCCGTTTCGGCGCTCGCGACGAAGCCACCACCCTGGTCGTGGCCGGGGTTCGTTTCATGGGCGAAACCGCCAAGATTCTGTCCCCGGAAAAGCGTGTGCTGATGCCCACTCTGGAGGCCACCTGTTCGCTGGACATCGGCTGTCCGGAGGATGAGTTCAGCACATTCTGCGATGCGCATCCAGATCGTACCGTGGTGGTGTACGCGAATACCTCTGCGGCGGTAAAGGCACGTGCCGACTGGGTGGTGACATCCTCCATCGCCGTGGAGGTGATCGAGCATCTCCAGGCGCGAGGCGAGAAGATCTTGTGGGCGCCGGACAAGCACCTAGGGGGCTACATCCAGAAAAAAACTGGCGCCGACATGTTGCTGTGGGACGGTGCCTGTATCGTTCACGAAGAATTCAAGGCCAAGGGCGTGGAAGACCTGAAACGCCTCTACCCGGATGCCGCCGTTCTGGTGCACCCGGAATCGCCTGCTTCGGTAGTGGCATTGGCCGATGTGACAGGCTCTACCTCGCAGCTGATCAAGGCCGCAAAAGAGCTGCCCAATGACAAGCTGATCGTCGCGACCGATCGCGGCATCTTCTTCAAGATGCAGCAGGCAGTGCCGCACAAGACATTGTTCGAGGCGCCCACGGCGGGTAGTGGCGCTACTTGCAAGAGCTGCGCCCATTGCCCGTGGATGGCAATGAACGGTCTGGATAATTTGGCGGAGGCGCTGCGTCAGGGCAGCGGAGAAATCCATGTGGACGATGCCATGCGCCAAAAAGCGTTAAAGCCCTTGGAACGCATGCTCAGCTTCAACGCCTGATAGGCCTTGTCTCATCTGATGATCCTTGGAGCGCTGGAATTTTTACTTGGCTGCAGCGCTTCTGATTTTTCGGATCGGTTTTAAAGCGTCTATTTGCCGAACTTTTCCAATGTTTCCCGATAGTCGATAAAGTCCTGGCGGCGCTGCTCGATGCGCCCCAAGGCTTGGCGATCGTTTTGCTGCTCAGCCACGTCCTTGGCAATATCCAGTTGCCTGATACCCCGATCAATCCGCCCGGTGAGCTGCAATTGCTCGGCACGGGCGAGATGCCCCCAAGCTTCTCGTCCACTACGCCCAGCGGCTTCCGCCAATAAACTGAATGCCTGCGCATTTTCCGGTTGCTGAGCGGTAATGTCGCGAAGAATGCGGTAGGCCTCGTCTGGCTGGTATTGCAGCAATGCTTCGCCAAGCACCATTTGCGCTGGGAGGTGATTGGGCATCAAGCGTAGCAGGCGACGGCTGCGCTGGGCAGCCTCTTCATAGCGGCGATCCTTGAGCGCCATTTCTGCAGCGGTAGCCGGGAATATGGCCAGGTCGGGCAATGCTCGAGCGAGTTGATCGAATTCTTGCAATGCCTCGTCGGTGTGTCCGGCCTGAGCGTCGAGTAGCGCCTGGAGATAGCGTTTGGCGATGTCTTCTGCAGCCGGGCTTTCCTCCATCCGAGTGATTGCCTGCTGCGGGCGGTCGGCGTGGATATGTGCCAGAGCCCGCGCTCGTATCAAGGCATACATGGGATTGCTATCGCCAGACGAGGCTGCTTGCAGTTGTGAAGCGCGTGATTGAGCATCGCTCAGGCGCGCCTCGGAAACCGGGTGGGTAAGCAGGAATTCCGGTGGGGTGCCGCCTTGCAGGCTGGCCATGCGTTGCATGGCACGAAACATGCGCACCATGGCGTCGGGCTCGAAGCCGGCATCGGCCATGGCTTGCAGACCCAGGCGGTCGGCCTCCTGTTCGAAGCGCCGCGAATAGCGGAGTTGGTCCTGCGCCAATGCCGCCTGGGAGCCTATCGCTGCAGCGAGGCCGGCATCGCCGCCACCGCTTGCGGCTATCAGCATTCCCGCCAGCATTCCCGCCATGGCGGGAAGCTGGGTTTGCTCGGCGCGTGCCGTGCCTCGCGCATAATGGCGCTGCGAGAGATGTCCCAGTTCATGTGCCAGAACCGATACAAAGGCACCTTCATCTTCGGCAAAAGCAAACAGCCCAGCGTTGACGCCGACGACGCCGCCGGGCACGGCGAAGGCATTCAAGGCGTCGTTATCGACCATCACGATGCTGGTGCGGGTACTGCCCAATTGGCTGTGAGGAAGTAACCGGGAAATCAGGCTGTCGATGTAATCAGCCGCTATTGCATCATCCCATTCAGGGGCATGAGCGCGAAATTGACGTAGCCAGGCACGCCCCAGGCGGTACTCCTCGTTGCCCGCCGTTTGTGTTGCACTGCTGCTCAGGCTGGGCAGGCGTGATTCGTCGAAAGCCAAGGCATGGGTGCTGAAAAGCATCAGGTTGAGGATGCAAAGTATCAGCCAGCCAGAGCAATACCGATGTAGAGCGGAAGACAACATGGCACATCCTCATGAGTAGGGGGCGTGAATGGACCGAATAGTGAGCATGAACGAGAACAAGCAAGAGCCATGCTAAAAGAACAAGGTAAATGAAATGGGCTGAAAAGATGAAAAAAGCGGGATGTTAAGCAACCAGCCACGTTGTGACATTGATTCACAGGCGGAAGTGCCGTTAAATCCTCAGGGTTTTATCGAAAGAGTTTACCGAAAAAATTTTATTGAAAGAGTTTTATCGAAACAGAGTGCCGTTGGTATGGATGGCATTCTCACGGGAGTTTCCAGTTTTATGCAACCCAGCTCTATGCAACCCGATACGGTATTGAATGCCTGTGGGCTTTCATGTCCGCTGCCATTGCTCAAAGCCAAGCAGGCGCTCTCTCGCCTGTCGCCTGGTGAATTACTGGAAGTGCAGGCCACGGACGCCGGTTCCTGGCGTGATTTTGACTCTTTTACCCAGCAGAGTGAACATGAATTGATGGCGCGTGAAACACGCGGTGATATCTATCATTACTGGATTCGTAAGGGCGGAGCTCCCATTTCATGACCATGCAGGCATTATTGAAAGGCTGGGTGGATCGGTACTTTTCCGATGAAGAGGCGATTATTCTGCTGCTGGTATTGGTGGTGGGATTCGCTGCGGTGATCTGGTTCGGGCGTATGCTGGCGCCTTTTTTCACCTCCTTGGTGATTGCCTTCCTGTTGCAGGGAGGTGTCAATGCGTTGACTCGCCGTAAGGTGCCTCATCTGCTTGCGGTGATCATGATATTTCTGGGTTTCATCAGCATATTGCTGAGCATGGCGTTCATTCTCATGCCGTTGATCTGGAACCAGATGGTGAGCTTGCTGCAGGAAACCCCGCGCATGTTCGCCAGTGGCCAGCGCTGGCTCGATGAACTCCAGGCTCGCTACCCCAATCTGATCACGCCCGATCAAATGCAAAACTGGATCGGCGTGGCAAGCCGTGAAATCACTCAATTGGGGCAACGTGCGCTGACGCTTTCGCTGGCCTCGCTGGGAAATGTGCTGTCATTGATCATTTACCTGGTACTGGTCCCCATCCTGGTGTTCTTCATGCTCAAGGACCGCCAGAGGCTGGTTGCCTTCACGCTCTCCTTGTTGCCGCAAAAGCGCAACCTGATGGAGCGTGTCTGGCAAGAGATGGACGTCCAGATTGCCAACTATGTGCGTGGCAAGTTTATCGAGATCATCATTGTGGGCACGGTCACTTTCTTGACGTTCGCTTACTTCGGCTTGCCGTATTCAGCCTTGCTGGCGGTATTGGTAGGGTTCTCTGTACTGGTGCCTTACATTGGGGCGGCGGTGGCGACCCTGCCGGTTGCCGCCGTGGCCGGGTTTCATTTCGGTCTTAGTGAGCAGTTCGCCTATGTATTGATCGCCTACGCAATTATCCAGGCGCTGGATGGCAATGTGCTGGTGCCGGTATTGTTTTCCGAAGCGGTCAATCTTCACCCGGTCTCGATCATCGTGGCGGTGCTGTTTTTCGGCGGGATTTGGGGTTTCTGGGGAATATTTTTTGCGATACCGCTGGCCACGCTACTCAAGGCATTGGTGTATGCCTGGCCGCGAGGTATCCGTAAGCGCCATGAAAAACAGGCGCTGGAAACATTGGAGCAGGATTGATCCACTCGCCCGCAAACGCGATTAAGCGTCAACGGGCGATGTGTTTGGTCAGGCGGGGCTCGGTCAAACGCTATCATTCACCTTTATGCAGCGCTTGGGCGGCTTCCAGCACCTCGTCGACGTGACCTTTCACCTTGACCTTGCGCCACTCGCGGGCAAGTCGCCCGTCTCTATCGATCAGGAAAGTGCTGCGTTCGATCCCCAAGTGTTCCTTGCCGTAGAGCTTCTTGAGTTTGATCACGTCGAATAACCGACAAACCGCTTCGTCCTTGTCCGAGATAAGCTCGAAATTAAAGCCCTGCTTGGCCTTGAAGTTTTCCTGGGCACGAATGCCATCACGCGAGACGCCGAGTATCAGGGTGTCGACCGCATCAAAGGCTTCCTTGAGATCGCGAAAATCGCCGCCTTCCGTGGTGCAGCCTGGCGTGCTGGCCTTGGGGTAAAAGTACAGCACTACCTGCTTTCCCTTGAGATCTGAAAGCGTGATGGTGGCGTCGCCGGTGGCCTGGACGGTAAAACCCGGAACGGGCTGGCCGAGACTGAGACTCATGAAAATTCCTCATGGGGTTGTAGATTAAGGTGCTGATTACACGCAACCCGCAGCCTGCTGTCAAAACGCTTTTATGCAGGCTGAAAAAAGACAGGTGGCTTTGCGCTGTACACACTAGAGCCGCCTGAGTACCATTTGTCCCTTACATGGCGGCAGGGTGTTATGTTTGACGCTGCGCCAATTTCTTGTCAGCGGGTACCTCCGAAATAGAGGAATGAACGGATGATCACAGGCAGTATTGTCGCCCTGGCGACGCCGATGAAAGTCAATGGCGACATCGACTGGGAGGCGCTTCGTCGTCTGGTGAACTTCCATCTCGACAACGGCACTGATGGTATTGTCGCTGCCGGCACCACCGGTGAGCCCACCACCATGTCATTCGCCGAGCACTTCGATGTGATTCGCAGTGTGGTCGAGCAAGTCAACGGGCGAATTCCGGTGATTGCGGGTACCGGTGCCAATGCCACCTCAGAAGCCGTGGAATTGGCACGCTATGCCAGCGAAGTGGGTGCGGATTACTGTCTCTCGGTGTGTCCGTATTACAACAAGCCGACCCAGGAAGGGTTGTATCAACACTTCAAGGCGGTGGCCGGAGGCAGCCAATTGCCGGTTATCCTGTACAATGTGCCGGGGCGTACCTGCTCCGATCTGTACAATGAGACCGTGGTACGCCTGGCCAAAATCGATAATATCATTGGGTTGAAGGATGCCACCGGCAATCTTGAGCGTGCAGAAGACTTGATCAAGCGCCTGGAAGGCAGTGGTTTCATGCTTTATTCGGGCGATGATGCTACCGCCTGCGACTTCATGCTGATGGGTGGTCATGGCGATATTTCGGTGACCGCCAACGTAGCGCCCAAGGCGATGCATGAGCTTTGTGTGGCGGCCGTGGCGGGGGATTCCGACAAGGCTCACCAGATCAATACGCGCCTGATGCCATTGCATACTAACCTGGGTATTGAGTCGAATCCTATTGCGGTGAAATGGGCTCTGCACCGCATGGGGTATGCCGAACCCGGTATCCGTTTGCCACTTACCTGGCTTTCGGAAAAATACCACGCCACGGTCAGTGAAGCGCTGCAGTTGGCTGGTGTGATCGAGGAATAGTCGTCTTGTTGAGCAGGCGCATATACCGGTGAGCCGACGCCGGATCCCGAACTGTAGATTGCTAAGGTGGCTTGATGAAATTTGCGCTTTTTAACCCTGCACTCAAATGGATGCCGTTGACGCTAGTGGCGGCCATGTCATTGGCAGGGTGTGCGCGTGATGGTTTCTACCATGACCGTAACCTGGATTATGTGGAAACCACACCCAGTGCACCTTTGGCATTGCCGGAAAGCCGCGACATGCGGCAGTATGGCGACGCCATGCCAGTGCCACGCGTTGCTTCTGAAAATGTACAACCTTCCGAACCTGCTCTGGTCAGGCCGCCAAGAGCGCTTGCCGGTAGTGGCTCCGAGCAGGATTACGTGGAACGCCGCAATATCGATGGGCAAAGCTGGCTGGTGATTGCAGCTCCTCCCGGGGCGGTATGGTCGCAGCTGGAAGATTTCGTCCAATCACGCCAACTCGGGGTGCAAGAGAGCGATGCCGAACGTGGGATGATTGAAACCTCTGAGGGACGTATTCGGCTGGAAAGTGGCTTGCGTGCCGGTAACAGCGAGGTGCGCTGTGAGCGCGGCGGTCAGGCATTGAGTGCCTGCCTGGATGCGTTGGAAAATTACTTCAGCGCCCGTAGCGCTTTGGCTGACTCTGCATCATCTTCACTTTCTGCCCAGCGTCTGGATCGTAGCGCCTACATCCAGCTGGAACAGGAAGGAGACGAGTGGAAAGTCATCATTCCCCGCAATATTGACAGAGTCTGGGCGGAGCTCAATCATTTCCTGACGCTTGAATTCGTTCAAGAAGGACAGCATGAGCTGTTGTCGGAAGACCCCCAAGTGCATGAGTTTCTCGTGAACTATACGCCCAGCGAAAAGCGCGAGCGTGGTTTTCTATTAGGCCTGATCACTCCGGACGTCAGTCAGATGTCGCAACGCATCCGCCTGGCGCTGGAATCCGTGGGTACCAATCAGACGGTACTGCGGGCGATCAATGCCAGCGAGCGTGACCTTGACCCGCAAGACCAGCGTGAACTGCTGGAACGGGTATCCGGCTACCTGCGCT
Organism: Vreelandella zhuhanensis; assembly: GCF_009793355.1. Lineage (GTDB taxonomy): Bacteria > Pseudomonadota > Gammaproteobacteria > Pseudomonadales > Halomonadaceae > Vreelandella > Vreelandella zhuhanensis. The sequence continues at coordinate 116,795 of NZ_WTKP01000007.1, forward strand.
GAGTGCCGGCTTGATCGGTTGTTATCTTTGTTTTGACTCTCCTTCGGAGCCCTCATGGAAAAGCGTCAAGAACTTTATGCCGGTAAGGCGAAATCCGTCTACACCACCGATGATCAAGACCGGTTGGTGCTGAAGTTTCGTGATGATACCAGCGCCTTTGATGGTAAGAAAAAAGAAGCCTTGGCTCGCAAGGGCATGGTCAACAATGTGTTCAATGCCTTCATCATGGCGCGCCTGCAGGAAGCCGGGGTGCCGACGCATTTTGAAAAACGCCTGGATGCCACCGAAAGCCTGGTCAAGAAGCTCGACATGATTCCGGTGGAATGTGTGGTGCGTAACGTTGCTGCCGGCGGGCTGGTCAAGCGACTGGGGGTGGAAGAAGGCATCGAACTTGTCCCACCGACCTTCGAGTTGTTCCTGAAGGATGATGAGAAGGGCGACCCCATGATCAACGAGTCATTGGCGGAAACCTTCGGGTGGGCGAAACCCGAGCAACTGGCTGAAATGAAAGCGTTGACTTACCAGGTGAACGACGTGCTCAAGGCGTTGTTCGCTCAAGGTGGTCTATTGCTGGTGGATTACAAGCTCGAATTCGGTATCTTCAAGGGTGAGATTGTGCTGGGCGATGAATTCTCGCCGGACGGTTGCCGACTCTGGGATGCCGAGACCCGCGAAAAACTGGACAAGGATCGCTTCCGCCAGGGTCTGGGTGGTGTCATCGAGGCCTACGAGGAAGTCGGCCGGCGGATCGGGATCGAATTCCCTGCCTGAACCGCCTTTCCTGCAAGCCAGCCTGCCCTAAACCGCTACGATCGCCACGACTTCCAGAGTCGTGGCGTTATTGTGTATTACAGCGCGAAAGCGCACATCTATGTCTCTGAGCCTGACTCCATGGAGGCGGTCCGCTGTGCTGTTCTTGCGATAGGCCGGGCGAGGATCTTGGGCAAGCACTTGGGTGATGAGCAGCATTAGCGACTCCCCCCCAGGGTGTTGCGCCAAGTCGCAAGCAGCAGAAGGGGAGAAGCTCACCGGGCAGGCTTCAGGCGGCTGGGGAGCAAAACCGGAACGTGCCTCCGGGTGTGCTTCCGCCCAAGGTAAGTAGGGCTTGATATCCACCACCGGCGTGCCGCTGACCAAGTCGCAACCAGCTAATTCCAGACGCACACCCTGGGTAGTGTCCACGCGCCTAAGCTCCACCAGCGAAAGTCCCAGGCGGTTGGGGCGATGGGTACTGCGGCTGGCAAATACACCGACTTTGGCATTGCCGCCCAGGCGAGGTGGACGCACTAACGGTGTCCAGCGTTCAGGGCTCTGATGAAAAATGAAGCTTAGCCACAGGTGGCTAAAGGCTTCCAGTCCGCGTACCGCCAAGGCGTCATTGTGCGGGGGTGTCAGCACAAGCGTGGCGCGCGCCGCCGGGGCCAGGCCCGGCTGGCGCGGAATGCCGAATTTATCGGGGTAATCGCTTTCGATCACCCCGATGGACGTGAGTGAAAAGTGAGCAGCTGCGAAAGATGAATCAGGCATGGGGAGCAGGGTATCGTGGCAAGTAATCGAAACGGTGCGGCTTGAGTCGTTTAAGCAAAGTGCTTAGGCTGCCAAGACGCGCCAACCAATAAGGATAACCGGATGACTAGCCCTCGCATACTTTATCGTGCCGCCCTGTCGCGTGATGCGGCCGACCAGGCGGAAGTGTTTTACCATGCGGTGATGCAAGGCGCGACGGCACAATACGACTTGACTCAGCGCCAGGCCTGGGCTTCGGCACTGCCGCGAGAAGCCAGTGCCTGGGCGGTGCGTCAGGCGCTTTATACCACCCTGGTGGCTAGCTGTGACGGCCGTTGCGTGGCTTTTTTGGAGCTGGATATTCCCACAGGTCGCGTGGTCACTCTCTACGTCTGGCCGACGTTGGCCGGGCGGGGCATCGGTACCACCTTGTTGATCCACGCCGAGCGCTTGTTGTTGGAGCATGGCATTCAGCATATCCAGATAGACGCCAGCCTGATGCTTTGTGAACGGTTGCTGCGACGGGGCTGGCGTGATTTAGGTGAGGAATGGGTTGAGCGTGGAGGCGAGCGGTTGCGTCGCCACCATTTGAAAAAGCCAATCGTGGCGGTAGAAACCTAGGCGACGCCTGGCGTTAGGCTTGTGAGCGGGTCTGGGTGATACGCATGGAAAGGTCGATGGCTTTGATATCCTTGGTTAATGCACCGCTGGAAATACAGTCAACGCCGGTCTCGGCAATGGCGCGCAGCGTGCTTGCGTCGACGTTCCCCGAGGCTTCCAGGACAGCGCGTCCTGCGGTACGCTTGACTGCTTCGCGCATATCGTCCAGCGAGAAGTTATCCAGCATGATGGTATCGGCACCCGCGGCCAGTGCCTGATCGAGCTCATCGAACGTTTCCACTTCGATTTCCACGGCAAGTTCCTTGGCAATCTTGTGAGCCTGGTTGATTGCCGCTTCGATGCCGCCACAGGCGGCAATATGATTTTCCTTGATCAGAAAAGCATCCCACAGACCGATACGATGGTTGTGCCCACCGCCGCAAGTCACCGCGTATTTTTGCGCTAAACGCATGCCGGGCAGCGTCTTGCGCGTATCCAGCAGGCGTACACCGGTATTGTCGATCAAGTTCACATAATGCCGTGTGGCTGTCGCGGTGGCGGAAAGTGTCTGCAACAGATTGAGTGCGGCACGTTCGCCGGTCAATAGACTGCGCGCCGGACCCTCCATTTCCACAAAGCGTTGCCCGGCTTCCAAGCTGTCACCATCCGCGGCCAGCCAGTGGAGCACCACACGGCTGTCCAGGCGGCGAAATACCTCATCGACCCAAGCAACACCGCATAGCACCGCAGCCTCTCGGGTAATCACATGAGCGGTGGCCCACTGGGTGTCGGGGATCAATTCAGCGGTAATGTCCCCGGGGCCGACGTCTTCCGCTAGCAAGTGCGCGGCGCTGTTACGGATTTCATCGATAAGGGCGGTTTGATAATGCATAGCGTGCCTTTCAGCAGAAGGAATAACATATAGTTGAGCATTATAGGAAAAGTCATGGCACAACGTCAGGGGGGTAAGGTGATCAAGCACCAACAAACCATCGAACAAAGCGCAGGCAATCAACGTTCCGTTCATCAGGGTTCAATCAATCAAGGATGGTGGGAGGCGGCTTGCCGGGTGGATTCGCCCAATCAGGATCAGCGCCCTGAAGGTGAAGTCTCGTTATTGCTCCTGCATGCTATCAGTTTGCCACCGGGGCAGTTTCATGGCGATGCAATAGAGGCCTTGTTCCTGAACCGCCTTGATCCTGACGCGGATAAATTTTTTAGCGAGATTGCACATTTGCGCGTCTCGGCACATTTGCTGATTCGCCGCGACGGAAAGTGTGTTCAGTTCGTCTCATTCGAGGCGCGGGCTTGGCATGCCGGGCGTTCGCACTGGTTTGATGCGCACGTTGAACAGTGGCGCCAAGCGCTCAATGATTTTTCCGTGGGTATCGAGCTTGAAGGAGATGACGAGACGCCTTTCACCCAGGCTCAATATCATGCCTTGGCGTGCGTCACTAAAACCTTGATGGACTGCTATCCTTCTCTTACACCCGAACGTATTACCAGCCACGCCCAGGTGGCGCCACTGCGCAAGACTGATCCCGGACCGGCATTTGATTGGAAGTACTTTCGTGGTTGTCTGGCCAAGCAGCCCTCTAAAACCTTTAAAACGGTAGTTTGACTACAAGTTGCTGCGCCTTGGTCGTAAACTGCAATATGCTGGACAACCCTTATGTTGCAGTGCAGTACTTTGTTTTCGATAGGCTTTTCCCGGCCTGCTGAATTGGCAGCGTGGCGACTTTGAGGTATCTTCTGCCTATACAAGGCGGTTATTTTTTAACATTTTTGTAGGTTTACTACATTTGAATTATGTAATTCGTTGAATATAGAGCCAAAATCTAATTCGGTGCTGTTGTTACCTGTTAGGGTTGATGCGCTGTACAACGATTTGTCATTGATTCACGGCGCAAGCGTTGCTATCGCCGGCTGGCCCTGAGGTTGCGGGGCCCTTGTCATTTATCGTCATTCGGAGAGACCTCTATGAGTCTGGAGACAAGAGAAGATCTCGATCTGATCGAAACCACGGAATGGATGGATTCCCTGGAGTCGGTACTGGATCGCGAGGGTGAGGAACGTGCCCGCTACCTGATGACCCGCCTGGCGGACCGGCTACGCCGAGACGGGATGAAGGTACCCTTCTCGGTGACAACCCCGCACCGCAACACCATCCCGGTCCACCGCGAAGCGCCGATGCCGGGCGACCTGTTCATGGAGCGGCGCATCCGCTCGATCATCCGCTACAACGCCATCGCCCAGGTGATCCGCAACAACCGTGCCTGCCCCGGGGTGGGCGGTCACATCGCCAGCTTCATGTCGGCGGCGACCCTGTACGACGTGGGCTTCAACCACTTCTTCCGCGCCCCCAACGGCGACTTCGAAGGCGACCTGGTGTATATCCAGGGCCATGTGGCCCCGGGCATCTACGCCCGCGCCTTCCTCGAAGGCCGCCTGACCGAAGCGCAGATGGACAAGTTCCGCCAGGAAGTCGACGGCGACGGCCTGTCGTCCTACCCGCACCCCTGGCTGATGCCCGACTTCTGGCAGTTCCCCACGGTCTCCATGGGCCTGGGCCCGATCCAGGCGATCTACCAGGCCCACGTGATGAAGTACCTGCATTCGCGTGAAATGAAGGACATGCACGATCGCAAGATCTGGTGCTTCCTGGGCGACGGCGAGTGCGACGAGCCCGAATCGCTGGGCGCGATTTCCCTGGCCGGGCGCGAGAACCTCGACAACCTGATCTTCGTGGTCAACTGCAACCTCCAGCGCCTGGATGGTCCGGTGCGCGGCAACGGCCGGATCATGGACGAGCTGGAAGGGGTATTCCGCGGCGCCGGCTGGAACGTGGTCAAGGTCGTCTGGGGCCGCCACTGGGACCCTTTGTTCGAGAAGGACAAGAAAGGCATCCTGCAAAAGCGCATGGACGAAGCGGTCGACGGCGAGTACCAGAACTACAAGGCCAACGGCGGCGCCTACACCCGCGAGCACTTCTTCGGCAAGTACCCGGAAACTGCCGAGATGGTCAAGGATCTGTCCGACGAGGACATCTGGAAGCTCAACCGCGGTGGCCATGACCCCTTCAAGGTGTATGCGGCCTACCACGAAGCCACCCAGAACGCCGGCGGCAAGCCCACCGTGATCCTGGCGCATACCGTCAAGGGCTACGGCATGGGCGGCGGTGATGGCGAAGCCGCCAACGAAGCCCACCAGATCAAGACCATGGAACACGAGGCGCTGAAGACCTTCCGCGACCGCTTCGGCATTCCGCTGTCCGACGACCAGCTCAAGGAGGTGCCCTACTACAAGCCTGAGGACGACTCCCCCGAGCTCAAGTACATGCACCTGCAGCGCGAACGCCTGGGCGGCTACCTGCCCAGCCGGCGCAGCGACTTCCAGGCGCTGGAGATTCCTGGGCTCGACCACAAGATCTTCGCCACCCAGACCGGCGGCTCCAAGGACCGCGAAGTCTCCACCACCATGGCCTTCGTGCGCATCCTCAACGGCCTGGTCAAGGACAAGACCCTGGGCAAGCGCGTGGTGCCGATCATCCCCGATGAAGCGCGCACCTTCGGCATGGAAGGCATGTTCCGCCAGCTGGGCATCTACACTTCCGAAGGCCAGAAGTACGAGCCGGTGGACAAGGGCCAGATCATGTTCTACCGCGAGGATAAGCAAGGCCAGATCCTCGAGGAAGGCATTTCCGAGGCCGGCGCCATGTCCGCCTGGATCGCCGCCGCCACCTCCTACTCGAACAACAACGTCACCCTGCTGCCGTTCTACGTCTACTACTCCATGTTCGGCTTCCAGCGCATCGGCGATCTGGCCTGGGCCGCCGGGGACCTGCAGGCCCGTGGCTTCATGGTCGGCGGCACTGCCGGGCGCACCACGCTCAACGGCGAAGGCCTGCAGCACCAGGACGGTCACAGCCTGATCCAGGCCTCCACCATCCCCAACTGTAGAAGCTACGATCCCACCTACGCCCACGAGGTCGCAGTGATCGTCCAGGACGGCCTGAAGCGCATGTTCGCCGACAAGGAAAACTGCTTCTACTACCTCACGGTGATGAACGAGAACTACGTGCATCCCGAGCTCGAGACGATCCCCGCCGAGGACATTATCAAGGGCATGTACCTGCTGCGCGAAACCCAGGGTGACAAGGGCCGCGTCCAGCTGCTGGGCTCCGGCACCATCTTGCGCGAAGTCGAAGCCGCCGCCGACCTTTTGGCCAACGACTGGGGCATCGGCGCCGATATCTGGAGTGTCACCAGCTTCAACGAGCTGCGCCGTGACGCCCTGACCGTCGACCGTCAGGCCTTCCTGCACCCCGACGAGGACCCGGCCACGCCGCACGTCACCCAGTGCCTGAGCGGGCGCGAGGGGCCTGTGATCGCCTCCACCGACTACATGAAGCTCTACGCCGACCAGGTACGCGCCTGGGTGCCCAGCGACTATACCGTGCTGGGGACCGATGGCTACGGGCGCTCCGACAGCCGCGAGAAGCTGCGCTACTTCTTTGAAGTGGACCGCCACTTCGTGGTGGTCGCCGCGCTCAAGGCCTTGGCGGATCGCGGCGAGATCAAACGCAAGCTGGTCGGGGACGCGATCAAGCAGTACGGCATCGACCCCGACAAGCCCAACCCGCTGACCAGCTGATCCGGTGCCCGGCGGGCCAGGCCCGCCGGCTCGACACGATTTGTAAGGAGCGCGACCTTGAGTAGCGAAATCATCAAAGTGCCCGACATCGGCGGCAGCGAGGATGTCGAAATCATCGAGATCGCGGTGGCCGAAGGCGACGTGATTGCCGCGGAAGACACCATGATCACCCTGGAATCCGACAAGGCCAGCATGGACGTGCCCGCTCCGAAAGGCGGCAAGGTTCTCAAGGTGCTGGTCCAGGAAGGCGATACGGTCTCGGAAGGCGACGAGATCCTCGAACTCGAAGCCGAGGGGGGCGGCGAGGAAGAGGAAGATACCGGGCCAGCCGAGTCTGAGTCCGAGGCGACGCCGTCATCGCAAGAGCCAGCGGCACCGCAGGCAGCGGAGAAACCCGCCGCCCAAAAGGCCGCCAAGCCAGCCGGCGGCAAGCAGACCGTGGATATCACGGTGCCGGATCTCGGCGGCGAAAACGATGTCGAGATCATCGACGTGGCGGTGGCCGAAGGCGACGAGGTCAACGCCGAGGACGCCTTGGTCACCCTGGAGTCCGACAAGGCCTCCATGGACATGCCCAGCCCGCATGACGGCACTATCGTCAGCTTGACGGTCAAGGAAGGCGACAGGGTCTCCGAAGGCGATGTCATCGGCCAGATGGAGATCGCCGGTGAGGGCGCCTCCGACAAGCAAGCGAGACCCGACGAGACCCAGGCGCCTGAGCCTGCTGAACCTGAAGAGGAAGCGGGCGAGGAAGCTGAACCTGAAGAGGAAGCGGGCGAGGAAGCTGAACCTGAAGAAGAAGAAGAGGGCAGCGGTGCGCCCGAACGCAAGGAAATTCGGGTGCCGGACCTGTCCGGCGCCACGGATGTGCCGATCATCGAGATCGGGGTGGCGGCCGGTGACGAGGTCAATGAGGAAGATCCGCTGATCACCCTGGAGTCCGACAAGGCCTCCATGGACGTGCCTAGCCCTTACAAGGGCACGATCGTCGAGCTCACCGTCAAGGAGGGCGACACGGTCTCCGAAGGTGACGTGATCGGCATCATGGAAGTGGCGGGGGCCAAACCAGCCAAGAAGGCCAAGCCGCAGCCGGCCGAAAAGAGCGTTCCGGCGCCCACGACCGACAAGAAATCCGGCAAGGCTGAAACGCCCCCCGGCACTCCCAGCCCCGAAGCCCAGATGGCCGCGCACAAGCCGCGCGACGGCAAACTAGTGCACGCCGGCCCCGCGGTGCGCATGCTGGCCCGTGAGCTGGGGGTCGACCTGGCATTGGTCAAGCCCAGCGGCCCCAAGGAACGGGTGCTGAAGGAAGACGTGCAGAACTACGTCAAGCAGGCGATTGCCCGTCAGGACAAGGCCGGTGCCGCCCCCGCTGCCAGCGGTGGTGCGGGCATCCCGCCGATTCCCGAGGTCGACTTCAGCCAGTTTGGAGAGATCGAAGAAAAGCCCATGGGCCGGCTGCTCAAGATGGGCGCCACCAACCTGCATCGCAGCTGGCTGAACGTGCCCCACGTGACCCAGTTCGACGAAGCCGACATCACCGAGCTCGAAGCGTTTCGCAAGGCGATGAAGGCCGAAGCGGAAGCCCAGGGCGCCAAGCTCACCCCGCTGCCGTTCATGGTCAAGGCCTGTGCCTTTGCGCTTAGGAAGTTCCCGCAGTTCAACGTTAGCCTGAAAGGCGATGGCGAGACGCTGGTGTGGAAGCACTACGTGCATATCGGCGTGGCGGTGGATACCCCGGCCGGGCTGATGGTGCCGGTGGTGCGCGATGCCGACCAGAAGTCGTTGATCGAGATCGCCAAGGACATGGCGGAGCTGGGCAAGAAGGCCCAGACCAAGAAGCTCAAGCGCGAGGAAATGACCGGCGGCTGTTTCACCATCTCAAGCCTGGGCTCGATTGGTGGCACGGCGTTCACTCCGATCGTCAATGCGCCGGAAGTGGCCATCCTCGGGGTGTCCAAGGCGTCAATGAAGCCGGTCTGGGACGGGGCCGCCTTCCAGCCGCGGCTGATGATGCCGCTGTCGTTGTCCTATGATCACCGGGCGATCAACGGGGCGGACGCGGCGCGCTTCACCGCCTTCCTGGCGGAGGTGCTGAGCGATATCCGGCGATTGTTGTTGTAACAGAATTGTTTAAAGTAACGCTACGTTAGCGGCGCCTTCGGGCGCCGTTTGCGTATCCGGTTCTCCCTCCAAGCCGACTTTCCCGTCTAAACTTGATAAAAAAGGCGTGTCTCAGGCTTTTGGAGAGTTGTGCCACCCCGGCGCCACGGTTATTGTCGACGGTCTATTTTTTATATTTTTGTAATCCAAGGAGCAGTGCGATGCGTTTGATCCTGTTGGGCGCCCCGGGGGCTGGCAAGGGAACTCAAGCTCAGTTTATTTGCGAGCAGTTCAATATTCCGCAAATTTCTACCGGCGACATGCTGCGCGCCGCCGTGAAGGAAGGCAGTGAGCTGGGGCTCAAGGTCAAGGAAATCATGAACAGCGGTGGCCTGGTGTCCGACGACATCATCATCGATCTGGTCAAGGAACGTATCAGCCAGCCGGATTGCGAAAATGGATTCCTGTTGGATGGCTTCCCGCGCACCATTCCTCAGGCGCAAGCCATGAAAGACGCCGGCGTGAAGATCGATCACGTCCTGGAAATTGCGGTTCCCGATGAGGAAATTGTCAGCCGTCTGGCAGGTCGCCGTGTCCACCCTGCCTCTGGGCGCGTCTATCACGTCGAGCACAATCCGCCCAAGGAGCCAGGCAAGGATGATGTGACCGGCGAAGCCTTGATTCAACGCGAAGATGATCAGGAATCCACCGTGCGTCATCGTCTGGCGGTCTATCATGACCAAACGGCTCCGCTGGTCGACTATTACAAGCAGTGGGCCAAGGAAGATCCGCAGGTGGCCCCCGAGTATCATCGTGTGGAAGGCACTGGTAGCGTTGACGAGATTACCCGTCAGGTGCTTGAAGCACTTAAAGACTGACTCTTGCTTGCCCAGTATTACAGATGGCCCGCCTCGTGCGGGCCATCGTCGTTATGGTTCAAGCCACGTATAATCATGTTTCATTCTGCGTTGGGTGGTTTTCGCCATGTCATCAGTGTTGCTTGCCTTGGATGCCTCTTCGAGTGCTTGTTCGGTTGCCTTGCTTCGGCGGGATGCCGAAAAGCAGGAATGCATCAGTCGCTTTGAGCTGACGCCCCGTGCCCATACCCGTCGGTTGATGCCGATGGTGAATGAGGTCCTGGCCGAGGCCGGCATTACTCCAAGCGAATTGGATGCGATTGCCTATGGTCGTGGTCCAGGCTCTTTCACCGGCTTGCGAATTGCAGCGGGTGCAGCTCAGGGGTTGGCGTTTGGTCTGGAACGGCCGCTGCTGGGCGTATCCACCTTGGAGGCATTGGCACTGGGCGCCCACCGTCGCTATCACTTTCGCTATCTAGTCACTGCCCTGGATGCCCGGATGGGCGAGATTTACGTGGCTGCCTGGCACTGTGCCGATGGCGTCACCACGCTTTTGCAGCAAGAAGCCGTCCTGGCCCCGCAAGCCTTGCGTTTGCCATCAAAGGAAACTGACTGGGTAGGGGTGGGGTCGGGATGGGCATTATGGGAACAAATGCCCGCCCAGGTCCAAGCCGGCTTGACCCAGACCCTCGAGAACATCGAGGCCAGTGCCGAAGACATGGCGGTGTTGGCTGCTCGGGATCTTGATGCCGGCCTGGGATGCGACCCCCATGAAGTTCAGCCAGTCTACCTGCGTAATGAAGTCGCCTGGAAAAAACCAGCATGAGCCTGCCTGGAGGGTGGGTCTTGCGCCATCAATCAGATGGTTTGGTGTTGGCCGGCGATGAACGTCTGTACGGCAAACCTCTACGAGTGGACTTTGTGCAAGGACGCGTGGCTCATCGGCGTCGCTTTGGCGGGGGTCGCGGCCAGTTGGTCGCCAAGGCCTGCGGTTTGAGCAAGGGGATAACGCCGAATGTGGTCGATGCCACTGCGGGTCTAGGGCGCGATGCTTTCGTATTGGCGAGCCTGGGTGCCGAGGTGCTATTGATCGAACGTGTCGACGCCATTGCCGCCTTGCTTGAGGACGGCCTGATACGTGCTGCCGGTGATCCAAAAACGGCTGCGATCATCGCCCGCATGCGGCTGGTCAAGGGCGATGCAGCCAGCGAGCTTGAAACATTGGTCGCTGAAGCGGCATTTTCGCCTCAGGTTATTCATCTTGACCCCATGTTTCCTCATCGGGAAAAGTCCGCCCTGGTCAAAAAGGAAATGCGCCTGTTTCGTGAGCTAGCTGGCGATGATCCTGATGCATCGCGCTTGCTGGAAGCGGCGCTGGATGTGGCGACCCATCGGGTGGTGGTCAAGCGGCCACGCAAGGCGCCGCCTATCGAGGGTCCAGCGCCACAGCATAGGGTGGAGGGTAAAACCAGTCGGTATGATTTGTATGTTCATCGGGCTTTGACCCAGCGCTGATACTTGCCGGGCTGAGCCACAAACGCCTGGGAAAGAAGACCAAGGATGCGACGGGATGCATGAAGGAAGCGACTTGAAAAGTGTATGGCAAGAGGGCAATCAGTTTACGCTATTGCCCGAGGCTTCTCGGTTTTTGCCCGCCATGTTCAAGGCAGTGGCGCAAGCGCAGGATTACATACTGATCGAACTCTACTTGATGGAGTCCGGTAAGCTTGCCACTCGGGTCTGCAATGCACTGATAGCCGCGGCCCAGCGCGGCGTGACGGTTCTTCTATTGCTGGATGGTTACGGCGCCATGGGCCTTTCCAATGAAGACCGAAACCGCTTGGAGGCGGGCGGTGTGGCACTGCGTCTTTTCAATCCGCTGGGGTTTCATTCCCTGGCGCGTAACCTGAGCCGTGATCACCGTAAAATCGTGGTCGTCGATGGTAAGGTGGCATTTACCGGTGGGTTCGGGGCCGTGGATGAATTCCTTCAAGCCTGGTACGAAATTGCCATCCGTATTCAAGGACCGGTAGTGAACGACTGGGAGCGGCTGTTCCGCCAGTTATGGGATTCCAGGCTGACGCGCGGTAAGGGAAAGACGTGGCTGGTACGCAAGCTTCCGGATATGTCTACGTTGCGGCAAGGCGAGGAAGGCATGCGCGGCCGGGTGATCTGGGGGCGGGGTTACCGTTATCAGGCCATCCGCCACTCATTGTACCAACGTGTTTCCTCTTCCCGGCAACGGCTGTGGCTATGTACGCCTTATTTCGTGCCCACCTTTACCTTGCGCCTGCGGCTGACTCGAGCGGCGCGCCGTGGGGTGGATGTACGCTTGTTGCTGCCGGGGAGCAAGCACGACCACCCTGGCGTGCGCTATGCCGGTCAGCGGTTTTATCAGCGTATGCTCAAGGCGGGTGTGCGAATTTTTGAATTTCAGCCTACCTTCATTCATGCAAAATTTGTGCTGGTGGACGATTGGGTCAGCTTGGGTTCCTGCAATTTCGATCACTGGAATCTGCACTGGAACTTGGAAGCCAACCAGGAAATCGAAGATCGATATCTGGCGGATGAGGTGGGCGAATTGTTCAAGCGCAATTTCGCTTCCAGTGCAGAAGTGAATGCCGGTGAATGGGCGAAACGTCCCTATCCGCAACGCATCAAGGAATGGCTGTATGGCACGCTGGACAGTTTGCTGGCTCGATTGCGTTAACGTCTTTTGCCCGGCGCCGGTGTCTTTCTGCGCGGCTTGGGCTTGGCGGTTTCCGGCGGCACCCGGTAGTGCAGGTAAATATCCAGTACCAGTTCGGGTAGCTGAACCACCAGCGCTTCCAGGCGCTGGGTATCGGCGGAGAGCTCTGCCATGTCCGGTTCGTCATTGAACAGCCCGGAGAGCAGCATGAACGGCAGAAGTAGCGTTGCCGTGGCCTCTTCGTTATCGTCGAACCAGGCGGTTTCATCGAGGAAAACGCCTTCCATGAAACCGGCACACCAGTCGCCTATAGGTGTGTCTTCCGGTATGGCTCCCTCGAGGGTCAAGTCGAAAGGTAGCTCCGGCAGCCCGCCTTGTTCGAGCACGTCCACGGCGTTATCGCGCAGCAGGGTGAGCAGCGCGAAAATGTCCTGGCGCTGAGCGTCGCTGGTGAACGTCGGCTCGCCCTGGAAAAGCTCCGCCATCCATTCAGTGAAAGGGGTTTCCCGCGGAGCGACGGCGAGAGCGACAAGAAAGCCATGAGCTGAAATCAAATCCAGCGCATCGGGGTCGACATGCTCGGAATCGAGAAACTCATCCAGCCGTTCAAGTTGCTCATCGTCAAGCAGCGGCTGAGGAGAGGGTGTCTCCGCATGAGGGGAGGAGTGATCTGCCATGGGAACCTCATCATTACGTGAATCAAGGGCACAGTTTAGCATTATGATGACACCGGTATTGCCTTCGCCGTGCAGCAAACGGCTAGGATCACTTGATTCGAGCGCCTTGGCACAGGCCGTGGATGTGCGGGTGGCCGAGGCATGGCAGTTGTGCCGGGAAGTGCATCCCGATTTACCGCGACCGGGAGTATGGCTGGATCTGCGTGGGGCCGGGGCGGGTCAGGCGAATATGAAACGCGGCGGACTGCGTTTTAATCGACTACTCTTGGGAGATAATCGTCTGGCTTTCTTTGAGGAAGTGATTCCCCATGAAATGGCCCACTGGTTGGTATTTCACCTGGAAAATGGTCCTCGGCTGAAACCTCATGGGCATGAATGGAAAACCGTCATGCGAGAGTTATTCGGTTTGGTGCCTCGGGTAACCCACCGCTTCGATACGCGGCGCGTGCGTTCGACCCCGTTTCGCTATCGCTGTGGTTGCCGGGAGCATGCCTTGACGCGCCGCCGACATACCTTCGTCCTGCAAGGAGGATACTACCGGTGCCGTTTTTGTGCCGAGACCTTGGTCTATCATGCGGAGGATAGGCCCAAAGGGTGTATATAAGTCTTTGTTATATAAATAAAAATAGCTAATACCAATGTCTAAAGGGAAGGCCGCCAAGGGAGGTTTATGCTAAGAGAGTTATATGGCGTCGATAGAGTTAATAATAACCTGGTCGACAACATTCCCCTTAGTGAATGCATTTCACGGAATTGTTTCCGCGAACACATTCCTACGGACTAGAGGCAATTTCATGAGCGAACAGCAGAACGTCTATCCGGTGCGCGACGATTTCGCCGCCAATGCCTGGGCCGACCAAGAAAAGTATCAGGCCATGTACCAGCAATCGGTGGACGATCCTGAAGGCTTCTGGGCCGACCAGGCCGAGCGTATTAACTGGATCAAAAAACCCACAAAAATCAAGCACACTTCTTTTGACATCAATAACGTAGATATTCGCTGGTTTGAAGACGGTACTCTCAACGTCAGCGCCAACTGCCTGGATCGCCATCTTGAAGCGCGCGGCGATCAGCCGGCGATCATCTGGGAAGGGGATGACCCCAACGACTCCGAGACGATCACCTACCGTCAGCTGCATGAGCGTACCTGCAAGCTTGCCAATGCGCTCAAGGAAATGGGTGTCGCCAAGGGTGACGTGGTCACGCTTTACATGCCGATGATTCCGGAAGCCGCCGTCGCCATGCTGGCCTGTGCACGTATCGGCGCCATTCACTCCGTAGTTTTCGGTGGTTTCTCCCCGGACGCCGTGGCCCAGCGTGTCATCGGTGCCGACTCCAAACTGGTGATTACCGCCGATGAATCCGTGCGTGGCGGTAAGCACGTGCCGCTCAAGGATAACGTCGATGCCGCCCTGACGCGTCCCGGTACCGACGTCTGCACGAAGGTATTGGTGGTCAAGCGTACCGGGGGCGATGTCGAGTGGAAAGACGGCCGTGACGTCTGGTATCAGGATGCCGTGGACCATCAGTCCACCGACTGTGTGGCGGAAGAAATGGGCGCCGAAGACCCGCTATTCATCCTTTACACGTCCGGCTCCACCGGTGCCCCCAAAGGGTTGAAGCATACCTCCGGGGGGTATCTGACGTATGCCGCGATGACGCATCAGTATGTCTTCGATTACAAGGAAGGCGAGGTTTACTGGTGTACCGCCGATGTGGGCTGGGTCACGGGCCATAGCTATATTATTTATGGACCGCTCGCCAACGGTGGCATCACCCTGATGTTCGAAGGGGTGCCGAGCTATCCGACTCACGGCCGCATGGGCGAGATCGTCGATAAGCACAAGGTTTCCATCCTTTATACGGCTCCCACGGCAGTGCGTGCTTTGATGGCGCATGGCGACAACGTCATGGATTCCAGCACCCGTGAAAGTCTGCGTTTGCTGGGCTCGGTAGGTGAACCGATCAACCCGGAAGCCTGGGAGTGGTTCTACCGGGTTATCGGCAATGAAAAATGCCCTATCGTGGATACCTGGTGGCAGACGGAAACCGGTGGCATCATGATTGCTCCCTTGCCGGGCGCAATTGACCTCAAGCCGGGCTCTGCGACCATGCCTTTCTTCGGGGTTGTGCCGGCCCTTGTCGATAACGAAGGCAATGAGCTCCAAGGCGCGAACGACGGTAATCTGGTGATCATGGATTCCTGGCCGGGTCAGGCGCGTTCGATCTGGAATGATCATGAGCGCTTCGTTCAGACCTATTTTTCGACCTACAAAGGCATGTACTTCACCGGTGACGGTGCCCGCCGTGACGAAGATGGCTACTACTGGATCACTGGGCGTGTTGACGACGTGCTCAACGTCTCCGGCCACCGTATGGGTACCGCCGAGATCGAATCTTCCTTGGTGGCCCATGAAGCCGTTGCCGAGGCTGCCGTGGTTGGCTTCCCGCATGATATCAAGGGTCAGGGTATCTATATCTACGTTACCTTGAACGATAATGCCGAACCTACCGACGAACTCAAGAAAGAGTTGATCAAGTGGGTACGTAAGGACATCGGGCCTATTGCCTCACCGGATATCATTCAGTGGGCGCCGGGTCTGCCCAAAACGCGCTCAGGCAAGATCATGCGTCGCATCCTTCGCAAGATCGCTGCAAATGAATGTGAGGGCCTAGGCGATACCAGTACTCTGGCGGATCCTTCTGTCGTGGATGACTTGATCGAGCAACGCGCCATCAAATAATTGCGCCAAATCAAATATAAGCGATGCCAATGAACAATGCCGGCCCTTTGGGCCGGCATTGTTGTATAAAAATGATACATTCTTCGTGCAGTGCTTGGGCATCAGGAAGTCCATGCGGTACCATGCTCCCACCCAATGAGCCTAGCCTCGTGGCGGCAGGTAGTGACCCGCTGCGTAAGGAACCGGAGGAATATCCATGGCCTTTGCCCATAAATTTATTGTCGCCGACGATCACCCGCTTTTTCGTGCGGCGCTGACTCAGGCGTTGCGCCAGTTGGCACCACAAGCAGAAATCGTGGAAGCCGACACCATGCAAGCGACCAATGAAGTGGTCAAGCGCCACCCCGATGCGGACTTGATCCTTCTGGACTTACACATGCCCGGCGCTCATGGTTTTTCCGGGTTGATCCAGTTACGCGGCCAGATGCCCGATATCCCGGTAGCAGTAGTATCGGGTAGTGATGAACCTTATGTGGTAAGACGTGCCATCGATTATGGCGCTTCCGGCTTCATTCCCAAATCATCTTCGCTTGCCCTGATTGCTGAAGCAGTGGGAGAAATTCTCGAAGGTGAAGTATGGCTGCCGGAAGCCTTGGCCAATGTCATGGAAGGCAACAATGAGGATGAAACGCGCTTTGCCGAAGCCATTGCCTCGTTGACGCCTCAGCAGTTTCGTGTTCTCAACATGTTGACGGAAGGCTTGCTTAACAAGCAAATTGCCTACGAACTGAGTGTTTCCGAAGCCACGATCAAGGCGCATGTAACGGCTATCTTGCGCAAGCTGGGAGTGCATTCACGCACCCAGGCGGTGATTGCCGCCCAGAAGCTTGAAGTCGACCCCCCCAAGGTTCAGTCCTGAGCTAACCTTGTCTTTTGCAGCGAATCGACTAGTCGCTGTGAGGGGCACGGCTGGCCTGCAAGGTGCGGGTCAGCAGGGCACGTAGCGCAGCGGGGCGCACTGGCTTGAGCAATAGCTGATAACCACTGCGTCTGATTTCTTCCGCCACGGCTTCGGTTCTATCGGCAGTGATCACGACTCCCGGTACTTCCCCTTCCAAGCGTTCACTCAACACTTCCAGCGCCATCAGCCCCGTGACTTCATTGTCCAAATGATAATCCGCCAAAATCGCATCGGGTTCTCCGTTCATGTTGCGCAGTATCGATTTCGCTCCTCCGATGGTGGTTGCGGTAAACACCTCGCATCCCCATCCCGATAGCATGGCGACCATGCCTTCCAGAATTAATGTCTCGTTGTCGATACATACAAGGCGAATGCCGGCAAGCTTGTTACTGCCGCGACGCTGTTGAAGCTCGGTATTTTCGGTGGGTCGCTCTCTGGCGGCTACTCGCGGAACGCTCACGGCAAAGACGGTACCCACCCCTTCCTGAGAAAGCACCTTGATCGGATGATCGAGTACGCGACTCATTCGGTCGGCTATCGACAGCCCGAGCCCCAATCCTTTCTCGCTTTCCTTGTGGCGTGATACCTGGTCCAGTCGGCGAAACTCCTGGAAGATCTCCGATAATTTGGACTGAGGAATGCCCGGGCCACTGTCCCAGACTTCTATCCATAACCGGTCGCCCCGGCGTCGGCATCCCAGTAATACGCGGCCGTCTTGAGTGTAGCGAAGGGCATTGGAAAGAAAGTTCTGCACGATGCGTCTGAGCATCTGGGGGTCGCTGTCCACCCATTGCTGAGTGGGAACCACCATCAGATCCAGGCCGCGCTCATCGGCCATGACTTCGAATTCGGCGCGCAAGGGACGGAAGATATCCGCCAGGGCGAAGTGACTGCGCCGCGGGGTCAGGGCGCCGGCATCGAGCTTGGAAATATCCAGCAAGGTGCCGAGTAGCTCTTCGGCGGCCTGCAAGGAGTTATCAATATGGCCGATGGTGCGCTGGGTGTCTTCGGCTTTCACGTTCTGCAGCAAGGCTGAGGTGAAAAGACGCGCGGCATTGAGAGGTTGCAACAGATCATGGCTTGCCGCCGCCAGAAAGCGGGTCTTGGAGGCGTTGGCATCTTCCGCGAGCTGCTTGGCCTGGCGTAGCGCCAGCTCCGCTTCTGCACGTACGCGGTTTTCCTGGCGCAGGGCGGCGTTGGCCTCGGATAACGCCTGAGTACGCTCGCGGACCCGTTCCTCCAGAGTTTCGTTGGTTTCTTTAAGCGCGATTTCAGCCTGGCGCCGTTCGGTAATGTCCTGGTAGAGGGCAAAGAAACCCAGGATGGCATTACTGTCGCCGAAGTGTGGGGTGTAGGTCACCAGCATGTAACGCATGGCGTCACTGACCCTGAGCGAGACTTCAAAGTTGACTCGCTCGCCAGCCAGGGCGCGTGCCACCCAAGGTACCCGTTCTTCGGCATGCCTGGCCGGAAGTACCTCTTCATAGCGTTTGCCGATGACCGCATTACGGTCGATGCCGAAGGCCTGCTCATAAGCGCGGTTGGTGAAGAGGTAGCGACACTCCTTGTCGAAATAGGCAATGAGAGCCGGGACGTTGTCGGTATAGATGCGGATGTTGTTCTCGGAACGAATCAACGCCTCTTCAATGCGCTTTTGCTGAGTAATATCCTGATAGGTATACACGAACCCGCCGCCGGGCATCGGGTTACCCTGAACTTCCAGCACGCTGCCATCCTGGCGGTAGCGCACATAGCGATGCGGTTGGCCGTCACGAATGTTGTCGAGCAGCAATTGGACGTGTTCTTCCGGGTCACCAGGGCCGTATTCACCGTTATGGGCGTTATAGCGAAAGATCCTGTCGATAGGCGCGCCCACGCGAATCAAGTGATCTGGGAAGCGGAACAGCTCCAGATAGCGCTGGTTCCACACCACCAGTTTGAGGTTCTGGTCCACCACACTGATGCCTTGGTTGATGTTTTCGATGGTGGCTTGAAGAAGGGCGCGGTTGAATTCCAGCACTTGCGAGGCTTCATCGACAATCGAGATAACATCCGAAATGCCGATACCCCGGCCCTGGAGCGCCGAGTTGACCACGATGCGCGCCGAGGAGGCGCCAAGCACCGATGCCAGAAAGCGCTCGGTGAACTGAATGATGTCGATCGAAGCACGCGTGCTGTTATCCAAGGGTTTGCCACTACGCCGGGCGTAGTTCTCGAAGGCTCTGTCGACCTGGCCTGCTCCGAGAAAACGTTCACAGAGTACTTTCAAGTCGCCCACCGTGGTGGCGCCCGTCCAGGGACGATTGACCGAGGTCTGACGAGTTTCAACACTATCGACGAACAGCGAAGCCTGAATGCGTTCTACCACGCGTTGCGAGGTAATTTGCGAAATAAAGATATAAAAGAATAAGTTGAGTCCCAACGACAGCATGACCCCATGGGTGAAGCTGTCGCCCAGGTTGAGTCCGAACAATGACACGGGTGATAGCCAGTTCAGCCCCAATGGTCCACCGTCCAGCCATTCCATCGGTAGCACCCCAGCACTGATCATTGCCGGGAGTAACAGGCTGTAGGCCCAGATGGCAAAACCCACGTTCATCCCCACGATAACCCCGAGCCGGTTACCGCGTTTCCAGTAAAGCCCGCCGATTACCGCTGGAGCGAACTGTGCCGCAGCGGCAAAAGACAGCATGCCGATCGATGCCAGTGAGGAGAACTCGGCGATCAAATGGTAGAAGCCGTAGGCCATGGCGAGGACGGCGATGATGGTAAGGCGCCGTGCTCGCAGCACCATACGCCCATAATCCCGGGCCTTGGTGTCGAACCAGCGCATACGGAACAGGGCGGGGATCACGATTTCATTGGAGATCATGATGGAGACGGCTACCGCCGCAACAATGACCATGCCGGTGGCGGCGGAAAAACCACCGATGAAGGTAAGTAACGTCAGCCATTGCTGGTTGGAGGCCATCGACAGGGCCAGGACGTAGGAGTCGGCTTCCACCCCAGTGCCGGAAAACAGCATCAGGCCGGCGGCGGCCAAAGGCACTACGAAGAAGGCAATGGCAATCAGGTAGAGCGGAAATAGCCAGCGCGCCTTGGTGGCGTCATCTGGATGAATGTTTTCCACTACTGCTACATGGAATTGGCGGGGCAGACAAAGGATCGCCAGCATGGCCAGAAGCGTTTGCGCCCAGAAACTTTGCCCGAAGTCCTGGCGAGCGAGCTGGCGCTGCAGCTCAAGTTGGCTTTCGGCATGGCTCATTAGCTCGCCCAAGCCGTCAAACATCACCCAGGTGACATAGGCACCCAGGGTGAGAAATGCCACCAGTTTGATCAATGATTCGAAGGCGACCGCATGGATTAGACCTTCATGATGTTCGGTTGCATCGGTGTGGCGGGTGCCGAATAGAATGGCAAACACGGCCATGACGATGGCAATGTAAAAGGCAGTGTCCCCGAATAGCGGGGTATGGGTGATATCAGTGGCATCAGTCAGTACGGTAAACGATGTGGAAACGGCTTTCAGCTGCAAGGCGATGTAAGGCAGGGTACCGACGAGGGCGATCAGGCTGGCAAAGGCGGCCAAGGATTGTGTCTTGCCATAACGCGAAGCGATAAAGTCGGCGATCGAGGTGACGTTCTGGTGTTTGGCCACCCGGATCATCTTGGCCAGAATCGGCCAGAAAAGCAGGAAGGTCAGTATCGGTCCGACAAAGATGCTGGCAAATGACCAGCCCGCCGTAGCGGCTTGCCCAACCGCGCCATAAAACGTCCAGGAAGTACAGTAAATGGCCAGTGCCAAGCTGTAGATGATCGGACGGCGTCGGCTGGCGCCATGCATGCGTGCGCGACGGTCACCGTACCAGGCGATAGTGAACAACACGGCAATGTAGAACAAGGAAATAATTACCAGCAGCCAGCCGTGGAACATGCATCTCTCCGTCAATAGAGCTAACAATAGGAGCTTGGCAAATACGATTACCGAAATAGCGCCTGGAAGTGCTGGAAAACCCGGGCCAAGCGATAGGCAGCAGGGGAAAACGCCGATTCTACGTTAATACCGCTTAGGGGGGCAGTCGTGAGGCGGGAAGTTTGTAATGGCGAAATAACCTGAGTGAGTCCAGTCCACCGAGCGGTTTCCGGGCGCTACTCAGGCATTGAAAATTTGACACAGGTCGCTTGAAAGCAATGTCAGGTGTTGCATAACGCTTGGTAGAGAGGGGCCGAGTCTTTTAGCTGACGCATCTCGGTGGTGCGGGGCTGACGCTGTTCCCCTCCGAGGGGCACGATATCGCGGGTGGTGCAATTGAGTAGATAAGCCTGCGTGGTTACCCGGTCCATATGCAGTTTTTCAAAGTGGTAGAGGATGAATTCAACCAGTTGTTGGTCATTCGCCTCACTTTTCACCATGTTGTCCTGATCCACGACCCTGAAGGCGATGGTCATCGGAAAGAAATACGTCCAGGGGCGCCAGAAGGCTTCGCCTCTTTCACTGCTGATTACCTGCGCTGATTCAGGCAGCTGGCTTTGCTTGTGGCTAAACCAGGAATACTCGTGGTTGATTTGGTAAGCCAGCATGCCCAGCCCGGCACAGACCGGAACGATCCAGCTGGGTAGCCATTTGCGAGTCACAACCCGCAAGAACAAGCCCACTCCGGCGGCTGCTAAACCGGCAAATACTGCCGCAACTAAATGCCATAACATAATTCAACCTTCCTCAAAGCAATCGGGCTCCCCTAGGGGAAGCCCGATTTCATTTTGATTCCACAGCTCAGAGAGGCTGCATCCGGAATCGATTATGGCTTAATGGTCGACTGCCATGCCAGCTCCTTTTGGAGAGCGAACGCTTTCCACCAGGTCCTGGATAGCTTGCGGAGGTTCTTCAGTGGCACTGGATACCGCGAAGGCAACCGCAAAGTTGATCATTGCACCCACCGCGCCGAAGGACAGCGGCGAAACGCCAAGTACCCAGTTTTCCGCGGTGTTGGCCAGCATGTTGGTGCCGGGAATGAAGAGCCAGCCCAAGTAGGTGAAGATATACAGTAGGGTGCAGAGCAGACCGGCCAGCATGCCGGCAATCGCGCCTTTGCTGTTCATGCGCTTGGAGAAGATACCCATCATCAGCGCCGGGAACAGCGAAGCACCGGCGATGCCGAAGGCAAGCGCCACCGTCTGAGCCGCAAACCCGGGTGGGTTAAGACCGAGATAGGTTGCCAGCAAGATGGCGCCGCCCATGGAGATGCGCGCAGCCAGCATTTCGCCTTTTTCGGAGATCTTCGGGTTGATCATGGTCTTGATCAAGTCATGACTGATGGCCGAGGAAATGGCCAGCAACAGACCCGCGGCGGTAGATAGTGCCGCTGCAATACCACCGGCGGCGATCAGACCGATAACCCAAGGCGGCAGGTTGGCAATTTCCGGGTTGGCGAGTACCAGAATGTCGTTGTTGACATTCAGTTCGCTGCCTTCCCATCCACGCGCTTCCGCTGTATCGGCAAAGTCTTCATTGCCATCGTTGTAAAGCTGGACGCGGCCATCATTGTTGAGGTCGGTGAAGGTAATCAGGCCCGTCTCTTCCCAGGTTCTGATCCATTCGGGACGCTCTTCGTAGACCAGGGCGTTATCCATGGCCTCCTCGTAGTTTTCCACCTGACCTGCAGCTTGTGGGTAAACGGTCGTCATCAGGTTCAGGCGTGCCATGGAGGCGACAGCCGGGGCCGTCAGGTAGAGCAGGGCGATGAACACCAATGCCCAGCCCGCGGACCAACGTGCGTCAGCCACCTTGGGAACGGTGAAGAAGCGGATGATGACGTGAGGCAGACCAGCGGTACCTACCATCAGCGACAAGGTGAACAGAACCATGTTCAGCTTGTTGTCGACATCAGCCGTGTAGTCCCGGAACCCAAGCTCATTGAGTACTGTGTTCAGCTTCGTCAGCAGCGGCAAGCCGGACTCGGTATGAGTGCTGAACATGCCAAACATGGGAATGGGATTGCCGGTCAACTGCATGGCAATGAACACTGCCGGGATGGTGTAGGCAATGATCAGTACCACGTACTGCGCCACCTGGGTGTAGGTGATGCCTTTCATGCCACCGAATACGGCATACAGGAACACGATGAAGGCGGCGATCCAGATGCCCCAGGTGTTGCTGACTTCCAGAAAGCGCGAGAAGGCCACGCCAGCACCGGTCATCTGACCGATAACGTAGGTGACCGATGCCACTACCAGGCAGATTACCGCCACCAGACGTGCGGTGTTGCTGTAGAAGCGATCGCCGATGAAGTCCGGTACGGTGAACTTGCCGAACTTGCGCAAGTAAGGTGCCAGCAACATGGCCAGGATGACATAGCCGCCGGTCCAGCCCATCAGGAACGATGAGTTGGCATAGCCGCCGGACGCCAGCAGACCCGCCATGGAGATAAAGGAAGCGGCCGACATCCAGTCGGCCGCCGTTGCCATGCCGTTAGTGATCGGGTGTACCCCACCCCCTGCAACATAGAAGTCCTTGGTCGAGCCGGCACGCGCCCATACAGCGATGCCTATGTATAGGGCAAATGATGCCCCAACGAACAAAAGATTGATTGCAAATTGACTCAT
This sequence comes from Vreelandella zhuhanensis, assembly GCF_009793355.1. Taxonomy (GTDB): domain Bacteria; phylum Pseudomonadota; class Gammaproteobacteria; order Pseudomonadales; family Halomonadaceae; genus Vreelandella; species Vreelandella zhuhanensis. The sequence goes on from NZ_WTKP01000007.1 coordinate 140,128, forward strand.
GCTGGCTTACTCCCCGAGTCCAAATTTTTCGTCCAGTTTGTTCATTTTCCAGGCGTAGAAGAAAATGAGCACTATGAACGTCAGAATGGAACCTTGTTGGGCAAACCAGAAACCAAGGTCGGTGCCGCCGACAGGGATACCTGCCAGCAATGGGCGGAACAGGATGGCACAGCCGTACGAGACGAATGCCCAGACGACCAGGCACCCGGCAATCAGGCGTACGTTAGCCTTCCAGTAAGCAGCAGCATTGGATTTATCGTCTGCCATAGTGGTGATCTCCACTTGTAATTTAAGGTTGGAGGGTAAGTTGCATTGAAAATGAATGACTCATCAGGGTGTCGCATGCACGGAATAGTTTCTTGTATCGCTTTTCAGCCTACAGCCATCTTGCTCGTTCATAGGTCCAAAAGGTAACAAGGTAACTGGCGTTTTCATCACTGGTGATGACAGCGCCGGTTACCCTTTACTGCCCTTGGCCGACTAAAGTCGCTCTCTACTCACCTCAATGCCTGGCTATCGAGCTACGTTACTAACATGCGATTACCCTGCCTGACTCATGAACAATACTGGGCAATAAACACAAAAATTAAATCCCAGACTTTGGTATCACGACAAAAGGGGAGTAATGAATATTTTTAATAAAACCTTAAAAAACAAAGACTTTGATAATTTTTTTGTTGTAGGGGCTTATGTGTTTCTCAAGGATACGAAACGATAGTCTAGGTATTCTCGCAAAACATGATTTTGGTATTCTGTTTTCATCGACTTTCAGTTTCTCAGCATGGGTGAGTTCTTTTCATAAGTCGTTCTTTGGGTTCCATCAAATAATGGTAAGGCGCGGTGAAACCCTTCTCCAGGTGTGGCTGCAGTTTTTGGCAAACTGCACCGAAACGAGTATTACCGGCATTGCCGGCGACAGACAGTGAATCACCACAAGCTTGTAGTACCTGTACTATAACGAGGGTAATACCATGGTCGATGTCGAACTTTCACAACCGCCTTTTTCATTGTTGGACGAGGAGGGTCGAGAACGGATACGCAGTGGTGTGGATCTGGCCTATTTTGATCGAGACGAAATCATTCTGGAAACCGGGCAGCCGGGTGAGTTTGTCTTTCTGATCCACAAAGGTGAAGTAGCTGAACTTGATCCCACCTTGCCCGCTTCAAGTGCTCGGATCGGTCTTTACACTGCCGGCGATCTTTTTGGCGCGATCAGTATCCTCAATGGCAAGAGCCGTTATCGTTTCCAGGCGGAGCAGGAGACGCTGTGCTACTTACTGCCAAAGGCCTTGTTTCAGCAGTTATGCCGAAAATATCCCGATTTCAACGATTTTTTTCGTCAAACCTTGGCCCACAAAGCGCGCTTATTGACCGAAAAGCGTGCAGAAGGTGGCGTTACCATGGCCGGGTTCATGCTGGCCAAGGTGAGTGAATGCATGCGCGCGCCCTTGATGGTCGAGGCGACGACACCAATCGACCAGGCGGTACATACCCTCAATGACAGCCATGCCGATAGCTTGTTGGTGAAAAGTCAGGAAGGCGTGGGGATGGTGACCAAGACCGATCTGCTCAATGCCTTGGTGGTCAAGGGGCTGGCGCAGAGCACTGCGGTCAAGGATATTGCCCATTTTGAGCTGGTGAGCGTCACACCGCAGCAATATCTGTTTGAAGCCTTGGTCGCCATGACGCGTCACAAAGTCGCCCGTGTAACGGTGGTGGAAGACAAGGAAGTAACCGGCGTTGTCGAACTGACGGATGTGCTGAGTTATTTCTCCAGTCGTAGCTATGTCATCAGCCTCCAAGTCGAGCAGGCGGATAGCCTGCAGGCTCTGACCGAAGCTAGCCGGCGCACCCCTGAGCTGGTTAAGGCGTTAATGGCTCAGGGAGTCAAATTACGCTTTGCCATGGATCTTCTGGCTGCACTCAACGGACGCATCATGAACAAGGCGTGGGGATTTCTGATTGATGAGCGCTACCATCGTGATAGCTGCATGATGGTGATGGGCAGTGAAGGGCGGGGCGAGCAAATTCTCAAGACCGACCAGGACAACGGATTGATTCTTGCTGACGATCTGGAGTGGCCGGATGTTGGCGAACAAATGCAAGCCCTGACGGATACGTTGGTGGAGCTGGGCTATCCTCCTTGTCCCGGCAATATCATGGTATGTAACCCTGAATGGGTGGGAACGGTAACTCAGTGGAAGCACAATATTGCTCACTGGGTCGCGGCTCGTGATGGTGAGAGCCTGATGAAGCTGGCCATCCTTCTGGACTCTCATGCGGTGGCGGGTAATGCAGCATTGCTGGAGCAGGTACGCGATGAATTGTTTGAACGCTGCGCACGAGATGAGATTTTATTGTCCTATTTTGCTCGCACGGCGCTGCGTTTCTCGACACCTTTGACATTGTTCGGCTCGCTGAAAAAACCTCAGCACGGCATTGATATCAAAAAAGGCGGTATCTTTACGATTGTGCATGGGGTTCGCACCATGGCCTTGGAGCGGCGTATCAAGGCGACGTCCACGTTTGAGCGTCTCGATGCGTTAGTGGAGGATGGGCGGCTGAAAAAACGTTTTGCCGAAGACTTGGGAGAAGCCTTGGCACTTTTCACCGAACTTCGTCTAAGACAGCAATTGGCCCAGATGGATGGGGAGGCCGAAGATCGCCAGCCGGATCGCGTGGTGGTGCAGGAACTTTCCTCATTGGAACGTGATCTGCTGCGTGAGGCCCTGCACATCGTCAAGGATTTCAAGCAGCGCCTGACGCATCGTTACCATCTGGAATATTCGTGAGTGGAGGCTGCGGGGGATCATTGGTGGATAGATTGTTGGTAGGCAAGGGGTGAGTGTTGATAGAATATTTGCCCGCCATTCCAGCCATCGGCAGGTCTTACTCTATGCAATCCGTTGAACATTTCGATCCTGATGCTTTTGCCCATTCCAGCGTGAGCGGTTCCGGTGTAGATAATTCTCATGGCGTCGTCGCGGCTTCCGAGCCAGGCAAAGATGGCAAGGAAAAACGCGCCTTCAACAAGCTGCAAAAGCGCCTGCGGCGTCAGGTAGGCAATGCCATTATTGACTATGACATGATCCAGGAAGGAGATCGCGTCATGGTATGTCTCAGTGGCGGGAAGGATAGCTACACTCTGCTGGAAATATTGCGCAGCCTGCAGCGCAATGCACCGGTTGATTTTTCCTTGATAGCAGTCAATCTTGATCAGAAACAACCCGGTTTTCCCGAGCATATCTTGCCAGCCTATCTCGACAATCTAGGTGTCGAGTATCATATTCTCGAGCAAGATACGTATTCGGTGGTCAAGGAAAAAACCCCCGAAGGCAAAACCACCTGCGCGCTGTGTTCACGGCTGCGTAGAGGGTCTTTGTATGGCTTTGCCGAAGAAATCAAGGCCACCAAAATTGCGTTGGGGCATCACCGAGAAGATATACTGGAGACCTTGTTTCTTAATCTTTTTTTCGGTGGAACGCTCAAGGCCATGCCGCCTAAGCTGCTCTCTGATGACGGAAAAAATATTGTGATTCGGCCGCTTTCGTATTGCAAGGAAGCCGATATCGCCGAGTTTTCCCGACAAATGGCTTTCCCGATCATTCCCTGCAATCTATGTGGTTCCCAGCCCAACATGCAGCGTCAGTTGGCCAAAGAGATGCTGGCGGAATGGGACAAGAAATACCCTGGCCGACTGGAGAGCATGTTCAAGGCAGTCACCAATGTGGCACCGTCTCAGTTGGCCGATCGTGAGCTGTTCGATTTTATCGGGCTGGAAGCCAAGCAGGCTGACCTGATGGCCAGCCGCATTCAGGCAGTCAAGGTGAGTTGAGCTCTTGCTCTTCTTCCTCGGATAAGGCAATCAGCGCAGGCATATCGAGAACATTGACCTCCCTTCCGGAAACCGCCACCACCTTCTGGCTTTGAAAGCGACTCAAGATGCGACTGACGGTTTCCACTGCCAGTCCCAGGTAGTTACCAATATCCGCTCGGGACATGGAAAGCCGAAAGCTATAGGGCGAATAGCCCCTGCGGCGAAACCGCTCGGATAACGTTATCAAGAAGCTTGCCAGGCGTTGGTCTGCCGTCTTGCGTGAAAGTAGGCGCATCATGCGCCGATCCTCACGTAACTCCTTGCTCATGCTGCGGTAAAGCTGTCCGCGTAATTCAGGGAGTTGCTCGGAAAGAAGATCCAGACGGTCGAAAGGAATTTCACAAACGGTAGTCGTTTCCAGCGCAATGATGCTGCCGGGATAGGTTGCTTCGTTGATGCCATCAAGACCCACCAACTCACTGGGGAGGTAAAAGTTGGTCAATTGATCGCTACCATTACCTTCCGTGGTGACTTGCTTGAGGCTGCCGGAACGCACAGCAAACACGCTGGTGAAGACATCACCTTGGCGAAATAGGGGCTCACCTTTCTTGAGCGGTGCGCGACGACGAATAATCGAGTCGAACTGATCCATGTGTTCAAGCTCAAGCGCCAAGGGGAGGCAAAGTGAGCTCAAACTGCAGGTTTGACAGTGAGCTTCGTTCAGTATGGCTCTATGACGGCCCATGATGTCCGGCATGAGTTCCTCCCTCAAATAGGTGGCAAGGACCATTATGAGGAATTAAGCGCCGGCAGCAAGTGTTGTCGAAAAAGTTCCTTAAAAAAACGGTTTTTAAAAAATCGCTTGGGCTGGTGAATGAGCATCGAAAGCCATGACTAGGCGGCCGAGCAGTAATCGCCCTTGGGCAGTAGCCACCAATCTATTACCGGTTCGCTGAATCAAGCCGGCTCGTTCGGCGTCTTCCAGCTTGGTCAAGGCATCTGCAAGATAGCGCGGTGCGTCGATGCTCCATCGTCTACTGATTTCATCAAGGTCGAGCGCCATGTCACACAACATGCATTCGATGACATGCCGGCGGATTTGGTCATCCTGTGTCAGGCGAATGCCGCGTTTTATAGCCAAGTGACCCTTATCCAAAGCTTGTTCATAGCTTGCCGGCTTAGTGGGGTTCTGGGCATAGATATTATCCACACAACTTACAGCGGAAACTCCTAAGCCCACCAAATCATATTGGGTGTGGCTGGAGTAGCTCTTGAAATTTCGCTGTAGGGTGCCTTGCTGCTGAGCGATAGCCAGGTTGTCGTCCGGTCGGACGAAATGGTCTAGTCCAATAGGCACGTAACCGGCCTGGGTCAGCATGGTGATAGCGGTATGTAGAATCGCCGTTTTTTCTTCGGGGCACGGCAGGTCGTCGCGGTTGATGTGCCGTTGGGACGCAAAACGCTCAGGCATATGACGGTAGCTGGTTATCTTGAAGCGTGCTGGGTTGAGTTCGATTGCCTGGGCGAGTGTCTTGGCGAAGCTTGTGCGAGTCTGGCAAGGCAGGCCGTAAATCAGGTCTAGAGAAAGCGAGCGAAAACCGAGACGGCTGGCTTCTTCCATCAATGTCTCGGTCAAGACGTGCGGTTGCACACGATTGATTGCATGCTGAACAGTCGGGTCGAAATCCTGTATCGACAGGCTTATCCGGTTGAAGCCCAGGGCTTGAAGATGGCGCAAGGTCAATACATCGGCTTGATGCGGGTCAATATCGATGGAGTAATCGCGGGTTGGCGCGTAGGAAAGACCAAAGCGTGCATCCAGCCGGTCGATCAAGTCGCTCATTTGATCCAATGTCAAAAAAGCCGGTGTGCCGCCCCAGTGAAGCTGTTGTATTTGACGAGAGGAATCTAGATGGCGTGAGCTCAGCACCATTTCTCGATCCAGCCGGGATAGGTAAGGCTCGGCTAGTTGGGTGTTCTGAGTGACTATCTTGTCGCAAGCGCAATAAAAGCAAACTTTTCGGCAAAATGGCACATGAACATACACGCCTAAAGGCTTGTTGCCACTATTGCTGCGCTCTAGCGCAGCAGTAAACTCTTCGGCACTGAAGTTATCATGAAAGGAGCGCGGCGTAGGGTAAGACGCATAGCGAGGCTCCTCTTTGTCGTTGCGCTGTAACATGGCTTGGTTCCAAGCTCTGCCTGGAATGAATCCGTTCAAAGCAGGGTAGCGGTCGGGAATGGCTTGAACGGGCATACAGATGCTCCGGTATCTAGAACGTAGAGTACTAATGGTAGTTCGCAGAGAGGAAAGGAAGATTGAGCTGAGTCAATGTAACGATGGTTGGGCTTAGTGAAGCGAGGAGGTTGTGAGCAATGTCCATAATTGCCAAAGCGCGAAGCTAATGATAGTTAATGCTGCCAGGCTGCGTGTGGCGCGGTGACGAATCAAGCCGGCCATCTGGCGTGCTGCAATGCCGGTAACCAGCAATGCGGGAAGCGTGCCCAGACCGAAGGCTCCCATCAGGGCGGCTCCATGCAAAGGGTCCGCTGTGGCCAGACTCCAAGCGAGCATTGAGTACACCAGACCGCAGGGCAACCAGCCCCAGATGGCACCTAGAGCAAAGGCTTGGGGGAGTTTGACCACCGGCATCAAGCGGCGCCCCAAAGGCTCCAGGTAACGCCATAACCGCTTGCCTACCGCTTCAACCTTGAGTAGCCCTTTCCACCAGTTGGCGATGTACAAGGCCATGAGGATGAGCATGACGGCGGCGAAGGCCTGAAGCACCATGCCGGCCTCGGGGGACAATGCCAGCAAGGTGCCGAGCGTTGCCACCAAGGCACCGGCAGCCATGTAGCTAACAATACGCCCGGCGTTATAACCCAATAACAGGCCTGTGAGCCTAGCTGGATGGCGCATGCTGGGCGGCACGGCAAAGGTCAGGGCGCTCATGATGCCGCCGCACATCCCGATGCAGTGAGCTCCACCCAAAAGACCGAAAACGAACGCCGCCAGCAGTGGTGGTAGGTCCATGCCGGTGGGATTCATCGAGGGCTCTCGGAGTTATCGTCCGGTCGCGTCCGGGGCTGCTTTTGCTGTTTTCTGCGCTGGCGCTCCTCGGGCGAGAGGTCGTTTTCATCTTCATCGAACAGGATGCGATGAGCGGGCCCTTCCAGATCATCGAACTGTTCATTTTTCACCGCCCAGAAAAAAGCCCAGACCGCCAACCCCAGGAGAATTAGCGATAATGGAATCAACAGATACAATATCGTCATGCGGGCACCGGCGTAGGGGAATGGGGCAGCGGCACAGTGCTGCTGCGCCAGCGGGATAGGCGTAAGGCATTGCCTACCACCACCAGTGAGCTGAGAGACATTCCGATGGCGGCAAGCCAGGGCGGTACGATACCTATCGCGGCCAGCGGCAAGGCGGAAGCGTTATAACATACCGACCAGATCATGTTTTGACGCATCACCCGGCGCGTCGCCCGAGAAATCTGGATCGCTTCGGCAATGCGCATCAGGCGTGGACTCAACAGTATCGCATCGGCGCGTGTGCGGGCCAGGTCCGTGGCGCTATTCATGGCGATCGCCACGTCAGCCCCGGCCAGCACCGGAATATCGTTGATGCCATCGCCGACCATGATCACGGTTTCGCCGCTAGCCTGCAATTGCTGCAAACGCTCAAGCTTGCCTTCAGGGGAGGTGCTTGCCTGCCAGGTATCGATATTCAGCTGTCTGGCCAAGCTTGCCACTGCATGCGACGTATCGCCTGAAAGCAGTTCGACCTTGAGGCCAGCGGCCTGTAGTGTCATTACAGTTTCTCCGGCGTCCTCGCGAATCGCGTCGTGCAGACCGAACCAGGCACGTGGCTCGCCTTCTTTCGCCAACAATAGCCATTGCCCTTCATCGGGTATGGTCGGCGGCTGTATCGCGGCGAATTCGGGTTTGCCTAGTCGCCAGCGTGCCCCGTTGATGGAGCCTGACAGCCCTTGTCCCGTATGGCTTTGCACCTCGTTTGCTTGCACGGTGGTGTCACGAAAAGGATGAAACGCTCGGGCAATGGGATGTTCCGAGTGGGCTTCAAGGGCGGCTGCCAGGGCGCGGGCATCTGCTTCGTCGATATTCCCCAGTGGAAGGGTCTGCATCAGCTGCATTTCGCCATGCGTCAGTGTGCCGGTTTTATCGAAGATCACTCTATGGGCTTGGGAGAGGGATTCCAGGGCGTCGGCACGCGTAATCAAGACGCCACGGTTACGCAGTTGGCCATGACCCGCGGTAAGAGCCGTTGGGGTGGCCAGTGCCAAGGCGCAAGGGCAGGTGACCACCAGTACGGAAAGGGTGACCCAGAGTACACGAGAGGGATCAATGAACCACCAGACCGCTGCCACGCAGGCGGTAACGATCAATAGGCGTAGCACAAAAAGGTGCGCCATGCGTGCGGCCATCTGTGCCAGACGCGGACGGCTGGCAAAGGCGCGGTCGGTCAAGTCGACAATACCAGCGACACGAGCTTCGCGTCCCGCATAAGTGACCCGAATATCCAGAGGGCTTTCCATGTTCTGACTGCCCCCGGTGACTTCATCGCCTATTCGCCGAGTGACAGGTAGGTATTCGCCGGTCAGCATGGACTCGTCGAGACTTGATTCGCCCGCTTCTATTATGCCGTCAGCGGGTACGCTATGGCCTGGTTTTACTCTGACTCGGTCGCCTGTTCTGAGCTCTGAGGCGGGGAGAATGCGTTCATTGCCCTCATCATCCAGGCGAACGGCAGAAAGGGGTAGCGCGCCACTCAAGGCATTGCCGCTATGCCCACTGCGACGGCGGGCGCGGGTTTCCACATAACGGGCGAACAGCAGGAAGAAAGTGAACATGGCCACTGAATCGAAATACACTTCCCCCACGCCGAATATCACGGCATAACCGCTGGCGAGATAAGCGCCACCAATGGCTAGTGATACCGAAACATCCATGCCGAGTACGCCTGTTTTTACATCCCGCACGGCATTGCGGAAAAACGGCAAGGCGGAAAAAAATACGACCGGTGTTGCTAGTGCAAACGACAGCCAGTGGAACAGGGCGTAGAAATCTTCGCTGATCTCGCCTGGTGAAGAGACATAGATAGGGATGGAAAACATCATCACCTGCATCATCCCCACAGCGGCGATAATCAAACGCCGTACGTTCATTCGTTCTTCGTGCTGCAGGCGCGCCTGAGCCTGATCCGGCTCATAAGGTTGGGCGTTATAGCCGATAGCCGCCATTTCGGCAAGTAGCTCGGAAAGCTTGATCTGATCGGGGTCCCAGCTGACACGGACCCGGTGGTGGGTCAGGTTGACGGCACTGGATTTTACTCCCGGCATGGCGTTCAGGCGGTGCTCGATCAACCAGGCGCAGGCCGCACAGGTAATGCCTTCCACCGCTAGTGTGGTGGCGACATGCCCTTCATCGCCGTCGGGATGGACAAATTGCTGTTGCAGGCCTGGGTCGTCGAAGACCGACCAGGTGTCGGCACGCACGGCTTGGCGTTCATCCGGGCGCTCTGGAAGTTCGGTACGATAGCGGTAATAACTTTCCAGACCACCGTCGACGATAGCATGGGCTACCGCTTCGCAGCCTGGGCAGCAAAGCGGGTGGGTGTCCTCGTCCAGGGTGATGGTCCAAGGTGCTGCAGCGGGCACTGGGTTACCGCAATGGTAGCAGGCAGGTGCGTGGCTCATTCGCTTTCTTTACGCCCTCCCGGCAGTAACACGATGCTGTTATCACTGGGGAAGGTAGCCTCACCCGTGAGACGCCAATCGCTATCTTGCTGATCGGGCTGTAGCTGCAGATACCAACGATAGCGCAGGTTATCGGGGCCTTGAGTGATATAACGGCCGTCGCGGACATGCTCGAGCACGAACGATTGGTCACGGTTATTTTCCGTGGGGAAAATGAGCTGTAAATACAACTTTTCGGGGCGTGTATCGCCCGCCAAGTCCACCACGATATCGCTGGTGAGCGGATCAAGAAGCAGCTCTGCGCTCAAGTTCAATTCACGCGCACGTACTTGCTTGGCGATTACCATGTTAATGGCTTTGCCATGCTCGTAATAATCTTCCTGGACGACCATGCCGTCGAAGCTCTTTATCGACACGACGGCAAAAGTGGTGCTGACGATAATCGAGGAAAACAGCAGGCCGAGTAAGAACCACGGCCAAAACTGCTTGTACCAAGGAGGTATCTTTGTGGGTGTCGTGGTAGGCATGTTACCTCCTTATGTTGCCGATAAAGCGTATGTCACGCTCTAGGCTGATACTTTCATCCTGCTGAGATTCAATAGTCAGGAAGATGGAATGGCTGGGTTTTTCGATAACCTCCTCATCGGCGGTCACGTCAATCACGAGTAGGCGTGATTCACCGGCTTCCACGTCGAGCGTCTTGTGATCAAGAGTGAGCCCCGGAAGTCCGGAAACACTTAGCTGATAGGTATGGTCACGATCATCCAGGTTACGCACGTTCAATGTATAAACGTTAGTGATGCGACCGTCACGTGTCATTTGATAAAGCTGATTGCGCTCACGTTCCACATCAAAGCCCAATGGCAGGCGATCACCTACCGCCCAGGCAAATACCCCGATCATGATCACCAGGGCGGCAAAATAGCCTGCGAGGCGGGGGCGCAGAATGTGACTCTTCTTACCCTCCAGCGCATTTTCTGTGGTGTAACGCACCAGGCCGCGCGGGTAGTCCATCTTGTCCATCACGCTATCGCAGGCATCGATGCAGGCGGCACAGCTTATGCATTCATATTGCAGACCGTCACGAATGTCGATCCCCACGGGGCATACCTGAACGCAAAGCTCGCAGTCGATACAGTCGCCCAAGCCCTTTTCCTTGGGATCGACACCTTTTTTACGCGCGCCGCGAGGTTCACCACGCTCTTGATCATAAGACACAATCAAGGTGTCGCGGTCGAACATGACCGATTGGAAACGGGCATAGGGGCACATGTAAAAGCACACCTGCTCGCGCAACCAGCCAGCATTCAAATAGGTGAATACCAGAAAGAAACCCACCCAAAAATACGACCAGCCATGCGCCTCAAAGGTGGGAAGATCAACTACTAACTGGCGAATCGGGGTGAAATAACCCACGAATGTAATGCCGGTAGCCAGAGCAATCAGCAGCCAAATAGTATGTTTTGCGCTCTTGCGGGCTAATTTCTCAGATGTCATGGGCTGTTTGTCGAGCTTGATGCGCTTGTTGCGTTGCCCTTCGATGCGGTGCTCGACCCACATGAACAAGAAGGTCCAGACACTTTGCGGACAGGTATAGCCGCACCAGACTCGGCCTGCAAAAACCGTGATGAAAAAAAGACCAAAGGCACAGATGATCAGCAGCCAGGAAAGCAGCATGAACTCCTGAGGATAAAATGTCCCGGCAAAGAGGTGAAATTCCCTACTCGGCAGGTCAAACCAGATGATCGGCCGATCTCCCCACCGGATCCATGGAAGCAGAAAGAATGCCAGCATCAGTACCCAGTTGGCGCTGCGCCGGATTTTCTGGAATAGCCCCTTTATTTCACGCACATAAATATGCTGCCGTCTAGCATACATTTCCTGGGTGGCTGATTGATCCTTGGGGGCGTAATGACCCACGGAATCCGGAGTTACATCTTCGCTGGGTATTCTTTCCATAATGATGTCATAGCTCAGAAGGAACAGAAGGAAGCTGCTCCAGAGAATGGAGCCTCATTATAACTATTCATCGTCGCCAACAAGAAAGGGTGCGACTCGAAGCCGCACCCTTTGGTTAAAAACGCTAATTGAATCAGTCTTGTAGGCGAAAGCTATAGACGTAAGCCGCTACCAGATGAACCCGTTCTTCACCAATGTAAGAGGCCTGTGCCGGCATGTGTCCGTTACGCCCGTTACGCAGTGTTTGACGAACTGAATCCGCGACTTCCTGGCCAGGAGCCAAGTAGAGCCAAGTGTCGTTGGTCAGGTTGGGCGCGCCCAAGGCCTGATTACCGGTACCGCTTGGTCCATGGCATGCCGCACATACCGATGCGAAGGTGGCTTCACCTTGCTCGGCACTCTCGGCGTCGTGCTCAAGCCCAGAAAGAGAGAGGACATATTGTGTCAGGTTGCCAATATTGTTCTCCCCCAACTGCTGCCAGGAAGGCATCAAACCATTACGTCCATTGTGCAGGGACGTCAGAATGTTCTCCGGCTCTCCCCCATATAGCCAGTCATCATCGGTGAGATTGGGGAAACCATACCCGCCCTGGGCGTTGGAGCCGTGACAAACGGCACAGTTATTCTGGTAGACGCGCTCGGCCACTTGCATGGCTTCTTCGTTTTCTGCCAGTTCAGGAATCGGTACTTCCTGATATTGCGCGAAAATCGGTGTGAAACGTTCTTCGGCCTGAGCCACTTCCTCTTCCCATTGACCTTCCTGTGTCCAACCCAGAATGCCGGCAAAATTGCCCAGGCCTGGGTAAAGCACCAGATAGCCCAAAGAAAATATGATGGTGGCGATAAACAACTGAAACCACCATTTGGGCAGAGCGTTATCATATTCTTCAATTCCGTCTGCTGCGTGCCCTGTGGTTTCCACATTGCCGTCGGCGTCAGGAGTTTTATCGGTACGGCGATTCGAGACTAGGATCCACCAGCTGAAGGCAATGGTGCCAAGCGTGATGATGATGATCCAAGCACTCCAGAAGCCGGATAGGGAGTCACCCCAGAGATTATTCATATGTTTTTGTCTCCCCCGTCGTGTCGGGAATTGGTCTGCTCTTCTTGCGCGGCGTGTTGTTTGCGGATTTCTTCTTCATCTTTATCATCGGCGAAGGGCAAGTTGGCCGCTTCGTCGAAATCCGGCTTGCGTCGCTTGGAGTAGGCCCACCAGGTGATGCCAATGAAGGCGACCAGAAGCATAAAAGTGATAAGGCCGCGAAAGGTTCCCGTATCCATAACTTAGCGAGTGCCCTCAAGCACAGTTCCGAGTTGTTGCAAATAAGCGATTAACGCGGTGATTTCTTGAGTTCCCTGAACGTCACGCTTGGCATTTTCGATCTGCTCGTCGGTATACGGGACGCCTAGAATGCGCAATGTGCTCATCTTGGCGGCCATGTCTTCACCATCGAGGGTATTCTCGAACAGCCAAGGGTAGGAAGGCATGATCGATTCAGGAACGACGTCGCGCGGGTTGTACAGGTGGGCACGATGCCAGTCATCACTGTAACGGCCGCCGACGCGTGCCAAGTCCGGGCCTGTGCGCTTGGAGCCCCACAGGAAGTTGTGGTCGTAGATCGACTCGCCAGCCACGCTATAGTGACCGTAGCGTTCTGTCTCTGCGCGGAACGGACGAATCATCTGGGAATGACAGCCGACACAGCCTTCCCGGCGATAGATGTCGCGCCCTGCCAGCTCCAGAGCGGAAAGCGGTTCAAGCCCTTCCACCGGTTCCGTGGTTTGTTTCTGGAAAAACAACGGTACCACTTCTGCCAGGCCGCCGAAGCTGATCACTACCAGGATCAAGACGGCGAGCAGACCGACATTCTTTTCAACAATCTCGTGTTTCATTGGTCTTGGTATCCCCGTTTAAGCCGCTTGCGGTGCAGGCTGCTGACGAATGGCTTCGCTACGCTTCACCGTCATGTAGACGTTGTAGGCCATGATCAGCATGCCGGTTACCCAGAACAAGCCGCCAATCAAGCGAACGAAATAGCCTGGTCCGCTGGCTTCCACGGATTCGATGAAGGTATACATCAAGGTGCCGTCCGGGTTGATGGCGCGCCACATCAGGCCTTGCAGAATGCCGTTGACCCACATGGAGGCGATATACAGCACGGTGCCGATGGTCGCCAGCCAGAAATGCACGGCAATCAAATTGACCGAGTGCATTTGTACCTGGCCGAACAGGCGTGGAATCAAGTGGTACATGGAGCCGATGGTAATCATGGCGACCCAGCCCAGCGCACCCGCATGTACGTGTCCAATGGTCCAGTCAGTGTAGTGAGAAAGAGCATTGACGGTCTTGATGGCCATCATTGGACCTTCAAAGGTCGACATGCCGTAGAACGACAGTGCCACGACCAGAAAACGCAAGGTCGGATCGGTGCGTAGCTTATGCCAGGCGCCTGATAGCGTCATCATGCCGTTGATCATGCCACCCCAAGAAGGTGCAAGCAGGATGATCGACATGACCATGCCCAAAGACTGCGCCCAGTTAGGCAGAGCGGTGTAATGCAGGTGGTGCGGGCCGGCCCACATGTAAATCATGATCAGCGCCCAGAAGTGGACGATGGAGAGCCGGTAGGAGTACACCGGACGCTCCGCCTGCTTGGGTACGAAGTAATACATCATCCCCAGGAAGCCGGCAGTAAGGAAAAACCCTACCGCGTTATGCCCGTACCACCATTGCACCATGGCATCGATGGAGCCGGCATAAAGCGAGGTGGAATACATGGCCGTGACTGGAATGGCTGCATTGTTGACGATGTGCAGCACGGCCACGGTCAGAATGAAGGCAGCAAAGAACCAGTTGGCCACATAGATATGCGACGTCGTCCGCTTCTTGATGGTCATCAAGAATACCAATGCATACGTCACCCAGACAACGGCGATCAATATGTTGATTGGCCATTCCAGTTCGGCGTATTCCTTGGTGGTGGTGTGACCCAAGGGTAGCGAAATGACGGCGGAAAGAATGACAGCTTGCCAGCCCCAGAATGTAAACGCCGCGAGCTTGTCGGAAAAAAGACGTACCTGACAAGTACGCTGTACGACGTAATAAGACGTGGCAAACAATGCTGAGCCACCGAAGGCGAAGATGACGGCATTGGTATGCAGCGGGCGTAGCCGCCCAAAGCTCGTCCAAGGTAGATCGAGATTCAGTTGCGGCCATACCAGCTGTGCGGCAAGGATGACACCGAGGAGCATGCCCACGATGCCCCATACCACTGTCATGATCGCGAACTGCCGAACTACCTTGTAATTGTAGGTCGGGTGTTCTAGTGCTGAGTTCATTTGAATGTTCCCATCGAACGCGGTTAGGGGGTAACCCGTAGCATTGTGCTCGGGTGCGGCCACCCGCTTGATGATGCAGGTCAATAATTCCGTTTGGTATTCTATCGCAGCCACGCTACAAGCTGAACAAGGCGTTTGGCTAAGCGATTATATACGCAAGCAATAACGTCTGGGTTCGAGCCTTGCGGGTGGATTTTTGTAGCACCCTTTATTATTAGCCTACAAACCTTCCAAACGCCTGGAATCGCCTTTATTGCAAGCATTTGCGAGTGCAGCGGTTAACCGGAAGGCCTGTTATCCCTACTGTTTTTTTGAGGACCGAGAAGCGATCCTGGTTGGCCTGCGACAAATTGCCTCCATGTTTGTCTCACAGGTATTTCTTCAAGATGATTGACCCAGAGGCGCGTATATTGCATTCTTCACGCGCTCGCAGCAGGCTGCCGTGGCAGGGAGATAATTCATGACAATCAAATTTTCATGAATATTGACATCCCCCTGAGTTTTGGTAGAATGCAGCGCCACGTGACCAGACGGGTGGTTAGCTCAGTTGGGAGAGCACCAGCCTTACAAGCTGGGGGTCACTGGTTCGAACCCAGTACCACCCACCATCACCTAGGTGATGTGATCACGTTGAAAAAGCAAAGAAAAACGTAGTCTGAAGTTTTGATGCATATAGCGGACCGGTAGTTCAGTTGGTTAGAATGCCGGCCTGTCACGCCGGAGGTCGCGAGTTCGAGTCTCGTCCGGTCCGCCAGCATCATCCTCCTAGTCTTGCTTTTCTGAGTGAATTTTCATTATGCGGACCGGTAGTTCAGTTGGTTAGAATGCCGGCCTGTCACGCCGGAGGTCGCGAGTTCGAGTCTCGTCCGGTCCGCCATGATGAAAGTGCCGAATTTGTAGTAGAAAGTAGTAAGAACAGCGTTATTAGAATGCTTATGCGTGGGTGATTAGCTCAGTTGGTTAGAGCACCAGCCTCACATGCTGGGGGTCACTGGTTCGAATCCGGTATCACCCACCACGCGGACCGGTAGTTCAGTTGGTTAGAATGCCGGCCTGTCACGCCGGAGGTCGCGAGTTCGAGTCTCGTCCGGTCCGCCATTTAGCATCTACGAATCCCTAAGCCCCGGATCAGGTAACTGATCCGGGGTTTTCGTCATGGGCGCTTTTCGGTAAATATGTTTAGCCGCCGACAGCCTTGACGCCTGCCTTGGCTACTTGGGCATCTTGATCCGGCTTTACCCCGGAAATGCCCACTGCACCAATTACCTGGCCATCAATGATGACTGGTACGCCACCTTCGAGCATTCCTTCCAATGGGGCTGAAAGAAACGCATTTCGCCCGCCATTGATCATGTCTTCGAAGACCTTGGTTTCCTTGCGCCCGATAGAAGCACTACGCGCCTTTTCGGTGGCTACGTAAGCGCTCATGGGGGCGGCGTTATCCAGGCGACGCAATCCCAACAAATGACCACCATCATCACTGACCGCAATAGTCACCGGCCAGCCATTGCTGTCGGCTTCCTGTTGGGCAGCGTCCAGCATGGCGGTGACATCGGCTTGGGACAAAACAGATTTGGTCTGCATGAGAGTTTCCTTTTGATGATTGATTGTCGATCAGGGGTGGTGAGCAAATGCCCGAAAAGTCGATGCCGGCACGACTCGCAGCTGAATCATGCCGGCATCAAGCTTGAAGCTAGAGGGTCAGACAAGGGCGGCATCGACTATTTCGATCCAGTGGCGTACTGGCGTACGGTTGGCGCCGGCAAGATGTGTCTGACAGCCGATATTGGCGGTCACGATCACCGCCGGCTTGCCCGCTTCCAAGGCATTGAGCTTATTGTCGCGCAGTTGGGTGGCAAGTTCCGGCTGGGTGACCGAGTAGGTGCCGGCGGAGCCACAGCACAGATGGGCATCCGCCACTGGCGTCAGCGCAAACCCCAGGCGTGTGAGTACACCTTCCACGGCGCCACTCAGTTGCTGGGCATGTTGCAAAGTGCAAGGGCAATGAAAGGCCAGGCGCTGAGTGTCGCCTATCTCGAATACTTCCAGTTTTTCGTCACGCAATACTTCCACCAGGTCCTTGGCCAGTTCGCTCACGCGTTGGGCCTTCTCGGCATAGGCGGGGTCGTCCCGGAGCATGTAGCCATACTCCTTGACGAAGGCACCGCAGCCACTGGCGGTCTGAACGATGCTTTCAGCCCCTTGCTCGATATGCGGCCACCAAGCATCGATATTGGTGCGCATGCGGCGACGGCCGTCTTCTTGCGCATTGAGGTGAAAGTCGATGGCACCGCAGCAACCGACTTCATTGACGGGTGTGACGCTGATGCCCAGGCGGTCAAGCACGCGCGCCGTGGCGGCGTTGGTGTTGGGCGAAAGCCCGGGTTGCACGCAGCCTTCCAGCATCAGTACACGGCGGGTATGCGTTTGTGTATCCGGGCGCTGTCCTGCATCGACGGGTTTGGGTGGCATCTTGTTCTGCAGGGCGCCGGGAACCATTGGCTTGAAAGTCTGGCCCAGCTTGAGTAATGCCTGAAAACGCTTGGGTTCGACCAAGGCTTTGCGTAATCCAAAGCGCAGCATTCTGTCCGCCGCCGGGCGGGGAACGCGACGATCGATTTCGGCACGCCCGATATCCAGAAGTTTGTGATACTCGACCCCGGAAGGGCAGGTGGTTTCACAGCTGCGACACGTCAGGCAGCGGTCCAGATGCAGGCGGGTCTCTTTTGTGACCTGGTCGTCGTCATCGGCGCTTTCCAGGAGTTCCTTCATCAGGTAAATGCGCCCGCGCGGACCGTCGCGTTCGTCGCCCAGCAGCTGGTAGGTGGGACAGGTGGCATTACAGAAGCCGCAGTGCACACAGGTACGCAAAATGCGATCGGCTTCCTGGATATGCGGTTTCTGGCGGTCGGCATCGGTAAATTGCGTCTGCATGGTTCAAAGCTCCGCGTAGAGACGGCCGGGATTGAAGATGGCGTAGGTATCGAGCTCGCGCTTCAGGTTGCGATGATACTTGGCCACCACCGGGTTGAGCGGTGTGAACGGCTCGCTAGCGCCCCCGTCCTGGTGAGCGGTATAACAGGTGGCATGACCACCGGCTTCCTGACACAGGCGCCGTAACGTTTCGGCATCAAGGGAGGTTTTCACCCAGCGTTGGCTGCCAGCCCAGTCGTAAAGCACCTCGTTTTCCTGGATGCCGGGTAGCGCCAAGATGCCGCTATTGGGAGGTAGCGACAGGCGCCACAGGGCTTTATCGCCGGTCCCTTGGAAAAAACTCAGCGAATGATCGCGCAATTCTTGCCAGAAGGAAGCCTCCAGATGATCCCCCCCCAGGCGTTCATGGGTGGCCTTGACCGAGCTTTGCCCCCCTTCCAGACGCAGGTGCAGGCCTCCGTCATGCCAGGCGGCCGCAGTGATCGGTAGCGGTTTTCGACCCAGCTCAGCGAGTTTTTTCAAGGCTTCGTCAATGGGCATTGTCAGGCGCAGGCTGTGAGTCGCGTTGGGCCGGGGCAATACTTTGAAGGAGATTTCACTGAGGATGCCCAATGTGCCTTGGGCGCCTGCCATCAAACGTGAAAGGTCGTAGCCGGCGACATTCTTCATTACCTCGCCACCAAAACGTAGCAGTTTGCCCTCTTGGGTGATGACGCGGGTGCCGAGTACAAAATCGCGTGCGGCACCCGCCCAAGGGCGCCGGGGGCCGGAGAGGCCGGTTGCCACGGCGCCGCCGATGGTACTGGCTTCGCCGAAGCGAGGTGGCTCGAAAGGCAGCATTTGATTATGGTGCGCCAGGGCGGCTTCCAGGTCGCTCAGGCGCGTGCCGGCCCGCACGGAGATCACCAGTTCGACAGGGTCGTAGTGCACGATGCCGCGATGCTCCGAGGTCGATAAGGTCCGGCCTTCCACTGCGCGCCCATAGAAAGCGCGTGTATCACCCCCGACAATGCGCAGCGGTGAGCGTTCACGATAGGCTTGACGCACTTGCTCGCACAGGGTCTCGGCATTGTCCTGCTCGGTCATGGCCGGGGCCTGGGGTAACGGCTGGTTGGTATTGGTCATAATCACTCCTGCAGGCCATTCAGAAACGGGGCAGTTCCGGATGCGGCAATTCATTGTTGTGCACGTGCATGGCGCCGAACTCGGCACAGCGCGCCAGGGTGGGAATGTTCTTGCCGGGGTTCAGCAGGCGCTTTGGATCGAAAGCTGCCTTCAAGGCATGAAAAATCGTCAGCTCATCGGGTTTGAACTGGCTGCACATCTGATTGATCTTTTCGCGCCCCACGCCATGTTCCCCGGTAATGGACCCACCGGCAGCCACGCAGAGTTCGAGTATCTTGCCCCCGACATCTTCGGCGAGTTCCAGTTCGCCTTCCTGATTGGCATCGAACAGGATCAAGGGGTGCATGTTGCCATCGCCGGCATGAAAGACATTGGCCACGCGCAGGCCGCTTTCTTCGGACAGTGCGGCAATGCCCTTGAGTACCCTGGGTAGCTCACGGCGAGGAATGGTGCCGTCCATACAGTAGTAATCCGGTGACATGCGTCCAACGGCTGGAAAGGCGTTCTTGCGTCCGGCCCAGAACTTGGCGCGTTCGGCATCGTCGCGGGCCTGCTGGATATCGGTGGCGCCGGCAGCTTCGAGAACGCGGCGTACCGTGGCGCAGTCATCATCGACATCCGCTTCCACACCATCCAGTTCGCAGAGCAGAATGGCCTCGGCGTCCACCGGATAGCCCGCCCGAATAAAGTCTTCGGCGGCGCGAATGGCCAGGTTATCCATCATTTCCAGACCGCCGGGAATGATACCCGCAGCGATGATATCGCCTACCGCCCGGCCGGCCTTCTCGATGTCGTCGAAACTGGCCATCAGTACCTTGGCAGTTTCCGGCTTGGGCAGCAGTTTGACGGTGATTTCGGTGACCACACCCAGCATACCCTCGGAGCCGTTCATCAGCGCCAGCAGGTCGAGGCCGGGTGCATCCAGGGCTTCCGAGCCCAGTGTCATGGGTTCGCCTTCGATGGTGAGTATGTCCAAGCGCATGACGTTGTGCACCGTGAGGCCGTACTTCAAGCAATGCACGCCACCGGCATTTTCCGCCACATTGCCGCCAATCGAGCAAGCGATCTGGGAGGAGGGGTCGGGTGCATAATACAGCCCGTAAGGTGCGGCCGCCTCGGAAATGGCCAGGTTGCGTACCCCCGGTTGCACTCGGGCCAGGCGGGCATCCGGGTCGACACTCAGAATCTTGCTGAAGCGCGACATCACTAGCAGCACGCCTTTTTCCAGGGGCAGGGCGCCGCCGGAAAGGCCGGTGCCGGCACCGCGGGTCACTACAGGCACACCCAGGTGGTGACAGCGCTTGAGTAGCGTTTGTACCTGCTCAAAGGTTTCCGGCATCGCCACTAGCATGGGAAGTACGCGATAGGCTGCAAGGCCGTCGCACTCGAAGGGATGCAGGTCTTCTTCGCGATGCAGCAAGGTCAAGTCAGGGGAGGCGTGCTGAAGGTCGGCCAGTACCTCGGCCTTGTCGATGACAGTCAGTTCACCATCCAGGCGCTCGTCGAAGTGAATATTCATGGCAACTCCTGAAACCAGAGAGGGCGAGACGAAATGAACGCCTCCGCCCTGTAGGGTATTGTTTCATGCAAAAGGTTTCCTCCTGCAATTCTTAAAATAAATTATGGAAACCTTTTCCATGAAATCACCGGGATAATGCTATCCCGGCGATGGGCTTGGTTAGGTGCCAGATGCGCGCATAAGTGGATCGCTGATACCCACTCCATACAACACGATCATGGCGAGAATACCACTGGCGATGAGGTAATAAAGCGTTGGCAGGATAGTCTTGCGGATCGTTGTACCTTCACGCCCCAACAAGCCGACCGTCGCCGATGCCGCCACCACATTGTGGATGGCGATCATGTTGCCCGCGGCTGCACCGACGGCCTGGAGTGCCACCATCATGGCCGTGGAAACCCCCAACTGCTGGGCGATGTTGAACTGAAATTCCGAGAGCATCAGATTGGACACGGTGTTGGAGCCGGCAATGAAAGCTCCCAGAGCCCCCACGGTCGGCGCGAAGAATGGGTAGACATCTCCCACACTGTTGGCGACAAATTGCGCCATGGCTACCGGCATGGAAACCAGATCCGCTGCATTGACGCCGGAGTTGATCAGGATGCGCACCATGGGAATGGTGAAGATCAGTACGAAACCGGCACCCAGAATGGTCTTGGAGGAATCACTGAAGGCATTTTTCAGTTCGCCCAATTTCATGCGGTGCAGTAACGCAGTGATCAAAACCACGATCAGCAGGATACCGCCAGGCAGATAGAAGGGTTGAATGCTGCCCGAGACGCCTGCCTCTCCCAAGATATTGCTCCAGCCGAAGGCGAACGAGGTCAAGGCATCCCTGAGCGGTTCGATGACGCGTGAAGCGACCAGGAAAACAGCCAGTAGTACGTAGGGTACCCAGCCCATGAAAGTGGAGATCGGTGCCTTGCCGGCGATGTCGTCCATCTTGATTTCCAACTTGCCGATCCACTCGTCAGGCCAGGACTTACGATCTGGGAAGTCCCAGGTGTCCTTGGGAATCAAGAAGCCGCGACGAGCCGCGGGCACGACGATTGCCAGGCCCACCATGGCGCCGATCATCGACGGGAATTCCGGTCCGAGAAATACGCCTGCGAGCATGTAGGGCACCACGAAGGCCACACCGGCGAAGATCGCGAAGGGGGCGATGGAGAGACCTTCTTTCCACGAACGGTTAGCACCGAAAAAGCGCACCATGATGACCACCATGATCAGTGGCATCAGCACACCCACGATGCCGTGGATCACCGCGACTTCAGAAACAATCAATCGGAAATACTCAAGCCAGGTATAGCCACCCTCGGCGAGCTGCTGGGTAATGCCTTCCCGGTTGATGCCACCGCTCACCCCCACCACGATAGGCGTACCTACGGCGCCGAAGGAAACCGGTGTCGACTGGATCATCATGCCCACCACGACTGCCGCTAGGGCGGGAAACCCCAAGGCGACCAGCAGCGGCGCTGCTACCGCCGCCGGCGTCCCGAAGCCGGAAGCCCCTTCAATGAAACAGCCGAACATCCAGGCAACAATGATCGCCTGGACGCGGCGGTCCGGGCTGATGCCGGAAAAACCTTTGCGAATTGCCGTGATGCCGCCGGAATGTTTCAAGGTGTTGAGCAGTAGAATAGCCCCGAAAATGATCCACAGTATCGCCACCGTCAGAAGCAACCCTTGAAGGGTGGAGGCCAGCACGCGTGTGAAAGTCATTTCCCAGGCCAATAGGCCGATCAGTGCTGTGACCACGAAGACGATCGGCATGGCGTTCTTGGCCGGCATGCGTAGTCCAATCAACAGCACCCCAGCCAGTACCAAGGGTACAAAAGCAATCAGTGCAAGCGTTGTTTCATTCATGGAAAAAACTGCCCCTTGTTATTTATCGGTAGGCTCCGCGATAACCTCGGCGCCGTAAATACAGCAGCCAAGCCAGGCTGAAAGATACGTATCGCTTATCAGCTTGACTACTATTGGAGAATTGGTATGACCAATATTTTGAGTGTCCGAAGCTATTGGGTATCAGGAGAGGTTTTTTTAATATTATGATTTTTATGATGTTTGCTTGGGTTTATCGGCATTGAGTCATGATAATTTCATTAGACTAATAGACAGGCCTTGACCACTGTTTTGCCCACCCTATTTTTGCCCGCTCCTTTCTCGGGCTCTGTTTGTGTGCCTGCCTATGCAAAGCAGTCCAGCGAAAGGCAACAGGGATATTGATGCCATCCAGACCTTTGTGCGACAAATGAAAGGTAATTCCATCCCCTGATAACAAGGCATTATGATGACTCGAATACTTTATGATCTTTGCGGTCGTGATGAGCGGCTACGTTTTTCCCCTTATTGCTGGCGCGTGCGTATGGCGCTGGCGCACAAGGGGCTGAGTTTTGAAACCCGCCAATGGCGTTTCAGTGACAAGCAGGCATTGGCCTTTGCCGATCATGACAAGGTACCGGTGCTGTGCGATGGCGAAAAGGTGGTGACTGACAGCTTCGAGATCATGCGTTACCTGGATCAGGCCTACCCTGAATCACCCGTATTGGGAGAAGGTTTAGCTCAATCCCGGATACTTTTCTTCAAGCATTTCGTGGAACGCAGCGTCACGCCTGCCTTGTTTCGAATTGTGGTCATGGACTTATTGGCTGCCATTCACCCCGATGACCGAGATTATTTCCGTACTACACGCGAAGCACGTTTCGGCTGCCGCCTGGAAGAATTTCACCAGCCCGAACAAGGACGCGCGCAGCTCAAAACGCTACTCGCACCCTTACGGGATCAGTTACGGGGCACTGATTTCATCGATGGCGATGCACCGGCTGGCGCGGACTACCTGATGTTCGGCAGCTGCATGTGGGCCTATAGCGTCTCACGTGCCGCCTGGGTGAGTGCTGGAGACCCGGTGGATGAATGGTTCAAGCGCATGTTGATGGTGCACGATGGCGTGGGGGCCAAGGCTTTCACGATTCGAGACCTGGATTAAGCCATCGATAGCCGATGAACGAGAAGCACGGAAGTATATGTTTAAAAAGCCCTAAAAAGGGGAAACATGAAAAGAGGATGAAACGAAGACAAAAACTATGTTGCGCTGCACAAAACTCCCTGCTACTTTTTTACCCAGCCAGGGCAATAAGTCTCCCCTTAACGGGGATGGTCGCCCCTGAGGCGTTATCACTTGAGGAGATGAAACAATGAAAAACACAGCCGAAAAAGCCAGCCAACAGTTTGAATCTGCAATGATTTCTCCAATGCGTTCCTACGCCGTCGCCGCCTTGAACTATTATGATCAATTACTCAACACCCAGATTGATGCAATGCGGGCCTACACTGACATGTCCATGGAGCAAGCGCGCACCTGGCTGGACGTCAAAGACACCGACAGCATTAAAAAAGCCATGGAAAGCCAGCAAAAAATCGCCGCCAACCTTACCGAACGGATGAAAGGTGACGCGGAAAAAGTCATTTCCATGAGCCAGGATTTCGCTCAACAAAGCCAGGAAATGACCGAAGAAAATAGCAAGAAAGCCAATAATGTCGTGGCAACTCAGTAATTGTCAGGGTTAGCTTGAAAGGTTTGATCCGCGCTGCTAGGCCGGAGTGCAAAAACGTCATCTTATAAGGTGGCGTTTTTTTATGCGCTTTCGGTACTGAGTGGCCGAGGGAGGCTATTAACCCATGGAAGGGCGAGCTCGATTTTGAGTGGGGACGTTCGTGCCTCTCTCGTACCTCTGTCATTCAATGGCGAGTATACTCGGAGGCTCTCAGCTACCTCGATGCTCATCTATAGGGCGTCAATGATCGAGGTGGTGCCTGAAAAATAAAGGCAAGCATTTACGATCTTGCCGTGCCGGTTTATCGAGGAGCCTTATGAAACCCCTACCGCATATTCCCCTTCGCCGTACCAAGATTGTTGCCACCCTGGGGCCTGCCAGCGACCGTGACGGTGTGCTGGAAGCCATGTTGGCGGCGGGTGTGGATGTGGTCAGGCTGAATTTCTCGCATGGCAGTGCCGAAGATCACAAACGGCGCCTGGAACAGGTCCGTGAAATTGCCGCCCGGCTGGGTCGCAGCGTCGCGGCCTTGGGTGATTTACAAGGCCCCAAGATTCGCATCGCCCGGTTCAAGGAAGGCGTTATCGCTTTGCAAGAAGGCCAGGCGTTCATTCTGGACATGGCGCTGGATCGTGATGCCGGTGACCACCAGCGGGTGGGGTGCGATTACACCGCTCTGGTGGATGACGTGGTAACAGGTGATCGCCTGTTGCTCGACGATGGCCGCGTGGTGCTGGAAGTCGCTCACGTTCAAGGAAAGGAAATTTACACGACGGTGGTGGTGGGCGGCAAGCTTTCCAACCACAAAGGGATCAATAAACAAGGCGGTGGGCTTTCCGCCCCGGCCTTGACCGAAAAGGATAAGCAGGACCTCGAGACTGCCGTCGCCATCGGCGTGGATTATCTGGCGATTTCCTTTCCGCGTTCCGCCGACGACATGCATGCCGCTCGCCGCATGCTGGGTGAGGCTGGTGCCGATATCGGTCTGGTGGCCAAGATCGAACGCGCCGAAGCAGTGGCCGATGACGCGACCTTGGATGCGATTATCGAAGCATCGGAAGCAGTCATGGTGGCACGTGGCGATTTGGGTGTGGAAATTGGTGATGCCAAGCTGGTGGGGATACAAAAACGCCTTATCAAGCGCGCCCGCACCCTCAACTGTGCGGTGATTACCGCCACTCAAATGATGGAGTCGATGATCGACTCTCCGCTGCCGACGCGGGCTGAAGTATTCGATGTGGCCAACGCCGTGCTCGACAGTAGTGACGCCGTGATGCTGTCCGCCGAAACCGCCGCCGGCGATTATCCGGTGGAAACCGTCGAAGCCATGGCGCGTATCTGCCTGGGTGCCGAGCGCGAAAGGAGCGCCCAGGAATCGGGTCATCGTATTCACGAAGGCTTCACGCGGGCGGATGAAACGATTGCACTTTCCGCCATGTACGCGGCCAATCATATGACCGGCGTGGCTGCCATTGCCTGCATGACGGCATCGGGCTATACCCCCCTGATCGCCTCGCGTATACGCTCGGGTCTGCCGATCGTGGGTCTGGCGCACAACCCCATTGCCCAGCGACGCATGGCACTGTATCGCGGTGTGGTATCGCTGCCGTTCGATACCTCCGGGATGAGCCCGACAGAACTCAATCACCGCGCCTTGGCCTTGTTGGTGAGTCACGGACTGGCTGAAAAGGACGACTATGTCATTCTGACGCGGGGCGATCACATGAATGCTCACGGTGGCACCAATACCATGAAGGTCATGCAGGTGGACGATGTCCACGGCGAGGTGACACCGAAATGAACCCGACACGTCGTGCTTTGCTTAAAGGGGCGCTTGCCCTGCCGTTTTTCAGCCTGGTGCCCTTTGCCTGGTTGCAGGCCGAAGAGTCTCCCCTGCCAGCGGTGACGCGCCTGGTGATCCATAGCGACCAAGGGCCGCAGCGCCTGGAGGTGGAAGTGGCTCGAACCCCAGCACAGCGACGCCAGGGCTTGATGGAGCGTGACAGCCTTGCGCCCCGCTCGGGCATGCTGTTTCGCTACGCGGAGGATCAGCCTCCGGAAAGCGCTTTCTGGATGTACCGCACGCGCATTCCGCTGGATATCGCTTATCTGGATGAGCAAGGTCGGATTGTCGCCATCAATCGTATGTCACCCTGTGAATCTGAGTCGGCGGCCGATTGCGCCTCTTATCCGGCAGGAGCAAGCTACCGCTCCGCGCTTGAGGTAAACGCAGGATTTTTCGCCGAGCATGCTATCAAGGTTGGCGACTGCGTCAGTTGGCCGGGGCTTGAAGGCATGTGTTGAGTTGGCTGTGTGGGCTATCTGGAGATAACGTTTTATAGCGCCTGGCCCAGGACATGAGCCAGGCGGTCACCGGCTTGCTGCGGTTCACTCACTATGACTGGTATTGGAGTGTAATTGAGCCAGGATTTCATGGTGTAATTGGGCGCTTTTAGCATCGAACAGCACGAATCGCACGCACTTGATATGCGGGCACTCGGGTAACGTCTTGATGACGGTGCTCAGCGCAATACGAGCCGCTTCGGCGGGTGGATAACCGAAGGCTCCAGCTGAAATCGCAGGAAACGCGAGAGACGCAATAGCATGCTTTTCCGCAAGGTGTAGGGCATTGCGATAACAATCGGCAAGCAACTTGTCGGAAGGTTCGTCGCGCCCATATACCGGCCCCAGGCAATGAATAACGTAGTCGTTGGGCAGGTCGTGGGCACTGCTGAGTACCGCCTGTCCAGGCTTGATCGGGGCCATTGAGTGACATTCCTGCGCAAGGCCTGGCCCGGCGGCACGGTGTAATGCTCCCGCCACGCCTCCACCACTTTTAAGTTGGGCGTTAGCGGCATTGACGACTGCGTCCATATCCGGCTGGTTGGCAATATCCCCTTGTCGACATTCGATACGTTCCGCTGGTGTGTTCATGATCGCACTCCTGTGGAAGGATGTTCGATTCTGGTTAGTTGTCAAAAAATACTGAGTCAATGGCAGTCTGGTTGCTTTTGAGTGTGCTTAACAAGCTGAGGTAATATACTGAAGGACGATATTGTTATAACGTTAATTCATTTTCCTGTTTCAGGAGAGTCGGATGCTTTTTGCTCCACGTTTTGCCCCGCTGGTTTTTGCCGTGCTGATGTCGTTCTATATGGTATCGCTGATGACGTGTCTGATTACTTGGATCAACACTGGCCTTGGCGATGGTTTTCTCGGGCGTTGGTGGCATGCGTTCTATATTGCCTGGCCAGTAGCTTTTTCTCTTATATGGGTAGGCGCACCCCGTTTTCAGAGAGTGACGGCCAAGCTGATTCGCAAGCATTGAAGCTAAGCAGACGTTGATCATGAAAGCGTCGTGAAATAATGCCGAGAAGATAGCATGATGCAAGGTAAAAATTAACGTTCTCTAAACGTAGCTTATGGCTAGACTTCAGAATGAGTAAAAAGCTCAGCCAAAAGAAAATGGCTACACCAAGGAGCATTTCTTCATTGAATTGGAATCTTGCTGTGGTAAATTGCTTAAGTAGAAAATTACGTTAAATAACCGGCATATACCGGGTCGGTACTGAAAAATGCAAAATATTTTGCTGACAATATCAAGAGGTGTGTTCATGAAACGCCATGTCTTCTCCACCGCCGCTTTTTCCGGCGCTTTGATTGCTGCAGCCTCCTTTGCCTCCCCGGCGGTGGCTCAGGATGACGAGCAATTCATCACCATCGGCACCGGTGGCCAAACCGGTGTGTATTACGTGGTCGGCCAGTCGATCTGTCGCTTGGTGAATCGTCTGGAAGATTCCAACATCAAGTGTAATGCGCCCTCGACCGGCGGTTCGGTTGCCAATATCAATGGCATCAAGTCCGGCGAACTGGACATGGGTGTCGCCCAGTCCGATGTCCAGTACCAGGCCTACCACGGCACTGGCAACTTCGAAGGCGATGCCTACGAGGAGCTGCGGGCCGTGTTCCGCGTCCACGGTGAGCCATTGACCCTGCTGGCGCGTGCTGATTCGGGCATCGAAGAACTCGACGACCTGGAAGGCAAGCGCGTCAACATTGGTAACCCGGGTTCCGGTCAGCGCAACACCTTCGAAGTGGTGATGGACGCCAAGGGCTGGACCGAGGATACCTTCTCGCTGGCGTCTCAGCTCGATGCCGCCGAGCAGGCTGCCGCCCTTGCTGACAATAACATCGATGCCATGGTCTATGTCGTGGGCCACCCCAATGGTTCCATTCAGGAAGCCACCACCACTGTCGATGCTCGTCTGATCCCGCTGAACGACGAGGATATTCAGGACATCGTCGAGGAGTATCCTTACTACTCCACGTCGGTAATTCCGGGTGGCCTGTATCGCGGCAATGACGAAGATGTCGAGACCTTCGGGGTGGCGGCGACCTTCGTAACCACCGCCGAGGCCAATGACGAGATCATCTACCAGACCGTCAAGGCGGTATTCGACAACTTCGATCGCTTCAAGCGTCTGCACCCGGCCTTTGAGAACCTGAATCAGGAAGAGATGGTGACTCAAGGGCTTTCCGCACCGCTGCATGATGGGGCGGCGCGTTACTATCGTGAACAAGGCTGGATCGAGTAATCCTACAGTCCGAGGTGTTGCTACCTTGGTAAGGAATGCGCGGTTACCCCAGGGTGCCGCGCATTCTGGGTTTAGGATGTTGATAGGCATTTCGATATGGCAATCAGGCGTCAATCGACTCGGAGCAGGGCAGGCATATGACTGACGATAACAGCAGGGCTTCGGGAAGCGGAGTGGACTTGGAGGACATGGTCGCCTCCACCGACACGGGGGCCCGCAAACCGGCCGGCATGCCCGGGAAGCTCTTGGTGAGCATTGCGGCAGCGTGGTCCCTCTTCCAGCTGTGGATAGCGTCCCCGGTACCCTTCATTCTGGGTTTCGGGGTGTTCAGTGCCACTGAATCTCGCTCCATTCACCTGGCCTTTGCGCTTTTTCTGGCCTACATGGCCTATCCGGCACTCAAGCGCTCGCCCCGCGATCGCATCCCCATCCAGGATTGGATCCTAGCCGCGGCGGCGGCCTTCTGCGGCGCCTACATGTTCATGTTCTACGAGCAGCTATCCCAGCGCCCCGGGGCACCGATACTGCAGGACGTGATCGTCGGGGTGGCGGGAATCTTGTTGCTGCTCGAGGCAACCCGCCGAGCCCTTGGTCCGCCACTGATGATCGTGGCGTCGGTCTTTCTTCTCTATAGCCTGGCCGGCCCCTGGATGCCCGGTATTCTCTCGCATGGCGGGGTCAGCCTCTTCGGGCTGATCAATCACCAGTGGTTGACGACCCAGGGGGTCTTCGGCATCGCGCTGGGGGTCTCGACCAGTTTCGTGTTCCTGTTCGTGTTGTTCGGTGCCTTGCTCGACAAGGCCGGGGCCGGCAACTATTTCATCAAGGTGGCATTCTCGCTGCTCGGTCACTACCGGGGCGGGCCGGCCAAGGCCGCCGTGGTGGCCTCGGCCATGACCGGGCTGATTTCCGGCTCCTCGATTGCCAACGTCGTGACCACCGGTACCTTTACCGTGCCGATGATGAAGCGTGTCGGTTTTTCTGCCGAAAAGGCCGGGGCCGTCGAGGTGGCGTCCTCGGTCAACGGTCAGATCATGCCGCCGGTCATGGGCGCTGCCGCCTTCCTGATGGTCGAGTATGTGGGTATCTCTTATGTCGAGGTGATTAAGCATGCCTTCCTGCCCGCACTGATCTCCTATATCGCGCTGGTCTATATCGTTCATCTGGAGGCCATGAAGGCCAACATGCAGGGGCTTCAGAGCAGCAACCCGCCCAAGCCGCTGGTGAGCAAGGTGATCGGCTTTCTCGGTGGTCTGTTGCTGATGATGATCACCGCTCTTGCGGTCTATTACGGCCTTGGCTGGCTCAAGCCCGTGCTGGGAGACGCCACGCCCTGGGTAATCGCAGTTGGGCTGACAGGGGTCTATATCGCGCTGCTCAAGCTGGCCGCCGGTTACCCCGAACTCGAGCTCGATGATCCCAATCAACCGATCTATTCGCTGCCGCAGACCAAGCCCACGGTGCTGGTCGGCCTGCAGTACATTCTGCCGGTCATCGTGCTGGTCTGGTGTCTGATGGTGGAGCGCTTGTCGCCGGGGCTGTCCGCCTTCTGGGCCACCATGTTCATGATCTTCATCATGGTGACTCAGCGCCCCATTACCTCGATATTCCGGGGTCGCAGCGATATGAGCGCGGACCTGCGTGAAGGCGCCATGGATCTGTGGGATGGCCTGGTCACCGGTGCCCGCAACATGATCGGTATCGGCATCGCCACGGCCACCGCCGGCATCATCGTCGGGGCCGTATCGCAGACCGGTGTCGGCCTGGTGCTGGCCGAGGTGGTGGAAACCCTCGCCATGGGCAACCTGATGCTGATCCTGCTGCTTACGGCGGTGCTCAGCCTGATTCTCGGCATGGGGCTGCCCACGACGGCCAACTACATCGTGGTATCGGCGCTTCTGGCGCCGGTCGTCGTGCAGCTGGGGGCGCAGAACGGCCTACTGGTACCGTTGATTGCGGTGCATCTGTTCGTGTTCTATTTTGGCATCATGGCTGATGTCACGCCACCGGTGGGGCTGGCGTCCTTCGCGGCAGCGGCGGTATCGGGTGGCGACCCCATCCGGACCGGCTTTCAGGCCTTCTACTACAGCCTGCGTACTGCGGCGCTGCCGTTTCTGTTCATATTCAATACCGACCTGCTGCTGATCGACGTGACCTTTTTGCAGGGCATATTGATCTTCGTGGTGTCGACCATCGCCATGCTGATCTTCGCCGCGGCGACACAGGGCTTCATGATCACCCGTAACCGCTGGTATGAGTCCATTGTGCTGCTACTGATTGCGTTCACGCTGTTCCGGCCTGGGTTCTGGATGGACATGATCCATGATCCCTACGAATCCGTGCCACCCACGCAATTTGTCGAGGCTCTGGGCAATGTCGATGAAGACTCCACCCTGCGCCTGCAGATTGCGGGCCTCGATGCGTATGGCGATCCCATGACCACCTACATGACCCTGCCGGTGCCTGAGGGTGATACTGGTCAGGAGAGACTCGATAACCTGGGGATGGAGCTTTTGATCGAAGACAACAGGGTGATCGTCGATATGGTCGCCTACGGCAGCCAGGCGTCGGATCTCGGTTTTGACTTCGACCAGGAAATCATCGAGGTGCTGGCCCCCGTCGACCGCTGGACCAAGGAGTTGATGTGGATTCCTGCCTTCCTGGTCTTCGGGCTGATTGTACTGATGCAGCGCCGGCGTCGTGACAAAACGGCGACTACCGCTACTGCCTGAAGGAGGGAGATACCATGTACAAGAAAATCCTGTTGCCAGTGGATATCAACGAGGAAAGCTCATGGGAGAAGGCGTTGCCCACGGCACTGACGTTGTGCAAGACCTTTGGGGCCTCGTTACATATCGTCACGGCATTACCGGACTACCGGATGCCCATGGTGGGCTCCTATTTTCCTGAAGGCTTTTCCGAGAAGGCGCATGAAGCCATCTCGCAAGCACAGCATGAATTCATCCAGCAACATGTGCCGGAGGATATCAAGGTACAGAGCGTGATCGTCGATGGTTCGCCGTGGGAGGCGATCATCAAGGCCGGGAAGAAATTGGATGCAGATTTGATCGTCATGGCCTCGCACAATAAGCGTAAGTTTATCGATTATGTGCTGGGGCCCAATGCCGAGCATGTGGTACATCACTCCAAGATTTCAGTGATGATCGTGCGTTGAACGATTTAAATCGATGCTAAAAGCCATTCTGGTGGATTTTTTGTATCGTTTAATGGTGTTTGCGGACAGAGGGTGGGGAACTCGGCTACATTAAACTGGCATTACGACATTATGTCGGGATTAACGGTTTAAGGGTGAACCACAGGAGCCATGCCATGAGTGAGGCCACGACAAAAACACAAGCCTACGCGGACACCTCCTCCAGGGTGCAAATTTCGATTAACAAGATAGGAATGGAAAGACCGAGAGCTTGGTTGGCCGCCGGTTTCGAAGATTTCCGGCGTGCCATGGCAGTCAGTCTGTCATATGGGATGTTTTGGGTCGGGTGGAGCATCGCGATTACCGTAGGTGCCTTTACCTTGGGTTATTGGCATTGGCTATTGCCGCTGATTGCGGGCTTCATGTTTCTTGGACCGCTGGTTGCGGTAGGTTCTTATGGGATCAGCCGTGCCCTTGAGCAAGGCCGGCCGGCTCACTTGGGGGATGCCTTCGGTAGCTGGAGAGCCCATGCCGGACAGCTGGCGATGATGGGCGTGATGATGATGATCTTCTTCATGGCCTGGATTCGCTTGGCGACGTTATTGTTTGCCTTGTTTTTCGGCTTTGAAGTGCCCAGCCCCGAAGCGCTGTATACCTCTCTTTTAACCACGCCTGAAGGGCTAAGCATGTTGGCTGTGGGTACAGCGGCAGGAGGGGTGCTGGCATTTGGGGCTTTTACCATCAGTGTGGTGGCGATTCCTACCCTCATGGACCAGGACCT
Source organism: Vreelandella zhuhanensis (assembly GCF_009793355.1). Taxonomy (GTDB): domain Bacteria; phylum Pseudomonadota; class Gammaproteobacteria; order Pseudomonadales; family Halomonadaceae; genus Vreelandella; species Vreelandella zhuhanensis. The sequence continues at coordinate 172,628 of NZ_WTKP01000007.1, forward strand.
CACCTTCATGGAAGGCATCGAAGCCAGCGGACGTGCTGTGTCGAAGAATTTCCGTCCCATGCTCTTGTGGGCGGCGATACTGACTGGCTGTGTTCTGGTGGGCGTGCTTACTTTTTATATCGGCTTGGCGTTGGTGCTTCCGATACTGGGTCATGCCAGCTGGCATGCCTATAAGGACCTCGTTCGTATCGATTATGTGAAAATTTGAAAGAAAATTGGAAGGCAAAGCAGTCGTTGAAGAAAAGCTGAATCAGATAGTAAAGCCTGAAATTTGTTGGATGACCTGACCTTGACCATAAGATGGCGTATTCTTGCGCCATCTTTTTTATGCCGAACAACAGAGTGTCGAGTCGTTAGACTATAAGGGGCCGCTACGTGAAAAATATAGTGTTGGGATGGGTCATGGTGATGGGAAGCGTGATTCCTTGGGCATCGCTTTACGCCGAAGACAAGCTTACCTTGGCACCGCCCATCGGCTCGGCCATCTTGACGGTAAGTGGCGATATTGCGGTAACCAACGTGGGAGATGAAGCTCAATTCGATCTTGCCATGTTGGAAGCAATGCCTTCTCACGGCTTTGAAACGAGAACTCCCTGGACGGAAACGTCTGGTTATTACAGCGGTCCGTTGCTGCGTGACTTGCTTGAAACGCTTGGCGCTGAAGGAGAAGACATTTACGTAAGGGCTCTTAACGATTACGAGGCTACTCTCCCGATTGCCGATCTGCATAACTACGATGTCCTGTTAGCCATACATCGTGATGGTGAAATCATGCCGATTCGCGAATACGGGCCGCTCTGGGTGCTGTATCCCTTTGATGACCATGTAGAACTGCTCGGCGAAACGTTTCGTTTTCGTTCGGTGTGGCAGGTAATGCATATTCATGTTCGCTAAGCATTCCCCCATGAATGCTCCCCAGGTGTTGCGTTATCCGCGGCGTTTGAAAAGCGTCGCGATTATTGCCGTTGTGTTGTTTGCAGCTGCCTTGGTGGTGGCGTCCCTAGTCGCCTGGCGTCAGGACGGGCTGACGCGCAGCCTGAGAGAAGACACCGCATGGGTGGCGTACAAGCTCGACCGAGATACGGTTCAGCTACTTAATTATCTCTTGAGTACTTTGCCGGCCCCCTTCGAAGACGCGGAAAAACAAGAGCTTAATTTACGCTTCGAATTACTTTATAGCCGTATCAACCTACTGACTAATGGAGAAATCAGGGAGTTGTGGCAAAGCATTCCCGCCGGTCAGCTCTTGATTCCCCAGATCCAGCAGACATTGGATGCGCTGGACCCGCTGATTACTCCAACCGCTTCTTTTGATACGCCGCATTTGCGTGAGCTGGAAGATCGACTTAAAGCATTGGCGCATTTGACCGAACGTTTTGTGATTGCATTCAATGGTCATTTGGCGGAAGCAGCCACCCAGGCGCGTAACCAACTGAATATCTTATACAGCCTCTTGCTTAGCTTGATTATGGCAATGAGCTTGGCAGCGCTGTTAGTGGTGATCTTCCTGGTGCGAGAAATGCGTGAAAGTACAAACGCTAGGCATGAGCAGGAGCTTCTGAGCCATAAATTGAAAATAACGGCTCATCAAGCCCAAGCAGCCAGTCGTGCCAAATCCGACTTTTTGGCCATGGTCAGTCATGAGGTGCGTACGCCACTCAATGGCGTGATCGGAATGAGCGAATTACTCCTGGCGCCGATTAAGGCTGAAAATGTCAGTGACTACGCGCATACGATCCATGAGAGTGCCAGCCAGCTGCTGGAACTGATCAACGAAATTCTCGATTTCTCCAAGATTGAAGCCGGACATCTGATACTTGAAACCAGTCCTACCGAAATCAAGCCATTAGTGAAGAGCGTGGTCGCATTGTTTGATCCCAAGGCGCAGGCCAAGGGAGTTGCCTTGAGGGTAACGTTTGATTCCGAGCTTCCCGAATGGATACTGATGGATGCCAGACGGTTGCGCCAAATTCTGCTCAATTTGATTGCTAACGCCATCAAATTCACTGAGCACGGAAGTATTCAGGTAAGTGTCTTTACCCGCGATAGTGGCTTGCATATAAGCGTCAGCGATACCGGTTGCGGTTTGACCCCATCGCAACAGGCCCGCTTGTTTGAACCCTTCCAACAGGCAGATAATAGCGTGACTCGGCGCTATGGCGGTACCGGTTTGGGCTTGGCGATATGCAAGCGTCTGGTGGTTGCCATGCAGGGCCAAATAGAGGTGGAAAGTACTCCCGACCAAGGGAGTGAGTTCTTGTTGAAGCTACCGTTGGTGAAAGCAGAACCGGAATCGTCACTTGGTGCCCTTGTTCCTGCCCAGCACCATTTCGACGGAGTAACCCTGTTGTTGGTGGAGGATAATCCGGTCAATCAAAAAGTAGCGGTGGGCATGCTGGAGTATTTGGGCTGCAAGGTAATATGTGCGGGCACTGGCAACGAAGCCTTGAGCCGTGTGGACAATCAGCAGGTAGCGCTAATTTTCATGGATATCCAGTTACCGGACATGGATGGGATTGAAACAACACGTCAATTGCGTGCTCAAACCGGCTGGCTGAAGGATGTACCTATCGTCGCCATGACCGCTGGTGGTTATGATGATGATCGTGCTCGTTGTCTTGCTGCGGGCATGAACGGGTATATCACCAAACCATTATCGTTGACGGCCCTTAGCGAACTGCTTTCCCGGCAACTGGAAACCCCGCTTTCGCCACCGCAACGGTTGTGCTGGTATGACTCTGCGGATTTGGCGCCGTTGCTGGATATCGCGATCCTGGAAAATCTGAATGCCATGCTGGGTGTCCAAGGAGTGGCTCAATTGGTGGAACTGCATCATCAGAATATTAGTCATTATATCGCTGATTTAATGGCCCTGTCAGAAACTGAGAAAACAGCCGCTAAGTACGCCGTAGAAGAACCCTCGAGTCGCGCATCGCCAATTCGAGAAATTGGTCGCTTGGCACACCAGCTACGCGGTGAATCGGCAAGCTTGGGGGGCGCACGTCTGGCCCAGCAAGCCAAAATCGTGGAGCTTCTAGCTAAGGAAGAGAATCAATTTCAAATAGACGCTGCCTTGCAACAGTTATTTGAAACCGCGGAGCGTACCTTGGCGGCTATGGGGGCTTGGAGAAGCGTGCATGTCTCTGGTTAGAAACGTTCGGGACGTTTATTAAAATACGCCAGTGCCCGAACGGAGCTTTTATTCCCCACGCACTATTTTTCGTGCCTTATCCCGCCCATTTTTTGCTCTTTCTCGCTATAAGACAGCGAAACTTTGCTGCATCATGGCGGCTTTGCCCAACACAAGGCGGATCATGAGCGATATCGAAGCGCCGGATTTACACCAACAGCGGCTTCTTCACGTGGTGGAGCGGCTGCGTGACAGCGGTGCTCGCAAAGTACTGGATTTGGGCTGCGGTTCGGGTGGGCTCTTGCAATATCTACTCCATCAGCCTCAGTTCGAGAAATTGGTAGGCTTGGAGTTGAGCGGGGAATTGCTGGCTCAAGCCAAGTTTCGTCTGGGTAGGCTGCCGCAGGCACGCCAAGGGCGTCTGGAGCTGGTATGCGGTTCTTATACCGAACATCACCCCGCGCTCACCGGGTTCGCGGGCGCGGCCATGGTGGAAACCATCGAGCACATCCCTCCAGAGCGTTTATCCGCTGTGGAGCAGGTGGTTTTCGGTGGGTTACGCCCCGGCTATCTGGTCATGACTACCCCCAACAGCGAATACAACCCGCTGTTCGACCTGGAAGACGGCGAGTTTCGTGACCCCGACCACAAGTTTGAATGGCCACGCGACCGCTTTCGCGATTGGGCTCAGGGCGTAGCGCGGCGTAATGGTTATCGCGTGCGTTTCGGCGGGGTCGGGGAATGGCATTCGCATCTTGGCCAGCCGACCCAGCTGGCAGCTTTCGAGCGCCATGCATCAAAATCATGATTGCTGAGGCTGTGTTTCCAGCCAACGGTTCGCCAAGCGCCGAGCCTGCTCAATGTTGGAAACCACCGCCAGTTTTCCGGCTTCACGCTTGATTCCCGCACGCTTCAACTTGACCACCATGCGCGCGGGCAGGCCGATGAAAATCACCCCTACCTGCTGGTCGTGTAACTCCTGGCGTAATCCATCCAGCGCCACAATGGCGGTGGCATCAAGGCTGGGTACGTCCTGCATGTCGAGCATCACAACATTCACCCCATGATCGACGATACGCAGCGATGCCATGGCTTTTTCCGCGGCACCGAAGAATAGAGGGCCGGATATCTTGTAAAGCGTCACGTTGGCGGGCAGATGATAGGTGGCTTGATCTTCTGGACTATTCAGGCGCCGGGTATGAGTGAGTTGCGCCATGCGCCGAATGAACAGGGCGGCGGCCAGACCCATGCCCACGGCGACGGCCAGCACCATATCGAAGATGACCGTCAGGCCGAAGCAGATCACCAGTACCAGGACGTCAGTGAACGGAGCGCTTTTCAAGGTGTGGACGAAATGGCGCGCTTCGCTCATGTTCCAGGCAATGATGAACAAAAGTGCCGCCAGTGCCGCCATGGGCACCAACCCCAAGACGCCGGCCAGCGCCACCACCGCCAACAATACGACAAGAGAATGCACCAGCGCCGCTACCGGCGAAAAAGCCCCGCTCTTGATATTGGTGGCGGTGCGCGCAAGCGCCGCCGTGGCCGTGATGCCGCCGAAGAACGGTACGACGATATTGCCGATACCTTGGCCCATTAACTCGGCATTGGGATCGTGTCGCGTACGCGTCAGACCGTCCGCCACCACGGCGCAAAGCAACGATTCAATGGCGGCCAACAAGGCGATCGCCAGGGCCGGGCCGAGCAGCTCCCGAATCAAGTCGAAATTCACGTTGAGAGGCGTGCCATCGGCTCCCGGCAAGTGCCAGGGAGCCACCAGGCTCGGCGCAAAAGGCGGAATGCCGCTACCGCTTTGGCCTTCGAATTCCCAGCTAAAGCGCGAGGCGATGGTATCCACGTCGCCACCGAACGCCATGAGCAAAGCCGCTGCCAGGGTTCCCACGGCCAAGCCGACCAACGGCGCGGGCACGGCCGTATTAAGGCGGGGCCATAGCAGCAAGGTCGCCAGAGTGATCAGCCCGATGCCCAGCTCCGCCGGAGCGATACTCGGCAGGGCCTGAACAATGGCGACGGCGTTGTGCGGCGTGCTGTCGCCAAGCGCCACCCCAGACAGGCCCAGAAAGTCAGGCACCTGCAACAGGGCGATCACCACCCCTATCCCGGCGGTAAAGCCTAATACCACCGGGTAGGGGACGAACTGGATCAGGCTGCCCAGCCGCGCCAGGCCCAGAGCGACGAGGATCAGACCCGCCATTAGCGTGGCGATCAGTAGCCCTCCGATGCCGTGATTGGCCACGATCGGAAACAGAATCACCACGAAGGCGGCGGTGGGGCCGGAAATATTGAAGCGTGAACCACCGGTCAAGGCGATAACGGCACCGGCCACGATAGCGGTGTAGAGGCCGTGCTGGGGCGGGACCCCGGTAGCAATTGCCAGCGCCATGGAAAGCGGCACGGCGACAATGCCGATGGTCAACCCGGCCATGAGATCGCGCTTGAAGGCGGCCAGGCTGTAGCCTTCGCGCCAGGCATTGAACAATGCCCGGCCGGGAAGTGGAAAGAGGTAACTGGGGGTCTTGGTTCTGCGCGACATTGCCACCGTGCCTTAGCGGAAGGAGCCGGTACGCTACGCCCACCCCAGGTGGCTCGCAAGGCGGCCAAGGTATGACAGAGCTTCCAGCCCCTTTAATGGATCAGGTATTGGAAGCCGAACATCAGCACAAAGGCCAGGGTCACCATGGTGGCCACGGCTGTGCTGGACGCATCCTGCATGGCATCCGGCACCAGTTCGGCAAACACCATCCAGATCATCGCCCCGGCGGCCAGCCCCAGCCCGAACGGCAGGAAAGGCGCAAACAGGGTGACGAATAGAAACGCCGGTACCGCCATCAACGGCTGGGGCAAGCTGGTGAAAATGCTCCAGCCCCCGGCCTTCCATACCGACATGCCGCGCGGTATCAACACCAGGCTGATCGCCAACCCCTCGGGAATATTGTGTACTGCAATGGCGGTAGTAATGAACATCCCCAGCGACTCACCGCCGCCATACGACACTCCGACCCCCACGCCTTCGGCAAAGGAATGGATGGTCATCACCCCCAGTATCAACAAGGCCTTGCGGGCGTTGGCCCCATGCAGGTCACTGATGTCCGGGGCGCCGCGTCGAGAAATCCACATATCGGATACATTGATCAGTACCAGCCCCACGACCATACCCAGCATGGTCAGCCAAGGGTCATTATTGGCCCCTTCCACCAGCAGACTATGGCTGGCGGCCAGCATCAGACCGGCAGCGGTCGCATTGAACAGGCTGAGCCAGTATCTGCTGAACTGCTTGACAAACAAGAAGGGTAGCGCCCCGAGGCCGGTGGCCAGGGCGGTGATCATGGCGGCGACGAACACCGTCCATAAAGTGACATCGAACGACATGAGCGGCTCCTGAGCTTTCAACCGATAGGCGATCCGGGTCGTGGCCGAAGAAAATAAACCAACAAGAAATAAGTTAAGAAGGCTAAAGCTTAATCGGCGTGCTCATTGAACACAAAATCTTGCGGCTTGAACCCAAGGAGCATGGCACATAAAAAAACCCAGCCTGCAGGCTGGGGAAAGAGGAACCACTAAAAATGGCTAATGATAAAAGTGTTACAGATAAAAAAGTACCTACTGACGTTCAGCCTTGGGTAGCGTCCTCCGGCGGTTCGCCGATGGTGCCGGGCATGGCCTGGATATTGCCCTGCTGACCGGCCAAGGCCAAGAAGTGCAGGTGGCGCTCATACTCGGCTACCAGATCGCCAATCACCTGACCACGTGTATAGCCGTTCAGGTCTTTATCCTGGCCACCTTCGGCAAGGTAGACATCGAGGCGCACATAGTAGTCGTCATCCGCCGGAATGAAACTCGGGGTGCGCATGCGATGCGGGCAAACCTGATACACAAAGCTGGTGGCATCGCCAAAATCGACCTGTAGCGTTAGGTTGGGAAGTGATTCTCCCTCCGCATGCTCTTCGGTGACGTTGGCCGTCTGGCCACGGCTTTCAAGCTCCTGGGCAAACTGCGTCATGGCCGGGCGAATCGAATGCTCTATCGTCGCGGCGGCACCGGCGCGGTTGGAGGTATCCAGGGCGCGGTCCAGGCGCTCACGCCAGTCGCCTCCCGGGGCGCTACCGGCAATCTGGCGCCGAGCATCGGCCTTGCTGCCTTCGAGCTTCAGCGCCTTGACCATGCCCACCATGATCGCAAAGATCACCAGCGAAAAAGGCAGTGCCGTGATCACCACCGCACTTTGTAGCGCAGCAAGGCCGCCCGCCATCAATAGTGCAATGGTGATAAGTCCGATGATGGCCGACCAGAAAATACGCAGCTTTACCGGGGCATCATGGTTCACGTCACTCAGAATGGAAGTGAAGTTGGCCAGTACCAGGGCACCGGAATCCGCCGAGGTAATGAAGAACACGATCCCCAGCACCGTTACCACGGCAGCGGTAATGGACACGAACGGATAATATTCCAGCAGGGTATACATCGTGGTTTGCGGCGTGTTCAGCGCTTGAACGCCCAGCTCGACGACACCCTGGTTGGCAACGAGGTCTATCCCGCTATTACCGAATACCGACATCCATACCATCATGAACGCCAATGGAATGAACAGGGCACCGGCGACGAATTCACGAATGGTACGTCCGCGCGAAATGCGCGCCAGGAACAGGCCGACGAACGGCGTCCAGGCAATCCACCAGCCCCAGAAGAAGATCGTCCACCACATCTTCCATTCCTGGGCTTCCTCACCGGAAAAGGCGTAGGTGTCGAAGCTCTTGCCCACGAAACCGGACAAGTAGTCCCCGGCATTGAGCACCAGTTTATCCAACAGTGCCAAGGTGTTGCCCTGAAACAGCACGAACAACATCAGCGCCAAGGCGAGTAGCATGTTGAACTCGGACAGGCGTCGGATGCCTTTTTCAACCCCGCTTACTACCGAGATGGTGGCCAGAATCACCACCAGGGCAATCAGGATGATCTGCACGCTCAAGCTTTCCGGCACATCGAACATGTATGCCAGGCCGTAGTTGAGCTGCATCACGCCGATACCCAGGCTGGTCGCGATACCGAAAACGGTGGAAATCACCGCCGTGATATCCACGGCATTACCGATTGGGCCGTGAATGCGCTTGCCCAGCAACGGATAGAGCGCACTGCGAATCGCCAGGGGCAGACGATGGCGGTAGCTGAAGTAGGCCAGGGCCATCCCCATCAACACATACAGGCCCCAACCGGAAACCCCCCAGTGCAGGTAGGTCTGGACGACGGCGTTACGCATCGCCGCCTGGCTTTCCGGTGTAAGGTCCGGCGGCGCCAGGTAGTGGGCCACAGGCTCGGCGACACTGAAGAACAGCAGGTCGATACCGATACCGGCGGCAAACAGCATCGCCGACCAGGAAAGCAGCGAAAATTCGGGGCGCGAATGATCCGGCCCGAGGCGAATGCTGCCATAGCGCGAAACGCCGATCAGTATCACGAACACCAGGTAGGCCACGATGGCCAGCATGTAGTACCAGCCGAAGGTTTTGCTGACCCAGGCCAGGCCAGCATCAAAGAATGCTCCCGCCTGTTCGGTGAACAACATGGTGAGTGCCAGAAACACAACAATACCGGCGACGCTGCCATGGAAAACCACGGGATTCAGCCGGTCACGAGGGGCCTGGACGGGGTTGTCATGCGCCATGCAGGGCTAACTCCTGTCGTTAAGGGAAAGGTCTTGGAGGTTTTATTTTAAATGAACGTTCAAATAAAATACCCGCTTTCCCCCGGTGCTTCAAGTCGTGTTTTGCGCAAGCCGAACGCAGAAACGCCCGGCAGGGCCGGGCGTTTCAAGTTAACTATGGGCTATCCATGGATTTATCGATAAGCGTTAGTCGCTATTGCGCTCACCACGAGGGTCATGGCTATCGCGGACCTTTTCGCGCATTTCCGCCCGCATTTCCTGCATGGCATCGTGCAAGGCCTGTTGTTCGTCTTCGTCGAGAATTTCATCCATGCGTTCGCGGTGCTGGTCGCGTAATTCACGCATGGCGGCGCGATATTCTTCATGGGTGCTGGTGAGTTCTGCGCGGGTCTCTTCATCGAGCCCGGCGCGCTCATGTAGCGCTTGGCGGTTTTCCTCATGGAGCTGCATGCGTCCATAACCGCGCTCTGTCTTGTCGTCGTCCTGGCCGGCCTGCGCGGTCAAGGTGAAAGGGGCGATGGCCAGTGCGAAAAGGGCGGGCGCCAAAAACTTGCTGATACGTTGAGCGGTCATGTGAGCTCTCCTTGTGAGTGGACAACTGCAGTATCATCGGACGCTGTGCAAGGTCATTGCAGATACTGTGCAACAATCATGACTTCCATCTCTTAGACTATCCCTCAAACTATCTTTCAAACCATCACTCAAGGGAGCGCTCAGGTGAAAAAGTGTCTGTATCTAGTGCTGACGGCAGGCGTTGCCTTGATGCTCGTCGGGTGCGGGGGAACGCATCTGGCAAGCCAAGGCGAGCCGGCGGCGACGACCGCTGACGCAGGAAGAGATTCGTTGGATTTCAAACGCCTGGAAGGACAAATCTATACTCCCAGCGACTGGCCGGAACCCCTTGAAGCGAATGTCTATCTGCCCGAAATGCCAGGGGACGCCTTACGGCCCGCCGCCCTGGTGGTTCACGGTGGCGGCTGGCAGAACCGGGGTCCTGAAGATATGCGGAGCATCGCACGAAAGCTGGCTGAGCAAGGCTATGTGGTGATCAATATCGAACACCGCAAGGCGCCCGAATATAAATTTCCCAAACCACTCCATGACCTCCAGCAAGCCATGGCGTGGCTGCATTCACAGGCTGATGCGTGGCGGGTGGATACGCAGCGTATCGTCGGGGTGGGATTTTCGTCCGGGGCGCATCTGGTAAGCCTGCTGGCACTTACCGGTGCCGAAGGCCCCTTGGCCGAGCCTTATGGCGGCGAGCATACGCGTCTGGCGGCCGTGGTTGCCGGCGGCTTGCCAAGTGACCTGTTCAAGTTCGCCGATGGTCGCCTGGTGGTTGAATTCATCGGCGGTACCCGTGCCGAGGAACCCGAAGCGTATTACTTGGCATCTCCCGCTCGGCATATTACCCCGCAAGCGCCGCCGTTCTTTCTCTTTCATGGCACTTGGGACCGGCTGGTGCCGGTGGATCACGCCACGGATTTCTATGATGAACTGAAGGCCAACGGTGTGGAAAGCGAACTTTATCTGCAGCATTTTCGCGGCCACATCACCAGCTTCTTGACCCGGGGCAACGCGGTGGATGCAGGTATCGCCTTCCTCAATCAGCAGGTGTTCTAGCCTTCGGGTTGATACTTGTAACCGACGCTATAGACCGAACGAATGATGTCATGTTCGGGCAAGGCTTCGTTGATCTTCTTGCGCAGCTTCTTGATGTGGCTGTCGACGGTACGCTCGGACACGATACGGTGGTCACGGTACATGTGATCCATCAGCTGTTCGCGACTGAAGATGCGCCCGGGCGCCTGCATCAATACTTTCAATAACTGAAATTCCACGGCGGTCAGGGCGATGTCCTGGCCATCGGCAAGTGCTCGCCAGCCGTCTTCGTCGAGAGACAGCAATGCCTGGGAGGCCAGGGCGACGGGAGCATCCTGAATCGCCTGGCTGCGACGCAGCACGGCCTTGACGCGGGCCACGACTTCTCGTGGGCTGAAAGGCTTGCAGATGTAGTCGTCAGCGCCCAGTTCCAGGCCCAGCAGCCGGTCGACTTCTTCCACCTTGGCGGTGAGCATGATGATGGCGATATTCGGCCAACGCTGGCGAATTTCCCGGCACAATGTCAGGCCGTCGGTGCCCGGCAGCATCAGATCCAATAACACCAGTGAAGGAGTAGTAGCGGTCTCTTCCAGCCAGGGTAGTACCTGGTCGCCATGGCTTAGGTGATGGGTGGAAAAGCCATTGCTTTCCAGGTAGTCCGTCACCAGGCGAGCAATCTTGGGTTCGTCTTCGACGATCAGCAGATGATCGGTTGCATTTGATGTCATTGGATTTTATCCGTCAGAAGAGGAAATGTCAGTGTCCAGCACAGCCCGCCAAGGGCGGAGGTCGAGGCGACCATGGTGCCGCCATGGGCCTTTACCAGGGCACTGGCAATCGAAAGCCCTAGGCCGCTGCCGCCACTGGCGCGACTCCGTGAACCTTCCACCCGGTAAAGGCGCTCCGTCAGGCGGTCGAGTTCCCGTTCGGGAACGCCGGGAGCGCTGTCTTGCCAGGTCACCACCGCCTGGTCCGCCTTGCGGTGCAGGCTCACTTTCAAAATGCCGGGCGGTGAGGTATAGGCGCAGCTATTGTCCAGCAGGTTGTTCCATAACTGGCGCAGGCGTTGGCTGTCACCCCGAATCATTACCTTGGGGGCAATCTCGGTGCTGAGAGTCAGGCCGCTGTCGGCCAGCCAGCCATGGGCGTCGAGCAGGCGGGTCTTGAGACTGTGGCTGAGATCCAGGGGCGCCAGTTGCGTTTCCAGGGCACCGGCATCGCTCTGTGAAAGCAGGCGCAAGTCGGTCACCAGGCGTTCGAGCTGGCTGACTTCCTGCGCCAAAGAGCCCAGGTTTTCCTGGTCTAGCGGGCGAATCCCGTCCTGCATGGCTTCGATTTCACCGCGCAAGACGGCAAGGGGGGTACGCAATTCATGGGCGGTATCCGATACCCAGCGAGCGCGGGCTTCACGGTTGGCTTTCAAGGTGGCTGCCAGGACATTAAAATCCTGTGCCAGGCGCGCCAGCTCATCGCGGCCGCCGCCTTTCAGGCGAGTGTTGTAATCGCCTTCCGTCAGCCGGCGAGTCGCCAAGGCTAGCGCTCGGGTGCGCCGCCCCAGCCACCAGGAAAGTCCCCCGGCGAGCAACAGCGAAGCGACACCCAATGAAGCTAGAATAATCATCAGGTTGCGCTGTTGGCGCGCGAGAAAGCCGCGCTCCATACGTTCCATCATCTGTTGCGGTGGCCGATAGCCCAATTCTCCGATGACGGCATTGTGGTAGCTCAACGGCAACCAGTGCCAGTCAGCGGCGGCGTCGGGGTCTTCTTCTTGAGGCGGAATCACGAAAGCGCCGTCGGGGGCGCGCAGCACGAAGTCATGAGCTTCTCCCAAGGGAGACGGTCGGCGACGGCGCTCCACGGCCAACGCCTGACGTACCAATAGCGGCCAGCGCTCGGGAGAACGGGCCAGCCACTCCCAGTCGCCGTGCTGACTCCACTGTTCTACCAGCCCTTCGGCCAAGGTTTCCGCACGGCGCTGCTGTGCCTGGTTCAGATAATCCAGAAAGCCGCGGTCGATGCTGTGAGACACCGCAAGGAACACCGCGGCGGAAATCGCCACATTGACGCTCAGAATGATCACGAACAGTTTGAGCCCGAGGGGCGAGATAGCCCATCGAAAAGAAGGCCTTGCCATCAGGACATGGCTCCTTTATTTGAAGAGAACGCCCTAGGCGCTCCCGGAAATTTCCAGCCTCAGATACAGGCAGGACGCCAGTGCCAGCAGAATCACGGTAGCGAACAACATACCGAAACCCATCGAAACCGCCATGGGAATCATGAAACGCGCCTGGCACGAGGTTTCTAGAATCATCCGCGGTGCTTGCGGTTGGCGTAGTTGATTAGCCTGAGGCGTGTCTACACGAGTATCGACTGCATGCTAGCATCGCCGATCGGCGCGCAGCGATTGGGCAATAAGCGTGTAAACAATGTGCAAATGGGTGGACGATTCAGGCCGTGGCGCATGGCAAGTGCATGATTAAGCTATTCACCGTCCATTTATCCGCCTCTTGATAACCTGAGTGCAACGCTTCCCCAAGACGCAGTGGGCTAAAAACTGGATAATGGCCGCCAATCAGCCTATGGCCTAGACCCATTTCTCTATCCGGACCCCCGCTCATGGAAATCAAAGTCAATTACCTCGACAACCTCCGGTTGGAGGCCAAGTTCGACGACTTCAGCGTTATCTCGGACCAGCCAATCCGCTACAAGGGCGACGGCTCGGCACCCGGTCCGTTCGATTATTTTCTGGCCTCTTCGGCCATGTGCGCCGCTTACTTTGTGAAGGTGTACTGCAACGCCCGCGATATTCCCACCGAGAATATCCGCCTTTCCCAGAATAACATCGTTGACCCGGAAAACCGCTACAAGCAGATTTTCAAGATTCAGGTCGAGCTGCCGGAGGATATCTCCGCCAAGGACCGCGAAGGCATTCTGCGTTCCATCGACCGCTGCACGGTCAAGAAAGTGGTGCAAACCAACCCCGAGTTCCAGATCGAGACGGTCGAGAACATCGACGAAGACGCCCAGGCGCTGCTGATGGGCGCACCGGAAGGCGGCAGTACCTACATTGAAGGCAAGGATCTGCCGCTGGAGCAGACCATCGCCAACATGAGCGGGATTCTGGCGGGTCTGGGCATGAAGATCGAGATCGCCTCCTGGCGCAATATCGTGCCCCATGTATGGTCGCTACATATCCGCGATGCGGCCTCTCCCCTGTGTTTCACCAATGGCAAGGGTGCCACCAAGGAGAGCGCGCTGTGCTCGGCGCTGGGCGAGTTTATCGAGCGGCTGAGCTGTAACTTCTTCTATAACGATCAGTTTTTCGGGGAAGAAATTGCGGGTGGTGCCTTTGTTCACTACCCCGATGAAAAGTGGTTCCAGCCGGGGCCCAACGACGAGCTGCCCGAAGAAATTCTCGATGAGCACTGTTTGGAGATCTACAACCCCGACGGTGAGCTGTGCGGCTCGCACTTGATCGACACTAATTCCGGTCGTACCGATCGCGGCATCGTCTCGCTGCCGTTTGTGCGCCAGTCGGATGGGGAAACGATCTACTTTCCGTCGAACCTGATCGAGAACCTGTTCCTGAGTAACGGCATGAGCGCCGGCAATACCCTAGTGGAGGCGCAGGTACAGTGCCTCTCGGAGATTTTCGAGCGGGCGGTGAAGCGCGAGATTCTCGAGCAGGAACTGACGCTGCCGGATGTACCCCAAAAGGTATTGGACAAGTATCCGAGCATTGTCGCAGGCATTGACGCCTTGGAAGACCAGGGCTTCCCGGTGCTGGTTAAGGATGCCTCCATGGGCGGGCAGTTCCCGGTGATGTGCGTCACCTTGATGAACCCGCGCACCGGCGGCGTGTTTGCCTCATTTGGTGCGCACCCCAGTTTCGAAGTAGCGCTGGAGCGCAGCCTGACCGAGCTGCTCCAGGGCCGCAGCTTCGAGGGCCTGAACGACCTGCCGTTACCTACCTTCAATTCCCAGACGGTCGCCGAGCCGAACAACTTCGTCGAGCACTTTATCGACTCGGTGGGTGTGGTTTCCTGGCGTTTCTTCAGTGCCAAGCCGGACTTCGAGTTCTACGAATGGGATTTCTCCGGCACCAACGAGCAAGAAGCCGCGACACTGCTGGGCATCTTCGAGGAGCTGGGCGCCGAAGTCTATATGGCGGTGCATGAGGACCTCGGCGCGCCGGTGTGCCGTATTCTGGTGCCGGGCTATTCGGAAGTATATCCCGTGGAGGAACTGATCTGGGATAACACCAACAAGTCGCTGGAGTACCGCGAGGACATTCTCAACTTGCATGGCCTGGATGACGATCAGCTGGCCGACCTGGTTGCGCGCCTGGAAGACAGCCAGATGGACGACCATGCCGATATCATCACGTTGCTCGGCATCGAGTTCGATGAAAATACCGTCTGGGGGCAGCTCACCATTCTGGAACTCAAGCTGCTTGTCTACTTGGCGCTCCAGCGCCACGAAGAGGCGTTGGACTGCGTGCAGATGTTCCTGCAATACAACGACAACACTGTCGAGCGCGGCCTGTTCTATCAGGCGGTCAACGCAGTGCTGGAAATCGCTCTGGATGACGACTTGGTGCTTGAAGACTACCTGCACAGCTTCCAGCGCATGTTTGGCCAAGACACCATGGTCGCCGTGGTGGGCTCGGTAAACGGCGAGGTGCGCTTCCATGGCTTGACCCCGACCAATATGCAGTTGGAAGGCTTGGACAGGCACCTGCGTCTGGTCGAAAGCTACAAGAAGCTTCACGCGGCCCGCGCGGCTAAAGCGGGGATGCAAGCTACCGCCGCGCATTTCTGTTCTTGACGGGTTGCGTTTCTTGACAAGATTAGACTGACTGGTCTACTTTGAGCCTATGGAAAAGACAGCCACGAAACAGACAGGCATGAAACAGACGGCCACTCGTGACAGATTGATCGAGGCAGGTGCTGAGTTGATTGCTCAGCACGGCTACAACGCCACCGGCATCAATGCCGTGCTCAAGGCGAGCGGTGTGCCCAAGGGGTCGTTCTACCATTATTTTTCCAGCAAGGAAGATTTCGGTCTGGCGGTGATCGTAAGCTTTGCCGAGGCATACGATGAAGCCTTGGCGCAGTTGTTGGAAGATACCTCGGTAACGCCGCTGGAACGACTGCAGCGTTATTTCGCTGCCGGGCGCGCTGACATGCTCACTTGTGACCATGCGCGTGGGTGTCTGATCGGCAACCTGGGCCAGGAACTGGCCGGACAAAGCGATGTGTTTCGCGACACCCTGGATAAAGTCTTTCAGCGTTGGGAGCATCGCCTGGTGACTTGCTTGAACGACGCCCAGGCCGTCGGTGAGATCGCCGCTGATATCGATACCCACGACCTGGCAAGTTTCATTTTAGCCGGCTGGGAAGGCGCCATCCTGCGTGCCAAGACACTCAAGTCGGTGACGCCCATGCAGCGTTTTGAAGATATTCTGTTCAGCCAGCTGTTAAAACCCTGACATTGTTCCTTCGTTGAAGGCACACAGCTTCGTTAAATACCCATTCCTGGTTCCTGAAGGGTTTGGGTAGGCACCGTTTATCGTCTACTCTCTAGTAGACCGGTCTAACATAAATGATTCATGAACCACCTTAAGGAGGCTTTCATGGCAACACCAGACGTATTGTTTCAGCCGCTCAAGCTAGGCGATCTAGAGCTGCCCAACCGGATATTGATGTCGCCCTTGACGCGTTCGCGTGCCGCCCAGCCCGGCGATGTGCCCACTGCCATGAATGCTGAATACTATCGCCAGCGGGCAAGCGCCGGCTTGATCATCGCTGAGGCAACCCAGGTCTCACCCCAGGGCAAAGGCTACGCCTTCACGCCGGGCATTCATTCACAAGCTCAGATTGAAGGCTGGCGCCAGGTAACCTCGGCAGTTCACGCGGCAGGCGGGCGCATCTACCTGCAACTGTGGCACGTGGGGCGCATTTCTCATCCTGAGCTTCAGCCCGACAATGCCCTGCCGGTCGCCCCTTCGGCAATCAAGCCGGAAGGCGCCAAGACCTTTATCAGCGCTGATTCGGGTATGGTGGATATCCCCACTCCTCGCGCACTGACAACTGAGGAAATGCCCGATATCGTCGCCCAGTATCGTAAAGGCGCGGAAAATGCCAAGCAGGCCGGTTTCGATGGGGTGGAGGTGCATTGCGCCAACGGCTATCTGCTTGACCAGTTCCTGCGCAGCGGCAGCAACCAGCGCGATGACGACTACGGCGGTTCACTCGAAAATCGCCTGCGTCTGCCGCTGGAAGTCGTGCATGCAGTGGTCGATGTGTGGGGCGTCGAGCGCGTCGGCGTGAGGGTATCGCCCACCGGAAGCTTCAACGCCATGCAGGACGATAACCCCGAGGAAACATTCGCTGCCTTCGCCAAGAAGCTGGATGCGCTGGGCATCGCCTTCATCGAAGTGGTGGAAGACTCCTTCCAGGGCAATCATGCGAACGGCCGTCCCGAAAGCGTCATCGAAGCCATTCAGGCAGTCTTTTCGCGCACCTACATTGCCAATGGCAACTACACTGCCGACGAAGCTCGGGAACGTATCACCGCCGGCAAGACCGACCTGGTGACCTTCGGGCGGCCTTTCATTGCCAACCCCGACCTGCCTGAACGTTTCCGGCGCAATGCCCCGCTCAACGACTGGGACGACAGCACCTTCTACGGAGGCGATGAGCACGGTTATACCGACTATCCCTTCTTGAGCGATACCTGAGTTTCAGGTCAACGTCTTTTATCATTCACGCACTACATTTCATTTCTGTAAGGAGATTTCATGTCCGAGATCAACGCAAAAGTCGTCATTATCACCGGTGCCAGCAGCGGCCTGGGCGAAGCTACCGCACACCGTTTGGCCAGGGGTGGTGCCAAGCTGGTACTCGCCGCACGCCGTGAAGAGCGCTTGAAAGCCCTGACCGATCAGATCAATGAGCAGGGCGGTGATGCGATCTACCGGGTGACCGACGTCACCAAGCGCGAGCAGGTCGAAGACTTGGCCCAGGCGGCAAGGGATACCTACGGACGTATCGATGTGCTGATCAACAATGCTGGCGTGATGCCGCTGTCACCGCTCAACCGTCTCAAGGTTGACGAGTGGGAGCAGATGGTCGATGTCAACATCAAGGGCGTGATGTACGGCATTGCTGCTGTGCTGCCGACCATGCGCGACCAGCATTCCGGCCATGTGATCAACCTGTCTTCCGTGGCGGGGCATGTGGTGTTTCCCGCCGCGGCGATTTACTGCGCGACGAAGTTTGCGGTCAAGGCGCTTTCCGAAGGACTGCGCCAGGAATCCAACGGCGAGATTCGCTCGACCAATATCTCCCCCGGGGCAATAGCCACCGAACTGACCACCACCATCAGCGATGACAAGACGGCGCAGGGTGTCAACGAGCTCTACGAGATGGCGATCGACGCCGATGCGATTGCACGTGCCATCGCCTTTGCCATCGAGCAACCCGCCGATGTCGACGTTAACGAACTGATCATCCGCCCGACGCAGCAGCAGCTGTAACGCAGTATGTGAATTAGTTTTAATTCATTTACTTTTGAACCTAATGTCTTGAGGCATTAGGTTTTTTTGTGCAAGCAACCCCCCTCACGCGCTGAAAATAATTACAAGCCGGGCCTGGTGAGGCCAAACTTGTAAAATTACCAGTGCCCATAGAGTTTGACGTTCTCATGGGGATAGTCGATATGCTCAAACTCCAGGCTGGAGTGCTCAATACCGAAATGTTCTTTTAGGCGCGTTTTGATATCCGCCTTGATCGCTTCAAGATGCTGCCAGCCAGCCTCTGTGATCACCACGTGGCAGTCAAGGGCTGCGGTGTTCTCCTGCATTTGCCATAGGTGAACGTGATGAACGTCCTTTACATCATCGACATCGCGCATCAGGTCAATGACCGCCTGCCCGTCGATATCGGGCGGCGAACCCAGCATCAATGTACGAATAGGGCCGCTAATCTCGGTAAAGGCGAGATAGAGAATGTATAGCGCAATGCCGATCGTAATCGCTGGATCGACCCAGCGTACATCGTATAACAGGATCAGTGTTCCCCCCACGATCACGGCGATCGACGCAAACGCATCGGACAGGTTGTGCAGAAAAAGGGCCCGGATATTAACGCTATGTTTCTGCATCGACCAAGTGAGAAATGCGGTGAGCGTATCGACGGCCAGTGCCACGCCGCCGATGATAACGATCACCCAGCCTTGAATCTCCGGCGGGTCGATCATGCGCATGGCGCCTTCGTAAATCAGGTAGATGCCAACGAGAATCAGCGTGGTGTAATTGATCAGCGCCGCAACAATCTCGATGCGGCCATAGCCGAACGTCATCTTCGCGTCTGCCGGCCGCCTGGCTATCTTGCGGGCGGCAAAAGCAATGATAAGTGCCGCCATGTCAGAGAAGTTATGCAGCGCATCCGCGATCAAGGCGAGGCTGCCCGACAGAATGCCGCCGATAATCTGAGCCACGGTCAATAGCCCGTTGGCCCAGATGGATAGGGTCACGCGCCGGTCACCGGAGGCGGGATCAATGAGATGGTGATGCTCGTGATGATGTCCCATGCATTATCCTCACTTTGTTTTTCGCAAGCGACGCTGCCCAGTTCAGGTGTTGCGTTGGCCTTTGGGGAGAAAGGGAGTGGCTACGCGTCACCCAAGAGAAACATCGAGAAATAGCATGATAACCAAACCGATCGAAAGACCGAGCGTCGCCTTGTTCTGGTGACCGTTGCGGTGGGTTTCGGGAATGATTTCGTGGCTGATAACGTAAAGCATGGCCCCAGCGGCGAAAGCCAGGCCCCAAGGTAGAAGCGGTTGGGATATGCTCACGATGCTCGCTCCCAGCAAGCCACCGATTGGTTCGACCAGGCCTGTCAAGGCGGCGATCATCCACGCTTTCCATCGGGAGTAGCCTTCACCCAATAGAGAAATGGCCACCGCCAGTCCTTCCGGCATGTTCTGAAGACCTATCCCGATCGCCAACGGCAACCCTTGTTCGAACCCGCCGGCACCAAAACCAACGCCGACAGCAAGCCCTTCCGGCAGATTGTGAATAGTGATGGCGATGATGAATAGCCACACTCGGCGAAGTGAAGCGGCCTCGGGTCCTTCTCGGCCCTGCTGGAAGTGTTCATGGGGAAGGCGCTCATTCAGCAGGGCAATCGCTCCAATACCCATCAGAATCGAAAGGCAAGCAATGGCGGCTGGCAAGGCAGTACCACCGTAGAGTAGCTCTGATGCTTCCAGGGAAGGGATGATCAGGGAGAAAAAGGACGCTGATAGCATCACCCCGGCCGCGAAGCCCAGCGCCAGATCGCGGAAAGCGCGGCCTGGTACCTTGCCAAACAAGACTGGCAGTGCTCCAACAGCAGTGAGCAAACCGGCTGCCAGGCTGCCAAGAAACGCCAGGACAATCGGAGGGGTGGTTTCCATGCAGTTATCCTATTGAAATAGACCTGAATTCAACAAAAGAAGCGTAGTACCTGGTGTTGTTAATGCTTTTGCACGCGGACGGCCACCCCACCCAGGCACCACCATCAACCCGAAAGCGACAGAAAAAACAGGATCAACGGCGGGGAGAGCAGCGAGAGTATGAAGCCGCTGACCACGGCTACCGGGACGCAGGCCACGCCGCCGTGCTGTTGAATCACCGGCAGGGTGAAATCCATCGAGGTGGCGCCGCCGTAACCGATGGCCAGTGCCGCGTAGCGGCGAATGACCAGAGGAATCAGGATGAAGGCGAATAGCTCCCGGGTCAGGTCGTTGAAAAATGCCACCCCGCCCAAGAGCGGCCCCAGGTGTTCACCGATCAGGATAGCGGAGAGCGAATACCAGCCAAACCCGGCGGCCATGGCCAGACCTTCATTCCAGGAAAGCGACAGCAGCGGCGCTGCCACCAGCCCCGCCAGCAGCGAACTTGCCGCCAACGTAAGGGCAATGACCAATCCCAGCCGGTTGAGCAGTATCTGCCTGAGCGGCATGCCGGAGTTGCGTAATTGGCAGCCGATCAACACCAGCAGCAGGTAAAGGGTCCACTCAGCCAGGGTTTCCGCGCCATGAAAGAGGCTCACCCCCATCCATGGGCCAAGAATCAATCCCGCGCCTACTCCCCCGGCGACCACCCCGACCAGCATGAGCGAACCCGCCATGGCGGCCAGCTTGCTGGTGGGAGCATTTTCCACCACAGGCGAGGTGCCCCCACGCAATGCGACCCGATGCGAAAGCCACCACAGGGCCACGAGGTTGAATAGCGTGGTCACACTGAACAGCAGCAGCGTCTGTCCGCCCAGCCGCGATAGCTGGCTGGCCAGATTTTCCAGCCCCGCCAGGCTGATGCCCATGAACAACAGGATGGCATAGACACACAGATTGACCGCCTGATTGACGATATTGAGTACGGCGGTGGAGCGCAGCGCTACCAGATAACCCAACACTAAGGGTAAGAGAACGATAACAAGACCGGAGAGCATTTAGGGCGTAGCGCCCCCCTGGGGTTGGAAGTGGGTCAAGGATAGCCTGGTTTCTCGGCGGCCTTCGCGCCGATAGTCGGCGGACAGCACCAGGCCGGGAAAACCGGGATGGAAGCTGAGTTGCAGCTGACGATCGGGTTTTTCCGCGTCGACCAGCGCCACGGTGAGGGCATCAAATTCACCGGCGGGCAAGCTGATCGGACCACGCTGAACGAGATAATACGCGAATTGTTCCTCACGGCCACGGTGATCAAGGTAATTGATTTCACAAGGAGAGGTTACCACACAGCCGGCATTACCCGCCTGGCGGGAGAGCTCGAACAGGGCGGCCTGGCGGTCCGGCAGGAACATCTCGGCTTCTTCCAGCTGATAGGTGTCGCCAATGCCGAACAGGGCGTAGCTGCTGTTGTAAACCAGCGAATGCACGCTGTCTTCATTGACAATGAAACGGCTGCGCTCAGCCCCTCTGGCAACCGTCACCGAGAAGCTCATGTCGCTGAGCCAATGATTATCTTCCTGGCTTAATTGATGAATGATGGTGGCGCTCGGCCAACCGCGCATTTCAAAGCGATACTGGGCTTCGAACGGCTTTGGCTCGGCCAAGGGCGTTTGCTGGGTGTGGATGGCAGCCTGTAGCGTGCCGGCTCCCACACCACTCAAGAGCGAAAAAAATGCAACCGCGACCCAGGCATGCGCCGGTACCCGAAACAGCCGACTCGCTAGCCGGAATGCTGATACAGCAGAATTAGCCAATGGCACTTGCTCCAAAACGGTTCACGCAGGTTCCACGGTCAGGGCAATAACCGCAGCCTATAATAAGCATAGGAACTCTTGGTGCGCTCTTGGTTCCGACAGTGGTGCTAGCGCTTATTAGCGTTAGCGGGCAAGCGTTGCCGAACCATCGAGTATACCGCCATTGGCAAGGGAGTCAGTAACCGGCGTCGCGATTGACCGTATCCAGGGGTTCCCCCGCTTCAAAGCGACGAATCATGTCGGCGACCTGGTCCACGGCTTCCTTGAGCGGTGTCGGGGCGGCCATGTGCGGCGTGATGATGACGTTGGGGTGTCGCCACAGCTCGCTGTCTTGCGGCAAAGGCTCCTCCTGAAAGACATCCAGCAGAGCGCCACGCAGATGGCCGGAGGAAGAGGGCGTACCCAGTGCATCGAGTAACGCCCGCTCATCGACGAGGCTGCCACGCCCCGGGTTGATAAAGCTAGCGCCTTCGGGCAACTGTGCGAGACGCCGGGCATCGAGCAGCCCACGGGTCTCGGCGGTGTCCGGCAGCAGCGTGACCAACGTCTTGACGTTCTCCAGCAGGTGGTTCAAGCCGTCATCGCCGTGAACAGCCTCGACATCGTCGAGTTGCTTGGGCGAACGGCTCCAGCCGATCACCGGGAACCCTTCCTCTGCCAGGCGCGTGGCGACCTTGCACCCGATAGCGCCTAACCCCAACACCCCCACCGGCCAGTCGGCCTTGTCGGGAACCATGATTTCGCGCCATTGCGCCTGCTGTTGCTGGAAGCGATACCGATCGAAATTGCGCTGGAAATGCAGCACCCCATAGAGCACGTAGTCCACCATTAAATCGCCCATGCCAGCATCGCGCAGCTTGACGATGGGCACATCGCTTGGGCGCCCCGGGTTGCGCAGCAGGGCATCCACGCCCGCGCCCAGGTTGATGATGCCCTTGAGCTGTGTCTGTTCGCGCAGCAGCTGTTCGGAGGGCTTCCATACCGCCAGGTAATCCATGTCACGACGTTGCTCGGCAGGAGCATCACTAGTAATCACCTGAGCGTCTGGCAGGCGTTCGGCCAATGCATCGCGCCAAGCCTCAGCGTCGTCGATATGCACAAGAATCTTCATGGCGAAGGCTCTCCTTCAAAGGGTAATGAACGTAAGGGTTTATTGCCCATGATGGGTGAGCCCCATTGTCGAGTGCAACCACCCGAAGCGCTTTGGCGGGCTGAATCGGCTTTATTCATCTTTTGATACAAAGGCTTTGACCACTGGCCAAGGGTGGGTGCTAGTATCGGCCAAGACGACATTGGCGGGGCTGTCGGGCGTGCCATGGCAGGCAGCTCGAGGCTAGCAGTCGATTCTCCGGTCCGGCGGCAATTGGTGTGCCCCGGTTCTTGAATGATTTTTTAATGGCGAGTCGCCCATGATTCAGGTTTCCCTCCCTTTCACACGAGACGAGTACGCCACCCGCCTGTGGAAGGTGCGAGCTGAGATGGCCGGCCGTGGCATTGATGTGTTGATCGTTAGTGACCCCTCGAATATGGCCTGGCTGACGGGTTATGACGGCTGGTCATTTTATGTACACCAATGTGTGCTGGTAGGACTGGAAGGTGAGCCTGTGTGGTACGGTCGCCGGATGGATGCCAATGGCGCGCTGCGTACCTGCTGGATGGACCCTGAGAACATTACCTATTATCCGGATCACTATGTGCAGAATCCGCACATGCACCCCATGGACTATCTGGCGCAGACCATTCTGCCTGACCGGCGTTGGCATACCGGGGTAGTCGGCATGGAAATGGACAACTATTACTTTTCCGCCAAGGCCTACCAGAGTCTGCTGCGCGAGCTTCCCCATGCCCGTTTTCTGGATGCCAATGCCTTGGTCAACTGGTGTCGTGCGATCAAGTCGTCCCAGGAAGTGGAGTACATGCGCGTGGCGGCGAAGATCGTCGAAGGCATGCACTCGCGCATTCTGGAAGTGATCGAGCCTGGCTTGCCCAAGAGCAAGCTGGTCTCGGAAATCTATCGTGTGGGTATCGAAGGCTGGACTGACGGAGACGGCAAGGTGTTCGGCGGCGACTACCCGGCCATTGTGCCGTTATTGCCTACCGGCGCGGATGCTTCCGCCCCCCACCTGACCTGGGATGACACTCCCTTTCGCGAAGGGGAAGGCACCTTCTTCGAGATTGCCGGTTGCTATAAACGCTATCATGCCCCGATGTCGCGTACCGTCTTTCTGGGAAGGCCGCCGCGAGACTTCATCCGGGCCGAGTCCGCCCTGCTCGAAGGTATCGAGAACGGTCTGGCGGTGGCTAAGCCGGGCAACCGCACCGCGGATATCGCCATGGCGCTGGGGGCGGCAATGGATAAATACGGCTTCGACCGTGGCGGGGCGCGCTGCGGTTATCCCATCGGTATTTCCTATCCGCCGGACTGGGGGGAGCGCACCATGAGCTTGCGCCCCTCGGATGAAACCATTTTAAAGCCCGGCATGACCTTTCATTTCATGCCGGGACTCTGGGTCGAAGACTGGGGGCTGGAAATTACCGAAAGCATTCTTATCACCGAAACCGGCGTCGAAACGCTGGCCAATTTTCCGCGTCAGCTGTTTGTGAAATGAAGAGAAATAAAATAAGCACTGCCCGCCAACGAGGACCTTATTATGAGCAAGCGACCCAGCCCGATTTCCGCCACGGTTGATTTTGATGCCGAGGGTGTGCAGCACGGCTTTCTCAAGCTGCCGATCTCCACCGATGAGTCCGCCTGGGGCGCGGTGATGATTCCGGTCACTGTGGTCAAGAACGGCGATGGCCCGACGGCGCTTCTGACCGGGGGCAATCACGGCGACGAGTACGAAGGCATTACCGCCCTAATGAAGCTTTCCACGACCCTCAAGGCGGAAGACGTCAGCGGCCGGGTGATTATCGTGCCGATGATGAATACGCCCGCAGCCATGGCCGGCAAGCGCACCTCACCGATGGATGGCGGCAACCTCAATCGCAGCTTCCCCGGCGACCCCAATGGGGGTCCCACCGCCCAGATCGCCGATTATTTCAACCGGGTAATGATTCCGTTGGTGGATGTGGTATTGGACCTGCACTCCGGCGGGCGGACGCTGGACATCCTGCCGTTTGCCGCTTCGCATGTGCTGGATGACAAACATCAGCAACAGCACGCCCTTGACGGCGCCAAGGCCTTCGGCGCTCCCTACGCCATGGTGATGTTCGAACTGGATGCCGAAAGATTGTTCGATACCGCCTGTGAGCGTCAGGGCAAGATTTTTGTGGCAACCGAACTGGGCGGCGTGGGTACCTCGACACCGCAAAGCATCGCGATTACCCAGCGCGGCATCGATAACTTCCTGGTGCATTTCGGGCTCACTCAAGGCGAGATCGTCATGCCCGACGCGCCGCAGGTATACCTGGATATGCCCGATGCCAGCTGCTACGTACAGAGTGAACACAGCGGGCTGCTGGAATTGACCGTGGCCTTGGGCGACAGGATCGAGAAAGGGCAGGTGATCGCCTACGTCTACGACATGACCCGCAGTGGCGCCGAGCCGGTGGCCTATTACGCCGAGCGTGACGGCATGTTGATGGCACGGCGCGGTCCGGCGCTGATCAATATGGGCGATACGCTGGCGGTAATTGCCGCCATCGTTGAGTCACTGGACGTCTGAATCAATGAAACTTGATCGTTATGACGTAAAGATTCTGGAAATCCTGGCGCGGGACGGGCGAATTACCAAATCCAAGCTGGCCGAGGCGATCAATCTCTCGGTCAGCCCCTGTTGGGAACGCGTTCGCCGCCTGGAAAAGGCCGGTATCATTCAAGGCTACAGTGCGCGTATCGACAGCCAGGCGCTGGTGCCGCGCAATACGGTATGGGTGCAGATCGAACTCAAGGCGCATAATAGCGAAAGTTTCTCGCGTTTCGAGGCGATGGTGCAGGAAACCCCGGAAGTCACCGAATGCGTGGCGGTGGGCGGCGGGGTGGATTACCTGGTCAAGTTCGAGGCGCGCTCCATCGATAGCTATCAGCGTCTGATCGATAGTTGGCTGGTCTCGGAAGTGGGCATCGAGCGCTATTGCACTTATATCGTGACCAAGGCAGTCAAGCAGTCTGAGCTGGGTGTTCTCCCGGAGGATTTCATATGATTGAGCCAGACGCATGGTCAACACCCATTCAGCGCTCCGTTGGCTTAGGATGAAAGTGAGTTTCCCCCCACCAGGCTTTCCAGTGCTGGTGCCGGGGCAGGTGATCAGCGAGGAAATTCTGTATTTCCTTCAGGCGCTGGATGTGACCGAGATCCACGGCTATCGGCCGGAACTGGGGCTGGTGGTGTTTACCGAGGAAGCCCTGATCGACCCGGCTGCAGGCTGATGAAACCGGCTCCACCAAAAAAAACCACACTCCAGAGGGGATAGACAAAAAAAGTGCCGCCCAACGGGCGGCCTTTCAAAAACTCTCTTGCCACGAATGGCCTTACCCTGAACACATGCAACGGCCTGCGGGCCGTTCACTTTTTTTCCCGCTGCGCACCGATGTCCATCTCGCAGCGAGACCCAGGGGAGGTGTTCATGACACTGTCGACTCGACTCAGCGATCCACGCCTATTTCGCCAATATGCTTACATCAATGGCAAGTGGACGCACGGTTCAGGTGGCCGCGAAGAGGCTGTGTATGATCCGGCCACCGGCGAAGCGCTGGGGCATATTCCACTGCTTGAAGCTGAACAGATCACCGCCGCGGTAGACGCCGCCGAAGCGGCATTCGTGCAGTGGCGAGCGCTACGCGCCGATGAGCGTTGTGAGCGTTTGCTGGCCTGGCACGACCTGTTGCAGGAACACCGCGAAGACCTTGCCACCATCATGACGCTGGAGCAGGGCAAGCCACTGCCCGATGCACGTGGTGAAGTGGAATACGGGGCCAGCTTCATTCGCTGGTTCGCCG
Organism: Vreelandella zhuhanensis; assembly: GCF_009793355.1. GTDB lineage: Bacteria > Pseudomonadota > Gammaproteobacteria > Pseudomonadales > Halomonadaceae > Vreelandella > Vreelandella zhuhanensis. The sequence continues at coordinate 199,237 of NZ_WTKP01000007.1, forward strand.
AGGAGGGCAAGCGTACCTACGGCGAGACGATTCCCAGCCACATTCCCAATGCGGCCTTGGGTACTCTCAAGGAGCCGGTGGGTATCGCCGCCTTGATCACCCCCTGGAACTTCCCGCTGGCGATGATCACCCGCAAGGCCGCCGCGGCACTGGCGGCAGGCTGCCCGGTGATTGTGAAGCCTGCCAATGAAACGCCATTCTCCGCCCTGGCCTTGGCGGAACTGGCCGAGCGTGCCGGTATTCCCGATGGCATCTTCAACGTGGTGCTGGGTGATGCGCCGGAAGTTTCCAAGGTGCTGTGTGACGAACCGCGCATCAAGGCGCTGTCATTCACCGGCTCCACTCGGGTGGGGCGGATTCTGATGGAGCAGAGCGCGCATACCATCAAGCGGCTGGCGCTGGAGCTTGGCGGCAATGCGCCCTTCATCGTGGGGCCGGATGTCGACCCCAAGGAGGCGGCGTTTGCGGCGGTGTCGGCCAAGTTCCAGACCGCCGGGCAGGACTGCCTGGCAGCCAACCGCATCCTGGTGCATGAGTCGATTCACGATGAGTTCGTCGAGCACTTCGCTCAGCGGATGTCGGCGCTCACCGTGGGCAACGGCCTGGACAGCGAAGTCGACCTCGGCCCCTTGATCCATGCTCAGGCGGTAGAGAAAGCTTCCGCCATTGTCGACGATGCCGTTTCGCGCGGCGCCAAGCTGGTGATGGGTGATCAATCGCAAGCGCCTGGTCCCAACTTCTTCATGCCGGTGTTGCTGACCAACGTCACCCCGCAGATGAAAGTATGGAAGGAAGAGAACTTCGCTCCGGTGGCGGGCATCACTGCTTACGCCAACGATGATGAAGTGATCGAACTGGCCAACGATACCGAATACGGCCTGGCGGCTTATGTGTATACCCACGATATACGGCGCATCTGGCGGCTGTTGCGGGCACTCGAATATGGCATGGTCAGTGTCAACTCGGTGAAGATGACCGGCCCGCCGGTGCCCTTCGGCGGTGTCAAACAGTCGGGTCTGGGCCGCGAAGGCGGCGCCACGGGGATCGATGAGTATCTCGAAACCAAGTATTACTGCCTTGGGGCACTAGGTTCAGTATCGGGAAGTTGATCATCGCGCGGCTTACGCGCCCTCCCACCATCCTTGCCTAGTAAAGGAGAGTAGGTACCGTGGGAGGCCGGCTCTGCCGGGCGAAGGCACCGCTAGTTGCCCAAAAATTTAGCTAGTCATCAATGATAAAATACCCTCCCCAAATAGTGGGGAGGTTCACCGTACAGAGAGAACGCCATGAGCCAGCATCAGGATTTGATCGACCGCGACCGCAAGGTGACCTTCCACGCTTCCACTCATCTGCGTGATTTTGCCCATGGCGACGCGCCGGGTCGTGTGATCAGCGGGGGCCAGGGCATCAATATCGTGGATAAGGACGGCCGCGAGTTCATCGACGGTTTTGCCGGTTTGTACTGCGTGAATATCGGCTATGGTCGCAAGGAAATCGCCGAAGCCATCTACAATCAGGCCATGGAAATTTCCTATTACCACACCTATGTGGGTCATTCCAACGAGCCGCAGATTGCGCTTTCCGAGCGCATCCTGAAAATCGCCGGCATGGGGATGTCCAAGGTCTATTACGGCATGTCCGGCTCGGATGCCAATGAAACCCAGCTCAAGATCGTGCGTTACTACAATAACGTCCTGGGTCGCCCGCAGAAGAAGAAGGTCATTTCGCGGATGCGCGGCTATCACGGTTCGGGCATCGCTTCGGGTTCCTTGACCGGCCTCAAGGCGTTTCACGATCACTTCGACCTGCCTATCGAAACCATTCGCCATACCGAAGCACCGCATTACTACCTGCGCGCTGCCGAGCAGCACGACATGACCGAGCGTGAATTCTCCGCCTTTTGCGCCCAGAAGCTCGAAGCCATGATCCTGGAGGAAGGCCCGGATACCGTCGCCGCCTTCATCGGCGAGCCGGTGCTGGGCACCGGGGGTATCGTGCCACCGCCGGAAGGCTACTGGGAGCAGATTCAGGCGGTGCTCAAGAAGTACGATGTGCTGTTGATCGCCGATGAAGTGGTCTGTGGTTTCGGGCGTACCGGCGCTGATTTCGGCAGCCATTTCTACGGGATCAAGCCGGACCTGATCACCATTGCCAAGGGTCTGACCAGCGCCTACCAGCCGCTTTCCGGCGTGATCGTGGGCGACAAGGTATGGAGTGTGCTGGAGCAGGGCACCGGCGAATACGGCCCCATCGGTCACGGTTGGACCTATTCCGGCCATGCACTGGGCTGTGCGGCGGCTATCGCCAACCTGGATATCATCGAGCGCGAAGGCCTGGTGGCCAACGCCGCCGAAACCGGTGCTTACTTCCAGCAACAGCTCAAGGCCACTTTCGGTGACCACCCGCTGCTGGGTGACGTGCGGGGTGTCGGCCTGATGGCGGCGCTCGAGTTTTCTCCGGATGCCGCCGGTCGTGCGCATTTCGACCCGGCGCTGAAAGTCGGCCCGCGTGTGGCCGCCGCCGCCCTGGAAGAAAACCTGATTGCACGCGCCATGCCGCAAGGCGACATTCTGGGCTTCGCTCCGCCGCTGACCATCAATTGCGATGAGGTGGATGATATGATCGGCCGTGCGAAACGCGCGATTGACCGCGTTACCGATGAGCTGGTGCGCGCCGGTGATCTTAAAACCGGTGAAAAAGAAGCCGCCTTTACGGTTTAATAGCGGCTAACCCTACCCCTGAGCCGCTGTGTCACTACACAGCGGCGTTTTTGTTTTCGAAGTGGCCAGCTATGCTAGATGCATTAAGATCCTTAGTCGCCAATCTCTATCCACCAAGGCAGGAGTTACCATGCAACCAGTTATCGCGTTGGATGTATACGGTACCTTGATTGACACCCAGGGCGTCACCGTGGAACTCGAACGGCGCTTGAAACAGCCTGAAAAAGCGCTGGAATTTGCTCGTCGCTGGCGCGAAAAACAACTTGAATACAGTTTTCGACGCGGGCTGATGGGTGCTTACGTACCGTTTTCCGAATGTACCCGCGATGCCCTGTTGTTCACCGACCGCTCCATGCAGACGGGGCTTAGCGAAAACGACCATGACCACCTGATGGCCAGCTACGCCGAACTACCCGCTTTCGCCGATGTGGCGCCCGCGCTGGACAAGTTTCATCAGGCGGGAATGCGCTGCGTGGCATTCTCCAACGGCACCCGGGAGGCGGTAGAAAAGTTGCTGGATCGCGCCGGGGTGAAAGCGCACATGGATGACATCATCAGCGTCGATGAGATCAAGCGGTTCAAGCCGGACCCGGTGGTGTATGCCCATCTGCGCGACCGCTTGGAAACCCGCCCGGAACATACTTGGCTTGTGTCAAGTAACGCCTTTGACGTGATTGGTGCCACTCATGCCGGCTTGCGTAGCGCCTGGGTGCGGCGCAGCCCGGAAGCGCCTTTCGACCCTTGGGCCATCGAACCGAGCATGACCGTTGCCGACTTGGAAGAGCTGGCGGACCGCGTGATTGCTTGAAGGTTCGCTGCGTTCCTCGTTATCATGCCGCGCCTTTCTGATGAGTTTTACTCAAAAACTACAAGGAATCAGCATGAGCTTTTATGTCTATCTTTCCGGCGAGATTCATACCGATTGGCGCGAGCAGATTGCCCAAGGCGCCGAGGCTGCCGGTCTGGATGTGGTGTTCACGTCGCCGGTGACTGATCACGACGCCAGTGACGCCGCCGGCGATCATCTGGGTGAGGAAGGCAATCAATTCTGGCGCGACCATAAATCATCCAAGGTCAACGCCATCCGCACGCGGACCCTGATCGAGCAGAGTGATTTGGTAGTGGTACGCTTCGGAGACAAATACAAACAGTGGAATGCCGCCTTCGATGCGGGGTATTGCGCGGCACTCGACAAGCCTTATATCACCTTGCATGGCGAGGAAATCATTCATCCGCTCAAGGAAGTCGATGCCGCCGCCATGGCATGGGCCACGACCCCCGAGCAGGTGGTAGAGATATTGCGTTACGTCACTCGCGCCTGAGCTCAATTGTTTTATTCTGTTTGCCGATCAGTACCTTTGCATTCTGGATAAGGATGAATGGGCGACCCATGAAATGGCCGCCCATTTCGTTGCGGTTTTCAACTGCTTACCGCCTTTACTACTGCTGAGCGTTGGAACCAGCGGATGGGGACATACCTTCCTGCATGGAGGAGCCACCGTTCTGGCGTTGTTCATCGCTCAGCAATTCCATCATCTCATTGCGATGACGAATATGCTCGACGAGCATTTCGCCCCGCAACTCGGCCATGCGGCTATGGATTTCCTCTACCTCTTCGGGATCGGGGCGAGACTGGTGCATTGCCGCCATCATCTCGTCGCGCAGGTTCATCAACCGGCCCATGCGGGCGAACTGGGCGGGACGATATTCCTCTTTCAGCGCTCGTAACTGCTCTCGCTGTTCAGGATCGGCCTGCAGCATCATGCCCATCCCGGCGCTGTCCATTCCGTCCATTCCGCCCATCATGGGACAAGGCATATCCATCATGCCGCCCATCATGCCGGGACCCATGCCTTTGCCGCCGCCCATCATGCCGGGACCCATGCCGCCTTGACCGCCACCCATCATGCCTTGGTGCATGCCCTGGCCACCGCCTTGGCCACCACCCATCATGCCTTGTGCAAGAACGATGCTGGAACCGGCGCTGAACGAGACGGCCAAGCCGAGCGCAAGAGCCTGTTTGGAAAAACGCTTAAGAAAGTTTTTTGGCAAGCTATTGAATAGTTTCATTATTTATCTCCTTTCGGGCGCGTCAGCCCATTATGTCAGTGTCGTTGAACACCTTGTGGCGGGATGCCACGAGATAAGTATGGCTGCCTCAGCTCGTTACGCGATGTTGTGGTCGAGCCGAGGCGAAAAATAGCCGAAAACTTGCTGCTGATGGCTAAAGTGTCATGAAGGGTTGCGATTCTTGATCAGTGAACTGGTAGACATCCCAAGGTGCCTGTTGAGGACCGGGCATCCCCGGCGTGCCGATAGGCATGCCTGCCAAGCCGATGCCGTCGATGTCGGGTTGTTGCTCGAACAGTGCCTCGACGGCTTCAAGAGGCACATGGCCTTCAATGGCATAATCACCCATCAGCGTGGTGTGACAGGAACCAAGACCGTAGGGCAAACCGGCTTCCATCTTGATGCTGCCCACCTCGACATCATCGACGATGGTAACGCTGACACCCAAGGTTTCCAGATGACGGGCATAGGCATCGCAGCAGCCACATTGCGGGTTCTTGTAGAGAGTCGCTTCGCTCGGCAGGGCGGCTTGCGCTGTACCGGCCGTCATCAAGGCGGTGGATAGAACGAGGGCGGTAATAGGACGGTTCATTAGCTAGCTCCCTTGGAAGAGGAATCTGCGGAAGAGGAGGAGTCTACGGAGGAAGAAGAAAAAAGATATTTGGCCAGTGCGGCGATACTTAAGCCTAATAGGCTGAGCATGACGATAGGCATCAGCCAGCCTAACCAGCCCATGCTACCCATGGCGTTGAAGCATGCAGTCATCATGATGTAACTCCTGACGAACGGGGAATATGCGAAATATTCTTTCAGGAAGCGTGAGTGCTTCCGCAACTGATAGAGATGTCAGTTGTTCGTTCAGGCTTTGGGAGGTCGGCGCGGGGGAGGAGGCGTGTGAACGTCAACGGCCATCAAGGGAGCGATGGCCAGGGAATTGGGAACGTTTATAGTAAAAATACCCGTTGAGGTGAGGGCGGCACAGGCGGCGCAGCCTTCATGGGTATCCAGCATCTCTACTTGGGTAGGGGTACAATCGATGAAGCAGGCATCCATGCTCGCATGCACCGGCAAGCTGCTCAATGACAGCACCAGCACCAGAAATAACGCCAGCAGGCGGCTATTTCGTAGGCGAAGCGGTGGTATCCCAAACCCCTTCATCGAGAATTCCTCATAGGATGTTCTGCTAGTAAACCCGTTTCTTGTATTGACTTCAATGCGCCAGCGCAAGAAATGCAGCGACATATTGCTAGAAACTTTCTGTTCAGTGCTCAATGCACAATAGCCACGAAGAAGCATGGCAACAATGAATTATCACTTCATGGATGGCTTTTTGTGCGTGTTTACTGCCGGGTGACGCTCGCCCACCTGGTGAAGCAGGTCGAATTGACGATTGCACTGGCTACAGGCGCCACACATCGAAAGATGCAAACGCAGCGATACACGTTCCAGCCAGCTCAGTGGGCGGTCCAAACGTTGAGACATCAGCTCTGTGGCGCGTTGGCACATGATCATGCTGTATTCCTCCTCAAGTTGATTCTTCCTGGAGCCAGCCGTGCTCGATACAGGTACGCAGGCGTAGCCGCGCGCGGTGCAGGATGACCCAGCAGTTGTTTTCCTTGAGGCCGGTCTCCTTGCATATCTCCTGGGTCGAGAGCCCCATCAATTCCCGCAACGAAAATACCCGGGCAATGGTGTCCGGCAGGGCGGTCATGCAGGCATCGAACACTTGCCAGAAATGTTCGTTTTCGAACACGGCATCCGGTTCGCCCCAGCGGCTAGGGCGGGCATTAGGTTGCCAGCGTCCGTTTTCCTGAAACAGGCGATCGAGCAGGTCGTCGCTGATATCGTCGTTCATCGGCTGCCAGGTACCTTGGCGTTTCTGAGCGCGAAGCCCATCAAGAATCTTGTATTTCAATATGCCGAACACCCAGGTTTCATAGCCGGAGCGTCCTTCGAAATCATTGGCTTTTTCATGGGCGGTAAGCAGCGCTTCCTGGACCACATCTTCTGCCAGGGTGGCATTGCGTAAATGCAACCTGGCAAAAGCTATTAAACGCGGGCGCACCGCTTCAAGGCGCTTTTGACTCTCGAAAGAGGAGGCTTGATGCAACATGAGAGAGCGACTCTGTGGAGAAAAATGGAAATTGGCAACATCTGTCGTGTGACGCTACGGTTTGCATTATGGAACGATTGGTTTTAAAGTCCAGCCATGACAAGAGGACGCCCCCTAGCATTCAGCCCCGACCAAGCTATTGCCCAGGCAATGCAGGTCTTCTGGGCACAAGGTTACAATAGTGCATCCACCCGTGATCTGCTGGCGGCCATGCAGATCTCGCGCAGCAGCCTGTATCAGGCTTTCGGTAACAAGGAACAGCTGTTTCTTGAAGCGCTGCATCGTTACCGTGACAACCTGGTGGCAAGACTGCAGCGGACGCTGACGGCTTCACCGAGTGCACTTGCCTTCATCGAAGGCTTGTTTCGCGACACCGCCCGGGATGCCTGCAGCGAGCGTGCTGCCCTGGGATGCTTGATTTTCAATTCCGCCAGTGAGCTGGGCCAGCGTGGCGACGCCCCCTCGCGTGAGGCCGCTGTTGCCGTTGCGGCGATCAGGCAGCTTTTCCACCAGGCGGTGCTTCAGGCCCAGGAGGAAGGCGATATCGACGCGGGTCGAGATGCCGCCATGCTGGCCAATTACCTGACGCTTTCGATGGCCGGGCTGCGCACGCTACTCAAGAGCGGCGCCAGTGCCGAAGATGCCGGCGGCGCGGTCGAGCAGGTGTTGACAGGGCTTCGCTGAAAAATACCTGCACGGAAGAGCGAGAAAAAGCACGCTTGAAATAATCCATTTGGTATTTTTGGATCGATTGTTCCATATTTATTATCGCCCATCCAACAACAGCAAGGAAACTACCATGACAGCCGAATATAAAATGAAGCTAGCCCCGCAAACCCTCGATAACGCCGATGCCAAGGCCAAGCCGTTGCTGGAAAAAGCCAACGCCAAACTGGGGTTCGTGCCCAATATGTACCAGGCCATGGCCAAGGCGCCGGGGGTACTGGATACCTATCTGCACGGCTATGAGCTGTTCCGTGAGGAGTCAGGTTTTTCCCCGCCCGAGCAGGAAGTAGTATTTCTCACCATCAGCCGTCTGAATGGCTGCAGCTACTGCATGTCGGCGCATAGCATGCTGGGCGAAAAGGTCTCTCAGGTACCGTCCGAGGTGATAAAGGCGCTGCGCAATGACCAGCCGATTCCCGATGAGCGTCTGGCCGCCTTGAGCCAGTTCACCCAGGTCATTTTCGATACCCGAGGCAAGCCGAACAACGCCGATGTAAAAGCGTTTCTGGAGGCGGGGTTTGAAGAGCAGCATGTGATGCAGATTGTGCTCGCCATGGCGGTGAAGACTCTGAGCAACTACTCGAATCACATCAATCATCCTGAGCTGGATGACGCCTTTGCCGATTACGCCTGGGAAGGTTGAAGCGGATAGAGTGATTAAAGATAGCTTGCCCTGACTCGGCATTGAGTCAGGGTTACCTCGTGCCAGCCTACCCAGCTTATTCTCGGAGAACTTCAGTCGGGCGTAGCATCAATACCCCCAGCGGTGGCAGCGTCAATTCCAGGCTGGCGATCTGACCGTGCAAGGGAGCATCGGCGGCTGTCAGCCGGCCCATGTTACCCAAGTTCGATCCCCCATAGCATTCGGCGTCGCTGTTGAATATCTCTTCCCACCCCCCTGCCTGGGGTACCCCTAGCCGATAGTCGATGCGAGGCACCGGTGTCATGTTGGCGACCACCAATACTGGTTCGCCCGTGGCGCTTACCCGCAGCCAGGCAAAGACGCTGTTGATATCATCGTTACCCACCACCCATATGAAGCCTTGCGGCTCGCTGTCGCATTCATGCAGGGCGGGCTGTTCCGCGTAGAGGCGATTGAGATCGCAGAGCAGCCGGCGAACGCCGACATGGCGGGGCTCGCCGAGTAGCGACCAGTCGAGTTCGCGGTCATGGCTCCACTCGCGCCACTGGCCGAATTCACAGCCCATGAACAACAGCTTCTTGCCGGGCTGGGACCACATGACGGAAAGATAGGCGCGCAGGTTGGCGAATTGCTGCCACTCATCGCCGGGCATCTTGCCGATCAACGACCCCTTGCCATGTACCACCTCGTCGTGAGAGATCGGCAGCACGTAGTGTTCGGAAAACGCATAAATCATGGGGAAGGTCATGTCGTGATGCGAGTAGGCGCGATATACCGGATCCTTGGCGATGTACTCCAGGGTGTCGTGCATCCAGCCCATGTTCCATTTATAGGCAAAGCCCAACCCGCCCTCGGCGGTTGGCCGGGTAACCCCGGGCCAGGCGGTGGATTCCTCGGCAATCACCACCGCGCCGGGAACTTCTTCGGCGACCACATCGTTGAGGTGACGCAGGAAGTCGATCGCCTCGAGGTTTTCATGGCCGCCGTACTTGTTGGGAATCCACTCGCCCTCGTTGCGCGAATAGTTGCGGTAGAGCATCGAGGCGACGGCATCGACGCGCAACGCATCGACATGGAAATGCCGCAGCCAGTGCAGCGCCGAGGCGAGCATGAAGCCGTGTACTTCACGCCTGCCCAAGTTGTAGATGTAGGTGTCCCAGTCCTGATGGAAACCCTCGAAAGGGTGCTCGTACTCATACAGGGCGGTACCGTCGAAACGCGCCAGACCGTGGGGGTCGGTGGGAAAGTGCGCCGGTACCCAGTCGAGAATCACACCGAGTCCTGCGCGGTGGCATTCGTCGACGAAATAGGCGAAGTCCTTGGGCGTGCCGAAGCGTGCGCTGGGCGCAAACTGGCTCAGCGGCTGGTAACCCCAGGAGCCGCCAAAGGGGTGTTCCATGATCGGCAGTAACTCGACATGTGTGAAACCCATTTCCACGACATAAGGGATCAAATGCTCGACCATGTCGCGCCAGCTGTACATCTCGCCGTTGTCGCCGCCGTGCTTGCGCCATGAGGCGGCATGCACTTCGTAGACACTGATCGGCCGGGTAGGTTGGTGCGACTCGTCGCGTTGCGCGATCCATTTTTCGTCATGCCAGACAAAGGGCGTGGTATCGGCGACCACCGAAGCGGTATTGGGGGGAGCTTCGGTGGCCAGTGCCACCGGGTCGGCGCGTAACCCTAGGGTGCCTTGGACATCGAGTATTTCGTACTTGTACGACGTTCCCGGGCCGAGGCGTGGAATGAACAATTCCCACACCCCTGCGGGATGACGCAGGCGCATCACATGGCGGCGTCCGTCCCAGTGGTTGAAAGGCCCCACCACCGAGACACGTTGCGCATTGGGTGCCCAGACGGCGAAACGCACTCCGCTGACGCCGTCCACTTGCATGGGTTGAGCCCCCAGGCAGTGGCCCAAGTCACGATGGTTGCCTTCGCCGATCAGGTAAAGATCCATCTCGCCGAGCAGCAGGCCAAAGCTGTAGGGATCTTCGGTTAGCTGTTCACCGTCGGGCCAGCGGATACGCAAGATGTAAGGGGCGGCATGCGGCAGCTGGGCGGCGAATAGCCCAGGAATCTGGATGGCCGTCAGGCAGCAGCGAAAAGTCCCGTCTTCGCGGTCAAGCACATCAACACCCAAGGCACCGGGCAGGAAAGCCCGCAGCAGACTGCCTTCCTCGGTGTCGTGAATGCCGAGCAGCGAAAAAGGATTGCGGTGCGACCCCTTTGCCAGCGCCTCGGCATCATCCTCCGACAGCCACAGGGTGCGATCCAGCATGGGTCTGGCAGTAAAATCATTCATGGGGTTCTCCTGAGCTCAATTGTTCGACGATGGAGGCCAGGCCACGTAACGGTACCCCCAGCCAGGCGGGGCGATTGGCGGCTTCGTAGGCGATCTCGTAGGCGGTCTTTTCGAGTACGAATAGATCGACCGCTGCGGCTGCTCCACTGGTCTGTTTCCATTCGTGGGGCATATCGAGCGTGGCCTGCCAGTAGGCATTCAAGAACGCCTGGCGTCCCTTGAGCAGATACTGTTCCGTTACGTCGTGGCCGGTATCGGCTTGCGCTTCGGTGCCTTCATGGCCGGTTTGCGCTTCCTCGACCTTGGCGTAGGCGTAAGCGAACGAGCGCAACATCCCGGCAACGTCTCTAAGCGGGCTGTCCTTGGCGCGACGCTCCTCCAGGGGCCGGGCCGGCTCGCCCTCGAAGTCGATGATGTAGGCGTCGTCATGCGCCACCAGTACCTGACCGAGATGCAGGTCGCCATGAATACGCGTGATCAGGCTGCCTTCGGCAAGCGCCGCCATCGTCTCGATGGAAGCCAGCAAGTTATCGCGCTGGGCCAGAATCTTATCGGCCAGTTGCTGTTCGGCTTCGCCAGCAGCGCTTTTGTGATGCTCAAGCAATTCCAGCGCTTCCTCGACGCGTTCACGTACGCGCTGCGTCCAGAGCTCCACCTGGGTTTCATCGGCGATCATGGGGGCAAAAGCCGGATCGTCGCTGGGCGACGCCAGAACCATGTGCAGCTCGCCCAAACGCCGGCCCAGGGTGATGGTGAAATCTTCAAGCTCATTGAAGGCGCCGTAGCCTGTCTCTTCGCGGCTGGTATCCCGCCCGCGCTCACTGTCGGCTACCGCTTCACGAATCGCCCGCCCCAGGGTGTTACGGGTCCAGGACCAGGCGTCGCCCTGGTTATCGATGTAGCCTTGCAGGATCATCAGCGTCTGCGGGGTGCCTTGGTCGTCGAAGCGGCTCACCTCGCCATGCAGTGGTGCAATATGCGCAAAGCCCCGCTCGGTGAGGTAGCGTCCGATTTCCGCCTCGGGGTGCAGGCCCGGCTCTAGGCGCCGGAACAACTTGAGTACCAGCTGACGATTGATGATCACCGAACTGTTGGACTGCTCCGCGGCCTGTTGCACCACCTCCGGTTGCTCGGGAAGCGCAAGCTCGCTAAAGGCCGTGGTGGGCAGAAAGCATATTTCGCCGGCATCGCAAGGCAGGCGGGTTTCCTGGCGCATGGCATCGAGCACTGCCAGGGTGAAGGCGTCCAGAGTGAGGGCGTCGGTCAGAAGTCCTACCTCATGGAAGCGGCGTACCCGCGCCATGGCGAGCTGCTGCGGCAGGGCGCTGGTCTGCTCTTCCTCACTCAGAAATGCCAGCGGTAACTGATAACGCTCGCTACCCTGGGCATGATCGACGTCCAGTTCACTGATCAGCAAAGTATGTCGGTTGTGCTCCAAGCGAGCCACGTAGAGCATTTTTACCTGCTTGATGCGCGCCTGCTTGGCGGCGAACCAGCGCCGCTTGGGCAGGTAGTTGGGCAATGTTTCACGTTCGAGAAGCTGCCTGGGTGTCGCCTCGAAAATCTCTTCCAGGTGACGTTTTATGATCAGGGTGACATAGTCTGGCATCGGTTCGGGTACCGGGACGTGCCACTCCGGCATGGCGGTTTCCGGGGCCAGCAGGAACCAGAAGAAGCCATAGGGCGGCAAGGTCAGCAGGTAAGGCAGCTTGCCGACCGGTGGGAAGGCGCTGCCACCAACCATTTCCACCGGCACCTGGCCGGCGAAAGCGGAAAGGTCGAGTTCCACCGCCTGGGCGGTACGTGCCACGTTGGCCACGCACAGCAGCGTTTCCGTCTCACCGTTGTCCAGCGTCATCTCGCGCAGGTAAGCGAGGATATGCCGGTTGGCCGGGTAGAGCGGACGCATGGTGCCGCGGCTGAAGGCGCGGTGCTGGCTGCGCACCACCAGCAATCGCCGCATGTTGTTGAGCAGCGAATGCGAGTCGCGTACCTGAGCCTCGACGTTGACGGTCTGGTAGCCGTAAAGCGGGTCCATGATCGGCGGCAGAACCAAGCTTGCCGGATCGGCGCGGGAAAAACCGCCGTTACGATCCACCGACCACTGCATCGGGGTACGCACGCCGTCCCGGTCGCCGAGATAGATATTATCGCCCATGCCGATCTCGTCGCCGTAATACAGCACCGGCGTGCCCGGCATCGACAGCAGCAGGCTGTTGAGCAGTTCGATCCGCCTGCGGTCGCGCTCGAGTAGCGGTGCCAGGCGACGCCGAATCCCCAGGTTGATGCGTGCCCGGCGGTCGGAAGCGTAGTGGTTCCAGAGATAGTCGCGCTCCTTGTCGGTGACCATCTCCAAGGTCAGCTCGTCGTGGTTGCGCAGGAATATCGCCCACTGACAGGTGGCGGGAATCTCCGGGGTCTGGCGCAGGATGTCGGTAATCGGGAAGCGGTCTTCCTGGGCCAGGGCCATGTACATGCGCGGCATCAGCGGGAAGTGAAACGCCATATGGCACTCGTCGCCGTCGCCGAAGTAGGGTCGGGTATCCTCCGGCCACTGGTTGGCTTCGGCAAGCAGCATGCGATCGGGGTAGCGCTCGTCGATCACCGCCCGGATCTTCTTGAGTACCACATGGGTCTCGGGCAGGTTTTCGTTGTTGGTGCCTTCGCGCTCGACCAGATAGGGAATGGCGTCCAGGCGCAGGCCGTCGACGCCCATGTCCAGCCAGTACGCCATCACCTTGAGCACTTCATCGAGTACTTGAGGGTTGTCGAAATTGAGATCCGGCTGGTGGGAATAGAAGCGGTGCCAGTAGTAGGCGCCGGCCACCGGGTCCCAGCTCCAGTTGGAGGACTCGGTGTCGAGAAAGATGATCCGCGTGCCCGGGTACTTCAGATCGGTATCCGACCAGACGTAGAAGTCACGTTCCGGTGAGCCCGGCGGCGCTTGTCTGGCGCGCTGAAACCATTCGTGCTGGTCGGAGGTGTGGTTGATGACCAGCTCGGTGAGTACGCGCAGGCCGCGCCGATGTGCCTCCTCGATGAAGCGTTGCGCATCCTGAAGGGTGCCGTAATCGGGGCTGACGCTGGTGTATTCGGCAATATCGTAGCCGTCGTCGCGACGTGGCGAGGGATAGAACGGCAATATCCAGATCGTGTTCACGCCCAACTCAACGATATAGTCGAGCTTCTGGATCAACCCTTCGAAGTCGCCGATGCCGTCGTCATTGGCGTCGAAAAACGCCTTGACGTGCACCTGATAGATCACGGCATCCTTGTACCAGAGGGGATCGTCAAGGAAATCAATGGCCTCGACGGCGTGTGTTTCGCTGCTGGCATCCATCATTGGGCTTACCCTCCCTGCATTTTATGGGCACGAATGAAGTGGCTAGTGGGCCGGGCGAATGCGCCAGATGGCGAACGGCTGGTGCCACGGGTCGAGCCGCACCGATTGCCATTTGCCATGCCATGTCCAACGATGACCATTCATGAGATCTTCGCCATGCAGGGCGGCATCATCAGGTAGCCCAAGCTCCCAGAGCGGCAATTCGAAGGCGCCTTCCTGGGTTTCGAAGGGGTCGAGGTTGACGGCGACGAGAATGAAGTTGTCGCCTGTTTCGTTACGCTTGCCGAAGAACAGCAGCCGGTCGTTGTGCACCGGATAGAAGCGAAGCCCCAAATGGGTCTGCAGCGCCGGATTCTCGCGCCGGATGCGGTTGAGTTGGGCGATCTCGTAATTGATGTTGCCGGGCGCGGTGTAATCACGCGGGCGTATTTCGTATTTCTCGGAATTGAGATATTCCTCCTTGCCCGGCACCGGTTGACCTTCACATAGCTCGAACCCCGAGTACATGCCCCACAACCCTGAGCCCATGGTGGCAAGGGCTGCACGAATCAGAAAGCCGGGCCGCCCCGACGATTGCAGAAAGTAGGGGTTGATGTCCGGCGTATTGACGAAAAAGTTGGGCCGGTATCCCTCGCGCAGCGGCGACTCGTTGAGCTGGGTGAAATACTCGGTCAGCTCCTTCTTGGTATGCCGCCAGGTAAAGTAGGTGTAGCTCTGGGTGAATCCCAGTTTACCGAGATGCAGCATCATGGCCGGCCGGGTGAAGGCTTCGGCAAGGAAAATCACCGCGGGGTCGCGCCCGCGAATATCGGCGATCAGCCATTCCCAGAAGGGCAGCGGCTTGGTGTGAGGGTTGTCGACGCGAAAGATTTTCACTCCCTCGTCGATCCAGCCCTGCACCACATCACGCAGCTCGATCCACAGTGAAGGGATGGCGTCCTCGGCATAAAAATCGACGTTGACGATATCCTGATATTTCTTGGGCGGATTTTCGGCGTAGCGGATCGAACCATCGGGCCGCCAGGAAAACCAGCCGGGGTGCTCCTTGAGCCAGGGATGATCCGGCGAGCACTGGATGGCGAAATCCAGGGCGATCTCCAGGCCATGCTCGGCGGCCACACGCACAAGATTGCGGAAATCCTCGCGACTACCCAGTTCCGGATGAATGGCGTCGTGGCCACCTTCGGAGCTACCAATGGCGTAAGGACTGCCCGGGTCGTCCGGCCCTGCCTCAAGAATATTGTTAGGGCCCTTGCGATGAGTGCGCCCAACCGGATGGATGGGCGGGAAATAGAGCACATCGAAGCCCATGTCGCGAATCATCGGCAGGCGTTTGTGGACATCGTCGAAGGTGCCGTGGCGCTCGGGGTCGTCGGTTTCCGAGCGGGGAAACAGCTCGTACCAGCTGGCAAAGCGTGCCTTGAGGCGTTCCACTTCCAACGGATAAAGCGCATCGCTTCGGGTCAGGTAAGGGCGGGCATCCGCCTGGTGCATCAAATGCGCCGTCTCGCTAGCCAGCAGCAGGGCGACTCGCTCGGCGCCATGCTCGAGGATGCGAAAGTGCTCATGAATGACGTCGAGCGCTTCTTTTAGCGCGCCTTCACTGCGTTCGGCGGCTTGCTCGATCAGGCGTCTGCCTTCCTCGAGTTCGAGTTCCACCGGCACCCCGGCCTGATGCTTCTTCGAGAGTTCGTAGCGGTAAGTGGCGTAAATGTCCCACCAGGCTTCGATGATAAAACCGTGTCGTCCAACCCGCTGGGGTGTGAAACGGCCCTCCCAGATATCCAGGCCCAACGGTTCTATCTGACGCATGGGCTCACGGTGCTGCTGGCCTTGCTCGTCGTACCAGCAAACCGCAGCTGCCAGCACGTCGTGACCATCGGCAAAGATCGTCGCCGTGACAGTCACTGGTTCATCGACGATGGCTTTGGCCGCGAATCGCCCATGGTCGAGTGTCGGCTGTACCGATTCGATAGCGATACGAGGTGCCTGGACGGCTGCCCATACGTCTTGCGGGTCCTGCTCTTGCGTCGGGGCGGCCCCGGGCGTTGAATACGGAGGTGAACTCATCACATGCTCCTCTGTTGCAGTTCGGCCTGGTCGATAATTGCACTGTGCCTTGCCTGAGCTGCGTCATGTCTAGGTAGCAAAGGCGCTGACTTTTCCCTGCACCAATTCCAGTAGGGCCAATGAACGGCCTTCCATTACATGCTCGTCACCGAAAGCATGCTGGAAAGGTTCTTCCTCGATGGTCCGGCTGGTATCGAGGCGGCATAGCCAGCCGCTTCCGCTCGGCGCGTCGGGTAACTTGAAAGCCACTGCGTCGTGGTGGGCATTGAAGATCAGCAGCAGGGTGACATCGGCACCCGCACGCCGAATGCCCGAGGGCTGGGCGCGACCATCGAGCATTAGCCCCAAGGTGCGGGCTTCGGAGTCCTCCCAGCGCTCGACATCCATTTCCTCGCCGTCCGGGGCTAGCCAGGTGACTTCCTTGAGCCCCATGTCCTCATTGTACTCACCGCTTAGAAAGCGTCCGCGGCGCAGAATGGGGTAGCGCAATCGCAGTGCCGTCACGCGACGCAGATATTCAATCATCTCGTGGGCATCGCCACTGAAGTTCCAGTCAAGCCAGCTGATCTCATTGTCCTGGCAGTAGGCGTTATTGTTGCCTTGCTGGGTACGCAGCAGCTCGTCGCCCGCCAATAGCATCGGGGTGCCTTGAGAAAACAGGGTAGTGGCGATGAAGTTACGGATCTGACGCAGCCGAAGTTCCTTGATCTCAGGGTCATCTGTGGGGCCTTCCTCGCCGTGGTTCCAGGAGAGGTTATGGTCATGACCGTCCATGTTGTCCTCGCCGTTGGCCTCGTTGTGTTTCTCGTTGTAGGCGACGAGGTCGAAAAGAGTGTAGCCGTCGTGGGCGGTCACGAAGTTGACCGAGGCGAATGGGCGCCTGCCACGCCGATCGAAGAAATCCGCCGAACCCATCAGCCGGGTGGCCAATTCCGGCAATTGGCCCTCGTCGCCGCGCCAGAATGCACGAACGGTATCGCGGTAGCGGTCGTTCCACTCCGCCCAGCCCGGCGGGAAACCGCCGACCTGATAGCCGCCGGGGCCGCAGTCCCAAGGTTCGGCGATCAGCTTCACCTGGCTCAGGATCGGGTCCTGACGGCAGGAATCGAGGAACCCCCCGCCTTCGTCGAAGCCGTGGTGTTCGCGCCCGAGAATTGTCGCCAGGTCGAAGCGAAAGCCGTCAACACGCATCTCCGTGGCCCAGTAGCGCAGTGAGTCGGTGACCATCTGCAGCACTCTCGGGTGGCTCAGGTTCAGGGTGTTGCCGGTGCCGGTATCATCGATGTAGTAGCGCGGCTCGTCGGACATCAGACGGTAGTAGACGGCGTTGTCGATTCCCTTGAGCGAAAGCGTGGGACCGAGTTCATTGCCTTCAGCGGTGTGGTTGTAGACCACATCCAGAATTACCTCCAGGCCTTTAGCGTGATAACGCGCCACCAATTCTTTGAATTCATGAATACTTTCGCCCGAAAGATAACGCGAATGCGGGGCGAAAAATCCCAGGGTGTTATACCCCCAGTAATTTCTCAGGCCCTTTTCAAGCAGATGCTGATCATCGATGAAGGCGTGAATCGGCAGAAACTCCACCGAGGACACCCCCAGCGAGTGGATGTAATCGACCACTTCGTTAACCATCAGCCCGGCGAAGGTGCCGCGCAGTGCTTCCGGCACCGCCGGGTGGCGCATGGTATAGCCGCGTACATGCGTCTCGTAGAGAATGGTGTGATCCCAAGGTAGTTGTACGCCTCGCGAACGGCCCCAGGTAAAGGCGGGGTCGAGTACACGACAGCGTGGCATGAAGGGAGCGCTGTCGCGTTCATCGAAGCTCAGGTCGCCGTCAGGGTGGCCGATAGTGTAGCCGAACAAGGCTTCATCCCATTTCAGGTCGCCGACGATCTGTTTGGCGTAGGGGTCGAGCAACAGCTTGTTGGCATTGAAGCGATGGCCTTCCTCGGGCGCGTAAGGCCCATGAACCCGATAGCCGTAAAGCTGGCCGGGCCGGGCATCGGGGAGATAGCCGTGCCATACCTCATCGGTATATTCCGGCAATTCGACACGTTCCAGTTCCTGCTCGCCAGACTCATCGAAGAGGCACAGTTCGACCTTGGTGGCGTTGGCCGAAAACAGCGCGAAATTTACGCCCAAGCCATCCCAGGTCGCCCCCAGCGGGAATGACTGACCTTCATGCACTCTGGAGCGCCGCATGACGCTGGGGGCCTCCTCGGAAGTAACGATTTTTTCACTGTCCTGTGAGGCTTGATTGGTATTCATCGCATTCGTCCTTGATCCGCTCGGGCACGTCAGGCGTGTGTCTAGCTAGGGTCCGAGGTCTTCTTGGTCTTGGAGGCTTTGGTCTTTTTCGCTGTTTTAGGTTCTTGCTCCGTTTTCGTAGCTTTTGTCGTTTTTGCAGGCTTTTTGGTGGTTTTTTCCGAGGTGGTGGCGCTTTTGCGAGTGCGGGATGCTGTCTTGCCCGGCACCTGGGTGGTATCCGTCTCGTTAGTCGGCGTTAGGGTATCGTCGCTACGCCTCGGGCGGCGGGCACGCTTTGCCGTGGCGGAATCTTCCGGCAGCGGCTCCATCACCCCTGGCGGCGGTTCAGCTGATGGCGGTGCCTGTTCCGGATGGCCACGATCCTGTACCGGGACATCCGCTCCCGCCATCTTGTCATCACGAAAGGGTACCTCATCGAAAGAAGGCTCCCCGTCGGGCGGCTCCAACGGCAGACGGTTCTCCTGAATGCCCACTTCGTCCTCTTCCAAGGGCAATTCGTCTTCCAGAATAGGCGCCTCATCAAGGGGTTCCCCCACCTCTTCGAGAGTGGCATCGGTGCCCGCTACTTGTTCGGTGGCGACAATTTTCAATGCCATGTCCCAATGGCGCTGTTGTTGCCCTTCGGGGCGCCCTTCGGACTCCCAGATCTTGTAGGCCAAGTAACGTACTCGCTCGGCTTCACTCATTTCGTCAGCCATATCAATTCTCCCTGACTTGTTTGTTTCAATGTAGAAAAGATGTTTCCCGATCTCTAGCGGCCAAGGCATCGTCACGTAGAAAAACCCCGACGGGCAGCTCTGTCAGAAGTGTTGCGGCTGGAATCTCGCTCTCGCTTATCGCTAGGGTGGCGTGAGTCAGCACTTCCTGCCAGGTGCCTTGCAGTTCAGGCGTCAGCTGCAAACGGGTGTTGCCCCAACGCTGTGGCGGGATATGTGGTTGCTCGGCATCGCCCAACAGGCCAGCGGGGAGCCGGGGCACTACCACCAGTAGCTGTTGCCCGGCGTGGCCTCGTGTGAAAGCTAGAAGGTTGGCCGCGTTTTCGCCAGTCGTCGCTATCTCACGATAGTTGCCTTGAGCGAATAGCGCAGGCTGATGTTGTCGAAGCGCCAGCAGCTGAGCGATGACGGCTTGCTTCAATCGTCCGTCACGCCAATCAGGCAGAGTGGCAAGCGGTGTCGGCTCCTCAGCCAACGCCGCCTGGCGCGCAGCATGATCCACCGGGCGCCGATTGTCGGGGTCGACCAGGCTGTAGTCCCAGAATTCGCACCCCTGGTAGAGATCCGGCACACCGGGGACGGTGAGTCGCAGTACAGTCTGGGTCAGGCCGTTGATCGCCCCGGGAAGATCGAGCGCTCGCGCCGCGTCGGCGAGTGAATCACGCAGCATCGGCTCTGCCAGCAGACCTTCCAGAAACTCACGACAGGCCGCCTCGTAGGCTTCGTCCGGCCATAGCCAATGGCTATGCAACTTGGCTTCGCGCAGGGCTTTTTGCTGCCATTGGACAAGGCGCTGGGTAAAGTCCCGCATGCCGTCGGCGTCCTGAGTTTCGAGGGTCGGCGGCCAGGCACTGAGCAGCAGCTGATAGAGGATCAACTGGTCGCCGGGCGAGGGGGCAGGCCCGTCGAGTAGTGTCCGACGCAGCGGGGTGGCCAACAGCCGCCAATGCTCGACTTGGTCGGTGAACGGCTTGGCGTGCTCACTGAGCGCGGCCAGCCGTGCGCGTACGTCCTCGCCGCGCTTGTGGTCGTGAGTCGCGGTGGTTACCAGGCTGAGAGGGAAGTGGCGAGCGCGCCAGGCGTTCGCGGCATGAAAATGCTCGGGGGAGTGGTGGAAGTGCTCGCCATCGAAGCCCACGTCGTTGCGCGAGATCAGCACCGCACTGCGATACCCGGCGGTGTCTTCCACCGCCTTGGCGGCGACCGGGGAGGTGAGTTGCTGGAAACGCACGATGGCCCGCTGGCGCAGCCGGCGTTCCTGGTTATCCTCGCAGTCGCTTGGCGCTTCGCCACCCAGCCAAAGGTCGAGTTGTTCGAGAACCCACGCATCAGGAGGGCTAAGGTCTTGGCGTGCCCCCGCCATGGCCTGGGCGAAGAAAGGTTCGTCTACCTCGGGGCGGCCTGCGTCGTCGGCATAGGTGCGATAGATCGGAAAATGCGCGATCAATGCCTTCAGCGCACGTCGAATCGCCGCCAGGGTGATGTCGCGGCTGGCCAGCTGTGAGCGGGCGACGGCGTGCAGCGCTCGCGCGCAGGCAGCATATTCACTGGCCAGGATATGGGTGAGTATTTCACGCCGGGCCAGGCGTACCTCGACAAGAAAGTCGGGGTCGCGACCGCTGACCTCATGCCACAGCTCTCGCAGAGGCTGGGTACCGGCCGGGTCGTGCTGTACCCCGGAGACGTCGTTCATGAACTCGTAACCGCTGGTGCCATCCACGCCCCAGTCGCAATGCAATGTCTCCTCGGCGCCCAGAATCTTTTCTACATAGAGGACAACATGGCGCGGCGCATCGGCGGGACGCTTTTCCTGCAAGGCGTCCAGGCGCTGGCGCAGACGCAAGCAATAGCCGCGGGGGTCGGCAAGCCCGTCGACATGGTCGACCCGCAGGCCATCCACCCAACCCGCTTCGACCAGGCGTAGCGGCAGGGCATGGGTGGCCTCGAAGACTTCGGGCAGCTCGACGCGTAATCCCCCCAGTTCGGTAACGTCGAAGAAACGCCGCCAGTTGATTTCATCGGAGGCGGTTCGCCACCATGCCAGGCGGTAATGCTGACGTTCGAGCAGGGCATGCAGACGGATGGCCTCGTCGGAGGTGGCGCCGTCGAATTGCACCAGGGCCTCGTCGAGCGCTTGACGGGCCGATGAGTCCTCCACGGCTCGTTGCAGCGCGCCTCGTGCTTCGCTAACCGCGGTGTAGGCGTCCTCACGCTGCTGCAGCGCATCGAACTGTGCCGCCAGGTTCCATAGCAAGTCATGCTCGGCAAGGCGCAAGATATCGCCGTAATGGCGTGGGTCGATGGGAAAGCGATGCTCGTGATAGGCGAGGTGAAAATTCCCCGCTTGCGGCACGTAGCGCAGCGACAACTCACCTGACTGGAGTATCTCGGCATAAGGCGCACCGAGAAACGGAACCAGCAGCTTTCCGGTGAGCAACGGGTCGGGAGAGCACCAGTCGATGTCGAAGAATTCGGCATAGGGGCTGTCACGACCCCAGGCCAGCACCTCCTGCCACCAGGGATTTTCCGAGCCGCCGACCGCGACATGGTTGGGCACGATATCCAGTATCAGCCCCATGTCGTTCGCGCGTAGCCGCGTCACCAGGCGCTCCAGCGCCGCCTCGCCGCCAAGCTCCGGGTCGATGCGGGTCGGGTCGATCCCGTCGTAGCCATGTGGGGAGCCGGCGCGCGAGGCCTGGAGCGGCGAGGCGTAGATGTGGCTGACACCCAGGGCGGCGTAGTAGTCCACCCAGCGTTCCGCATCATCCAGGGTGAAACCGGCATGAAATTGCAGACGAACGGTCGCACGGATATCGCTCATGATTGGGGCTCCCGGGGCGCCTCGGTACCTGAAGCCTTGCGGGCGCGCGCCAGTTCGCCAAGGCGATGGCGAACTTCATCCGATGCGAGCAACACGTCGGCATCGGCCGTCCAGCGCCTTTGCCAGTTGGGATGCTCGTCGATAGTGCCCGGCAGGTTGGCCTGCTCCTCGAGCCCCAAGGCGTCCTCCACCGGGAGCAATGCTAGGGGGGCGGGCGTGCGACCCAAATGGCGGGCGCAGGCATCGAGTACCTGGGAGGTGGGAATGTCGGACGCTTCCAGCGTTCTGGTCAACGAACCGTTGCAAAGCAGCCCCAGGGTGCTTGCGAGCCTGGCGCGTGCTCGGCGACGTTCGCCTTGCTCGCTTTCGGTGCTTTGCGTCTCCTTGAGTAGTCCGAGGCGGCTGCGCCATTCGATGTCGCGACCCGCCCACCAGCCAGCGACAGTCGGAAGGTCATGGGTCGAGGTGGTCGCCAAGGCTTCGGCAGACCAGTCGCTTGCCGGCAGGAAGGCATCGTTTTCATCCAGCTCGAACCAGAGCACCTGCATGCCCAGGATGCCGCGTGCGGCCAAGTGTTCCCGAAAGCCCGGGGCGACGGTGCCCAGATCCTCGCCGATGACGATGCCGCGATGGCGCCACGATTCCAGCGCCACCAGGCGCAGCATGTCGTCAAAGGGATAGCGCAGGTAACCGCCTTCGGTAGGCGGGGCGCCATAGGGAATCAGCCACAGACGCATCAGGCCGAGAATGTGGTCGATACGCAACCCGCCGGCGTGGGTGAAGGCGTTACGCAGCATGTCGATGAAGCTGCGAAACCCTGCATGGACCAGGCCGTAGGGTGAAAAGGCGGCCAATCCCCAGTCCTGGCCATGGACGTTGAGAAGGTCGGGGGGGGCGCCGATCGAGACGCCTTCCAGCATTTCGGACTGGCGGCTCCATGTCTGGCTGCCCGCGGCGTCGGCGCCTACGGCCAGGTCGGCGATCAGCCCGACTTTCATGCCTGCATCGCGGGCCGCCTTCTGGGCATGAGCCAACCCTTGGTCTGCGACCCACTGTAAAAAGGCGTGAAAGCCCACTTCCTGGGAGTGGGCTTCAGCAAAGCGGCTGACGTCGGGGTTGGCGGGGTCGCGCAGGGCCTGAGGCCAGTCATGCCAGTCACTCGGTCCGAACTCCATTTGCAGCGCCTCGAAACGGCAATGATCTTCCAGCAAACTGCCGCCTGCCTGGCGAAACGCCGCCAGGTTCTGGCGCAGTGCTTGAGCCTCGCTATCCTGGCGGGTCGTCAGGTCGTCGTAGAGGGTGCGTAACCAGGCCAGCTTGGTACGTGCCGCTGCAGGCCAGTCGAGATAGTCGTCGGCTTCCAGGCGACGCATTCGCGCTTCCAGGTCGCCTTGTGCCTCGGCCTTTTTCACCGCCGCCTTGCCCAGTAAGATTTCGGGGGAACCGTAAAGCACGTTATGCAGCAAGCGGCTGGAAGGCGAATAGGGACTGTAACGCTCGGGGTCGGCGCTGAACATGGCGTGAGTCGGGCTGATTGCCAGCGCCGCAGCTCCCTGTTCAGCCGCGCGCGCGGCAAAGATTTCCAGGGCCAAGGCATCGCCGATCCCGCCATCACCGGGGCGCCGTAGGGCATAGAGTTGTGCGGCGAGTCCCCAGAGTCGTGGAGTAGGCTCGGTGACCGCATCCTTGGGAGAAAAACATTGCGCCGGGGCGACGGCCAGCGTTATTTCCACGTTGGCAATTTGCAGCCGGTGGTAGCCAATTTCCGCTACGGCGGGCAGGTAATCGCGTTTTTCAAGATACCCCGCTCGACGGCCGCCCTGCTCAAGAATCAGGGTGAAAGGGGTGCCGGGCGTCAGCGACGAAGGCAGTGCCACCGAATAACCACCGTCGGCGGTAATCAGCGGCGGCCATTGCTCGGGTCCTTCGGGTTCGTTCAAGCGTTTCAGGCGTTTCAGACTGTCCCGCATGGCCGGTTCATCATCGGCGGGAAAACCGAGGATTGAAAGCAGTCTGCGTTGGCGCTCTTCCGGCAACTGGCGGGTTTCACCATCGCTGTCTTCCCATTCCAGGAGTAAACCGGCCGCCGTGGCGAGTTGTCTCAGCGTATCGCTCATACACTCATTTCCTCTTCTCCTGGATTGTGTTGCAGCCAAGCGGCGGCACAGCGGGGTGCCAGGCGCCCGCTTTGTGCTGCTACCGCCACGCCTTCCCGGGTTTCATACAAATGCTGACCGACGCCGAAACCGGAGGTCGCCACCGGCTCATCGCTCAGGTTGAGCGCTATGGCCAATTGGCTGTCATCGTTCATCCGCCAACGGGCGACGACGGCTTTTTCGCCCAGCACCTCTGCCCCCAGTGCCACGGCGCCTTCCAGGCGTGGCACGATCTCACGGTGGCGCAGCGCCAGGAGGGTGCGATAACGCTCAAGGCAGGCATTATGAGGAGGTGTTTTGCGAGCTTCGAAATCGGGAATCGAGTCCTCGAAAGTCTGGCGCGCGTTGGGGTCGGGAATTTGCTCGCGGGTCCTTGCGTCGCGAAAGGCGCTGAAGTCGGCGAATTCCGAGCGTCTTCCTTCACGGACTGCCTCGGCGAGGTCATCTTTATGTTCGGTGAAGAACAGAAAAGGGCGCCTGGAACCCCATTCCTCGCCCATGAACAGCAAGGGCACCATCGGCGAAAGCAGCAGCAGCAGGGTGGCGGCCTCGAGTGCCTCGGGGTCGGCGAGAACGCTCAGCCGCTCGCCAAGGGCGCGATTGCCGATCTGGTCGTGATTCTGCAAGAACGCCACAAAGGCGGTAGGCGGCAGGTGGCCGCTGGGCTCACCACGGGAATGGCCGTGACGCGACTGCTGGCCCTGGTAGATGAAGCCCTCGCTCAGGCAGCGTGCCAGGCGTGACGTGGCATCCTCGACGAAATCGGCATAGTAGCCTTCATGCTCGCCGGTCAGCAGCACATGGATGACGTTGTGCCAGTCATCGTCCCACTGGGCACTGTACTGTCGAGGGTTGATCAGGCTCGCGCTGTTGCCCTCGTTTTCAAGAACCAGGTGCAGATGGCGTTGCGGTGCGCTGCGTGCGCGTATTTCCTCCGCCATTTCGATCAGAAAGTCGCGCTCGCTGATGGCATGCACTGCATCGAAGCGCAAGCCGTCCAGCCGGTACTCTTCGAGCCACATCAGGGCGTTGTCGATGAAATACTGGCGCACCATGGGCTGGCGAAAATCGATGGAAGGACCCCAGGGCGTGACCAGGTCGTCACGAAAGAAGGCGTCGGCATAATGAGCGAGGTAGTTGCCCTCCGGACCAAAATGGTTGTAGACCACATCGAGAAACACCATCAATCCGAGCTCGTGAGCCTCATCGATCAGCGCTTTCATATCGTCGGGGCTGCCGTAGGAGGCCTCCACCGCGTAGGGAAGCACGCCGTCGTAGCCCCAATTGCGTGCCCCGGGGAATTCCGAGACCGGCATCAGTTCGATGGCGGTGACCCCAAGCTCGGCAAGATAAGGCAGACGTTGGCGCACACCGTCGAAACCGCCCAAGGTGCCGATATGCACTTCATAAAGCACGGTTTCGTGCCAAGGGCGGCCCTGCCAGGCAATGTTTCGCCATACATAATGCTGGGGGTCGATCACCAGGCTCGGCCCGTCGACGTCACCGGCCTGGGCGCGGGAGGCCGGGTCGGGTATCCGAGTACCGGCTTGGTCATCATCCTTGAACACGCGATAATGGTAGCGAGCACCATGGCTACATGACGCTTCGATCGAAAAGCATCCATTGCCTGCCTCCGCCATGACCATGCGTGGTCTCCCTTCGACTTCCAGCTCGACTGTATGCGCGCTAGGCGCCCATAGAACAAAGCGTGTTCGTCCTTCACTGATGACCTGGGCGCCGAAGGTAGGCTGAAACCTGGCTCTCTGAGATGCGTCGCTTTGAAACATGGCTCATCTCTTCAGTAGATGGCTTGCGTCTTGTCGCCCTGCTTTTCGAGTACCTGCTGGTACAGCCTGCTATACGGTTCGATCGACTGCCGCCAGTGATAGCGGCCCGCCATGGCGGCGCCGCGCATGGCATTGAACAGGTCGGTCGACTTGAAAACGGTGAAGGCTCGCTGAATGGATTTCATGTAACTGCCGAATTCCATGTCATTGAACAAAAAGCCGGACACGCCATCCTCAATGGTGTCGGCCAAGCCGCCGGTACAATAGGCGATGGGTAATGAGCCGAAACGCTGGGCATACATCTGGCTCAGCCCGCATGGTTCGAACCGTGAAGGCATCAGCAGAAAGTCACTGCCGGCAAACAGGCAGCGGGCCTGGTGCTCGTCGAAACCGATATAGGCGGCGATGGCGCCCGGAAAACGCGCTGCCAGCTTGCGTAATGCCTCTTCCACGTGGTGCTCGCCGGAGCCCATGAAAACGATCTGGCCCCCCGCATGAACGATGGTCTTGGCCGCCTCTATGGTCAGATCCAGCCCCTTTTGATGTACCAGACGAGACACCACGGCAAACAGAGGACCCTGGCCGGCTGCCAGGCCGAAGTGGCGCCTTACGTAATCGGCGTTGACGCGCTTGCCCCGCCAATCATTGCAGGAGAAAGCTTGAGCGATGTGGATATCGGTACGTGGATCCCAAGAGTCGTCAATCCCGTTGGGAATACCGCTCAATTGCTTACTTTCGGCCTTGCAGCGAAGCAGGCCATCCAGCCCGCAGCCGAAGTTAGGCGTGGTGATCTCCTGGGCATAGGTCGCGCTGACGGTGGTGACATGCGAGGCATAGACGATCCCGGCTTTCATGAAAGAAAGGTTGCCGTAAAACTCGACCCCTTCGATATGAAACGCCTCTTGGGGAATGCCCAGCGTTTCGCGACGCGAGGCGTTGAATATGCCTTGATAGGCCAGGTTGTGGATGGTGAATACGCTGGGTACCGACTCTCCCTGCCAATGCAGATAGCCCGCTGTCAGGCCACACTGCCAGTCGTTGAGGTGCAACAGTTGGGGCTGCCAATCCAGACCGGCATCTCCCAGGGCGATATCTGCGGCGGCGCGTGACAATCTGGCGAAGCGAATATCATTGTCATCCCAGCCTTCATTTTGCCCATCGCCATAGCCGCTCGAACCCCTGCCGTAGGGCGTACCCTCACGTTGATAAAGCTCGGGACACAACAACACATAGATAATCAGGCCGTCGTCACAGGTGATTTTTCCGATATCACAGGCCGGCAGACCCGCAAATGCGGCCAGGTGACCGACAGGTTCGATTTCATGCTCGGACTCAATCATTTCCCGGTAAGCGGGAATCAACACTCTTACGTCATGGTGCGTCGCGAGCGCTCGGGGCAGTGCCGAGGAGACATCGCCCAGTCCCCCGACCTTGACGAAATCGGCAATCTCGGAAGTAACGAAAAGTATACGTTGGGGAGATTCGAGCGTCTTTTCAGGAGGTTGGTTAACGTTGCGGTCATGAACTGTCTTGCACGGCTTTTTAGCTTCGCGAAGAGGTTTTTCATAGGTAAAAGGGGTATCAATGACACTTGAGTCAATTTGCACGATATCATCCGGAATGTTTGGGTTTAGATCACCTTTGTTGGTAGTAACATCATGTAAAGCCACATTGCCCATGTTTGCCCTCCTTGGATTTATCATGGTCAACGATGCCTATAGGCATCGTTTAATGCTGATCTCACTACGCATCCTGCGTTTGGCAATCTTACCGTAGGCTCTGCGTCTGTAAGAGCTAGTACACAGGTATAGTCGAATAATCATAGATTAGCTAAGCAGTGATCACTATAATTTAGATCAAGTAAGGGACCTGGAAAGAAAGATAAATAAAGAGAAACAGGAACGAGGGGTATTTGGGTAGCCTGTTTTGTTTTTTAATCAATTATTTTTATTGTTTTTTTAGGAATTTTTATTAGTTATTTTTTTTATTTAACATTCTTTTTAGTTAATAAAAAGTTATTAGAAGTTGCTTTGAAAGCATGAGGATTGTGATAGGGAGGTGCCTGAGGGGAGTTCCGGTGCCCGCATCGTGGCTCAAAGGGGAAGCACGATGCGGTGCTGGGTTACTTCAGTTTCGCCACTTCAGTTCGGCCACGAGTGCCTCGGCGAAGGTTTGCGTGGTACCACTGCCTCCCATATCGGCTGCCGCGAGCAACAAGGCGCAGGGGTTGGCCATGTTCTTGCCGGCAATATCGGGTGCCGAGCCATGTACCGCTTCGAAGATTGCCGCTTGCTCGCCGATATTGGAGCCGGGGGCCAGGCCCAGGCCGCCCATCAGCCCCGCGCAGAGGTCGGAAAGGATGTCGCCGAACAGGTTGGTTCGGTGGTGATCGCCACCCTTGCTGCCCATGGTAACGAAAGACACCGCCGACTCACATTCTGCATTGGGCTTAGCATGCATCGACCGAGCATGAGATATGGGTGGGATGGTATTCAGCTGCTAGGCTGTGCAGTAAGCCTAGGCATATGCAGGGAGAGTCATCATGACGTTCGGGAAGCATGTTCTCAGGATTTTTTCGATTTCCTTGGGCTTCCTGCTGCTGGGTACCCTCCTGCTGGCTTGGCAAACCCATGCTCAAACTCAAACAGCTGAGCGCCAGGCGCTACTTTTGACGGTGGAAGGGGCAATCGGCCCAGCGACCAAGGATTATTTTGAGCGCGGCTTGCGAACTGCCCGGGAGCGGGGCAGTGAAGTGATGATCGTGCAGCTCGATACCCCGGGTGGTTTGGTGGAAACCACCCGGGACATGATTCGGGAAATGCTGGGCTCGGATATTCCGGTGGTGATGTATGTTTCGCCTAGCGGGGCAAGAGCGGCGAGTGCCGGAACCTATCTGCTTTATGGCAGCCATGTGGCAGCGATGGCACCCGCGACTCACCTGGGTTCCGCCACGCCGATTCAGATGGGTGGAGGCCTTCCCGGCATGAGCGAGCAGCCCGATGAGGATGATGCCACGGGCGATGAGGATACCTCGACCGATACACCCCGCCGAGGCGGTGACGCCATGGAGCGTAAGGTGCTGGAAGATGCCGTCAGCTTCATTCGCAGCCTGGCCGAGCGCCACGGACGCAATGCCGACTGGGCGGAGCAAGCCGTGCGCGAAGCCGTCAACCTGACCGCAAGCGAAGCGCTGGAACAAGAGGTGATCGATGTGCTGGCAAGCGACTTGTCGGAGCTACTGGCGAAAATTGACGGTCGGGAAGTGGTCATGCATGACGGTGAGCGTATTCTGCAAACCGCAGGGCTGGAGGTTGATCGTTTCGACCCGGATTGGCGTACCCAGTTGCTGGCGATTATCACCAACCCCAACATCGCCTATTTTCTGATGCTTATCGGGTTTTATGGATTGCTCTTCGAGCTTTCCAGCCCCGGCAGCCTGTTTCCCGGCACCATCGGTATCGTCTGTCTGTTATTGGCGTTGTTTGCTTTTCAAGTGTTGCCTATCAACTACGCGGGACTAGCACTGATAGTGGTCGGGCTGGGATTGATCGTGGGCGAAGCCCTGATGCCTAGCTTTGGTATCTTGGGCATAGGCGGAATTGCGGCCTTCGTGTTCGGCTCCATCATGTTGATGGACGCCGAAAATTTACGTGTCTCGTTGCCCATGATCGGTGGGGTGGCGTTGCTGGCCGCGGCGGTGATGCTGTGGACGGCAACACGCTTCATCGGACTCAAGCTACAACCGGCGCATACCGGCCAGGATCAGCTGGTGGGCCATGAAGCGGTAGTGCTGAAGGACTTCGAAGAGCAGGGCTATGTACGACTGGAAGGCGAGCGCTGGCATGCACGAAGTCAAACGCCGCTGAGCCAGGGCCAGACGGTTAAAGTGGTTCGCGTCGAGGGCTTGACGCTGCATGTCGAGCCGGTGTGAAACAAGCAACCAGGTACCATGCAATCCATAAGGAGCCAAGACATGATCATTTCATATCTAGTACCGGTCGTCCTGCTATTGATGCTGATAGCGGCTTCGATTCGTATTCTCCCGGAGTACAAGCGCGGGGTGGTGTTCTTCCTGGGCCGCTTTCAGACGGTCAAGGGGCCGGGGCTATTCTTTATCGTGCCGGGTATCCAGAAAGTGGATGTGGTGGATCTGCGCACCGTTACCATGGATGTGCCCGAGCAGGATGTGATTTCCAAGGATAACGTCACGGTGAAGGTCAATGCGGTGCTGTATTTTCGCGTGGTCGACCCCGAGAAGGCGATTATTCAGGTAGAAAATTTCACCGTGGCCACCAGCCAACTGGCCCAGACCACGCTGCGCTCGGTCCTGGGTAAGCATGATCTGGACGAAATGCTTTCCGAGCGGGATAAGCTTAACGATGACATTCAAGAGATTCTCGATATTCAGACGGAAGCTTGGGGCATCAAGGTCGCCAACGTGGAGATCAAGCATGTCGACCTGGATGAGAGCATGATTCGTGCGATTGCCCGCCAAGCTGAAGCCGAGCGTGAACGGCGTGCCAAGGTGATCCATGCCGAAGGTGAGCTACAGGCATCAAAAAAATTGGTCGAGGCTGCCCACGTACTGTCCGCCAACCCGGCGGCGTTGCAGCTACGCTACCTTCAGACCATGGCGGATATGGGCAGCAAGAGTTCCACCGTGGTCTTCCCGATGCCGATGGATCTTCTCAAGGCATTTCAGGCGATGGGTGAGTCGGGGCCAAACGCTGACGCCCGCAAGGCGACACCGGAACAATGAGTCAGACGCTTTCGCGCCGCCAGCAGGGGTGGTTGATGACCGCTGGCGGTGCGCTGATCATTTCCCCCGATGCGCTGTTGATCAAGCTGATCGCCCTGCCGGACCTGGATATCCTGCTGTGGCGAGGGCTGCTCACTGCCCTGGGGTTCTCCTTGATTGTCTATGCCCGGCATCGGGCGGGCTTCTTTGACGCTTATCGGCGTTGCGGCATGACCGGGATCGGCGTGGCCGTGCTTTTCAGCTTCTCGACTTTCGGTTTCGTGCTGGGAAACCAGTACACCAAAGGCGGCAATGTATTGATTATCCTGGCGAGCGCGCCGTTGATAGGCGCTGCGCTTTCCCGAGTGTTTCTAAAGGAGCATCTGCCTCGGCGAACCTGGGTGGCTATCTTCTTGTGTCTGTTGGGGACCTCCTTGATCGTACTCGACGATGCCGGAGCCGGTTCCTGGATAGGCAATGGTTTTGCTTTGTTGGCAGCGACTGCCTTGGCCGCCAATTTCACCCTATGCCGTACTCGCCCGGGTGTCGATATGAGCCCGATGCTGACCCTGGCAGGGCTGATCGTGGCATGGGTGGCGTTCGTTACCAGTGGTTTCGGTGCATCGCTGACCATGCCTTCTCCCGAAAGCAGGGTATGGCTGATGGTGCTGTGTCTGGCACTTTTACCGCTAGGGTTCACCTTGATCCAGCGTGGCCCGTTATATCTGCCTGCCGCCGAAGTCGGGCTTCTGATGCTGATGGAAGTGGTGGTCGGTACGCTGTGGGTATGGTGGATATTGGCCGAACGCCCCTCGGCACTGGCATTTATGGGTGGCGCGATAGTATTGGGTACGCTGTTGGTGAAAGGGCTGATGGAGCGGCGGCTTGAACGTAGCAGGATAACCGCGCTGAAAAGCTCACAAGAAACGCTAAAGCAAGGACGTGCCATTTGTTGAACATTGTTTTATCGAAACCTTGTTTTATCGACTTGGCCCCGCTTGGGGTGAAGTCAAAGGCGATTACTGCTAGAATCCGCCTTCATCTTGCCGAGGCGAATAGACTAAAGTCTCATGCTTGCGGCGTGGTATTTCACCTCCGTTCAACGATTGGACCCTTTGATGATCGCCTCTAGTCCACCCTAGCGCTAAGCCCTCTTGCGTGCCTTGCACGTTCCGGTGACGGAGTTCCCTTGCGTAACTTCTTGCTCATCGATACTCCCTAGTCGCTTAACCATGTAATGACTTGCGGGTTAACCCCGTATTGTCGACTGCATTTCAGTAGCGCCAAGGACTTTGCTCGACCTCGTCAATACTCTTCGCCTTCTTCAGAGCGCCTCGATGCGCCTGCTGTTTGCTGCGTATGAATGTCGGCGCCCCACAACCCAACGGAACCGCAAATGATCCAATCCTTCAAACAATCCTGGCTATCGAATCTCAAGGGCGACACGCTCTCGGGCATCGTCGTGGCGCTGGCGTTGATTCCCGAAGCCATTGCCTTCTCCATCATTGCGGGTGTCGACCCCAAGGTGGGTCTATACGCCTCTTTCGCCATCTGCGTGATCATCTCTTTCACCGGCGGACGTTCCGGAATGATTTCCGCGGCCACCGGCGCGATGGCGCTTCTGATGATCACCCTGGTCAAGGAACACGGCCTGGAATACCTGCTGGCGGCGACCCTGCTTACCGGGGTGCTCCAGATTATCGCCGGCTACCTGAAACTGGCCGACCTGATGCGCTTCGTCTCGCGCTCGGTGGTCACGGGCTTCGTCAATGCCTTGGCGATCCTGATTTTCATGGCGCAGCTGCCGGAGCTGACGAACGTGACCTGGCATGTGTATGCCATGACGCTGGCCGGCCTGGGCATTATTTACCTGTTTCCCTATGTACCGGTACTCGGTAAGACCATTCCCTCGCCGCTGGTATGCATCGTGGTACTGACCGCCGTCTACATGCTGACCGGCATGGAAATTCGCAGCGTCGGCGACATGGGCGAGCTGCCGGACAGCCTGCCGATCTTCCTGTGGCCGGACGTGCCGCTCAACCTCGAAACCCTGATGATCATCCTGCCGACGGCTCTGATGCTTACCGTGGTGGGTCTGCTTGAATCGATGATGACGGCGACGATCGTCGACGATCTGACCGATACCAAAAGCGACAAGAACCGCGAGTGCAAGGGCCAGGGTATCGCCAACATCGGTTCCGGCTTGATCGGCGGCATGGCGGGTTGCGCGATGATCGGCCAGTCGGTGATCAATATTAAATCTGGGGGGCGCCGCCGCTTGTCGACGCTGATCGCCGGGGTCGCGTTGCTATTGATGGTGGTGTTCCTGGCGGACTGGGTCTCCCAGATTCCCATGGCCGCCTTGGTTGCGGTGATGATCATGGTTGCCATCGGTACCTTTAGCTGGGAATCAATCCGCGACCTGAAAAAACATCCCATGAGCACCAATATGGTGATGCTGGCGACGGTGGTCGTGGTGGTTTTCACCCATAACCTGGCAATCGGTGTCTTCGTCGGTGTGCTGCTTGCCGCCATGAATTTCGCCAACAAGGTCGGCAACATCCTGTATATCGATTCCAAGGAAGCCGATGAAGGCCGTGCCCGAGAATATCAGGTAGTGGGCCAAGTATTCTTTGCCTCCTCCGAGCATTTCGGTGGCGCTTTCGACTTCAAGGAAAGCCTCGACAAGGTCACCATCAATCTGTCGCGTGCGCACTTCTGGGATATTACCGCCGTTCAGACACTGGACCGGGTGGTGATCAAGTTCCGTCGTGAGGGTACCGAAGTCGAGCTTGTCGGCCTGAACGAAGCCAGTGCCACCATCGTCGACCGCTACGCGGTACATGATGATCCCGAAGCGGTGGAAAAACTCATGGGCGGCCACTAAATGCTTGAATCAATGAGGAGTGCAAGATGACCGAACAGGTAATGGCCGCGATTGACGGCTCACGGTTTTCAGAAGGGGTCTGCGATTACGCTGTCTGGGCAAGCCAGGCGCTGGAGACCCCTCTGACGTTTCTGCACGTGGTGGATAATCACTCGCAAACCACGCAACAGCATAATCTCTCGGGCAACCTGAAACTGGGCGCACGCGAAAAACTGCTGAAAGAGCTTTCCGACTTGGACGAGCAACGCGCCAAGGTGTCCCGCGAACAGGGCCGGTTGATGCTGGAGGCCGCCCAAGCCAGGGCCGTGGAGGATGGCGTGACCACTTCCGCCACGCGTCAGCGTAACGGTACCCTGGTGGAAACTCTGGTCGAACTGGAGGATGACGTTCGCCTGCTTGTGGTGGGCAAGCGCGGTGAAGCCGGACATCAAGCCAGTGGCCATCTGGGCTCCAACCTGGAACGCGTGGTGCGCGAAATGCACCGTCCCATTCTAATGGTACCGCAGAGCTTCAAACGTCCCGAGACAGTGATGATGGCCTTCGATGGCAGCAAGACCGCGCGCAAGGGCATCGAGATGCTGGCGCGTAGCCCGCTATTTCAGGGCATTGCCTGTCACGTAGTGATCGTGGGCGCGAGTACCGCCGAATACAATTCCCAACTGGAATGGGCGTTGGATATCTTGCGCAATGCCGGCCACGAAGCACAGGGGGTGATTCGTGCCGGCGATGTTGAAGAGACCCTGAGCAACTACCAGCAAGAGCAGGGCATTGATCTGCTGGTGATGGGTGCTTACGGCCATTCCCGCATACGCCATCTGCTGGTGGGGAGTACCACGACCGCCATGTTGCGTAACAGCAAAGTGCCTGTTTTGCTGCTACGTTAATAACGACATTAACCAAAGCCTGAGTTAAAACGCTAAGTCAACAAACACTGGATCAACAAAAGCCGTCCCTCAGGGGAGAATATAGTAAAAATTGTGTAATTCTATGACTGACTGACTGAAAGCCCCGTGATCACTATGATCCGGGGCTTTTTCTGTTTTTACACACTGTGTAATTCAGTGTGTAAAAAAACTGGATCGCTAGTGATAACGTGGACGCTCAACGCTTTGCTGCATAAGCGGCGGCCTGAAAGTGGACCCATTTTTCACACCGGGGAGTATCAAAGTCGAAAATTAATAGCCAGCCACCCCAGGGCTCCCTCGTAGGTTTCTCTGTGTCTCTCTACTTCTGCGAAATTTCGACTAGCCGGGCTATGGCAACTTAGGGCGTAATGCGGTCGTTAGCCTCAAAGCATCCACACCTCGTAGCATTTAGGTGTGGATTCAAAGACCAAATTCACTGTTGATGATGGAACCAGCGGAATTACCGTCCGTTGCAGCGACGTGTTATGTCTTACCATCAATACCTAATGTTGAGCCAAAGCACTCCTTAAAATCATTGATCCAAGGTGCCCCATCATTGAAAAAAGGCAACCCAAGAATCTTGTAGTCCTTTCCTTGGAAGAAAAGGTGCACCTTCGCATCATTTTCCAGCTGCTTAAGAAAGTCCTCTTTCCACTTATCCTGGTCCGCGAGATGAACACCTTTTGGCTCAATGAAAAGCTGGATGATCTCTTCGGTTCCAGAATCAGCCCGTCGAAGGAACAGCAAGAAATCAGGCTCAAAAGCCTGGCCGTTCTCAAACGCAAAAAGCTTCACCGCTTTCTCGTTCCGAAGCAGGTGGAAGTCGTCATACTGTTCTCGTAGCCGGTCGGCGTGATCATTTAGGAATTTTATGAAGTGCTTTTCCTGATCGGTGCCGTAGCTATCGTCATACACGAACCAATCCTTAGCTGTAAGATCGATTTGGTCCAGCCCAGGCACGTTGCTTTCGCCTTTGACCCAACTCAATCCAGTCTCGCCTTCCATGCGCAGCTTCAACGTGTTGTCGGTAAAGCATTCGCTGATCTTATGAGGCTTGAATTCCTTCGTACCGACGTATTCCACGCTTTCGCTCTTCACCTCGCTTTTGATCTGTTTAAGCACATACTGCACGATATTCAGCTTCTGCCGCGCCGTCAGTCCATCAAGGTCTTCAAGAAGACCCCGTATCGTCACTGTCACGCCGCCAAGGTAAGAACTCGACGTCATAAATTCTGATGCGCTGGCAAGTTTGGGGAAGTAGGCCCTCAGATTAGTAAAATGGAAGAGGTCATCGGCATCCATCGCAAAGCCAAGAATAGCCCTACCAAAATCTGCCAGCTTGTAGTCGCGCGAAATGGGCTCCTTGGCATTTGGCTTCAACGTCAACTTACCAACACCAAAGGCTGAGGCTTCTGTCACGCGCCCAGTCATCAAGCTTGGATATGTATAGTTGCCCTTGATTTTGTATGCGTCTAGCCCGTCCACGTCATCGCGCGGATTCCTGATCCGGTCATTTGCCCAAACGTGCCCTGACAAATAAAGAGACGACTGTTTGAAGTTGTCTTTAAGGCGCAGCCGCACCGTTCTTGCGGTTTCATCCAGCATGCCGGTTTCGCGCAGGGCGTTGCGGATGTCTTGGATGTACTTGGGGTTGTGGGAACAGTGGTAATGCAGTTCCTCCAAGATGCGCAGGGGCGTGTCCACCGCGCTGTCGTACTTGCGCTTCTCTCGCGCCGCGTCGGGCTGGTCCGGGGCGACAAACGGGAAGTACCGCGCGCCGCGTCCAATCAACTGCGCCTCGGCCATGGTGGTCTTGCCCACCTTATTCGCCCTGCCGTCGCGGGTGTCGTACAGGCGCACGATGTCGAACAGGTTCAGCACGTCCCAGCCTTCGTTCAGCTTATCGACGGCAAAGATCACCCGTATCTCGTTGTTCCGGTCCTCCAAGGCGTTAAGCTCAATCTGTCTTTTTTCCAAATCCTTGGGGTTGTTGACGTTCACCACCTTCTCGGGGCTAAAATCGCCCTCTAGCTCACGGGCAAAATCCGGGCCGCTCATGCCCCTTTCATCCATGATGAAGGTGAAGGCACGGGAAAGCGTCTCATCGCCCTCAGAGGTGGCCCTGAGCGCGTCCAGCGCCTCGTCAGTCAGCCCGGCCACCATCTCAGTGAACGCGGCCTCGTTGTCGGCGCTGTCCTTGATCGTCTTCGACTTCATCAGGATCACCGGCTTGCAATGCAGCCCGTGCGCCTCTGCCACCTTGCGGCGGTATTGGCTCAGCACCATTGCCTGCATCATACGGGCCTCGGACGGCAAATCGGCCTGCCGCAACTCGATGTCCTTGGAATAGCCGTCTTCGCGAAACTGCCGCAGCGAATAGTCGTACAAAATCTTGTCGTGATACTTCGCGCGGATCGCCTCGTTACTAAGGTCCACTGTCGCGGTAAACTCCAACAGCATGTTCTCGGGATGCTGGCCGAAAATTTCGGACACCGTGCTTTCCCAACTGGCCTTGTCCTCGGCCTCGCCCTTGGTCAGCTTGTCCTTACTCTTGGTCTCGGCGTTCAGGTGGTGCGCTTCGTCCGAGATCATCACCACCTTATAGTCGCGGAAGTCTTCGATGGTGACGGAGTTCTCTTTCGGCTCCGTCATCCGCCGATGCAGCCCTTGGATGGTGGTGAAGTGGATGTTGATCGCTTCCCCCGACACTGCGTCGAAAGTGTCCACCGCGCGGATATCCACCGGCTTGTCATCAATGCGCACACTGGGCGCGAACAGGTGCTTGGCTGATGCGGGGTTGAGGAAGTTCTCCTTGGTCTTCTCGATGATCTGGGCGGAGTTTACGAAGAACAGGAAGTTGCGATAGCCGCGCCGGTAAAGGTCAAGGATCAGCGCCGCCATCAGCACCGTCTTGCCACTGCCCGTGGCCATGTGGAACAGTAGGTGGGGCGCTTTCGGGCGTCCCTCGTACTTGTCGATGTAGAACAGCCAGCGTTCCAGCGCCGTACGCTGATAGGGGCGTAGCTCGATCTTAGGCGCAAGGTTGCCGGTGATGTCGTCGGGGATGTCTGCCTTGAGCATCCCAAACTTGGCGACCGCATCAATCTGATCGGTGAGGGTCTGGCTCATGGCTCGATCCCGTAAAAGGAGCGGGTCGCGCGCATGTCTGCTTCCGGGATGTCAAAGTCCGCATCGCCAAGGGAGCCAAGATTGACATAGAGGTGGTTGGCATCAAGGCTGTCCATCAACACGCGCTTGGCGTCTCCGACTGGAAGCGCAGCGAAGTCGTCGGTGTCGAAGGCTTTGTTGGACACGTCATATCGGAGATAGCCGGTGGCCTGGATATCGGCATGGATGGTTTGCAGTGTGGCGATGTCCGGGGCCGTTTCGATGCGGTCGGCAAAGGCCGCGTTGGAGGCCGCGAGTTCGGCATAGACAAACGATCCGCCGCCCGGCCACTTCACGTCTTCGGATACACCGCCTTGTTCACCATTAACGACATTGTGCATCCGTCGCTTGGTCACGTATTGGATATAGTCCATTTGTTCGATTGCAAGCCAACGCCGCCCCATCTTGTGTGCAACAGCCGCAGTCGTCCCCGAGCCAACAAAGAAATCCAGAACAATGTCACCTTTGTTGGTGCCTATATGCAGCATGCGCTCAATCAGCTTTTCAGGCTTTGGCGTGAAGTCCGATGCCGCATCCGCTCCGATGTGTGATTGCAACTCCTTCTTAGCTTGCTCATTGGTGCCCGCTTCTGAATGAGGCCACCAAGTCCAAGATTGAATACCCTTTTCCTCTTTCAGATACAGCTTCTTGCGCGGGGCATTTGTGCCCTTTGCTCCAAACCAAATGCGGCCATCATTGAATAGCTTCCAGTATTCGGGTTCGGTTGCGCCCCAGCAGCGGCCTTCTGGGGGCCAGTGTTCATCGCCTGATGGACTGACGATTTTATAAATCTGATCTGGTCGGCCTAACACGCCATTCTTTTTCTTGTTCTGAGCGGTGAAGTCCCGGTGAACCCAATCACCGTTTTTGTCATTATCGCGGTTAGAGTATTCGGCACGTTGCTTTTCAGTGAGCGGCAGCCGATTGGCCTTTTCCTCGAATACGGTTTTGTAGGTGCCATTCTCACGCTTGGTGGTGCCCACAGTCCTCGCGAAGACTAGGATGTTATCGAAACCATCACCGAGAACCACGCGGTTGTCAGGCGAAGTCCGCTTTTGCCAAGCAATATGCGCTACGAAATTCTCACGCCCGAACACCTCATCACCAAGCACCTTGCAGTAGTGTGTTTCAGTCTCATCCAGCGTAATGAAAATAGCCCCGTCATGGGTAAGCAGTTCCCTAGCAATCTCCAAGCGGCTGAGCATAAAGGTCAGCCATCCCGAATGGTTGAACCGGTCGTTGTAACGAAAGCCATCCCCACCGGTGTTGTAGGGCGGGTCGATGTAGATCAGCTTCACCTTGCCCGCATAGCGCTTTTTCAGAGAGTGCAGCGCCAACAGGTTGTTGCCCTTGATGAGCAGATTGTCGTCGTCTGACACCTCGCCCACGGGCTTGGCCTTGCCTGCTTCCACCGCCTCGGCATCCCAGCGTTCCCAGCCAGTCAGCACCTTGGGTTCAAACAGCCGCGTGATGTCGTCCGGGGCCAGTGTCGTGTTCCAGAACACCTCGTCGCGCTTACGGTCCTCTTTCGTCATGCCGCCTTCCAGCACGCAATCCTTGTAGGGCCACGCCAGCACCACCTCGCGCGACTGGCTCAGGTAGTCGCCGCTCTCACCGGTCAGCCCGATCCGGTTCTTGAATGCGGTGTAGCTGTCGGGCAGGAAGGCTTTGTTGGACACAAAGTCCTGAAACTTCACCTTGTCGAACACCAGCGCACCCGCCACTTCAGTAAAGAAGTGCGCCTTGATCGTGTCGGACTGCATCAGCAGTTCCAGCAAGCGCGGCTCCATATTCAACGCAGCCTCGACTACCGCATTCTTGAGGATCGTGCCGTCCGAGATGAAGGATTGGTCTTGCTGCAAAAGGTTTTCAAGATTTTTTAATAGGTTTTGCAATGTCTATCTTCCTGCTTGGTTAAACTTGGCTGTACTAGACACAAACCCGCTGTTGAGCGGCCAGCTCAGGCAGGCCAGCTTATTACGGACCCTCAACACACGCAAAAGAGATCGACGCCAATTCCCCAGAGCAAAGCCTGGTTCACATGTTTGCTTCCCATTGTCTTTCAACAGGATACATGAACCAATATTCCATACTTCTTGATTCCTGTGGCTGGAAAAACGGGGCCCGAGATAGCTA
Organism: Vreelandella zhuhanensis; assembly: GCF_009793355.1. Taxonomy (GTDB): domain Bacteria; phylum Pseudomonadota; class Gammaproteobacteria; order Pseudomonadales; family Halomonadaceae; genus Vreelandella; species Vreelandella zhuhanensis. The sequence continues at coordinate 238,812 of NZ_WTKP01000007.1, forward strand.
CCTAAAAACAGTGGATTACATTGCAGATGTGGGATAAACGCAAGAACAGCTGGAGCCGGTAAAAACAAGGGCTCTGCCCTCTCGCCGCAAGCGTCGATTCACCCGAGGTATTTCACGACCGGCGATGCTCTGGTAAATTCCAGGGGCGGTACAGGGAGAGGTCCCGATGGCCGCGACCGGCGATGAGGGGATTGGCTGACAAAGCCAACCCCCTTATCCCCTCTTTAAGAGAGCAATGAGCCGATATTGGTCAGCCTCTTGGAGGCCGAATTCCCCTTTTTTATCGCGCTCTCAATAAGCGCAGAGTCCCCCATCAACACCAGCTCTTCAGAAGGGCGAGTGATCGCCGTGTAAAGCAGGGATTGATCGACCATGCGTGAAGCGTATTTGGGAAGTAGGAGAATGCACTTAGGCCACTGTGATCCTTGGGATTTATGGATCGTTATCGCATACCCGAGGTCGATACTTTCAATGGTATCGTCGGTGATATCCACGATCTTTCCGTCTATGTTCATGAGGCCGTAAACCCCATCCTGGGGACTGCCATAAACTTCAGTGATCTCGCCCAGATCACCGTTGCGAATATCCGCTTCATAGTCGTTTCGGGTCACCATGATACGATCACTCAATCTGATCGTTGCTCCATTGCTCGTTATCCAGGGTATCCATTCCAGCTCTGGGTGCTTGTAGCAAAGTTCTGGCGGTTGGAATTCGTCATACTGAGCCTGAATGAGCTTGTTAATTTCAGTGACACCCAGAGTCCCCTTCCGGACCGGCGTTAAAACAATACAGTCGGCAGGATTGTTGGTTTTCACATACTCTTTCAGCAGTGCTTCGTGGCTGGATTCGGCAAGGTAACGAGTGTCACCGGATGCACTGTTCAGCAATGCTCTGTCCATTCTGCCCTCGCGCACGGCAGTCGCCAACTGATGAATACCACTTTGCTCACCCTGCCGTTTTACTTGTGTCAGATTAAAAATAGGAAGGGCGCTATCCATCGCAGCATGAAAGATCAAGCCACCGCCCACTGGCGGGAGCTGCGCAACGTCACCAAGCATAATGATGCGCGAGGCGTATGGAAGTAATCCCACGATTTTATATGCCGAGATCAAATCCACCATCGAAGCTTCGTCGATCACCAGTAAAACATGCTCTTCGACAGCTTTCTTGTTATCGCCAAGGTGATCAGAGATGAACTTGGCAATCGTCTTCGCCTCTCGCCCCGTGCTCTCTGCCATTCGTTGGGCCGCACGACCGGATAAGGCCAGCTGATACTGCGCAAGGCCTGAAGAGAGCTGATCATAAACCGATAGAATGGCCAAGAGGATGGTAGTTTTGCCTGTTCCAGCACCACCAGAGATTAGGGAGACGGGCGATTTCACGGCTCCTATAACGGCCTCACGTTGCTCCGCAGTCATGCTAAATGGCAGCGATGCCTCAAACGATTTCAGGGCTACATCGATCTGGCCATCGGTGAGGTCTTTTTCCCAGGCTGCAAAAAGTGAACCGGCACCTTGAAAGCGCTCATTGCATTTTGTCAAAAAACGCCCAACGGTGCGCTCCTGTATCGCAGCCCCAAGGCTTTGATAGCCGTTCTCAACTTGCAAAAGTGCGCCATGCTTCAGCGCAGCATCAGTAATACCTTCCGGCTTAAGGTCAATCGTTTCGCATATTGATGCCGAGCCCCGAACAATGCAGTCCTTGGAAACGACGGTAGAGCCTGTCTCAGCGCAAAATCTTATGGCCACTTGCTCCGCCACAGCCGCGAGTATGCGACTTTCTGGCACATCCAGCCTGGTACGTTTAATAAGTTTTAACGTGTCTTGAAACGACACGCCAAAGGCAGTGAGTATCAAAGGATCTTCAGAGATTGTCTGTACGGGGTCGTCGTAAACCCTTGCCAAACTCTGAGCTAGTGAGAGGGGGAGTTTGGACTTCTGCAACCACTCTAGGGCGGCGTAGAAGCTCTCAGAAGGCCACTTCTCGATAATTGCGTGTGCTGACTCCGCCGACACACCTGCGACGCTTGAGAGGGCCCCTACGTCCTTTTCACGAACCCGCTGGTCAAGATCGGGGAACTGGCGCACCAGGCGTCTGGCTTTCACCTCTCCAACACCTTCGATGTTGGCAGCGACCCAGCGCACCAAGAGTTCACCAGCGGGGCGAAGGAACTCCGACTTCTTCACCTTCATATAGTGCTCGGTGATCTCGTGTTCTCCGGCTTTAAAGGTGTGGGTTTTGATGATGCCATCCACATTCCAAACGGTCCCGACTTCCGCAGCATCCATAACTCTTTTGGGGAATGTAAGACACAGCGTGTACCTTCGCCTGTTAACCGCTCCGTCTTCCGCAATCTCCCAGGCGGTGCGGACTCCTGACCTTCGTATTTTGGCGATCTGCACTTTCATCATCGAGGCTGGCAACCTGTTTCCAGAAGCACTTCTTTCATCGCTGCATATTTCTCGTTTTCACGTTTCAGTTGTGCATTTTCAGCCTTGAGTTTCACAATCTGATCCATGAGCTTGTTAACTTCAGCGTTGGTCACGGCAGCTTTTTTTTCCGAGCGCTCTCGGGCTGTTTTGTGGGCTTTCGTATCAGCTTCTTTTGCGCCGTACCAGCGTGCGTCGGCATCCTCGATGAGCTTCCTGATCTCAGCGTTTGAACCGTAGGTGGATCGTGCGATATTAAGCTCCGCAAAGAGCGCTGAACGATTCACCACGCCCCGGCGCTCATACTCGCCATAATCACCCAGCGCATCGCGCTCAGCGATCCACTGCTGAACAGCCTGTAGGTTCTCTTGTCCCTTCTCTTGACCATTACTCATCGACTTCACCCAGTATTTTTTTGAGCCCTGTCAGGAACCCGCGAGGCAAGATTTCCATACCATACTCATCTTTCACCTGGCCCAATGGATTGGCTTGAAATTCCAGCTTCTCCAGCCACTCCACGGTGCAGACGGTTCGAAGTGCCTTGATCTCGTTGTCTGAGCAAATCCCCTTCAACGATGGGAGCAACTCTACGCTTCCTTCAGGCCGGGTTTCAGTGAATGCAGTTGGTCGTTTATCAATGATGATTTTGGTTTGACTCTTGAGCATGTTGGCTTCGCTCTTGTAGCGATCCCGCTCACGAATGATCTGTCCAAAAAGAGCACGCACAGCCGTATCATCGATGCGCTCCAGCAACTGATAATCCTGGCCGGTTTTTTTGGCCGGCCCGACGCGTGGTTTCTTGGTGGTCGTCTGGGCCTTGACGGCCCACGCTTCGATTAAGTCACGATAATGCTTATTCGCAGTGGCGCGAATCGACTGGTAGCCCACGCCGCCATTTTCTTCAGACACGCGACCGATGGTGGTGACCGAGAAATCTCTGGCACCCGATTCGTAATAGTCCTTGAGGGTCTGACCAAGTTTATCCAGTGACGCTTGGGTTTTAGCCGTTTTACCGTCTTTGAGAGTTTCCAGAACGGCATCAGTGTCGATATTCATTGTCCAACCTCCACTGACGGTATCCGCTTTATGGAGCCAGGCGACAGCGTGATTGGGGCAATGTTCTTCACTGCCTCGAATCCGGATTTCAGTAGCCCGGCATCGCTCAAATACTCTTGCGCTTCAATGTAATTTGCTGCTATTCGATAGCCCTCCAGCTTGTCATCTGCATTAGAGATCTTCGCCATCTTCCGCATTATGACGTTGCCTGCGATAAGCTGGGTACGCTCGTCCATTTCAAGAAAGATGGGCTGATAACCGGAACGGGTCATCATGCGGCTCAGGGCATTCGTGCGCTTGGCAATTGCGGGGGTCTTACGCAAGTCATCGTGCAGATCGGGATAGAACTCTGCGTCTTCGCAGAGCAGAGATAAGTGCAGCAACTCGGAGTCGGTTTCAATGAACTTCATGCTGACGTTGAGATCCTCCGAAGAACCTACTGCAACAAGCTTTTGGCTTTCATCTTCGTCCCCACGCCCATTTTCTATTTGAATCAGACGGTTGATTAGATTGAAGCTAGCAATATAATCCTTCGCATACTCATCAGCTTCAACTCGCTGCTTTTCGTAGCGGCGCTCCAATATTTGAAGCTCCCTATGTTTGAGAAACACGTCGCCTGCTTCTTCGGCGATAAATAACTCATCCTTCAGCGCCTCTAACTGCCCCTCAATCTCTACAGCCAGCTCAGCGGCCTGGTGCGCCTTATAGCTCACCTGATTAAAGTGGGAGTTAAGCGCTGGAAGGTAGGAAGCATCAGTGATAAACCAACGGCAGCGAGGACAGTTTTCAGGGCCGTGGGGTACAGGGCCATAAACCCTAAAGTCACCGTTTGCTGAATCCCTGATAAGGGCGCCACCATTCCAGCAACCACCTGCGGTAGCCGTTTCATCAGAGCGTGCCGAGTTACCGCCAACCAGGCACAAGCCGGTAGCTCTCTCCTCCCACCCAATCGGATTCCGGTTTGCGAGCGCGGCTTCCACCGAATTGTATTGATCGCTGTTGTACGCACTGCGGAGTTGGATTTGATTCATCTCGGCATCCGCGAGGAAGTTGCGAAGCGAGTCTTCACCTTCTTCAACCAGGGTTGCGTCAGCCTCTTTCATTTTCTCGGCCATCACGGAGGGCGTGATCTTGTTGTAATAAATCGTCATCAGCAGCCGAGTATGCCCTGCGAGCAGCTTGGAGATCACCGGCAATGGCAGGTCGGTGTCCATGGTGTAGCAGGTAATCAAGGAAACCCGAAGGCTGTGAAGAGGGTATTCTGTCGCCATCTTTGCGGATTTATCCTCGTCGTAGTCATCACCATAGTCTTTCACGAACCGCAGGCGTTCGCCGTTAACCAGTGTTTGACCCGTCCTGAATACATCCTCTTCTAATCTGGACAGTAGGCGATACCAAGGATTCTTTGGGGCCTGAATAGAAATAGGAAAAGGTGAATTTCGCTGCCGAAATAGAAACGCAAATTCGCCCATCGCTTCCAGTTGTGACTTGGCTTTGGCCCGGCCTATGTGCGAGATTTCAAGCTCTTTACCTTTGGTTAACCGATCAATCGGGTTGTATTTTTCCTGCCAGTTGCGGAGCTTTTCCAGCCAATACAGAAGCTCCTCATGCTGCCAGGGGATGGTGTAGCCGCGCTGTATATTATCTTTGTTTTGGTCAGCCGTCTTGTTGGTGGTGATCTGGCAACAGTTTTCCGGACATGCTTTTCAAGCAGCTGCTAGTAGCTCTGATTCGTAGTCCGCTGGACTCATA
>NZ_WTKP01000008.1 GCF_009793355.1 Vreelandella zhuhanensis
ATCCCTTGCCGAACTCAGTCGTGAAACCGTTCCGCGCCGATGGTAGTGTGGGGTCTCCCCATGCGAGAGTAGGTCATCGTCAGGCACCTATTCGAAAAAAACGCCCCCACGGCCTTGCCGCGGGGGCGTTTTTTTTGCCTGGAGGTTTTTATTTATAGCCGGTCTCCCGGTCTGTTGCTCATGGCGGGCAGGCCGGGAGGTGTTCGTAGCACGGACGATAAAGAATAAAACTGTATTACCAATCGACCGGCTTACCTTCCCAATCCCAGAATGTACCGGTGTCTTGAGGTGTGCGTTGTGAAATGACTGACAATAAGCGTTCTGCCACGAAATCGGGTGTGAACAGTTTGTGTTCGGGGACGCGAGCTTGAAAGGGCTGGGAAAGAGCGGTGTCAGTCGTGCCGGGATGCAGGCAAAGCACGATGGCCTTCTTGTTAAAGCGCTTCAGCTCTATCGCTGCCGTTTTCATCAGCATGTTGTGCGCGGCCTTGCTTGCACGATAGGCATACCAGCCGCCCAGCCGGTTATCAGAAATGGATCCCACCCGTGCCGAAAGGCTAGCAAAAATAGCGGGATGGCTGCCTTTAAGGGAGTCCTGCAAAGCGCTAAGAAGCAATGCTGGCGTTATCGCATTGGTATGAAACAAGCCTGACAAGGCTTCCTCATTGAGTTGGCCAAGTTGTTTTTCCGGCTGAATGCCACCTACTTCATCGTGAAGTATGCCAATGGCATTGAACACCAAATGCAGTGGCTGTTTATTCAAGTGTTCACATAATGCCAAGCGGTCGGCTTCTACCGAAACATCAAGCTTGAGCCATGTAAGGCGTGGATCGGTAATTGTTGGCGACTGGCGACTGACTGCAATGACTTGGCCCAGGTGCGGGCAATTCAGCAATGCCTTGGTTATGGCAGCGCCGATGCCACCTGAAGCTCCAGTGACCAAGGCAGTAAAATTCTCGGGTAATTGCGTTAGCATAGGTAAGCTCTAAAGACTGGTGAGCAGTCATTCAAGCGTGTTAAGGCGGGAAAGTCGAGGGTCAGGCCGTGGCGCTGATGCGTCTGGGCTGGGAGCTATTTCATCAGCGGGACAAACAATCATCCGGGACTGACAGCTAACCTGATCTACAAACCCATAGCGGATAATTTGGAATGGCATACCGAAGATCGCCTGTTTACCAAGTGCTGTCTAATTCCCTTCGAAAAAAACACTCAATTCCTTCATCACCGACTTTCATGATAAAGTTCATGAAAGACAGGTATCTTCGAAACCCGCCCCTAGCAAAGGATAGCGCCGTTCCTGCTGGCACAGCGTTCAATCGGCATCATGCCGAGTCACAATATTAGATAGCCGCGATTTTCCGGGCTAAGCCTCCCGAGTTGAGTATCGATCAGGGCCGTGGAGGGTGACGATGTCAACCGTCTGCGTGCTGTGGGTTACGCCGATACCCAGCCGATGCATGACAATGCCATGCCTGAAGGTCGCGCGGCCAACCGGCGTGTCGAGTTGCTATTGCGTCAAGTACTGGGGAGTTGAAAACATTGCCTGACAACATCACGCTATTGAAATCCCCACCATGGCTGCAGCCATCTGGTGCCATGCTGGTGTTGGATGCTAGCTGTCGTCGGGTATGTCAGGTCAGTGCCAATCTGACGGAATTGACCGGGCTTGAGTGGCCGGGCAAAACCGAAGATAGCGTTACTACACTTCTCGGTAATCGATTGGCCCGGCACGTGAAAGATGAAATGCGGGACGCGTTGCGTTTGCCTGGGCCGTTGGCATTTTCTTGTCTCGTGCAAGGTAGAAGCCAACGTTTTCAACTTAATGCCCTGCGCAGTGGCAAGCATGTCCTGGTCGAACTGGAACCGCTCAATACCTCGGATAAACGTCGCCTGTTGGGCACGGTCAATGAAAGCCTGGTGCAGCTTGCCGATGCACCTCATCAGGATGCCTTGCTCGATAGTTTGGTCAATGCCATTCGACAACTTACCGGCCATGATCGCGTGGTGGTGTGCCACTTCGATAGTGACTGGCACGGCCTGATGGTGGCGCAAGCCACCTCCGGGAAATTGCCAGCGTTGCTGGGGCAACGCTTTCCTGCCAGTGACTTCCCCTTGAGCCTGCGACGCAGTTACGAGCGTACACCCGTACGCGCAATTACTGATGCTCAGGCACCGCCGGTGACCTTGCTTCCACGCACGAGCGACAACAGCGTCGATGTAACGGTAAGTTTGCTGCGTGCCCCGGCGCCTGAGCGGCAAACGTATCTGGCCCGCATGGGCGTTCGGGGCTCGTTAAGCTTGGCCATGCAAGGAGATGATGCCGGCTTGTGGGGCTTGGTGATCTGTCATTCGGCCACCCCTCATCAGGTCCCTCCTCCTATACGCGATGCCGTACGCGCCCTGGTGCAAATGGCTACCCAGCGTCTTCTGCTGTTGCGTGCCCGCCAGGAAGCCCGCTATCTGGAAAGGGTGCAGGATAGTCTGGTATTACCAGCTTCACAGGAAGAGCCCTACAGCCCCGCACAATTATTGCAGCAGCAAGCTGCCACTTGGCTGGAACTATTTCGCTCTACCGGAGTGGCTTTGTGTATCAATGGCAAAGTTATCAGCACCGGTCAGGTGCCCGCCAGTGCCGTCATCGAGCAATTGACCGCACGGCTGGAAACAGCACACGCCCATGCCCGGCCTTGGTGTAGCCGAAATCTTCGCAGTGATCCCGTCACCAGGACGTTACCCATGGGCCACCATTGTGGTGTCATGGCGATACCGCTGGCCATGAACCCATCCCAGCGCAGCTGGCTGGTATTTTTTCGCCCTGAGCAGGTGGAAACGCTGTACTGGGCGATGCAGCCTACCGAGGCATCCGGGCAGTTCATGATGTCGACCGATCTGGCGGGCTCGGCGGCCTGGCGTGAAGAAGTGGTAGGCAAGAGCGAAGCCTGGCAGCATGTTGAGCGGCTGGCTGCCGTAGACTTGGGAGAAGATTTGACCTTGGCTATTTTCGCTTATGAAATCAATAATTTGAATGCTCATTTGCAGGCTGAGCGGCAGGCCTTGGCGAAAGCCAATCAGCGTTTGGAGCAACTTGCGCACTTTGACCCCTTGACCCAGGTGTGGAACCGCTACCGTATTGAACAGGCGATCGATGCGCAGTTGGTTGCCGCCCAGCGTTACGGTACGCCGTTTTGCCTGTTGCTGTTTGATGTGGATAACTTCAAGACCATTAATGACACCTATGGTCATGCCTTGGGCGATGATGTGCTGGTGGCGCTTGCCGCCCTCGTGGAAGGCTCATTGCGGGGTTGTGACCACTTGGGACGATGGGGAGGCGAGGAATTTATCGTGCTTGCCACTCATTCGGATCTGGAAGCCGCAGTGGGGTTGGCCGAGAGGCTTCGGACCTTGATTGCGTCACTGGAGGTGATAGGACTCGAACAATCGATTACGGTCAGTATCGGACTGGCGGACTGGAATGCCGGAGATTCGTGCAAGACGCTGATGGGGCGAGCAGATGCCGCTATGTATCGAGCCAAGCATAGCGGACGTAATCGGGTAGAACTTGCTCAGGAAACAGGCCTTGAACCTGGCGACAAGGCACCTTGAACGGGAATAGCCGTCTTGTTGGGTGTCGTTAAGGAGAGTAAGGCGTGAGTGCAGTAGGTCCGGTACAGTCAATCCCTGCCATGAAGTGGCGAATATCGCCCTCCCAAGCCGGCTTTACAGGCTTTGTGATTGGCTTGTTACTATTGTGCCTGCTGGGGTGGGAAATGCATAAACACCATGGTCAAGAGCAGCATGGGGCGCAATCGCGTAGCGTGGCAAGTGCCGACATGGTGGCCCAGTGGGTGGACAGTACCTTGATTGCCTCGGCGCATTCACTGCGAGGAATAAAAGAACTTTACGATCTGACCCAGGCGCAACCGGGCAGCATCGATGCCGAAGCCTTGGCGACGCTGCTGGTTCGCCGTCGCGACAGTCTGGAATTCTGGGAGGAAGTCGCTCTGGTGTCACCCTCCGGACGGATTGTCGCGTCGACGCTCTCCTCGTCGTTGACACGCATCGAACTTGACCAACATGCTTTCTTCACTCCTTTGTTAAGCCACACTGCTCCCGTATTGGAGGCGGTTTCCGGGTTGTACTCCTCCGAAACCGCTGGAGGGGAGCTGCGCCTATTGCACGCATTACGCCTGGAAAACCCTGAAGGGGAGCTGCAAGGACTGGCCTTGGCGCGGTTTGCCCCTTCTGTATTTGCCGACATGCTGGAGCGCCTGACATTAAATGAAGGCACCAGCCTGGGATTGGTGGATACCACCCTTCGAGTGTTAGCACGGCGTGCGGAAGCTGGAATTGCCGCAAGTATGTCGGTGGGAAAAGAAGTACGTACCCCGCAATTACTCGCATTTCAGTCGGGAAGTGATATTCGTAGAAGCTGGATCAGAGAGTCGCCAGTGGATGGCGTGCATCGGCTGTACAGCGCGCGTAAGTTGGAAAATGCCCCCTGGGTAGTGATTGCCGGTACGGATACTACCTTTTATTTGAATGATTGGTGGCGGCGCTTCTGGGCATTGATGGCGGGATGGTTGGCATTAGTGGTGATGGGGGCGGTGGCAATGCGTCATTACCGTCATCTGTATGCCGCGGAACAGGAGCTGCGCCAACACCGCAACCGCCTGGCCATGGAAATGGAGACCCAGCTCCAGGCACAGCAAGCCAGTGAGCTGGAAGCTGCCCAGCTGAAGATCGCCGCCATGGCATTTGAAACGCATTTGGGCATGTTCATTTCCGATGCAGAGAACCGTATCGTTCAGGTCAATGCCACCTTCACCACGATTACCGGTTACGCCGCCGAGGAAGTGCTTGGATACAACCCTCGATTCTTGAGTTCCGGACGTCACGGTGCCGCCTTCTATCGCACGTTATGGCAGCGCTTGAAAGCAAAGGATAGTTGGCAAGGCGAAGTATGGAATCGGCGCAAGAACGGTGAAATATATCCCCAATGGCTGACCATCAGCGTGATGCGTAATGATGCCGGTGCCATTGCCAATTACGTGGCCACGCTGAGCGATATTACCCAGCGCAAGGCCGCCGAAAAAGAAATTCATCAGTTGGCGTTTTACGATGCCCTTACCGGCTTGCCCAATCGCCGTCTGCTGATCGACCGTCTGGAGGCCGCGCTCAAGGATACTCAGCGAGACGGGCACTACACCGCCGTCATGTTCATCGACCTGGACAATTTCAAGACCATCAACGATAGCCTGGGGCATTATCTGGGCGATGCCTTGCTGCAAGACGTGGCGCGACGTCTCGAACAGGTCGTGCGTGACGGCGACACCGTGGCCCGTCTGGGGGGTGATGAATTCGTAGTGATGCTGCATGAGCTGGGAGGTGATCTAGCGCTTGCGGCACCGCATGCCGAAATTATCGCCAATAAGCTGTTGATGTCGCTGATGGCGCCCTTCGATGTGCAGGAACAAGTGCTGCAAGTGACCGGCAGTATCGGTATTGCCTTGTTCACCGGTAGTGAGGTTAGCGTCAGTGATATTCTTCAACAGGCGGATCTGGCGATGTATCAAGCCAAGTCCGCCGGGCGTAATGCCTTGCGCTTTTTTGATACGGCCATGCAGACCGCCGTGGTGGAACGGGCACGGCTGGAGAGCGACCTTCGCCAGGCGTTGGAGAATCAAGAATTCCGCCTGTATTATCAGAGTCAGGTGAATGCTCAGGGCGTGGTGGTCGGCGTGGAAGCATTGCTGCGTTGGGAGCATCCGGTTCGCGGCATGGTGTCGCCAGCCGAGTTCATTCCACTGGCCGAAGAAAACAATCTGATTAGCCCCATTGGTGCCTGGGTGCTGGAAACCGCCTGCCGGCAATTAGCATTATGGGCACGTTCCTCAGCCACTGAAGGGTTGAGTATTGCGGTCAATGTTAGCCCCCATCAGTTTCGTCAGGCCTGCTTCGTTGACGAAATACTCGATATTCTCGCGCATACCGGTGCCAACCCTCGTCGATTGAAGTTGGAAGTGACCGAAAGCTTGTTCATGGCGGAAGGCGATACGGTGCGAGCCCGCATGGAAGCGCTGCGAAGTGAGGGAATCTGCTTCTCTCTGGATGATTTCGGTACCGGTTATTCCTCGCTGGCTTATCTCAAGCGATTACCTCTGGATCAACTCAAGATCGATCAGTCTTTTGTGCGTGATGTGCTGGATGATCCCATTGATGAGGCCATCGTGCGTACCGTCATCGCCTTGGCGCAAAGTCTGGAGCTGGAAGTGATCGCCGAAGGGGTAGAGACGCAGGCGCATTGCCAATGGCTTTATGAGCATGGCTGCATGGCATATCAAGGCTACCTGTTTTCACGTCCGGTGCCGGTTGGCGCTTTGGTAGTCGAGCGACAAGCAGCTTGCATGCGCTCAATAGCAGCATCTGCGCCCTGAAGGCTGAAGGACATGTACCAAGGCGCTTGTTCTCCTTGGTCGAAGCCTAGATAAAAAGCGCCCCCTCGCGCATTTCCTCGATAAGTGACGACAAATCATTTAGATAAAAGTGCGTATAGAAACCCTTGTCTCCGCGCTCGATGATGAACTCCGCCATGCTCTCGTGGCGGGTGGTATCATCCACGCGTAGGCGCGCCGGCACCAGGTTCACTGCATGGCTTTCGCCCTGTCGCTCATCAAGTTCCACGTGCATTTCCAGCCAAGGCAAGGAAAAAAGCTAAGGTGCTGTTTTCTTTGCGTGTGTCTACATATGGTAGAAGATTATATAAAAAATGGCCCATGTGGTGGAAAGTCAAGTCTATACTTCATCCGTGTAGTCCGTATAATCGCCGCATTTCCGGTCACCAATTCTGCCTCGCTGTGAAGGAGTCCCGCGACATGAGCACCTCTATCAAGGTCAGCAAGATCTCTCATGATGTTCCGCTACAAGCGCCGTCACGGGAAATCTGGGATGCCAAGTATCGCCTCAAAGATCGCCATAGCCGACCGGTGGACAAGGATGTCGGCGGCACCTTCGAGCGGGTAGCGCGTGCCCTTGCCGCGGTGGAAGGTGACAAGGCCGAGGAGTGGTTGCCCAAGTTTCGCTGGGCGCTGGAACAGGGCGCCATACCTGCCGGGCGGATTTTATCCAACGCCGGTGCGGAAGACTATAAGCCAACGGTTAGCTTGATCAACTGTACCGTCTCGCGCACCATTCGCGACTCCATGCGCGATATCCTGGATAGTGTGGTGGATGCGGGCATGACGCTGAAGTCCGGTGCCGGTATTGGCTATGATTTTTCCACTTTGCGCCACAAGGGCGCCTTCGTATTTGGCGCCGGCGCCGGTACCAACGGCCCTTTGGCGTTCATGGATATTTACGACAAGATGTGTTTTACCGTGGCTTCTGCCGGTGGACGCCGCGGCGCCCAGATGGGCACTTTCGATATCGGCCATCCCGATGTGCGTGAGTTCATCCAGGCCAAACGTGAAGCCGGGCGTCTGCGCCAGTTCAACCTCAGCTTGTTGATCACCGATGAATTCATGGAAGCGGTCAAGAACGATACCGACTGGCCACTGGCGTTCCCGCTGCACCACGGCGAGAAGGATGACGTCAAGGCGGAAGACCTGATCTACCGCGACTGGCCGGTCATCGAAGAAGGTTACACGGTAGACGACAAAGGCCGAGTGGCTTGCCGTATCATCGAAGTCATCAAGGCACGGGAATTGTGGGATACCATCATGCATTCCACCTACGACTATGCCGAGCCTGGCTTTATCCTGATCGACCAGGTCAATCGCATGAACAACAACTGGTTTTGCGAAGATATTCGCGCGACCAATCCTTGCGGCGAGCAACCCCTGCCGCCGGAAGGCGCTTGTCTGCTGGGCTCGGTCAACTTGACCCAGTTCGTTATCGATCCCTTCGGCAAGAAGCCGCGTTTCGACTGGGACCGCTACCGCAAGGTAGTGGCAATCTTCACCCGTATGCTGGATAACGTGGTGGAAATCGCCGGTCTGCCCTTGCCCCAGCAGCAGCGTGAAATTGAAGCCAAGCGTCGTCACGGCATGGGTTTTCTGGGCCTGGGATCAACCCTGACCATGCTCAAGATTCCCTACGGTTCGGCGCAGTCGCTGACCTTTACCGAGGAAGTCAGCCGCAACCTGGCGATTGAAGGCTGGAAGCAGGCGCTGGAACTTTCTCGCGAGAAGGGTATGGCACCGGTGCTGGAAGAAGAGCACCTCATTACCGCCAAGATGATGCGCGAACGTCCGCAGCTGGCCAAAGACGGGTATGAGATTGGTGACAAGGTGCCGGGACGCATTCTGCATGCGCGCTACAGCCAGTACATGGCCAAGATCGCCGAGCTCGAGCCGGAATTGGTCGCGGCACTGGCGGAACAGGGTGCTCGATTTACTCACCACAGTTCAATCGCCCCGACCGGCACCATCAGCCTGTCGATGGGCAACAATGCATCCAACGGTATCGAGCCCTCTTTCTCGCATCGTTATTTCCGCAATATCATCCAGTCCGGCAAGAAGACCAAGGAACAAGTCGAAGTCGTGTCGTTCGAGCTGGCCGCCTATCGCCACTTCATTGCCAGCGATGCAGTGGAAAGCGACCTGCCGGATTATTTCGTCACGGCCGATTCGGTGACACCGGAACAGCATGTGGCGGTACAGGCGGCGTCACAGAACTGGATTGACTCGGCGATTTCCAAGACGGTCAATGTTCCCACGGATTTTCCTTTCGAGCAGTTCGAGAGCCTTTATCTGCAGGCCTACGAAAGCCGTCTCAAAGGCTGTACCACTTTCCGCTTCAACCCCGAAGCTTTCCAGGGCGTGCTGGTGCGTGAGGACGATCTCAAGAACACCACCTATGTATTCGAGCTGGAAAACGGTGAAACACTGGAACTTACCGGTGATGAAAGCGTGATTTACGATGGCGAGGAGCACAATGCCGCCAATTTGTTCGATGGACTGAAGGAAGGCACCTATGGCAAATGGTGAGGTTTTCCATCAAGCGCGAAACGCACACATTCTGCTGACCGAAGGGACTGACTGATGACCGTTGAAATAAAATCCAAGATCGTCGGATATAGCATCAAGCAAAAGGAGCAGCCGGCTGCCGTGCCGGAGCTTCAGGAAGAAACTCCCCTAACGGTGCGTATTCCTTCGCGCCCCGAAGGAACCCTGGAAGCCGTTTCGGAAAAGATTTCCTATGTCGGCGCGGAAGGGCGCAAGAAAGTCTACCTCTTGGTGTCGTTCATGCCGGTGGAAGGTGTGCTGGGCGGCAAGCGCGTGGTGATCGAGCGGCCGGTGGAATTTTTCTTCCCCTCAGGTCAGCTTTCAAGCGAACACCAATGGATTACCGCCACCATGCGCAGCCTGTCGTTGGCCGCACGGGGTGGCTACGTTACTCAAGCGGTGGCGGATCTGCGCAAGGTAGCCTGGGATAAAGGGCTGGTGCGCTGTGGCATGAATCAATGGAACAAGCCCATGTTCCACGATTCCGAAGTGGCGGCGATTGCCTGGTCAATTCAGCAGATTCTTTATCGCCGGGGCTTTCTGGATGCCGATGGCAACCAGGTGCCGGTGGAAACCTTGGTCGAGCGCTACGCTCACCGCATGACTCACGGCTATGCCTGGCATCCGCCGGAAGAGGCGAGCGAGACGGCCCAAGCAGAACCCGCCGTGGCGGTTACCTTGGCAAAAAAGCCTGAAGGAGAGGGTCCGGCCATCGTCGGACACTGCCCCGAATGTCGTGGTGAATTGATCATGATGGATGGCTGCCCCACCTGCTATGCCGGCTGTGGTTGGTCGAAGTGCGGGTAACGGGTCGATAGTGCCGAGGGTGGTGGCAGGCCGTTTGATTTCCCCTCGCGCTTGCGGGGGGAAATTGTTTTTGCTGCTCTGCTGGGCATGGATACCGTTGCCCTTGGCAGCCGATACGCTATGGCTGGAAAATGGCGATCGTATTACCGGGACGGTGCTGCGTCACACGGTGAGCGAATGGCAGGTGGCGTCGGACGTTGCCGGTATCATCCACATCGATGCCGCGCACGTCTCGCGGGTGGAGTGGAGCGGGGCAGAAATGCCGGTTAGCGATTTTCTAGCGGAGGCGCGCGAAAGGAATCGTCCGGAAGATCACCCGTTCTCCTCCCGCGGCGGTCTCGATGTGGCAGTAGAGTACGAAAACAGCGCCGTGGATACGCACGAAGTTGATATCGCCCTGCGTCAACATGTGACCCAAGGGGTTTGGCGTCACAGGTGGCGAGCTAGCTATCATCGTGAGCACCGCGACAATGAGCGGCGCGACAACGACTGGGAGCTCGCCTACTCGCCGGAGCGCTTTGTGACCCGGCAACGCTTTTGGCAGGGGCGGGTGAGCTCGAAACGCGATTGGGAGGAGGATATTTCCCGGCGTTTTGCGCTCGGGTTGGGGCCGGGATATCAGTTATGGAATACCGAGCAAAGCGCGTTTTCGCTCTCGGCGCTGCTCACCTACAACCGCTTTGCCTATGCGAGCCAACCGGAAGAGCGCTTTTACTCTTGGGCATTGCAGTGGCAGTTCAATCGCCATTTCTGGCAGGAGCTGTTTGAGCTTTACGCTGCAGGCCGTACCGGCCGTGCTTTCTCTGGCGCCACCGGCTTCCAGTTCAACGCGGAAATCGGCGTGCGCTACCCACTGACCGAGTGGATGTCGCTCAATATGGGAGTAGAGGCCGACTGGGTCGAGAATAGCGCCGAAGACTTGCGCGATACTCTCTACCATGTCGGCCTTGGGGTGAACTGGTAGCTTAGCGCTCGAGTGCTTGGGCTAAGGGTGGGATAGGTGGATTCTTGCGAAGAAAGCAGGTCAGGTCGCTATCAAGGTATCGCTCGTCGAAACCGCCTTCCTTGGCCAAGGCCTTCAGGTCGGGAATGGTGACGTGATGGCGGTTACGATAGGCCAGCTTGGCTTCATTCAAGACGGAAAATGTACGGCTGACGTGGACCGGGCTCATGCCGAGAAGATCGCCAAGCTGCTCTTGAGTCAGCGGTAGGCGCATCTTGGAACCGCCTCTCGGATCGGTTTGCCGCTGGCGCAGAAATATTTCGTGAAGAAAGTGCGCCAGTCTTTGCCGGGCGCTACGTCGGGAGATGCTTACCAGACGCTCGGAAAGCAGGGCTTGCTGGCGACTGGCGATGGCAAACATCACTGCGGTCAAGGTCAGCGACTCATTGAACAGCTCCAGCATACGCTGATGCGGAAAGGGGCAGATGATCCCATCCTCGATCATGGCCAGCCCTTCCAGGCGCTCGGTAAAGGCGAATTCCTGTAACCCGAGAATCTCCCCTGGCAGATATACCTCGAGAATCTGTCGAGCACCGTTTTCCAGGTAGCGGTAAGAGTAGGCCCATCCTTGGCTCAGTGTGTAGAACTCGTCGGCATCCTCGCCTTCTTGCCAAAGCGAGGTGCCGCGGGCGATTTCTACGGGGTTTTCTTCGAGTGCCGCCAGTATTTTTTTGTCCTTTGGACTCAGAGCGCAATAGTAATCGAAATGCCGAACGATACAGCTATCTGAGTAGTCCATGAGAAGAAACCTCTTGTAAAAGCCCCGACAATAATTTTATCACACCTTTCCTTGTTTTCTGAACAGCGCTTTCCGGACATAAAACGATCAGGCAGGTTTCCCCTTTAAATCATTATGGCTTAGCGTGCCGCTCAAGTAGCGGTCGGAGAAAGCGTCCCGTGTGTGAGACTGGCTGTTTTGCCACCTGCTCGGGCGTGCCTTCAGCGATAATCCGTCCGCCGCCTGAGCCGCCTTCCGGACCCAGGTCGATCAGCCAATCGGCAGTCTTGATCACGTCGAGATTGTGCTCTATCACCACAATCGTATTGCCATGGTCACGCAGGCGATGGAGGACGGTCAGCAGTTGACGGATGTCTTCGAAGTGTAGCCCGGTCGTCGGCTCGTCAAGAATATACAGGGTCTTGCCGGTATCGCGTTTGGCCAATTCCCGTGCCAGCTTGACGCGCTGGGCCTCGCCGCCGGAAAGGGTGGTGGCGCTCTGGCCCAGGCGTATGTAGGCAAGTCCCACGTCGAGCAAGGTTTGCAGGCGCCGGGCGATGGCGGGAACCGGGCTGAAGAATTCCAGGGCATCCTCTACGGTCATTTCCAGGACATTATGAATGTTCTTGCCCTTGTAATGGATATCCAGGGTTTCGCGGTTGTAGCGCTTGCCCTTGCAGACGTCGCAAGGCACGTAGATATCCGGCAGAAAGTGCATTTCCACCTTGATCAGGCCTTCGCCCTGGCATGACTCGCAGCGCCCACCCTTGACGTTGAACGAGAACCGACCGGGTTTATAGCCGCGGGAACGGGCTTCCTGAGTGCCGGCAAACAACTCACGAATCGGAGTGAAAATGCCGGTATAGGTGGCCGGGTTGGAACGGGGGGTACGCCCGATGGGGCTCTGGTCGATGTCGATCACCTTGTCCAGCAGCTCAAGCCCTTCGATTTGCGTATAGGGTGCTGGAGTCAGGGTGGTGGCGCGATTGAGATCCCGAGCGGCAATCGGCATCAAGGTGCCGTTGATCAGGGTGGACTTGCCTGAGCCGGACACCCCGGTAATGCAGATGAACAATCCCAACGGCAAATGAAGGGTGACATCCTGGAGATTATTGCCGGTGGCGCCATGCAGCACCAGTTGCTTTTCCGGGTTGCCGGGAATGCGATACGGAGGCATTTCGATCCGACGTTTACCGCTCAAGTATTGGCCGGTCAGCGACGCAGGGTTGTCCATGACGTCCTGGGGCGTGCCCTGAGCGACGATCTCGCCGCCATGCACGCCAGCGCCGGGGCCGATATCCAGGACGTGGTCAGCCGCGCGAATGGCCTCTTCGTCGTGTTCGACCACGATCACGGTATTGCCTAGATCGCGCAGGCGCTCCAGGGTTTTCAGCAAGCGGTCATTGTCGCGTTGATGCAGGCCGATGGAAGGTTCATCGAGGATGTACATGACCCCCACCAGGCCGGCGCCGATCTGGCTGGCGAGACGGATACGCTGGGCTTCGCCGCCCGAGAGCGTATCGGCGCTGCGCTCCAGGTTAAGGTAATCCAGTCCCACATTGACCAGAAACTCCAGACGCGCATGGATTTCGCTGACGATTTTCTCGGCGATTTCTCCTTTACGCCCCGGCAGCTTGAGCTGGGCGAAATATCCCCACGCCTCGCCGATCGGGAAATGTACGATATCGGCGATGGTATGGTTGTCGATATAGACATGGCGGGATTCCTTGCGCAGGCGTGAACCGTGACAACTGGTACAGGGCTGCACGGCGATATGCTTGGCCAGGTCGTCACGCACCATGCTCGACTCTGTTTCCCGGTAACGCCGCTGCATGTTGGGGAGTACGCCCTCGAAAGGGTGTTCGCGGGTCACCTTGCGGCCACGGTCGCTGACATAGCTAAAGGGAATCGCCTCGTCACCGCTGCCGTGAAGAATGATATCGCGCTCATGACGGGCGAGATCCTTCCAGGGCGTTTCAAGCGCAAAACGGTAATGCTCGGCAAGCGCTTGCAGCTGGGTAAAGTAATAGATGTTGCGCCGGTCCCAGCCCTTGATCACGCCTTCTGCGAGAGACAGCTCGGGATGAGTGATGAATTTGTCAGGGTCGAAATATTGCTGTACCCCCAGGCCGTCACAGGTGGGGCAGGCGCCTGCGGGGTTGTTGAACGAGAACATGCGTGGCTCAAGTTCCGCCAGTGAATAGCCGCACACCGGGCAGGCAAAGCGCGCGGAAAACGCCATGTCCTGGTGCGTGCCATCCATGAAATGAATCATGGCGGTGCCGTCTGCCAGAGAAAGCGCGGTCTCGAATGATTCCGCCAGACGCAAGGCCAGGTCGTCGCGTACCTTGAAGCGATCCACCACCACGCTGATATCGTGCTTCTTGCGCTTGTCGAGTGGCGCAATATCGTCAAGTTCGAGTATCTGGCCATCGATCAGCACACGGACGAAGCCTTGGGCGCGAAGCTCGGCGAGCAATTGCAGGTGCTCGCCCTTGCGTCCCTTGACGACGGGCGCCAGCAGCATCAGCTTGCTGCCTTCGGGCAGGCCGAGCACTTGATCGACCATCTGCGAAACGGTCTGTGCTTCAAGATCTTCGCCATGTTCCGGGCAGCGCGGCGTACCCGCTCTGGCGAACAGTAGACGCAGGTAGTCGTAGATTTCGGTAATGGTGCCCACGGTGGAGCGTGGATTGTGGGAGGTGGATTTCTGCTCGATGGAAATCGCCGGGGAAAGCCCTTCGATATGATCCACGTCGGGCTTTTCCATCATCGAGAGAAACTGGCGAGCGTAGGTGGATAGCGATTCCACATAGCGGCGCTGGCCTTCGGCATACAACGTATCGAACGCCAGTGATGACTTGCCGGAACCGGATAGGCCGGTGATCACGATCAGTCGGTTGCGGGGCAGTTCCACGTCTATCTGCTTGAGGTTATGGGTGCGGGCACCCCTGACCAGAATGCTGTCCATCGACACCTCGAAACGCACGGCAAAAGATCGATTATACGGGCGCATGGGCACCGGCAGCAAAGCGGGTTTCCCAACTCCTATTGTCGCAGGCCGTTTCCAGTCAAGCAGCAAACCGCTAGAATGCAGGGTTCTCTCATTGGCTGGATAGCCTCCCACCACAGAATATAGGGTGATATGCGCAAGGTTTCCGCACTGCTGCTGGGGTCTGAACGCCGCGCGATCAGCGGTTTGGCAGGTCTGTATGCCACGCGCATGCTGGGTTTGTTCATGGTGTTGCCGGTGCTGGCGTTGTATGCAGACAATCTGGCCGGAGCGACGCCTTTACTGATCGGTGTGGCACTGGGGATTTACGGCCTGACTCAAGCCGTGCTGCAAATTCCGTTCGGTGTGCTTTCCGACCGCTTAGGGCGCAAGAAGATGATTGCGATTGGCTTACTCATCTTCTTGCTGGGCAGTGTGGTAGCGGCCCTGGCGGATAGCATCGCCGGGGTAATTGTCGGGCGTGCCCTGCAAGGCAGTGGAGCGGTAGCCGCGGCCATTATGGCACTGCTGGCGGATCAAACCCGCGAGCAGGTGCGTACCGCTGCCATGGCGACTATCGGGATTTCGATCGGCGTATCCTTTGCCGTGGCGATGGTGCTGGGGCCATGGTTAGCGGCTTGGGTAGGGCTGAGTGGCGTGTTTTGGGTTACCGCCATGCTTGCGCTATGCAGCCTTGTGGTGCTGTGGAAATGGGTGCCCGCCGCGCCGCGCCGCGTTCGCCACCGCGACGTCAGCATGGATCGGAAACAGTTCAAGAGTGTCATTCGTCGTCCGGACCTGTGGCGGTTGGATTTGTCGATCTTTGCCCTGCACCTAGTGCTGATGGCGATCTTTGTGGTGGTGCCGTTTCGGTTGCTCGAGGCGGGTGTCGCCCTCGAGCATCATGGCTTGGCGTATCTGGGTGTAATGGGCGTAGCGTTCGTGGCCATGGTGCCGCTGGTGATCGTGGCGGAAAAGACCTACCGCATGAAAGCCATGTGCTTGCTGGCGATTACCGCCATCATGCTCAGCCTGTTCGGGCTGGGAACGCCGGCTTCCAGCGGCCTCTGGTTGTTTGCCTGGCTGCTGATATTTTTTACAGGTTTCAACTTGCTCGAAGCGACACTACCTTCCATGATCAGCAAACTGGCCCCCGCCGGTGCCAAGGGCACGGCCATGGGGGTTTACTCCACCAGCCAGTTTCTGGGGGCGTTTCTGGGCGGTACCTTGGGTGGTGCCCTGGCGCACTACGGGGGGCAGGATGCGGTCTTCATCGGCAGCGCCCTGCTTTCACTGGGATGGCTGGTGGCCATGTGGAAAATGCCGCCGCCGCCGCCACTTTCCAGTGAAGTGATTGCGCTGGACGATGATACCCATGATGCTGCTCTGGATGCGCTGATGTTGCGCCTGGCCGATGTGGCCGGGGTGGAAGATGTGATGGTGGTGCCGGAAGAGCGGCTGGCGTATCTGAAAGTGAATCGCAAGCAGCTGGATCAAGACGCCCTATCACGCCTGATGGCCAGCCCTTCCCGCAAGGAAGAATAATGTCGTGAGTGTTACCGTGGACGGTAGCCCCACTCAGATTCAAGTCTATTATTTTTTGAACAACAGCTTTTTTAAACATCGGTTTTTTTAAACATCTTTTAATAAGGAGTTCGTCATGGCTCGCGGCATCAACAAGGTCATATTGATCGGTAACCTGGGACAAGATCCGGAGGTGCGTTTTACGCCCTCGGGCACGGCGGTGGCCAATCTCAACCTGGCGACCACCGACACCTGGATGGACAAGCAAAGCGGACAGCGCCAGGAGCGTACCGAATGGCATCGGGTGGTAATGTTCAATAAGCTGGCTGAAATCGGACAGCAATATCTCAAGAAGGGCTCTAAGCTCTATATTGAGGGTCGTTTGCAAACGCGCAAATGGCAGGATCAAAACGGCCAGGACCGTTACAGCACCGAGATCGTTGCCAACGACATGCAGATGCTGGATGGCCGCGGCGACGGTGGCCAGCAGGGCGGCTACCAGGGTGCACAGCAGCCTCAACAGGGTGGCGGCAACCAACCGCCCCAGCAAAGCGGCTATGCCAACCCTCAGCAGGGTGGCCAGCAACGTCCACCCCAGCCCCAGCCAGCGCCTTCGCAGCAGGGCCAGCAACAAGGTCAGCAGCAGAACAATAACTATGGCGCTCCCGATCCGGGCAATTTCGATGACTTCGATGATGAAATTCCATTCTAGATTTACCTGAGACTGTCATCTTTGAAAAGTGCCTATGATTGCTAACCACTAGGATGCGCTTGTGAAGCTGTTGATTCTGGATGCCGGCCATTGTCTGAGCCTGGCCTTGGCCCGAGAAGCCAGTCGACGTTCGGATACCGAGCTTGTGATCGAGTCCGGGATGTCGCTAGATAGCGACAGGCTGAAAACAATCGCCCCGGATGCGGTGATCATTCCTCCCTTGGCTCATCCCTTGAATATGGCGCCGGCGGCGGTCATGGCGCATGCCGATGCAGTGGAAGCTTGCTTGGAGATTTGCCTTGCCCAGGAAGTCGCTCTGGTCTGGTGTGTGTCCGACCAGCTTTATGAAGATGGCTTCGAGGTGGCGATTGACGAGCATCTGGTGCCGGCTCCACGTGATGAATCGTTGCGACGCCTGGTGCTGGTAGGGGATCGGATTCGGGCCGAATATCATCGGCACTTGATCGTGCGTCTGGGACCGCTATTTGCGCTGGAAGGCAGCCATGCCTGGCTCAACGAGATTATCGATAGTTTGGTCATGGGGCAGGAAGTGCGCGCCACGGAAGACGTTATCTTCTGTCCCACCTCGGTGGATGCGGTCGCCCGGGCCTTGGTGGGCATGCTGCTTCAGCAGCAATGTGGCGCCGATTCCTGGGGGGCCTATCACCTTGCCGGCACTGAACCGGTAAGTGCCTTCACGTTCACCTCGATGGTGCGCACACAGTTGGCCACTCATCTGGAAGGGCGTGGTGAAGAGGTGGCATTAGGGGACGTCAAGGCGCTCAATCACCATCA
Organism: Vreelandella zhuhanensis; assembly: GCF_009793355.1. GTDB lineage: Bacteria > Pseudomonadota > Gammaproteobacteria > Pseudomonadales > Halomonadaceae > Vreelandella > Vreelandella zhuhanensis. The sequence continues at coordinate 17,554 of NZ_WTKP01000008.1, forward strand.
CGACCAGAAACTGCGTCGTGTACTCAACTGTCGGCGTGTATTGGACGTCTTTGGTGTACATCAAAAAGCCTGGCGGCTGGAAGTAGGGCGAATGCTGGATGCTTGGTGTCTGGTCCGTGACAAAGCGTCGGAAGAAGGCAAAAGCGAGTCGACATCTTGATCAACGTGTTGCGCAGTGTGTTGTTTTATATGGGCTATTTTGTGGCCATATTGGCATCAGGCCTTTTTTTGTTGCCCATTGCACCGTTTCTACCGCTTGAGCGGCGCTACGGGCTGCTCAATTTATATAACCACTTTTTGATGACGTGGTTCCGCTGGACATGCGGTGTGCGTTACGACATCCAGGGGCAGCAAAACCTGCCTGAAGGGCCATGCGTCATCCAGGCCAATCATCAGTGCGAGTGGGAAACCGTTTTTCTACAGATAATGAAGCCGCCGGTATGTACCGTGCTCAAGCAGGAACTCTTGCGTATTCCCATCTTCGGTTGGGCGCTTCGGCTGCTGAAGCCGATTAGCCTGGATCGCTCAAGACCCGCTCGAGCCATGAAACAGGTGTTGACCCAAGGCGTTACGCGTCTGCAGGGCGGGCTCTCGGTGCTGATCTTTCCCGAAGGCACCCGAGTCGATCCGGGCGTTCGCAAGCGCTACAACAAAAGTGGCGCTGTAATCGCCTGCCGAGCCGGGGTGCCGGTGTTACCGGTGGCGCATAATGCCGGAGAGCGTTGGCCTGGGCGCCACTGGGTGAAGAATCCCGGCGTGCTGCGCGTGCGTATCGGTGCGCCGATAGACACCCAAGGGCGGCTTCCCGATGACGTGCTCAAGGAAGTTGAAGCCTGGATTGAAGCGCAGCTCGAGGAAATTTCCGAAGTGCCACGCCCAAAGGTGTCCTGACACTTCGTAACGAGAGCCCACACACAAACGGCGCCCCAAGGGGCGCCGTTTGCGGTGATGCCAAACGATGGGGCTTGGCTCGTTCAGCTCTGGTAGCGCTGGAACACGAGGCAGGCGTTGGTGCCGCCGAAACCGAAACTGTTGGACAATACCCGTTCGAGTTTGACGTTATCCCGCCGAGTGGTAACGATATCGAAACCGTGGGCCTGCTCATCGAGGTGATCGATATTGGCCGAGGCGGTGACGAAGTCGTTTTCCATCATCAATATCGAGTAGATGGCTTCCTGTACACCAGTGGCACCCAGTGAATGCCCCGTCAATGATTTGGTCGAACTCATTGCCGGAGGCGAGTCTCCGAAGACTTCACGTACTGCCTTGAGCTCGGCGACGTCACCCACGGGGGTGGAGGTGCCGTGGGTATTGATGTAGTCGATATCGCCTTCCACCGTGGCCATGGCCTGACGCATGCAACGCACGGCACCTTCGCCGGACGGTGCCACCATGTCGTGGCCGTCGGACGTGGCCCCATAACCGACCAGCTCGGCATAGATCGTGGCACCACGGGCCTTGGCGTGCTCGAGTTCCTCAAGCACCAGCATGCCGCCGCCGCCGGCGATCACGAAACCATCGCGCGCCTGATCATAAGGCCGTGAGGCTTTTTCCGGTGTGTCGTTGTAGTGGGTCGAGAGGGCGCCCATGGCGTCGAACAGACAGGACAATGTCCAGTGTTCTTCCTCACCACCGCCAGCAAACACCACATCCTGCTTGCCCAGCTGAATCTGCTCCATGGCACTGCCGATACAATGCGCGGACGTGGCACAGGCGGAAGAGATGGAATAATTGACGCCCTTGATACGGAACGGTGTGGCTAGACATGCCGATACCGTGCTGCCCATAGTGCGTGTAACCCGGTAAGGGCCTACCCGACGCAAGCCTTTTTCACGCAGCACATCGGCGGCTTCGACCTGGTTGGCACTGGAGGCGCCGCCGGAGCCGGCGATCAAGCCGGTACGTTCATTGGAAACCTGATCTTCCGACAAGCCGGAATCTTCGATGGCTTGAGCCATCGAGACATAGGCATAGGCCGCTGCATCGCCCATGAAGCGGCGCAGCTTACGGTCGACCAAGGCATCCAGGTCAATATCGACACTGCCGGCCACATGGCTACGAAAGCCGCGTTCGGCGTATTCTTCCTTGAAACGAATACCGCTACGTCCGCTCTTGAGCGCTTCGAGAACCTGTTGCTGGTCATTGCCCAAACAAGACACAATGCCAAGGCCGGTGACTACCACTCGTCGCATGGGAGCCTCCTGTTAAAAATTTGCTGTGGAGGTGAATAGGCCAACACGCAGATCATTAGCCTGATAAATGTCGCGTCCATCGACGCAAACCGTACCATCGGCAATTCCCAGGATAAGGCGCCGTGTGATTATCCGCTTGATATTGATGCGGTAGGTCACTTTATCTGCCTCGGGAAGAATTTGCCCGGAAAACTTGACCTCACCACAGCCGAGCGCTCTTCCACGGCCGGGGTGGCCTAGCCATCCCAGGTAAAAACCGACCAGTTGCCACATGGCATCCAGCCCCAGGCAACCGGGCATTACCGGATCACCAGGGAAGTGGCAGTCAAAGAACCACAAGTCTGGGGTGATATCCAGCTCAGCAATCAACTCACCCTTGCTGTGGTCGCCGCCCTCTTCATGAATATGGATGATGCGGTCAAGCATCAGCATGTTGGGTGCCGGAAGCTGAGCGTTTCCGGGGCCGAACAGCTCGCCGCGCGAGCATGCCAGCAGTTCTTTGCGATCAAAGGAATGTTGCTTGGTCACTGAATCGTTCCGAGAGTCGAGATAGTGGTTTGCCGTTTACGGCGCGTATTCCCGGGTAGCGTACCGAGTACGGCCCGCGAGACGTTTTGCCTAGTCTACTTCCCGAAACCCATGAATGCACGTTGCCTGAACCTTGAACGACCAATGGCTACCGATTAAGCCTCAGCGGCCGATGAGTCCTTTCAGCATTCGTTCTTATTCTAACGGTTGTTGTTCTGGCATGCCTAAGGCCAATGTTTTCATCTTCCCGGCTCGCTTGGTTCTCAAAGGGCACCGGTAAGAGGGGCACGCTTAGCGCCGGGCTTGGCCATCAGCACATGGCAGGTACCGATACTGCGTTCCAGAAAGCCGCCTTCGCAGTAGCATAAGTAATAGCGCCACATGCGGATGAAGCGCTCGTCGTAACCCAGCTTTTGCACCTGCTCCAGACTGGCCTCGAAACGCTGGCGCCACTCCCGCAGCGTACGCGCATAGTGCGTGCCGATTTCATCCAGCGCCAAGAGATTGAACGATGTCTTGCGCCTGATGCTATCCAGAATCGCGTGATGCGAGGGCAGGAAACCGCCGGGGAAGATATAACGTTTGATGAAATCCATTTCGCGTTTGGCCGCCTCGAAACGCTGATCCCGAATGGTGATCGCTTGAAGCATGGCGATACCGTCTGGCTTGAGTAAGCTGTCGAGCTTGGCCAGGTAGGTATCCAGGTAATGATGGCCTACCGCCTCGATCATCTCTACCGAAATCAAACGGTCGTAATGGCCGTCGAGTTCACGGTAATCCTGCTTGAGTAGCGTAATGCGCGACTCCAGGCCTTCCTCGCGGATGCGTTTGGCGGTGTGGGCATGCTGAGCCTCGGAAATGGTGGTCGTGGTGACATGACAACCCCGTGTCTTGGCGGCATGGATGGCCAGGCCACCCCAGCCGGTGCCGATCTCCAGGAGGTGATGCTCAGGACGCACGTCGAGCTTTTCCAGCATCAGGTCGAGCTTGTAGGTCGAGGCCTGCTCCAGACTCGCCTCAGGAGAGGGAAACACCGCACTCGAGTACATCCAGTGCTCACGATCCAGAAAAGTGGAAAACAGGTCGTTGCCCAGATCGTAGTGGGCGGCAATGTTGCGCTTGGAGCCATCCCTGCTGTTGCGTTGAAAGCGATAAGCCGCCCCCAGCAACCAGCGTGCCAGGCGTGCACTGCCGTTTTCCATCGTTCCGTTGACATGCTCCAGGTTGGCGGCGAACAAGCGTACCAGTACGACCAGGTCATCCGTGTCCCAGTCACCGTCCATATAGGACTCCGCTGCGCCCACCGTGCCGCCCAGCGCCATGCGTTTCCAGGCGCGCGAATTGAGAATCACCACCTTGGCCTCCAGGGGGCCGCCTTGACCCAAGTGGTGGCACTGGTTGCCTTCAATCAGCGTGATACTGCCTTGTTCGAAGGTATCCAGCTGAGCCAGCAGGCGCGGCTTCAGAAAGCGAGTGAGACGATCCTGCTGCAAGTCAGACGCCTGTGGCGTAGAGGTGCAAGGGCTGGAGTGGGGTAGAGACGAAGGCGGGACAGGACGCAGGGTGGTCATGAAGGAGTCTCCTTGCGCTTGGCATGAGAGTGGATCGGAACGCGTTTGAGCCACAGGCGCAGCGCCTGGTAATGAATGCCGGCAACCGTTTTCAGGCTCATCCAGGGATGGCGCCTGAGGACGCGTAACAGCTGCTTGCGGGTGGCGGGCACGGCATCGAGTGTCAAGGTGGAATCGAAATGACAGTGTTCTTCCTTCCAGTTTTCCATGTGTAGCAGTAACCGTTCATCGGGTGTGTTGAAACGCCAGTGATAAGTCATGTACATGGGGTTGAAGGGAGAAACATGCATGTTCTTGGTAAAGCTTGCACGATGGCTATGGCGCTCAGGGGTTACCTGGCAGGCATACTGGGTACGCTCTTGCCAGGGAGTGTTGGTCACTTCACTGAGTACGGCTGCCAGGCGGCCGTATTGGTCATAGGCGTAATACAGCGTAATCGGGTTGAATATCATGCCCAGGGTACGCAGCTGGGTGAGGACATAGATTCGGCCATCCGGTGCAGTGCCTAGATGGCGAATCAGCGCTTCACGCACGGCGGTCTTCAGCGGGCGGTCAGTGGGGCCGAGGTAATCCTCACGCTTGAACCGAATCAACGCCGGACCTCGGGCGCTGAAACCCGGCACATCGTCAAAGAGTTCGGGTAATTCGTCCAGATCCAACCATGCCATCCAGACCTGATAAGAAAAGGCATGTTTGCGCGGTGTGAAACGCCGGTGACGCAACACACCCTGATAAATGCGCGAGCGAGGAGCCTTGATCATCCCGGGCCCTCCGTATGATTGGGCGTCAACAGATCCTGGGCGGCGGGCAGTGCGGACTCGGGGCGAGGAAGTTCGCAAGGCTCGTCACAGCCTAATGTGCGTGCTATACGAAGCGCGCTCCAGACGCCATCTTCATGAAAACCGTTGCGCCAATATGCCCCACAGAAATGCGTGCGTCGAGCAGGGCTGGAGATGTCCGAATGGCGTGCCTGAGCGGCCTGGCCCGCCAGGGTGAACTGAGGATGCGCATAGGTGTAGCGCCCGAGCACCTGGCTTGGCTCGATGCTTTGGCTGTCGTTGAGAGTGACGCAGAAAGTAGGCGCCTTTTCGCAGAGCCGTTGAAGAATATTCATGTTGTAGGTGACCGATACCCGGGCCTGTTCATCGCGCTTGTCCAGGCGGTAGTTCCAGCTGGCCCAGGCTCTGCGCCTGCGCGGCAACAGCCGGGTATCGGTATGCAGCACCACCTCGTTGTCCTGATAAGGCATGGCCGAGAGAACGTCCTGTTCTTTGACCGTGGCATCTTGCAGCAGCTTGAGTGCCTGGTCGGCATGGCAGGCCAACACCACCTGATCGAACCGTTCCTGGCCTGAAGCGGTAGTCAGCGTGACGCCCGTCGCATCGCGCCTGAGCGCAGTGACCGGCGCATTCAGGCGAATGCGCTCACGATAAGGCGCCGTCAAGGCGGGGATGTAGGATCTCGAACCTCCCACCAGGGTGTACCACTGAGGACGGTTGCTGATCGAAAGCAGGCCGTGATTGCGGAAAAAACCCACGAAAAAAGTCAGCGGAAAAGTACGCAAATCTTCGATGCTCGCCGACCAGATGGCAGCTCCCATGGGCAATAGATAGCGGCGTTGAAAAGCAGCGCTATAGCCATGAGCATCCAGGTAGTCGCCAAGTGTCATCACGTCCGCCAGACGCTGTTGGGCCAGGTCCCGAGTTGCTTCGCGATTGAAGCGCAGAATCTCGCCCAGCAGGCGGTAAAAGGCCGGGCGCAGAAGGTTGCGTCGTTGCGCAAAAAGCGATCCCAGCGTATGGCCGTTATATTCGAAGTCGACGTCGGTCTCGTGCACGGAAAAGCTCATTTCCGTGGCCTGGATGGGGACATCCAGATGGGCCAAAAGGCGTAGGAAATGCGGATAGGTCCAGTCATTGAAGACGATGAAGCCGGTGTCGATGGCGTAATCCTGACCCGCTACGCTGACATCCATGGTGGCGGTGTGACCGCCCAGGCGAGTATCGGCTTCGAACAGCGTGACCTCATGCTGCGAAGAAAGGTACCAGCCGGCAGCCATTCCACTGATGCCGCTGCCGATCACGGCGATACGTTGGCGAGCGGAAGTGCTCATGAGCGCTTCTCCTGGGTAGAGCTTGCGTCACGCACCATGCGCAGTCCGATCCGTAAGCGCAGCGTTGCCGGCAAGATGCCTAGCAGCTTGACGAGGTAGGTGAAACGGCGTGGAAAATGAATGTCCAGACGCCCACGCGCCAGACCTGCAAGAATCGCCTCGGCGGCCTGTTCCGGGCTGATACGCATAGGCATCGGAAAGTCATTACGATCGCTCAGCGGGGTTTTGACAAAGCCCGGGTGAATCACACTGACCGCGATGCCTTCCCCATGTAGATCCAGACGGAGCGATTCCAGAAAATGGCTCAGCGCTGCCTTGGAGGCCCCGTAAGCTTCGGCGCGTGGCAGCGGCAGATAGGCAGCGGCACTCGAAACCGCCGCCAGGCGTGCCGGGCGGCCTTCGCCACGGGCCCGGCGCAGTAGCGGAAGGGCGGCCTCTACGCAATACAAGGTACCGTATACGTTAGGTGTGAAAACGCGCTCTATCAGTGCCATATCGAAGTTTTGCGCGTCGAGATATTCACAGGTGCCGGCGTTGAACAAGGCTAGATCCAGCGCGCCGAAGCGTGCTTCGATACGCCTGCCAGCGGCGAGCACCGCCTGGTGATCGCTGATATCCAGCGGCAAGACCAGGGCGTCCGGAAAGCCCTCACTCAGCTCGGCCAAGGCATCGGCATTGCGCGCGCTCAATGCCAGCTGATGCCCTTCGGCCAACAGTTTGGTGGCCAGTGCCTTACCGATACCGGAAGTGGCGCCGGTCAGCCAGATGCGTTGTGGCGTACTCCAAGTGCTCATGAAGCTCTCCTGCGGCCTGTCTCGTCGCTCTGTCCAAAGTCAGTTCAAGCGTCGTTTCAGCCAGCGTATGGTGCCGCCCATTAGCGGCAAATGTTCGTAAAGCATGGCCCCGGCGTCGAAGTAGTCTCGGTGGCGGGTTACTCGGCCACTGCCGTCATCCGCGAACTGCAGCCGACTGCAGCCCTCTACGTCGATGCGTTTCCCCCCACCTAGGCGTGGATGGGAAAAATGCATGGTCCAGGTCACGAAGGCGCTGTCGCCCTGGCAGAGCTGCTGGTGGAACGTAAAACCGCATTCCTGGACGTTGTCGTAAAGGGTGGCAAAGTAACTCTTGAGTGCTTCGCGCCCTTCGATATGATGCAAGGGGTCTACGAAAATAACGTCCTCAGTATATACCTTGTAAATATTATCTGTACATGTTTTGTCTAGTTTTTTAAAGAAGGCACAAAAGGCCTCCAGGGCGGCATGAGACATGACGAAATCCTCAATGAAGCTTTCTCGCTGAATCTACTGAAGCGAGGTCAGTTGGAGTTGAGGGCTTTAAAGGCGTCCAGCGCCCGTTGTCTGGCGAATTTGTGCTCCACAATGGGTGCCGGATAATCAAGCCGGTTCAATAGATCACGCGGGGGCGCATGACGCGCCTTGGCCGGAAGCTGGGCAAGTTCCGGTATCCATCGGGCAAGAAACTCCCCCTGGGGGTCGAAGCGGGTGGATTGGGTGGTCGGGTTGAAGATGCGAAAGTAGGGAGCGGCATCGGTACCGGTGGAGGCCGCCCATTGCCAGCCACCGTTATTGGCACAGAACTCGCCATCGACGAGATGGCGCAGAAAAAATGCCTCGCCACGACGCCAGTCGATCAGCAGGTGCTTGGACAGGAACATGGCGCTGACCATGCGCAAACGGTTATGCATCCAGCCGGTTTTGACTAGCTGGTGCATGGCGGCATCCACCAGGGGGTAGCCGGTGCGCCCCTCGCACCAGGCAGCAAAACTTTCCTCATCCTCCCGCCAGGCAAGGGCTTGGGTATGGTCTTGAAACGGTTGGCGGCGGCATACCTTGGGGAAACCTACGGCCACGTGCTGGTAGAACTCTCGCCAGATGAGTTCGTTGACCCAGGTGGTCAGCCCCGCATCGCCCTCGGCGAGAGAGCCGTCGTTGTGCGCCAGTACTGCCTGCAGGCACTGACGATAGGAGATCATCCCCAGCGCCAGGTAGGGGGAAAGTTCACTGGTGCCGCGAATGGCGGGAACATCACGCTGCTGGTGGTAATGACGCCCGCGAAAATGCAGGAAACGCTCCAAACGGTCTGCGGCGGCATCTTCCCCGGCGGGCCACTGCCGGGCATCGACCGCTGGCTCCTCATGGGCGGACGGCTCGGGCATGGCGTCACTGACAATGCTCAGGCGTTGCTGCGGCGAGGGAGTGTCGCGCAATGCCAACTGCTCGGGTTGCAGCTGCTTATGCCAGGCCTTGGCGAAAGGCGTGAAAACGCCGTAATAATCGCCCTTGCCGGTGCGCAAACTGCCGGGAGCAAAGGCGATGCTGTCGTGGTGGCCGGTAGCACGGCGAGAATCCTGAGCGAACGCCGCTACCACGGCCCGATCGCGCCGGCTTTCGTTGAGCGGATATTCATGATTGAAGTGCAAGTGCTCGATGCCCTGTTCCCGAGCGATGGCCAACAAGGCGGCGGGCGCCTGGTCGAAGCTGTCGATATCGCGCTGCAACAGCGGAATGTTGAGCCCCTCCAAGGCATCTTTCAGAGCGGCGACGCCGCGCATCCAGAAATCCAGCTTGTTGGCGCCGTGCCCATGAGCTCGCCATTGGGCGAGACTGCGCAGGAACACCGCCAACACCGGGCCGTTTTCGGCCGCGGTGGCAAGGGCGCTATTGTCATGAATACGTAGGTCGCTGCGTAGCCAGATCAACTGCAGGGCCATGGCGTCTCCATCTCGATGTTAGTGAATTGGCCGGTGCGTTACAGCACGCCGGACTCACGCAATAAGGGGCGCAGGCGGGAAATGGCCTGGGTCAGGTCATTGCCAAGGACATGCACCTCAGTATCCTGCAAGTCGGCGGCACGCAGCCGGGCGACCTCACCACAAATCCCTAACGGGACTGTCAGCCCGGCAGCGGCCTGGGGTAACGCCTGCTGAATGAAGGTTGAATCTTCCGCTTGGCCACTGGCCAGCAGCACCAGGGAAACGTGCAACCGTGAAACGGCCCGCGGCAACTCATCCAGTGCCAAGGGAACATCCAGCAGTTGGACCCGGTAGCCCTGTTCGCTGGCCATCAAGGCCGCCATCAACATCCATAGGGGGCCGGGGTCGTCAGGCATTGTGCTGAGCAATATCAACGGACCGCGAGTTGCCTGGTTAGCGTAATAAAGGCGTATGCCCACCTGGCTGCGCAGGAAGGCTTCCAGAGTGCGCCGTACCAGGTCGTCAGGCTGGGCCTTCCATTGGGCTTCCAGGCTATGAATTACCGGTTGCCATAACTCGTTGATACTGATGCTGAGAGGATATAGCGCTAGACTCTGGTGATAGAGCGCTTCCAACTTGAGCATATCCAGCGCCTGAATGGCGGCTTGCAGCTGTAGACGTTGGCTATTCCAGTCACTGGCGTTGCTTGTGGGTGTATCCGGTGCGGTGGGTTGATCGAGCAGATCCACCACCTGGCTTACCGGAACGCCACGATTGAGCCATTGCAGGATACGTTCGATGCGCTGGATATCATCCTGCGCATACAAACGGTGACCCTTGGGTGTGCGTTGGGGGCGAATCAAACCATAACGACGCTCCCAGGCGCGCAGGGTGACCGAATTCACACCCGTTATCCGGGAAACTTCCCGAATGGGGTAAAGCGGAGTATCGGGTGGATGGGTCGCCTTGTTGCTCATGGGCGCCAGTGCCTCTTTAGTTGTCTGTGCTACTTGGTGAAATATCTAACAGTTGTCGGTAAGCCGAATCTTTATGCAACGTCACTGCAATAGCATGTTGGACAAAGATACTTTGTACAACCTGTGCTTTGCCATCACAACTGTCCATCACAACTGTCCATCACAACCAGCCGTTGCGTATCTCTATCCAGCTTCCCCGGCCTGTTCAGCAATCACCGCCGCCAGGGCGTCGACAAAGGCGGGATGCTCTCCTACGGGAGGCAGCAGGGTTAATGCCAGGCCGGGGTGGAGACGGGTGAGTGCCTCGATCTGGCCGGGTACGTCCTTGCGCAGGTGGCGTCCGGCGGCAAAGAACAGCGGCAGGATCTCCACCTTGTGGGCTCCCTGAGCTTCGAGTGTGGCTACCGTGGTTTCCAGCGAGGGCTCGCTGAGCTCCATGTACGCCAGATGTACTGGAGTGCTCAAGCGCTGGCGCAGGCTGTGATGGAAGCTTTCGAAAGGCTCGCGCCACTTGGGGTCGCTGGAACCATGCGCAAGCAATACCAGATGATAGGCCATGTAAGGCGCTCCTTGAGAGGAAGGGAAGGGAGTGGATTATGTCTTGGCTAAGGCCTGGCCCAGGTGATGGCCGGAAAGCCAGGCATCTTCCACGCGGCCACCTCGACAGCCATCGCCACATAATGCCAGGCCGTTGCTTTCCAGATGAAAGTCAACCAGACGCCCCTCGTCCTGGAAGGCGGCGGGCTCGGCGGGCTGAGCATAGCGCCAGCGGTGAGCGCCCAGATCCTCAATCTCTGGAAGATGCGTGGGTGAGGGGAACACGCTGCGCAAGGCATCCAGCAGGAAGTTTGCCACTTCATCGGCGGAGGATTCCAGGTGTGCTTCGCTCCAGTCGAGGTGAGCGATCAGGCTCAGGCTTTCATCCTGCTCTTCCCGGCCGGGCTTGGTCTGGTTACGCGACATCAGGCGCAGGGCGGGATGCGCCAAGCGCGCTATTTGCCAGGTTTCCGGTACGCCGGGTAACACCGGCAGCGGCTGGGTAAAGGTTACCCAGCCCGCCCAGCAGGCGCGCTGGGGCGTTGCGCGGCAAATTTCACTCAGCCGTGGCGCCCATTCTCCCAGCAACGCCTGGGCCTGAGGGGCGGGCGTACTGATGACCACTTGGGCGAAAGGTCCATGACGTTGGGCGTTGCTATCGATAAGCCACCACTGGCTACCGTCACGCTCAAGGATCTCGATACGTGTCTCTGTCTGGACAGCCAGCCCTTGGGCCAGATAGCGAGGCAGGGCACTCATGCGGGGTTTTCCAGCGTAGCGCAATTGACCGTCATGCTGGGCCTCCCAGCCCAAGGGACTCGCCTGCCAGAGTTTTTCCGGCCATGGCGCGACACAATCGGCTTGCTGCCAGCGTGCCACTGCCTCTTGAAACTCGGCGTCTCTGGCCGTGAAGTACTGGGCTCCCAGATCGAATATCGCCTGCAGACGGCGTTTGCTGGACATGCGCCCCCCGGGGCCGCGGGCTTTTTCGAATAGCTGTACCGCCTTGCCGGCGGCATTCAGGTTCTGAGCACACGCCAGCCCGGCAATGCCGGCCCCGATAATCGCGGTAGCCGCTGGAGAGGGCGTGCGTGAGTGTGTGTTAGGCATACACTATTCACATGGTTAGTGGAAAATGAGTCGGAATCGTTTAGTTTCCTCTAGACTAGCAGATGCGTACAATATCTGTATAACATAAATCCGTCTCACTCTGGCGGTTTAACGGCAGCAGGAGAGAAATGACGATGCGCATATTGATAACCGGAGGCAGTGGGTTTGTCGGGCAACGCCTGTGTCGGTGTCTGGTCGAGCAAGGTCATGAGGTGCAGGTGGTGTCACGTGACCCGGAGGGCGTCCGCGACCGTCTGCCGAATAATTGTGATATCCGCGACAGTGTGATGGCGTTCGTCGACACGCCACCCGAAGCACTGATCAACCTGGCCGGTGAATCGATTGCCGGTAAGCGTTGGAGTTCGGAGCAAAAAGCCAAGCTGATCGAGTCACGGGTGGGCATCACCCAGGATCTGGTATCGCTGTGTGCCGAGTTGCGCGATAAGGGAGAAGCCGTGCCCAAGGTGATGATCTCGGGTTCCGCCATGGGCTACTACGGCGACCAGGGTGACCGGGTGGTCACCGAAGCGACGCCGCCTCACGACGAGTTTGCCCATCGGCTGTGTCAACGCTGGGAGAAAACCGCACAAGAGGTGGAAGCCTACGGGGCGCGCTTGGCGATTGTGCGCATTGGCTTGGTGCTGGATGAGGGCGGTGGTGCGCTGCAAAAAATGTTGCCGCCGTTCAAACTCGGCCTGGGGGGACGCTTCGGCAATGGCAAGCAGTACATGCCATGGATTCATCGGGAGGATCTGGTACGAGCGATACTTTTCCTGCTGGAGCGCGATGATCTCGACGGTGCCTTCAACGCCAGTGCACCTAATCCGGTGACCAATGCGGAATTCACCCAGACCTTGGCGCATAAGCTCAAGCGTCCGGCCGTGCTCCCAGTGCCCGCCATCGCCTTGGAAACCATATTCGGCGAGATGTCGCGGCTATTGCTTACCGGGGCCGACATGCGCCCGCGGCGCCTGGAAGACGCCGGGTTCAGCTTCAACTTTCCCACTCTGGACAAGGCGTTAGCCGATATCCTGGAGTAAGCTGGACATCTACTTAGCGTCCCTTGGGGTCCGCCGTGATAATCACCCGCACGCTATCCAGGCGTAGGCGGGTGCTTTCCATGGCGTCAGACAATGCCTGGCGCTCCCGGCTCAGGGCATCGATTTCCATGTCACGCACCGCCGGGTTGTGCTCGGCCAAGGCCTGAAGGCGCGCCAGCTCCCCGTCGAGTTGCTCGCGCATGCGCTTTTCACCGGCCTCGATAATGCTGGGCAATTCGCGTTCGGCCTCGCTTTCGCCCTGGGTGAGCAATTCACGTAGCTGATTGTGGCGGCTCTTGATCAGATCGCGAGCCATCGATTTGTTGACCTTCTGCAGGTTTTGGGAAAGCCCGGTGAAGGAAATCTTGCCGGTGAGGTTGGCGCCCGACTCATCGAGCAGTACACGCACGGCGGTGGGCGGCAAGAAGCGGTTCAGGTGCAGCGAGCGAGGTGCCGGGCAGTGAGTACGAAACACCAACTCCGCCATCAGGCGCCCGCTGGAAATCGCAGGATGGCGCAACAGGGCCAGCGCCGTGTTGCCCATGGTGCCGTCGAGAATCCTGCCCATCATTTCGCGGGTGAGCGGGTGCTCCCAGGAGAGGCGCTGGATATCGTCACGGCTCAGCGCGCGCGCCCGGTCGAAGGTGGCTGAAAAGCCTTCTTCGCCCTTGGCCAGGCCCGGCAGGCCATCGAGCATCTGCGGGCTGGGCTGAAGGTGCATGATGCCCGCTCCCAGCTCCTGGCTATCGACCCCGAAAATATCCAGCGCACGTTCAATGTAACGCGGCAGGGCGGGGTCATGGTCCATCTCACGGATGGCCTCGATGACCGCTTCGGCCTTGGCCGGGCGGCAGGCATTGAGTTCCAGCAGACGGTTGCGCCCGGCATCCTGTTCCGCCAGGCGGGCGCTAAACAGGGTGCGGGTCTCGGCAATGATCTCGTTCAGGCTGTCATCGTCGAGCAGGGCATCGGCCAGGGCGTCGCCAAAGGCCTCGAACAGGTCGCTACCCACACCGTGCGGGGCACTGAATGCATCCATGCCTTCATGGTACCAGCGCAGCAGGCGCTCGCCCGGGCTGCCTACGAAGGTGGGTACGTGCAGTTCGATGGCGTGTTTCTGGCCGATACGGTCGAGTCGGCCGATTCGCTGTTCCAACTGGTCGGGATGTTGCGGCAGATCGAACATCACCAAGTGACGACAGAACTGAAAGTTACGTCCTTCCGAACCGATTTCCGAACACACCAGTACCTGAGAACCGTCCTCCTCGTCGGCGAACGCCGCGGCGGCCCGGTCACGCTCGATCAGGGAAAGCCCTTCATGGAACACCGGGGCATGAATGCCGCCGAGTACCCGCAAGCCTTCGGCCAGGCCCAGAGCAGTATCGCGGTGATGGGCGATGATCAGCACCTTGTCGTTGGCGAAGCCTTCCTCGCCATCGTCGCTGAGTCGTTCAAGCAGCCAGTTGATGCGCCTGTCGATGTGCCACCAGGGCTCCACATTGAGTGGATCATTCGACAGCGCCCGGTACATGGCATCGGGGTAGATCAACACATCGGGATGATCCATTTCGCTTTCGATCAACAGCTCGTCAAGGTAATCCTCGTCGCGCTCCAGCCTGCGCACCACGCGGCGGTAAGCCGGCGGCATCTCCAGTGACACCCTGTGCAGACGACGTTCGGGAAAGCCGCCCACATGACGGCGGCTGTTGCGAAACATCACCCGGCCTGTGCCATGGCGGTCAAGCAGTGCCTCGCGCAGCTGGCCGCGAGCGCTTTCGTGCTGGGCTGCGTCGGCTTCGGGGTTGGTCAGGGTTGCCAGCAGCGCCTGGCTATCGCGATCATCCACCACGGCATCGATGGCTTCCCGGGCCTCGGCATCGCCGGGCAGGCGTTCCAGGGCATCGATGGCACCGGCCACTTCGCCGTAGTGCTGCTCTTCTTCCTTGAACCGTTCGAAGTCATGGTAGCGTTCGGGGTCGAGTAGGCGCAGGCGGGCAAAATGGCTGGCCAGGCCCATCTGTTCGGGCGTGGCGGTGAGCAGCAGCAACCCCGGTATCTTTGATGACAGGCGTTCAACGCACTGGTAGCTGGCGCCGCTTTCTTCTTCCGACCAGGCCAGATGATGGGCTTCGTCGACGATCAGCAGGTCGAACTGGCTGGCCTCGGCCTGCTCCTGGCGGTGAGGATTGGCGAATAGCCAGTCCTGGCTTGCGAGCACCAGCTGAGCGGTTTCAAAGGGATTGGCGAGGCCGTGCGCCTGGCTCTGAGTTTCATTGAGCAGCCTGACATCCAGCGAGAAGCGCCGCAGCAGTTCCACCAGCCATTGATGGGTAAGGCTGTCCGGCACCAGGATCAAGGCGCGCTCGATACGCCCGTTGAGCAACAGACGGTGGAGAATCAGGCCCGCCTCGATGGTCTTGCCCAGACCGACTTCGTCGGCGAGCAATACCCGGGGAGCATGGCGGCGCGAGACTTCGTCAGCGATATACAGCTGATGGGGAATCAGGTCGATACGTGGGCCGGACAGTCCCAGCGCCGGATGCCGTTCGATACGCTGAAAATGGTGCAGGGTGCGAAAGCGCAGATCGAACCAGTCATTACGGTCGACCTGCCCGGTCAGGAGACGGTCACGCGCCTGATCGAACTGCATGGTGTCGGCGAGCTTGGCTTCCGGCAGTTCACGCAGGTTGCCATGTTCGTCTTCCCCGACATAGGTGATGAGACCTCGGCTTTCGCGGCTCTCGTCGACGATCATTTTCCAGCCGTCTGCGGAAAGAACACGGTCGCCGCTACCGAACATGACCCGCGTCAGCGGTGCCTGACGGGTATTGTAAGTCCGGGTTTCCTGACTGGCGCTGAACAAGATGGTGACACTGCGGAAATCGTTGCTAAGCACGGTGCCAAGCCCAAGTTCGGCCTCGCCGTCGCTGATCCAGCGTTGGCCGGGAGAAAAATCGCTCATGATGCCTCGGGATACGGAAAACGGTGCGCGCACCGCCGGAGGTTAGCCACCGACGGCAACAGGGCGGGCGATTCTAACCCAAAGGAGCGGGAGGATTAAGCTGTGATTGGCTCAATCGTTCAGCCAGCTGTCGAGCTGAGCACGGGTAAGCTCACCCACATGCTGCTCGATGGCGCGTCCCTGGGCGTCAAACAGCAGCGTCGTCGGCAATCCCGGCGATTCGAATAAAGCCATCAATTGCTGACGCGGGTCGCGCAGCGCGTAACCAAACTCAAGCTGCTGTTCGTCCAGATAACGTACAATGGGCAAGAGGTCTTCACCCTGATTGACGATCACCACCGTAACGTCTTCCCGCTGGGCAGCTTGTTCGAGTAACGGCATTTCGCGCAGGCAGGGCGGGCACCAGGTAGCCCAGAGATTGACGATGATACGTTTGTCATCCTGAATCAGGTCGGGCAGATGGACTTCCCTGCCCTCGATATCTTCCAAGGTAATATCCGGCAGTTCACTGACGGGAAGCTGCCCTCCCAGGGGTGACAGCATTACCAGCACCAGCCATAACGTCGAACTGCCCACTACCAGGGCCAAGGCACCGCCCATGGCCAGGGGTCGGCGACGCAAGGTCCAGGCGGTCCAGGCCAGCGCGGCCGCCATGCCCCAGAGGCCGTGATAGCCGGGTTGCCAGAATTTCAGGACATCCAGTGGAGCACCCGCATAACTTTCAAGCTGCATGATCACATGTCCCAGACGCGCGCCCAGCAGCCACACGACTACCAGCCCATTGAACCAGCGGTTATGTTGGTGGCGAGGCAGGCCCAGGAGGTAACGGCTGGCCAAGAGTAGTGCCAGCGCGCAGCCGATGGCATACAGGCGGGGAAGGGAAATCAATACAGGACCAAGAGCTATCGCATTCATGCAGGGACTCGGTGGAGGTGACGACCTTGGAACAAGGCACGGCGCAGCGGGTACACTAGGCAAAACGATTTTCGACAAGCCTACTGTCGCCGGCCTGCGCTGTCATCCATTGCGTACCGGCAGGAGTGATGCATGCCCCATAAGAACTTCGATAGGTTGCGCGCCCTGGCGATTGCCTCCCAGGCGCTGGGCCTGACCTTGATCATCACATTGGAGACTGTGATGGGTGACACTGCCCGGCCGTGGCAGGGCGTTGTATTGGCTGCCATGGTGGCTGCTGCGTTACTCATTGCCCTGGCGCGGCTGTACCGGCGAAACAAGCAGCGCAAGCGCTGGGACCAGCGCGTGAGCGACCCCGACGATGAACCTCGCCAGCCCTGAAGAGCTTGAGCATGAAAAGGAAGCAGGATGCTGCAATCAGATGACGCTCGGAAGAGTGACGCCGCCCGCTGGGAACGAATAAAGATCACTGTCGGCCTATTGGCCGGGCCGCTGCTCGCGGTTGCCTTGCTGGGAATGGGGGCGCCGGCCGAGATGCCGCCCATGGCATGGAAGGTCCTCATCCTGACCGCCTGGATGGCGATATGGTGGATACTCGAGCCAGTACCCATAGCGGTGACCGCCTTGTTGCCCGTGGCGATGTTGCCGCTGCTGGAAGTGGCGCCCATCAACGAGGCCGCCGCCCCCTATGCCAATCCGCTGATTTTTCTGTTTCTGGGCGGTTTCATGCTGGCCGAGGCGATTCAGCGTTGGAACTTGCACCGGCGCATTGCGTTAGGGGTGCTCAGGGTGGCGGGTAAGCGTCCTGATTATCTGGTGGGAGGCTTCATGGCGGCAACGGCATTTCTCAGCATGTGGGTGAGCAATACCGCGACCGCCGCCTTGATGGTGCCTATTGGGCTATCCGTGCTGGTCCTGCTGGAGCAGGAGGACAGCATGGGACCGAATCGCAGCATGGCGCTGTGCTTGCTGCTGGGAATTGCCCTGGCGGCCAATATTGGCGGCATGGGTACCTTGATCGGAACTCCGCCCAATGCCTTGTTGGCGGGATTCATGGCGGACAATTACGCCATCCAGATCGACTTCGCTCAGTGGATGCTGGTTGCGGTGCCACCCGCACTTGTATTGCTGGCGCTGGCCTGGTGGTTGCTGACTCGGCTGGTGTATCCGGTGCCGCGTGATGAAATCCAGGGGATTTCTCATATGCTTGAACAGCAGTCTCGGGATCTAGGGAAAATGGCTTCACCCGAGCGCCGGGTGGCGGTGGTGTTCGGGTTGGTGGCCTTGGCTTGGGTGACGCGTCCGCTACTCGAGCGCTGGCTGGGAATCCAGCTCAGTGACGGGGGCATCGCGGTGATTGGCGCCTTGCTGTTGTTCGTGGTGCCGGCACGCTGGAAGCAACGCCAGTTCTTGATGGACTGGGACACGGCGCGCAACCTGCCTTGGGGGGTGTTGATCTTGGTGGGTGGCGGTTTGAGCCTGGGTGCCGCTATCGAAAGTTCAGGGCTTGCGGAAGTCGTCGCCAATGCCTTGGCGGGGCTGGGCGGTTGGCCGACCTGGGCCATGGTAGTAATGGTCGTCACGGTAGTGATGCTGATGAGCCATGTGACCAGCAATACCGCAACGGCGGCCGCGATTCTACCCTTGACCGCCGCGCTGACGGTTAGCCTGAATGCCAGCCCCTTGCTGTTGGCAGTGCCGGTGGCCATGGCCGCCTCTTGTGCTTTCATGCTGCCGGTGGCAACACCGCCGAATGCCGTGGTATTCGCCAGTGGACGTTTGAAGGTCATCGACATGGTGCGTGCCGGGGCGTTAATCAGTGCCGTGGCCATCGTCATGATCAGCCTGGCCGTGTTTGCTCTGGCGATGCCGATACTCGGATTTGGCTGGAAGACAGCGTGACGGTAAGCCTAGCGTTAAAAGTGCCACTTGTGTTTTTGCGCAATGGGTTCCAAATTAACCCTATACCCTGAGCCAGGGCATGGCTTACTTTTTTCACTGGCAGAGCGATACAACATGATGAAAAAGCGCGCACTCGCCGTCGCTATAGCGACTTCTTCACTGGCCTTCACGGGCATGGCACAAGCAGAAGTCAAGGTTGGCTTTCTGGGGGGCTTTACCGGAGGGATTGAAAGCCTCACCCCGCCCATCTTCGATGGCGCACAACTGGCGGTACAGCAGGTCAACGAGCAGGACGGCATTCTCGGCGGTCAGGAATTGGTAATGCCCACCGGTGACACCACCTGCAGTGATGCTTCGGCTGCATCGAACGCGGCAGACCGCATGGTCAATACCGAGCAGGTTACCGCCATTGTGGGAGCGTTATGCACCGGGGCCACCATTGCCGCGGCCAACAATGCGGCCATCCCGGGGAATGTGCTCATGGTCTCCCCGGCATCGACCGCACCGGCGGTGACCGAGTTGGATGATAATGACCTGGTGTTCCGTACCGTGCCTTCGGATGCTTTCCAGGGTGAGATGCTGGCCAAGCTGTTATTGCAGAAAGGCATCGATGAAGTGGTGGTCACCTACGTCAATAATGACTACGGTCGTGGCCTGTCGGATGCCTTTGCCGAGGCCTTTACCCAGGGCGGCGGCACAGTGGAGAAAAATCTGGCACACGAGGATAACCGTGCCGACTACCGCTCCGAACTGGGCTCACTTGCCACCACCGGCGTTCCCAACCTGGTGGTGCTGGCTTATGCCGATACCTCGGGCCAGACCGTGCTGCGTCAAGCATATGAAAGCGGCATGTTCACGCAGTATGTGGGTGCCGACGGCATGGTCGGAGATAGCCTGATCGAAGCGATCGGCGCCGATGTACTCGAAGGCATGATCGCCACCCGTCCGGGAAGCCCGGAACTGCCGGGTACCGATATGTTCGTCGAGCAGGCAGAAGCGGCGGGTATCGATCCCAGCGCAGTGTTTGCGGCGCAAGCCTACGATGCCGCCTTCCTGGTGGCGTTAGCCATCGAACAGAATGGCAGCGCCGAGCGCGAAGGGCTTTCCGAGGCGCTGCGTAGTGTGGCCTCCGAACCCGGTGAAGTGATTCTTCCCGGTGAATGGGAAAAAGCCGTGGAGTTGATCGCTTCGGGTACTGAAATCAACTACGAAGGCGCTTCCGGTACGCATGAATTCGACGATAACGGCGACGTACCCGGCGTGGTGGTCGAGATGGTGGTGGAAGACGGAAGCTTCGTCAGCAAGGGATTGGTCGATCTCTGAGCGAGAATGCCCTATTGACAAGATGCTCCATTGAAAAGTAGCGCTTGAGTGATGAAAAAGCCCCGACGTTTATCCGTCGGGGCTTTTTTTCGCCAATCAATGCAGATAGCTCAGCCGTGGTGCTTGATCTTTTCCGGCAAGAGTCCCTTGGGCGCAAAGCGCAGCACTAAGGTGATCAATAAGCCGATCACCAAGACTCGCGCCTGAAGCGCGCGGCTCTCCATGTTGGCGGGAAAGTCCCAGCCGAACACGCCTTCTCCCAGGTTGACCACCAGCTGCATCAGAAAGAGTGCCAACGGCTCCGACATGATCCAGATGATGTACACCGCCACGGCACCGAAAATGGTACCCAAGTTATTGCCCGGCCCGCCCAGAATCACCATTACCAATACCAGGAAGGTGTGGTTGAGCGGCAAGTAACCCTGGGGGTCGAACAAGCTATTGAACGTGGTCATTACCCCGCCCCCGATACCCATCAGAATGCAGCCCAGCACGAAGATTTCCAGGCGTCGCCGATTGATGTCCTTGCCCATGGCGGCACTCGAGATTTCGTTATCCCGGATGGCGCGAATCATGCGTCCCCAAGGGGCGTGATAGGCCCGGTGCAGAAGAAAGAAGATGACCGCAATGATGAGGGCGGTAACCGACAGATACAATGCCCTCGACAAGGTGAACCCCAGTTCCGCGGGGCCGGGCGTGGGCCAGGGTAGCGGCGAGACAGTCGCGGTACCGCGCGTCAGCCAGTCGGAATTCTTGAGAAAGGCCTTGATGATTTCGGCGATGCCCAGCGTGGCGATGGCCAGATAGTCGCTACGTAACCCCAGACACACATGGCCGATGAAGTAACCGACGCCCCCGGCCAGCGCCCCGCCGACTATCCAGCCTACCCAGGCGGGCAGGCCCAAGCCACCGATGAAGCCGGCGCGTGATTCAATCTCGCCGGTGACACCGCGCAATGCACTGATGACCACCATGTAAAGCACCACGGCGAGGATTACCGTCAACACGCTGCGCAACTTCTTGGGCACACCGAGGCGGTCGAGCTTGCTGGCGCCTACGACTGCCAGGACAGCGCCGACCACGTACAACAGTACCCGGCCTAGTTCACCGGGAAGCTCGGTGTTCCAGAACGCATCGTTCACTGGAATGCTGAAGAACATGGCGCAGAAACCCCCGAGCGCCACGAACCCCATGACCCCGGCATTGAATTGGCCGGCATAACCCCACTGAATGGTCAGGCCTAGGGCAAGAATCGCATAACAGGCGGCTTCCACCAGCATGCGGGTGCTATAGGCGGCACCCATGAGGGCATAGACCCCCAGCACGGCCACCAGCAAGATGGCAAAGAGCACCACTTCACGCAGAGGGAAGCGGCGGGGAGCGGCGATTTCATTGGGAGATGCAGTTGGCGTATTCATCAGATCACCTTGCCCTTGAAGATGCCGGTCGGACGCCAGATCAAGATGGCGACCAGGATGAAGAAGGGCACCACGATCTTGTACTCGGTGCCGACGAAGGCTAGGTTACTGGGCAATTCAAGCCAGTCGGGAAAGCTGTCGCGATAAGGGCGCAGCAATACATTCCAGTTGAAGACCGCCAGTGTCTCGGCAAAACCGACCACGAAACCCCCGGCAATCGCGCCATAAGGGTGGCCTACGCCGCCCACAATCGCGGCGGCGAAAATCGGCAATAGCAGAAAGAAGCTCAAGTCAGGTTTGAATGTCACATCCAACGACAGCAAGGTGCCGGCGATTGCTGCCAAAGAACCGACAATCACCCAGGTAACCGCCACAATGGTGTTGGTATTGATTCCCGATGCTTGAGCCAGCTCGGGGTTGTCCGACATGGCGCGCATGGCCTTGCCCAGCCGTGAGCGGTTAAGAAACAGGTGTAATGCCACCACCGACACGAGAGTGAGGACGAATAGATAGAGCTGCGGTTCGGTAATTACCACCGGCACTCGTACCCCTTCGAGGGGCAGCACCATGCGAAAGATTTCCTTGCGGTCGTCCACGTAGAGGTTTTGCCCGCCGGTTCCGGCAAACAGGCGAATGACTCCTTGAAGCATGAGAGTGACGCCCAGCGAGCCGATCACCAGCACGATCGGTTTGACGCCATGGGCACGCAGCGGTTTGTAAAAAGCCTTGTCGATTCCCACGGCCAAAAGCGCCGTCAGCGCCATGGCAACAGGTAGCATCACAACGGCGGTGGGCATCCCGAAGCCAGCGCCCGCCGCCGGAAAGGCGGTGGTCAGCGCCAGTACCATGAAGGCACCGAAGGTCATCATGTCGGCATGGGCAAAATGAGCGAAGCGCATGATACTGAATACCAATGTGACGCCTACCGCACCGATCGCATAGATCGATCCGGACACACTGCCAGCAACCAAGACGTTATTGATGAAAAACATGAATTCATTCAAGACGAAATTCTCCAGATACGGGCTCTAGCCACCGAGAAAGCTTTTGGCGACGTCCGGGTTGGCAAGCAGAGAGGCACCGGTGTCAGTGAAACGATTCTGCCCCGCCGCCAGCACGAAGCCTTTGTCGGCGATGGCCAGCGCCTGTTTGGCGTTTTGTTCCACCATCAGAATGCCCACCCCGATGGCGTTGATTTCTCTGATGCGGGCGAAGATCTCGTTCATGTAAAGGGGTGACAATCCAGCGGTGGGTTCGTCCAGTAGCAGTACGCTAGGCTCAGCCATCAAGGCACGTCCCATGGCTACCATCTGACGCTGACCACCGGAAAGTTCACCAGCACGCTGATGGCGCTTGTCATAAAGGGGCGG
Organism: Vreelandella zhuhanensis; assembly: GCF_009793355.1. Classification (GTDB taxonomy): domain Bacteria; phylum Pseudomonadota; class Gammaproteobacteria; order Pseudomonadales; family Halomonadaceae; genus Vreelandella; species Vreelandella zhuhanensis. Next base: position 40,225 of record NZ_WTKP01000008.1, read on the forward strand.
AAACGCCTCGTAGACCTGCTTGAGCATAGGCTTGACGCTATTGGGTTTGAGGAAAGCCCCCATTTCCAGGTTTTCCTTAACCGTCATGCTGGGAAAGATGTTGTTTTCCTGAGGCACAAAGCCCATGCCTTTCTGCACCAGCTTATTGGGCGGCAGGTTATGGATCGGCTCACCGCGTAACAATATTTCGCCTTGATTGACGAGGAGCAGGCCGAAAATCGCCTTGAGCATGGTCGATTTTCCGGCCCCGTTGGGGCCGACGATGACCCCGACTTCATCGGCTTCAAGCGTCATGTTGATCCCGTTGAGGATGTTCATGCCGCCATAGCCGCCGTGCACGTCACGTGCTTCGAGTAATGGCATGCTGGTTCCCAGACAAGGAGCTTGAAATTGTTTTTAAAGGCACTTTTTAAGTGCGAGTCATTTTTTAAGTACGAGCCGTCAAGCGGCCCCAGCGCCGAAGTAGGCTTCTATCACGGCAGGGTTGTTCTGTATTTCCTCGATACTGCCTTCCACCATGACGCTGCCCTGTGCCAGGACGATCACCGGATCGCATAATCGAGCAATCATTTCCATGTCGTGTTCAATGACCAGGAACGTATACCCCATTTCTCGATTGAGGCGCTCGATATTGCCGACTAAATCACCCAGGAGGGTGCGGTTGACCCCGGCGGCGATTTCATCCAGAAGCACCACCTTGGCGTCGGTCATCATGGTGCGCCCCAGTTCGAGAAGCTTTTTCTGTCCGCCGGAAAGATTGCCTGCTAGTTCGTTGCGCACATGATGCAAACCGACGAAGTCGATCACCTCAAGTGCCCGACGCCGAACGATGGTTTCCTCCTCGCGAACACGGGCAGGCTTGAACCAGGCGTTGAACAAGCTTTCACCGGCCTGGTGAGGAGGCACCATCATCAAGTTTTCCAGGGCGCTCATATGACTGAACTCATGAGCGATCTGAAAGGTACGCAGCAGTCCCTTGTGAAAGCGCTGGTCGGGGCTGAGCCTGGTGATATCTTCGCCGTTGAACAGCACTTGGCCACTGTCCGGCGCCAAGGCACCGGCAATAAGGTTGAACAGGGTTGACTTACCGGCCCCGTTGGGTCCGATCATGCCGGTGATGGAGCCTTCTTCCACATGGATCGAGCAGTCGTTGATGACCTGCATACCACCGAATGCCTTGTTGAGGTGGCGGACGTCAATGATGGCTGTCATGAGCAATTCCTGTCAGGCCTTGGCAGGCTGCCACAGGCGTTAGTGTTATTTTTCCTGACTATTTTCCATCAGAAAGGTGCGCCCGACGGCAAAGGCACCCACAAGCAGTACCGCCCCTATAGCGGGAATCAAGTAGCCGTCGACCTGCGGGATCGTGCGCAGAAAGACAAACGCCACCGCTGCTGGCGCAATGAAGCGCACCAGAAAGCGCCAGATGCTGAACCAGGTTTCGTTGGTGCGCATTTCCTTCATCACCTCGGAGTGGGTCAGCGCCCAGCCGGCAAACATTGCAATCAATATCCCGCCCAGAGGCATGAAGATATTGGTCAGCAGCTCGATGAAATCAAAGGCGCTGCGCCCGAACAGGGTATGGAAGATGGTGCCTTCGGCATAGATATTGAAGCTGACCACGGTGAGCAGCCCCAGTGCCCAGCTGGCAATGACCATCAGGGCGACCGCCTGAGGGCGCGTCAAGTCGAAACGCTCAACCAGAAAGGCTGCTACTGGTTCGATCAGCGATATCGAGGAGCTGATCGCCGCCCCCAGGACCAGAATGAAGAACACCCCTCCCACCAGTCCGCCCAAAGGCATTTCGGCAAAGGCCAGCGGCAGCGTCACGAACATCAGTCCGGGTCCTTGGCCGGTTTCCAGCCCTGCGCCGAACACCAGAGAGAAGATGGCAAGCCCGGCGACCATGGCTACGGCGGTATCCACAATGGCTACGGCAATCGCGGTACGCGTGAGAGAGGCGGTGCTGGACATGTAAGCGCCATACGCCATGATCGCACCCATCCCCAGGCTCAGGGTGAAAAACGATTGCCCCACGGCCTGCAACCAGCCTTCCAGGCTCAATTCCGCAAGGTTGAAGGTAAACAGGAAGCTTGCCGCCGCGGCGATATCGCCGTGCATCACGCTATACGCCAGCACCAGCAGCAAGATGGCGAATAGGGCCGGCATGATGATGCGCAGGCCCGATTCGATACCCTTGTGAATGCCCATGCCCACGATCAGGCCGGAAGCAATAATGAACAAGGTGTGATAAAGCGTCAAAAGGCCCGGTGAGGCGAGCAAGGCGTCGAAACCGGCAGCGATGATCGCGGCATCGGCGCCGACCAGCGAGCCGGTCAACATCAGCCAGGTGTAATGGATTGCCCAGCCGGCGATTACCGAGTAGAAACTCAAGATCAGAAATGCCGAGGCGGCACCCAGCCAGCCAATCGTTTCCCAAGCTCTCGAGGTATTGTGGGTTTTGGTCAGGTGACGCATGCCCATGATCGGGCTTTGCCGACTGGCCCGCCCAAGCATGATTTCAGCAATCAGGATGGGAATGCCCACGGCGAAGATAGTCACTGCATACACCAGAATAAAGGCGCCGCCGCCATTTTCACCGGTAAGATAAGGAAACCGCCAAAGGTTCCCCAAGCCTACTGCCGAGCCGACCGCAGCCAGCAGGAAGGTGCCTTTATGTGTCCAGACGTTGTGACCACTCATGAGTCAGAATCCGTATCGTTGGCTTGAAAAGGAGAGACATGCAAACGTACTTGGCAGGTTAGCTGAAACGATGTCGACACTGTGCGTCACAAGCCGTCGGTTTTCCAGCTGCCTAGCGTTAAGGCTGCGTTGGCTGATGGGGCTTATTAATGTGACTTGAGGCTGGCTGGCCAGAATGAGCGCATACGAATCGGGCCCGCACATGGCGGGCCCGATAGGTACACTGAGGAAGCGCAGCGCTTATTTCTTGCTGGAACGCTTGCGCTCGTTTTCCTTGAGTAGCTTCTTGCGCAGCCGGATGTGGTGCGGTGTCACCTCAACCAGCTCATCGGAGTCAAGAAACTCGATGGCTTGTTCCAGGCTGAACTTCACCGGTGGGGTCAGGACGATGTTCTCGTCGTTACCCGTGGAGCGCATGTTGTCGAGTTTCTTGCCCTTGGTCGGATTGACCATCATGTCATTGGCACGGTTGCTGATGCCGATCAGCATGCCTTCATAAACTTCGGTGGCGTGATCGATGATCAGCTTGCCGCGTTCCTGAAGCGCAAACAGTGCATAGGCCAGTGCCTTGCCGTCGACCATCGACACCAGCACACCATTGCGACGCTCGATGGAGGCATCGGGCTTGAGCTCGCCGTAGTGGTCGAAGCGACTGGTGAGGATGCCGGTACCGGAGGTCAAGGTCAGGAACTGGCCGCGAAAGCCGATCAAACCGCGTGCCGGGATGATGAAGTCCAGGCGAACACGACCCTTGCCGTCCGGGTGCATGTTGGTCATCTCACCCTTGCGATAGCCCAACTCTTCCATGATCGCGCCCTGGTGCTGCTCTTCGCAATCGATGATCACCTCTTCGTACGGCTCCTGCTTCTCGCCGCCGATCTCTCTGATGATCACTTCAGGGCGGCCCACGGCAAGCTCGAAGCCTTCACGACGCATGGTTTCGATCAACACCGAGAGGTGCAGCTCACCACGGCCGGATACCTTGAATTTCTCCGGCGTTTCGCCTTGCTCGACACGCAGCGCCACATTGTGGATCAGCTCCTGGTCGAGACGATCCTTGATGTTGCGGCTGGTGACGAATTTGCCGTCCTTGCCCGCGAACGGAGAATCATTGACCTGGAAGGACATGGAGACGGTGGGTTCATCCACTGACAGTGGCGGCAATGCCTCGACCTTGGATGGGTCGCACAGCGTATCGGAGATGGAGAGGTCATCGATGCCGGTCACGCAGACGATATCGCCGGCGGTGGCCTCGTTGGTTTGCACGCGCTCCAGGCCCATGTGAGTCATCACCTGGCCGATCTTGCCCTTGCGCACCTTGCCATCCACACCGATCACGCTGATCTGCTGGTTGGGCTTGACTGCACCGCGCTTGATGCGGCCCAGACCGATAACGCCGACATAGCTGTTGTAGTCCAGCGCCGAGATCTGCATCTGGAAGGGACCGTCGAGCTCAACCTTGGGCGGCTCGACGATGTCGACAATGGACTGAAGCATTGGCGTCATGTCGTCGGCCAGGTCTTCCGGGTCCATGCCGGCAACGCCATTCAGCGCCGAGCAATAGATAATCGGAAAGTCGAGCTGCTCATCGGTAGCGCCGAGGTTATCGAACAGGTCGAAAATCTGGTCGATGACCCAGTCAGGCCGTGCGCCAGGGCGGTCGATCTTGTTGACCACCACGATTGGCTTAAGCCCTTGGGCGAAGGCCTTCTGAGTCACAAAGCGAGTCTGCGGCATGGGGCCATCGACTGCATCGACCAATAGCAGCACGGAGTCCACCATCGACATCACGCGCTCGACTTCACCACCGAAATCGGCGTGTCCCGGCGTGTCGACGATATTGATATGGTAATCCTGGCCGGATTGGTCCTGCCATTGAATGGCAGTATTCTTGGCTAAAATGGTAATGCCGCGCTCTTTCTCCTGGTCACTGGAGTCCATGACGCGTTCCTGGCCTTCAGCTTTGCGGTCAAGCGTACCGGATTGGCTCAGGAGTTTATCGACCAGAGTGGTCTTGCCGTGGTCAACGTGAGCAATAATGGCGACATTGCGCAGGTTGTTGACCGCGCTAGGATTTTGCTGATTTTGCATGCTGGGAGATAACTCTTGTGAACACCCGTTCGTCCACGGGTCGGAAAATGCGGGGCGCAAGGTTGGGCAGACGCCGACCGCCTTGGCTCGGGGCTTGCGTCCAGCGGGCATTCTATCATGACCTGGCCGTGGCTGATATTACTCGCCGCAGGATTCCTGATCTCAGGCCATTGCTGGCAGTGCCCGTTGGTTGCTTTTCGTCCATTAGGTGGGGAATGTTTTCGGTGTAGAGCCGCATCCGCTAGAATGGCATTTTTCCCAGCTGGGGCAAGAGCATGACCATCGGTAACCTGATGCGCTTGTTGAGTGATGGCAAGGTCCATTCCGGCGAGCAGCTGGGTGAGGCACTCGGCATTTCCCGCGCCGCGGTATGGAAACAGTTGAAAAAACTCGAGGGGCTGGGTGTCGAGTTACAGGCCGTCAAGGGTCGGGGCTACTCATTGGCGCAGCGGCTTGAACCATTGGATGGCGCCGATATCGTGTCACGCCTGCCATCCGGGGCGCGTCGTCATCTGGTACGCCTGTTCGTGGAAGACCAGCTGCCGTCAAGCAACGAATACATTCGCCAGCGCTTTACCCAAGGCGCAGGTCATGGCGAAGTCTGCCTGGTTGAATGGCAAACTGCTGGACGTGGCCGGCGCGGTCGAGCCTGGACGACTCCCTGGGGGCAAAGCTTGATGCTTTCCCTGGGGTGGCGCTTTGAAGGCGGTGTGGCGGCGCTTGAAGGCTTGAGCCTGGCGGTGGGTGTGGTCGTTGCCCAGGTACTGGAAAGCCATGGAGTTTTCCCGAGATTGAAGTGGCCCAATGATGTGCTCTTGCCCGACGCCGAAGGGTGCCTTGCCAAATTGGCGGGTATCTTGATCGAGGTGGTCGGGGATGCAGCAGGTCCCTGCGAGGTGGTGGTGGGAATGGGCATGAATCTTTCATTGCCCGAATCGCTACGTGTGAATATCGAACAGCCTGTGGCGGCCCTGCATGATTATCTGCCGATGCTTTCGCGCAACCAGCTGGCGGCCGAGGTGCTGGCGGCATTATTGGGGCTGCTGGCGGAGTTTGAAACGTCGGGCTTTGCTGGTTGGCAACAAGCATGGAATCAGCGTCACGCCTATGTCGACGTGCCGGTAAAAGTGATTCAAGGCACCCGGGTCACCGAGGCGGTGGCCGGTGATGTGGATGAGAAAGGCAATCTCTGGGTCAACGAAGGGGGGCGGAAGAGGCGCCTGGCGGGCGGTGAGATCAGCGTGCGTGGCGCCTTATGATTCTTGATCTGGATATCGGAAATACCTTGTCGAAATGGCGCCTCAAAGATGCTGACAGCAGTGAGATACGCTCTCGAGGGGCAGTGTGGACCCGTGAAGAGTGGCGCCCGGGGTCAGACATCCCCGACTTGGATGTAGTCGAGGCAGTACGTATCTCAAGCGTAGCACGCGCCGCCGTGCTTGATGATACGGTCAAGCTGTTGCGCCATCGGGTGGGTGCCGTGCATGTGGCGCGATCCACCGCAGAAGCGTTAGGGGTGATAAATGGCTATGAAGAGCCGGGCAGGCTGGGTGTCGACCGGTGGATGGGCGCATTGGCGGGTTATCAGTTAGCGGGAGGTTGCTGCGCAGTAGACTGCGGTAGTGCTATTACCGTTGACTTCGTGCTGCCCGGAGGCAAGCACCTGGGCGGGTACATTCTGCCGGGACTGCGCCTGATGAAGGAAAGCCTGAAACTGGGTACGCGCAACGTTGCAATCGATCCCGACAGTGAAGCCGAAGAATTGCTTGAACCTGGGCGTCGCACCGTCGAGGCGGTGAATCACGGTATCTACATGGCGGCAGTGAGTGCTATCAACCGAATCTATTGCGAAGTGTGCGACCAGCATGGGGTTGCGCTTCCCATGTTGCTTACAGGTGGCGATGCGCGCGTTATTTCGCGCGGAGTGCAGGTGCCTCATGCCGTCTGGCCGGATATGGTTTATGGTGGGCTTGAAGCCTGTTTTCCGCTGACCTTGGCGGAGCGGGCGGGGAAAATGGCTGGTGCTCCCAAAGTGGCTGAGCCAGTGTCGTTGGAAAAAATTCACGCAGGCCTTGCATTTTCAATGCTGCTTTGAAAGAATGCAGCGCGTTCCGAGGTGCTCGGCAAGGTCGTCCATTTTCAATTTAAGGCGAAATTGTCGAATAAAATCAAGTAAAAGCAGGTATTGCTTGACAAAAACTTCGGAGCTGGCATAATATGCCGCCACAGTTGGAGGGATTCCCGAGTGGCCAAAGGGAGCAGACTGTAAATCTGCCGCGAAAGCTTCGAAGGTTCGAATCCTTCTCCCTCCACCAAATTGAAAGGCACTGATTTGCGTCAGTGTCTCGAAACAAGCCGGTAAGCGGGCATTGCCTACTGGGTCGCCGTCAGCTAAAAGGTTTGCGTAAGGCATGACAGTGTACGAAGCTTAAGAGTCATGGCTTGCAGATGCAGTTGTGCGGGCATAGTTCAACGGTAGAACCTCAGCCTTCCAAGCTGATGGTGCGGGTTCGATTCCCGCTGCCCGCTCCAGTTAAATAGTTGTGCTCATGTAGCTCAGGGGTAGAGCACACCCTTGGTAAGGGTGAGGTCGACGGTTCAAATCCGTCCATGAGCTCCATATTGCAAAAGGCGAGCGAAGCTCGCCTTTTTTGTCTTTACTGCTTTTCTAAGAATGTGTCGGCTGGCAATCTGGTCGTAATCATGAGAAAGCAGCGAGGAAAGGGTTGCCAGGCGGTTTTTTGCTCGCTATAATGGCGCCCGCTATTGCGTAGGCCGTCGCAAAGATAGCAAACGCAGTAAATGCTAGCGGTAAAAATACAGGCCAGTAGCTCAATTGGCAGAGCAGCGGTCTCCAAAACCGCAGGTTGGGGGTTCGATTCCCTCCTGGCCTGCCAATCTTCCCCAGATTGGTAGAGCTTCAAGACTTAGATCTTCAAAGAATTCCTTATTCGATTGCCGTACCCTGAGGAGTCTCGTTTTCATGAAACATAACGCCGAGGTGCAGCAACCGCGCCACGACGGGCTCAAGTGGGCGGTAGTTGCGACTCTTCTTGTGGTAGCCGTCGTAGGTAATACGTACTTTGCCGATATCGCCCTGCTCTACCGAGTATTGGGTGTCGTTGTGCTGTGTGCGGGCGCTGGGTTAATTGCGCTTACCACGACCAAAGGGCGTGACCTTGTCGAGCTGGCGGTAAGCGCCAAGAAAGAGATTCAGCGCGTTATCTGGCCGACCCGGGCGGAAACCGTGCAGACCACTGTTATTGTATTGGTCGCCGTATTGGTGGTCGGTTTGATGCTGTGGTTGATCGATACCCTTCTTGGCTGGGCGATGTCCGGCGTCATTGGTTAGGAGTTTTCATGTCCAAGCGTTGGTACGTCATTCACGCTTATTCCGGTTTTGAAAAGCACGTCATGCGCTCACTGATCGAGCGCGTGAAGATGTACGCCATGGAAGACCGCTTTGGCGAGATCCTGGTGCCGACCGAAGAAGTCGTCGAAATGCGTGACGGCAAACGCCGCAAGAGTGAGCGTAAATTCTATCCCGGCTATGTCCTGATCGAGATGGAAATGGACGATGAGACCTGGCACCTGGTCAACGAAACACCGCGTGTCATGGGGTTTATCGGCGGTACCAAGGAAAAACCGGCACCTATCACGCAAAAAGAAGCTGACGCTATCTTGCATCGTGTCAAGGAAGGCGTCGACAAGCCGCGTCCGAAGACCATGTTCGAGCCGGGCCAGTCGGTGCGTGTCACCGATGGGCCGTTCGCAGATTTCAACGGCGTGGTGGAAGAAGTCAACTACGAGAAGAGTCGTCTACATGTCAGCGTGCTGATATTCGGTCGCTCAACGCCTGTCGAGCTCGAGTTCGCCCAGGTGGAAAAAGAATAGCCCGTAAAAAACAGTCGAAATAATTCGTAAAAATAGTCTGTTAAGTAGCACTGAGTTCATAATGGGTCGGCAACCGATGCCGGCCCAATGTTACCGGGGAGCCGCAAGGCGCTTGAACCCAACTGGAGCATAACGATGGCCAAGAAAGTAAAGGCTTATATCAAACTGCAAGTCGCAGCAGGTAAAGCCAATCCGAGTCCGCCCGTAGGCCCTGCATTGGGTCAGCACGGCGTCAACATCATGGAATTCTGTAAGGCGTTCAATGCCGCGACTCAAGAAATTGAGCCGGGCTTGCCGACGCCTGTCGTGATTACCGTGTATTCCGACCGTAGCTTCACGTTCGTCACCAAGACCCCGCCTGCTGCCGTGCTGCTGAAAAAAGCCGCTGGCATCAAGTCCGGTTCCGGTGAGCCCAACAAGAAGAAAGTCGGCACCGTGACTCGCGAGCAGCTCGAAGAGATCGCCAAGACCAAGGAGCCGGACATGACGGCTGGCAGCCTCGACGCCGCAGTGCGTACCATTGCCGGTAGTGCCCGCAGTATGGGCCTTAACGTGGAGGGTCTCTGATCATGGCTAAATTATCCAAGCGCGCCCAGCTGATCAAGGAAAAGGTCGATACTAACAAGGCCTATTCGCTGGAAGAAGCTGTGGCTTTGCTCAGTGCTTTGTCCACTGTCAAGTTCAATGAATCTCTGGATGTCGCGATCAACCTGGGTGTTGATCCGCGTAAATCCGATCAGGTCGTGCGTGGCGCCACTGTCATGCCCAATGGTACTGGCAAGGACGTGCGCGTTGCCGTCTTTACTCAGGGTGCCAATGCCGACGCCGCGAAAGAAGCCGGTGCCGACATCGTGGGCATGGAAGACCTGGCTGACCAGGTCAAGAAAGGCGTGATGGACTTCGACGTGGTTATCGCCTCGCCGGACGCCATGCGTGTTGTTGGCCAGCTGGGCCAGATCCTCGGCCCGCGCGGTCTGATGCCGAACCCCAAGGTCGGCACCGTGACCCCGGATGTCGCCACCGCGGTGAAGAATGCCAAAGCGGGTCAGGTGCGTTTCCGTACCGACAAGAACGGCATCATTCACACTATATTGGGCAAGGTCGACTTTGACGCCGCCGCCATTCAGGGCAATCTGGAAGCGCTGGTTGCCGACCTGAAACGTCTCAAGCCGAGCACGTCCAAAGGCATTTATCTCCAGAAAGTAACCCTGTCCTCTACCATGGGCCCGGGTTTGACTCTCGACCATTCCGCCCTGGTGTAAATCAGGCTGGGTCGAGTAACAGGCAATAACTTTGCGGTCCCCGTGCCATTCGTTCGGGGCACCGTCAAAGACCGCAGGTGCCGCTCTTCGTCTTGAACGAGCGGCTTAATCGCCCCAGGCGCCTGCGCAGATGGTGTCGCCTCCAGTTAGCCAAGGCTGGTGGGCACCATCCCCAAGGCTTTCCGTCGATGTGTGTACAGCAAGGCGACACATCAAGGGCGGGAAGAGATGGTAACCACCGGAGCCTTCCTACCGAGGTTCCGGCACGAAGGAGTGATCATTGTGCCACTAGCACTTGAAGGCAAGAAAGCAATTGTTGCCGAGGTCAGTGAAGCGGCCAAGGGCGCTCTCTCCGTCGTAGTTGCCGATTCTCGTGGTGTTACGGTCGGCAAGATGACCGACCTGCGCAAGCAGGCCCGTGAGAATGGCGTCCAGATCCGTGTTGTGCGCAACACTCTGGCACGCCGCGCCCTGTCAGGCACCCAGTGGGAATGCCTGAACGACAGCTTCGTGGGCCCGACTCTGTTGGCGTTTTCCACTGATCATCCGGGCGCTGCCGCTCGTTTGTTCAAGGAATTCTCCAAGGATGAGAAAAGCTTCGAAGTCAAGGCGCTGGCCTACGAAGGCGAGCTGATCCCGGCAAGCGACATTGACCGCCTGGCAACACTGCCGACGTACGATGAAGCTATCGCTCAGCTGATGTCGGTAATGAAAGAAGCCTCCGCCGGCAAGCTGGTTCGGACCCTGGCCGCCTTGCGCGACCAGAAGCAGGAAGCAGCCGCTTAAATCGGTACCTGCGTGGGCAGTCGTTGGACTGCCCGAGCCGAACATTGAATCCTTGAGTTTTCGCGTTGTCGAAACTCCCGCAAAGTTTAGGAAATGAAAATGGCACTGACCAAAGACGATATCATTACCGCTGTTGCTGACATGTCCGTAATGGAAGTTGTCGAGCTGATCGAGGCAATGGAAGAGAAGTTCGGCGTTTCTGCCGCTGCGGCCGTGGTTGCAGGTCCGGGTGGCGAAGCGGCTGTTGAAGAAGAGCAGACTGAATTCGACCTGGTGCTTACCGCTACCGGCGATAAGAAAGTCAACGTGATCAAGGCTGTTCGCGAAATCACTGGTCTGGGCCTGAAGGAAGCCAAGGGTGCCGTTGACGGCGCACCGGCTACCATCAAGGAAGCCATGTCCAAGGATGACGCTGAAGAAGCCAAGAAGAAACTGGAAGACGCCGGCGCGACCGTCGAGCTCAAGTAATTTTTGTGCTCACGGCTTCACGCGCTGCGTAAGCTTCCACGGCTGGCGGCGGGAAATCCCGCTGTCGGCCTTTTTCTGTTGTTAAAGATATATCGTTCAAGAATTACGACGGCGAGCTGCCCCACAGGGAGTTTGCCGTCAGTGCCTGACGAAGCCCGCCGGGCAGCGATGACTACGCATCGGTCACCCATGGTGAACAAGCTGGGGAATACAGATGGCTTACTCATATACTGAGAAAAAACGCATCCGCAAGGATTTCGGCAAACTGCCCCAAGTGATGGATGTGCCTTACTTGCTGGCAATCCAGCTTGATTCCTATTACGACTTTCTCCAGCAGGATCGTTCGCCCGATGAGCGCCATGAAATTGGCCTGCACGCGGCGTTCAAATCCGTGTTCCCGATCGAGAGCTTCTCCGGCAGCGCAGGGCTGGAATATGTCAGCTATCGCTTTGGTACGCCAGCATTCGATGTCAAGGAATGCCAGTTGCGTGGCGTAACTTATTCGGCACCGCTGCGCGTGAAGGTTCGCTTGATCATCTATGATCGCGACTCTTCCAACAAGGCGATCAAGGATATCAAGGAGCAGGAAGTCTACATGGGGGAAATGCCCCTGATGACCGAGAACGGCACCTTTGTAATCAATGGTACCGAGCGTGTCATCGTTTCCCAGCTGCACCGCTCACCCGGTGTGTTCTTTGATCACGATAAGGGCAAGAGCCATTCCTCGGGCAAGCTTTTGTACTCCGCGCGAGTGATTCCTTACCGTGGCTCCTGGCTGGACTTCGAATTCGATCCCAAAGACAACGTTTTCGTGCGTATCGATCGCCGCCGCAAGTTGCCGGCGAGCGTATTGATGCGTGCTTTGGGCATGAGCGCCGAGGAAATACTCGGAGAGTTCTTTGAAACCAGCATCTTCCATGTGGAAAAATCCGGTTTCTCTGTAGAGCTGGTGCCCTCGCGCCTGCGCGGTGAAACCGCCACCTTCGATATTCAGGATGCCGATGGCAACGTGATTGTCGAAGAGGGCCGGCGTATCACCCAGAAGCATATCCGCCAGTTGGAAAAAACCGGTCTTGAGCGCCTGAACGTGCCGATGGAGTACCTGTTCGGCAAAACGTTGGCCAAAGATCAGGTAGACCCCAATACCGGTGAGCTGATCTGTCCGTGTAATACCGAAATCACCCCGGAGCTGCTGGAGCGTCTGGGTCAGGCGAAGATTACCCAACTGGAAACGTTGTACACCAACGATCTGGATTGTGGTTCGTTCATCTCCGATACCCTCAAATTGGACACCACCAACTCGCAGCTTGAAGCGCTGGTGGAAATCTATCGCATGATGCGTCCCGGCGAGCCGCCTACCAAGGAAGCTGCCGAAACGCTGTTCCACAACCTGTTCTTTACTGAAGACCGTTACGATCTGTCGGGCGTCGGTCGCATGAAGTTCAATCGTCGCCTGCGCCGCGATACTGATACTGGTTCCGGTGTGCTCGACCGTCGCGATATTCTGGATGTGCTCAAGGAATTGATCAGCATCCGTAACGGCTTCGGCAATGTCGACGATATCGACCATCTGGGCAACCGTCGTATTCGCTGCGTCGGCGAAATGGCCGAAAACCAGTTCCGCGTAGGCCTGGTGCGTGTCGAGCGCGCAGTCAAGGAACGCCTCTCGATGGCCGAGAGCGAAGGCCTGATGCCGCAGGATCTGATCAATGCCAAGCCGGTGGCGGCAGCGGTCAAGGAGTTCTTCGGTTCCAGCCAGCTCTCGCAGTTCATGGACCAGAACAATCCGCTTTCCGAGGTGACGCACAAGCGGCGTGTCTCGGCGCTCGGCCCGGGCGGTTTGACTCGTGAGCGTGCCGGCTTCGAAGTACGTGACGTTCACGCCACGCACTACGGTCGTCTGTGCCCGATCGAAACGCCGGAAGGACCGAACATCGGTCTGATCAACTCTTTGGCCACCTACAGTCACACCAACAGCTACGGCTTCCTCGAGACACCGTACCGCAAGGTGATAGACCGCCAGCTGAACGATGAAATCGTCCATCTCTCGGCAATCGAGGAAGGTGATTACGTTATCGCGCAGGCATCGGCTGCCGTGGATGAATCCGGCAAGCTCAGCGATGATTTGGTGCAGGTGCGTCATAAGGGTGAAACCACCTTCATGCGTCCCGAACAGGTCACGCTGATGGATGTGTCACCGCGCCAGGTGGTCTCCGTGGCTGCGGCCCTGATTCCGTTCCTCGAGCACGATGACGCCAACCGCGCCTTGATGGGTTCCAATATGCAGCGTCAGGCGGTACCGACCCTGCGTGCCGAGAAACCATTGGTGGGTACCGGTATGGAGCGTTTCGTCGCCCGTGACTCCGGCGTCTGCGCCGTGGCACAGCGTGGCGGGGTGATCGACTCGGTGGATGCTCGCCGGGTTGTGGTACGGGTCAACGAAGATGAAATCATCGGCGGTGAAGCCGGGGTGGATATCTACAACCTGACCAAGTACACCCGTTCCAACCAGAACACCTGCATGAACCAGCGCCCTATTGTGCGCCCCGGTGATGTAGTGGCACGTGACGATATCCTGGCCGATGGTCCGTCTATCGATATGGGCGATCTGGCCTTGGGCCAGAACATGCGCATGGCCTTCATGCCCTGGAACGGCTACAACTTCGAGGATTCCATCCTGCTTTCCGAGCGGGTGGTCCAGGAAGACCGTTTCACCACCATCCACATCCAGGAGCTGACCTGCGTGTCGCGTGACACCAAGTTGGGCTCGGAAGAAATCACCGCCGACATTCCCAACGTGGGCGAGTCGGCGCTTTCCAAACTGGATGAAGCGGGCGTGGTGTATATCGGTGCTGAAGTCGGCCCCGGGGATATTCTGGTGGGTAAGGTGACGCCCAAGGGTGAAACCCAGCTGACGCCGGAAGAAAAGCTACTGCGTGCCATCTTCGGTGAGAAGGCCAGTGATGTGAAAGATACCTCACTGCGCGCCCCGACCGGTATCAAGGGCACCATCATCGATGTTCAGGTCTTCACTCGTGATGGGGTGGAAAAAGATGCCCGTGCACTTACCATCGAACGCATGCAGCTTGATGAAGTACGCAAGGATCTCCAGGAAACCTACCGTATTGCCGAAGATGCCACGTTCGAGCGTCTCAAGCGTACCCTGCAAGGTCAGGTAGTCAACGGTGGTCCTGCGCTTGGCAAAGGCGACGTGCTTACCGATGAGTATCTGGATGAACTGCCGCGTCAACAGTGGTTCAAGTTGCGCATGCAGGACGAAACGTTCAACGAGCTGCTAGCCCAGGCCGATGAACAGCTGGAAAATCGTCGCAAGGAAATGGACGAGCGTTTCGAAGACAAGAAGCGCAAACTGACCCAAGGCGATGATCTGGCGCCGGGCGTGCTCAAGATCGTCAAGGTCTACATGGCGGTCAAGCGTCGTATTCAGCCGGGCGACAAGATGGCCGGCCGTCACGGTAACAAGGGTGTCATCTCGGCCATCATGCCGATCGAAGACATGCCGTTTGACGATAACGGTGAGCCGGTCGACGTGGTCCTCAACCCCTTGGGTGTACCGTCACGCATGAACGTGGGTCAGATTCTGGAAACCCACTTGGGCATGGCTGCACGTGGGCTGGGCATGAAAATCGACGCCATGCTGCGCGATGCTCGTGGTCAGCAGGTTGCCGAAATTCGCGACTTCCTGGGGCAGATCTACAATACACCGGGCACGCGGATCGAAGATCTGGATTCGTTGACCGACGACGAAATCATCGCCTTGGCCAAGAATTTGAAAGGTGGTGTTCCCATGGCCACGCCGGTATTCGACGGTGCCAAGGAACACGAGATCAAGCACCTGTTGAAGCTTGCCGATCTGCCGGAGTCCGGACAAATGGCGCTTTACGACGGGCGTAGCGGTGACCTCTTTGACCGTCCGGTGACAGTGGGCTACATGTACATGCTCAAGCTCAACCACCTGGTCGATGACAAGATGCACGCCCGTTCCACCGGCTCTTACTCGCTGGTAACCCAGCAGCCGCTGGGGGGTAAGGCGCAGTTTGGTGGTCAGCGCTTCGGTGAGATGGAGGTCTGGGCACTGGAAGCTTACGGCGCGGCCTATACGCTTCAAGAAATGCTCACGGTCAAGTCCGATGACGTGGAAGGACGCACCAAGATGTACAAGAACATCGTGGATGGCGATCACACCATGCAGGCAGGCATGCCGGAATCCTTCAACGTACTCGTGAAGGAAATCCGCTCGCTGGGCATCGATATCGAGTTAGAGAGCTAGGAGCCTCCGAATGAAAGATTTGGTGAAAGTCCTCAAATCGCAGTCTCAGTCCGAAGAGTTTGACGCGATCAAGATTACCCTGGCGTCTCCGGACATGATTCGCTCCTGGTCCTTCGGCGAGGTGAAGAAGCCTGAGACCATCAACTACCGCACCTTCAAGCCGGAGCGGGACGGCTTGTTCTGCGCCAAGATCTTCGGCCCGGTGAAGGACTACGAATGCCTGTGCGGCAAATACAAGCGCATGAAGCATCGTGGCATCATCTGCGAAAAATGTGGCGTTGAAGTGACCAAGGCCGCCGTGCGCCGCGAGCGCATGGGGCACATCGAACTGGCCTCGCCAGTCGCGCACATCTGGTTTCTGAAGTCGCTGCCGTCACGTATCGGCATGTTCCTCGACATGACCCTGCGCGACATCGAGCGTGTGCTGTATTTCGAAAGCTTCGTGGTCATCGACCCGGGCATGACCACGCTTGAGCGTGGTCAATTGCTCAACGACGAGCAGTACTTCGAAGCGCTGGAAGAATTCGGTGACGACTTCGATGCCCGCATGGGTGCCGAAGCGGTGCAGGAATTGCTCAAGGACATCGATCTCGAAGAAGAGATCAATCACTTGCGCGAAGAAATTCCGCAGACCAATTCTGAAACCAAGATCAAGAAGCTCTCCAAGCGCCTGAAGCTCCTGGAAGCCTTCTACCACTCCGGCAATGCCCCGGCGTGGATGGTCATGGAAGTGCTGCCGGTGTTGCCACCGGATCTTCGTCCCTTGGTGCCGCTGGACGGCGGGCGCTTCGCGACCTCGGATCTCAACGACCTTTACCGTCGTGTGATCAACCGTAACAACCGCCTGAAGCGTCTGCTCGATCTCAATGCGCCGGATATCATCGTGCGCAACGAGAAGCGCATGCTCCAGGAAGCGGTCGATGCGCTGCTGGATAACGGCCGTCGCGGTCGTGCGATTACCGGTTCCAACAAGCGCCCGCTGAAATCGCTCGCCGACATGATCAAGGGTAAGCAGGGGCGCTTCCGTCAGAACCTGCTGGGTAAGCGTGTCGATTACTCCGGCCGTTCGGTGATCACCGTGGGTCCGACCCTGCGTCTGCACCAGTGTGGTTTGCCCAAGAAAATGGCGCTGGAGCTGTTCAAGCCGTTCATCTATTCCAAGCTGCAGTCGCTGGGCTACGCCTCAACGATCAAGGCCGCCAAGAAGATGGTCGAGCGCGAGCTGCCGGAAGTGTGGGATATCCTTGCCGATGTTATCCGTGAGCACCCGGTACTGCTTAACCGCGCCCCGACACTTCACCGTCTAGGCATCCAGGCGTTCGAGCCGCTGTTGATCGAAGGCAAGGCAATCCAGCTGCACCCGCTGGTGTGTGCCGCCTACAACGCCGACTTCGACGGTGACCAGATGGCGGTCCACGTACCGCTGACCCTGGAAGCCCAGCTCGAAGCGCGGGCGCTGATGATGGCGACCAACAACGTCCTGTCACCAGCCAATGGCGAGCCGATCATCGTGCCGTCCCAGGACGTGGTCTTGGGTCTGTATTACATGACCCGCGAAAAGATCAACGCCAAGGGCGAGGGCATGGCGTTCTCGAACCTCAACGAGGTGGAGCGCGCTTTCGGCACTCAGAACGTTTCGCTGCACGCTCGGGTCAAGGTCCGTCTGGAAGAAGTGGACGTTGACGAAGAGACCGGTGAGCGCACTGACCATCGTCGCATCTACGACACCACCGTCGGTCGTGCGATGCTGTTCCGCATCTTGCCTGAAGGAGTGCCCTTCGCGCTGATCGATCAGCCGATGAAGAAGAAGGCCATCTCCAAGCTGATCAATGAAGTCTATCGCCGTGCCGGCCTCAAGCCGACGGTGATCTTCGCTGATCAACTGATGTACACCGGCTTCCGTCTGGCGACCTGGTCGGGTGCCTCTATCGGCGTCAATGACTTCGTTATCCCGGATGCCAAGACGGAAATCGTCGACGCGGCCGAAGCCGAGGTCAAGGAAATCGAAGACCAGTTCTCCTCGGGTCTAGTGACCGCGGGCGAGAAATACAACAAGGTCATCGATATCTGGTCCAAGGCCAACGATAAAGTGGCCAAGGCGATGATGGCGGGTATTTCCAAGGAGACCGTGATCGACCGCGACGGCAACGAAGTCGAGCAGGACTCGTTCAACAGCGTGTTTATCATGGCCGACTCCGGCGCGCGTGGCTCTGCTGCTCAGATCCGTCAGCTGGCGGGTATGCGCGGCTTGATGGCCAAGCCGGATGGCTCGATCATCGAAACGCCGATCGTGGCCAACTTCCGTGAAGGCTTGAACGTACTTCAGTACTTCATTTCGACCCACGGGGCACGTAAAGGTCTGGCGGATACCGCCCTCAAGACGGCCAACTCGGGTTACCTGACGCGTCGTCTGGTGGATGTGGCCCAGGATCTGGTGATCACCGAAGTCGATTGCGGTACCGATCAGGGTTTGACCTTGCACCCGATCATCGAAGGTGGTGACATCATCGTGCCGTTGTCTCAGCGCGTACTGGGACGTGTGGTCGCTCAGGACGTCATCGACCCGGTTTCACAGGACGTTCTGATCGCCCGGGGCACCTTGCTCGACGAAAAGTGGTGTGCCGAACTCGATACCATGGGTGTCGACGAGATCATCATGCGCAGCACCATCACCTGTGAGACCGCTCACGGCGTCTGCGCGTCCTGTTATGGGCGTGATCTGGCACGTGGCCATCAGGTCAATATCGGCGAAGCGGTGGGTGTCATTGCGGCACAGTCCATCGGTGAGCCGGGCACCCAGCTGACCATGCGTACCTTCCATATCGGCGGCGCGGCCTCGCGCTCCTCTGCAGTGGACAGCGTTCAGGTCAAGCACGGTGGTACGGTGCGTCTGCACAACATCAAGCACGTGGAGCGTGGCGACGGCAAGCTGGTGGTGGTCTCTCGTTCGAGTGCCCTGGCAGTTGCCGATGACCACGGCCGCGAGCGGGAATATTACAAGCTGCCCTACGGTGCCGAGCTTTCGGCGAAGGAAGGCGATTACATCGAAGCCGGCCAGACCGTGGCCAAGTGGGACCCGCACACTCACCCAATCATTGCCGAAGTCGAAGGCAGAGCGCAGTACATTGATCTCGACGAAGGTGTGACCATGCACCGGACCGTCGATGAGATGACCGGTCTGTCATCCATCGAAGTGATCGAGTCCGCGGCACGCCCGATGGCCGGGCGTGACAAGCGCCCGATGATCATGCTGCAGGACAGCGCCGGCGAATACGTCTCGGTGTCCGGCTCCAACACGCCGGTTCAGTATCTGCTGCCGGGTCGCTCCATCATCTCCACCGAAAATGGCGCGACCATCGGTGTGGGTGAAGTCGTGGCACGTATCCCGGTAGAAGCATCGGCCAACAAGGACATCACCGGTGGTCTGCCGCGCGTGGCGGATCTGTTCGAAGCACGCAAGCCCAAGGAACCGGCCATCCTGGCCGAGATCGACGGCGTGATCAGTTTCGGCAAGGAAACCAAGGGTAAGCGTCGCTTGACGATTACCCCGGAATCCGGTGATCCGTTCGAGCTGTTGATTCCCAAGTGGCGTCAGATTGCGGTCTTCGAAGGGGAAGCGGTAGAGAAAGGCGAAGTGATTTCTCACGGTCCCAACAGTCCGCACGATATTCTGCGTCTGCTGGGGGTTGCGGAACTGGCCAAGTACATCACCGCCGAAGTTCAGGAAGTTTATCGCCTCCAGGGCGTAGGCATTAATGACAAGCACATCGAAGTTATTGTGCGTCAGATGCTGCGCAAGGTCGAAATTACCGATTCCGGTGACTCCGACTTTATTACCGGCGATCAAGCCGAACTGGTGCGCGTGCTGGAACAGAATGCCCGCCTGGAAAAGGAAGACAAATTCCCGGCCAAGTATCAGCGTATGCTGTTGGGTATCACCAAGGCCAGCCTGGCCACGGAATCGTTTATTTCAGCGGCTTCGTTCCAGGAAACCACGCGGGTATTGACCGAAGCTGCAGTCACCGGCAAGCGCGATTACTTGCGTGGCCTGAAAGAAAACGTGGTGGTGGGACGCTTGATCCCGGCCGGTACCGGCTTGACTCACCACGCCGAACGTCGCCGCAGACGCGAAGGCGTCGAGCAGGAGCTTCGTCCCTCGGCCACCGAGGTGGAGCAGGAGTTGGGAGCGCAGTTGACCGCGCTGGACTCCGACGACGAAGCGCTTTAAGCATAAAACCCTGACCTGATGGTCGTTGGTTGCCGGCATATAACCTGCCGGCAACGCTTGACGACCAGCATCGTCAGCCATTAGAATGCGCAGCCTTTAACAGTGGGGTGGGTACGCCCGCATCTGCTGGAAGGCAAGGCAACCATTGGAGTCAGCTACACACCATGGCAACAATCAATCAGCTAGTGCGCAAGCCGCGCAAGCGCCCTGTCACCAAGAGTGACGTTCCGGCGCTTCAGGCCTGTCCGCAGAAACGCGGCGTTTGCACCCGCGTTTACACCACCACCCCTAAGAAGCCGAACTCGGCGTTGCGTAAGGTTTGCCGTGTGCGCCTGACCAACGGTTTCGAGGTGTCTTCCTACATCGGTGGTGAAGGGCACAATCTTCAGGAGCACTCCGTGGTCCTGATTCGCGGCGGTAGGGTCAAGGATTTGCCCGGTGTGCGCTATCACACCGTGCGCGGCGCCTTGGATACCTCTGGCGTGCAGGGCCGTAAGCAGGGCCGTTCCAAGTACGGTACCAAACGCCCGAAATCCTGATGATATACGGCCAGCAGCAGGTGGTTAACGTCACTTGATGCCGGCAACTCGTCGTTACGTACATGACGGTCTGATAAGAGTAAGGTCGGGCGGCATAGCACAAGCGCTATCGCTAAGTTCCGGGTTTACCTGAAGGATCCTTAATTGAGGGCTTATCATGCCTAGAAGAAGAATTGTAGCCAAACGCGAAATCCTCCCGGATCCCAAGTTCGGAAGTGAGCGTCTGGCAAAGTTCATGAACCACTTGATGGTGAGTGGCAAGAAATCAGTCGCGGAAAGCATCGTCTATGGTGCGCTTGACAAGGTTGCCGAGCGCAGCAAAGAAGAGCCGCTGGAAATCTTTGACAAGGCGCTGGAAACCATTCAGCCCATGGTCGAAGTGAAATCGCGCCGCGTTGGTGGTGCGACTTACCAGGTGCCGGTTGAAGTTCGTCCGTCTCGCCGTCAGGCCCTGGCCATGCGTTGGCTGGTGGATGCGGCGCGTCGTCGCGGTGAAAAAACCATGGTGCAGCGTCTGGCGGGTGAAATGCTCGACGCCGCCGAAGGTAAAGGTTCTGCGGTGAAGAAGCGTGAAGACGTGCATCGTATGGCGGAAGCCAACAAGGCCTTCTCTCACTATCGTTTCTAAGAGCAGCGTTTTCCAAGGGCAGCGTTTCTAAAAGCAATTTTCCAAATGCAGCGTTTCCAGCTGCAGATGTCGAGAATCAGCTTCTGCCGCCATCGCCAGGCGATGGCGGCCCATCAGAAACGCATCGCTTCACAACGCATCGCCAACCAACGGGAGTTTCACCGTGGCACGCAAGACACCACTTAACCGTTATCGCAATATCGGGATCGTTGCTCACGTCGACGCGGGTAAAACCACCACGACCGAGCGCGTCCTGTTTTACACCGGCCTATCCCACAAGGTTGGTGAAGTTCATGATGGCGCTGCCACCATGGACTGGATGGAGCAGGAGCAGGAGCGTGGTATCACTATCACTTCTGCGGCAACGACCTGTTTCTGGCAGGGTATGAACAAGCAGTTCCCCGAGCACCGCATCAATATTATCGACACCCCAGGACACGTTGACTTCACTATCGAAGTCGAGCGTTCCTTGCGCGTTCTCGATGGTGCCGTGGTGGTGCTGTGTGGCTCCTCCGGCGTACAGCCGCAGACCGAAACGGTATGGCGCCAGGCCAACAAGTATGAAGTTCCGCGCATGGTGTTCGTCAACAAGATGGACCGTACCGGTGCTGACTTCTTCATGGTTGTCGAGCAGCTCAAGGAGCGTCTCGGTGCCAAGGCCGTGCCGATCCAGATCAACTGGGGCACCGAAGAAGACTTCAAGGGCGTCATCGACCTGATCCAGATGAAGGGTGTTCTCTGGAATGAAGACGACAAGGGTATGACCTACGATCTGGTCGATATTCCTGCCGAACTTCAGGAAACCGCTGAAAAGTACCGCGAGGAGATGGTCGAAGCCGCTGCGGAAGGCACTGATGAACTGATGGACAAGTATCTCGAAGGTGTAGAGCTGACCATCGAGGAAATCAAGGCCGGCCTACGTGCGCGGACTCTGGCCAATGACGTCGTTCTGGTGACCTGTGGTAGCGCCTTCAAGAACAAGGGCGTGCAAGCCGTTCTGGATGGCGTGATCGAATACATGCCGTCGCCGACCGAAGTCAAGCCCATCGAAGGTGAGCTGGACGATAAGGACGGCACCATCGAGACCCGTGAAGCGAACGACGAAGCGCCCTTTGCTGCCCTGGCGTTCAAGATCGCCACGGATCCCTTCGTGGGTACTCTGACCTTTATTCGCGTCTATTCCGGGGTGCTTAACTCGGGTGACGGCGTCTTCAATTCGGTCAAGAGCAAGAAAGAGCGTGTCGGTCGTATCGTTCAGATGCATGCCAACTCGCGTGAAGAGATCAAGGAAGTGCGTGCCGGCGATATCGCCGCCTGTATCGGCATGAAAGATGTCACCACCGGCGATACGCTGTGTGATATCAATCACAAGATCGTCCTTGAGCGGATGGAATTCCCTGATCCGGTGATCTCGGTTGCCGTCGAGCCGAAGTCCAAGGCTGACCAAGAAAAGATGGGTGTGGCACTGGGCAAGCTCGCCCAGGAAGACCCCTCCTTCCAGGTCAAGACCGACGAAGAAACCGGCCAGACCATCATCTCCGGTATGGGTGAGCTGCACCTGGACATTCTCGTCGATCGCATGCGGCGTGAATTCAAGGTTGAAGCGAACATTGGTAAGCCGCAGGTTGCTTACCGTGAAACCATTCGCGGTAGCATCGAGCAGGAAGGTAAGTTCGTTCGTCAGTCCGGTGGTCGCGGCCAGTATGGTCACGTGCACCTGCGCATCGAACCGCTTACCTATGACGAGAAAGGCGAGGGAGAGGACGAAATCTTCTTCAAGTTCGTCAATGAAATCGTCGGTGGTGTAGTTCCTAAGGAATACATCCCGGCTGTCGAAAAAGGGGCTTACGAGCAGCTGAAGAACGGGGTCATCGCGGGTTACCCGATGATTGACGTGAAAGTCACGCTGTACGATGGTTCCTTCCACGACGTGGACTCCAACGAGACCGCGTTCAAGATTGCTTCTTCCATGGCGGTCAAAGAAGGTGCCAGGAAAGCCAAGGCCGTGCTGCTGGAACCGGTGATGAAGGTCGAGGTCGTGACCCCCGAGGAATTTATGGGTGACGTCATGGGCGACCTGAACCGTCGTCGCGGTCTGGTGCAGGGCATGGATGACTCCTCAATGGGTAAGGTCATCCGTGCAACGGTGCCGCTGGGTGAGATGTTCGGTTATGCAACCGATCTGCGTTCTCAGTCCCAGGGCCGTGCGAGCTACTCTATGGAGTTCGCGAAGTACGACGAGGCGCCCTCCAGCGTCGTAGAAGCCGTCATCAACCAAAACGGTTAACCGTTAGCTAACGTAAAGAGGTTATAGCAGTGGCTAAGGAAAAATTTGAACGTTCCAAACCGCACGTCAACGTCGGTACCATCGGTCACGTTGACCACGGTAAAACGACTCTGACAGCAGCCCTGACTCGTGTTTCTGCCGAGGTTTTCGGTGGTAAATGGAGCGAGTTCGATGCCATCGACAATGCACCGGAAGAGCGTGAGCGCGGTATCACCATCGCCACTTCTCACGTCGAGTATCAGTCCGAGTCGCGTCACTATGCGCACGTCGACTGCCCGGGGCACGCCGACTACGTCAAGAACATGATCACCGGTGCTGCCCAGATGGACGGCGCTATCCTGGTCTGTTCCGCTGCTGACGGCCCGATGCCGCAGACTCGTGAGCACATCCTGCTGTCTCGTCAGGTCGGCGTTCCGTACATCGTCGTGTTCCTGAACAAGGCGGACATGGTCGACGACGAAGAGCTGCTCGAGCTGGTCGAAATGGAAGTGCGTGAACTGCTCGACCAGTACGACTTCCCGGGTGACGACACGCCGATCATCACTGGTTCCGCGCTGATGGCGCTGAACGGTGAAGATGAGAACGGCATGGGTACTACCGCTGTTGCCAATTTGATCAAGGCGCTGGATGAGTACATTCCGGAGCCGGAGCGTGCCATCGATCAGCCGTTCCTGATGCCGATCGAAGACGTGTTCTCCATCTCCGGCCGCGGTACCGTGGTAACCGGTCGTGTTGAGCGCGGTGTGGTCAAGGCGGGTGAAGAAGTGGAAATCGTGGGTATTCGCGATACCACCAAAACCGTCGTGACCGGTGTCGAAATGTTCCGCAAGTTGCTCGACGAAGGTCGTGCGGGTGAGAACGTCGGCGCCCTGTTGCGTGGCACCAAGCGTGATGACGTCGAGCGTGGCCAGGTCCTGGCCAAGCCGGGCAGCATCAATCCGCACACTGTCTTCGAAGCTGAAGTCTATGTGTTGTCCAAAGAAGAAGGTGGTCGTCATACGCCTTTCTTCAAGGGCTACCGTCCGCAGTTCTACTTCCGTACCACCGACGTGACGGGTACTTGTGAACTGCCGGAAGGTGTGGAAATGGTCATGCCGGGTGACAACGTTCAGATGGTTGTTACCTTGATCGCTCCGATTGCTATGGATGATGGTCTGCGCTTCGCTATTCGTGAAGGCGGTCGTACCGTCGGTGCGGGCGTTGTAGCCAAGATCATCAAGTAAGACTGTTACTTGAATGATCAAGGGGGCTCAGCTGAGCCCCCTTTTCTGCGCACCGGCAGTGAAGTGTTTGACACTCACTTCTGGCGTGCCTATAATGCGCATCCTTTGAATGCGTGGGTAGACGGCTCGCGCCGTCAACATCCATGGGAGTTTAGGGCAAATGCAGAACCAGAAGATTCGCATTCGGTTGAAAGCATTCGACCATCGCCTGATCGATCAGTCCACGGCGGAGATCGTAGAAACCGCCAAGCGTACTGGTGCTCAGGTTCGTGGTCCGATACCGCTGCCGACCAATCGCGAGCGTTTTACCATTCTGATTTCACCGCACGTCAACAAAGATGCGCGTGATCAGTATGAGATTCGTACGCACAAGCGTGTGCTCGACATTGTCGAACCCACTGAAAAGACTGTCGATGCATTGATGAAGCTCGATCTCGCCGCTGGCGTAGACGTTCAAATCAAGCTCGACTAACCACACTAGACACTCGCGGCCCAGCGCTTGGCATCAGAACGCCAAGCAGCAGCCGCCACGCCGAGATGGCGCCATACAATGTGCTAGTGGAATGCTCTGGAAAGGGCAGCCATAGCGGGTGACAGCCCCGTACACTATAGGAGACTGAACATGACTATCGGTTTAGTCGGTAAGAAGGCGGGCATGACTCGTGTCTTCACCGAAGATGGCGCTTCCGTGCCTGTAACCGTTATTGAAGTTGAGCCTAACCGCATCACTTGCGTGAAATCGGTCGAATCCGATGGTTACGCTGCGGTTCAGGTGACAGCTGGCTCCCGCAAAGCCAAGCACCTTACCAAAGCCCGGGCAGGTCTATTTGCCAAGGCAGGTGTGGAGGCTGGTCGTTCGCTGAAGGAGTTCCGCCTGACAGAAGGTGATAAGACTCCCCAAGTGGGCGGCGAATTCACCGTATCCCTCTTCGAAGCTGGTCAGATGGTCGACGTGACCGGCACCTCCAAGGGTAAAGGTTTCCAGGGTGCTGTTAAGCGCTGGAACTTCCGTACCCAGGACATGACCCACGGTAACTCTCTGTCGCATCGCGCGCCGGGTTCCATCGGCATGTGTCAAACACCAGGTCGCGTTTTCAAGGGCAAGAAAATGGCCGGTCAGATGGGCAACGTCCGCTGTACCGTTCAGAGCCTCGAAATCGTCCGTGTTGACGCCGAGCGTAATCTGCTGCTGATCAAAGGCGCCGTACCGGGAGCAACCGGTAGTGACGTCATCGTGCGCAGCGCCGTGAAAGCAGGCTGAAGGGGATAATTACCAATGAATCTGAATCTTGCTGCAGGCGCGGGTACCGTTGAAGTAGCCGACGCCACTTTTGGCAAAGAATTCAACGAGGCGCTGGTTCACCAGGTCGTCACTGCCTATTTGGCTGGTGGCCGTCAGGGAACTCGCGCCCAGAAAAACCGTTCCGATGTGCGCGGTGGTGGTAAGAAGCCGTGGCGTCAGAAGGGTACCGGCCGTGCACGTGCCGGCACTATCCGTTCTCCGCTGTGGCGCAGCGGCGGCGTGACCTTCGCGGCACGCCCGCAAGATCACAGCCAGAAGGTCAACCGCAAGATGTACCGTGCGGCAATGCGTTCGATCCTGTCTGAGCTGATACGTCAAGAGCGTTTGGTCGTCATCGAAGAGTTCACAGTCGATGCGCCCAAGACCAAGCAGGTTGCTGCCAAGCTGAAAGAGTTGAACCTTGAAAAGGTGTTGATCGTCACTGAAGACGTCAACGAGACGCTCTATCTGGCCGCCCGTAACCTTCCCCATGTAGATGTGGTGGATGTTGCGGCAGCTGACCCGGTGAGTCTGGTTGCCTTCGACAAGGTGCTGGTCACCGTCTCCGCCCTACGTAAATTCGAGGAGAAGCTGGCATGAACCAGGAACGCGTATTCAAGGTTCTGCTTGGACCACACGTGACCGAAAAGGCCGCGATGGCCGCCGAGCGTAACCAGTACGTTTTCAAGGTGGCGAGTGATGCCACCAAGCCCGAGATCAAGAAAGCCGTTGAGATTCTGTTCGGCAAGAAGGTCAATGGCGTTCAGGTATTGAACGTCAAGGGTAAAACCAAGCGTACTGCAAACGGCATCGGCCAACGCAAGGGTTACCGCAAGGCATATGTGACCCTGGCCGCGGGCGAAACGCTCGAAGACTTCTCTGGCGCCGAATAAGGGCAGGAGTACGGATAATGGCAATCGTCAAGACCAAACCCACATCCGCCGGTCGTCGTCACGTCGTCAAGATCGTTGGCGATGGGCTGTATAAGGGCCGCGCTTATGCGCCGTTGCTCGAAAAACAGTCCAAGTCCGGTGGCCGTAATAATAACGGTCGCATCACCACCCGCCACGTGGGCGGTGGTCACCGTCAGCACTATCGGATTGTTGATTTCAAGCGTATCAAGGATGGTGTTCCTGCCACCGTTGAACGTCTGGAATACGACCCGAACCGTAGTGCCAACATTGCGCTGCTCAAGTATGCCGATGGCGAGCGTCGCTACATCATTGCGCCCAAGGGCGTAGCGGTAGGCGACAAGCTGGAATCCGGCGTCAACGCCGCCATCAAGAAAGGCAATGCTTTGCCGCTGCGTAACATCCCGCTGGGTTCCACGGTGCATTGCATCGAGCTCAAGCCGGGCAAGGGCGCGCAAATCGCTCGCAGTGCCGGCACCAGCGCGCAGCTCGTAGCGCGTGAAGGTAATTACGCCACCTTGCGGTTACGCTCCGGCGAAATGCGCAAGATCCTGGCTGAATGCCGCGCGACTTTGGGTGAAGTGGGCAATTCCGAGCACAGCCTGCGTCAACTTGGCAAGGCCGGTGCGAAGCGTTGGAGAGGTGTGCGTCCGACAGTTCGCGGTGTTGCGATGAACCCGGTGGATCACCCGCACGGTGGTGGTGAAGGCCGTTCAAGCGGTGGCCGTCACCCGGTATCACCCTGGGGTGTCCCGACCAAGGGTCACAAGACTCGCAAGAACAAGCGCACCGACAAGCTTATCATTCGTCGCCGCAAGTCCAAGTAACAGACATTTAAGGGGTAACGGCTGTGCCACGTTCACTAAAGAAAGGTCCTTTCATCGACCTTCATCTTTTAAAGAAGGTTGAGGTTGCAGTGGAGAAGAGCGATCGCAAACCGATCAAGACCTGGTCGCGTCGCTCCATGATTCTACCAAATATGGTAGGACTCACCATTGCAGTCCATAACGGTCGCCAACACGTCCCGGTGCACGTCTCCGAGGAAATGGTTGGCCACAAGCTGGGCGAATTCGCTGCCACCCGCACTTACCGTGGGCATGTGGCGGACAAGAAAGCCAAACGGTAAGCCAAAGAGGATTGAGAGATGGAAGTCACAGCTAAGCTGCGTGGCGCTCGTTTATCCGCCCAGAAGGCCCGTTTGGTGGCTGACCAGGTGCGCGGTAAACCGGTCGACCAAGCACTCGACCTGCTGACCTTCTCACCGAAGAAGGCTGCCAAGCTGGTCAAGAAAGTGCTTCAGTCCGCCATTGCAAACGCGGAAGAAAACGACGGCATGGATATCGATGAGCTGCGTGTCTCGACCATCTGCGTCGATGAGGGTATGACGCTCAAGCGCATCCGTCCGCGCGCCAAGGGCCGTGCGGATCGCATTCTGAAGCGCACTTGCCACATCACCGTCAAGGTAGCCGAGAAGTAGGAGTCGACCAGATGGGTCAAAAAGTCAATCCAACAGGCATCCGACTAGGCATCGTCAAAGACCATGCTTCTGTCTGGTATGCTGAGCGCGGCGCTTACGCCGATAAGCTCAATAACGATCTCGTAGTGCGCAGCTTTCTGGAGGAGCGTCTAAAAAACGCCTCCGTGAGCCGTATTCACATCGAGCGTCCGGCGAACAATGCTCGCATCACCATTCACACTGCCCGTCCGGGTATCGTGATCGGCAAGAAGGGCGAAGATGTTGATCGTCTGCGCCGTGACCTTACCCAGATGATGGGTGTGCCGGTGCATGTGAACATTGAAGAAGTTCGCAAGCCGGAGCTGGATGCCAAGCTAGTCGCTGCTAACGTAGCGGGTCAGCTTGAGCGTCGCGTCATGTTCCGTCGTGCGATGAAGCGCGCGGTACAGAACGCCATGCGTCTGGGTGCCGGTGGCATCAAGATTCAGCTGTCTGGTCGTCTTGGTGGTGCTGAAATCGCACGTACCGAATGGTACCGCGAAGGTCGTGTTCCGCTGCATACCCTGCGTGCGGATATCGACTACGCCACTTACGAAGCTCACACCACCTATGGCGTTATCGGCGTCAAAGTGTGGATCTTCAAGGGTGAAATCCTCGGCGGTATCGAGGAAGTACGTGCCAAGGCCAAACAGCCTGCCGGCAACGCGCCCAAGAAGAAAGGTTCCAGGTAAGGGGAGAGCGAGTCGATGTTACAGCCCAAGCGCATGAAATTCCGCAAGATGATGAAAGGCCGCAACCGTGGCCTGGCGCATCGCGGAAGCAAGATCAGCTTCGGGGAATACGGCCTCAAGGCTACCGGTCGCGGCCGCGTTACTGCGCGCCAGATCGAAGCCGGCCGTCGTGCGATCACCCGTCACGTCAAGCGTGGCGGCAAGATCTGGATCCGCGTCTTCCCTGATAAGCCGATTTCCAAGAAGCCGCTCGAAGTTCGTATGGGTAAAGGGAAGGGCTCGGTCGAGTACTGGGTAGCCCAGATCCAGCCGGGTCGGGTCCTGTATGAGATCGAAGGTGTTTCGGAAGAGTTGGCGCGTGAAGCGTTCACTCTCGCTGCACAGAAGATGCCCATATCCACCACCTTTGCAAAACGGACGGTGATGTGATGATAGCCAACGAAATTCGTGAAAAGTCAGTCGGTGAACTGCGTGAGCAGCTCCTCGAACTCCTCCGCGAGCAGTTCAACCTGCGCATGCAGAAGGCCACCGGCCAACTCAGCCAGACTCATCTGCTCAAGCAGGTCCGTCGGGATATCGCCCGCGTGAAGACTGTGCTTAACGAGAAGGCAGGGGACTGAGATGGCCGAAGAGAAAAAAACCCGGACGCTCACCGGTAAAGTGGTGAGCGACAAGATGGACAAGTCCATCGTTGTAATGATCGAGCGTCGTGAGCGTCACCCGATCTACGGAAAATACGTAAAGCGCTCCACCAAGCTGCACGCCCATGATGAAACGAACCAGGCAAAGGCAGGCGATACGGTTTCCATTCAGGAATGCCGTCCGCTTTCCAAGAAGAAAGCTTGGTCGCTCGTCGAGGTGGTTGAGCAGGCGAAAGGCTAACGCCCAGGTCTGTCAAACCAGTGCAGTCAGATTAGGTTTGGAGAAAACCGATGATTCAGACTCAGACAATGCTGGATGTCGCCGACAACAGCGGAGCGCGCCGGGTGCAATGCATCAAGGTGTTAGGCGGTTCACACCGTCGCTACGCTCGTATTGGTGATGTCATCAAAGTAACGGTGAAGGAAGCTATTCCGCGCGGCAAGGTCAAAAAAGGCCAGGTGCTGAAAGCGGTAGTGGTTCGGACCCGTAGTGGCGTCCGTCGTCCAGACGGTTCGCTGATCCGTTTCGATGGAAATGCGGCTGTTTTGTTGAACAACACTAACGAACAACCGATCGGTACCCGTATCTTCGGGCCGGTAACTCGTGAACTGCGCAACGAAAGGTTCATGAAGATCATTTCCTTGGCGCCTGAAGTGCTGTAAGGAGCGAGGCGGATATGCAAAAAATCAAACGTGACGATGAAGTCATCGTCATCGCCGGGAAGGATAAAGGCAAGCGTGGTACGATTAAGCGGGTGTTGGAAAACCGCTTTGTCGTGTCCGGTGTGAACATGATCAAGCGTCACACCAAGCCGAATCCCACGGCGGGAAATCAGGGCGGTATCGTCGAGCGCGAGGCTCCGATTCACGCGTCCAACGTGGCCATCTTCAATTCGGAGACCGGTAAGGCGGATCGCGTCGGCTTCCAAGTGAAGGAAGACGGTACCAAGGTACGTATCTACAAGTCGACGCAGACGCAGATCGACGCCTAACGCGAGTCGGGTAGCAAAATGGCGAACTTGAAAGAACGTTATCAAAACGAGGTAGTAGCTCAACTCCGTGAGCAGTTTAGCTACGCCAACGTGATGCAGGTACCCCGGGTCACGAAAGTGACACTGAACATGGGTATCGGCGACGCGGTCAGCGATAAAAAGCTGATCGACAATGCCAGCGGTGACTTGGAAAAGCTTTCCGGTCAAAAGCCGCTGGTGACGAAGGCACGCAAGTCCATCGCGGGCTTCAAGGTGCGTGAAGGTTGGCCAATCGGCATCAAGGTAACCCTGCGCGCTGAGCGCATGTGGGACTTCCTGGACCGCTTGGTAAACATCGCGATACCCCGCGTGCGTGACTTCCGTGGTCTCAACCCGAAGTCCTTCGACGGTCGCGGCAACTACTCCATGGGGGTGCGTGAGCAGATCATCTTCCCGGAGATCGAGTATGATAAAATCGATCGTATTCGGGGGCTGGACGTCACCATCACCACTACAGCCAACACCGACGAGGAAGGTCGCGCGTTACTTACCGCGCTGAACTTCCCGTTCAAGAAATAAGGTTGGGATCATGGCAAAGAAAAGCATGGTAGAGCGTGAGCTCAAGCGCACCAAGCTGGTCGAGAAGTATGCGGCCAAGCGCACTGGACTCAAGGCGATCATCCACGATGTGAATGCTTCTGAGGAAGACCGCTTCGAGGCGACGCTGAAGCTACAGCAGCTACCGCGCGACTCGAGCCCGGTACGCCAGCGTAACCGCTGCCGTATCACCGGTCGTCCGCACGGCTTTTACACCAAGTTCGGCCTCGGCCGTAACAAGTTGCGTGAAGCCGCCATGCGTGGCGATGTCCCTGGACTCAAGAAGTCCAGCTGGTAACCGTCACGTAGCATTATCAGGAGCGCACATTAAATGAGCATGCAAGATACTCTGGCGGATATGTTGACTCGTATCCGCAATGCGCAGATGGCCACCAAGGAGACGGTCACCATGCCGTCCTCCAAGCTGAAGGTCGAGGTGGCCCAAGTGCTGAAAGACGAGGGCTACATCACCGACCTCACGGTAAGCGAAGGCGTCAAGCCCGAGCTGACCGTGACCCTCAAGTACTTTGAGGGCAAGCCGGTAATCGAACATCTGCAACGGGTTTCCAAGCCTTCTTTGCGCCGCTATAAGGGCAAAGATGATTTGCCCAAGGTCGCCGATGGTCTGGGTATCGCGATTGTCACTACCTCCAACGGGGTAATGACCGATCGCGCCGCACGTCAGGCGGGTGTCGGTGGCGAAGTCATCTGCACCGTATTCTAGGAGGCTGATATGTCCCGTATAGCCAAATATCCGGTTAAAGTGCCTACCGGTGTCGACATCAAGATTGATGGCGACAAGCTGACCGTCAAAGGCGGCCAGGGCACGCTGTCCATGTCCATTCACCAGGATGTGGTGATTGGCCAGGAAGATGGCAAACTGACCTTCGCCCCAAGCGAAAGCGCCAAGAGCTGGGCGATGGCCGGTACTACCCGCGCCTTGGTTCAGAACCTGGTCACGGGCGTATCCGAGGGCTTTACCAAGTCGCTCGAAATTATCGGCGTCGGTTATCGTGCCCAGGCCAAGGGCCAGACGCTCAACCTTTCACTGGGCTTCTCGCACCCGGTCGACTACGAACTGCCTGAAGGTGTTACAGCGGAAACGCCGAAAAACACCATTATCGTGCTGAAAAGCGCTGATAAGCAGGCACTCGGTCAGTGCGCCGCGGAAATCCGCGCATTCCGTCCGCCTGAACCCTATAAGGGCAAGGGTGTTCGGTACGTCGACGAGCAGGTGCGTCGCAAAGAAGCCAAGAAGAAGTAAGGCAGGGTTATGAACGCGAAGAAAGAATCTCGTCTCCGTCGTGCCCGCCGCGCTCGCGCCAAGATCCGCGAGCTGGGCGTGTATCGCCTGTGCGTCAACCGTACCCCGCGTCACATCTATGCGCAGATTATCTCGCCGGATGGTGGCAAGGTGCTGGCCAGCGCTTCTACGCTGGACAAGGCGCTGCGTGAAGGTGCGACCGGTAATTCAGAGGCAGCCACGAAAGTGGGCGCCCTGATTGCCGAACGCGCTAAAGAAGCAGGCATCACCCAGGTGGCCTTCGACCGTGCTGGTTTCCAATATCACGGTCGCGTCAAGGCTCTGGCCGACGCCGCTCGTGAAGGCGGCCTGGAATTCTAAAGGGTTTTACGATGGCGAAGAACGAACAGAACAACGGCGATCTGCAAGAAAAATTAGTGCAGGTTAACCGTGTCGCCAAGGTGGTCAAGGGTGGTCGTATTTTCGGCTTCACCGCTTTGACTGTCGTTGGTGATGGTAAAGGTCGTGTCGGTTTCGGTCGTGGCAAGGCGCGTGAAGTGCCTATCGCGATTCAGAAAGCGATGGATCAGGCCCGTCGCAACATGGTCAAGGTCAACCTCAGCGGCCATACGCTGCAGTACCCGGTAAAGGCCCGTCACGGCGCCTCCAAGGTGTACATGCAGCCGGCTTCTGAAGGTACCGGGATCATTGCCGGTGGCGCCATGCGCTCCGTGCTTGAACTGGCCGGCGTCCATGACGTCCTGGCCAAATGCTACGGTTCCACCAACCCGGTGAACGTGGTACGGGCGACCGTTAAAGGTCTCGCGTCCATGCAAGGGCCGGAAGACGTGGCCGCCAAGCGCGGTCTGTCAGTCGAAGCGATCACGGGGTAAACACCATGGCAGCAACGATCAAGGTTACCCAGATCCGCAGTACCATCGGCATCTTGCCCAAGCACAAGGCCACAATGAAAGGCCTGGGTCTGCGTCGCATCGGTCACACGGTTGAGCTGGAAGACACCCCTGCCGTGCGCGGCATGGTCCACAAGGTAACTTACCTTGTGCGCGTTGAGGGAGAGTAATCCATGAAACTCAATACTTTGAGCCCGGCACCGGGCTCCAAACACGCCGCAAAGCGGGTTGGTCGTGGTATCGGCTCCGGTCTGGGTAAGACCGGCGGCCGTGGTCACAAAGGGCAAAAAGCCCGGAGTGGCGGTAGCGTCAAACCTGGTTTTGAAGGCGGTCAGATGCCTTTGCAGCGTCGTTTGCCGAAATTCGGCTTCTCGTCTGCGAAATCGCGTGTATCTGAAGAAGTCCGTCTGGATGAGCTTGCCAAGGTTGCCGGTGACGACGTCACTCTGGAAACCTTGAAGCAGGCAAATGTGCTGAAGGATGCCACGCTGCATGCGAAAATCATCCTTTCCGGCGAACTGAACAAGGCGGTTACAGTGCGCGGTATCAAGGTCACCCAGGGTGCCCGTACCGCAATCGAAGCCGCCGGTGGCAAGGTAGAGGACTAAATGGCCAAGTCAGGAAACATGCCGGCGACAGGCAGCGGTCTGAGTGAACTGTGGGCGCGTCTGCGCTTCGTGCTCCTCGCCATCGTGGTGTACCGTATCGGTGCCCACATCCCCGTGCCCGGTATCAATCCTGACCAGCTTGCTGCCTTGTTCAGGGAGCAACAGGGCACCATCCTGGGCATGTTCAACATGTTCTCGGGTGGTGCGCTGGAGCGCATGAGTGTTCTCGCCCTGGGCATAATGCCCTATATCTCGGCGTCGATCATCATGCAGCTATTGACTGCGGTTTCACCCCATCTTGAGCAGCTCAAGAAGGAAGGTGAGGCTGGCCGCCGCAAGATCAGCCAGTACACACGCTACGGCACAGTATTGCTGGCGTTCGTGCAAGCCACCGGCATGTCGGTCGGGCTGGCGAGCCAAGGCATTGCTTACAGTGCTGACTTCAGCTTCTTCTTCACCGCAGTCGTGACGTTTGTCTCGGGTGCGGTGTTCATGATGTGGCTAGGGGAGCAGATTACCGAAAAGGGGATCGGCAACGGTATTTCGTTGTTGATCTTCGCCGGTATCGTCGCCGGGTTGCCCAGCGCCGTGGGCCAGGCTTTCGAGCTTGCCCGCAACGAGGGCGCCTGGAACGTGCTCCCACTGTTGGCATTGACTGTGCTAGGTGTCGCCACCGTGGCCTTCGTGGTATTCATTGAGCGCGGTCAACGCCGCCTGAAAGTGAACTATCCACGGCGCCAGGTTGGCAACAAGATGTATGCGGGACAAAGCAGTTATCTTCCTCTGAAAGTTAATATGGCCGGCGTTATTCCTGCCATCTTTGCTTCCAGTATTCTGCTGTTTCCGGCCTCTATCGGTCAGTGGGTAGGTGCTGGTGAAGGCATGGAGTGGTTGCAGCGTGCCTCTCAGGCTCTTGGGCCCGGGCAGCCGCTTTACATCTTGCTTTTCGCGGCGGCAGTGGTATTCTTCTGCTTCTTTTACACAGCGCTGGTCTTCAACCCCAAGGATGTGGCTGACAATCTCAAAAAGTCAGGCGCCTTCCTGCCAGGTATTCGCCCCGGCGAGCAGACCGCTCGTTATATCGACAAGGTCATGACTCGTCTGACCCTGTTCGGTGCCTTGTATATCACTGCGGTTTCCCTGATGCCCCAGTTTTTGATCGTGGCGTGGAACGTACCGTTCTTTTTCGGTGGTACGTCACTTCTGATCGTGGTGGTGGTCATCATGGACTTCATGGCCCAGGTGCAATCGCATCTCATGTCGAATCAATATGACTCGGTGATGAAGAAGTCCAACCTGAAAGGCTACGGTAGCGGCGGTATCATGCGCTGAAAGCGCCGCAGGCCGATTGGAGAGAACGATGAAAGTTCGAGCTTCCGTAAAGAAAATGTGCCGTAACTGTAAGATCATTCGTCGCAATGGCGCTGTCCGCGTCATCTGCATCGAACCGCGGCACAAGCAGCGTCAGGGCTGAGCCCTACACTGTTTTAAGCGGGCGCCGGCATGCCTCTTGCCTCAAGGTGAGTTAAGGGGTATGCTGTTGCGCCTTTTGTAGATGAACAATCGAGCAAGCCGCTCAAATTTCGGAGTAAGCTGATGGCCCGTATTGCAGGCGTCAATATCCCGGACAACAAGCATGCGGCGATCTCGCTGACCTATATCTTCGGGATTGGCCGTACTCGCGCACAGGCACTTTGTGTTGCGACCGGCATCACGCCGACCACCAAGATCCAGGCACTTTCCAGCGAAGAGCTGGACGCCCTGCGTTCTGAAGTCGGCAAGTATACCGTTGAAGGTGACCTTCGTCGTGATGTGACGCTTAATATCAAGCGTCTCATGGACTTGGGTTGCTACCGTGGTCTGCGTCATCGTCGTAGTCTTCCGCTGCGTGGTCAGCGGACCAAGACTAACGCGCGTACCCGTAAGGGCCCGCGTAAGCCGATCCGCAAATAACACGCACGTTCTGGCGTAAAGACAGGAATAGACATCAACATGGCTAACCCGCGCAGTAACCGTAAAAAGGTTAAAAAGCAGGTAGTGGATGCCATTGCGCATATCCATGCCTCTTTTAACAACACGATCGTGACGATCACAGACCGCCAGGGCAATGCTCTTTCTTGGGCAACTGCCGGTGGTTCGGGTTTTCGTGGTTCTCGCAAGAGCACCCCGTTCGCTGCTCAAGTAGCAAGTGAACGTGCAGCTACCGCTGCAGCCGAGTATGGTGTGAAAAACGTCGACGTGCTGGTCAAAGGCCCAGGTCCCGGCCGTGAATCCGCCGTGCGCGCACTGAATGCCGCCGGCTTCCGCGTGCAAAGCATCACCGACGCGACGCCCATTCCCCATAATGGCTGCCGTCCGCCGAAGAAACGCCGCGTTTAAGGAGACAGATTCATGGCTCGTTATATTGGACCCAAGTGCAAACTGTCTCGTCGGGAAGGTACCGATCTCTTTCTGAAGAGTGGTGTGACTCCCTTCGAGAAGAAGTGCAAATCCGAGCAGATTCCGGGTGTGCACGGCCAGCGTCGTCAGCGTCTTTCCGACTACGGCTTGCAGCTTCGCGAGAAGCAGAAAGTACGTCGTATGTATGGCGTACTCGAAAAGCAGTTCCGCAACTACTACAAAGAAGCCGCACGCCTGAAAGGCGCCACCGGTGAAGTGTTGTTGCAGTTGCTAGAATCCCGACTGGACAACGTCGTCTACCGCATGGGCTTCGGCTCGACTCGCTCTGAAGCGCGTCAGCTGGTCAGTCACAAGGCGATCTCCGTCAACGGACGCACCGTCAATGTGGCTTCCTATCAGGTTAAGCCCGGCGATGTGGTTTCCGTTCGTGAGAAGGCGAAGAACCAGGTCCGCATTCAAAGCGCATTGTCCATCTCGGCCAATCGTGGTGATGTGGTCTGGATCGAAATCGACGCCAAGAAGATGGAAGGCACTTTCAAGGCTCTGCCTGAACGCGGTGACCTGTCTGCCGACATCAACGAAAACCTGATCGTCGAACTGTACTCCAAGTAAGCAGTTTTCTGCTTCTTGTTGACTTGGCGGTACATGATGTGTATCCGTCGGGTCATCTCCGAGTACCAAGTATCCGTTTGGCAGCCTGAAAGGTGTTCATATGCAGCGTTCAGTGACAGAGTTTCTCCGTCCGCGCGACATCAAGGTCGAAGAAATCAGCGCACATCACGCCAAAATCGTGCTCGAGCCGTTCGAGCGTGGCTTTGGCCACACCCTGGGGAATGCACTGCGTCGCATTCTGCTCTCGTCCATGCCCGGCTGTGCCGTGGTGGAAGCCGAGATTGCGGGTGTCGAGCACGAGTACAGTGCGATTGAAGGGGTGCAGGAAGATGTTATTGAAATCCTCCTGAACTTGAAAGATGTCGCGATCAAGATGCACAGCCGCGACGAGGCGGTGCTCTCGCTGAACAAGCAGGGCCCGGCCGTCGTGACTGCGGGTGATATCACGCTTGATCATAGCGTCGAAATCGTTAATCCGGATCACGTCATTGCCCACGTCAACGAAGGTGCCGAGCTTAAGATTCAGCTCAAGGTCGCTTTGGGTCGTGGTTACGAGCCGGCTGATACTCGCGGTTCCGATGAGGAAACCCGCACTATTGGTCGCCTGCAGCTGGATGCCACCTTCAGTCCTGTCCGTCGTGTTTCCTATTCCGTGGAAGCTGCCCGTGTCGAGCAACGTACCGACCTGGACAAGCTGATCATTGATCTGGAAACCGATGGAACCTTGGATCCGGAAGAGGCGATCCGTCGGAGTGCGACCATCCTGCAAGAGCAGCTGGCCGCATTCGTCGATCTGGAAGCCGACAAGGAACAGGAAGTCGAAGAGGAAGAGGATCACGTCGATCCCATCCTGCTGCGCCCCGTAGACGATCTCGAGTTGACCGTTCGCAGTGCCAACTGTCTGAAGGCCGAGAATATTTATTACATCGGCGATCTGATCCAGCGTACAGAAGTAGAGCTGTTGAAGACGCCGAACCTCGGCAAGAAGTCCTTGAATGAAATCAAGGATGTGTTGGCAGCGCGTGGTCTGTCCCTAGGCATGCGGCTGGAAAACTGGCCGCCGGCTAGCCTGAAGGACGACAAGGCCTCCGCGTGAGCGTCGACTTGAGTCCCAGTTTGGTAAGGAATCACAACCATGCGTCATCGTAAGAGTGGTCGTCATCTGAATCGCACCAGCTCGCACCGCAAGGCCATGTTCAAGAACATGTCCGTGTCTCTGGTCGAGCATGAAGTAATCAGAACAACCCTGCCCAAGGCCAAGGAACTGCGTCGTCACCTCGAGCCGCTGATCACCCTGGCCAAGCAGGATAGCATCGCCAACCGTCGTTTGGCATTTGCTCGCACGCGTTCCAAGGAAGCGGTGGGTAAATTGTTCAACGAATTGGGACCGCGTTATGCAGAGCGTCCGGGTGGTTACATCCGTATTCTCAAGTGCGGCTTCCGCACCGGCGACAATGCCCCCATGGCATACGTCGAGCTGGTTGACCGTCCGGTCGTCGAAGAAGCTGCTGCAGAAGAGTAACTTTGCAGGCCTCATCGGCACCTATCGAAAACCGATCCTCCGGGGTCGGTTTTTTTATATCTGAGAAAGCTGCTTTTCTAACATAAGGCTTGTGCTGGATGGGTAATATGGCAAGGTAAGGCAGTAACGTTTATCCGCAGGACTGTACGCACAGCCGAATATCCTCATAATGGTCGCCTATTGACTTGCTATGGCTATTCGCTTGTGTAGAGCGTTGTTCTGTTTGCTATGCTTTCAAAACCATGCTTATTCAAAAATATGCTTGATCAAAAACAAGGCGCTACCAGCGCCATCGCGATCCAAGGGAAACTCATGAAACCTTTTCTTGCACGCTCCCAGCCTGGCTGTACCGCTCTGCTACTCATGTTGGTTTTTTTGTTTGGCTCCTTGGCGGAGGCTAATCCGCGTTATGCCGGTATCGTGGTGGACCTGGATAACGGCGAAGTGCTGTACGCCGAAAATGCTGATGCACGGCGCTATCCGGCTTCGCTGAGTAAGATGATGACCCTGTACCTCTTATTTGAAGCTCTCGAACGGGGCAGTCTGAAGCTGCATCAGCCCTTGCCGGTCTCCAGCCAGGCGGCGGCCATGCCAGCAGTCAAGTTATGGCTGGCGGCAGGAAGCTCGATCGAAGTGGATGATGCGATTCGAGCCTTGACGGTGCGCTCCGCCAACGATGTAGCGGCGGTGGTAGCTGAGGCATTGGCGGGCAGTGAGCGCCAGTTTGCCCGTCTCATGACCCAGAAAGCCCGTGAGCTGGGTATGCAGGCCACAACGTTTCGCAATGCCTCTGGGTTGCCCGACGCTGCTCAGGTCTCCAGCGCGCGCGATATGCTGACGCTTGCGGTTCGGGTAAGGCAGGATTTTCCTGAGTATTTCCATTATTTTGCCCTTCAGGAGTTCACTTATCGCGGCACCCGGCATACCAGCCACAATCGACTGGTGCGTAATTACCCGGGAGCGGATGGCATGAAAACCGGTTTCATTCGGGCCTCGGGGTTCAATGTGGCGACCACCGCCCAACGTGGAAGCCGTCGGTTGATGGCCATCGTGATGGGCGGCCTTACCGCCCAATCACGCGATGCTCACATGGCGGACCTTCTTGATCGGGGTTTTCTACGCGCCTCGTTGCGTGATCAGCGTACCTGGCTGGCCAGTGCCAGTATTTCTACCGAGTACATGAGCTTTCCTGCTTACCAGCCGGCCGACAACAGTCCTGCCACACAACCGCTGATGGCCGCGGTGGCAGCTACTTCAACCCCTGTTGCTTCCCCTTCCCCCGTGGAGAACAACGCTGCTGCCAGAGCGATAGCCTCCGTGTCTGCCGCGACAGCAACCCAGGATGCGCCGGTGCAGGAGATGGGCTCTGCGGATGATCCAGTAGCTCGTTTCCTTCAACGTGAGCGTGAGATGGTAGCCAACACCGCCTCCGGCCAATGGGGTATTCAGGTGGGCGCTTTCAGCCAAGCCGCTCATGCACGGCAATTGGCCCAGCAAGCGGCACGACGTTTGACTCAGGAATTCCACCAGGCGCGAGTCACTGTGGAAACATTGCAAGGTGGCCCGCCGATGTTCCGGGCACGTCTCGTCGATTTCCAGGAAGATCAGGCGCGCCAGGCGTGCATGCAGCTTCAAGCGGGAGGCATGGACTGCATGGTGGTTAACGCCAGCCTTTAACAATCGCTTGTTTTTCGCGCACCCCGCCGGTTGCAAGATCGGCGGGGTGCGCGTTTTTGCCAAAAGCCGTGAGGAAAAAAATGGAGTCGTCGTCGCTTAAGGGAATCGGCTGCATGTGTCTGGGCGTATTGTTTCTGGCCTTGGGCGATGCGGTATCCAAGTGGCTGGGAGAAACCCATTCGCCGGTGCAGATTATCTTTTTTCGTACGCTGGTCTCGTTACCGCTGATTGCCTTGCTGGCCCATTTCGGGGGCGGTTTGCGCAAGCTGCGTACCCGGAGACCGGGTGTCCATCTGATCCGCGGGCTTATCTATACCGGCACCATGGGCTGTTTCGTGCTCGGCCTGACGTTATTGCCGCTTGCCGAAGCCACGGCGATAGCCTTCGTGGCGCCATTGTTTGTGACGCTGCTTTCGGTACCCTTGCTGGGTGAGCGCATCGCGCCCCCGGTATTGGCGGCCTCGCTGGTCGGATTTCTCGGTGTGCTGATCGTGGTACGTCCGGGTGGCGACGCCTTTGGCCTGGGGGCATTGGTGATGATTGGTGCCGCTGTCTTCTACGCGCTCATGATGATTACCGCCCGGCGGTATGGCGCCCGTGAACACCTCTGGGCCATGGTGTTCTACATGTCCCTGGTGCCGCTGATGATTACGGCAGCCATATTGCCATGGGTATGGCAAACGCCGTTACCCTGGCATTGGCTGGGGTTTCTCGGGGCGGGAATATTCGGGGTCGGAGCCACCGCCTTCATCACCTTGGCGTTTCGCTTCGCCCCGGCGGCTATTGCGGCGCCGTTTGATTACACCGCCATGCTTTGGGCGGTTGGCCTGGGATGGTGGTTCTGGGGAGAAATTCCAGATATATGGGTATTGCTGGGCAGCATCCTGATTATCGGCAGCGGCCTGGCGATTGCCTACCATGACCGCCGCACCACACTTAAACGGCGCCCCAGTGCTTGAGCAGCTGTCTCGCTGAAGCTTCAGGGTCGGGCTGACCACAGATGGCGCTTACCAGTGCAGCGCCGTTCACACCCGTCTGACGTACGTCTCGCATATGCTGGGTTTTCAATCCCCCGATAGCCACACAGGGTAACGGGCTTGCTTCAGCCAATGTGGCGAGCCCTGCAAACCCCAGCGGTTGAGCATGATCGCGCTTGCTCGGCGTTGCGAACACCGGCCCCAGGCCCAAGTAATCCAGCAGCTCGATGGGCGCCTTGGCAAGTTGCTCCGGCGTATTGATGGAAAGCCCGATGATCGCCTCTGGACCCAGTGCCGCCCGGGCCTCAAGGGCTGCGGTGTCGCTTTGTCCCACATGCAGGCCATCCGCGCCACTGGCTAACGCCACGTTCAAACGATCGTTGATGATCAAGGGCACGCCGGTACCGGAAAGGGCAGCTTTCAAACGCTTGGCCTGGTCTATCATCTTTTCATCGCCGGCCTGCTTGTTGCGTAGCTGCACCACCGTTACGCCACCTTTCACGGCGGCCATCACTGTGTGTTCCAAGCCGTAGGCCTGGCAGAGCTCCGTATCAGTGACCAGATAAAGCGTTAGGTCAGGTCGCCTCATGGGGATGATTCTCCGAGTCAGGGTTGGGCTGGGTGTCGATAGTATTGGACGCGAGCATTGAACGGTAGGATAAGATGAGGCTCGAATTAGTTAAAGGAGATACGCATGAGCTTTGCTGGTGAGCAGTATCCCGGCGTCGAAACACCTGCGCCACAAGCAAAAGGGTTTCGCTTGAATCACAGCATGTTGCGAGTCAAGAACCCGCAAAAGGCCTTGGCATTCTATTCGAAAATCCTGGGCATGCGGGTCTTGCGGCGGCTGGATTTCGAGGAAATGCAATTCTCGTTGTATTTCCTGGCGAACCTGGAAAATGCTGACCAGGTTCCCGAAGACACGGCGCAGCGTACTGTCTGGACGTTCAATCAGAAAGGCCTGCTCGAGCTGACCCACAACTGGGGCACCGAGACGCAGGAAGATTTTTCCTACCACGATGGCAATACCGAGCCCCAAGGCTTTGGGCATATTTGTTTCTCGGTGCCGGACCTGGAGGCCGCTCAGGCGTGGTTCGATGAGAACGAAGTGGAATTCATCAAGCGTGCCGACCAAGGCAAGATGAAGGATGTCATCTTCATCAAGGATGTCGACGGTTACTGGATCGAGGTTGTCGAAGCGGCGCGAATGGGTGCCATGGGCGACTAGCCTAGGCGTGAACGGGGAGTACTAATGGCTAAGCTTTTGTTTCGCCTGCATAACGTCACGGATGAAGAAGCCGGCGAGGTGCGCGATCTGCTGGTGTCCCATGGCTTTGATACCTACGAAACCCATGCCGGGTTTTTTCGCATGGGGGTTGAGGCGATCTGGCTGCGAGATGAAGGCCAACTCGACCGGGCGCGTGCAGTGCTCGATGACTACCAGCGGGCACGCGGCACGCGAGTGCGAGCCGAACACCAGGAGGCTCTGGCCCGGGGTGAGGCACCGACCCTGTGGCGTCGGTTGGCGGCTCACCCTGTTCAGGTCCTGCTGGTGTTGATTGCCGTGGCATTGATCGGCGCAATTTCATTGCTGCCCTTCATGACCATGCTCAGTGACTGAAGGCTCAATCGCGATGGATCATAAATGGCCGCGCTTGACATAAAACACCGCACCCTCATCGCCGGCACTGAGCGTGGGGGCAGCACCATCGGGCCAGCGTAGCCAGCTGCCGCTGGGGTAATGAGTGAGGGCGGCGGGGGCATGCGTCTTCAGCTCGCCTTCCAATACCAGAATCTCCTGACCTCCCTTGAGCGGGGAAAAGCTGACTTCGGTACCGGCTGCCCAGCGTTCCAGGCTGACACTTTCATTCTTGTGAGTATGCAGCACCTTATAGGCTACCCCGGGTTGCCGATCGGGCTGCCAAGGGGAAAGCGCGCAATTGCGGGCAAAATGCAGTGTGTCACTGGGGTCGAATTGATGCAGCTTGACGAAAATCAAGGCACCACTGTCGCCTACCGCCGGCGTGTGCGAGGTGCCAATCGGGTTGCGCAGGTAACTGCCGGCAGGATAACGGCCGTGTTCGTCGGCAAACTCGCCTTCCAGAACCAGGATTTCTTCACCGCCTGGATGCGTATGGGGCGAAAAATGGCTATTGGGAGGGTAGCGCACCAAGGAAGTAGCGCGGGCGACTTCTTCGCCTATGCGGTCAAGCCGCATGCGTTCCACTCCGGGTGAAGGGGAGTCTACCCAGTGATACTCAGCGGGCGTCACGCTGGCAAAATGAGAAAAATCGGCGTTTAGACGCATGGTGGCAGAGTCTCCGTGACCACGGCGGGAGCGTCAGTTTCCTTCAAGCGGCATCCTCGATGCAACCCCCTGATATAGCGCGACATCGATACCTTGCCGACAAAAATGCCGCCCGAAGGCGGCGTTAACGCTTGTCACTGGCTCAGTGGCTGTGACCATGCTGATCGTCGTGATCGTCGTGATCGTCGTGATCGTCGTGATCGTCGTGATCGTCGTGATCGTCGTGATTCGGGTTAGCCAGCGCTGTATTAAGTGTTTGGGCATTATGGCGCATCATGCCCAGATAAGTGCTGGCTTCTCCTTCACTGGCCAAGGCATCGGTGTAGAGCGTACCGGCAACCGGCAGGCCGGTTTCCTCGGCCAGCTGATTGAGCACGGCAGGATTGGTCATGTTTTCATGAAACAATGCCTGAACATTCTGCTCACGAATCACATCGAT
Source organism: Vreelandella zhuhanensis (assembly GCF_009793355.1). GTDB lineage: Bacteria > Pseudomonadota > Gammaproteobacteria > Pseudomonadales > Halomonadaceae > Vreelandella > Vreelandella zhuhanensis. The sequence goes on from NZ_WTKP01000008.1 coordinate 83,911, forward strand.
CAGTTGCGCCATGTTGGTGGCGCTGGCCTCCGAGGCACTGGAAAGGCCGGCCGGTGACAAAAAACGTACGCCGTAGGCAGAGGAAAAGTAGCTGAAGGAGTCGTGCCCGGTAATCACACTGGTCGAGTCGGGTATCTCACCGATCAACTGGTGAATTTCCTCATCGGTGGCTTCCAGCTCATTGATGTAACGCTCGGCATTCTCGTGATAAGTAGCGGCATTTTCAGGGTTGGCTTCGATCAGTCCGTCACGAATATTATTGACGTAGACCTTGCCCAAGGTCAGATCCTGCCAGGCGTGAGGGTCGTCGTCACCATGAGCATGGTCATCGTGAGCATCCGCATCCGCATCCGCTGTATCGATACCTGCCGTCGCGGTCACCACTGGGCCGCTGTAATCGCTGGCTTCGATCAACCGCTCCATCCAACCTTCGAATTGCAGGCCGTTGAAGACCACCAAGTCCGCTTCCGAGAGCGCACGGGCATCGCCGGGGCTGGGCGAGTACGCATGGGTATCGCTATCCGGGCCGACCAGCGATGTCACCTCGACATGCTCGCCGCCTACGTTCTCCACCATGTCGGCAAGAATGCTGAAGCTGGTGGTTACCTGAACGCGTTCAGCGGCGATGGCCGCCGGCAGGGCAAGCATGGCGGAAACACCGACCAACCAACGTGAAGAGCAAAAGGAACGCATGTGTTTCTCCTGAAAGGGATGAGCTTAATGAGGGTCTTCCGCACCAAGCGGAATGACACGACGACGAAACTTGGCGGCCAAGCTGTGATGACGCCCCACCAAGGCCGAAACGAGATAGCCGACCCCCGCCAGCAGAATAATGCTCGGCCCGGACGGCAGGTTGAAGTGATACGACACCAACAGCCCGCCGGTGCTGGCGAGCATCGCCCAGACCACGGCAATGCCGATCAGCCCTTCCAGGCGCTTGCTCCAGAAGCGGGCGGTGGTGGCGGGCAGCATCATGAGGCCTACCGCCATCAAGGTGCCCAGCGTCTGGAAGCCGGCGGTCAGGTTGAGTACCACCAAACCAAGAAATACCCCCTGGATCACGCCGCCGCGTATCCCCTGGCCGCGCAGAAACAAGGGGTCGAGGCACTCCACCACCATGGCGCGAAACAAGGTGGCTATCAGCACCACGATCAAGCTACTGATGCCCACGATCAGAATCAGCGCGGTGGTATTGACCGCCAGGATCGAACCAAACAGCACATGCGTCAGATCCACACTGCTGCCGCCGAGCGAGATCAGCATCACCCCGGCCGCCAACGACATGATGAAAAAACTGGCCATCGCGGAATCTTCGCGATGGCCGGTCATCTGCGACACACTGCCGGCCAGCAGCGCCACCAACAGGCCGAACATGACCCCACCCAGGCTCATTACCGGCAGCGAAAACCCCGCCAGCAAGAAACCCAGCGCGATGCCGGGCAATATCGCGTGAGCCATGGCATCGCCGATCAGGCTCATGCCGCGCAATACCAGAAAGACACCCAACGGCGGAGCCGCCAGGGAAAGCGCAAGGCTGGCCACCAATGCCCGGCGCATGAAACCGTATTCGAAAGGGCTGATAAACCAGCTATCAAGCAGAGCCAACATGAATGCTATCCGGAAAGGTGAGAGGCAGGCGCGGTGCCTTGGCGGGTTGGCCGGCATAGCGGCCAAGAATTTCCTTGGGTGACGCCCAGCGACCGTGCCCGCCCGCCAGCATCAGCACTTCATCGGCCAGGCGCGAAAGCTGCTCCATGTCGTGCAACACCACCACCAGGGTGGCACCGTCCTTGGCCATGTCGTGGAAGACATCGATCAACACATCCACGGTTTCGATATCCACGTTGGCGAAGGGCTCATCCAGCAACAGAAGCTCGGCGCCTTGCATCAAGGTACGGCCGATCAGCGCCCGCTGGCGCTGGCCGCCGGAAAGCTCGCCCAACGGCCGGTGAGCCAGGTGGGAAATGCCCAGCCGCGCCATGATCTTGCGACCCTGGCGGTAATGCGCCGCGCAGTAACCCTTCAAGGCGCCGTGGCTGGGCCAGGTGCCGGTCATGATCAGCTCTTCCACGCTCATGGGGAAGGTCAGGTCCAGCGCCAGTTGCTGCGGCAGCCAGGCGCGCCGTTCCTTGGGAACGTCGCATATGATCTTGCCCCCCATCGGGCGAAGCTCCCCCATGATGGCTTGAATCAAGGTGCTCTTGCCCGCCCCGTTGGCGCCGATCAAGGCGGTGATGGCGCCATCCAGAAAGCGACCGTCGAGATGTTCCACCACCATCCGCCCGCTCTGCGCCAGCTGAAGGTCGTGCAGCCGTAGACGTGAGTTGTTTGCGTGCATCACGGCCACCATCCGTTAGCCCAGCCCACCAGCAACCACAGCATGGCCAGAGGGATCAGCGCTAACATCAGGCGGCGCGTGGCAGACAACGACATCAAGGAAAAATGGCAAGGGCCTTCCTCCCGGTGTCGGTGGGCACGGTGCGCCATGAGAAGCATCCTCGCTAAAGGGATTAAGTTATAACATAACATTTAGTGCGAGCCAAGCTCCGCTATTTTATCGCGCCACGCTGAAAGGGCATAGAGTGCAAGGGATTGGTTGATGTGCGTCAGTAGCAAACTGTTCATCCCCACAGCCGTGGGGATGATTCGTGTTCGCCACCACCCTAAACAGCACAAAAAAAGACCGCCGGTCAGGGCGGTCGTCGCAAAGAAGGCGTGGGGTCATCGGTGGGGGGATGAAAGTGCAAGGGTGCTTTGAGCGGGACTTTAATGCACTGAATGCGGGTGGGGCAGGTTTGTAGACGTTGAAGTAAATCGTGGAGAGTGTCGCGGTCCAGTTCCGGATCAAAGCCGCCGATCTTCTCCAGCCAGCTACGCGTGACGGCAAAGTAGGGGGGTAGCAAAGGGGGCTTGTTGAAAAAACGTTGCAGTAATCGTTCGAACAGGCCCGGGCGAGACATGCCGATCATCAACACATCCAGCTTATGAGCGTTCAACCGGGAAATGATTTTCGGCCAGGCAGCCGAGGTGGGGCAGCTTGGCTGGCAGGCAAATACAAACCAGTCAGCCTGGCTGCTCAGGGCGGCATGGTTCAGGCGTTCGCCCAGGGTGAGTTCGGGCGTCAGCAGGCATCGCGCCTGGTAGCGGCTTTCCAGTTGCGAAAGACGCGGGTCGGGCTGGGAGGTCGTCATCAAAAGCTGCACGTGAGAACTCTCCAGCGCTACTGAGTGCAATGCCCCCAGATGACGAGGAAGCATGGCGCCAGTCACTAGGGCATCTGCGATAAAACATAGAGAACCCATTGTGGCTGACTCCGTAGGGGGAAAGCTTGGGCGTAAATACGCTCTAGCGTAATCGATTGTAGTATTTGGTTTATTTGAGTATCAAGTTAAAGTTTTCCCGAAATTGTCGCCATGGAAATTTTTAATTTTGCACTATTTTGGTGCAGTATGAGTTGTTGCTGAGTTTTTTTGGTGCATTGATAGGAAAGGATGAGGGTTTAAATGCGCTAAAAGAGAGCGAGAAAAGCACTGAAATGGATGAGTTTATTTCTTTAAATATCTTAAAATCAGTTATTTATTATTTTTTAGTCGCTATTGGTGCATTTTTGGCACGAACCGTGCATTAATAAAGGCAGGCGCTCAGCACGCATAGTCACATGACGTATGGCGTGCTAAAACAAGAGCCGATTTCTAACTGCCCGATGGCTTCCTGGCACCATTACGCAGAAGCTGCGGTGAGATTGAACGATATCAACGAGTTGATTTGCTGAAAGCCACGCTCATACCGGAGAACACTATGTCAGCCAAGACCCTCGCGCTAATTGAAGAAAATGAGATCAGGTGGGTGGATCTGCGCTTTACCGACACGCGCGGTAAAGAACAGCACGTTACGATCCCCGCTCGCGATGTGGATGAAGAGTTTTTCGAGAACGGCCAGATGTTCGACGGGTCTTCCATCTCCGGCTGGAAGGGTATCAATGAGTCGGACATGATTCTGCGTCCGGAAGATGGCACCGCCTTCCTCGACCCCTTCACCGAAGATGCGACCCTGGTGCTGCGCTGCGACATCATCGAGCCGACCACCATGCAGGGCTACGAGCGCGACCCGCGTTCCATCGCCAAGCGTGCTGAAGCCTACCTGCAGTCTACCGGCATGGGCGACACGGCCTTTTTCGGTCCGGAACCTGAGTTCTTCATCTTCGACGAGGTGCATTGGAAGTCCGATATCGAAGGCTCCATGTACAAGATCACCTCCGAAGAAGGGGCCTGGTCGACGGATCGCACTATCGAAGGCGGCAACCTCGGCCACCGTCCGCGCCTTAAAGGTGGTTACTTCCCGGTTCCGCCGGTAGATAGCTTCCATGACCTGCGCGGCGCCATGTGTAACACCCTGGAAGCCATTGGTCAGACGGTGGAAGTGCATCACCACGAGGTGTCCAACGCCGGCCAGAATGAAATCGGCGTCAGGTTCAACACCTTGGTGAAGAAGGCCGACGAAGTTCAGGAAATGAAGTATGTGATCCACAACGTGGCACACGCCTACGGCAAGACCGCAACCTTCATGCCCAAGCCGCTGGTGGGTGACAATGGTTCCGGTATGCACATCCACCAGTCGTTCTGGAAAGAGGGTGTCAACCAGTTCGCCGGTGAGGAGTACGCGGGACTCTCCGAAATGGCGCTGTACTATATTGGGGGTGTCATCAAGCACGCCCGTGCCTTGAATGCCTTCACCAACGCCTCCACCAACTCCTACAAGCGCCTGGTAGCGGGTTTTGAAGCACCGGTCATGCTGGCCTACAGCGCGCGTAATCGCTCTGCGTCAATTCGTATTCCGTACACGGCAAGCCCCAAGGGCAAGCGCGTCGAAACGCGCTTCCCTGACCCGACCGCCAACCCTTACCTGGCGTTTGCGGCCCTGCTGATGGCGGGTATCGACGGCATCAAGAACAAGATTCATCCTGGCGATGCCATGGACAAGAATCTTTATGACCTGCCCCCGGAAGAAGGCAAGAAGGTGCCGACCGTGGCCTCGAGCCTCGATCAGGCGCTGGAAGCGCTGGACGCCGACCGTGCCTTCTTGACCGAAGGCGGTGTGTTCACCGATGACATGATCGATGCCTACATCGAGCTTCTGAGCGAAGATGTGGAACGTCTGCGCATGGCGACACACCCGCTCGAGTTCGACATGTACTACAGCTGCTGATTCATCTTCATCGTTGCTGTTACGAGACCCTGCTTCGGCAGGGTCTTTGCGTTAGGATGCACTGTTATGGTGCGAAGGCTTAGGCGACAGGATTGCGTCAGTGACTAATATGGCCCCGTCGTTTAAATAAATAGGTCGGTCGTTTAAACAAACGGGTCTGTTGTTTAAACAAAATAGTGCTTAGCCCGTGGCCTACGACATAGCTGGCGTATTTTTTGCATTCTTATTGTCAGGATCTCTATTATCAGGACATCCGCTGCCGGTTTGGCATCGGCTTATTTCTCGTTAACCGAACGGTATTGCCATGACTCACCATGGGGACGCTTCCCCCGGCACGTCTCAGCCGACACTGCTTGGCGCGAGTGATATGTACAAACGCTTGCTGGATCATCTGACCACGGCGGTGTTGCTGCTCGACAGCGAACTCCGGGTGCGCTGGATGAACCCGGCAGCTGAAGCCTTGCTGGCGGTGAGCTTGAGCCGTATCTCGGGGTTCAGCCTGGATACGTTGCTGGGCAATGACGACAGCATCGATGCGATACTGGCTAAGGCACGCGACGCCTTCCACCCCTTCACCCAGCGTGAAGCACGCCTGCGGCCGCTCAATGGCGAGCCATTGACCGTCGATTACACGGTGACGCCCTTATCGGAAGATGAATTACTGCTTGAACTCGAGCCACGCGATCGCTTGATGCAGATTTCCCGTGAAGAAGCGCTGATGACCCGCCAGGAAACGATCAAGGTGCTGGCGCGAGGCCTGGCGCACGAGGTCAAGAACCCCCTGGGGGGAATTCGAGGGGCTGCGCAACTGCTCGAGCGCGACCTGCACGAGCCGGGATTGCGTGAATTCACCCATATCATCGTGGAGGAAGTCGACCGGCTGCGTGATCTGGTGGATTCAATGCTCGGGCCTACTCACGTCATCAAGCACAGCCCTCTCAATATTCATAAGGTACTTGAGCGGGTGCGGTCGTTATTGCACGCCGAGTACCCGGACGTGGAGATCCGCCGCGACTATGACCCCAGCTTGCCGGACCTTTCCGGCGATGAATCGCAGATGATCCAGGCCTTGCTGAATGTGGCACGTAACGCCGTTCAAGCGATGACCGATGCCGAAATGACCGCCCCCGAACTGACGCTGCGTACCCGTGCTCGACGCCAGTTCACCCTGGGGGCCGAACGCCATCGGCTAGTCTGTGAAGTGGGGGTGGTCGATAACGGCCCCGGGGTGCCGGAAAGCCTGCGTGAGACGCTTTTCTATCCCATGGTCTCAGGGCGTGCCGAAGGCAGCGGGCTGGGACTTTCCATCGCTCAATCGATTCTGCATCAACACCAAGGGTTGATCGAATGCGAGTCTAGTCCCGGGCATACCGAATTTCGTTTATTGATTCCGTTGGAGAAGCACCATGACTGAGGTGGCAGGCACTGATGTGGCCCGGGTAGTGATCGTGGACGATGATCGTGCTATTCGCTGGGTGCTGGAGCGCGCCTTGGCGCAACCGGACCTTGAGGTGGAATGCATTGCACGGGCGGACACCTCCCTGACGCGGTTGATCGAGGATCCACCGGATGTGTTGGTCACTGACATTCGCATGCCGGGCATCGACGGCCTGGACTTGCTGGCCCGCCTGCACCAGGCGCATCCGGATCTGCCGGTCATCGTGATGACGGCTCACTCGGACCTGGACAGCGCCGTGGCCTCCTATCAGGGCGGCGCCTTTGAGTACCTGCCCAAGCCGTTCGATGTCGACGAAGCCTTGGCGCTGGTACGCCGGGCGGTGGCTCATGCCCGCGAACGCCGGCGTCCGATTACGGTGCCGGAAGGCTTGAACACCGAAATCATTGGCGAAGCACCGGCCATGCAGGAAGTCTTTCGTGCCATCGGGCGGCTGTCGCATTCGCATATTACCGTACTGATCAACGGTGAATCGGGGACCGGCAAGGAGCGCGTGGCTCAGGCGCTGCACCAGCATAGCCCGCGTGCCGGCAAGCCGTTCATTGCCCTGAACATGGCGGCGATTCCGCGTGACCTGATCGAATCCGAGCTGTTCGGGCACGAAAAGGGGGCCTTCACCGGTGCCACCGCCCAGCGCCAGGGGCGCTTCGAGCAGGCCAATGGCGGCACCTTGTTTCTGGATGAGATCGGGGACATGCCGGCAGAGACGCAGACCCGCTTGCTGCGTGTGCTGGCTGACGGCGAGTTCTATCGGGTGGGCGGGCATCTCTCGGTCAAGGTGGACGTGCGCATCATTGCCGCCACTCACCAGAACCTGGAAACCCTGGTCAATGAAGGCCGCTTTCGTGAAGACCTGTTCCATCGGCTTAACGTGATCCGTATCCATCTGCCCAAGCTGGCGGAGCGCCGCGAGGACATTCCGCGTCTCATGCGGCATTTTCTGGCCGAAGCCGCCACCGAACTTTCCACCGAGGTCAAGGTGCTGACCGCGGACGCCGAGGCGCATCTCACCCACCTGCCCTGGCCGGGGAACGTACGCCAGCTGGAAAACACCTGCCGTTGGCTCACGGTAATGGCCTCCGGGCGCGAAGTGCTGGTGGAAGACCTGCCACCGGAGCTGCGCGCCTCAAACCATAGCGAAGGGGAGCAAGGTGACTGGCGCAACGCTTTTCGAGAATGGGCCGACCATGCCCTGGCCGAAGGCCATACGCACCTATTGGAAGAAGCGGTGCCGGATTTCGAGCGCATTCTGATCGAAACCGCGCTCAAGCATACCGGGGGGCGCAAAGGGGAGGCGGCTGAGCTTCTGGGCTGGGGGCGCAATACGCTGACCCGTAAGCTCAAGACATTATTGCCCGCCTTGGCGGATGAATGAGAGTGAATGGCTCAATGAGTGAAGGACACTTGATCGTCCGGAACCCTATATCTAGTCGCTACTCTCGACTGCCTCGTCCAGGACGTAAACGCCATCGGCGAGGCTTGCATCGGGCGGCTGACAGTCGTTGATGGCCAAGGGTAAAAGCGCCATTTGCCGGCTGATGCCCAAGTCTTGCAGTTGATGGGGAACGCCGTCGCCGTGGATGACATGACCGTAACCCATCAGGCCTACCGCCAGAGAACCATTCTGTGCCGCCGTTGCCAAGCCATCGGCCATGGCCCTGTCCCAGGCCAGCTGAGCCTGGATGAAGCTCTCCAGGGCGGCACCCTCGTTCTTGTCTTGCGCTTGCCCTTCCTGTTTTTCTTCTTCGTTTTCCGCAGCAGGGTTTTCCGCAGCAGGATGGTGTTGAAAGATTTGCGTCAGTCGTTCGCGGTAGGCAGGGGTTGCGGCCTCAGGCGCCGTTATTGCGTGGCGCTCGGATGACGGCACGGCCTGCCATCCTTCCCGGGCCAGGCGTTGGCGCAGCGCCGGTTGGATATTCAGCGCGACCAGCGGGACTTGCTGCATACGGGCGAAATGCAAGATAGGCAGATAAAGCTCAGCATCGATTCCCCACACCTCTTTCCAGTTGCTTTCGCGAATAAATGCTTCTTCGCTAAGCTCGCCCGCTACCCAGGCATCCAATACCGGTTGTACGTCGCGGGGAAGCATTTCCAGACCGATCACCATATCGGAACGGTGCGCATATAGCCCGGCCAGGGTATGCAGCTGCCAGCGGTGATGGGCTTTCTCATCGTGGCGTTCCCCGAGCATCACCACTTCTTGCCGAGCGGCAGTGGCCAGCAATGTTTCGGGTGTCGTCAGGGCACCCTCCATGAACCACTGGCCCGGTGCCAGGCAGGCGTCATCCTCTGCCATGGCAGTGCCGGGTAATGCCGCGAGTATGGCGAGCATCAATACCGCGGTGGCTCGCCCCGGTATGCGTAAGCGATGGGGCATGAAGGCTCCTGACTCAGGATTTCTCCAACGACTGAATCTCGCTCAACAGAGCGTTGGCCTCTTCAGTGAGGGTCGCATTGGCACGCATGTCGCCGTTGCGCGAGGCTTCCATGGCGGCCTGCAGTTTGCGTTCGTAGGCTTGCTGAAGCTTTTTCTTCGGGTCACGTTTGAAGATACTCAACATAAACTATTCCTCTCAATGGAGATCGTGAAACGTACACCCCTTGTAGAGGATTTTGGGACCGCTGTCTAATGGTGGTTCATATTTTTTATTTTTCGCTTGCGGCCGGTTCCAGGCAGGTTTCCAAAAAGCGCCGGAAATCATCGAGTATCGTGTCCAGACTGGCATGCAGGCGATGATCATCATTTAGCAGGCGCAAGGGAAAGCAATAGGCCTGAGCATAGTCAATGATCGGCCCGGGAGGCACGATGTCGTCATTCCAGCCATGAATGATCCGGGTATGCTGCGCCTGGATGACCGGCGAGGATTCCGGGTAGCGATCCAGCCCCAATGCCGGGGCCAGCAGAAAGCAACCCAACAGTGGATGCCTGGCGCTAGCCGCGGCACTCACCCAACCGCCCAGGCTGGAGCCGGCCATGATGCATTGCATGGGGTCGGCGTGACGCTGCTCCAGGGTAGCCAGCAGATGTTGCAGCCGTTCGCTTGGAGAGGACATGCCGCGATAGTCCATCACTACCGCCTCGCAACCGTCCAGGGCTTCCACCACTTCCTTCATGGCTTGCATTTTCATGGCGCCCGGGCCGCTTTCCAGGCCGTGCGAGAGATATACCGTGGTCATGTCGCGCTCCAGGTTGGTTGTTGCGAGCGTATTCGTTGTTTCGAGAATATTCGATCCTAGCTACTTTTTCGCGCTGGCAACAGTCTTGAACCAATGACAGCCTTGAGCCCATAGCCGTGGGCTGGGCGTGGTTTCAGTGGTAGGGTGCCGAAAGCGGACGTTCGCTTTCATAAGGAATTTTCATGAAACAGACCCTCGACCTTCTTGACCGGCTGGTGGCATTCGACACTACTTCCAGCGAATCCAACCTGGCGCTGGTGAATTTCGTTGAGCAATATCTGGCTGAGTATGGCATTCAGGCGGACCGGGTAATGAGCCCCTGCGGCAACAAAGCCAACCTGGTGGCGCGTATCGGCCCCCGGGCGCCGGGCGGCGTGATGCTTTCCGGCCATACGGATGTGGTGCCGGTGAAAGGGCAGCCCTGGTCGACCGACCCCTTTCGCCTGCATGACGACAATGACGGGCGGCTGTACGGGCGGGGTACCTGCGACATGAAAGGCTTCATTGCCTGTGTGCTGGCGATGGTCCCGACATGGTCGCAAGCTGCGCTCAAGCAACCGATTTATCTGGGGTTTTCCTATGACGAGGAAGTCGGCTGCCTGGGCGCGCCGGACTTGATTCGACATTTCTGCCAGAACTACTCCACCAGTGCCCAGGTGATCGTCGGCGAACCGACCGATATGCAACCGGTGGTGGCCCAGAAAGGCGCCACTAACCTGCGTACCCGGATAGTGGGCCGTGAAGCCCACAGCAGCCAGATCAATCAGGGCACCTCGGCGGTTCACGTCGCTGCCCGTCTGGTCACTTATATCGAAGACATCATGCACATGCTGGTGGAAGAAGGGCGGGTGGACCCGGCGTTCAACGTACCGCATACCAGTTTGCATGTGGGCAAGATTGCCGGGGGTACGGCGATCAATATCATGGCCCGGGAATGTCAGTTCGAGTGGGAAATACGTCATCTGCCCACCGACACCTTCGAAACTGTCTTCGAGCGCTTTCAAGCCTATTGCCGCGACATCGAAGCCGGCTTGCGCGACCAGGGCAAGCAGGTCGAGATCAGCACCGAACTGCTCAATACCACCGTGCCGGGGCTGGTGGATCGGGATAACGCCAGGGTGATGGCGCTGGCCAGACGGCACCTGCCGGAAGACTCAGCCGGCTGCCGCCATGCGGTGGCCTACGCCACCGAAGCCGGGCAATTTCAGGCAGGCGGAATGCAGACGATCATTCTGGGGCCGGGGAGTATTGCTCAGGCGCATCAGCCGGATGAATATGTCGAACTCGAGCAGTTGCAGCATTGTGTGGCGTTCTTGCAGCGCTTGGGCAAGGATCTTGAACAGCCTCTTGAGTAAGCCCTTGAGTAAGTCCTTGAAAATAAGCAACGGCCTGAACGAAAACACCCCATTCAGTAAAGTCTGAATGGGGTGTAGTGACGATTGAACGGCGGTCTATCCAAGAACGTGTTACTTACTGCTTCACCACTGACGGCTCCAACACTGATAATCCCAACTCCTCAATGCTGGTAGTCTTCCTCGAAAAGGTCTGCTTTTGCATGACGCATGACATCTTCGCAGGCAGCTTGATGAGCAAGTTGCGTGAGCAGCCCCTGGGTGACTTCGAACCCTTTACCCAGGCAGGTATCGACTTCCTGGCGGCTCACATAGGGGCTTACATTACAGTCAATCTTGATCGTTCTTCCGCCACTGTCCAGCTTGTCTGCGAATTCCCGCAGGCGCCAGGCGATACGCTCTTTCCAGCTGGCTGATTCTTCCGCGCCTTCGTTTACGCTAAACGTGCACTGCCATTCAGGCTTATATACCTTCATGAGAACCTCCTGTGCTTGCTTGGAAAGAATGATCGATCGTGGTTTTGGCTCCGTAATTGAATGTCCTGCTTTGCCACTATACAACAACCTTTCAACAACCGGGATGGCTTTTCGCGTCCATTTGGCGCGCTTTCTTGCTCAATACCCGGTCATTTCCAGATAACCTACGCCCAACACCTCATCGCTTGCGTAATCGGTAACATTTACCTCGCCCTCCCAGTAAGGCACCGAGGTGGCCATCCAGCGATCAGTAAAGGGGGCTTTGATGGCCAGGTCAAGCCCACGCCCCGACACCTGAAGGCGCCACTGGGTGGGCACATCACGCCCAGCCACTCTACTGCTGACCAGCGGCTCCATCACAAGTTCACTGGAAGAGAGCGCCGTGGAGGTCCCTTCGGGGGTGATCCAGGTGCCGGCGCGATAATCCCCGCCGTCTTCCCCGCCGCCGCGTAGCTGAAAGGCCATCAGCTTGTGGCCATCTTCCAGATGCAGGGAAAACCAGTCCCAGCCACGTTGTTGGGGGCTGAGTAACTGGCTGCTCCATTCCCGGTCGAGCCAGCCCTGCCCGCTCACTGCTCGGGTGGTGCCGTCCAAGGTTACTTCGCCTTCGACACGCCAGAACGGCTGGCTGTAGTACATAGACCCTTGGCCATCGGCGGCCTTGCGACTGAAGCCTTCCTCGCCGTGAAGCACCAGCGGGCCTTCAGCGGTCAACTGAAGCCGGTAACTGAAACTGCCCTCGGGGGTGCTTTCTTGGGCACTGACTTCCAGACGCTCGAAGGTATTCTCCTCGGAGGCTTCTACCAAACTTGCCAGCTGCCAATCATCCATCCAGACGCGAAAGGGGATCGCTTGAGCACCGGCCTGACCTTGCTTAAGTGCCGCGCTATTGCCCCGCGCGAAACGCTCGGCGACACGATGCTCTTGGCCTTGAGAAAGGGCGGCATGGGCCATCCACAGCTGATCGGTGGCCCAGGGGCCGGGGTCGTCCGGGCGCTTTTCGGGGGGCAGCAGTGCCTGGCGAAAAAGTGTCCACTGAATGCCTAGCGGCGTACCGCTCGCGTCTTGCAGATTGGCGGTCAGGTACCACCATTCGATGCGGCTGTCGGGATGCGCCGCGTGATCCTCGGGAAAGGAAAGCGTTACGCCGGGGTTGGCTTGCTCATAACCTTGGGTGTCTGCGCCCAGGCCGGCAAACCCCTGGCTGGGGGGTGAATCTGTTGGCTTTTCGGCTTCGAAGAGCCATAGCGTAAGTCCCAGCAGTAGCGCAACGCTGCCCAGCCCTAACCAGAGAAGTAGGCGGCGAGGGTGACGGTTGGCTGGGTTCATGGGTATCGCCTCATGGAATCACCTCAGGTGGCTTCGAACTGGCTGAGCAGTTCTCGGGGTGGGGTTCGCCATAGGCTCAAGACAGGCAGCAGCGCTGCCAATGCCGCCACGCCCACCGCGACGCCTACCGTCAGCAATATTTCCCCGGGAAACAGATGCAAGGGCAGGCGCCAACCGAAGGCCGCGACATTGATCACCGAGACCAGACAGGCGGTCAGCGCGATACCCAACGGCACGGCCAGCAAGGCCGTTACCAAGGCGGCCCCGCACAGCTGGGATAACTGGAGACCTGCCAATCGCGAACGCGTCACGCCCAGCGCCCACAATGGGGCCAGTTGTCGGCGCCGTTCCCGGGACTGGGCCAGCAGTGTCGCCAAGAGTGCCAAGGCGGCAACGCCCAGGGTGAGGGCATTCAGCGCCCGGGTAATGCTGAAAGTACGCTCGAAGATGTCCGTGGCGATCCGTTTGACCTCTTGTTGGTCGGTCAGGGTTTCCACGCCGGTGGCTGCTTCCCGGCGCCCGAAGTGCTCGACAAGCGCATTTTGCACGCTGATTGTATTGGCGCCTGCGTGCAGCACAATACCCAAGGAACTTGGCGGAGCTGCAAAACGCTTGGTTAGCTGCGATGTCGCCAAGGCTACCTCGCCACGGGGGTTGCCGTAATCCGGATAGACGCCTACCACCTGAAGCGTTTGAGGCCCGGTCGGCGAACTCAGCTTGAGCCGGTCTCCCGGCGCGATGCCTTGGGCGATGGCCAGCTGTTCGTTGATCAACGCTTGGCCGGCGGTGATAGCGGCCCAGGCGGCGTCACGTCCGACCAGGGTATTCAGTAGCGGCCAATGCGCTCTTAGCCGTTCGCCGGGCGTAATGCCGAAAACACTCACCGCAAGCGTGAGAGTCCGCGCCGAGCCGTTGGCGGGTAAGGCCTCGAGCAGAGTGGCCTCGGCACTGCTGGTGGGTAACGTCTCGGCGACTTCGGGACGCGCCAGCAGCCAATCGTTGATTTCCTCGAAATACTCAGGCGCCGGTTGCAGGTACAGTTCCGCCGCCAGGCGTTGGTCCAGCCAGTCGAGAAACGTCAGACGAAATCCCCCGACCATGCTGCTGACCCCCAGGTTGGCGGAAAGCGCGATCAGCAATGCCATCATCGCCAGCGCCAGGCGTGGTAATTGCAGCTGCAGGTCCGCCAACGCCCATTGGGCAAGCGGTCTCTTTTTAGCCAGCCGGGCGAGGCCTGCCAGCATCAAGGCCAGCAATGGCGGCAAGCATAGGGCGCTGGCGAGAAGCAGCATGGTGACCAGACCGAAGCCTGCCAGCAAGCCTTCACCGGCAGGCAGGCGAGTGAGCCACAGCCATAATCCCAGTGCCATCAAACCGCCCAGCGCGCCGGCGATACTCATTGTGCGCAGCTGTCGATGAAACCCCGCCCGCCACGCCTGGGCCTGCCCCAAACCGAGCACACTGAGCCGCCCTGCTCGCCAGAGCACCCCTGTTCCTGCGATAAACAACCCGCCCAAGGTCACGCCCAGCCCACCCAGCCAGTAGTGCCAGGGCAGGCTCAGTTCCGCAGCGACCCCGGCCCCGTACAGACTGCCCAGGGTCGCCGCGACATCGGGCAGCAGCGCCTGCGCCAGCCACACACCGCTGACGATGCCCAATAGGGCACCGGCGCCGCCTAATAGTAATAGCTCCAACGCCAGAAGGCCCACCAGCGTGCGACCCGGAACCCCCAAGGCACGCAAGGTGCGCAGCATGCCCAGACGTTGTTCCAGCGCCAGGCCCAGCGCGGCCTGAACGATGAACAGCCCCACCACCAGGGCCAGCAGCGCCAAGGCGGTCAGGTTGAGGTGAAAGCTTTCGGTGAGTTGCCCCGGCGATACCAGGGTGGCGGCAGGGGTCAATAGCAGTGCTTCGGGCACATCGCTGATCTCCCCCGGCCTAGCCACTAGCCGAGTAAAGGTACCCTGGGTCTCAAGCAGCCTGGACGCCGCGGCGATATCCATCAGTAGGGTGTCGGGTGGCAGGTTGGGCGTGAGGACCAGCGGCGGCAATCGGCGGCCGTTTTCCAGCTGCGGACGCGCATTGGCTGCGTCTTGCCGAGCCAGTCCTAACGCTTTCAAGGTGTCCGGTGCCAGTCGGGTCTGATAGGGCGGCGTCATGAAAGCGACCAGCGCTTCCCCGCTTCCGGCGCTGGCAAAGCCGCTATCGTCGGGCAGAGTCAAGGGGTCGATACCCAGAATGTTGAGTCGCACACCCTCGGCACTTTCGACTTCGCCTTCCAGCAGCGGCGAGACCTCTAGTCCGCTGCGACGCAGCTCGATGTAAGTCTCCCGGCTCAACGGCGCGCCGTCACGGCGGGTCAGGCTGTCCAGGTTTTGGGTGAATAACGATTCCGCACGCGCATAACTATCGCGGGCCGATGCATTGATCGCCTGAACGCCGCTCCATAGCGCGCTTGCCACCCACAACCCCAGCAACAGCATCAGCAACTGGCCGGGATGTCGCCGATAATGTGAAAGCAGCGTTCTCATTGCAGTGACTATCATGCGGTAGGCTCCGCCAGATGGCCTCGAGTGAGCTTCAGGCAACGATCCAGCGGGGCGGCGACCTGGGGACTATGAGTGACCAGAAGCAGGGCGCTGCCGCTTTCCTGCACCAGTTCGAGCATCAGCGTCAGCACGTCTTTGGCGCTGGTTTCATCCAGGTTGCCGGTGGGCTCGTCGGCCAGCAACAGCGCAGGGCGTGGCGCCAGGGCGCGGCCGATCGCCAGACGCTGCTGCTGGCCGCCGGAAAGCTGTTCCGGATAACGCCGTTCAAGCCCGGTCAGCCCCAGTCGCTCGACGAGATGGCGCGTCCAGGAGGGGTTCTCGCGACCGGCCAGGCGTGCCTGAAGACGCAGATTGTCCGAGGCATTCAAGCTCGGAACCAGGTGGAACTGCTGGAATACCAGGCCCAGTGACTGACGGCGCAAGCGGGCGCGGCCCGGCTCATCCAGCGTTGCGATGGATATTCCCTGGAAAGTGATCTTTCCTGCATCCGGCAAGTCCAGCCCGGCGGCGAGGTGCAGCAATGTCGACTTGCCGCTGCCTGACTCACCCATCAGCGCCAGGCTTTGGCCCTTCTCCAAGTCCATATCCACGCCGTCCAGTACCCTAAGTGGCCCCTGTGGCGTGGTATAGGCTTTATGTACTTGATGAAATTTCAACATGGATCCCGCCTTGGAAATAATTTTCAGCTATTTGTTTGTAATTAAAAACAATAAGTTATGTTGGGAAAGCTAGCAAATATGCTTTTCCTCATTAAAATTATGCTGCTTTGCAGCAATAATGCACCTATGGTGGTTATGTATGTTTCATCAGGAGCCATTTCATGACGTATTCACCACTGCAATACCATTCGCACGATACGTATGTATTGAAAGTTTGGGCCAACCAGGCACGGATACAGCGCGAAGCCCATGATGCCATAGAGCACCACTTCGACGGCCGACAAGGCAAGTGCGAAAACCAGTAAAGTGGTTTATTAAGAGAAATATCAGCGGCCGGCACTTTGCCGGCCGTTTTTTTGGATGGTAGTTGTCAGGGAAATCAACGATATGTTGGTGCAGTGCCACCTCGCTATTACCTTGCTCGCTCATGGCATCCTCCGCTTTTTGCGAAGCGGGGCGAGTTTGGCCTAACCTGAAGTTTCACCAAGGTGTCAGCCAGTCTCATTGAACGAAGGGAGGTCATGTGAGCGATAGCGACCTGGGAATGATGAATGCTTCACGCCTGCGTGAGCTTTTTGAGGCCCGCGAGGCTTCTCCGCTCGAAGCCGCTCGGGCGGCACTTGAGCGTATCGACCGCTACAACGCCAAGGTCAATGCCTATGTGCATGTCGACCATGAAGGCGCGGAGGCCGCCGCCCATGCCTCGGCCCGGCGCTGGGGTCAAGGGCGGCCACTGAGCCCTATCGATGGGGTGCCGGTATCGCTCAAGGATTTGACCGAAGTCGCCGGCATGCCGGCGCGCCAAGGGTCACTGACCGTGCCAGACACGCCCTGCGAACGGGATGCACCACCCGCCAGGATGTTGCGGGAAGCGGGGGCGGTGATTCTGGGCAAGACCAATACCCCGGAATTCGGCTGGAAAGGGGTGACCGACAACCGGGTCTTCGGTGCCACGGCCAATCCCTGGAATACGGCGTTGACGGCAGGCGGCTCTTCCGGCGGGGCGGCCGTGGCGGCGGCTCTCAATATGGGGGTGCTGCATCAAGGGGGCGATTCGGGCGGCTCAATTCGAATTCCCGCCGCTTTTACCGGGGTATTCGGGTTCAAGCCCACCTATGGCTGGACGCCGCAATGGCCGCCGGCCAAGGAGCCCACCCTCTCGCACATCGGCCCTTTGACCCGCACCGTGGATGATGCGGTAAGCATGCTCAATGTGATCGGGCGTTACGACTACCGCGACCCTTATGCGATACGCGGGCAGCCCGACGATTGGGGCGAAGAGGTCGGCATGGGGCTGCGTGGCCTGCGTATCGCCTATTCGCCGACCCTGGGTTACGCCCAGGTGGACAAGCAAGTTGCCGCCCGCGTCCGCGAGGCTGCCGACAAACTGGCGGCACTCGGGGCCGAGGTGGTGGAGATCAACCCCGATTTCGAGGCATCACCCTTGGAGACCTTCCGCAAGCTTTGGTATACCGCTTCACTTGCCGTATGGGAGGAGCTTGACGAAAAGGCGCGCCAACAGCTTGACCCCGGCATGGTCACCGATGCAAAACGAGCCCAGGAGTGGGGCGCAGTGGATCTGTTTCGCGCCTTGCGCGCCCGGGCGCGGTTGACCGAGCAGCTCGAGCATTTCAACCAGAAATATCACCTTCTGATGACGCCGTCCGTGGCGATCGAGCCTTTCGAGATCAATCATAACGTGCCGCCCGGCAGTGGCATGCAGGGCTGGGAAGAGTGGGCGCCTTTTTCCTATCCTTTCAATTTGAGCCAGCAACCGGCGGCATCGGTGCCTTGCGGTTTCACCGATACCGGCCTTCCGGTGGGCTTTCAGCTGGCCGGAGGCAAGCATGACGACGTGCGCATCCTGCGTGCCTGCCATGCGTTCATGCAAGCCTATCCGGCACGTTTTCCCACGGTGCCCGACCCCTACCAGTCAGGCTGAGTGGACGGCTATACCAATAGCCTGCTCCAGCTGCCATAGCGGCCATGGATCGGCCCACGACGCACGCTCAGCGCAATGACCGCAACCCCGCAGACAAGGCTGTTGATCAATGCCGCGGTGTCGGCGTCATGCAGAAAGGGCACCAGGCACAGCATGGCACCTAACACAATCAACACCCAACGTACCGGGCGCGCCGACTCCGCCAAGGCGATGATCGATACGGTAATGATCAGCGCCCCAAGCAAGTGATCCCAGTTGGCCAAGCTGCCTTCATTGCCGAAGGTCAGCCGGGTAAACATCAGCCAGATACCGATCGCAATGGCTAGCCCCAGGTTCCAGGGCAGGGTGACCCCGGTTTGCAGGGCATCCCGAGCGATAGCCTGTGGGCTGCGGTGAAAGTCGTCTTGCATGGGTTCGCGCTCTCCTTCGTCGGTATCACCGGTAAAGAATATCTTGAGCATCGGCGCCCCGGCACGATAACGCCGCTTGAGAAATTCACCGGTAGCCACGAACTCATTGAAGGCATAGGCGATCTGCAACAGCATCGCCCCCGCCTGAATCAGGCATAAGGTGCACCAGGTACCGATGAGTATCGGCTGAATAATGATGAAGGTCACCGAGACCACACCTAAGGGCACGATCAAGACACCGAATGAGGCAACGACCCAGGGCATGGTGCGCCAACGCTGGCTGGTACCGATGAGCCCGATCAGTATTTCCAGCATGTAGACGATGCCGCCCAGGCCAGCATCGGGAATCGGCCAGGCCTTTGAAGCCGAAGAGGTAATGATGTCTTCGGTTCCGTTGAGCCCTTCCCTGGTGCCGGCAAAGAACGGGTCCCAGACGGCGTCGATATGCCCCAGCTGATAAGCCGCCAGGTAACGCGAGATGAAGAACCCCACCAAGGCCAGCAAGATGATCGGCATGCGCTGAAACCAGCTGGAAGGGTTGTTGTTGAAGCCGGGTGGCATGGTAGGCCCTGTGGTGGCCGCCGCCGGTGAGATGCCAGGGGAGGGCCGCACCACGGCGGAAAAGCCGATCGCCAGCATCCCGGTCACGGTGCCGTTGAGATAAGCCGCCGCGCTTTCGGTCCAGAAAAGTAGCGGCGCGAACAGCAGCCATATCCCCACCGCCGCGCATACCCAGCGAGCCCAGCTGTTACGCCATGAAAGTGAAATGCAGCCGAACACCACCAGTAAAAGCCCTGCGGCCATGTCGCTGAAGCTCATGGCGCTGCTGGTGTAGCCGAGTATCGAAGGCGAGGTAATCAGCCAGGCACCCAGCCCCACATTGAAAAAATGCGCCCAGAGCGTGCGGAAATGCTCGCGTTGGTACTGTTGCTGATACTGTTCGAGTACGGTTTCGGCGTTGCGGCCCTTTTCGCTGGCTTCCTCCATCCAGTCCGGTGGCGTGATGCCGTTGGCCTTGTACCAGCCACGCGGGTCCTTCAACAGGTTGGCGACGATATCCTCGAGTTTGTCGAATAACTCATGGCGCGGCTCCCAGCCAAGCTGCTTGCGCGCCCGATTGATATTCAGCTCGTAGTGGTCGTCGGCCATATCGATCATGAAGGGCCGAATGAACGGCTTCTCGCCCTTGTCGAAATCATCGGGTATCAAGGGCTCGCTTTTTTCCTCGAGCAAGGCGCCGGTCTTGGCGAGCGGCTTGGGCATCGAAATGGTCTTCCAGTGTTCCTTGCCGTGAATCAACTCGCCAATCCGGTTCTGCAACGCCTCGTAACTCACGCAATGCGGCTCACCGACGAGAATCTCGTTCTCCCGGGGCAGGTCGTGACGCTTGTCGATGGTGCGGCGGAAGGCATCGATCATGTCTTCCTTGTGGATACATGCCTGGCCGGCGCCGGTATTGCCTGAGTAGAGGTGACTTTTAAAGGAGTCTTCATAAATGCGCGCAATCTGATGCGATAAAGTGGGAACGCAGTTGTTTTCATCGTACATCCCGGCCAGTCGCAGCAGGGTGTAGGGCATGTCGCCCGCCTGTTCGCGTATCACTGCTTCGGTTTTGGCTTTCGATTTCGGGTAGGCCCAGGTAGGCGCGATAGGGGTGTGCTCGGTGATCTTTCTGCCGGGTATCTGAGGCTTGTGGACCAGCATGGTGCTGGAGTAGATGAACCGCTCCACATTCATGTCCTGCAGAGCCGTCAAGAGGTTGCTGGTGCCCTGCACATTGACCTTGTCGTAGAGAGGCGATTCTTCACCGGTAAAGTCGAAGTAGGCCGCCAGATGCACGACCGCGGCAATGTCCCTGCCATGACGGTCGGCTATCTTGTCCATGGCTTCCTTGATGGAATCCACCGAGGTAAGGTCGAATTCATGGCTTTCGTCCGCGTCTTTTGCCTCTTTCATGTCCAACCCGATGATCCAGTAGTCACGCTTCAAGCTATGGGTCAGGGCGGTTCCGATACCGCCGGCGGCACCGGTGATGATAACGATGGGCCTGTGTTGATTCGCTTTTCTCTTGTCCTGCATGAGTAGAGATCCTTTCTGTCGTAAGGCGAGAAGACGTCCCACACCACATGACAAACTGACCTTCAATCTAGTCGGGAAAACAGCGATCCGGCAAACACCTATTCAAGCGTTGCACACGTGAATGTTGCGGCAGGGCGCAGCAATGAAGCGGATATGTTTTCTGCAAGCCTCTTGGCTGGCATGGCGGCAAGCCGTAAGCTCGGATTCCAAACAATTTTTCGAGCTCGCAGCATGCACCCACAACGCGAACGTTTGCATAACGAACTGCACGCCCGGCCCCCGGTTCGCTTTTCAGCACCGGCCCATTTGCATCACTATGCTTTTCTCGACAGCCAGGCGGTGGGTGACGCTATTCTTGCCCATTTGGGGGAGTTGACCGGCACTCCGCTGGACGTCGAGGCAGCCCAGGAAATCATCGAATTCGAAGGCAATACGCTCAAATGGGAGCGGCATACCGAGTTCTTCACCCTGACGTTGCTGGTGCCTCGCCGGACCGGTTCGCCGCAATGGCCTCGCCGGACCGGTTCGCCGCAATGGCCTGCGCCGCCGCCGCTGCTGGCTGATATTGCCCAGATGCATCAGGCGGAATTGATAAACGCCAGCCTGATTCTGGTGGAAGCGGAAGAGCAATGGGAAGGCAAGCCAAAGGCCTATGGCTTTCGTGACCCTGCCGGTTCCCTGGTGGGAGGTGGCGACGCTACCGTATGGAGTGATTTCCGGCTGTCAGCGGAAGGGGTCAATCATTTACTGCTGGTGAACCGCGGGCTCAACGACTTTCGATTGGGACGCATGACCCGAAGGCTGCTGGAGATCGAGACCTATCGCATGATGGCCTCGCTTGCCTTGCCCTTGGCCAAGGAACTGAGCGTCGAGCTGCATGATTACGAACTGGAACTGGGGGAGCTGTCGGATCGCAATACCGACGCTGGCAACACCAGCCCCAAACCGCTACTGGCGGCTATTTTCAGGCTTTCCGACCGGCTCGAGCGTTCCGGTGCCCGTTCGCGGCAACGCTTCAGTGCCACAGAGGCCTATGCGTTGCTCGTGAACACGCGCATTGAAGAGCTGCGCGAGAAGCGTCTTGACGGCCATCCTGCGTTGGGTACCTTTATTTTGCGCCGTTTCCGTCCCACCGTGCATTATTGCGCGGCGATCAATCGGCGTCAGGAAAGCTTGGCGGAAAGCGTCGCGCGTCTCAACGACCTGCTGAGAACCCGTGCTCAGGTGGAAATCGAAGAGCAGAATTCGGCGATTCTGCAAAGTCTCAATGAACGCACCAGCAGTCAGCTCAAGATTCAAAAGGCGGTCGAGGGGCTCTCGATCATCGTTATCAGTTACTACATTTTCAGCCTTTTCCAGCTGGGCTTGAAAAGTCTGGGTGCCTTGGGTGTGGTCATCCAGCCCATGCTGGCCGCCATGGTGTTGGGGCCGCTGGGATTGCTGATCATCGGTTTTCTCGCCTGGCGAATCTGGCGCGTCAAGAATCACTGAGAAAAATGGCTTTTACGTCCAAGAGCTGAAAATCCAAGAATGGAACAAGCAAGTGGTCAACTACCTCGCCCTAAAGGACGAGGCTTGTGACAACAAGCCCGGTTGACCAGGGAAAGCGGTAGCCAACCCGCTACGTTTGCAATAGGTCGTCAAGACCCACCGCCGAATGCTTCGCTCAGTTCGGCGCTCTGGAAGGTCAGGATCACGCTGGTGAAAGGTAAAGCGCCGAAGGTTCTGATCGCTACCACAAGGTAGGAGCCGGTTGCAGACATTCCCGAGGGGAGACAGGTTGGAAGACCTGCGTCACTAGGCCCGTAAGGGCAATGTTTAGGAGGAGATCGCATGGCGGTTTTCGTATTGGGAAAGAACAAGCAGCCGTTGATGCCGTGTTCGGAAAAACGCGCACGGTTGCTGCTGGAGCGCGGACGGGCAGCGGTGGTGAACCTGACGCCTTTCGTGATCCGGTTGCGGGATCGCTGCCTGAGTGACTGCACCTTGCAGCCAACCCTGCTGGCTGCCGATCCGGGCAGCAAGGAAACCGGGCTGGCGCTGATGCGGCTGGGAAACAACGCAACGGAAGAAAAGGCACCGGCAACCCGCCATGTGCTTTGCCTGTTTCAGTTGGTGCATCGGGGCTTCCAGATTCGCCAAGCCTTGGAGCAACGTGCCGGTTTTCGGCGTCGGCGTCGCAGCAAGAACCTGCGCCATCGCAAGCCACGCTTCGACAACCGGACGCGCAAGAAGGGCTGGCTGCCGCCCAGCTTGCAACACCGGGTCGATACAACCATGGCTTGGGTGGACAAGCTGTGCCGTTGGGCGCCGGTGACTCATCTGAACATGGAATTGGTGCGCTTCGATCTACAGAAGATGGAAAACCCGGAGATTTCCGGGGTCGAGTACCAGCAAGGCACGCTCCTGGGCTATGAGGTGCGTGAATACCTGCTCGAAAAATGGGGTAGAGAGTGCGCCTACTGCGGTACCGGTGATACGCCCCTGGAGATCGAGCATGTGGTAGCGAAATCTCGGAACGGCTCTAGCCGGGTGAGCAACCTGACCGTCGCCTGTCACGACTGCAATATCGCTAAGGATAATCAGTCGCTTGCCGACTTCTTTGCCACCGACAAGGGGTTGAAGCGCCGCCTGAAAGCCAATGGCCTGTCGGCGGAAATGCGCTTGGCTCGGGTGCAGCGCCAGCTCAAATTACCGCTGCGGGATGCCACCGCTGTTAATGCCACCCGCTGGGCACTGTTCGGTGCAATGAAGTCCACTGGTCTACCCGTCGCCGTGGGCAGCGGCGGTCGCACCAAGTACAACCGTCAGCGCCTGGGTATTCCCAAAACCCATGCGCTGGATGCGGCCTGTGTCGGCAAGTTCGATACCCTGAAAGGCTGGCGGGTACCCACCCAGGTCATCAAGGCCATGGGGCGCGGCAGCTACAAGCGCACCCGGCTCGACAAGTACGGCTTTCCGCGTGGCTACCTGATGCGCCAGAAGCAAGTACAAGGTTTTCAGACCGGCGATAGGGTCAGGGCAATTGTCCCGACCGGCAAGAAGGCCGGCACGCATACGGGTCGCGTGGCAATCCGCAAGACTGGCAGTTTCAATATTCAAACCGAACAGGGCGCGGTACAGGGCATCTCCTGGCCCTACTGCACTCTGTTGCAACGCGGTGATGGCTACGGCTACCACCAGATACCCACGACTCAACACTAAAGGAGGCGCGGACAGGGAACCCCGAGTCGTGCTGCGCACGACGCGCTATCCCTCCCGGCGCTAAAGCAACCGGGTTTCCCGCGCAAAACGATGAATAAAACAATCAAAACTACGCTGCGGTGTCTGGCTATCGCAAGCCTTGCCGTCGTCTCTACCGGCTGTGCGATGCTGGCGCCTGCGCCTCCCGATGACCAGAGCAATGTCTGTGAAATCTTCCGCGAACAGCCTAGCTGGTATGACTATGCACGGGATTCCCAAAAGGCATGGGGCACGCCGATAGCCACCCAGATGGCCTTCATTCAGCAGGAGTCTTCGTTTCGCAGCCATGTACGCCCGCCCCGAAGTCGCCTGCTGGGGTTCATTCCCTGGCGGCGGCCTTCTTCCGCACGCGGTTACGCCCAGGCCCAGGACCCCGTCTGGGGGGAATACGAGGCGGATGCGGGAGGGCTTTTTGCCCGGCGAACGCACATGAAGCATGCCACGGATTTCATCGGCTGGTATAACCGCCGCACCCAGCAACAAACCGGCGTTTCCCTGAACAATCCCGAGCATCTCTACTTGGCCTACCATGAAGGCCAGGGTGGTTATCGTCGGGGGTCGTACCGAAGCAAACCCCAGGTGATGCGTGCCGCACGCCAAGTAAGCAGCCGCGCAGGGCGTTATCAGGCCCAGCTGTCAGCCTGCGAAGCCGAGTTTCAATGCCGTCGCTTCTATCAGGTATGGCCTTTCTGCCGAGGAAAACGTCGATAACCCTTGTTCGGTATAAGCGTTCAGCTCTTCCGTATCGGCGTGTGCAGGCGGGGCGCGCCAGTTCAGGTGAGGCCAGCCTTCGACACGGGCTACCTCGGCCAGCACGGGGTCCGGGTTGACCGCCACAGGTCGGTCGACATGGTTGAGCAGCGGCAGGTCATTGCGTGAATCGGAATAAAAGGTGAGAGAGCGGGGATGTAATCGCCGCTCGGCGAGCCACGCCTTGAGCCGGGAGACTTTACCCCCTCGATAGGAAAGTTGGCCCGAGGTCACTCCGGTATAGCGGCCTTCGCTGATCGCAAGTTCTACCGCGATGACGTGGGCGATGCCCAAGTGCCTGGCCACCGGCTCGACCAGATGGCGCGCCGAAGCGGAAATCAACAGTAGTTCGTCGCCTTCTTGACGGTGGCTTTCGATGCGCTCCCTCGCCTGACGAAACACCAGCGGCACCACGTCACTGATGACGAACCGGTCCACTTCCTCCTGCACCTCTTCGAGGCTGCGTCCGGTGAGCGGGGAGAGCGTCAAGGCGAGGTACTCTTCAAGTTTCAGTCGGCCGGCATGGTAAGCGACTTGCATGGCGCGTGTTGAAGAAAGGAAATAACCCACGTCTTCAACCCAGCCTTGCTTGACCATCCAGGTATTCCATAGCGCGCTGCAATCGCCATTCAGCAGGGTGTCATCGAGGTCGAACAGTGCAAAATGCATGGGGGTAACACTCCAGAGCCTGGCGTTAGATAATCGCGTGACGCACCCGGGCGGAAATCCACTCCGAGGCCAGCACGGTGGCAAAGATCATCAGAAAAATGATGCTGACCTGGCTCCAGGCCAGGCTGTTGATGGCGGCGTTGAGCTGCAAACCGATGCCACCGGCGCCTACCAGCCCCAGCACCGTGGATTCGCGAATATTGATATCCCAGCGGTACACACTGATGCCAGCGAAAGCGGGCAATACCTGGGGCAGCACGCCGTAGCTCATCACCTGCAGGCGCCCGGCGCCGGTGGCACTGATGGCTTCCACCGGAGTGGGGTGAATTTCCTCGATGGCTTCATACAGCAGCTTGCCGATGAAACCGATGGAGCGCAGGGCGATGGCGATGATGCCTGCCAAAACACCCGGGCCGAGAATGGTCACCAGCAGCATGGCCCAGATCAGGGAATTGATCGAGCGTGATGAAACGATGAGCATCAGGGCCAGGCTGCGTACCAGCGGATGGGGCGTGGTGTTGCGAGCAGCAAGAAAGGCCACCGGAAACGCCATGACGATGCCCAGCAACGTACCCAGGGTGGCGATGTTGAGGGTGTCCCACATGGGTTTCCACAGACGGTGGGCATAGTGCCAGTCGGGAGGCAGCATACGACTGATCAGATCGTCCCCCTGGCGCCCGGCATCCGCCACGAAGACCCACATGGTGTTGTCGGAAATCATCTTCCAACACAACAAGAACAGGCAGGCACCGATCAGCCAGGCTAGGTAGCCGAGCCACTGGGCACGCGAGGTACGCAGGCGCCAGCGTGGCTGACCTTGCGGAGATATGGAAACGGGCATAAACGGATTCCTTTAAACCAGCCAGGCTAGTTACTGGGTCCAGCGGCGGACATGGCTGGAACCGTACTCGCACAGCAAAACGACTGCGATGATGATCAACAGGATCGCCGCCGACGTATCGTATTCGTAGCGGCTCATCGAGGTATTGAGCGTGGCGCCGATACCGCCGGCCCCGACAATGCCGATCACTGCCGACTCACGGAAGTTGATGTCCAGGCGGTACATGGATAGCCCAATCAGGCGCGCCATGACCTGCGGCTGAACGGCGTGGTTCATGGTCTGCCACCAGCTCGCCCCGGTAGCGCGAATCGCTTCCACCTGGCGCCAGTCCAGATCCTCGATATCCTCGGCCAGCAGCTTGGCCATGAAACCGATGGTGGCGAAGGCCAGAGTGATCACCCCCGCCAATGGGCCGAAACCGAACATCACCACGAACAGAATGGCGATGATGATTTCCTGGAAGGTGCGCGATACCGTGATGATGCTGCGACACACCAGATAGATTGGCAGTGGCGCGATGTTGCGCGCGGCCCCCAGCCCGACGGGAATCGCCAGCGCCACGCCGATCACCGTGGAGGTTAACGTCATGGTCAGGCTTTCGAGAATGCCATCGATGATATCGTCCCGGCGGCTGAGGAAATCCGGCTGGGTGAAGGCGCCCAGAAAATTGAGCGCGCGGCTCATGCCTTCGGCGACCCGCTCCCAATTCACCTCGATGGAGGCCAGCGCCAATGCGAGGTAAACGACAGCACCGATGCCCATTGCCCAGCGCACTTTGGGGTCGGCGATAAACGGCAGGCGTCGCCAGCGCCCTGTGCTGGCAAGCGCCTCGCGAGTGAACGCCTGGTCGGCCAGTTGTTCGCGGTTCATCTCGTGCTCCCGGGGCTCAAGGCGGCAAGCGCCGAGATTGGAGACATCAAGGTAGGGTGGGATTTTGTCTTGCTTTTGGAAGGCGCATCGCGCTCATGATCAGCCTGGGTATCCCAATCCTCTTCGCCGTAGATGGTAGTGAGTATCTCGGCGCTGAGCTCATCGGGTTTGCCGTCGAAAACGATCCGACCCGCGCGCAACCCGACGACACGGTCGGCAAACTGGCGGGCCAAGGCCACGTCATGGATGTTGATGATGGCGGCAAGCCGGCGTTCGGCGCAGAGTTCGCGGATCAATCGCATGATCTGGCGGGACGTCTTGGGGTCGAGGCTTGCCGTGGGCTCATCGATCAGCAGCAATTGAGGGCTTTGCACCAGGGCGCGGGCGATGCCCACGCGCTGGCGCTGGCCACCGGAAAGGGCGTCGGCACGCTTGTCCAGGGCATGCGAAAGCCCCACACGCTCCAACAATCGGAAGGCTTCGGTCACATCCTTGGCAGGGTAGCGGCGCAGAAAGCTACGCCAGAAACCCACATGCCCGAGCCGCCCGGAAAGCACGTTCTCCATGACGCTCAGACGGTCCACCAGAGCGTACTCCTGAAAGATCATGGCCATGGCGCGACGTGCCCGGCGCAGTTCCCGACCGGATAACCGTGTCAGCTCGGTATCGTCCAGGCGAATGCTGCCGGAAGTGGGCTCCACCAGGCGGTTGATGCAGCGAATCAGCGTACTTTTTCCAGCCCCGGAAGGCCCGATCAAGGCGGTGATCTGGCCACGCGGCAGACTGAGTTCAATGTCGCTCAATGCCCGGTCGCCCGTGGGGTAGCGTTTGCAGACGCCGGATAGGGTCAGCATGGTCTTTCCTCCCTACTCGCAGTCGTAGGTGACGCCGTTAGCCTCGGCAATGGTGCGAATCACTTCCCAGTTCCGCTGATAGGTGATGGGAACGAACTGCGCTTCACCGGAGTTGGCGAACTCCGCTTTCAGGGCGCTGCCTTCCCAATCAAAGCTGGAAAAAGCGTCATGCACTTTTTCTGTAAGCTCCGGGTGAAGGTTATGCACATGGCCGTAGGCGGTGGTGGGGAAGGTGTCGGAGGTGTAGATGACCTCATAGTCGCCTTCTTTGATGACGTCGCGAGCGAGCATGCGAGCGGCCACCGAGTTGGCGATGGCGGCGGCGTCGTAATCCTCGTTGACCACACCGAGGATGGAATTGTCGTGGGAGCCGGAGAAGGCAGTCTCGAAGTCTTCGTCGGCTTCCAGGTCATACTGCGATCGTAGCAACGCCGAAGGGGCGCGAAAGCCTGAATTGGAGGTGGGCGAGGTAAAGGCCAGGTTGCGACCAGCCAGGTCTTCCACTGATTGGATACCGCTGCCGGGGTAAGAGATGATCTCCATTTCATAACCGAAGCTGCCATCCTCGGCGGCCATCATGCTGAACGGAACGAAACCCGCGCAGTTGACGGCGACCGGTACACTTCCGGTATTGAAGCCCGCGATATGCAGGCGCCCGGCACGCATCGCTTCAAGCTGGGCGGCATTGGATTGCACCGGGAAAAATTGCACGCGCTTGCCGGTGACTGCTTCCATGTGTTCGAGAAAGCCGGCCCATACCTCGGCGTACACCGCCGGGTCTTCCACCGGGGTATACGCGAATACCAGGGTGTCGGGGTCGGTCCACTGGGTCTCATCCGCGGGCGTATCGGCGACCATGTCGCCGTCGCTGTCGATGAAGCGTGAGGATAGATCGGCGGCACTGGCCGGCAAGGCGCTGAACGCCAAGGTGGCGGCAATCGCAGTGCCGAGCAGGGTACGGGGCAGGGTCTGGGATAGAGTATCGAAAGACATGGCGGCTTACCTGTTAAGCGGAACGTGGTTAACGACTGTCAGCCTGAGGTGGGGATGTGACGTTGCCGAGTCATGGGCGTGACAATCGGATGAACAAGCGGGGAAGCTCACCCCGCCACGAACAGGCTCAAGATGGCAAAGCCGCAGCCAATGCTCGCCCCGGCAACCACATCGCTTACGTAATGCAAGCCGAGACCCACACGCGAAAACGCAATCAGCAGGGCGAGCGGAATCACCACAGGCAAGAGCCAAGGTGTATGCGCGGCCACCAGAACGCTGAACATCACCGCGTGCATGGTGTGGCCGCTGGGAAAGCTGTAGCGGTCCCGGGCAGGTTCACTGCATTGAATGCCGCCACAATAGGTAATGAAGGGGCGCTCGCGGCATAACCGGGTCTTGATCAAACGGTACAGCGCCGTCGCCACCAGCGCGGTGATGGCATACTGAGCCAGACGCCAGCTGCCGTCGGTTTGCAGCCAGGGTTGCGCCAAGGTCAGCAGCACCCACACCGGCCAGTCTCCCAACCGACTGGCGGCCTGCAAGGTGAGACGCCAGGGCCGGTATAAGCTGAGCCGGGTGATGCGCTGACAGAATTGCCATTCGAGAAGATCAAGATGGTCAAACAGAGCAAGAGTACGGGGTCGCATGATAAGCCTCCCGGGCATGGTCAAGGTAAGACAGGAACTGGTCGGCAATATCGGCCCAGCTCAGTGGGCCTTGGGTGGCCAGAGAAATCACGTCCGGGCGCAGCGTATGGGCAACACCATTGATCTCGGGCGACCAGGTTTCGCTGACCAGACAAATCCGCATACGTTTCTCACCGGTTGTTTCATTGGCAACCAGTGTTGCGCCGGGAGGTGACATTGCGACGACAGCGATATGAACAAACGATGACTTGAACCCTCCGCCGATTCATTCACAGAATAGAATCGCGGATTCTAATCCCTCTCACGCGCTCTGTTGCCAGAGCGTGGAGAGGGTTACCGGGGTTCTCGGTGCGTGGGTCGACGTCTGCGACCTCACACGGGCGGTCTGCTTGCGCTGACCGCCCTGGAAGTAGACATGGCCGCGAGCGGCGATGTTATAGGCGGCATTAAGATCGGCGTGATACCGCTTGTCGCTTGAAAACGTGCATTGACTGTAATTGGCAACGTCTCGTTTCACTGGCCCCGAGCCATCAAACGCTTGCCGCGACGTGCCACGCGCATACACGTGTACACGCTTTAGGCCGACTTCTTCTGCCTTGCTGTCGATACGATTAACCAGTTGGCGGTGAAACCAGCGGTGAAAGCGCGCTTTCATCGGCGTGCGCTTTTTGCCTGCTTTCGGGCGCCAGCCTTTGAGGTCTTCGACGGCCATGGCTTGGCAGTCATGATTGAGCGCCTGGTTCACCAGCTGTCGACTGATCTGATGGGCTTGGTTATCAGCCAGGTGAGTTAAACGCTGGTGACCCCAACGGCAAAAGCCCACCGGCAAACGGCACCCGTGGCGGGTGTGTTTGCGCGCAGCGCGACGGATGCGTTGCATGAGCCGACACTCACGGTCTTTATCCGTGCGCGAGATAAACCCGCGTGCATGGACAGTGCCTTGAGCATCGACCACGGCCCAGGTGGCCGCCGTGTTGATACCGACATCGACCGCCAGCACCCGGTTAGGCGTGCCTTTGGTGGGCGTCGGTGGGTTGAACTGTTCGGGTAACGAGAGCTGCCAGTGGCGACCGTTATAGGTCAGCAGGGGTGATTTCGCTTGGCCCTTGCCGTGAAAGCGGCATTGGCTCTTGAGCTGAAAGCCCATCCAGATCCAGTCGTTCTGCCAACGCACCTTAATGAAGGCATGCGTGGCCTCAGCGTTCACTTTGGCGCACTGGCTGCCGTAAAGGCTGGGGAACGTATGGGTGCGGGTGGTCAGGCGTGGCGGCTTCGCGTGGGGGTGCTTGCGCTTACCGCATCGCCACTGATCGAATCGAGTGCCAAATGAACGCACTTGGCCCACGGCATCCATAATAGCCACGCGGCGAAGGTATGAAGGGAATTTGTAGTAACGTTTGGCGAAATAGGGATAGCGTACTTGTGGCCGCTGGCGGGTCGGATGAATAAGCCCTTCGATCACCTTAACGACTTCATTGCCTTTGCCAGCCCCCACCATCGGCCAGTGGGTATAGGCCACGGTCATCAAATCGCGCACCAGTCGTCGATACAGCCTTAGCGTATCTGCCAACGCCTGCTGCTGATCGGCATTAATGACCTGAAGAATGAGGGTGTCAGAACGAATGATGGCCATCGGATGACTATATATCCATGCACTAAGAGCAAGCAAGGCTAACGCCTTGCTCTGCCTTAACTGACGCTTCATTCAGAGAATCGAATCGCAGAATGCGGCAGGATTTTGTTCAAAACGAAAACGACCGCCCGAAGGCGGCCGAGTAACAAAGGTAAATCGAGCTGCTTTTGAAGCCCCGATTCACTACTTTTTCCAATCTTCAGGCTGTTCGATCGCCTCTTCTCCTTCTTCAGGAACGCGCACGCCGGGCTTGTCAATAATCTGAACCGTGCTTGCCTGGGGGCCTTTTTCGCCCATCTCAGCCTCGAAGCGAACCTGAGTACCTGGATGCAAACGCTCGAAATCATCATGCAGCACGGCGTTGCGATGAAAGTAATATTCCTGGCCATCAATGGGCGATTTGATGAAGCCATAGCCTTCTTCGGTAAATAGCCGAACCACGAACGCATGCGATTCATAACCGTTTTCATGCTGTTTCATGTCACCTCTCCTGCGTGCAGTTTCTTTCTTGAGTTGTTTCTCTACGGCCTCGAAAGCCTTGCGAATGATCGGGCGCAGTTGCACGTGCATGTCTTCGACTACACCCTTCTTGTCGCCTATCAGATGTTTCTTCGGCGGCAAGGAGACCTCGACTTGGGCACGGTAGAGGTTCCCGGTGTGTTGGGAGTGTTGCTCCCGTTCGATGATTACACGGCAGGAGATCAGGTTGTCGCACATATTGTCCAGGTGCTCGGCGCGCTCCTTGATGTACTCATCGATCCAATCGCTCTGGCTGATATGATGGTAGGTAATTTCCAAGGGTACCTGCATGATTATCTCGCTCTCTCTCTAATTGATGGACAAGCATCGCTCGCGAATACACGTTTGCGTCCTTTCACCTATAGCTGTTGTGCCAGATTTTTCCGCTTTAAAGGGGGAGGCGACGAAAAAATTCCCGCGCCGAACCGGCTCTCCAAAAAATGCGTCTAGCCTGTAAGAAAGCGATGCCGCTCATGGGCGCTTAGGGAATGTTTAACGCAGGAAAGGAAAACCGCCACTAAAGAAAAGCCACCATCAAAGAAATCGGGGAGCTATTGGTATGACCAAACCTGTCGGTAAGCAGGACTTTCCTGTGAGTAATGCGCGTCGTTATCTGGAGCCTGGGCCGGTTGTGTTGATCACATCGAAGCACAGCGACGAAAGCAATATAATGACGCTAGGGTGGCATACGATATTGGCGTTTTCCCCTTCCATGGTGGGCTGCATGATTTCCGAAGACAATTACAGCCATCAGTTGATCAAGCAAAGTCGGGAATGTGTGATCAATCTCCCCACCACGGAACTGACGGATAAAGTGGTGGGTGTCGGAAACACCTCTGGCGCAGAGATCGATAAGTTCTCGACATTCGGGCTGACGCCGGAAAAAGCCCGCCTCGTTTCCGCGCCACTTATCCAGGAATGCCATGCTAACTTCGAGTGCCGCCTGCATGACGATGCGTTAGTGGATAGCTATAACTTTTTTATCTTCGAAATCGTGGCCGCCCATGTCGCGCTGCAGCCCGCCTACCCGGAAACCTTGCATTACACGGGTGATGGCATCTTTATGGTCTCTGGCAACCACGTTGATAAACGCTCCTTGTTTTCGGAGAGGCTGTTGTAAGTCTCTTTGCTTCTATTTAATCAGCCTGCTTGCCCCGGCGATTGTTGCGCAAGGCTTTCTCTCGGTCGTGTTTGCGCTGGCGTGCTAGGGCATTGCCATTAGCCAGCTGCACCAGGTAGTCGAGTTCCTCTTCGCTTAGCGGTTCGCGCTTCTTGATGGCCATGTCGGCTGCTCCATCTTAATGAGTCCTCATCGCTGAAGGTTTTTACGCTAAGCGCCCACCATGACATGGCAGTGACGTCGATATGAAAGCTGGATGACAGGGATATACCGTCGTCACCTCGTTGACTTTATCAGCAATTACACTCACCGAAAATTTCTGCTTCACCGAAAAGCCATACATGAAAGAAGAAGGAAGGATTCGATGACACAGCCCGTGGATGCGCGGCGAGCGGGAAGGGTGCTGGAGGTATTCCAGGCATTTCTGTGGCTGGGCCTTACCTCCTTTGGTGGGCCGATTGCTCACTTGGGTTACTTTCGCAGCGAGTTCGTGGAGCGCAGAAAATGGCTGGATGAAAAAGCCTATGCCGATCTTGTGGCGCTATGCCAGTTTCTGCCGGGGCCGGCCAGCAGCCAGGTCGGTTTTGCCCTGGGGCTGTTGCGCGGCGGCCCTTGGGGCGGCGCGGCGGCGTGGCTGGTGTTCACCTTGCCTTCGGCACTGCTACTGCTGGTATTTGCCTTGGGAGCCTCGGCGATGGGTGGCCCCTTGGGCAGTGGTGTCATTCATGGCCTGAAAATAGTGGCGGTGGCTATCGTGGCACACGCGGTCTGGGGCATGGCGAAAAACCTCTGTCCTGATCGTCGGCGTGCGGGCATCGCCCTGGCAGCGGTGCTGATTGTGGTGGTCGGCAGCGGCCCCTTCAGCCAGGTCGGCGCCATCCTGATGGGCGGCTTGGCGGGGCTGATGCTGTGCCGTGCCAATCTTGACTATCCGGGCACTACCTTGCAGTTTCCAGTGTCACGCCGTGCTGGAGGCGTGGCCTTGGCGGTGTTTTTCGGGCTGTTGGTCGGTTTGCCACTGCTGGCATTCATCAGACCCTCGGCCGGGGTTGCGGTAATCGATGCCTTCTACCGCGCCGGGGCCCTGGTGTTTGGTGGCGGGCATGTGGTGTTGCCGCTTCTTGAGGTCGAGGTAGTTCAGTCGGGCTGGGTCAGTGCCGAAGACTTCCTGGCAGGCTACGGGGCCGCTCAGGCGGTGCCGGGGCCGCTTTTCACCTTTGCCGCTTACCTGGGGGCGATACTGGCACCTGTACCCCATGCTCTCTGGGGGGCTTTCATCGCTCTGTTGGCAATCTTTCTGCCTGGGTTGCTGTTGTTGGTGGCAGTACTGCCGTTCTGGAATCGTTTTCGCGAGGTAGCCGCTGCTCAGGCATTGATGCGCGGCGCCAATGCGGCAGTGGTGGGGATTCTTGGCGCGGCCTTGTATCAACCGGTATGGACCAGTGCGATTATCGGGCCTTACGAATTCGCCCTGGCGCTGGTCGGTTTCATGCTGCTTACCGTATGGAGGCTGCCTGCCTGGGCAGTGGTGCTGGTTTCCGCCTTGGGCGGCTTCGCGATCAGATTGAGCGGCGGATGATGTTTTACCCATGCTAATACGGCGGGGCGCTTGATAGCCTTCATGGTGGCCAGGGTTGATGTATTTGAACACCGACCAGCGGGATCACGTCACGGTCTTTATCACTTGATCGCCAGCAGTCTAAGCAGTTGAGGGCGCTGCTCATCGGTCAATAGGTCCGCCAATGTATAGCCATCCAGTACATGAAAGAATGCTTCCAGGGCTTCGGCCAACATGGGTCTGATGCGACATGCCCCGGTAATTACGCATTTATTCTGCTTGCCGAAGCATTCCACCAGCGCCAGGTCCTGCTCGGTGTCGCGTACCAGGGCGCCGATATTGATGTCTTCGGGCGCTCGCCCCAGCAGTAGCCCGCCTTGCTTGCCGCGTATTGCCTGTAGATACCCCTTGTGGTTGAGTTCTTGCACCACTTTCATCAAGTGATTACGGGAAATATCATAGCGTTCGGCGATCTCGCGAATGGTCGAGCGTTCCTCGCCTTTCAAGGCCACGAAGAGCAGTACACGTAGGGAATAATCGGTATAGCGGGTGATATGCATAATCTGGGTAACCTGTCATGCGAGAGGTAAAAGAGGTATCAAGGAAGCTGAACCGTTGGCCGTGTCAACACGAAGGCGGCCACGGCGGTAAACAGGATACCGGTAAGGGCCAGGACAGGCAGGGGCGAACCCACCATCATCAGCGTAACCCAGCTGACTATCAATAATGCACAGGCGGTATTTTTAGCGCGCCTGGGAACGGCTCGCTGGTCGCGCCAGGCAAGCAGGATAGGGCCAAGCCGAGGATGTGTCCAAAGCCAGTTGGCCAATCTGGGCGAGCCTTTAGGCGCCGCCCAGGCGGCTACCAGCAAAAACGGCGTGGTAGGAAGCAGGGGTAAAACGATGCCCATGGCTCCCAGGCTGATGCACAAGAGGGCAAGGCATTGATAGAGTCGTGAGCACAAGGAGCGGGGTAGTAACATGATGACGGCCTCCTTGGTTTTCTATAAGGTGTATTGTAAATGAATATAATAAGCGAATGTTGCTTTTACAAGCTACCTGAACATGATTCGCTTACTCTTGTGATTTTCCTTCAAGGAGGCCCGAATGGCTATTTCCAATTATGCTGACCTGCTGGCGGAAGCCCACCGTCAAACCGAGCCACAACGGCTGCTGTTCGTTCTGGCACGTGCCGAATTGCCCGACAGCCCCGACCAGGCACAGCGTGAGCGTTTCGAACAAGGCGAAGGCGGTGTGCTGGCCCCGGTACTCTGCGTGGACAAGACCCTCGAGGAGCTTAGCGACATGGCGGCTCTGGTTGAGGAATCACAAGGTACCGGCCAGGAATGGGACATCGTCTTCGTGGCCGCCCTGGCGGGTGATGGCGCCTTGCCTCCCAGCAGTGAAGAAGCGGAGCAGCCTTTGCAGCGCATGGTCGAGTCGATAAAGATGGGCAGCATCGAAAACTTTTTGGCCTTCGATCGCCATGGCGAGGCAGTCAGCTTTCATTGACCTTTTCAATTTATACCAAACCGGATGAGGCAAGTTAACGGAAGGGGTTGGCGCTGATGTTTCAGGACACCTTGCTCGCCGACCTCACCGTCGAATTACCCAGCGCCGTGCGCCTGCAGCGCCTTGTCTGGCGTCTGGGTGTCAAAGGGGTGCTATGAAAGTGGCGCAAGGCTAGTGGCCGTTCAACTCCCCGCGTCCCAGCTGTCCCAGCAATTCCAGATCGATATCCCCATAGGCGATCACCTCGCCGCCATACGTCTTGCGGAAGGCTTCGGCAGCGGCATGCTCGGCGAAGGACGCCAAGGTGTGCCCCATGCTGCCGCGACGTTCGTGGCCGATCACATACCAGGCTTCGCTGGCCAGGGTGAAGGCGTCATCCTCTGGTGCTGTCCAGGGGGTCACACCGATATCATGAACATAGGCATGTGAAAGACGTGTCTCGTTTTCCGGCTGTTGCAGAAAGACGAAAAGCTCCATGGTGGAGCAGAACTTGAGCGGCGTTTGCTGGCCCTGCACGAAGGCCTCGCCCTTGGGTCCGGGGTGCTCGCTGATCAGCATGCCGCATACATGACAGCTATCGCCCGATTCGATGGGAACAGGTTCAGCCAGGGTGTCGGGTTCTGGCTCGCTGCAGCCGGCAAGCAGCAACAGGGCGAGCAGGCTGATCAGCAACAGCGAAATGCGTCGAGTCATGGTGATAGTCCAAATGTATTCGGCTCAAGCCGGTCGATGGCGAAAACGCAGGATGGCCAGGCCCAAAGGCACCAGTATCCAGGCGAAGAGAATCGGTATCAATACCGCCGGGCGGAAGGCGCCTCCCTGGGCAATGGAGGTAACGCCACTCACACTACGAGCTGCTTCGAAGCCGGCCAGGTTGATCAGCCGAAAGCACTCGGTGGGATTGAGCAGCAATAGCCAGGGAAGCCAGTCACCGCCTTGCTTGACGCTGACCAGCAAGGCGAGCAAACCAAGGTCGAAGACCAGTACGAACAGGAACCAGACGACCAGCGCCAGGCCGGCGGCCCGAGCCTTTTCGGTAACCGAAACGCTGATCAGGTAGGCGAAGGCGATGAACACCCAGCCCAGCAGAACGCTGCTGAGAATCAGCAGGCCCATGCCACCGGCGAGTTCAGCAATGTCGACTCCCTCGGCACCCAATGCCACCACCACCCCGGCGATACCGAAGCCGAGGACCGTGGCCACGCCCAGAATCAATCCATGCCCCAGAAACTTGCCCAGCAATAATGAAGTGCGGCTCAGCGGGTAGGTGAGCAGCAGCAGCAGGGTGCCGGCCTCCTGCTCGCCGACCACGGCGTCATACGCCAGTAGCAGGGCGATCAACGGAATCAGAAAGACCGCCAGGGTCGAGAGGCTGGTCAGGGTGGTGGCAAGCGATGTGAATCCCAGACCGCCGCTGGCGGCGGCACCGAACCAGGCAATTCCCACGGCGAGCGCCGCCAGCACCAGAGCGATGGCCAGCACCCAGCGGTTACGCAGGCCGTCGCGAAACTCCTTGCCTGCGATGGTCAGAATAGCCTTCATGAGATAACTCCTAGTTCTTCGGGAGCGCGCCGGGCCGAAAAATGCGTATAAAGATGCTCAAGGGTCGGCGGCAATAGCTCGATGTCCTCGACCCTGGGATCGGCGGTGAGGTGGCGCAGTGCCGCGAGTTTGGCATCGACGGGAACCGAGAAGGTGACACCATGCTTCTTGTGATCAACAGCCTGGATACGCGGGTCATCCCAGCCGTGGCGCCAGGCGTCTCCTTCCAGGGAGCCTCGGGCGTGAATGATGAGGGGCAGCTGCGCTTCGGCGCGCAGCTCCGCCATGTTACCCATGGCCAGGCGACGTCCCCCGCCCAGAATCAGGGCGCGGTCGATATAGGGCTCTACGCCGGGCAATACATGCGAGGAAAGCAGTACGGTGCAGCCCCGGTCGCGCAAGTCTCTCACTGTCTCGTAGAAGTCACGCGTCGCTGCGGGATCGAGGCCGGTAGTTGGCTCATCGAGCAGCAATAATTGCGGCTCGCCGAGTAGCGCCTGAGCCAGCCCAAGGCGCTGGCGCATGCCTTTGGAGTAGGTCTTGACGCGCCGGTCGGCGGCGCTCGATAGCCCTACCCGCTCGAGCAGTTCGTCGACTTGGGCGCGTGCCACCCGTTTGAGCCGGGCGAAATACGCCAGGACTTCTCGCCCGCTGAGCTGGTCGTAAAAACTGACGTTCTCCGGCAGGTAGCCCAGGCGGCGACGCAGTGTCTCGGCATGAGGGCCGGCAGGTGCGCCGCCGAGCACCGAGACGCTACCCCTGTCCGGGGCGATCAAGCCGAGAATCAGGTGCATGGTAGTGGTCTTGCCCGCGCCATTGTGGCCGAGCAAGGCCAGTACTTCGCCCTGGCTGACCGAGAGATCGAGCGCATCGATGCGTGTCAGGTCGCCGTGATGTTTGGTCACGCGCTGGAAGTCGATCACCGGGGTCATGTGTCGGCGTCTCCGAAGTGAGGGTCTGTCATCAAGGGGGCGCTATCGCGTACACCTTGGGGGCGAAACACCGGGAATTGACGCTGCACCCAACGCAAGGCCAGCACGGTCGGGCTGTCCATCAGTAGCCGGGCCGCGGGATAGCGCCACAACAGGCGGTCCATGGCATCGTTGGGTTCGAAGGGCGTATCGCCAATACCATCCTCGGTAAGGTCCCAGCCCAGGTAATTGCTCCAGTAATTGCCGCGACCGTCCTTTGACCACTCTTGCAGGCGAGTCGCCACGTACATCACTTGCTGACGGTTATCGATAAAGGCGTTGCCTACCACGACGTTGTCTTCCGAACCGGCGGTCAGGTGAATGCCGATGTCACTGTGGGCGAAACGGTTGCCTTCGAAACGATTGTATTGAGAGTTATAGACGAACAACGCCTTGCCTTCGCCGCCACTGACTAGTCCTTGGCCGGCAGCATCGCGGCGCTGCTGTATGCCTTCGACCCGGTTGTCGCGCAGCAGCGAGTGGGTAATGTTGTTCATCAAGATGCCGTAGTGGCGGTCGTTTTGTGAACGGTTACCGATCACCGTCAAACGCTTGGACTGCATCAAGGCATAACCGGTGCGGGTGTCGCGGGTCAGGTTGTTTTCCAGGTGGTTGTCGTGGGCGTACATGTAGTGCACGCCGTAGCGTAGATCCTGCATGTGATTGTCGCGCAGTATGCTATCGCGACTGGTATCGATGTAGATACCGTCACGCACCCGGCGGATATCGTTACCTTCCACCAACACGCTGCTGACGCTAAACAGATGAATGCCGTTGCCTCGGTCCTGAGAGCGCAGCGTTTCATCGCCTCGAATGACATTGTCGATTACCTGGACATCGGCGACGGCGTCGAGGCGAATACCGAAGCCCGGCCCGGAAAGGCGGTTGCCTTGAATGAGGCTGCCGGTGGCATCGGGTTGCACCAGGATGCCGGCATCCATCTCGGTCAGATCCTGGCCCCAGTTTTCAATCACTAGATCGGCCAGCACGCTGTTCGGAGCAGAGAGTGTCACGGCATGGCCTTCGCCAAGCCCATCGATCACCGCAACGCCTTCGGCTGTCAGCGACAGGCTGCGGTCAATCACTATCGAACCGGGATAGCGACCCTCGGGTAAGCGGATATGGTCGCCATCGGTGGCTTGCTCGATCAGCGGCTGGAGCGGTTCGCCGGGAACGCCACGCCACTCTGCCGCCTGCACGGGCAAGCCTATCAAGAAGGCCGCCACCACGAGGGTGGTGGCGGCAAGAATAACTATGCGAAGCATGAGGACTCCCTTATAGCCCGAGGCCGAATGTCCGGCCCCGGGTGCCATCAAGCCTTCTCGACCAGCATGCGGCCGGTCATCTCCATGTGCATGGCGTGACAGAACCATGAACAGTAGTACCAGTACACCCCGGCCTTGTCGGCAGTGAAGGTGACGCTGGAGGTCTGCTGCGGACTGATCTCCATGGAGGCACCATGGTTGACCATGACGAAGCCATGGGTCAGATCCTCGATCTGGTCGAGGTTGGTGACCACCACAGTGACCTCATCGCCCTGCCTGACCTTAAATTCGCTCAAGCCGAACTGCGGCGCAATGGAGGTCATGTAAACCCGTACCTTGTTACCATCCCGTATGACCTTGTTGTCGCCCTCCAAGGTGACGCCGTCGGCCTTGGCCATGGCCACGGTCTCGGCGAAGAAGGGATCGTCACGCTTCCACACCCGGCTCGGGCTGAGCTGGTCGGCGCGCATCAGGATACAGTCGTGGGGCTCGGCGAAGGTGGGGCCGTCGTGCACCAGTTTCATCTCTTCGCCGGAGATATCGATCAGTTGGTCGTTTTCCGGGTGCAACGGGCCCACCGGCAGGAAGCGGTCCTTGGAAAACTTGCTTAATACCACCAGCCATTTGCCGTCGGCATCGCGGGATTCGGTGAGGCTGGCATGGTTGTGCCCCGGCTGGTAATGCACATCGAGCTTCTGGCGCAGGTAGTTGACGTCTTCGCCGTTGTAGTGGCGAATAGCGTCCTCGATGTTCCACTTGGCGACCTGGCTGTCGATGAACAGGGTGGTGTAGGCGTTGCCGCGGCCGTCGTAGGTGGTATGCAGCGGCCCCAGGCCCAGCTCCGGTTCGCCGACAACGGTATCGCGCGGCTCGATGGCATCATTGAACAGATCGGGAAGCGTGTCGATGGCGATGATGGTGCAGGTGGGCGAGAGCTTGCCGTTGGCGATGAAGTACTTGCCGTCCGGCGAGGTATTCAGGCCGTGGGGGTTCTTGGGCACCGGGATGTAGCGGGTCAGCTTCGAGCCCTTGCGACCGTCGAGTACCGGCACTTCGCTGTCGCCCAAGGTCTCGAACTGGCCGGCTTCCACTGCGGCCTCGATGGCATTGACATCGAATACCACCACCCAGTCGCGCTCGGCGCGCATGGTGTCGGCCAGCGTCATGCCCTTCTCGGAGTTGTAGCAGGTGGACGCCACGAAGCGCCCGGTATAGTCGGCGTCGGTGTTATCCAGGTTGCCGTCGACGATCACCTGCCAGGCGACGTCCATGCTCTCGGCATCGATGGCATTGAACATGGTCCAGTAGTTGTCCGGCGTCTCCAGGTCGCGGCCATCGTTGATCTGGGGAATCGGCAGCTCGGCGTTGGCGAAAACGTACTTGGTATAAGGCACCTTCTGCAGGCGTAGCCCATGGATCGCCTGAACGTTGGGGATGGTGGTGATCTTGTCCGTTTTCATGATGTCGAGACGGATGCGCGCCACCCGGGTGTTGGCCTTGTCGTTGATGAACAAGTACTTGCCGTCGTAGCTGCCGTCGGTCATCGAGACATGCGGGTGGTGGCAGTCGCCATTGAGGAAACGCGCCGAGTCGCCCAGGATCCGCTTGGAC
Organism: Vreelandella zhuhanensis; assembly: GCF_009793355.1. Taxonomy (GTDB): domain Bacteria; phylum Pseudomonadota; class Gammaproteobacteria; order Pseudomonadales; family Halomonadaceae; genus Vreelandella; species Vreelandella zhuhanensis. The sequence goes on from NZ_WTKP01000008.1 coordinate 125,142, forward strand.
TCATTGGTGATGCCCCAGCCGGTGGCGCTGTCGACATTAAACACCGGGATGCGCATCAGCTCGCGCATGGAGGGAACGCCCAGTATTCGCACTTCCCCTTGGTGGCCGCCGCTCCAGAAACCGTAGTATTCATCGAGTTCGCCGGGAGCGATCTCGATCCCATTCTCCCCCGCCGCTCGGGCTTGTTGGCTATTAAGCAGGGCGCCAGCACCGAAACCGCTGGCCAAGCCTGCGCCGGCTACGCCGGTAACGGCACTGTTACGTAGAAAGTGGCGCCGGCCAATGTCCTTGATGGTCTTCTTGTCGCTCATGACTTACTCCTCTTGATGCGTCGGGATTCGCTGCAGTTTGCGGTTTCCGGCATTGCCGGGGTCGAACGTCTCGGTACCATCCGGGTTGCCGGCCAGGCGTGACGCTTTTTCATAACGCTTGCGGCGTTTGATCATTGGTGGACAGCGTTGGTCGTCCCAATAGTTGACTTGGCAGTCGAGACAGTAATGACACTCGTTGGCGTTGATGCGCCCATCGGGATGGATGGCACCGACTTCGCATTCGTTGGCACAAATCTGACAGGGTGTACCGCAGCTGCCGCGATGGCGTTTGAGCCAGTCGAACAGGCGCAGGCGGGCGGGAATCGCCAGACCGGCACCCAACGGGCAAATGTAGCGACAGTAGAACTTGTGGTTGAAGGCTGAGATCGCCACCAAGCCCACGGCATAGAGCAAAAAGCCCCAGTCGCGCTGGAAGCGCAGGGTGATCGCGGTCTTGAACGGCTCCACTTCGGCATAGCGCTCGGCGGTACCCAGGGAATGCAGGGAAACAGCGAACAGCGCCAGTAGAATGATGTACTTGATCGCCCAGAGCCGCTCATGAAGCCCGAAGGGCACCTCGATCTGCTTTACGCCGAGCTTGCGGGCGGCCTTGTTGACCAGGTCCTGCAATGCCCCGAAGGGGCATAGCCAGCCGCAGAATACCCCGCGCCCCCACAGCAGCAGGCTGACCGCCACGAACGACCAGAGGATAAATAGCATCGGGTCGATCAGGAAGGAGCTCCAGCTGAAGCCGGAAATCAGCGAGTTGGTAAAGGTCAGAATGTTGACCACCGAGAGCTGGGCCAGCGAATACCAACCGATGAACCCCAGGGTGTAGATGAGAAAGCCCAGGCGCAACGGGCGCTGAATACGTGGGTAGCGCACCAGGATGTCCTGAAACAGCATGATGCCGGTGAGCACGATCAGCCCGGCGACCAGCACGCCGATCTGGAAAGCCTTGTCGCGCCACACCTGCACCCAGATAGGTTCTTCCACCGGGGGCTCCGGGCGTTCAATGTAAGCCTCCGGCACCTTGTAGTCGGCACTGAAGCGGCTAAATTCGGTAGCCAGCGGCCCTGAGGCGCGGCGTACCAGTAATTCCAGCTGCCAGGGTTGGCCGGGATCGAAGCCCGCTTGCTCTCTTACGATGAAGATATCGCGCTCATCCAAGGCGGGCATGCCGTCAATGGACAGGCTGCCCAGGCGGATATGATCGCGGTCGTGAAAGCTGATATTGGTATTGCCTTGGGCCAGCTCGAGGCGATCGAAGATGCCGCCACGCACATAACCCGAGCCCTTGAAGGAATAGTCGCCTCGAGCCATGACCGCGATGGCGTGTTCGTCTTCTCCAAGTTCGGCCATCAGCTGCTCATAGCGGGTGTCACCCAGGAGGTTACGACCGGCGGTGGGCGGATTAAGATAGGTGTAGAAAAGTTCGATGAACGTCTTGTCGGCGGGTTCCGGCGTGCGCAGGTAGTTCTCGGCCGGGGTATCGACGAAAGAGGCGTCGACTTCGCCATGGGTCAGGTGCAGGCGCCGGATGGTACCGTCACCGGTAAGCTCATTCCAATCAGCAGGGGAGAACACGTCCTGCAGCACCCGTGCCGGCGGAGCGGTCGAAGGATCAGCAATCAGCCCTTGTTCGGCCGCCACCTTGCGTGCGGCACGCATGATGGTGTCATTTGCCACAATGACGGTAACCGTCGCGCCGGAGATAGCGTCTAGGTCGCCACCGATCTTGGGATTATCAGTGACATGATAAGGCAGGTGAGCATCGGCGAAATTCTGCAGTTTCTCTTCAGGAATACCCACCAGCATGATCGGTTCAGCGTGTTCGAGAACCTCGGTCACCACCAGGTCGCCATTTGTGTCGATGGCCACCAGCAAGTTGATCGGCTTTCCGGAGTAGGCGGGGATCGGCGCGATATCCACGGTCTCGAAGACATAACCGAGCAGGTCTTCTCCCGCCAGGACTTCCTGTACCGGCCATTGCGATTCGGCCTGCCTGAGATTGTCAGCCTCAGGGAAGCCGGCTTGAATTTGCGCAAGCTCGACAGCTTGGGCAGGCAGGGCCAATACCAGCATCAGCACCAGGCCGAGCCATACGTTTGGCAGCAACGCCAGACAAGCAGCACGCCTTAATGACATCATTTCCTGGAAACCATTTTCTTGGAAACTGTGGCCTTAGAAACTATGGCCTTAGAAACCATCGATGGCGTAGTCATGAATCGTCTCCTTGCCGTTCAAGGCCCTTTAAGAGAAGGGTGCTGGCGATGCGTTTAATAAAAAGCATTTATTATGCATCTTTTTGCTTGGTTGCTTGGTTCAGACATGTCCTGAGCCAGCACCTTGAGAAGGTGTATTGAAACTACATTAATTAAAGTCGCTTTAAGCGTATTTGATCTGGGTCATGCTGTATAGGTACTACCCCTTATGAGAATTTGGCCTACCTCTTAACGGGTAGTGGCTTGAGCAGGGGTAGGATGCGAGACCTGTGTATAGCGTTAAAGCCCGATACGGTGAGCCCGGTGAGTAAAGAAAATGCCACTGGGTGACTCGCTTTCCAGGCGGGTGATTTCCTCCAGGGTATGGGTGTCATAGACCGTGACGCGGTCGCTGTCTCTGGCTGAAATCCATACATGTTCACCACGGGGAGTGAATTCCATATGCAAAACGGCCTTCCCTGGTGACAACGTCGCCACGATAGCGCGAGTTTCGCTATCAATGACCTGCACCACGTCATTGTCCGGGTGCGCAAAGCTGACCCAGATTTGGCGTTCGTCCGGCCGGCTCATGACGAAGATGGGTTGGCCGTGGACCGGGATGCGCTCGGTAAGCGACCAGTCGTCGGTAGCGGCGATGAGCACTTCATGGCGACCGACCGCCGGTAACCAGGCTTCGTTTCCCGCCATGGCCCAGCCTTCCAAATGGGGCATCTTGTAGACCGGCAGGCGTTCCTCGCCACGGCCGTAGTCGGGCAGGATGCGTTGTATCCCGGCATCGGTATGCCATAGATCGAGCAAGGCCAGACCATCTTCACCAAACAGACCGGCGATGTAATAGCGTCCGCTAGGGTCGATCAGGGCGTCATAGGGATTTTTACCCACCTCGGTGAAGCGTGTCAGTTCCGGTGCTTCACCGTTCATGTCAACGAGATGAATTTCCCCGGCGTCGAACAGGCTGTAGACGAAGCGATTTCCCGGGGCGTCCACCAGTCCGACGACCTTGGAGCGCTGTTCACGGCCCTTTTCATCTATCCAGGTAGCGGGAATGTCAGCTACAAATTCAAGGTCTTCGCTGCCAAAAATTTTCACCCCGCCCGGCTCATAGTTGGCCACCGCAACGAGCCGTCCATCCTGGGAAATGGCCCCGCCAATGCTGTTGCCCGACTGCATCACGCGCGCGGTGATCTCGCCAGTCAACAAGTCGACCTTGCTCAAGCCTCCATCGCGACCGAAGACAAAGGCGTAGCGCATGTCCCGCGAGAATTTCACCGAGGCGTGGGAGAGATCGCCCAGTCCTTTCACCTGATCAAGTATCTGGCGTTGGCTGGTATCTACTACGGCAAGGCTGCCGGTGGCGCGCTCCACGATCACACCGAGGTCACCGGTGCCATGAAGTGCCTCGGGAGTTGTCTGGCAACCAGCAAGTAGCGCGAGTAACGCTATGCCGGCGAAAGGTTTACGTATCGAATTCAGCTTCATGGGGACTCCAGCGTCAGCGCGCCAAGGGGTTGTCGTTTTGCAGATGATCGGCGAGCCAGCGTGCATCCTGTTCGCTAAGCAAACCTTCCCAACCGGGCATGGCGGTGCCGGAAATGCCCTGCAAGATCAACCTGGCCAGGCCATCGCGGGGATAGGTATTCATGCGTTCGCGGGTCAGGGCGGGGCCTAGCCCACCCTTTAGGGTCATGCCATGGCAGGAGCCGCAATCCTGGTAAAGCAGTGTTTCCAGTTCCTTTTCCCGAGCCGTGTCGATATCTAGCGCCATCAGTGGCTGAGCGGGCAGCAGCCAAAGCGTACAGAGCAGGATGGCGCGACTTAGAAGGGACATGAAAGCTCCAGGCAAGTGGAAAGGAGTGGACGAAGTGTCGAGTTTCCGGTTCGGAGCTATATTGATTTGTGTCAATGAAACGATGCTTAAGCACTGTTTGAAAAATAGATCAGTTTTTCTGGCGCCTGACAATGTCCATTCGGAGGTAGGCGCGGATGAGGTAACGAATGAATTGCTGCAGATCAACTTGTTATACGAAACCTTGCTCAAAAATCAAAAGATGCATGAAAAATATCTTTTAATCGATCAGTCTTTTTGGAGGCAGCGCTACACCTGGGTTTCTCCAGCGAAAATAAAAATAGCATTACCTGACAAAGCTGCTTACGTGGACCATTGAATAGGTGAAACGATGATGAAGAGAAACAGGTATCTCAGACCACTGGTAGTGGCTGTCACAGCTGCCTCACTCGGCTTGGGTTTGGGCATGGTACAGGCTTTTGAGGATGATCCCGATCAGGAGCAAGAGGCGGCAAGAGTCTATCGGGGCACGGAGTCACCGGTGGAAGCGGCGACAGCCAAGGCGGTGCGCAGTCCTGGTGCCCCTGACCTTACGGAGGAGGAGTTCGAGCGAGCCAAGGAAATCTACTTTCAGCGTTGCGCAGGCTGTCATGGGGTGTTGCGCAAGGGGGCGACCGGCAAGCCGTTGACCCCGGAGGTTACCCAGGAACGCGGCCTGGACTATCTCAAGGTTTTCATCAATTACGGCTCCCCGGCCGGCATGCCTAACTGGGGTACCTCGGGCGATTTCTCCGAAGAAGAAGTCGAATTGATGGCCAAGTACATCATGCATGAACCGCCGGTTCCGCCTGAATTCGGTATGCCCGAAATGCAGGAAAGCTGGGAAGTGATGGTGCCGCCGGAAGAACGTCCCACCCAGCAACTGAACGACCTGGACCTGGAAAATCTTTTCTCGGTAACGCTGCGCGATGCCGGTCAGATCGCCTTGATCGATGGCGCTAGCAAGGAAATCATCGATATTCTTGATACCGGCTATGCGGTGCATATTTCGCGTATGTCCGCCTCGGGTCGCTACCTGTTCGTCATCGGTCGCGATGCCAAGGTAGACATGATCGACTTGTGGATGGAAGAGCCGGGAATCGTGGCGACCATCAAGGTGGGATTGGAAGCACGCTCCGTCGAAACCTCGAAGTTCGAGGGTTACGAAGACAGCTTTGCGATCGCCGGTGCCTATTGGCCGCCTCAGTACGTGATCATGGATGGCGAGACCCTGGAGCCGAAGAAGATCGTTAGTACCCGGGGCATGACCGTCGGCACTCAGGAATATCATCCTGAACCGCGCGTGGCGGCCATCGTGGCCTCACACCAGCATCCCGAGTTCATCGTCAACATCAAGGAAACCGGCAAGGTTCAGCTGGTCAATTACGAGAACCTGGATGCCTTGAGCACGGTGGAGATCGCCACGTCTCGCTTCCTGCACGATGGGGGCTGGGAGAGCAGCGGCCGTTACTTCATGACGGCAGCCAACGAATCCAACCAGATCGTGGTGATCGATGCCCAGGAGCGCGAGCTCGAGGCCATCATCGATGTGGGCAAGATCCCGCACCCTGGCCGCGGTGCCAATTTTGTCGACCCTGAATTCGGGCCGGTATGGGCGACCAGCCACCTGGGTGATAACACCATCCAGCTGATCGGTACCGACCCTGAAGGTCATCCGGAAAATGCCTGGAAGGTGGTGCGTATCCTCGAAGGTCAAGGCGGCGGGTCGCTGTTCATCAAGACCCATCCGGCGTCGAGTAACCTTTATGTCGACACACCGCTTAATCCCGGTGAAGCGCTTAGCCAAACCGTAGCGGTCTTCGACCTCAACGATATAGAAGCCGGCTACGAAATCCTGCCTATCGCCGAATGGGCTGATGTGGGAGAAGGGCCCAAGCGGGTAGTGCAGCCGGAATACAACAAGGCGGGTGACGAGGTGTGGTTCTCGGTATGGAATGCCATGGACCAGCAGTCCGCCTTGGTGATCGTCGATGACACGACGCGTGAGCTGAAGGCAGTGATCAAGGATGAACGATTGGTGACGCCGACCGGCAAGTTCAACGTTCTCAATACTCAGCACGATATCTACTGAACAGGAAGCGGCAGCGGTCCGAGAGGGCCGCCGCCCTTCCCTATAAAAGCAGTACCAGACAGAAGTGAGCTGTGCCGATGCATTGCCAACCCCAGGATTTCGATATGCTGGACCGACGTTTGATCGATTGCTACCAGCGCGATCTACCGGTTTGTCCCCAGCCCTTTCAGGCCATGGCCGAGCGTCTTGGCACGTCCGAAGCAGAGGTGATCGCTCGCCTGCAGCGGCTTCAGGCGCTGGATGTACTGAGCCGTGTCGGGCCGGTTTTCGAACATACCTTGGCCGGGGCCAGCTTGTTGGCCGCCGTGGCTGTTCCGGAAGAAGAACGCGATGCCTTTGCAGAGCTCATCAACCAAGCCCCGGGGGTGAATCATAATTACGCCCGGGAGCACCATTACAACTTGTGGTTCGTGATGACCGCACCGGAGGAACAGTGTCTTGACGAACGCTTGAACCACTTGGAAACCATGCTCGGCCGGACGATTCTGCGCCTGCCCATGCTGGAAAGCTTTCATATCGACCTGGCGTTTACGATTCCTTGGGCTGAGCTGGAGAGAATATGACAACCACAACGCCGCTTGTCTTGGAGCGTGTTTGCCAAGCCCATGAATCCGACGCTCATCGTCACCTGCGGGCACTTCTTGAGCAGGGATTGCCGTTAACCCCACGGCCCTGGCAGGCGCTGGCCGAGCAGTGTGGTCTGGAAGAAGCCGAGGTCATGGCCTGCGTGGACCGCTGGCAGGATGAAAAACTGATCAAGCGCCTGGGGCTGGTGGTGCGTCATCGCTGCCTGGGTATCAGGGCTAACGCCATGGTGGTGTGGAACGTGCCTGATGAACAAGTGGCTCGCGTGGGCCAAGCCTTGGCTCAAGAAAGTGTCGTTACGCTGTGCTATCGCCGCCCCCGCCGCCTTCCCGACTGGCCGTTCAATCTTTTCTGCATGATCCATGGCATTCAGCGTGAACAGGTCCTTGCCCAGCTCGAGCTTCTCGTTCACCACCATGGACTCGCGGAAATCGACCACCAGGTGCTGTTTAGTCATCACGCCTACCGCCAATGCGGTGGGCGTTATGCCCAGGGAGGGAGCTATGCGCAATAAGGACGGGATTAACGAGGTTGAGCTTGATGCTGACGACCGGCACGTCATCAACCGCCTGCAAGATGGATTACCCTTGGCGCCGCACCCCTACGCGCTGGTGGCGGGGGAGCTCGGTCTATCTGAAGCCGAATTGATTGAACGTCTGGCGCGGCTGCGTGATACCGGCGTGCTGAGCCGTTTCGGCCCCATGTACCATGCCGAGCGCTTGGGAGGCGGCCTGACGCTGGCGGCCCTGGCGGTACCGGAGATGGACTATGAGCGGGTGGCCGGAATACTCGACGCCTTCCCTGAAGTGGCCCATAACTATCGTCGCGAGCATGCATTGAACATGTGGTTCGTCCTGGCCACCGAGACAGCGGAGCGTATCCCCGAGGTCGTGGCGGAGCTCGAGGCGGCCACCGGCCTGGCGGTCTTCAACATGCCCAAGGAGAGGGAATTCCATGTCCGACTTCATCTGGCCGTCTGAGGAGGGCAAGAGCAAGAGTCTGGATGAGCAAGACCGCGCCATCGTGCTGGCCACTCAAGCAGGCTTGCCGCTGGTCTCCGACCCATGGACGGCGGTGGGTGAGCAGGTCGGCATGAGCGGCGAAGAGGTACTGTCGCGCATGCAGGCGATGCTCGAACGTGGCGTGATCCGCCGCATTGCCGCGGTGCCCAATCACTATCGCCTGGGCTACGTGGCCAACGGCATGACGGTGTGGGATGTGGCGGATGCCGATGTCGAGCGACTGGGCCGGGAAATTGCCGCTATCGAGGGGGTCAGTCATTGCTACCAGCGCCCACGCCACCTGCCTCACTGGCCCTATAACCTTTTCGCCATGCTCCACGGGCGAACTCGTGAGGAAGTCGAACAACAAGCCCAGGTGCTTCGCGCCTGCTTGGGGGAGGCATGCCACGGCCATCGCATTCTCTATAGTTCGCGCATATTAAAAAAGACCGGATTGCGCCTGGCCGCCGCAAATCTGCAGACCGCAAGCACCGAGACCGACGCGCGAGGCTGAGCCTTGCCGCAGAAGGAGAACGCCATGTTCCGTGTCACCCGCTATATCAAGACCCTGCTCGAACCCGGACCGATCCCGGGGGCTCGCAAGCCTCCCGGCCCGGTGGTGATCTGGAATCTGATCCGCCGTTGTAACCTGACTTGCAAGCACTGCTACACCGTCTCGGCGGATATTGACTTCAAGGGCGAACTCACCACCGCTGAGGCGCATGCGGTGCTCGACGACTTGCAGGGTTTTCGCGTGCCGGCGTTGATCCTTTCCGGTGGCGAGCCGTTGATGCGCCCGGACATATTCGAGCTTTCTCGGCGGGCCAGGGCGCTGGGTATCTACACCGGCCTTTCCACCAACGGCACGCTGATTACCGAGGCGAATATCGAGGAGATCGCCGATGTCGGCTACGACTACGTGGGCATCAGCATTGACGGTCTGGAAACTACCCACGATACCATTCGCCAGCGCAAAGGGGCCTTTCGCGAATCAATGCATGCGGTGAAGCTGTGCAAGGCGAAAGGCATCAAGGTGGGGCTACGCTTCACCCTGACACGGGAAAACTATGAACAGTTCGGCGATATTCTGGCGCTGCTCGATGAGCACGATATCGATAAGTTCTATCTCTCGCATCTCAACTACGGCGGTCGCGGTAATCGCCACAGCAAGCAAGACGCCTGGTACCAGATGACTCGTGATGCCATGAACCGACTGTTCGAGCATTGCCGTAGTGAACTCGAGCGTGGGGTGGAGCGCGAATACGTTACCGGCAACAACGATGCCGACGGTCCTTTTCTGCTGCAATGGGCCGAGCAGCATTTCCCGGATGAAGCCGAAGCGTTGCGCCAACGCCTGGTGAACTGGGGAGGTAATGCCTCCGGAGAACATATCGCCAATATCGACAACCTGGGCAATGTGCATCCCGATACGTTCTGGTGGGATCATGACCTGGGCAATGTGCGCCAGCGACCTTTTTCCGAAATATGGCGTGATACTAGCGATTCCCTGATGCAGGGCTTCCGGCAACGGCCACGCCCGGTGAAAGGGCGTTGCAGCGCCTGCCGTTATTTGAGTATCTGCAATGGCAATACCCGGGTTCGGGCCTGGAAAGTCAGCGGTGATCCTTGGGAAGAAGACCCCGGCTGTTACCTGACCAACCAGGAAATCGGCGTTGATGATCAAGAAATACGGCGTATCAGCGTTCCTTTTGCGTCCATCCCCGCCACCGAGCTCTAGCCGAGGAGTCTGTCATGACGTCACATCGTGTTTCCTATGACCTGGCCGAAACGCTCTTGGCACCCGGGGAGGTGGCCATCGTGGGGGCTGGCCCCGGTGATCCCGGCCTATTGTCGCTTCGGGCCCTGGCCTTGATCGAACAAGCAGACTGTCTGGTTTACGACCGGTTGGTCTCCAAGGAAGTACTGGCTCTGGCAAGCCCCGATGCGCAACGTTTTTATGTGGGCAAGGCCTCGCGCTGTCATGCCTTGACTCAGGAGCAGACCAACGCCTTGTTGGTGCGCCTGGCCGGTGAGGGACGGCGGGTGGTACGCCTTAAAGGAGGCGACCCCTATATTTTCGGTCGTGGCGGTGAAGAAGCCGAAGTGTTGGTCGAAAACCGCGTGCCTTTTCGCGTGGTGCCGGGCATCACCTCGGCTCAAGGGTGCGCCGCCTACGGTGGCTTCCCGCTGACACATCGTGACCATGCCCAGAGCGTCACGTTCGTCACCGGGCACTGCAAGGGAGACGGTGAACTGGCCTTGAACTGGCAGGCCTTGGCGGTGCCGCATCACACCGTGGTGTTCTATATGGGCCTGGCCAATGCCGCACTGATCAGCGATAAGTTGCAGTCCTACGGCCTGGCGGCCGGCCATCCGGTCGCCCTGGTGGAGCGGGGTACTACGCCCGAGCAACGCCAGGTGATTACTTGTCTGGGCGAGCTGGTCAAGACTATCGATGAGCAAGGATTGCGACCACCGACGCTGATTGTTGTGGGGGAAGTCGTGCGCTTGGCCGATGTGCTGGCCCAACCGATGCCCGAGGAGGCGATTTTCGCCAGCGGCGAAATATTGGAACTGGCTAGGGAGCGTATTGCCCTGTGAAATTTTTCAATCTTGCAGTGCGGTTGGCGCTACTCCTGCCGGCTGTCTCGGCATTGGCGGATGAAACGGATACCCGAACGCTTTATCAAACCCAGTGTGCCGCTTGCCACGGCGAGACTCGCCTGGGCGGTATCGGCCCGGCACTGCTCCCGGGCAATCTTTCGCGATTGAAACCCGATGCTGCCACCCAAGTCATCCGCGATGGACGTTTAGCCAGCCAGATGCCGGGGTTCGGTGAAACGCTCGATAGCGATGAAATCGCCTCCTTGGTGGAGTGGATTTACCGCCCTCCAGAAAGCCCACCAAGCTGGACGAAGGACGCTATCCTGGCCAGCCAGGTCGTGCTCCACTCCGAGGGTAGTCTTCCGAACGAGCCGGTTTTCGATGCCGACCCGCTCAACCTGTTCATCGTGGTGGAAACCGGCGACCACCACGCCAGTCTGCTTGATGGGGATAGCTTCGAGCGCATCCATCGGTTTGAAACTCGCTATGCGCTGCATGGCGGACCCAAGTACACCCCGGACGGACGTTACGTCTTCTTTGGCTCCCGAGATGGCTGGATTACCAAGTACGACCTTTACAATCTCGAGGTAGTCGCCGAAGTCCGCGCCGGCATCAATATGCGTAACATTGCCGTCTCGGCCGACGGTCGCTATGTCATGGCCGCCAATTATTTGCCGCACAGCCTGGTGCTTTTCGATGCGCATGAACTGGATCTGATGAAAGTCTATCCGGTGGCCGACGAGGCCGGTAACGGCTCCCGGGTCAGTGCCGTCTACGCCGCCCCGCCCCGGGGTAGCTTCATTGCCGCGCTCAAGGATATCAAGGAGGTCTGGGAGATTCCCTGGCCATTGCCCACCGAGCCCGTGGTGTCCACCGGCCACATGAGCACGCCCTTGGCCGCCCGCCGATCTCATGACACGCCCAATTTCCACGTTCGGCGTATTTCGGTACCGGACTATCTGGACGATTTCTTCTTCGATCTCGACTATCGCCATGTCATCGGCGCCTCCCGAGGCGGGCAGGGCGGCATGGTGGTCGACCTGGACAATGGCGAGAAGGTCGCGGAACTGCCCCTGGCCGGAATGCCGCACCTGGGTTCCGGCATCACTTGGGAGTACGAGGGACGCCGAGTAATGGCAACGCCGCACTTGTCCAAGGCAGCGGTATCGATCATCGATATGCAGGACTGGTCGGTGGTCAAGACACTCGAAACCGACGGCCCTGGTTTCTTCATGCGCAGTCATGCCAATTCGCCCTATGCCTGGGTGGATGTGTTTTTCGGCCCTAACCGCGACCGGGTGCATGTCATCGACAAGGCCAGCCTGGAAATCGTCGAGACCCTGATTCCCGAACCGGGCAAGACCGCCGCCCATGTGGAGTTCGATCGCTACGGCAAGAAGTTGCTATTGAGCATTTGGGAAGATGATGGCGCCGTGATCGTTTATGACGGCGATACCCTGGAGGAGCTTCAGCGTATCCCCATGCGCAAGCCATCGGGTAAATACAATGTCTGGAACAAGACGCACTACGAAGAAGGTACCAGCCATTAAGGGATTGGCGATAAGCCTGGGTGCACAAGTGCTGTGCGGCGAAATACTATTTTTTTACGCATAGTTTTTCCCCTTTTGTCAAAATTTGATCTGTGTCAAAGTTAGTGTTGATTTGCTTCTGGTATTATTAAGTTGTATTTTAAATACATCTTAAAAAAATAGATGCCTTTTGGCTCTTGAGCCTGAGGCCGAAAAAGACTAGCAAGGGAGTATGGCTTATGGCTGATGGACTGACTAAATCGGCAGCCCGCAACATTTTCTATGGCGGTTCGCTGTTCTTCTTTCTGGTGTTCGCCGGGCTGACGGCTCATACCCACTGGTACATGGTCAATGTGTCCACTGACAGCGAGGGGCTCACCGAGTCCGTCGAGCTTGGCAAGCACGTGTGGGAAAGGAACATGTGCATCAACTGCCATAGCATCATGGGTGAAGGGGCTTACTTCGCTCCGGAGCTGGGTAATGTCTGGGAACGTTATGGCGGCCACGAAAATCCTGAAGCTGCACGCGCCGGTATCAACGCCTGGATACGTGCCCAGCCGCTGGGTGTCGAGGGGCGGCGTCAGATGCCGGCCTACGACTTCAGCGACGAGGAAATGAACGGCCTGATCGACTTCCTCGAATGGACCGATGGTATCGACGACCAGAACTGGCCCCCGCATCCCGCCGGCTAAGCCGCGAACGTTGCTAATGTCGGGTGGATGACTCAAGGAGAACCGTACAATGAAATACGAAACCCAGAAGGTGGCTTTGCCCTTCTTCATGGTGGCCATGGCGCTGTTCACGTTGCAGGTCGTCTTCGGACTGCTGGCCGCCACCGTCTATGCCTTTCCCAGCTTCATGACTGACGTGATGCCCTTTCATATCATGCGCGTCAGCCATACCAATCTGCTGATCGTGTGGTTGTTGATCGGCTTCATGGGCTGTACCTACTATTTGATGCCGGAAGAGGCCGAGCGGGAAATCCATAGCCCCAATCTGGCTTACCTGCAGTTGGCGATCTTCGCTTTCGCCGGGGCCGCCGCCCTGGTCGGTTACCAGTTCGGTATTCACGAAGGGCGCGAGTTCCTCGAACAGCCGTTCTGGGTGAAGGTACTGATCACCATCTCCTTTTTGATGTTCCTGTTCAATACCAGCATGACCTTGCACAGGGGGCGCAAGACCGCCATCAACCTGGTACTGATGCTGGGGCTCTGGCTGGCGGCGGTGTTCTGGTTGTTCGCTTTCTACAACCCGACCAACCTGGCGGTGGATAAACTCTATTGGTGGTGGGTGGTACACCTCTGGGTCGAAGGCGTGTGGGAACTGATCATGGCGTCCTTGCTGGGTTACCTCTTGATCAAGATGACCGGCGTGGACCGCGAAGTGATCGAGAAGTGGCTGTACATCATTGTCGGTCTGGCGCTGTTTTCCGGACTGCTGGGAACCGGTCATCACTACTACTGGATCGGCGCGCCAAGTTACTGGCAGCCACTCAGCAGTGTCTTCTCCACGCTTGAAGTGGCGCCCTTCTTCGCCATGGTGGTCTTCGCCTTCACCATGTTCTGGAAAGGCAGCCGCAACCACCCCAACAAGGCCGCCATGCTATGGGCGCTAGGTTGCCCGACCATCGCCTTCTTCGGCGCCGGGGTATGGGGCTTCATGCACACCCTGTCTTTCGTCAACTACTACACCCATGGCACCCAGGTCACCGCCGCTCACGGCCACCTGGCCTTCTATGGGGCCTATGTGATGCTGATACTCGGGGTGATTACCTACGCCATGCCGCAGATTCGCCGGGTACAGCCCTACAATCAGGTATTGAACATGTGGGGTTTCTGGGTCATGACCAGCGGCATGTGCTTCATGACCTTCACCTTGACCTTCGCCGGGGTGGTGCAGACGCATCTGCAGCGCGTCCTGGGCATGAATTACATGGAAGTTCAGCTGCAACTTGAACTCTTCTACATCATGCGTCTGGGCTCGGGTATCGCCGTGGCCGTGGGAGCGGGCATGCTACTCTACGCCTTCTTCGGCCCCGCTCGGGAGCAGGTGCCGGCGGGCGGCACGCAAATAACCGCCGGGACAGGCTCGGCCTGAACAAAACGGCCCTCCGGGGCCGTTTTTGCTTCCCCTCCCTTAATTTCCCGGCCATGGAGATTTCCCATGCCTGTTTCTTCAGTCGCCGCTCATGTCGATGAGCGCGAATTACCTTTCTACGAAAATGTCGGCAACGAATGCAGCATGTTCGAACATGCCTTTCGTCAACGTCTGCCTTTGCTGCTCAAGGGTCCCACCGGTTGCGGCAAGACGCGCTTTGTCAGCCATATGGCGGCCAAGCTGGGACGGCCGCTGTTCACCATTTCCTGTCATGACGATCTGACCTCCGCCGATCTCACCGGCCGCTATCTGTTGCAGGGCGGCGAGACCCGCTGGGTCGACGGCCCTCTGACCCGGGCGGTGCGTGAGGGTGGGATCTGCTATCTTGACGAGGTGGTGGAGGCGCGCAAGGATGTCACCGTGGTCTTGCACCCGCTTACCGATGATCGCCGCCTGCTGCCTCTGGAGCGTACCGGCGAATTGCTCGAAGCCCCGGATGACTTCATGCTGGTGGTGTCCTACAACCCCGGTTATCAACACATTCTCAAGTCGCTCAAACCCAGCACTCGTCAACGTTTCCTGGCCATGTCGTTTGATTTTCCGCCGCCTAAGGTCGAGCGTGACATCGTCGCGCGGGAGAGTGGGCTGCCGGGCGAGCAGTGCGCGGCACTGGTCAACCTGGCTGCAAGCCTGCGTGCCATGAAGGGCCAGGATCTGGAAGAGGGGGTCTCCACGCGATTGCTGGTTTACTGCGCCACCTTGATCGCTGCTGGAGTGCCCATTCTGGAGGCTGCACGCGCTACCTTGGTGGAGCCGCTCAGTGATGATGCGGATGTTCAGGAAGGGCTGATGGAAGCGATCCACGCCACCTTCGGTTGAGGGCTTTTCATGCTTGATTTTCTTGAAGTCGAGGAGTTTGTCGGTCGCCATTGGCACCATTGGGCTTCCGGCGCGGCAAGCTATCCCGACCACCCTGAAGCTGCGGTGCGCCTCGAGTCGTTGCGCCCCATGCTCGGGGTCTTCTTTCGCGCGGGTGGTGGCGAGGCGGGGGTCGATGTTGCCGCTATTGCCGGGCGCAGTTCGTCTCATCGCTTGTCCCTACGCCAACGCCTGGGACTCGACGAGGAAGTACTCGATCAAGCTCGGCGCGATGAAGAGAGCCTGCTGTTACCGCCACGCATCGCCTTGTTCTCCGACGCCTCACTGAATCGTGATCTCTACCTCTGGCTGGTGGCTTACTTGGCGGTGGCTCGGCATGTCCCGGTAGTCGAAGATCCGTTGCAGCATGATCTTCTTCAGTTACGTGAAGTGAGTCGGGCGACTCGGGCGGCGCTTGCCCACTTTCCGGGACTCGCTCAGCGCCATGCCAGGCTCTGCCGAGAATTGCTGGCGATTCGTCCCCAGCGCAAGCGGTTGCCGGCTATGGAAGCGGCATTGGAGGCCGCCCTGTGTACCCAGCTCGGTGATCCAATTCCGAACGAGAGCTGGGCCGAAGTGATGCATGATGCCATCCTCGACGACGCCCTGCCGCTGGACGCCTTTCATGCGCCACGCGGCTATCGTCCGCCGCTTCCGGTACCGTTATGGGGTCAAGCCGTGACCCTGGGTACCAATAAAGAAGCGCGAACTGAACAGGAGGATGACGAGGCGCCTGTGGCCGGCAATGACTCGCCGGAAGATGACCACGGCAAGCGCAAGGCTGACCGTCGTGAGCAGGATCAGGCCGACCGCGACGACTCCCTGATGCTGAATGCCTCGGAAAAAATGCTCTCCTGGGCCGAGATGGTCAATCTCAATCGCCATGTGGAAGATGAAGACGAAGACAAGGCCAAGCAGGCTGCCGATCAGCTCGACGAGATCGTGCTTAGCCCCCATCGCAAGAAGGCCGCTTCCAAGCTCAAGCTGGATCTCGACCTGGCGCCCGATGAGGTGAGCGGAGGACGGCTGCGCGGTCGCCATACCTACCCGGAATGGAACCATCGCAAACAAGTCTATATGCCAGACCACTGTGTGGTACTTAGCGATATCCAGAGCGAGGAAGGGGAGAACTGGCAACCGGATGAATCCACTCGGCGGCGCATACGTCGAGTCCGTCGCGAGTTTGAAGCACTCAGACCACGCCGCGAGATTGTCCGTGGCCAACTCGATGGCAGTGAACTGGATATGGATGCCGTGATTCGTTCACGCTGCGATCTGGCGGCTACCGGTGAGGCCAGCGATCGCCTCTATCAGGCCAGTCGCACCCAGGCGAGGGATTTGGCGGTATCAATCCTGATCGATGTGTCGCTTTCCACCGAGGCCTGGCTGGAGGATCGTCGGGTGCTGGATGTGGCCAAGGAAGCGCTACTGGTACTGGGTCACGGCCTGGCGGGTTGTGGCGATGACTATGCCATTCACAGTTTTACCTCGCACCGCCGTCATCGCGTCTGGGTCAATACGCTGAAAAGCTTCGATGAGCCTATGGGAGATCGGGTGTCGCGGCGTATCGCAGCGCTCAAGCCTGGCCACTATACCCGCATGGGTCCGGCTATCCGGCATCTTTCCGGTGAACTTGCCAAGCGGCCCAACCGCCATCGGTTATTGTTGCTGCTTACCGACGGCAAGCCTAACGATACCGACTATTACGAAGGGCGTTACGGCATCGAGGACACGCGTAAAGCGGTGCTCGAGGCGCGCCGAGAAGAAGTACGCGTGTTCGGGGTGACTATCGACCGGGAGGCGGGGCGCTACATTCCTCATCTGTTCGGGCGAGGTGGTTACGCCATCGTGCAGCGTCCGGAGCATCTTGCCTTGGCCCTGCCGGGTATCTATCGTCAGATTATTGCTACCTGAGGAGGTTTGCCATGTCTCGTTTGCGTCCCGTACTGGCGGTTGGGCTATGGTCTCTCGTTGCCTTGGGGGTGGTTGTGCCGCTGGTGTGGCTGATCAATAACCGCGACTGGGGGATAGGGCTGATGCTGCTGGTGCCCTTCGTCGTGTATGGCCTGATGCGACTGGGCCGGCTGCTGGAAGCCTGGGCGAATACGGTACCGCCGCCTTCAGGTATGTCCGGTTCCGATACCACGCCGCGCTAACCCATTAAATTAAAGCGACCCGCCAGATAGCCCGCGGCAATCAGCGCCAGCGTCACAAGAATTAACCCGATAAAAATCCCTTTCCAGGCAGGCGTAGCGGCGCGCAGATTGAGGTAGACCATCAATACCCGATGCGCCTTGAAAGCGGTAGCGACTAGCACCAGGGCGACCGACCAGAGAGACAAGGTCTGCCAGTCAGTGGTCTGATCCAGGCGCGCAGAGACCATGGAAACCCCTGTCAGGCCCATTAGCATGACCCAGGTGATGAATAAGCGACGAGTGCCGGGCAGTGCCGTCATGGTTACCTCGAAAGAACATCATCTAAAAAGAACATCATCTAAGAAGATAAATCAGCGGATAAAGCAGTATCCAGATCAGATCCACCATGTGCCAGAAGGCCGCTGCCGTTTCCACGTTCTCGGTGGAAGTGCGCCAGCTCACCAATCCCAGCAACGCCAGGCCGAACAGTACGTGGGCAAAGTGAAATGCGGTCAAACCATAGTAAAAACCGAAAAAGGCATTGGTTTCCGGCGTTAGACCCGCGGAAAACTTGTCGGTGTACTCAATAAGCTTGATGCCACAGAACAGGAGGCCCAGCAGCATAGCGGCACCCAGCCACAGGCGGGTGCGTTGCATGCGGCCGACGCTTATAGCCTCCACGGCCAAGGCCACACAGAGCCCGCTGGTCAATAGCACCAGCGTATTGAGGCCGCCCAGCAGAGGGTCGAGCTGTTGCTGGGAGGCATTGAAAAGGGCGGGGTCAAGGGCACGCTGGCCGGCGTAAAGCGCAAAGAAAGCCGTGAAGACCAGCATTTCGCTGAGAATCAGCACCCACATCAGTGGGTTGCCGGGCAAGGTCGAGAGCGGCCCCCAGCCGGGGTTGGGCAGGTCGCGGCTCATCAATCCTCCAAGCTGATACGGGCACCGCCGAAAGCCAGGCTACGAGGGTTGTCGATGGGACGATTGGAGGTCAAACGTTGAATGCCCACACCGCATCGAGCCACCATCCAGATCAGGCAAACAGTGAAATAGACATAACCCATTGCCCAGGGAGCCATGGGCGGCAGTCCGGCAAGCCCGAGTAATTGCCAGGCGGCGACGAAAACACCACCCCCGAGAACACCCAGCCAGAAGGTACGAATCTGGAAGGAAAAATGCGAAGCCACCCAGTCATCGGCGTTTCGCCGTTTCAAATGAGCGATCAATACCCCCAACGGGGCGGTGACCACCGCCAGAACACTGCCCAAAAAAAGCATGTAAACGATGATCGCCGTACCGCGCCCACGGTTGGAAGGCAAGGATGCGGCTTGAGGGGAGGAAAGAGCCGAAGGGGAGGACATCAGGGTACCTCTCTGGGAACAGTGAGCCGGGTTTCTCAAGGATCCCCGGCGCTTATGACGGCATTTTCTATGCCACGCTGAACTCGAGCAAATGGTGCTTTTTTAGCTTTCGCCGAGCCGTCACGCCTTTCCAGGCCGAGGCTAGGGTTATTCCACCGCACTGACCATGAAGTCGACGGACGCCTTCACTTCTTCATCGCTGAGACTAAGGTTTCCGCCCTTGGGCGGCATGGCATTGAAACCCTCGATCGAGTGGGTATACAGGATCTCCATTCCCTTTTCGAGTCGCGGCTCCCAAGCCTCGGCATCGCCCTTGATCGGGGCACCGGCAGCCCCCGTCATATGGCAGGCCATGCAGGCCTGGTTATAAATTGCCTCGCCATCAGGTTCCGCCTGAGCGGTTACGGAGAAAGCCAAGGCAGCACTAGCAGCAACAAGAGCAGCAGACAATATTTTCATCATAGGTTTCCTGAAATCGATCATGGTCATGATGCGCCGAGCAACTACCCGGCATCGGTTATAGCTCAGATGCAGGAATCCGCATCAGCTCTGCCAAGTGAGGCTGATCTTTTTCCAGCATGTCCGCTAATGTATAGCGGTCGAGTACTTCAAGAAAAGCTTTCAAGGCCTCACTGAACATGGGTTTCAACCGGCACGCCGGTGTGATGATGCACTTGTTCTCGTCGCGAAAGCACTCCATCAGGCACAGCTCTTGCTCCATGTGACGCACCAGATCTCCCAGCCCAATTGTCGCCGGATCACGTTTGAGTAGCAACCCGCCGTTCTTGCCGCGAATGGCAGTGATATATCTCTTGTGGCCGAGACTCTGCACCACTTTCATCAAGTGATTGTTGGAAATATCGAACGTCTTGGCGATTTCTGAAATAGTCGAACGTTCTTCTTTTTTCTTTACGGCGAGATAGCACAATACGCGGATCGAATAATCAGTGAATCGGGTTAGGTGCATGGCGGAACCTTCTTCGCTTTGCCTTGACGCTGATCGAATGGTTGTAGAGAGCCACTGTGCTATTTGCCGGCGCTATTTGTCAGTGCTGTGCCGGTACCTCTTGGGTCAAAACAGGGTGACGTTGCCTGGATCATGCCTGTTGGTTGGCAGGCGTCGGCTTAAGTAGTACTTTATATGCATGTTAACTTTGACGCAATATTTCATCTCCAGTGGCGTCATGAATGTCGTCATGAATGTCGTCACGAATAGATGTGTTGTCACTGCATGATCATGCGAAGAAAAGTCCGGTGGCAAATAGTCAGGCGACAAACCCATGGAGCAGATCATCTGCGATACCATGTGGCATTGAGTAATTTCAGACCCACCCCATTTACATGCCCACCCTATTCACGAGGCTGGTGACAATCATGAAAGACGATGTGCTGTTCAACCGTCCCCTGGTGGAAAAATATGACCGGCCGGGACCCCGCTATACCTCTTACCCCACTGCCCCTCAGTTTCACGCGGCGTTCGCTGAAGACGACTATCGGGCTGCTGCCGAGCGCAGCAATCGGGTGGCATCGCCCAAGCCGTTGTCGGCTTATATTCACATCCCGTTTTGCAAGAGCCTTTGCTACTACTGTGCCTGTAACAAGATCATTACGCATAACATCGAACGCGCCGTTGAATATCTGGAGTGGTTAAAGCACGAAATAACTATCCAGGGAAAACTGTTCGACGATTCACGCCGCATGACACAACTGCATCTCGGCGGCGGGACGCCTACTTACCTCAGCAATGCACAGTTGGCGGATTTGATGGCGGCGCTGGATGCAGCCTTTCATTTTGCACCGCCCGAGGCGCGTGAGTTTTCGCTGGAGGTGGACCCACGCACCGTGACACCCGAACAAATTCACGAACTGCATGGGCTGGGATTCAACCGCTTGAGTTTCGGCGTCCAGGACTTCGACCGCGATGTGCAGGAGGCGGTCAATCGCGTGCAGAGCGAAGCCCAGGTGGTGGCACTGGTCGAGGCCGCCCGTGATGCCGGCTTCCAATCAATCAGTGTCGACTTGATCTATGGACTCCCGCTGCAAACGGTGGCGAGCTTTGACACCACGCTTGCCAAGATCATCGCCCTGCGGCCCGACCGTATCGCCACTTACAGTTATGCCCACTTGCCGGAGCTATTCAAGTCGCAGCGTCTGATCCGTCCTGAAGACATGCCACCGCCGGAGCGTAAACTGGAATTGCTGGAGTTGACCATTCAACGGCTCACCGACGCCGGTTATGTCTACATTGGTATGGATCACTTTGCGCTACCCGAAGACGAGCTCAGTCTGGCGCGTGAAAACCATACCTTGCAGCGCAATTTCCAGGGTTATTCCACGCATGCCGACTGTGATCTCATCGGCTTGGGTATCACCGCCATCGGTAAGGTAGGCGACACTTACAGCCAGAACGTCAAGGAGACCGCTCAATATCAACACCGCTTGGAAAGTGGACGCTTGCCGGTGATGCGTGGTTATCGCCTCAACGATGACGATCGCTTGCGTCGCGACGTGATCAACGCCCTGATGTGCCATGGTCGGGTCGAGTTTGTCGATATCGAAGCGCGTCATGGGGTGACGTTTGGCGAAACCTTCGCTGATGCCTTGGCGCATCTGGAAGAAATGCAGCGTGATGAACTGCTGATCATCCATGCCGACGCCATCGAAGTGCTGCCCGCCGGACGCTTGATGATGCGTAACGTGGCGATGGCCTTCGATGCTTACCTCAAGCCTCAGGAAGGGCGGTTTTCACGCACAGTATGAATCTTGGACAGGGCGGCCAATCGCTTGGCTCCTTGGGCGTAGCAGGCAAGGCGCTACCCTTTTAAAAGCACGGGTAGCGCCTTTGTCATTTCCATTGGTTATGGAGGTGATATACAGAACGGATTATCCCGCACGTTCGAACAGCAAGTTGTTTTCCAGGTGAATATGCTGCATCAAATCCTCACGGAACTCGCTTATCGCGGTGTAGAGCGCGCGCCAAGTGGTACAGGCTCCTTTAGGGGGCGTGATGTTGTTGGTCAACAGCATGACCTGCTCAAGGTTTTCTCCATGATCATCATGTTCATGACGCATCACTGCGATAGGGCCTCGGGCTTGGGCGCCCATGCCTTTGCGAAGCATCGGGAAGAGAATCTGTTCTTCCTTCTGCATGTGGCTTTCCATCTCCTGATGGATCGTTGTAAAGAGGTCGGCCAAGCCATTGGGGCAGGTGTCGCGCTCGCCGTGGACTTGTTCCACGCGCCGTGCCATCCGGATAAGTTCAGGCAGTTGCTGACGATGAACGGCGTGATAGCGTTCCAGGATGTGGTCGATCAATTCATCGTTGCTGGCCTCTTGCCAGTCGTGGTCGCTGGGGTTGCCGGCAGGCAACGCCTGAAGTGCTGTGACCAGCGTCTCGATATCCACGCCGGCCTGAGTGGCGGCCTGTTCGAGGCTCATGCGGCCACCGCAGCAAAAATCGATATGATGCTCGTGGAAAATGCGGGTAGCGCCGGGCAAAGTAAGCGCAAGGCGGCCGACAGGCTGTTGGAAAAGGCTCATGGTATGACTCCGTAGAATAAGAAAGACAACATGAGTATTGCAATAGGCGTGCCAGGTTATTAATTGACTAAAAATCAATAGGATGAAATTTTTATGGTTGTTTTTACCCTGACTGAACAGGGTTTAAATGACCATTAAATGGTCATTTAAACCCTGCTGGGCGTTGGTGTAGCTGCGTTCTACGAACACAGCAGCTGGATTGGTGTGCTTAGCGCTCATGGCTTGATGCATGTCAGTGCGAAGAACCATGGCAGCGCCTAGGATGAGCAGCACGGAGTTTCCTGTTGATGTGTTTGCCCCGGAGTGTTTGTCATGTCATTGCTGCCTTTTCCTGTTCCCATGCTGTCTTCTTCACTGCCCCTTCCGCCGGCCCCTAGTCGGCTGATTCGTCTTCTCGATCCTCGGGTTCCCTTCGCTATCAAGCGGTGTCTCGTCGAACCCCTGCTCAACCGTACCTTTGCCGCGCCCCTCGAAGAGGGCGAGTTCGATGCGCTGGAGGGGCGTCGTATCACCCTGGCGATCGACGATGTAGGGGTAGCGCTAAACCTGACGCTCGAGGCTCAGCACCTGATACTGTGTCATGAGATAGGTGAGGCGACTATCCGGGGAGGCTGGCGGGAATTTCTGTGCCTTGCCACTCGCCGTGAAGATCCTGACAGCCTGTTTTTTCAGCGTCGCTTGCTGATCGAGGGGGACACCGAGCTGGGTCTGATGCTCAAGAATTTACTGGATGGCTGTGAGGAAGGCCTCGCCCAAGGGCGCTTGGGCGAGGTATTGATGGGGCTGGAGCGTCTGGCGCGCAGAGATTGAGACGGCCGTAAAAACCCTCCTGAAAACTGAATACTTCATTGTCTCAGCTCGAGTCGGTCAAAATATGGGGTTAGACGTTTGACCAGGGCCGTCAGCATCGAAATGGGCGGAGCGTTGGGGACCGCTTGGCAATAGGCAGGGGCAATACACTGGTCGGTGCGAGCCACCTGAAGTGCATAACGACGCACACCACAGTCGGCCAGTGTCAACGCCAGGCGTTCCACCTCGGCAAGCGTGAAATCCTTCCAGTGCACCGTGGTGCGACATTCGAAGTCGATATCGCTGTCGAGCAGCGCTACCAGGCTGTGGCTATGGCGCTGCCAGATGCCAGGGCGACCACATATCCGGTCGAAATCCTGTCCACGCCCCTTCACATCAAGGCCGACCCAGTCCAGCTGTGGCAACAGCCGGGCCAGGTGTTCAGGGTAGGGGCCGGCAGTATGCAGGCCAACCTTGAAACCCATTGCCTTTACCTCCTGAATCGCGCCAGTCAGGCCATTATGCAGCGTCGGCTCACCCCCACTGAACACTACCGCTTCGAGTAGGCCACGGCGGCTGGCCAAAAATTGTTTCACTTCCTGCCATTCGTGTGGCTTGCCGCGTCTCGGGTCTACCATCTGGGGGTTGTGACAGTAGCCGCAACGTAGCGGGCAACCTTGCAGAAATACCACGCAAGCCAAGTGGTTGGGGTAGTCCAACGTGGTCATGGGCGTCAGGCCGGCAATAGGCAGGCGAATCGTGCCGGGTAAGGTGTCGTGTTGTGCTTGGCACATAGGACGCTCCTTGTTTCAGCCAGCTTGGGTGCGGCTGTTGTCCATGCCGGGGCGGCCGTACCAGTAGCCATCGCACATCTCGGCGTCTACCAGCGCCAGTGGGTCGGGTGCCGGAAGCTTACCGTGGCGGGCCTGGTCGAAGGCGTTGACCACCTCAGCCATGCCTGTGGCACGTGGGCTAAGGCGTGCCACTGAAACACCCATCTCGGTCATGGCCGAAAGCTCATGCCTTAAATCCTGACAAGCGCCGGAAAGGGTCTGGATACCGTTCAAGGTAAAGACATCGTGAGCCTCCTGTGAGCGCAGCGCCAAGCCTTCGGGATATTGCTGGCAGACGAACTGACAGCGATCTTTGGGTTTCTGGTGACGCCGCGCAGTAAAGCAACGTGACGACCAGGCCAGCGGCAGATGACCATAGGCAAATACTTCGCAGGGTTGGCTCACGCCCGTCTGGTGGCAATCATCGATAAGTCGAGCCAAGTCTTCCCGCGACATTTCCACCGGCACCTGCCAGCGTTGCATGCCGGCACGGGCCATTACGCCCAGAGTGGCAGGGTTATAGAGGTTGAGTGCGGCTCCGGCGATGAAGGGTAGGCGAGCGCTGGACAGACGTTGCAGGGCACTCTGGTCGTTGGCCTCGACGATGAAGTCACCGTTATCGCAGAGCTTGCGTAAATCGCGCAAATCGGCTTCGGACTCGATCAGGGTCTGGCTGGCGAGCACCACCTGCTTGCCACTTTGAGAAAGCTCCCGACCGATACCCAGCCAGTCATCAAGTTTCATGTCGCGGCGTCTTGAACAGACCGTTTCGCCCAGGGTGACGATATCCACCGGCCAATCGGCAGCCTCACGGTAGAAGTCGGCGTAGTGTTCGCGTGTCCAGTAGTAAAGCACCGGGCCGAGAGATATTTGCGGGGACTGAGTCGTGGATGGCATACGATCTCCTATTTCCAGCGACGCTCGTAGGCGCCCAGAGTAGTGGTGGCACCCTCGGAGAGCTCGGCGAGACCGGCCATCCAGGCGGAATCCGGATGGAAGCGATCGGGTGCTTCTTCGAGGCGATCAAGCGCCTGGCGCCAGATGCTGGCTACCTTCGAGACATAGGCGGGACTGCGCTGGCGGCCTTCGATCTTGACTGCGCTGATACCCAATCCCTTCAGCTCCGGGAGCAGCTCCAGGGTGTTGAGGCTGGTGGGCTCTTCGATGGCGTGATACGTCTCACCATCCACCTCGAAGCGTCCCTTGCACAGGGTTGGGTAGCCCGCACGCTCGCCATCGGCATAGCGGTCGATCAGTACGCCGTTGAGGCGTGATTCCAATCCCTGCGGGGTTTCCTCCCAACGCACATGGGCCGCCGGTGAGCAGACCCCGCGTGTGTTGGGCGACTCCCCGGTAAGATAAGAAGAAAGGTAGCAGCGCCCTTCGGCCATGATGCATAGGCTGCCGAAGGCGAAGACTTCAAGTTCCACCGGGGTTTGCTTGGCCAGGTCACGTACCTGAGTGATCGACAATACCCTGGGTAGCACGGCACGTTTGATGCCGAATTGTTCATGATAGAACTTCAGCGCTTCATGGCTGGTGGCCGACCCCTGTACCGAGAGGTGGCGAGCCACGTTCGGATGGTGGCGAGTGGCATAGTCGAGCAGCCCCATATCGGCGAGGATCAGGGCGTCCACACCTAATTCGACAGCCTGATCCACGGCGCGGGTCCATTGCTGCCAACCGTCGGGTTGAGGATAGGTATTGATAGCACAAAATACCCGTTTTCCATGGGCATGGGCGTAGTCGATGCCCTCATGGGCGCGCTTGTCGGTGAAGTTCAAGCCGGCAAACTGGCGGGCATTGGTGGTATTCTGGAAGCCGAAATACACGGCATCGGCGCCTTCGTTGACGGCACGTTTCAGGGCAGGCAGGTTGCCGGCGGGACATACAAGTTCCATGGCAGAGACTCTTCACGATGAAAACTCGAGTATCTTAGTCGCCTATTTATTGCCGACCTTTGACCCGAGTCATGGTGGAGCGGATTTTCCGAACCCATACAAAAGCGGCCCTGGCGTTAGTTGCCGGGGCCGCTTTTTTCAGAGCATCACTCAAGTGAGCCGAGGGCCTGTCAAGCCACGTCGAGAGGGCGCGAGGGGCCGAAGTGTTCGAAATGGCGGCGGTCCTCGTTGACACCCAAGTCGGACAAGGCACCATTAATGGCGGTCATGAAACCCTGGGGACCCACGAAATAGCAGCGTGTCTTGGCGTTGGGCAGATAGCGGGCCAGCAAGGTGCGGTCGATGCGACCAATATGATCGGCATTGCTACCCCGTTCATGAATGCTGATAGCCTGAAGGCGTTCGGGATACTCGCGCTTGAGTATCTCCAATTCGTCATTAAAGGCGTGATGCTCGGCATCCAGGGCGGCGTGCAGATATACCACCTGACGTCCAAGCGCCAAGGCATGACGTGCCATGGGCAGCAAGGGCGTCTGGCCGACACCACCACTGGCCAGCAGCAGGGGTTCGTCACCGTCTATCAGGGTCAGGTCGCCTGCCGGGGGCAGCAGTTCCAGGGTATCACCCGGTTGCAGGACGTCATGGAAATGGCGGCTGACTTGTCCCTCTGCTTCGCGCTTGATCGAAAGCCGATAGCTGCGGCCATTGGGGGTTGCCGAAAGGCTGTAGTGGCGATAGACCGGCTCCCCATCGATGAGCAGGCGCACGCCGATATACTGGCCCGGCTCGTGGTCGGCCACGGCGCCGCCATCCTCGGGTTCCAGCACAAAAGAACGAATCACCGCACTTTCCTGCTGGGTATCGGCAATACGGAAACGGCGCGTGCCACGCCAGCCGCCCGGGCTTTGCTCGAATTCGAGATAGCGCTGGTCTTCAAGATCGATCAGCAGACCGGCGAGTTCGTTATAGAGTGCGGTCCAGGCCTCGGCGATTTCCGGTGTCACGGCATCGCCGAGTACCTCGCCGATGGCTGCCATCAAACATTCGCCGACGATGGGATACTGCTCCGGCACAATACCCAAGGAGACATGTTTGCTGACCACGATAGCCAGCGTGGCACGTGCTTGGGCAGGGTTACGGCGCAGTTGCACATATGCCAGCACGGCGCTCGCCAAGGCGCGAGGTTGTTCGCCGCTTTGCTGATTAACCTCATTGAATAACGGCTTGACCTCCGGGTAGCGGCTAAACATTATTGGATAAAAGCGCTGGGTGATGGCGTCGAGATGTTCGGCGACGACCGGGGCCGTGGCGTCGATCAACTTTTCCTGTTCATGAGACAGCATAGGGAGTACCTCAGGGGATTATTTAAGATGCTTTATATATACATCTTAAGGCCTGAAGCATCAAATACCAACCCCGGTGCGAGCTTTCGTAGCTTTGCCTCTGTAATGATGGCTCAGAAAAGCATCGTTTTACGCTGATGGAAGCCGCCCTTCATCTGCAGCACAATGGGCCTTCTTTTATCCGAGAGTGAGCGCCATGGAGTATTATTTCCTGATCAAGCATCTGCATGTCACCGCCGCTGTGCTGAGCATCGGTTTTTTCATGCTACGCGCCTGGTGGTCGGTGCGCGAGTCGTCCATGCTCGGGCAACGTTGGGTGAGGGTGTTACCCCACGTGATTGACACCAGCTTGCTTGCCCTGGGTGTCACTCTGATGGTGATGCTCTCAATGTGGCCACACCAGCACCCGTGGTTGGCTGCAAAACTGATCGCTTTAGTGGTCTATATCGGTGTGGGTACGGTCGCCATCAAGCGTGGCCCGACACCGCTGGTTCGTGGCGTGGGCGCGCTTGTGGCGGTGGCGGTATTTATTTACATGCTGGGGACGGCTATTCGCCATAGTCCCCTTTCCTGGTTGGGTTGAGAAGTGTTGGACTGAGGCCTTCACCGGATCATTCGAAGGTGTCGCAGACCGGGGCCTGTTCCACGGGAGCATGCCGCGCTACTTCGGTCATATCCCCGCTGGGCTCGCCGAGCGGAATACGCCATTGATGGTCGATATCTACAGGATCGCAAACCCCTTCTTTACCGCCACCGAAGTTGGAATCGATCCAGTAATGCAGATCGTAGAGCTTGCCTTCTTCGAGTACGTCAGAGAAGTGGAAAGAGAAGGCGGGGTCTTCGGTACCCGAAATGGTCTCCGACTGCTTGGCCACGACCTCATCAGCATGGATATCGACGATAGCCGCGTGAACGCTGTGGCCGGCATGAGGCATAGAGAAGCTGCCATCACCCTCAAACGTCAGGTCGTAGCTTTCGTTTGCCATGGCTTGAAGAGCGACGAAACATAAAGGAAGAAGCAACCAACGTTTCGTTGAGCTGGAGAGAAAAGCTGGGATTGGCATGAATCACCTCGCTAAACAGACGTTATGAAATATTTTAGACCACCTCATCTCCAGCATAGACTCGATTTCCAGGCCATGCCTGCGGTCTATCCATAATTCCAATGATTAAAAATCCGGGCTACTGACGTACCTGTTGGCTGAAGCAACTCAAGGGTTCAGCTCTTCGAACTGGTTCGATAGCTTACCGCTACCAGCTACCGCCGCTTGGCTTGCAGCAGTATTTGATAGAGCCGTCTCGGCAAGCACTTTGCGGGTAAGCATTGGCACGCGACGTTCGGTCCACCACATCCAGATAATCGACACCAGCGTTACACCAAAGCAGAGCATCCATACCGTGGTGGCCACACCGGTAAGATCTACCAAGGCACCGAACATGATCGGCAAAAGAAAGCCGCCCATTCCCCCCGCTAAGCCGACGATGCCGGAGACCAGGCCGAGATTCTCATGATAATCGTTAGATAGGTACTTGAAGACTGACGCCTTGCCGATTCCCCAGGAGATACCCACCACGAACAATGCAGCGGTGAACAACCAGATGGGAATGCCGAAGCTAAAATCCACCGAACCATCTGTGGTGGATTGGATGCTGTAACTCGTTTCCGGGTAGGACATGATGAACAGTGCGATCAGACTGGCCCACATACAGGTCCAAGTGACGGTATGAGCGCCAAAACGGTCGGAAAGCCAACCACCGAAAGCACGAATCACCCCGGAAGGCAGCACGAAGATGGTGGCGACCAGCGCCGCCAACTGAATACCCATCCCGTATTCCCCCATGTAGTAGCGAGTCAGCCACAGCGATACCCCCACATAGCCGCCGAATACCACTGAGTAGTACTGGCAATACTTCCATACCTTGGGGTCGTTGAGCACCTTGGCTTGATCGCGCAGCGATACCTTGCTGGTATTGCGATG
This sequence comes from Vreelandella zhuhanensis, assembly GCF_009793355.1. Taxonomy (GTDB): domain Bacteria; phylum Pseudomonadota; class Gammaproteobacteria; order Pseudomonadales; family Halomonadaceae; genus Vreelandella; species Vreelandella zhuhanensis. The sequence goes on from NZ_WTKP01000008.1 coordinate 154,210, forward strand.
GTCAGGATTGGAAAAGGTGAAAAACCAGAACAGGATGGCGGTGATCAGCATGATTGCCGCATAGATATTGGGTACCGCCTGCCAGCTCAGCACCACGATAACCGTAGGAGCGATGAACTTGGTTACTGCAGCCCCGGCGTTACCGGCACCGAAAATGCCCATGGCCAGGCCTTGACGATCCTTTTCGAACCATTTGGCAGTGTAAGTGATTCCTACAGAGAAGGAACCGCCAGCCAAGCCGATAAAGCCACCAAGTACCAGAAACTGCCAGTATTCGGTGGCAAACTGCACCATCCATATCGACGGTACGATGAGCAGCAGGATCATGAAGAATACCGGGCGTCCGCCATAGCGATCGGTCATGGCACCCAAGGGCAAGCGTGCCAGCGAGCCGATGAGTATCGGCACGGCGGTCAGAATGCCGAACTGGGTACCGTTGAGCGCTAGTTGTTCGGCAATAGGCACGCCGATTTCGCCGAACATGGTCCAGACCATGAAGCACATGGTAAAGGCGAAAGTATTGGCGATGAGTACTGAAGTCTGTTTGAAACGCTGGGAAGCCATGAGATCTCCTGCAAAAGCTGAAAAGGACGATGGCCGGTTACCGGCCATCGTCTGGGCTGAGAATGAACAGCCTTTTTGCTGTCTTACTTCTGTGCCTTGGCAGTTTCCTGTTTCTCGAGCATACGATCGACAGAGGAGACATAGTATTCTTCGTCAAAGCCGCCTTCCGGTTCCTTGAGCCAGAGAAAGCAGATCAACCAGCTGAGGAAGGCGCCGGCGGCGATGATGTAGAAGAACTGGGTAGGCGTGACGAAGGTGTAGATGGTCAGGTAGACCACCGCCCCCACGTTGCCGTAGGCACCGGCCATTCCCGATATCTGCCCGGTGATTCGGCGCTTGATCGAAGGAAGGATGCCGAAGGTCGCGCCTTCCGCTCCCTGCACGAAGAAGGAGGTGAAGATGGTAATAGCCACCGCCACGATCAGCGGCCAGCTTGAGTTGAGCATGGCCATCATCACAAAGCCGATGCCGATGCCGAACATGTAGCTGAGCATGACGAAACGGCGGTTGCCCATGCGATCCGACACCATGCCGCCCATCGGGCGGGCCACCAGGTTGACAAAGGCAAACGAGGCAGCGATCAGTCCGGCCATGGCGGCACTGAGTCCCCAGGTTTCCTCGAAGAACATCGGTAGCATCGAGACTACCGCGAGTTCGGCACCGAAGTTGGCGAAGTAGGTGCTGTTGAGTGCAGCCACACTGCTGAAGGGATACTTGTCGTCCTCCGGCACACCTTTTTTCAGAATCGGAATGTTAACCCTGAGTATCTGCACCACCTGATAGATAATGATGGCCACAATCGCCAGGTAGGCGACTATCGCCCCGGTGGTGGAAAGGTAGCCCATGTCCTGGATGCGCCAGACAAGGATGGCGAGCACCCCGACCAGCGGAATCGTCCAGATGATCAGCTTGATCATATCGGCCCAGGTGCTGACTTCCATGGCGGCCGCCTTGCGCGGCTTGCGGTGTGACTTGGGGTCGGGGCCATCGGTAATGCCGAACCAGTAATAGACGCCATAGGCAGCCATCACGATGGCGCTCTGGGCAATGGCCCAGCGCCAGCCGTCATCACCACCGTACATGGTGATGGCGATGGTGGGCAGGGTCATGGCGGCGGCGGCGGAACCGAAGTTGCCCCAGCCGGCATAGAAGCCCTCGGCAAAGCCAATATCGCGGGGCTTGAACCACAGTGCGGTCATGTGAATGCCCACCACGAAGCTTGCACCAATGGAACTCAGTACCAGCCGCGAGATGAGAAGCTGCGCCATGGTGTTGCCGAAGGCGAATACCAGCGCCGGAATTGACATGGTCACCATCAGCACCGAGAACACCCGACGCGGGCCGAAGCGGTCCAGCGCCATGCCCACGATGATGCGCGCCGGAATAGTCAGGGCGACGTTGCAGATGGCGAATAATTTGAGGTCGTCCGAGGTCAGCCAGTCAACGCTCTTGAGCATGCTCGACGCCAGCGGCGCCATGTTGAACCACACGTAGAAAGTGATGAAAAACGCGATCCAGGTCAGATGCAGCGCCCTGATTTCAGGGTTTTTTACCTTGAACACGGCAGAGGCTTTCATGGTCGTCTATTCCTTGTTTCCGATGTCGCCTGTGGGAAGAATCAAAAGCGGACACTCGGCCCGGCGAGTCAGGAAGGAGCTGACGCTGCCGAAGGTCATGTAGTCGAACTCGTCGAAGATGGCATTGAGCGACTTGGCGATGAAGCTCGGGTCGGGTTCGTGGCTGTGGCGTGCAATCACCAGCAGGTCGGGTTTCTGCTTGTGAGTGGCCTGCAGGAGTAGCTTGCGCGCATCGCCCTCGGCAATCAGAAGCTCGGCATTGAAGCCTTCCTTGACGGCGATCTCGATGCCCTCTTGCAGGTGCTCCTTAAGTTCCCTGTATTCCTCCTCGAACATGTCCTCGTTGGCATCCGTGGCATCCCGGGGGTTTTCCACCACACCCACCAGCATTAGGGTAGGCTCGCTTGAGCGAAACATCTTCATGGTCTGCTCCAGGGCCAGTCTGGCATTCCGGGAGCCGTCGTAGGCAATCATGATTTTCATGCTGTCCTCCCGCTAAGGGGTAGGGGATGGTAGAGGCCCGAGCGCTTTGCCCGGGCGGTTCAAAGGTAAGTGACAATCCAAGGTCGAGACACGACTCAGGGATTTTTCACGTAGGCGTTCTTGCGCAGGTAGAACCACCAGTTGACTACCAGGCAGAGCGCGTAGAAGACCGCAAAGCCATACATGGCAAGCTCGGGGGTGCCGGCCTGGATCTGTTCACCCATCACCCGTGGCGCAATAAAGGCGCCGTAGGCGGCGACTGCAGACGTCCAGCCGAGGACCGGGCCTTTTTTCTGGGCATCGAAGATCACTCCGATACTGCGGAAGGTAGAACCGTTGCCGATGCCGCTGGCCGCGAACAACACCACGAACAGAATCAGAAAGAGGATGAAGTAGCTGTTGGGATCGGTGGCGTTGTAGGCCAGCATCATCACGTAACCCACCGCCACGGAAGCTACCACCATGATTACCGAGATCACCTGAGTGACGATGGCACCGCCTACCTTGTCGGAAATCCAGCCGCCTACCGGGCGAATCAGCGCGCCGACGAAAGGTCCCATCCACGCCCAGGTCAAGGCGCTGGGGCCATTGGGGTTAGTGATGCGTGTGACTGCACCATCAGCGGTCACATCCATCATGTTGCCGAAGATGACATTGATGGAAAGCGGCAGGGCTGCAGAGAACCCGATGAAGGAACCGAAGGTGGCGATATAGAGCACGGTCATCGACCAGGTGTGCTTATCGTTGAAGATGGCGAACTGCTTCTGGATATTGGGTTTGATGTCGCCGGGAATCAGGCGCAGAAGGCCCAACGTCAGCAGGATGGTCAGTGGCAGCGCGACCCACATGTTGAGCCAGCCCAGCGCCAGCATGCCGATGATGGAGGTCACCATACCCACGGCATAGAGCCCCAGGATCTTGCCGAACGCCTGAAGCGGGGTGCCGGGGTTGGGAGTGATGGGGCGCAGGTTGTTCATGCCGAACCAGCCAAGAAAGGCCAGTGGGACCAGGAATACCAGCCAGATGAAACCGGCGTTTTGAATCCAGGTCTGGGTGCCCGCTTCGATACGCCCGATCAAGGTGCCGCTGGAACTTTGTAGCTCCATGGGAGCACCGGCGATGGCGCCGAAAATGCCCACGGTCATTACCAGCGGAATCAGGATCTGCATGGTGGTGACGCCGAAGTTGCCTAAACCGGCGTTCATGCCCAAGGCATAACCCTGCTGCTTTTTCGGGAAGAACGTGGAGATATTGCTCATCGAGCAGGCGAAGTTGCCGCCACCGATGCCGGAGAGCAATGCCAATGCCTGGAAAATCCAGAACGGGGTGTCCGGGTTCATCAAGGCGAAGCCAGTACCCGCCGCCGGAATCATCAGCAGCGCCGTGGTAAGAAAGATGGTGTTGCGCCCACCGGCAATGCGGATCATGAAGGATGCCGGGATGCGCAGCGTGGCGCCGGCAAGCCCGGCAAGGGCGGTCAGAGTGAACAGCTGATTAACTGAAAATGGAAAGCCCAGGTTTTGCATCTGGGTGGTGATCATGCCCCACATCAGCCAGACCGCGAAGCCCATCAGCAAGCTGGGAATCGAAATCCACAGGTTGCGGGTGGCAATGCGTTTGCCTTGGCGTTGCCAGAAGGTGTCGTCTTCGACCTCCCACTCATGTAGGTCGCCATTCAATCGAGGCTTGTTGTTCGAGCCTTGAGCATCGATGTTGCTATTAGCCATCTCCATCCCCCTGATTGACCGCTTGCCGGCGCCGGCGAAGCCATGCGTTGGCGAGCGATTCATTATTGATGGGGAATAAGATACGTCCCGCGATCAAACGGTGAAATGGGAGGAAATAGGCGCTAAAACAGTGATCTACCCCTTTCGGATTATAAGGGGTAGTGCTCTAGGTTGTTGATTTTTAGGAGGCTGTAGCGAAGTAGGTAGGGGCGATCGGATGGGTTGACGGCATTTGGGCTTTTTGGAGGTAACCACCAAGAACCGGGGTAACCCGGGACGTCAATGAAAGTGCTCAGCGATCGAGGTTTTCCTGGACCGCCCATACCGCTGCTTCGACGCGTGAACGCAGGTTAAGCTTCTTGAGCAGATGCTTGACGTGCACCTTGACGGTACCTTCGCTGATATCCAGTTTGCGCGCGATCAGCTTGTTCGAAAGACCGCCTGCAAGCTCGCGGAGAATTTCGCGTTCACGCTGGGTGAGGCTGTGAATATCGGGCGTTGCGGGTGCGGTGCGCTGGTTACGCAGGGCTTCGGCGAGCAACGCGGTCAAACTGTCGCTGATCACCATGCGTCCGAGTGCGGCCTGGCGTAGCTGGCGCACCATGTCCTCGGGTTCCATGTCCTTGAGCAGGTAGCCATCGGCACCGGTGCGCAAAGCGGCGACCACATCATCCTCATGGTCGGACACGGTAAACATCACCACACGCCCGCTGTAGTCAGCGTCACGCAGATGGCGCAGGGTTTCCAGCCCATTCATTCCCGGCATATTCAGGTCGAGCAACACCACATCGGGTTCAAGCTTGAGCGCCAGTTCAATGCCTTCTTCAGGTTTGCCGGTTTCGCCTATCAGCTCAAGATCGTCTTCCAGTTCGAGCAATTGAGCGACCCCGCGTCGCAATAAAGGGTGGTCGTCGATGATCAACAGGGTGGCGGGTGGCTCGGTGGCGGTTGGCTCTGTAGCTGGCGTTAGCGTCATGATGATGTTCCCGTTCCAGGTTGAGAGGCGAAAGCGTCTTGCACATCAGGCTGTTGTTGAATCAATCGAGCGGTAGTGGGCGTGAATTCGAACTCGATTTTAACCCCCCCCGCCTGACGGTTGCTGATGTGTAATTCTCCGCCCAGGGTCTCGGCACGGTCGCGCATGATGACCAGTCCATAGTGCATGGGTGGAGAGCTGCCATCCATAAGACCGATGCCGTCATCTTCAACGCTCACCCATAGCCGCGCATGCGCGAAACGCACGGTGACGGCGGCCCAATGCGCACGGGCATGCTTATGGGTATTGGCCAGTGCCTCCCGAACGATCTGCAAAACGTGAATTTCCTCGTTCGGGTTAAGCAGATAAGGCGGCACTTCATAGAAGAGCTCCACCGGCACCGCCATGCGTTCGGCGAATTCACCGGTGGTCTGGCGCAGCGCGGAGTGCAGGCCGGGAGCCTCCAGTTTGAGGCGAAACGTGGTGAGTAGTTCGCGCAATTGGCGGTAGGCACTGTTGAGACCGGTGCGCAACTCGTCGAAGACCGCACTCTGGGCCTCGCGTGGAGCCTCCTTCTGCTGCATACGCTCCAGGCGCGCCACCTGCATCTTGAGATACGACAGTGACTGAGCCAGAGAGTCGTGAAGCTCCCGGGCGATCGTGGTGCGCTCGTTGATAAGCGTTACTTGCTGCTGCTCCTCGATACGGCGTTGCAAATATACCGCAGTGGCCAACTGGTCTGCCAGTACGATCAGTAGCTGCCGGGTACTGTCGGCGAGCTGCTTTTGCGGATACCAAATTTCCAGGGTGCCGAGCATGGCATCACCCACGCTGATAGGCAGGAGTAAGCATTGAACCTGATCGCTTGCCATGATCTCCAAAGGCTGAGGGTCGATCAGGCAGGCATGGCATTCCTGATCCCGACAATACATCGGACGTGTGCGTAAATGCGTTTCCAAAACAGGCATTTGCCGATGATCGACAGGATCATTCAGCGACAGCCGAATGGGGCCTAGTTCAAGCAAGGTTCCCAGCTGGCGCAGCATGGGGGCGGCACTTGAGCATAGGTCGTTGCCGCCACCGTACAAGGTACGGCTAGCATCGTGCATCAACTGCATCGCCTGATTGCTGCGCTCGAGTTCCTGTTTCTTGCGTGAGACTTTTTCTTCCAGGGTGGCGTAACTTGCCGCCAGCTGTTCGGACATATCGTCGAAAGTGCGACCCAGCAAGGCAAGTTCGTCGCTACCCTTGAGATGAGTACGGTATTGGAAGTTATGATGTGCAGCCTCTCTGGCAAGTACCACCAACTGATAGAGAGGGCGCGTCAGATTGTGGCGAATATCGAAAAGCGCAATCGCGACCATAGCGATGGTAAGCCCCAGGAAAAGTAACTGCAGCACGCTCAACAAGCCAATCTTGGCTTCGGTATTTTGCTCAAGAAGCGTCACCAGCGTGTCGATATCGGCGACCAGATTGTCGAGCGTTTGGTTGAGCGCTATGTTGCTTGCTGGCTCACTCGCAATGGCGGCTTCCAGCCGCGGGGACAGCTCTTGCTCCCAGCGTTGGATAATCAGTTGATGCTGCTCCTGGAGGTCATGACTTGCATCGTCGGGAATCGCGTTGGTCAATTCGATGCTTGTCAGACGTGAATCAAAGCGCTCGGCCAGCGCTTGTACCTGCTGACGATTTTCGGCGCTTGGCTGCTGTTGGTAACGTTGAAGCGCGGCAACGATCTGGTAGGTGTGCATACGTAGTGAACCCGCCATATTGATGGCGGCGGCATCGCCACGGCTGCTTCCCGCGATCACGATGGTTACCACGATACTGATCACCACCATGCTGCTGATGGCTAACAGCGAAGCAATGATACGAGCGACCAGCGAGCGTTGGAGTAATTTCATCGAGTCGAACGACCTCCGCACAGGCATGACGAATGGCATGGTGGCTTGGAATAGTGGCTTGGAGTGGTGTCAAAACCACTCGATTATACCCTACTAGGTAGGTACAACCCTCTTAAAGAATACCTCCAATGCCCTTTTGACGGTTCGCGTGGTTGTGACGAGAATCCAGCAATATCCTCGCGAGTTCAACCCTATGATACCTGCCAAGGAAGCCCTCGTCGCCGAGGTGTCCAATGGCTATCGCTCGCTGGTGGTGGTGGTGTTGTCTCCGCTGGCATTTGCGCTGGTTTTCGCTTGTTGGACGATTTTCGCCGTGTTGGGCATAGAGCTGCAAGACGCATTGGGTTTTGGTGACGTGGCTTTCGCCGTGCTTCTGGCGGTACCCATGCTGACCGGTGCCTTGGCGAGCTTACCCATGGCGCGCCTGGCGGAGCGCAAGGGGGGTGGGCGCGTGATGGTCGGGTGTCTGCTGCTGATCTGCCCCTTTTTATGGTGGATCGGTCATGCCGTTGACTACCGAGAGTTTGTCGCCGCTGGTGCGGGACTGGGCCTGGGTGCCGGCTCGCTGGCTGCCGGGTTGGTGTACGTGGCGCGTTGGTGTCCGCGCCAACGCGTCGGTCTGGCACTTGGCCTGTATGGTGCCGGCATGCTAGGGGCGGGCTTGAGTTATTTGCTGCTGCCCTTGATCAGCGAAGCCTATGGGTGGCGAATGGCGCCCAAGCTTTATTTGTTGCCGGTATTGGTGGTAGCGGTGCTGTTATGGCTGTTTGCCGATCATGACGCCGACGCGATTGACAAACTGCGCCCGTCATCTTCTCGCAAGACGTATTCGTTGGCGATAACCAGCCTGTTCGGACGCCAGGTCTGGCGCTTGGCGCTTATCTATAGTTACTTCTTCGGTGCTTTTGTGGCGTTAACCCTATGGTTACCGGGCTATCTGGCGGCGCAATATCAATTGCCGCTTAAAACAGCCGCCTTGTGGGCACTGTTGTTCCCACTTTCCGGGGGAGTCGGACAGATTCTGGGAGGAATGCTGGCCGACTGGCGAGATTTTCGTACGCTGCGCTGGTGGCTCAGCGCCTGCGTGCTGGGGTGTCTGTTCTTGCTTTCCTACCCCTCGTTTGAGATGCGAGTCGAGGGGGTACACGGCGAAGTAATGGTTCACATAAGCACCTCCTTATCGGTCTTCGTCGGTTTATTGGTGGTCATGGGTATGGCCATGGGGATTGGTAAGGGCAGCTTGATGCGTCTGATACACCGCGATCATGCCAATGAAATGGCGTTGGTCGGTGGCCTGGCAGTGACCTTGGGTAGCCTGTTCGCAGCCGTGGTGCCATTGATGTTCGTGCTGGGCAATGAATGGATTGGTATTCGTACCGCCGGTTTCATGTTCCTGTATGGCGCCTTGGCCGTCTGCATGTTGCTGATGCTGTGGGACCATGCCAACCCCTCCGCTAGCCTGTCCTCCTGACGCCTCTTCCTGCTGTCTCTTTTCGACACGCTTGTGCCACAGCTGCCGGTACTTTCCGTGTCTGCCTTGTTTTTATCCTTTGGATGCTTGGGATATAGGCTTATCCCCCTGGTTTCAGGTATCTATCCCCTTGGAGGTAGAGAGGGTGTATATGGAGGTAATCACGCAGTAATCGGCTTGTCGTTCCCTCACAATCGACTCCATGGAACCTGTCCAGCAGGTAACAAAATTTTCGAGGAGCCTGGAGATCGACCATGAGTCATTTCATAGATCGGCTGAATTTCTTCCGCAAGGCCCGTGTGCCTTTCGCTAACGACCACGGTGAAAGCCGCGATGAATCCCGTAGCTGGGAGGATAGTTACCGTTCACGCTGGCAGCACGACAAGGTCGTGCGCAGTACTCATGGGGTGAATTGTACCGGCTCATGCAGCTGGAAAATTTACGTCAAGAACGGCTTGGTCACCTGGGAAACCCAGCAGACCGATTATCCGCGTACCCGCCCCGACCTGCCCAACCACGAACCGCGTGGTTGCCCGCGTGGCGCGAGCTACTCCTGGTATCTCTACAGCGCCAACCGTCTCAAGTACCCTTTGGTTCGCAAGCCGCTGCTGGCGCTGTGGCGCGAAGCGCTCAAGGCGCACCCTGACCCGGTCGATGCCTGGGCCTCCATCGTCGAAGACCCGGCCAAGACCAAACAGTACAAGCGTGCCCGCGGCATGGGCGGTTTCGTGCGCGGCGACTGGGACGAGCTCAACGAACTGGTCGCGGCCTCGAACGTTTATACCGCCAAGGAGTTCGGCCCCGACCGTATCATGGGCTTCTCACCGATTCCTGCCATGTCGATGGTCAGCTACGCCGCCGGTAGCCGCTACCTGTCGCTGATCGGCGGTGTCTGTCTGAGCTTCTACGACTGGTATTGCGACTTGCCGCCGGCCAGCCCTCAGACCTGGGGCGAGCAGACCGATGTGCCCGAGTCCGCTGACTGGTACAACTCCGGCTACATCATCGCCTGGGGTTCCAACGTGCCCCAGACGCGTACCCCGGACGCGCACTTCTTCACCGAAGTACGCTACAAGGGTACCAAGACGGTCTCGATTACCCCGGACTACGCCGAAGTCTCCAAGCTGACCGACGAGTGGCTGTCCGCCAAGCAGGGCACCGACGCCGCTCTGGCCATGGCCATGGGCCATGTGATTCTCAAGGAATTCCACCTCGACAAGCCCAGTGCCTATTTCACCGACTACGTGCGTCGTTATACCGATATGCCGTTTTTGGTGGAACTCGAAGCGCGTGACGACGGAAGCTTCGCCCCGGGCCGCCAGTTGCGCGCCAGCGACTTCGATGCCGCCCTGGGTCAGGAAAACAACCCCGAGTGGAAAACCGTCGCCTGGGACGAAACCCGCGACCAGCTGGTGGTACCGCGTGGTTCCATCGGTTTCCGTTGGGGCGAGACCGGCGACGAAGTGGGCAAGTGGAACCTGGAATCGCTGGATGCCGAAGGCACCGAGATCAAGCCGCTACTCAGCCTGGCCAAGCACCACGATAGCGTCGCGCGAGTGGCCTTCCCCTATTTCGGTGGCATCGAACACGAGCACTTCGAGCATGTGAAGGGCGCAGGGGCGGGTGCTGCTGATGACCTCCTGTTCCACAATCTGCCCGTCAAGCGTCTGAAGAAGGCCGATGGCAGCGATATGCTGACGGTCACCGTCTTCGATCTGATGTGCGCCAACTATGGCATCGACCGGGGCTTCACCAGTGATGGCGAAGATGACGGCGCGACGTCTTTTGATCAGATTCGCCCCTACACCCCGGCCTGGCAGGAGAAGATTACCGGCGTTTCGGCGGAGCAATGCACGCGCATCGCTCGGGAATTCGCCGACAACGCCAACAAGACTAACGGACGTAGCATGATCATCGTCGGTGCCGGCATGAACCACTGGTACCACATGGACATGAACTACCGCGGTCTGATCAACATGCTGGTCATGTGTGGCTGTATCGGCCAGAGCGGTGGCGGCTGGGCCCACTATGTAGGGCAGGAAAAGTTGCGTCCACAGACCGGCTGGACCCCGTTGGCCTTCGGCCTCGACTGGCAGCGTCCGCCGCGGCAAATGAACGGAACCTCTTTCTTCTACAGCCACTCCTCCCAGTGGCGCTACGAGAAGCTCGAGATCAAGGAAATCCTCTCGCCGTTGGTCAAGGCCGAGGACTACCCGGGTAGCCTGATCGACTTCAACGTGCGCGCTGAGCGTATGGGCTGGCTGCCGTCGGCGCCTCAGTTGGATACCAATCCGCTGCGCCTGGCGAAGAAAGCCGAAGCCGCCGGTATGTCCACCGCCGACTATGCTGTTCAACAGCTCAAGAGTGGCGAGCTGCGCTTCGCTGCGGAAGACCCGGATGCTCCGCAGAACTTCCCGCGCAACATGTTCATCTGGCGCTCCAACCTGCTGGGCAGCTCCGGCAAGGGCCATGAGTACATGCTCAAGTACCTGCTGGGTACGCGTCATGGTATTCAAGGCAAGGACCTGGGTGATTTCGGCGGCCAGAAGCCCGAAGAAGTCGTGTGGCATGACGAGGCGCCGGAAGGCAAGCTCGACCTGCTGGTGACCCTGGACTTCCGTATGTCCACCACCTGCCTGTACTCGGATGTGGTGCTGCCCACCGCGACCTGGTACGAGAAGGACGATCTCAACACCTCCGACATGCACCCCTTCATTCATCCCTTGACCGCGGCGACCGACCCGGCCTGGGAATCGCGCAGCGACTGGGATATCTACAAGGGCATTGCCAAGGCATTCTCCAAGGTCTGCGTGGGGCATTTGGGCGAGGAGACCGACCTGGTCACCCTGCCGCACCAGCACGACTCCCCGGCGGAACTGGCTCAGGTCGAGGTCAAGGACTGGAAGAAGGGCGAGTGCGAGCCGATTCCCGGCAAGACCATGCCGGCGCTGATCGAGGTCAAGCGCAACTACCCGGAAACCTACGAGCGCTTCACGTCCATCGGCCCGCTTCTGGAAAGCATCGGCAACGGCGGCAAGGGCATCGCCTGGAATACCGACTCTGAAGTCGAACTGCTGGGCAAGCTCAACCATCGCAAGCTGGACGGGCCGCACAAGGGGCGCCCGCTGATCGAGAGCGCCATCGATGCCGCCGAAATGATTCTGACCCTGGCGCCAGAAACCAACGGCCAGGTGGCTCTCAAGGCATGGGGTGCCCTGGGCAAGATTACCGGGCGGGATCACTCTCACCTGGCGCTGCCCAAGGAAGACGAGAAGATTCGCTTTCGCGATATCGTCGCCCAGCCGCGCAAGATCATTTCCAGCCCGACCTGGTCCGGTCTGGAAGATGAACATGTCTCCTACAACGCTGGTTATACCAACGTTCACGAGATGATTCCGTGGCGCACCGTCAGCGGCCGTCAGCAGTTCTACCAGGATCACCCCTGGATGCGCGCCTTCGGCGAAAGCCTGCTGGTCTATCGTCCGCCGATCGACACCAAGGCGGCCAGAGGCTTCAAGCTGCCCGAAGACAACGGCAACCCGAGCAAGGCGCTGAACTTCATCACGCCGCACCAGAAGTGGGGTATCCACTCCACCTACAGCGACAACCTGATGATGCTGACGCTGAATCGCGGCGGCCCGGTGGTCTGGCTTTCCGAACCCGATGCGGCATCGATCGGCATAGAAGACAACGACTGGATCGAGGTCTACAACGCCAACGGCGCCATCGCCGCTCGTGCGGTCGTCAGCCAGCGGGTCAAGGACGGCATGGTGATGATGTACCACGCCCAGGAGCGCATTGTGAACGTGCCCGGCTCCGAAATTACCGGGACACGTGGCGGGATTCACAACTCCGTGACTCGAGTGTGTCCCAAACCGACCCACATGATCGGTGGCTATGCGCAGCTTTCCTATAGCTTCAACTACTACGGCACCGTCGGCTCCAACCGTGACGAATTCGTTCTGGTTCGCAAGATGAAGAACATCGACTGGCTGGATGGCGAAGGTAATGACAGCGTGCAGGAGGCCGTCAAATGAAGATTCGTTCCCAGGTAGGCATGGTCCTCAACCTTGATAAATGTATCGGGTGTCACACCTGTTCGGTGACCTGCAAGAATGTCTGGACCAGCCGTGAAGGCATGGAATACGCCTGGTTCAACAACGTCGAGACCAAACCAGGTATCGGCTACCCCAAAGAGTGGGAAAATCAGAAGAAGTGGAAGGGCGGTTGGTTGCGGCGCAAGGACGGCAAGATCGAGCCGCGTATCGGTGGCAAATGGCGAGTGTTGGCGAATATCTTTGCCAACCCCGACCTGCCGGAAATGGACGACTACTACGAGCCGTTCACCTTCGACTATCAGCATCTGCACACCGCCAAGATCGGTGATCACCAGCCAGTGGCACGCCCCCGTTCGCTGATCTCCGGTCAGCGCATGAAGAAGATCGAGTGGGGTCCCAACTGGGAGGAAATCCTGGGCACCGAGTTTGCCAAGCGGCGCAAGGATGCCAACTTCGAACAGGTGCAGGCCGACATTTACGGCCAGTTCGAAAATACCTTCATGATGTATCTGCCGCGCCTGTGCGAGCACTGCCTGAACCCGACCTGTGTGGCGAGCTGCCCCAGCGGTGCGATCTACAAGCGTGAAGAGGACGGCATCGTCCTGATCGACCAGGACAAGTGCCGCGGCTGGCGGATGTGTATCTCCGGCTGCCCGTACAAGAAGATCTATTACAACTGGAAGACCGGCAAGTCCGAAAAGTGCATCTTCTGCTACCCGCGCATCGAAGCCGGTATGCCGACCGTGTGCTCCGAGACCTGTGTGGGGCGTATTCGCTACCTCGGCGTGCTGTTGTATGACGCCGACCGTATCGAGGAAGTGGCCAGCTCGCCGGACGAGCGCGACCTCTACCATCGCCAGTGCGAAATCTTCCTCGATCCCAATGATCCGGAAGTGATTGTTCAAGCCAAGCGGGATGGTATCCAGGAAAATGTGATCAAGGCCGCTCAGGCGTCGCCGGTTTACAAGATGGCGATCGAGTGGGGCTTGGCGCTGCCGCTGCACCCGGAATATCGCACCCTGCCGATGGTCTGGTACGTGCCGCCGCTGTCGCCGATTCAGTCCGCCGCCGAATCCGGCAAGGTCGAGTACGACGGTGTGATGCCCAAGATCGAATCCTTGCGCATTCCGGTCAGGTATCTCGCCAACATGCTCACCGCCGGCGAAGAAGAACCGGTGGTGCTGGCTCTCAAGCGTTTGATGGCGATGCGTGTCTACATGCGCGGCAAGCATGTGGAAGGCAAGACCGATGCCAAGGTGCTCGATGCCGTCGGCTTAAGTGAAGCGCAGGTGGAAGAAATGTATCGCTACCTGGCAATTGCCAACTACGAGGATCGCTTCGTGATCCCTACCAGCCATCGCGAAATGGCCACCGAAGCCTTCCCCGAACGCGGCGGTTGCGGCTTCAGCTTCGGTGACGGCTGCCACGGCGAGAGTAAGCCCAGCCTGTTCAATGGCCGGTCTCAGACTACCACTCTGGTCCAGCCGGTGGATGTCTTCGACCCGAAACAACAAACCGAGGAGGCTCGTCATGACTGATGCCACTATCCAGTTGACGCCGACCGAACCAACGTTCGAGCCGGCACTCGGCATGCGCAGCCTGCGCGTACTGGCCCGCTTGCTGGACTATCCGACAGAGGCGCTTCAGGACGCCTGTGGCGAATTGATCGAAGTCATCGACGCTGAGTGCCGCCTGGGGGCGGCTCTCAAGACCGCGCTGATGGACTGGTGCCAGCGTATTCAGGAAGGTGAGCTGCTCGAACTTCAGGCCGAGTATGTGGCGCTGTTCGACAAGGGCCGTGCTACCTCGCTTCTGTTGTTCGAACACGTGCATGGCGAATCGCGTGACCGCGGTCAGGCGATGGTCGACCTGATGGCCGAATATAGTGCCGCCGGTTTTGAACTGGATGCTCGCGAGCTACCCGACCATTTGCCGGTCTTCCTGGAATATCTTTCGCATTGCGACGAGGCCGAGATCGGCCGCTGGTTGGGCGAAATTCGCCATATCCTGGCGCTGCTCACCGCACGCCTTGAAGAACGTGATGCCGATCATGCCCTGGTGCCGCTGGCGCTGCTGGCGATGATCGGGGCCGAGGGCGATGTCGAGATGCATCGTTCCAAGGTCAAGGAAGAAGTGCCGGACAATACCCCCGAAGCTTTGGATGCGGTCTGGGAAGAGGAAGTGGTGCGCTTTACCGCGACCTCCGACGAGGACTGTGCATTGCAGTCCGCCGAAGGACGGCGGCTTGCCGAGCGCAAGAATGCAGTGCATAGCGATCCCGTCAGAATCATGCCGTCCGTCGGGGGGGCTTCCCCTTCCTCAACCGTGGCCGATCGCTAAAAAGGAGAATCGCCATGTTCATTGAATACCTGCAACATCTTATCTACGGCTACTATCCGTATCTGGTCGGCACGGTATTTTTGCTCGGCAGCCTGATGCGCTACGATCATGGCCAGTTTACCTGGAAGACAGGCTCCAGCCAGATGCTGTCCTCGAAAAACATGCGCCTGGCGAGTAATCTCTTCCATGTCGGCATCATCGTGATCTTCTTCGGCCATCTGTTCGGCATGCTGACGCCCCATTGGGTCTATGAGCCCTTCCTGCATGCCGGCACCAAGCAGTTGGTGGCCATCGTGGTCGGCGGCATCGCCGGTGCCATGTGCGTGGTGGGCGGCGCCATGTTGCTCTATCGACGCCTGACCAACCCGCGCGTGAAGGCGTCGTCGAGTATGATGGATACATTGATTCTCGGCTTGATCGTCTTCCAGGCGGCGCTGGGCATGATCACCATCATTTTCTCGCTGGGTCACCTGGATGGTGAAATGATGCTGACACTCTCCAGCTGGGCGCAATCCATCGTGTTCTTCAGTGGTGGCGCGGCGGATTACATGGCTGAGGTGTCATGGATCTTCAAGCTGCATATCTTCATCGGCCTGACCATTATTCTGTTGTTCCCCTTCACTCGTCTGGTGCATGTGTGGAGCGTGCCGTTCGGTTATGTGACTCGGCGCTATCAGATTGTCCGCCGCCGCGGCTAAAAACTGGTTTTGCTCGGCCATGCGTAAAGGAAAAATGACATGCAAATGATCGATATCGAACAGCTACCCGGGGGCGCAAGCCCCCCACCGGTTCGGGTCGGTGAGACTCTGATCGAAGAGGCAAGCATCGCTCAGGAAATGCAATACCACCCGGCGGACAGCGCGGGCACCGCACAGCTCAAGGCCGCACGTGCCCTGGTGGTGCGCGAGCTTCTGATCCAGCGCGCCATCGAGCTTGGCCTGATGGAAAAAGGCGCGGACGCTGGTGGAATGGAAATCGGTGGAATGGAAGATGAAAGCGATGCGGTGATCGCTGAACTGCTGGAGCAGGAGCTGGATGTGCCTGCCCCCTCGGAGGAAGATTGCCGTCGCTTTCATGCCTCCTACCCGGCGCGTTTCAGCGAGCCGTCCCAGATGAGCGTTCGCCACATTCTGCTGGCAGCGGCACCCGACGACGCCCCGGCGCGCGATGTCCAGTACCGGCTAGGCGAGTCCCTGGTCAAGGAACTCCAGTCGATTCCCGAGCGCTTCGACGAGTTTGCTCAACGCCACTCCGCCTGCCCATCGAAAGAGATGGGCGGTGACTTGGGTTGGCTGGTGCCGGGTCAGACGGTGGGCGAGTTGGACCGCGCCCTGCAGCACCTGCCCGAAGGCCTGCACGAGCGGCCTCTGGCATCTCGCTATGGCTGGCATGTGGTGTTGATCGACAAGCGCATTGAAGGGCGCGAGTTACCCTTCGAGCAGGTCGCCGACCATGTACACCACAGTCTGCGCGAGCAAGCCACCCGCCGGGCGTTGCGCCATTACCTTCTGGCGCTGGAAGCCGACATCGGCGTCGAGGGCGTCACTCTGGATGACGATGCCGCCGGTTCATTGATGCAGTAGTGGAGATTGCCATGGCCCATGTTCATGCACAGACCCCTTTCGTTGCGCTCGGGCTTGCGGTATTGACCGTCTCGGATACACGCGGTTTCGACCAGGACGGCAGTGGCGACCTGCTCAGCGAGCGACTGCTCACGGCAGGTCATGTGCTGGTCGAACGCCGGATCGTTGCTGATAATATCTATCGTATCCGTGCGGTGGTCAGCGAATGGATCGCCCGCGAGGATATCCAGGCGGTGCTGGTCAACGGTGGTACGGGCTTCACTGTGCGTGACACCACGCCGGAAGCGCTGGCGCCGCTGTTCGACAAGACCATCGATGGCTACGGCGAGCTATTCCGCCAGCGCTCTTATGCGACTATCGGTGGCTCAACGATTCAATCGCGTGCGGTGGCCGGCGTGGCCAACCGCACCCTGGTCTTCGCCATGCCGGGGTCGCCCAAGGCCTGCGCCACTGCCTGGGATGAAATTATCGCGGCGCAACTGGATGCAAGGACCCGGCCTTGTAACTTCGTGGCCATGGTACTGCCGGATATCCAGCACTGTGCCAGCCGCTCCACCGAAATAGCGCAGGAGGTCAGCATATGAACTGTGGCTGTGCGGATAATCCCACCACCGACCTGCTCGACTTATGGGACGCTCGCGCCCGGCTGATCGAAGCCGCCGTACCGCTCATGGACACCGAGACGTTGCCGCTTTCTCAGGCCGCAGGACGCGTGTTGGCGATATCCGCCCTGGCGGCCCTGGATCTGCCCAGCGAAGATAACAGCGCCATGGATGGTTATGCCATGCGCCTGGCCGAGCTTGAGCAGAGCCAACGCCAAGGAGACGGCCTGCCGGTGCTGGTACGTGTTCCTGCCGGTGCCGGTGTGATGAGCCTGCCAAGTGGCGGTTGTGCGCGTATCTTCACCGGGGCTCCCGTACCCCAGGGAGCCGATGTCGTGGTCCCCCAGGAGCGCGTTCACTGCGATGAGCAGGGGCGGGTCCATGTCGCTCAGGAAGTCACGCTCGGCGCCAACATTCGCCGCCGTGGGGAAGAGGCACGCTATGGTGATCTGGTGCTGGCGGCGGGTGAGCGGTTAAGTCCGGCAGCCATTGGGCTGCTTGCCAGCCATGGTATTGCCGAGGTCGTCGTGAAGCGGCGGTTGCGGGTGGCGCTGCTATCCACGGGTGACGAACTGATCGAGCCGGGCACGCCACGCGTACCGGGCCAGGTGTACAACAGTAATGCGGCCATGCTGAAAGCCTTGCTGGCGGAGCAGGGCTGCGAGGTGGTGGATAAAGGTATCATTGCGGATACCGCCGAAGCGCTAAGGGTGGCGTTGAGCCAAGCACGCGACAGCGCCGACATGGTAATCTGTACCGGAGGCGTGTCGGTCGGTGAGGAAGACCATGTGCGGCCGGTGCTGGATGCCTTGGGCAGCCTGTATTTCCATGGCATCGCGCTCAAGCCCGGCAAGCCTTTCACGTTCGGCACCCTGCACGATGTTAGCGTCGCCGGTGTCCCGTTGATCGGCCTGCCGGGCAATCCCGTGGCCTCGTTGGTGGGCTGGCAATTTCTCACCTTGCCGTTCGTTCAGGGCTGTCAGGGACGTTCGCCGCATCGGCTTGAACGTTTTACCGTCAAGGCAGGCTTTGCGCATCGTGCCAACCGTCAACGCTACGAATGTCTGCGAGTGGTGCTCGAGGATTCCGAGCATGGACCGGTGGCGTTGCTGGCAGGTGGCCAGGGGTCGCATATGTTGAGTGCCGCAGCGGTGGCCCATGGCTACCTGATCATAGACCCAAGTAGTGAGGTGAAAAAAGGCGATGACGTTACCTATTGCCCCTGCAGCCAATTCCTCACCTGAGGGGCCGCCTAATGCAGTCAACCTGCAGGAGCTGATCCGGGGGGTCAGCTGGCTGGCGGCACTTGAGATCAACGACGTGGAAATGCTACTGAGGCATTCTCACGTGCAGACGCTGAAAGCGCATGAGTGGATTTTTCACCAGAATGGGCAAGCGGACTGGCTGTATATCGTGCTCAGTGGCGCCGTGCGCCTGGTGCATGGTGTCGGCGAGAAACGCTTGGCTACCATACGTTGCGTGGAGCATGGCGGTACCCTGGGCGAACTGAGCATGGCATCGCGCACCGGGTTTTATCTCTACTCGGCGGAAGCGTTACGTAATACCCGAGTGCTGGCGATTCCCGCAGAACAATGTCGCCAACAGCTGGATGCCTACCCGGCCTGTCGTACAGAGTTCATGAGCCGCATGGCCCTTGAGTTGAGTGAGCGCCTGGAAGACTTGGTGCTGGTGACTCAGTCCGACGCCATGGCCAGGCTGGTCAGTTATTTGCTGCGTCAATTGCCCCCGGGGCGCCATCAGCGCCCCAAGACATTGCCATTGACCATTCCTCGCTACTGGCTTGCCGCTCAGCTTTCCATGACGCCGGAAACGCTGTCGCGCTTGCTGGCCAAGTTGCGTGACCGGGGCATCATGCAAGTGGATCGCCGCCATTTAGCGATCCTCGATGAGGAACGCTTGCGTCAGTGCTTGATAGAAGGGGATACCTAAATGCCACAACGTGCCCGTCAAAAGACCGCCGCCACCCTGGTGTATGCCTGCTCTGGCTGCTCCGATGTAGCGCAGTTGGCCAATGACGTGGCACTGCGCCTGGATCATGGCGGCGTAGCGGAAATGTCCTGTATCGCCGGTGTCGGCGGCGGTGTGAAAGGGCTGGTGCGGACGGCACGCTCCGGTCGTCCTATCGTTGCGATCGACGGTTGCCAGCTACATTGCGCCAGTCATTGCCTGGCCAATGCAGGCGTTGAACCCACCGAACACGTCAAACTCTATGAACGTGGGTTTCGCAAGCGGCGCGGAATGCTCTATGGTGAGGATGAAGTGACTGAAGTTTCAGCTGATGTCGGTGAGCTGATCGCCCGACTGCAGATGTCTACGGAGAATACCCAATGAGTGTCCTGGTTGACGGTTTCGGCCGCACGATTCGCTATGTTCGGTTATCAGTGACCGACCGTTGCGATTTTCGCTGTGTCTATTGCATGGCTGAGGAGATGACCTTCCTGCCACGCGCTCAAGTGCTGACCCTTGAGGAAATCGCCACGGTATCGCAAGCCTTCGTCGAGCTGGGCGTGGAGAAGATCCGTCTCACCGGCGGCGAGCCGTTGGTGCGTCAGGGGATCGAAACGCTCGTCGGGGCCATCGGTCGCCTTGAAGGGCTGCGTGATTTTGCCATGACCACCAATGGCAGCGGCTTGGTCAAGCATGCCAAGGCGCTGCATCAGGGCGGCCTTGCCCGGCTCAACATCAGCCTCGATTCCCTGGTGCCCGAGCGCTTCCGGGCACTCACTCGCACCGGCGACCTCAAGCGGGTCATTGACGGCATCCGTGCTGCCCGCGAGGCGGGCTTTACCCGCATCAAGCTCAACGCCGTGATTCTCAAGGGGCGCAATGACGACGAAATTCTCGATCTGGTCGACTTCGCCCGCAACGAAAACGTGGATATCAGCTTTATCGAGGAAATGCCACTGGGGCAGGTGAGCGAGCACGATCGTGCCGAGACATTCTGTTCTAGTGATGAAGTGCGCAGCATCATCGAAGCCCAGCACGCGCTATTACCCACCACCGAAACCACCCTGGGCCCGTCGCGCTATTACCGAATGGCCGACAGTGAGTCGCGCATCGGGTTTATCTCGCCGCACAGCCACAACTTCTGCGAGGCCTGCAACCGGGTACGCGTCACCGCCGAGGGGCGCTTGCTGCTGTGCCTGGGCAATGAGCATTCGGTCGATTTGCGCAGCGTGATACGCCGCCATCCCGGTGACATGGAGCGCCTCAAGGCCGCGATTGTCGACGCCATGCGCTTCAAGCCCGAGCGTCATCATTTCACCACAGACGGTGATGTACAGGTGGTACGCTTCATGAACATGACCGGGGGCTGAGAACCTGCGTTATTTAACGGTGATGTTGTTTTCTACCGCATTCACCTGCTCATGGTCCAGCGTAATGGCTTCAGCCCGCTCGCGCTGCTGCGAGGTCTCGACGAAACCGCCCAGAATGGCTCGGTCGCCCTTCAGGTCGACGTCGATGGCCGAACCGGCCAGATCCGGTGCTTCGAGAAGCCGGGCCTTGATCTGCACCGCTTCAGCCGAATCTTGCTGCGCGAGCCTGGCGGATTCATTGACCGGGGTGTCGGCACAGCCGACCAGAAGCCCGGTCATGAAAAAAGCCTCTATCATCAGGATGCCGAGCCAGCGGTGTTGATGCATCATTCGATACTCCCCTCGTCTATGGCTTCACGTGAACGACTAATCAGCCCTTCGCAATATTCCATGTCGGCACCTGCGCCCACATCCACCAGCGGCAATAGGGCGGCGAGTGGGCCGGCAAGGGCGCCAAGCGCGGCGCTGGAGCCGGCTCGCATTATAAGTTCTTCGCTATGCACGCTCACTTCGATGTTATCGAAGGTGCCCCCTAGGTGAAGTGGCGACCGCCCGACGAAGACGCTGGGGTCCTTGGGATGGACGATGATGCTGATATCCAGGCGTTCCGTATTCAAATTCACCTGGCCGCCCAAGGTGAAGGTGGTGTCGGCGGTGTCCACCACGAAAGTATCCAGCTGGGTAACGCCGTCTCTCGCCTGAAGGTCGGCGTAAGCGCAATCGATCGGGATGGGGTCACGCCCCCGCACCCAACTCAGAAACGTCTGACCGGCATCTAGCCCGGCGATCTCCACAAGCAAGGCTTCGAGTCTTCCACCGGTCATCAGCAAGACCACGCCGCCATCGGCGGAGGCCAGCAACTCGGCGACTGAAGCGCCTTCAACCCAGAGCTTGCCGCGGCCCCCGATGGTGCCGACACTGTCGTCAGCCAGCTCCCAGTTGCGTAGCGCATCGCTGAGATCCACCCCCTGGACTTCCACCTGCATCGTACCGCTGGGGGGTTGGGTGCCGGCATCCAGGTCGAGGGTGAGATCAACACTTCCCTCACCCACGCCGAAACCCACAGGATCGAACTGTCCGCGTCCATTCTCGAGAGTAAAATCAAGCACCACGTTGCTCAATGGAATATTCCCGGCACTTACGGATCCGCCCCTGTAGCTTATATCCGCGGATACTCCTTGCCATGCCTCGGTGATGATCTCCGTGTCGGGCAGGACGAAGCGGTCGTCGGCTTCGATCTCCTCTGGTGTCGCCCCGGCGAGGAAGCCCAGGTCTGCGATATCGAGCTGCTCGGAGCGCAGGTCGCCGCTCAGGTGAGGCGGCGTGGCGCCTGTGTCGAGTGCCAAGCGTCCACTGAGATCGCTATCACCGATTTCCCCTTGCATGTCGGTAAAGGTCCAGCGTTGGTCTTCCAGGTCCAGGTCTCCCGATACCGAATAAGGGGGAAGCTGCGGCAGCGCGAAGCCTAGCAGGCGGCTCAGGCGTTGCGGGTTCGGCCCTTTCAGAGCGAGCTCAAGGTCCAGCCCTTCCAGGGCAAGGGGACGCAGCAGCGTGCCTTCCAGGCTGATTTGTGTGTCGACGATATCCGCCTCCAGATCCAGCGCATAGGGGCGGTCCGGGTCGCGGGCATTGAGCAGGGAATCGCCTTGTAGACTGAGGGAGGCCGGCGCACCGTCGTAGCGACCTTCTCCTTCCAACTGGAATGTCTGATCCCCCGTGGCGGCGCCCTGAGTTTCAAGGTTCAGAGTCAGTTGGGTGTCGGCTTGCGGATCGCTGAAACGCAGCTCCGAAGGCTCGAAACTCAGACGGCCGATGAACGGTAACAGCAGATCGTCGCGTCCGTCGCTGGGGAGCGTTTCACTCATTTCCAGGTGCAGTTCCCCGGAAACTCTGCCAAGCCGGTCTTCGATGGGGGTGAAGGTGTCACCCAGTCTGGCCAGGGAAATGTCATCGAGATCGATATCCAGGCGCCCGGAGGCGGGTGACTGCGTCACGTCCAGCGCAAGGCTCGCGGTAAGTGAGCCGTCACCCAGGCGAAACTGGAGAGGCTCCGCCCGCAGCCCGCCTTCCTCCAGCTCGGCGTCCAGCGCAAGCTCATTCAGCTCGAGCCCATTGGGTAACACCAACGTATTGGCGTTTAGCTCCAGCTGTCCATCGAAGCTGCGCAGCGGCGCCAGCAGGGAGTCGTCCTGTGCTTCATCAGCCTGTGCTTCATCGTCCGACGCTTGAGTCGTAGCGGAAATCAACTGGGCGATATCGATGCGCCCGGCTTCAAGGTCGACGTTCACTGCCGGGCGTTCGGTAGTGAAAACTTCAACGTTACCGCTGACATTGGTCGAGCCTATCTCACCTTCAAGCCCAGTGACGTTCCATTGTTCATGATCACGGCTCAAGCGGCCCGCGAGACGAAACTCGGGCAAAGGAGGCAAAACTGGGCCGAGCCAGGCTTCCAGGGCCCGGCTGCTATCCGCGTCGAGGACCACATCCGCTTCAAGCGTCTGAGGTGCCAGGATCGAGGCCAGGGTGGTGTCCGCCTGAACAAACAAGCCGTTTGAGGTGGCTTCGGCTTTAAGCGGGTAATCCTGTTGCAGCGAGCCATCTTCCAGGTCGACCAGGCTGGGTAGCGGAGCCCCTCTGACCTGCATGTCCAGCGGCTTGTCGCGGAAGGTGCCATTCACATTGAGCAGCAGCCGTGGCGGCTCTTGCTCGCCGGTGGTCTCGAGTGTCGCCTCGAGGTCACTGCCGGCCTCGGCGTTGCGATAAGCTAGACGAGCATTGTCGATACGCAACTGGGCAAGCAGCGTATCGAGCTCGAACGTCGAGCGTTGCTCGAGTGGCTGAAGCTCAAGAGAGAGTTCGGCGTCTAGAGTGTCGCCGGCGGGCAGGGCGCTGTTGAGTTCCGTCATGTCCAGATTCTGCAGACTGATCTGGGCCTCTGCGGCAACCCTTTTCGGGCTGCTGGTCAGGCTTGCCTGTGCCTCGACATTGCCGTCTGCAATCTCAAACGTCAGGGGTTCAAGCGCAACCGAGTGTTCGGCAAGCTGTACCTGAGTTTGAACGTTCTGAAGTACCGCTTGCTCCAGTATCAGACGGTCTACGGACAGAGCAACGTCTCCGCGTAGATCGGGTAACACGGGCACGGATAGGCCCTCTTCCTCGGATTCCGGCAAGGCCGCGCGTAGAGCAGCAACATCGAGTTGCGATGAGTGCAGCTGGCCGTCAAGGCTCGGAGCTTCACCGGCGGTATCCATCGTCAGCTCGCCGGTTACCCGGTTCTGGGCGATTGCTGTGTCGATGTCGTGTAATCGCCATTCGCTGCCTTGGCGTTCCAGGCGTGCCGCTATCTCGAGGCTATCCAGCTCGACCTGAGGTAATTTCAGCCATTGTGACCAGTCGGCGAGATTGTGCAGGCTGAGCTCACCATTCGCTTCTAATCGATCCAATGCCGGCGCTTGGGGAACCTCGAAGGTGCTGGTGAGCTGGCTCTCGCCGGAGCTGAGCGTCAGTTCGCCACCGAATGCCTGGGTATCGTCCATAAAGGCGTTAATGGGGTCAGTTTGTGCTTCCAGTTCAAAGCGTCGTTGCTGAAATGTCAGTGTCGCCTGGGTGTGCCAGGTTTCGTCGTCCACTTGCATTTGTAGAGATGAAACGGCGACATCGAGCGGGGTGTCGGCATCGGCGGCCCAGTAATGCACCTCTGAGTCGGAGAGCAAGAGGTTGCGGATATCTAGGGGCGAAGACGACTCTTCCTCGGCTTGCGCTTGCTGATTGGCTTGTTCGTCACCAAATGCCCAGTTAGCGGGCGCGCCGGCGCGCTGTTCCAGGTTCAGGGTCGAGCCGGCAACTTCAATGTCATCCATTACCACTTTCCCTTGGAACAGGTCGCTGACTGATACCGAGATACTGACTCGCTGTGCTTCGAGCATGTAGGGTGAAGTGGCCCATTCGGGGTTGTCGATCTCAAGCTCGTGAAGCGATAGTTGTGGACTAGGAGACAGGGTGATATCCACGTCGCCGTGTATGGCTACCGAGCGCCCGGTTGCCTCCTGGATACGCTCGGTGATGACAGGCTTTAAAAAATTCCAGGACATTAGTTCCACCGCAGCGACGATAAGCGCCACCAGAATGACCGGGACAAGCCACCACCAACGTAGGAACCTTGAAGCTCGATGTTGCATTATGTCGGCTACCTTGCACCATGAAGTTTACGCGCATCGACACCTCGCCATGCGCAGGGTTCATTGCAGTTTTTTTCTCAGGCCCACCTTTCTCATAATTAATGTAGTCGCTGAGCCTTGGAACTGCATTTAGTCAGTTTGGAAGTTGTAGTAGCAAGAATGACATGCCTTGTTCCTATTTTTTATGGCCATTCGAGAAAATAGACTGAATTTTTTAGTCAATAATATTTTAAAGTAACGTTTATTTAATAGGTGGTGATTGTTTGAAAAAATAAAGCGTGCATATTTTTAATTTGCAGAAATGGCAGCTAGCTTGATTGCTGTATGGCTTGGCTATGACACCCTTCAAGCTACACTTGAGTTTCGTCTAATGACTAAAGGAGATGGTCATGTTCAAGAAGCTACTCATTACAGCAGCAATTTCGACCGCACTGGCGACTACTGGGTCTGCTATGGCGCAGCAATGGGACCAAGATAATCGGTGGCAAGATCAAGATCGCAATCGTTCCTACAGCCAGGACAATCAGTGGCACGATCAGGACCGTGATCGCTATCAGCAGGATCGTCGGGATGACCGCTGGCGCGACCAGGATCGTCGGGATGACCGCTGGCGCGGCCAGGACCGTCGGGATGACCGTTGGCGCGGCCAGGATCGTCGGGATGACCAGTGGCGCGGCCAGGATCGTCGTGATGACCGCTGGCGCGGCCAGGATCGTCGTGATGACCAGTGGCGCGGCCAGGATCGTCGTGATGACCGCTGGCGCGGTCAGGATCGTCGTGATGACCAGTGGCGCGGCCAGGACCGTCGTGATGACCGCTGGCGTGATGAGGATCGCAACCGCTATAACCAGTACCGCAACTAAGCCAGTTCTGACAGCTAGTGATTAAGTACCAGCTGCTTTAAACCAAGTGGTTAATCGTTTTTCGGAGGAGTTATGTTTAAAAAACTGGTCATTGCGACTGCCGTGTCGACTGCACTTGCTACAAACATGGCGGTTGCACAACAAGATAGCCGCAGCGATGGCTACGGTTACGATAATATGCAAAGAAATCAGCAAAGTTATCAATCAAGGGATAACCAGGATCGTCAGCAATATCGTGACGAACGCTACGGCGGTGATTACGACCAAAGGGATCGCCAGCGCGCCCAGGGTTGGGAGGATCAACGCCGTCAATACCGAAGCGACAGCAATGGCTATGATGATGATTACGGCCGAAGAGACCCGCAGCGTAGCCGGCTATGGGATGAGCAACAAGACCGTCAGCAATATCGGCGCGATAGCGATAGATATGACCACGGGCAGAGATATCAGCAGGATCGCCGGTATGACCAGTCGCAAGGTCGCAATCAGGAAGATGCTCACATTTTCTTGCAGGGCTACATCGAGGGTAAGGAAGAAGGGCTTGAGCAAGGCCTGATAAGAGGTTACCGGCAGGGCTATATACAGGGACTGCAAGATGCCGCTCGCCAGAACGCAAGCGTTAATCAGCAAGGCGACACCAACCAGCGCAACAGGCTTGATACCGAAAACCAGACCCCGCCGTCCCCCGTGGGGACAGAAGGCACCGAAGGCCCAGCCGACATGCTGAGTCCGGAAGATCAAAACGACACGAATACCGACGACACGGATACTGAACAGGAGTAACCAAACTGTAATGGGTGCCGGGGTGAAACAAAAGGTGCATGCTATCGATGCACCTTTTTCAGCAGTGCTTGCGGTTAATGCTGTGTCTCAGGCGCAGGTGCGCCCGCAGGCGGCGAGCGAGGATATCTACGCCGATGTTGAGCAAGGCGGTGATCAGGATCAGCAGCATGGCGCGGTCGAAGCGGATTTCCTGAATAGCGCTGTCGACGTAGAAACCCAGGGTGGCGATGCCCAGAATGCCGAGAATCGCCGTTTCGCGCATGATGATTTCCCAGCGATAGAAAAGTAATCCCATGAAGGGCCCGTAGACCCGAGGAGCGATCTCATAGGCGTAACGGTTGATGCCCTTGGGTGCATCCTGGCGCAGCTGAATTGTGTTGCTGCGCCTGCCCACAAGATGGGCGATGATGCCGCCGTTATGCAGCGCCAGCGCCACCACGGCGGGCAGCATGGAAGGCCCCCACAGCTGCAGCAGGATGAATGCCAGCAGATATTCCGGGGTGGCACGCATCACCACCAGAATTACATGGCCGCAAGTTCCGCTGAGCTTTCCGGTGAAGTGGCGTGAAATCAATGGAAATAGCGCCATGGCGAGTATTCCGGTCAGCGCCAAGGCTATCTGGGTAAGCAGCAGGGTATTCCAGATGCCCGGCAGCGCTTGGTTGAGCATAAGCTCACCGAGCCAGGGTAGTAGACCCTCGATACCTTCACCCTGGCGAAGCGGGGCGGGAATGATGTCGTGAGTGAAGAAACGCGAGACGTTGCTCCACATGATGGGAAGACCTGTGCCCAGACAGAAGGGCGCTACGATCAGGTATAAGGGCAGCAACCGCGGGCGCACCCAGTACCGCAGCGTACCGATCAGAAGGTAGAACAGAATCAGCAAGGCGCCGACGGTGTTGTAGTGGCCTTGGGCAAAAGCGCCCGCCAGGTGAAAACCGAGAGTGGGCATGCCGACGAAGCCGATCACCGCACTCGAACGCAGGCCGCATTCCAGGCGGTAAGACGTGTAGCTGGCCAGATGTGGCCAGGCTTGACTGATTCGGCTGTAAAGCAGTGCCGAGAACCGCCCGGCCCGATGGGGCAAGGTGCGGGCGGGCTCTGGGTCGGTCTCGTCGAGAATTTCCGCGTAAACCTTGGCGAAAATACCCGCATAGGGAATGGCGATGGCCAGTACCCCGGTAATGGGGTGCAGGCCGAAGCTCTGCAGAAAGATCAATGCCCAGAACAGCTCGTGAATCGCCCGGATGAATGCGCAGAAGGTGCGCACCCAGAGATGTTGAAAGGCAAGCGCCAGCAGAAAGCCGGCGGCGGCACCCAGCCCCACCCCGACGAAGGCGAAGGCCAGGGTACGCAGGATCGCCTCGCCGAGAAAGTCGACGCGTGACAGGTCCGGCTGAACCAGACCCATGAAGAGTCGCCCAAGCGCCTGCCAGGGAGCGTGAGTGCTGATCTCGAAATCGCCCAGTGACAGGCATACCAGCGCGAGCGCTATCAGGCTCAGGCTGACACGTGCGGTCGGGGTCAAGGGCATCAGTAGAGCGGCATGAGATCGGCAGTGGTCAGCGTTCGGCTGGGCGCATCCACGGCGATGACGCCATCCTGTATACCGACTACCCGGGTGCAAAAATGCAGTGCCAGGTCGAGGTCGTGCATGGCCAGCACCGACATCGAATAAGTCGCGAGTAATGCCCGGATGACGCTTTCCGCCTGAGGGCCGTCCAGCGCCGAGACGGGTTCGTCGGCCAGCAGTATCCTGCCCTGTTGATAGAGCACTCGGGCGGCGGCGACGCGCTGGCGCTGACCGCCGGAGAGTTCACCGCAGGGCGTCCAGCACTTTTCTGGAATACCGAGCTGAGTGAGCAGAGCGTCGATCTCGGCAATATCACCTTTCAAGGGGTGGGCCAGGGTAAGCAGATTGCGCCACCAGGGGTGGCGGTCCAGACGTCCCATATAGACGTTGTGAAACACCGAAAGATTGGCGACCAGTCCCAGGTCCTGGGGCATCAGGGCCGCGTCTTGCGTATGCCAGTGATCGTACATTACCGCGAGCAGGCTCGACTTGCCGGCGCCGCTCTTGCCCACCAGCGCTAGATGTTCACCGGGTGCAAGGCTCAGATTCAAGGGGCCGAGCACGCGCACCTCGCCGTAGTCGGCGACAGCGTTTTTCAAGGCAAATATGGGCAAGGCAGTGGTCATCAGTCGAGCAGGTCGAGCTGACGAGCGACCTTGATCAGCTCCTGATAGTCGGCGTTTTCCGCAGGAATGAAGCCGCTGCGCGGGAAACTTGCCAGGAGTTCGGGATCGTCCATATCAATTAGCGTCCGTTGCAGGCGTTGAGTAAAACCTTCGCCAAAGCGCGCATCGACGTCGCCACGTACCGTCCATTGATAGTCGGGGTAAGTGGGCGTTTCCCAGACCACCTGGACGCGATCCAGATCGACAGCGCCGCTTTCCACTTCATTTTCCCAGGCCTTGTAGCTGACCACGCCGACCTGATAGGCACCCGATTGCACCAGGGAAATAGTGCGGCTGTGGTTGCCGCTGAAGCCGACACGCTCGAAAAGTGCCTCGGGCGAGGCGCCCAGGTGCTCACGCAGGAAGTATTCGGGCATCAAACGGCCGGACGTCGAGCTTTGCGAGCCGAAGCTGAAGGTCACGTCGCGCAGCGCTTGCGGGGCGGTGTCTCCTTCGTGGGGCTCGATGCCAGTGGCATGGTTGGCGATGAAGTAGCTCTTGTATTCGGGGTCTTCAACGCCCTGGGCGATAGCGATGGAGCCGGGGACCATGCGGCGCGCCTGAACCCCGGTGAAGCCGCCGAACCAGGCGAGCTGTACCTGATTGTTGCGAAAGGCGGTGACAGAAGCGGCGTAGGAGGTGACCGGGATGAAGCGTACATCCACTTCGAGCGCTTCGGAAAGATAGTCAGCGACGCTCTGAAAGCGTTCCTGTAAACGGGTCTCGTCTTCGTCGGGAATGGCGGTGAACACCAAGGTATTGGCGACAGCCAAGGGGGTGGCTGCCAGCGTGAAGAGCGTGGCGAAGAGAGTGACAAGCGCCAATGCAAGCCGACGAGACATGAAGTGTCCTTGATGAAAGTGGGGTGGATTTTCCGGGCGAAGCATACCGCACCGCCTTGTCCCGTGCATTGTCGTGCATAGCCATTATCGAAAGTGGTTCTTCGGCGGGGGTGTTTGCTTGAGGCGTTCAAGAGGCTAAGCTGGACTAGGTGGCTTGCTCATACCTTGATTTCGTCATTCCTCTTTAGAAGGAAAATTTCATGTCTAAACAAGAACTTCCATCCGGTGCCGGCCAAGTGGCCGAGCAGTACCCTGATGTCTGGGACGCCTACGCAGCGTTGGGCAAGGCGTGTGCCGATACTGGCCCGCTGGATGAACGTACCCGCCGCCTGGTCAAACTGGCATTATCTGTGGGCGCAGGTTCTGAAGGCGCGGTGCATTCTCATGTGCGGCGCGGCCTGGAAGAAGGCGAGTCGCCGGAAGCTCTGAAACAGGTGGCCATATTGGCCATTCCCACCTTGGGGCTACCTAGCGGTGTCGCCGCTCTGACCTGGATCGAGGATATCACTGACTAGAAATGCTAGTCAGGCGTGATAACAAACAGTCCGCGCATCAATGTCTCGACGATAGCGTCACGCTCTTCGGCAAGCGAATATTGATCAATGTCTTGCAGCCAGTCGAAGCAGGCGCCGATCAGGAACATATGGAACTGGCGTCGGGCGCTGGTCGGGGACAGGCCAGCGCGCAGCGTGCCTTGCTGCTTGGCATCTTCGAAAAGCCGTTCCACCCGGGTTTGGGCATGCTGGGATAGTCGTGTGATGACGCTGATCCGGGGGTGGTAGTCTTCAAGCTTTTCGCAGCGGTGAAAGACGATGGTGGAAACGCGTTGCAGTTGTCGATCGTCGTGCATCCTTTCCAAGGCGCCCAGGGCGATTTGCCGTAACCGCTCGGCAGGAAAAGCCGGTGCACCTTGCTCGGCCAGATCGACAATTTCATCGATGGGAATGCGCACGCGCTCCAGCAGGGCGTCGAACAGTGCCGCCTTGTCTTCGAAATGCCAGTAAATAGCCCCGCGCGTCACCCCGGCGGCCTGGGCAATGTGCGCCAAGGTAGTGCGTGATACGCCTTGAGCCAGAAAGGTGGCTTCGGCGGCATCGAGAATCGTCTCGCGTGTACGTTCGGCTTCTTCCTTCCTTCGAGTCATGACAGCTCCCGTTAAATTATCCCTATCTTGTCATCGACACATGGCAAAGTCGCCTCGTGGTGATTAGTATACCCACATTCACTGACATTCATGAATGTCAGTGAATGTGCACTCACCCTAAATGCGCTTGCTGTTTTCGATTGCTGAGCGTTCATTTCCCGAGGAGCTGTTACCGTGCCTGTCATCCGTATACGCCTGCTGTTGGGGGTTCTGGCTTTGCTGACGTTGGCTGGCTGTGAAAAGTCGCAAACGCTTGAGCCCGCTTCAGCCCGGCCAGTCAAGCTGCTCACCCTGGACGATGCCGGCGCTGCATTGATGCGCCACTTTCCGGCTCGTGTTGAAGCCTCCACCCGCAGCGATCTGTCGTTTCGCATGGCTGGCGAGCTGCTAGAACTCAATGTCGCGGCGGGCCAGCGAATCTCAGCCGGTGAGATGATTGCCCGTATCGACGATAGCAATGCGCGGAGCCAGCTCGAAAGCGCTCGTTCCAGCCTGGAGCTGGCCGAGGCGACTTTCGAGCGCATGCGCTACACCCTGGAGCGGGGCGCTATCAGCCAGGTGCGTTTCGACGAGGCTAAAAGCCAATTGCGTGCGGCCCGTTCAGCCTTTGAGCAGGCCGATGAGCAGCTTGAGCATACCCGTTTGCGTGCTCCCTATGACGGTGTGATTGCTCGCGTTCCTGTTGATAACCGCCAAATGGTGCAGGTCAAGGAAACGGTGGCAGTGATCCAGCAGCCCGGCCAATTGGATGTGGTGTTTCACTTGCCGGAGCAGATCGTACGGCGAATAGTCCCCGCCAACGACAGCGCGCTTCCCTTTGGCAACATGCTGGCTCATGAGGTGTATTTTTCGCAGGATGGCTCTGCCTACCTGGCGCAACTCAAGTCTTACACCACTCAGGCCGACGCCCAAAGTCTGGCCTATGAAATCACGCTCACGTTGCCCCAGCCAGACGACATCACCTTGCTCGATGGAATGAGTGCCACCGTCCGGTTGGATTTGAGTGCCTGGATGCCTCAAGACGTGACACCGGTGTGGCGGGTTCCCCCCGAGGCGGTGAGCTATGCGGGTGAAAACCCCGATCAGGCCCGCGTGTGGCGTTTTCAAAGCCCCGACAGCATCGAGTCGGTTCCGGTAGAAGTCGGCTCGCTGACCTCGGCCGGTCTCGAAGTCAGGGGGGAACTGGCGCCCGACGATCGCTTGGTGGCGGCGGGAGCGAGTCGCTTACGTGCCGAGATATCGGTCATCCCCTGGGAAAAGGAACAGGGTCTCTAGATGGTCGATTATTTTCTACGCCATAAGGCGGTTAGCTGGTTGATGACCGTAGTGCTGTTAGTCGGCGGGACGCTGTCCTTTCTTGACATGGGCCAGCTCGAGTTTCCCGAGTTCACTATTCGCAACGCCTTGGTGACGACGGCGTATCCCGGCGCCACTCCCAAGGAAGTGGAGCAGGAGGTCACTTCCACGCTTGAAGAATCGATCCAGGGAATGCCCAGCATCAAGCGCATCAGCTCGATCAGTTCCGATGGTTTGTCGCAGATCACCATAGAGTTGCAAAGCACCGTGCAGGAGGATGAGCTCCAGCAGTTATGGGATTCATTGCGGCGCAAGGTGGAAGACGCCCAGCCTCGTTTGCCGCCGGGAGCGCGTCAATCGCACATAAACGATGACTTCGGCGATGTCTTCGGCTTGATGGTCAATCTCACCGGCGAAGGCTATGCGATGGCCGACCTGGCGGATCATGCCGATTTTCTCAAGCGTGAGTTGGCGCTGGTCGATGGGGTGAAAAAGGTCTCGCTGGGAGGGGAGCATCCGGAACGCATCTACGTCGAGGTCGATCGTGAACGCCTGAGCGCCTTGAATATTCCCCTTGCGCGCCTGCAACAATTACTCGATACCCAGAATGCCGTCGCTGATGCCGGCCACCTGAAGCAGAATGGACGCCGCTTTCTGGTTTCTCCCACGGGAAGTGCTGCCGATATCGAAGACTTGCGGGCATTGATCGTCAGTGAAGGCAATGGAGAGCTGGTCCGGCTGAGCGATATTGCCAAGGTTTACCGTGATCTGGCCGATCAACCGCAACAGCTGTATCGCGACATGGGCCGCCCGGCGCTGTCACTGGGGGTATCGTTCAAGAGCGGCGTGAATGTCGTCGATGTCGGGGAGCGTCTCGACCGGCGCCTGACCGAGCTCGAGGCCCGTACCCCGGTGGGCATGGAACTCAACGTGGTCTACGACCAGCCGCAGGTCGTCGACGATGCCGTCTCTGGTTTCTTGATCAGCCTGATCCAGGCGGTGGCCATCGTTATCGTGGTGCTGATGCTGTTCATGGGCTGGCGCAGCGGTATCCTGATGGGGTCGATTCTGCTGATTACCATCATCGGTACTTTCATGATGATGCGCATTCACGGCCTGCAGCTCGAAAAAATCTCTCTGGGGGCGCTGATCATCGCCTTGGGAATGCTGGTCGACAATGCCATTGTGGTGACCGAAGGCATGCTGGTGGGACTCAAGCGCGGCTTGACGGTGCGTGAGGCCGCTCATCAGGTCGTCCGCCAGAATGCCTGGCCCCTGCTCGCGGCAACCTTGATTGCCGTGGCGGCATTCGCGCCTATCGGGCTTTCACCGGACACCACCGGCGAATTCATCGGCTCGCTGTTCTTCGTGCTGCTTTATTCGCTGCTGTTGAGTTGGGTGACGGCGCTGACCTTGACCCCGTTCTTCTTTGCAATGTTCTTTCGCAATGTCAGCGGGGGAGACGCGCAGCAGGACCCCTATCGTGGCGCGGTGTACCAGCTGTTTCGC
This sequence comes from Vreelandella zhuhanensis, assembly GCF_009793355.1. Lineage (GTDB taxonomy): Bacteria > Pseudomonadota > Gammaproteobacteria > Pseudomonadales > Halomonadaceae > Vreelandella > Vreelandella zhuhanensis. The sequence goes on from NZ_WTKP01000008.1 coordinate 187,683, forward strand.
CGCCTGATTACCCTCGGTATCCGCCTGCGCTGGGTAACGTTGGTCATGGTAGGACTGGTGCTGATGAGCGCCGGCTATGGTTTCACCTTCGTCAAGGATGCCTTTTTCCCGGCCTCCAATACGCCGATCTTCTTCGTCGATTACTGGATGCCGGAGGGTACCGATATCCTCGAGACCCAGCGGCGGATAAGTGAGCTCGAAGAGACGGTGATGGCGATGGAAGGTATCGAGCATCTGACCACCGTGGTAGGCGGTGGTGCACAGCGCTTTACCCTGACCTATTCACCTGAAGAGCGTTATGCCAGCTATGCGCAACTGATTGTGGAAACGCCGGACAAGCAGACTCAACATCAGCGCATGGGCGAGGTGGAGGCGGCGCTTGAACGTTACCACCCTGACGTCGATTACAAGATCATGCCGCTGGAAGTCGGCCCTGCGCCCAAGGCCAAGCTCGAGGCGCGGCTCTACGGCAGCGACCCCGAGGTGCTGCGTCAACTTGGTGCCGACGTCGAGGCGCTGTTCCATGACGAGCCCCTGGCAACCAGTGTGCGACAGAGTTGGCGCAACCGGGTGCAAGTCATCAAACCGGTATTTCTCGAGGATGCCGCGCGTCGCCTCGGTGTCACTCGCGCCGGCCTGGCCGATACCCTGGCGCTCAATACCAGCGGGACCCAGGTGGGTATCTACCGCGATGGCAGTGACCTGATTCCAATTATCGCTCGGGCAGGGCCCGGGCAGCGTCACGACGTGGATAACGTCGGTTCATTGAATGTCTGGAGCGAGGAGCGCGGTCGCTATATTGCGGCCGACCAGGTCATCGAGCGGGTCACCACCCAGGTCGCCGACCCGCTGATATTGCGCCGCAATCGTCAGCGCATGCTGGCGGTGTATGCCGAACCGCATCCGCTGAGCGGCGTTACCGCAGCAAGCGTTCTGGAGCGGATTCGACCCGAAGTCGAGGCGCTTGAATTGCCTCCGGGCTACCGGCTGGAATGGGGTGGCGAGTACGAAACCGCGGGCGAAGCGCAGAGCGGCCTGTTCGCCTCCCTGCCGCTGGGGCTGGTGGTCATGTTCATCATCACGGTGGTGCTGTTCAACAACCTGCGCCAGGCACTGGCGATCTGGTCGTTGGTACCGCTGACGATAATCGGCGTGGTCGGGGCTCTGTTGCTGACCGGCTTGCCTTTCTCGTTCATGGCGCTGCTGGGAACCTTGAGCCTGATCGGCATGGTGCTCAAGAACGCCATTGTGCTGGTCGAGGAAATCAACGTGCAATTGCCGCTACACGAGCATCGTTACCATGCCGTGGTGCGTGCAGCGGTAAGCCGCGTGCGCCCGGTAGCCATGGCGGCGCTGACCACCATGCTGGGCATGATTCCGCTGATCAACGATGCGTTTTTCTCCAGCATGGCAGTGGCCCTGATCGGCGGCCTGGGTGTGGCAACGCTATTAACGCTGGTGGTACTGCCGGTGGTGTATTGCGTGCTTTATCGTATTCGGATACAGGCGTGATGACTTAGTTTGATCAAGCAATTCTTGGTAATTTTTGGTTATTAGATGGGGCGCTTTTCATTTTCATGAGCTACGTTTTCATGTTGTTTGGCTGGCTGGATTCCTATGAGAGTACGCTATAGTTGGGTCATTTTTGCAGTAATCCTGATGTTTTCGTGTGCTTCTTTCGCGCAGGACGAGGAAGAGAGCGAGCGTCTCTGGTTCTCGGCTGACTCCCTGAACGAAGGGTTAGGTGAGGTGCCGGAAGAGGTCGAGCGCTCGACACCAAGAGAGGCGATAAGAAGTTTCATCGAACTCACCGAAAACGATGAGCATTCTGCCGCCGCTCACATCCTCAATCTTTCGGACATTCCAGCCTCCGAGCAGAAAAGCAGAGGAAGCCGGTTGGCAATGCAGCTTTCGTCGGTTCTCAGGCGCGGGGAGTGGATCAATATATCGAGTCTTCCAGGGCGGCAGGATGCTCTAGTTCAGGACCCGAGCGGTCAGCACCCGCGAGCCGGGGAGCCACGACGTTACCTCGAGGTGGTCTCGCTCAAGGCCCAAGGGCAAACCTATGATGTTCATCTAACGCGTTACAAGGTAGCGGAACAGGATCCGGTTTGGCTGATTTCGCCGGAAACAGTCGACATCATTCCAATCCTCTACGAAAAATTCGGCCCCTCCTGGATAGAGCAGTATATCCCCGAGCGATACAAACAGTCGCTTGGCATGCTGCAGCTGTGGGAGTGGATTGCGATTCCGGTGTTTCTTGTTCTTATCGGGTCGCTCGGTTTTGGCGTATATGCCCTTGTTGGACTGGTGAAACGGTGGCTGCCCCCGGGCATGTACAGCATGTTTGCCGGTAGGATCGGGATGCCTATGGCCTTCATCGTGATGGCTATCGTGACCCAGATTCTTCTTGGCTATGTGGTTTCGTTTTCAGGCGCCGGCACTACTTTCTTCAGGTTGCTTTTGGCGGTCATCACGGCCTGGGGGGCCGCTCTCATAGCCCTGCATCTGGTGGATACGATGTTGCTCAAGGTGACTGCACGCCTCGTGGGCGATATCGATGATACGAAATACAAGGATGAGCGGAAGTTACTGACCTCCCTATATACGTTGCGCCGCACAATCATTCTGGTCACCGTGGTCGCTGCAGTGATCTATGTGCTGATAAAGATTGAAATCTTCGAGACGCTGGGGACGACGCTACTTGCATCAGCGAGTGTCGCGGCAGTGCTGGCGGGGATTGCCGGTCAGGCAGTGCTGGGTAATATCATGGCATCGTTTCAAGTATCGTTGGCGAAGCCTATCCGTATCGGCGACAGCATTCTCTTCGAGGGGCAATGGTGCTATGTGGAAGGTATCTTTTATACCTACATCCGTCTGAGGGTCTGGGATGATCGCCGACTCATCGTGCCAGTGAAGTACTTTGTTTCACAACCGTTCGAGAACTGGTCGGCCAAGAGTGCCAAAACCTACCGGAATATCGTGTTGACCCTTCACCTCAATGCGGATGTGGAATACTTGAGAGAGAAGTTCAAGACGTTTGCCAAGCAGGAAGAGGGCGTCATCGAACATGACAAGCTTTTATGCTTCGTGACCGGGCAGACGGCTGCCGCCCAGGAAATCACGTTCTACCTGATGACGCCGGAGCCAATGGCCGGATGGGTTGCGGAAATGAACGTGCGGGAAAAGTTGCTGGCTTTTATCAGGGATAACCATCCCGAATGGTGGCCCAGAGACGTGGTGGTCATCAGTCAGCAGGACGTAACGCGTGGCGATGAGAAAAGCGACCACTGAGGGGTGTCCATGTAGTAAGCCAATTTGCGGTCACCAGCACAGGTATTCCTGGGGGAGTACACAGGAGCCTTGAACACGACAAGTGCTGCGCTTATTGCTTGAATTCAAGCCAAGCAGTAATCTCTTTTACAAAGAGCCATCAGATTCCAGGGAAAATGAGGAGAGGAAAGCTTGGTTGAGTTGATCACGCACTCGTCCTTCACGGAAATTGCGGCACTTCTGGTGCTGGCAGCCCTCCTGGGTTTCGTTGGCTTATTGCTGAGGCAACCACTGATTGTGAGCTTTATTGCCGTTGGCCTGATTGCGGGGCCATCGGTTCTGGATATTGTCCATTCCGAGGAGCAGATCGAACTGCTTTCCGAACTGGGGATCGCTGTCCTGCTGTTTCTGGTGGGTATAAAGCTGGATGTAAAGCTCATTCGGTCCATCGGCGGTGTGTCCCTGCTCACGGGGCTTGGGCAGGTCGCCTTCACTTCCATCATCGGTTATTTCATCGGGCTGGCTGTTGGCCTGGATCACATTGCCAGTATCTATGTGGCGGTCGCGCTGACGTTTTCATCCACAATCATCATCGTCAAGTTGCTGTCGGATAAACGGGAAATCGACTCACTGCACGGTCAGATTGCGCTGGGTTTTCTAATTGTTCAGGATCTTGTTGTGGTTCTGGCGATGATCGTTCTGGCGGCTATCGGCATAGGTGCCGGGCAGGGGGACGCGGACAGCGCATCCATGTGGCAGGTGACGCTCTCTGGCATCGGTTTGCTGTTATTTGTCATCGTGTTTGTCCGATACATCGCCAACCCACTCACTGAGCATCTGGCGAAATCTCCGGAACTGCTGGTCATTTACGCGATCGCGCAAGCCGCCCTGTTTGCAGCGATCGGTGATCTGATCGGCCTGGGCATGGAAGTGGGTGGCCTGCTGGCCGGTGTCGCACTGGCATCCACCCGCTATCGCGAAAGCATCTCTGCCAGGCTTGCACCGTTAAGGGACTTTTTGCTGCTGTTTTTCTTTATCGCATTGGGGGCGTCTCTGGATTTGTCGCTTATGAATGCCCATATCCCCGGAGCAATCATATTCTCCCTGTTTGTGCTGATCGGTAACCCGCTTATTGTGCTGGCCATTATGGGGGCGTTGGGCTACCGCAAAAGGACCGGCTTTCTGGCGGGCTTGACTGTGGCACAGATCAGCGAATTTTCCCTGATTTTTATTGCCATGGGCGTGAGTCTGGGGCATGTGCAACAGGATGTGCTGGGCCTGGTAACTCTGGTCGGCATCGTCACCATTGCGGCATCGACTTACATGATCACCTATTCCCACAGCCTCTACACGCTTCTCGAACCGCTAATAGGCGTTTTTGAGCGCACAGGCACCCCACGCGAACAATCTACGGAGCAGCATCCAGGGGGCCATTATCAGGTCGTCATTTTCGGGCTGGGCCGCCTGGGCACCGCCATTGCCGCACGACTCAGGGAAAATGGCATCAAGGTGCTGGGGCTGGACTTCAATCCTTCGGCCATCAAATATTGGAATTCTCTAGGGTTGGATACAGCCTACGGAGATGTGAAGGATGCCGAGTTTATGGGGGCGTTGCCGCTTCGCAATGCGCATTGGGTTGTGTCCACGATACCGCATCACCATACCGGGGTTTCGACCGAAGATACGATAAAAACTATCATACAATTAACCCGGTCGGCAGGATTCATCGGTAATCTGGCGGCGGTATCGCAAAGCAGAACAGAGACTGAAGAGTTAAAATTGCTGGGTGTAGAGCTTGTACTTGAGCCCTTTCAGGATGCTGCTGATCGAGCTACGGAATTGCTATTGGAAGGCCTTGTTTCCGAACCCCGTCACCCCTGATTTTCAAGGAGCGCTGCTCTATGAAAAGGTTCAAGAACATTCTTTTCGTGCTGGGCAATCGCACCGATGAAACCTCGCCGTCGTTGATGCGTGCCATTGCTCTGGCCAAAACCAACCAGGCTGATTTGACGCTGCTATATGTACTTCCGAAGCTTTCATTAACATCCTATTCAAAAAAAATGGGTATTAGCAGTCAGCAGCTCAAGGAAAAGGTGCAGGAACACGAGGAGGCCAGATTACATCAGCTTTTCTCTTCGCTGGAGCCGGATCTTGGGATCAGAACAGAGCTGAAGGTTGGTAAAAGATACCTCGAAAGTATTCGTGCAGTGCAGTCCGAGAGCTTCGATCTGGTTATCAAGGAGGCCGACGCCATCGACTGGTTTTCTCGATTTCTCGGTAGCGACGACATGCATCTCCTGCGCAAGTGCCCCTGCCCGGTTTGGCTGATGAAAAAAGATGAAAAAGCCGATTATCGCAACATCATGGCGGCTGTTGATTTTGACACTGGCAAGGATAAACCGAGCAGCGATGCCCTTAATCAGACCATACTTGATCTTGCCTGCTCATTGTCATTGTCGGAACTGGCAGCGGTTCATGCCGTGAACGTTTATGACGTACCTGAATCCGGATTTATCAGCCTGTGGGTAGAAAATGCGGATAAAGTTGAGCAGGAACTGGCGGAAGATGAGCGTCGTCATAGGCAGTACAGAATGGATGCACTTCTTGACGAGTTAAAAGGCAGAATGGGGGAAGAGACCTATCATTATCTGTCACTGCGTACTCATGTTGTTCCGGGAATTCCAGGTCGTGATCTGCCCAAAATGGTAGAAACTATCAAAGCCGATCTAGTGGTGATGGGAACGGTCGCCCGTACCGGGGTTGCCGGCGTTATTATTGGCAATACCGCAGAGGCCGTTCTTTCACAACTCAACTGTTCCGTGCTGGCGATCAAGCCAAAAGGTTTTGAGTCTCCGATATTCTAGTAGCTTTGAAGTCATGCCCCGGCAAGCTGACGCATCTACAGATTTTTTTTAACAAGGGCTCACGCAGGCCAAGATGTAGGAAATAGGGGCTTGCCTGCGGAGCCAAGCGAAAATGTTCGACCCTCTTCCCGCAGCAGGCAACGTGTCACCCATTTGTCACCTTGCACAGAGCCCAACAAAAAACGGCCACTTGCTCGATGAGCTAAGTGACCGTTTTTACTGAATTTTTTGGTCGGAATAGCAGGATTCGAACCTACGACCTCTGCCTCCCGAAGGCAGCGCTCTACCAAGCTGAGCTATATTCCGATATTGCATCAAACCGCTGTGTGGCTCGACGGTGGTGGATAATACGCATTCTTCTGAGACTTTTCAAGCCTTTTGGGGGCAATTCGTTGCGTTTACGCCTTGCGATCCACTGCAAGATGGGCCAGCTCAGCCATGCTGTCGCGGTACGGGCTGGAGGGGATAATCGCCAATTGTTCCAAGGCCTTGGTTGCCATTTCCTCAGCGCGGGCTCGCGTGTATTCCAGGGCGCCGGTGGCATTGACGATATCCAGCACAGCGTCAAGCTGGTCGAGCCCACCCTGGCGAATGGCTTGGCGAATCAACTTGGCCTGTTCCGGGGTGCCGTTGGCCATGGCATGGATCAACGGCAGGGTGGGTTTGCCTTCAGCCAGATCATCTCCCACGTTCTTGCCCATGGTCGTGGCGTCGCCCTGGTAGTCGAGCAGATCATCGATCAACTGGAAGGCCAGGCCCAGGTAGCGGCCGTAATGCTGGAGAGCGCTTTCCTGTTCCGGTGTGGCGTCGGCGAGTACGGCGCCGCTGTGGGAAGCCGCCTCGAACAGCATGGCGGTCTTGCCCTGAATGGTTTCGAAGTACTCGGCTTCCGAGATATTCGGATTGCCCACGTTGGTCAGTTGCTGAACTTCGCCTTCCGCGATCACACAGGTGGCACTGGAGAGAATGCTCATGATGCGCATCGAGCCGACATTGACCATCATCTGGAAGGAGCGCGAATAAAGAAAGTCGCCGACAAGCACCGAAGGCGCGTTGCCCCAAGCCTCATTGGCGGTTTTCTTGCCGCGACGCATGTGAGACTCGTCGACCACGTCGTCGTGCAGCAACGTCGAGGTGTGCATGAACTCGATCAGCGTGGCCAGGGTGATGTGCTTGTCCTGGTCATAGCCCAGCGAGCGGGCGGCCAGCAACACCAGCAAGGGGCGCAAACGTTTTCCGCCGCTTTCGATAATGTACTGGCCAATGGTTTCTACCAGCGGGATCTTGGAGGCGAGCTGTTCGATAATCGTACGATTGACTGCCATGAAGTCATCCGCCACCACGGCGTGCAGCGGAGAAGGGGAAGGGCTGGCAGGCTGGGAGGACGAGGCTGTGGCTGACATGAGTTCCATCATCGCGGGTAGTGGAGGCGGCAATGGCCGGCTGTATTTCGGTTCATGCTATGGGGCTACCCGTGAGGCGTCAAGGTGATGAAGGTTTCTCGTTGACGAGAGGGTGGCCGTTGTGTTGATGATAGTTGTGGTAGGGTGCAATTGTCGTTATAATCCGCGACCCACTCATCATGCTCCCTGTCAGATGGTTGCCAAAAGAGGCGCCACTCGCCGCAGGTCTATCAAGAGCACGACTCGAAAGAGCGTAAGGCGATGAGAGCCGGAACGCCCGGCATTCACGACAGTCCCGGAGAGAGACATGTACGCAGTTATCAAAAGCGGCGGTAAGCAGTACCGTGTAAAGGAAGGCCAGACGCTCAAGCTCGAGAAACTGGAAATTCCTACCGGTGAAAGCATTGAATTTGACGAAGTGCTGATGGTTGCCGATGGCGAAGACGTCAAGATCGGTGCGCCGATGCTGGAAGGTGCCAAAGTGGCCGCGGAAATCGTGTCTCACGGCCGCGGCGATAAGATCACCATTATCAAGTTCCGTCGTCGTAAGCACAGCATGAAGCGTCAGGGCCACCGTCAGTGGTTCACTGAAGTCAAGATTACTGGAATTTCCGCGTAAGCGGCCAATTCTTCTAGATCAACTTGCTATAGGAGTATTTTGCAATGGCTCATAAGAAGGCAGCCGGCTCCACGCGTAACGGTCGCGATTCCGAATCCAAACGCCTTGGCGTCAAGTTGTATGGTGGCCAGGCGGCAATTGCCGGCAACATTATCGTGCGTCAGCGTGGCACCAAGTTCCACGCCGGTACCGGCGTCGGTTTGGGTCGCGATCACACCCTGTTCGCATTGAACGATGGCGTGATCAAGTTCGAGACCAAGGGTCCGAAAAATCGTAAGTTCGTCAGTGTCGTTTCTGCATAAACGCCCGAACCTGCGATAAAAAAGGCCCCGCCATGGCGGGGCCTTTTTGTCCCTCATTGTTTTTCAAGTGCATATTTTTCAAGTGCACGTTTTTTAAGTACACGTTTTTATGTGCCTGAATGACTCTTTCAGGTACAGGGCGGCGGAAGCGGCCAGGAGAGAGAACCATGCAATTCGTCGATGAAGCCTCGATCATTGTCGAGGCGGGGAAAGGCGGGAATGGCTGCCTGAGCTTTCGCCGCGAGAAATACGTGCCCAAGGGTGGTCCGGATGGCGGTGATGGCGGCCATGGCGGAAGCGTTTACCTGATTGGGGACGATGCTCTCAATACCTTGATTGACTTCAAGTTCCAGCGCTTTTACAAAGCCGAGAACGGCCAGGGCGGCATGGGTCGGCAGATGAGCGGCAAGGCGGGCGAAGACCTGCACGTCAAGGTGCCGGTGGGTACCACGGTCATTGATGAAGATACCCTGGAAGTCATCGCCGACGTTACCGAAATCGGCCAGGTAGTCCTGGTGGGGCAAGGGGGACGTCGAGGGTTGGGTAACATCCATTTCAAATCCTCCACCAACCGCGCGCCACGCAGAATCACCCCGGGTACGGAAGGTGAGCGCCGCAACTTGCGCCTGGAAATGAAGGTGATGGCGGATGTCGGCCTGCTGGGCATGCCTAACGCCGGCAAGTCCACATTGATTCGCTCGGTGTCGGCGGCCAAGCCCAAGGTGGCCAATTATCCTTTCACCACCCTGGTACCCAATCTGGGTGTGGTGAAACTCGGCCTGCACGAACACTTCGTGATGGCGGATGTGCCGGGCTTGATCGAAGGTGCTTCCGATGGCGCCGGCCTGGGCTTGCGCTTTCTCAAGCACCTGACCCGTACCCGCTTGCTGTTGCATGTGGTGGACGTGGCACCGTTTGATGAATCCGACCCGGTCGAGGCTGCCGAGGCGATTATCCACGAGTTGGGACAGTTCTCCCCGACGCTCGCCGAGCTTCCTCGCTGGCTGGTACTCAACAAGCTGGACCTAGTGCCAGAAGAGGACCGCCAAGCGGTGGGCGATGAAATCGTCCAGCGCCTGGGCTGGGAAGGGCCGGTATTTCGTATTTCGGCGATCAGCAGTGAGGGCACCGACGCCCTGGTGCAGGCGGTACACCGCTGGCTCACCGAGCAGCAGCGCCTCGAGCATGAAGATGAAGAGGTTCACGCCCGCGAGCAGGAAATGCGTCGGCGCATGGAAGAAGAATCCGTCGCCCGTACTGAAGCGCGTCTGGGTCGTCGGCGCAAGCCCGCCGAAGGCGAGGAAAGCGATGACGACTTCGACGATGATGATTACGATGTCGAGGTTGAATACGCGCCCTGACAGAAGAGCAATGGATGAGGCTTTCAGGAGGTAAGCGGTGAGCGATGAGCAAGGCCTCGGGCGCGAAGCGTTGGTGCAGGCCAGGCGTGTGGTGATCAAGATCGGCAGCGCCTTGCTGACCAATGACGGCCGCGGGCTGGATGAAGCGGCGATCGGCGGCTGGGTCGACCAGGTGGCTGCCCTGCATCGTCGCGGCATCGATGTGGTGCTGGTGTCTTCCGGTGCGGTGGCGGCTGGCATGGTACGCCTAGGCTGGCAGGCAAGGCCGAGCGCGGTGCATGAATTGCAGGCTGCGGCCGCAGTGGGACAGAACGGCTTGACGCAGTGCTACGAGCAGCATTTTGCCCGCCACGGCCTGGTCACCGCCCAGGTGTTGCTGACCCATGATGACCTTTCCAATCGCAAGCGTTATCTGAATGCACTTTCCGCGCTGCGCACCTTGGTCGACTTGCGCGTGGTGCCGGTGATCAACGAAAACGATACCGTGGTTACCGATGAAATTCGCTTTGGTGACAACGATACCTTGGGGGCGCTGGTCGCCAATCTGCTGGAAGCCGATGCCTTGATCATTCTTACCGATCAGGAGGGCTTGTTCGATGCCGACCCGCGCCATGATCCCGCCGCAAGGTTGATTGCCGAAGGCGATGCCGACGACCCGGCCCTGGCGGCGGTGGCCGGTGGTGGCGGCGCTCTGGGGCGCGGCGGCATGAGCACCAAGGTGCGCGCCGCCACCTTGGCCGCTCGTTCGGGGGCGGTGACCGCGATTGCCAGTGGGCGCCAGGCGAATGTGATTACCCGGCTGGTGGATGGCGAAACCCTGGGTACCTTGTTGCGCCCCAAACAGGCCCCCATGGCGGCTCGCAAGCGCTGGCTGGCCGGGCAACTGCAAGTGCGCGGCAGCCTGACGCTGGACGCCGGTGCGGTAAAAGTGTTGCGCGGCCAAGCCAGTCTGCTTCCGGTGGGCGTCACGGCGGTTTCCGGGAATTTCGTGCGCGGCGACATGGTGGTATGTGTCGACGAGCACGGTGAACCGGTGGCGAAGGGCCTGGTCAATTACGGCGTTGACGATGCCCGACGGCTCCTGGGCCAGCCGAGCCATCAGATAGAAGCCATTCTGGGCTATGTCGAAGCGCCGGAGCTTATCCATCGTGACAACCTGGTGGTGCTTTGAGGCGGGATGATGGCGCTGGCAAGGCTGAAAACAGCGTGATAGAATGCGCCATCCTCTCAGACAAGACCCGTGAACAGGCAGCTTGAACGACAATGCCTGTTGCACCTTATGGCCCACCAATCGTTAGACGATGGTTAGCCAAATCAATCGGTTATTACGCAAAGGCTGTGTGTCAGCAGCCGGCTAATAGTTAATCCGTCGTCCTAGACGACAACCTTTATTCTCCAAGGAGATACTCAGTGGCGAACAGCAAGCAAGCACGCAAGCGCGCCCGTCAGGCCGAGAACCGTCGCGTCCTGAAATCCAGCCAGCGCAGCATGGTCCGCACTTATATCAAGCGCGTGATCAAGGCGATCAGCACCGGTGACCACGCCCAGGCGATGGAGCAGTTCAAAGCCGCTCAGCCGGTGATCGACCGTATCGCTGACAAGGACGTGCTTTCCAAGAAGAAAGCCGCGCGCCTGAAGAGCCGCTTGAACAAGCGTATCAAGGCACTGGCGGCGTAAGCCGGCAAGCGCCAGAAAAAACCGGCTTAGGCCGGTTTTTTTGTGTCTGGATGATCTCATGAACTCCTCTCAGCAAGCCGATGCCTCTCCGCCGTCCGCTTCGCCACCCCCACGCCGGGGGTTGATGCGTTCGGGCCTGATCGTCAGCGCCATGACCATGCTCTCGCGGGTGATGGGACTGGTGCGTGATGTCGTGGTGGCCACGTTCCTGGGTGCCGGAAATGGGGCGGATGCCTTCTTTGTGGCATTCAAGATTCCCAATTTCCTGCGCCGGCTGTTTGCCGAAGGGGCGTTCAACCAGGCGTTCGTGCCGGTGCTGTCGGAATATTCCACCCAGCGCACCCGCCAGGAAATCCGGGAACTGCTCAATGCCGTGGCAGGGAGTCTTACCGCTGTACTGGCGTTGATCACCGCCGTGGCGATGCTGGCGGCCCCTTGGCTGGCGTGGGTATTTGCCCCCGGCTTCGGACGGGACCCGGAAAAGTTGGCGCTCACGGCGGACATGCTGCGGCTGACGTTTCCTTATCTGCTGTTGATCTCGCTCACGGCGTTTTCGGGCAGCGTGCTCAATACCTGGAACCGTTTTGCAGTGCCGGCCTTCACGCCTGTGCTGCTCAATCTCTCCTTGATTGGCTCGGCACTGTTGTTGATGCCGTTGATGAAAGAGCCGGCCATGGCGCTGGCCTGGGGGGTGCTGATAGCCGGGGCGGCGCAGCTGGTGTTTCAGGTGCCGTTCCTGTTGCGTCTGGGATTGATGCCGACCCCTTGGCCCCACTTTGCTCATGAAGGGGTCAAGCGGATACTCAAGCTGATGGTGCCGGCACTGTTCGGGGTTTCGGTGTCCCAGATCAATCTGTTGCTGGATACCGTCCTGGCGTCGTTGCTGACTGCCGGGAGCGTTTCCTGGCTGTACTATTCGGACCGCCTGGTGGAGTTGCCGCTGGGGGTGTTCGGGGTGGCCATTGGCACGGTGATTCTGCCGGCGCTTTCCCGGCGGCATGCCGAGCAGTCGCCGGGTCACTTTGCCGCCATGCTCGATTGGGCCATTCGTACCGTGCTGCTGCTCGGCCTGCCTGCCGCCCTGGCGTTGGCGATTCTTGCCGAACCGCTGCTGATAACCCTGTTTCATTATGGGGCGATGACCGACCACGATATCGCCATGGCGGCAATGAGCTTGCGTGCTTACTCCTTCGGTTTGGTGGCCTTCATGTTGATCAAGGTGCTGGCACCGGGGTTTTTCGCGCGCCAGGATACCGCGACCCCGGTGAAAGTGGGTATCGTGGCGATGGTCGCCAATATGGCGCTCAACCTGATATTGATCTGGTCGTTGGCGCATGCGGGACTGGCGCTGGCCACCGCGCTCTCGGCATTCCTTAATGCTGGGCTTCTGGGATACCTGTTGCACAAGCAGAAAGTACTGGTGTTTCAGCCTGGCTGGGGGCGATATGCTGTGCAGTTGCTGGGCGGCTGCATACTGATGAGCGTGTTGCTTGGGTGGCTGTCTCCCGCCTGGAATGAATGGCTGGGATGGGGGCTATGGCAACGCATCAGATGGATCAGCCTGTTGGTGGTACTGGGGGCGGGCAGTTATTTCGCCTGGCTGGTGGCCTTGGGCATGCGCTGGCGGCATTTTCGTATCGCCGGCTAAATTTTCGCATCGCAGGCTGAGGCGTCACGCCATGGCTGCCAGTCGCCGGGCATTTCGTTATAATCGGTGGTCTTTTGTGGGCCACGTCAACCAGGGCTGAACGGATTTCATGCGCGTCATTCGAGGACTGCACAATCTGCGTGAATCGCATCGTGGCTGCGTGGCGACCATCGGCAATTTCGATGGCGTGCATCGCGGCCATCAGGCGATCCTGGAACAATGCCGCGAACATGCGGCACGGCTTGGCGTGCAGGTTACCGTGGTGGTCTTCGAGCCTCAGCCACGTGAGTTCTTTGCCGGTGACCAGGCGCCGCCACGCCTGACGCGCTTGCGGGAAAAGGTTCGCTTGCTGGCGGAGCACGGCGCCGAGCAGGTGCTGTGCCTACCGTTCAATGACGCCCTGCGCAGCCTAACCGCACGGGAATTCATCGATCAGGTGTTGATCGAAGGGCTGGGTGTACGCCACCTGGTCGTGGGGGATGACTTTCGTTACGGCTGCGATCGCCGCGGCGATTTCACCTTGCTGGAAGCGGTGGGGCGCGAGCATGGCTTCGGTGTCGAGCACACCCGCACCTTTACCCTGGATGACGAACGGGTTTCCAGCAGCCGGGTACGCACATTGCTCCTGAGCGGCAATTTTTCCGCCACCGCCCGTCTGTTGGGGCGCCCTTACAGCGTTTCAGGGCGGGTAGTACGTGACCAACAACTAGGGCGCACCATCGGCGTGCCCACCGCCAATATCCCCTTGTTGCCCCAGCCGCTGACGCTGCGCGGCGTGTACGTGGTGTTCGCCGAACTCGCCGACGGGCGCTATTACGGCGGGGTGGCCAATGTCGGTTGGCGGCCTACGGTCGGGGCGGACCGTCCCACCCTGGAAGTGCATTTATTCGATTTCGAAGGCGACCTCTATGGCGAACGGCTTACGGTCTATCCTTGCGCGCGGCTGCGCGGTGAAATCAAGTTTGACGGTCTCCAGGCCCTTAAAGCGCAGATAAACCACGACCAGGCACGCGCACGGGACTACCTGGCGGCGCATCCCGGCTTGGCCGATGGCACCCTGCATCTGGCTGACGGCTCTTTTCCGCTGGCATCCGCGCCGTTGGGGCGTGATGCAGTAACTTCTTCTGAATCTTCGTCGGCGGGACGTTCCGCCGATCATAACGACGGCTGACCGGACTATGGATTACAAGCACACGCTGAACCTGCCCGAAACCGAATTTCCCATGCGCGGCATGCTGCCCAAGCGTGAGCCGGGCCGGGTTTCCCAGTGGCAGGATATGAAGCTCTACCAGCGCCTGCGCGAAGAGCGGGCGGGAAAACCGCTGTTCGTGCTGCACGATGGCCCTCCTTATGCCAACGGCAGCATTCATATCGGTCACGCCGTCAATAAGATTCTCAAGGATATCATCGTCAAGTCGAAGAACCTGGCGGGTTTCGATGCACCCTATGTGCCGGGCTGGGATTGCCACGGCCTGCCTATCGAACACAAGGTGGAAACCACCCACGGCAAACACCTGGAACCCGAAAAAGCACGCGGTCTATGCCGTGACTACGCCGCTGCCCAGATCGAAACCCAGTTGACCGATTTCGTGCGCCTGGGCGTGGTGGGTGACTGGGATAATCCTTACCGTTCGATGGATTACGTCAACGAAGCCGGGGAAATTCGCGCTCTGGCTGACATGGTCGAGGCAGGCTATGTCTTCAAGGGCTTGAAGCCGGTCAATTGGTGTTTCGATTGCGGCTCGGCGCTGGCCGAGGCCGAAGTCGAGTACGCCGACAAGAAATCCGACGCCATCGATGTCGCCTTCCCGGTGGAAGATGCCGACAAACTGGCCGCCGCCTTTGGCTTGAGCGAACTGCCCAAGCCTGCTGCCGTGGTGATCTGGACCACCACCCCCTGGACGATTCCCGCCAACCAGGCGCTCAACGTCCATCCTGAATTCACCTACGCCCTGGTGGACGTGGGCGAGCGCTTGTTGCTGCTGGTGGAAGACCTGGTGGCCTCGTGCCTGGAGCGCTTCGGCCTGGAAGGCGAGGTGATCGCCACGGCCAAGGGGGAAAGCCTCGACCTGATCAATTTCCGCCATCCGTTTTATGCGCGTCTCTCGCCGGTGTACCTGGCGGAGTATGTGGAAGCCGAGGTCGGCAGCACCGGTATCGTTCACTCGGCGCCCGCCTACGGCATGGACGATTTCATCACCTGCCGTGAGCACGGCATGAGCTTCGACGATATCGAAAGCCCGGTACAGGGCAACGGCGTCTATTCCGATGAACTGCCGTTCTTCGGTGGGCAAATGATCTGGAAGGCCAATCCGCATATCATCGAAAAACTGCGCGAAGTGGGTGCGTTGATGGCGCATACGCCTATCAAGCACAGCTACATGCACTGCTGGCGTCACAAGACGCCTGTGATCTATCGCGCCACCGCCCAGTGGTTCGTGGGCATGGACGTGGCGGGCAAGGACGGCAAGACCCTGCGTGAACGAGCGCTTGAAGGTATCGAGGCCACCGAATTCACGCCCGCCTGGGGTCAGGCGCGTTTGCACTCGATGATCGCCAACCGCCCGGACTGGTGCATCTCGCGCCAACGCAATTGGGGCGTGCCGATTCCGTTCTTCCTCGACAAGGCCAGCGGCGAACTGCATCCGCGCACCGTCGAGCTGATGGAAGAAGCCGCCAAGCGTGTCGAGAAGCAAGGCATCGATGCCTGGTTCCGTCTCGAGCCTTCCGAGCTTCTCGGCGAAGAGGCGGATAATTACGAAAAAGTCACCGATACCCTGGATGTCTGGTTCGACTCCGGCACCACCCATCGCCACGTGCTGCGCGGCTCGCACCCCCACGGTCACGACCAGGGGCCGATCGCGGATCTGTACCTGGAGGGTTCCGACCAGCACCGCGGCTGGTTCCACTCCTCGCTGCTGACGGGCTGTGCCATCGACGGCCATCCGCCTTATCGTCAACTGCTGACCCATGGTTTCACCGTGGACGCTCAGGGTCGCAAGATGTCCAAGTCGGTCGGCAACGTGGTCGCCCCGCAGACCGTCATGGACAAGCTCGGCGCGGATATCCTGCGCCTCTGGGTGGCCTCCACCGATTATTCCGGTGAGATGGCGGTTTCGGATGAAATCCTCACGCGTACCGCCGATGTGTATCGCCGGATTCGCAACACCTCGCGTTTTCTGCTTTCCAACCTGAATGGCTTCGAACCGCAGCGTGATCAGGTGGCGTTCAAGGACATGCTGGCGCTGGATCAGTGGGTGGTGGATCGCGCCGCACAACTCCAGGCGCGTATCGACAAGGCCTATGAAGAGTACCGCTTCCTGGATGTTTATCAGCAGGTGCATGGTTTCTGTGCCCGCGAGCTGGGCGGCTTCTACCTGGATGTGATCAAGGACCGTCAGTACACCACCCAGGCCGACTCCCTGGCCCGGCGCAGCGCTCAAACCGCGCTGTATCAGGTCGTCGAAGCGCTTTCCCGCTGGGTGGCACCGATCCTTTCCTTCACCGCCGAGGAAATTTACGAGCATATTCCCGGCAAGCGTGGCGACAGTGTGCTGCTGGAAACCTACTACACCGGCCTGGGCATGCTTGAGGCTGACGCCTCCATGGGGCGTGATTTCTGGGAGCAGGTGCTGGACGTCAAGCAGGCGGTCAACAAGCGCCTGGAAGATGCGCGTAACGCCAAGCTGATCAAAGGCAGCCTGGCCGCCGAAGTGACCTTGTTCGTGGATGACTCGCTGCGCGCCACCCTGGAGAAGCTGGGCGATGAACTGCGTTTCGTGATGCTGACCAGCGACGTGACGCTGGCGCCCTTGGCCGAGGCAGGCAGTGCCGAAGCCACCGAGCTTGACGGCTTGAAAGTCGCGGTTGCCGCGAGCCCTCACCAGAAGTGCGAACGTTGCTGGCATCACCGTGAAGACGTAGGCACCCATGCCGATCATCCCGACCTCTGTGGTCGCTGTATCAGCAACCTGCCGGAAGGACCGGGTGAAGTGCGTCACTATGCTTGAAGAAAACATGCCGCCCATGCGCCAGCCACTGCGCTGGCTGTGGCTGTCCCTGGCGGTGATCGTGCTGGATCTGGCCACCAAATACGCCGCCAGCGCCATGCTCGGCTATGCTCAACCGGTGGAAGTGCTGCCGTTTTTCAACTTGACGCTACTGCATAACACCGGTGCCGCCTTCAGCTTCCTGGCAAGCCACCCCGGCTGGCAGCGATGGTTCTTCGCCTTGGTCGCTATCGGGGCCAGTGTGGGCTTGACTATCTGGTTGCGTCGGCTCAAGGCCGATGAAACCCTGTTGGCAGGCTCACTGGCATTGATCATCGGCGGGGCGCTGGGCAATCTGTATGACCGCCTTGTGCATGGCTATGTGGTGGATTTTCTCTCCTTCCATGTGGCGGGCTGGTACTACCCGGCCTTCAACGTGGCGGATATCGCGATTACCCTGGGTGCCGCCGGCCTGATCTGGGAGTCGCTGTTCGGTGAAAAACGCAGACGCAGCCAGCGCCAATCCTAATCCTGTATTTTGACGACGAGTGCCCTATGACCGATTATCCGATAGATGAAAACATGGAAGTCACCCTGCACTTCACCCTGAAACTGGAAGATGGCACGGTGGTGGATACCACGCGGGAGAAAGCGCCCGCCACCTTTCAGTTCGGCGACGGCAACCTGCCGCCGGGATTTGAAAACCCGCTGAAAGGGCTGAAAAAAGGCGAAACCGGCTGTTTCACCATTACCCCGGAGCATGCTTTCGGCCAGCAGAATCCTCAGAATGTCCAGCTGCTCAAGCTTGACGATTTTGGTGATGAAACGCCGGAAATCGGCATGGTGATGTCGTTTGCCGATGCCGCGGGGGGTGAACTGCCCGGGGTGGTCAAGAGCATCGAGGGCAATCAGGTGGAAGTGGACTTTAACCATCCGCTGGCTGGGCGTACCCTGACGTTTGATGTAGAAGTGCTGGAGGTGACGCCTGTTACGACTCACTAACGGTCGCTCCTTTATAGCGTACTTCCCGTTATCACTCGACACGATGCCCACCGGCATCAAGGCAAGGCTTCTTTATGCAAACCCCGCCTGTGGAACAGACCTCCATGCAAATCAAGCTCGCCAACCCGCGTGGCTTCTGCGCCGGTGTGGATCGTGCCATCGAAATCGTCAATCGCGCCCTGGATGTGTTCGGCCCGCCGATCTACGTGCGCCATGAAGTCGTGCATAATCGCTTCGTGGTGGAAACGCTGCGCGAACGCGGCGCGATTTTCGTCGAAGAACTGCACGAAGTACCGGATGACGTCATCGTGATCTTCTCGGCTCACGGGGTTTCCCGCGCGGTTCAGGAAGATGCCCAGCGACGTAGGCTGAAAGTGTTCGATGCTACCTGCCCGTTAGTCACCAAGGTGCATATGGAAGTGCTGCGCTACGCCAAGCGCGGCCAGGAATGCGTGCTGATCGGCCATGAAGGCCATCCGGAAGTGGAAGGCACCATGGGGCGTTACGATACCCAGCATGGCGGCCACATCTATCTGGTGGAAGACGAAGCGGATGCCGCTCGGCTTGAGGTCAAAAATCCGAGCACCCTGGCGTTCGTCACCCAGACGACGCTCTCCATGGACGACACCGCCAAGGTGATCGATGTGCTGCGCGGAAAGTTTCCCGAGATCCAGGGTCCGCGCAAGGATGACATTTGCTACGCCACTCAAAACCGCCAGGACGCCGTGCGCGAGCTTGCCGCGGAAAGTGATTTACTGCTGGTGGTGGGAAGCCCGAACAGCTCCAATTCCAACCGCTTGCGTGAGCTTTCCGAGCGTATGGGCACCCCGGCTTATCTGATCGACAACGCCGAGCAGATTCAGCCGGATTGGCTCGAAGGGGTAAGCAATATCGGCATTACCGCCGGCGCCAGTGCACCGGAAGTATTGGTCAAGGGCGTGATAGAGCGGTTGCAGTCCCTGGGTGCGACAGTGCCGCAAGAGCTTGCCGGGCGTGAAGAAACCATCACCTTTTCCATGCCGACCGAGCTGCGTCAAGCGGTGATTGCCAGCAGTTGATGCAAACCGTACCAGTTTGAGACATACTGAAACGGTATGAAAAAACTGGTACAGGAGAGCATCCGCGTGACCAGAATCCTCCTTTCTCATCGCGCTGGCCGGCCCACCGCCCGCCAGCGTGGCTTTACCCTGATCGAGTTGATGATCGTCGTAGCGATCATCGGCATCATCGCCTCCGTGGCCTATCCCAGCTATACCCGCTATGTGGAGCGCAGCCAGCGCGCTGAAGCCAAAACTGTGCTGATGGAGGCGGCGAGTTACCTGGAGCGCTGTTATACCAATAGTTACAGCTATGTAGGTTGTACTGCTGCCAACGACTATCTTGATAGGCAATCAAATGACTTATATACATTTGCTGGTGAAAATGCCGGTATTGATGCCACTGCCGGAAGCTATACAGTTAGTGCAATAGGCGAAGCAGGACGTGTGAAAACTGAGTGCGCGACTTTGGTGCTACATAGTGATGGTGATCGTACTCCTAGCGACTGCTGGTAGTTTATGAAAAAATCTGGCTTCACGCTGATTGAACTGCTGATCACCCTGGCCATCGCCGCCATTCTGGCCACGGTGGCCGTCCCTGCGTTTTCCACGTTCCTTGCCCGCCAGCAGCTGGCCAGCGATGTGAACGAGATGATTTCCGTGCTGAGTTTTGCGCGGAGCGAGGCGATCAAGCAGCGTACTGAGGTAAGCGCTGTAGTTTCTAGTGGGGCACCTTGGTCGATTACGGTGACGCGCGATAGTAATAATCAGACGTTACGCCGTGCACAGGGAAAAAATAATGATATCGAGATTAGCATCGATGATTCCGAAAGTAATTCTAATAATATTTCGTTGACCTTTGGCTCACTTGGCGAGCGAAAAAGCTGTGTTCCTTCAGAGTGTAGTTTTACGGTGAGTCACGATGATGTAGTTACTTCTCGGCTAATTGTGATAAGCCCTGCTGGTGGCATTCGAAGGGAGAAACCGGACAATGAATAAACAACACGGTTTTAGCCTTATCGAAGCGTTGGTAGCGCTGTTGGTGCTGTCATTTGGTCTTGTCGGGGTGGCAGCGATGCAGCTTAAAGCACTGCAAAGCGCCACCGCTGGTTATCAGCGCTCGGTGGCAACGCTGGCCGCTGTGGATGCCCAGGAAAGACTATGGGCGGAGTTGGTGAAAATGGCTCAAGATTCAGAAGATACTCGCCAAGATTGCTCTGAAATTGAAGATGATTATGTAAAAGGTATTGAAATCAATTGGCAAGCAGACTGGTTTGAGTCAAGCACAGCAACTCCACTTCGACAGTTCTCGGGTAATATTAGCGGCGGGGATGAAGAGTGTGAGTTTAATATTGAGATAGTTTTTGATAGTGATCCCGATAGCCAGGATTCCTTTATGTACACCTTCCGTCTTCCAAAACTGGAGGAATCCTAATGTCATTCTATCGGCAAAAAGGCTTCACCCTTGTCGAACTGATGGTCGCGATGGTGATCGGTACCATTATTGTCCTTGGGGCTGGGCAACTGTTTCTTACTACCTTTCAAACCTTTCGCCAAGTTGATGAGCTGAGTCGTAAACAAGAAACGTTGATTTTTGCAGCGAATACGCTGGTCAGAAGTATACGAAGAGGTGAAATAGCTCGGTTTGAAATAAGATCTCCTGATGATAGTGATTGGGATGCCCACACGATTTACGATACACAAGAAAATGACCATGTTGTTGGTGGATTGAGAGAATGTGGTGAAGAAGTGTTAATAGTTGAAGATTCTGTGCTTTCCAATGTCTATATAGTGACATTGTGTCTAGAAAACGAAGAAACGCCTATCGTGTTTCGTGTTGCCGATCGCCGCACCATCATAAACAATTAGATGATTTTTTATTCGAAAAGCACCTTTTTAAGACGACAAACTATCGAGGAGTGGTCATGAAAAAACAACAAGGTGCCGCACTCATTATCGTTCTCGCCCTTTTAGCCGGCTCATTAATGCTCGGCCTTTCTGGTATGAACTCCGCCTTGATTGATGAACGGCTGGCGGGTAATTACCGGGCAGCATCCTTGGCTCAGATGGCTGCCGAAGATATGGCCGGATATATTAGAAAAAATTATGAATATCTTGAAATAGATGATGATATTGAAAGAAAAGATGAAAATGATTGGAATATAATAAAAATGGAAGAAGTTGGCTTTTCTGAGAATGAAGATGTCACCTTGCAGCGAAGCTATTCTGCATGTCATTCAACCACCAGCGGTACCGATGCTTGTGAGCAAGTCTATCAGTGGCTAACTGATAAACTCCTGGAGGTCCCCTTTTATATCGCGCGTGGGCAGGTTATGGAAGGTAATGGTGGAAAAATAGTGGCAAAACACCTTGTGGTTGTTGGTAAAGCTTCACCTTTAACTACACCACTTTTATGCGTAGGCAGTGGCTGTCCCGATGAAATGCCAGGCTCCTTGGAAGGCTATTTTTCTGATAAAGAACACCCTTTGCCAGATGATTTTATTTGTCAGGGCGGTGGTAATAGTGGAAATAGTAAAAAAAGCTGCAGAACCAATCCGAATGAAGATTCGGATGTTAAATATTATAGAAAAATTAATAGCCTCGGCTCGTGGGTGGGCTTTGTTAATGGCTTAGCAGATGAAGTTTTTGAAGGTAATGATTTGCCTGAAGGAGAGCGCTACCAGCCTGAAGTTTTTGTTATTGAAGGAGACGAAAATAAAGTTTCTTCCAAGGTAAATACTTCGGGAGTAATAGTGATTAGAGATGGTGCAACATTCGAGGCCGGTGGAGGTGGAACTCACGAGGGGCTAATAATAGTAGCAGAAGGTGGTCATTTAAGTGTGAAAGGAACTTATAGTATTTATGGCTCAATTGTCGCTTTGGGAGATCTTAATGGCATTGATTTTTCAGGTGGCGGCGGAGGTGATGGCGTCCGGTATAATACAGAAGCTCTGACAGGAATCCCTAAAGGTGAAGTCGACTACGTCTGGTTCTCCCTCTGAGCTGTAGGTCGCCTTGCCAATGGCGGCGCGTTATCATACCCCCCATTTGACCAAGAGCCTGATGTTCATGAGCAAGCCTTCCGATAAAACCCGCGTTCTTACCGGTATCACCACCACCGGTACCCCCCACCTCGGCAACTACGTCGGGGCGATCAAGCCGGCGATTGAAGCCAGCCAAGACCCCAACGTTCAGTCGTTCTACTTTCTGGCCGATTACCACGCCCTGATCAAATGCCAGGACCCCAAGCGGGTGCAGGAATCCCGCCTGGAAAGCGCCGCCACCTGGCTGGCGCTGGGGCTGGATACCGATAATGCCATTTTCTATCGCCAGTCGGATATTCTGGAAATTCCCGAACTCACCTGGATGCTTTCCTGCGTATGCGCCAAAGGTTTGATGAACCGCGCCCATGCCTATAAAGCCGCGGTGGCGGAAAACGAAGCGGCGGAAAATCAGGATGCCGATAAAGGCATCACCATGGGGCTGTTCGGTTACCCGGTGCTGATGGCGGCGGATATCTTGATGTTCAACGCCAATAAAGTGCCGGTGGGGCGCGATCAGATTCAGCATATCGAGATGGCGCGCGATATCGCCGGGCGCTTCAATCACCTCTACAAGGGACAGTATTTCACCTTGCCGGAAGCCGTGGTCGATGAAAAAGTCGAAGTGCTGGCCGGGTTGGACGGGCGCAAGATGTCCAAGAGTTACAACAACACCATTCCGTTGTTCGTCTCAGAAAAGAAGCTCCAGAAGCTGGTGCGCAAGGTCAAGACCAACTCTCTTGAACCCGGTGAACCCAAGGATCCGGATAGCTGTACCCTGTTTCAGATCTACTCGGCGTTCGCCACTGCCGAGGAAACCGCTGCCATGCGCACCGACTATGCCAACGGCATCGGCTGGGGCCAAGCCAAGGATCGCGTCTTCGAGTATTTGAATGAACATCTGCGTGAGCCACGCGAGCGCTACAACCGCTTGATGGAAGATCCCGCGCATATCGAAAGCGTGCTGCATAAAGGCGCCGAGCGTGCACGGGCCGAGGCGGCAACCACCATGGAGCGTCTGCGCGCTACGGTGGGCTTGGGACGCTTCGTTTGACAGCGCCGCTGCCAGCAAAAGAACCTGCTGCCTACGGCTAGTCGGGCACTGATGCCTGAAGCAGGCATCATGTCTATTGTGTGGCCGCATGTTTGTTGAAAGACGCCACGAAAGAGCGTCATATGTATCGAACCGGTCCAACTGCCTGCAGATAGAGAGTGTTCATGACTACCAAGAGCAAACGCCCCTTATATATTCCTTATGCCGGCCCCTCATTGCTGGAAATGCCGTTGCTCAACAAAGGCAGCGCCTTCACCCAAGAAGAGCGGCTGGCGTTCAACTTGATTGGTCTGCTGCCGCAAAAAGTGGAAACCATCGAGGATCAGTTGGAGCGGGTCTATCGTCAATACCAGCAGTGTCATGGTGACCTTGAACGCCATATCCACCTGCGGGCGATTCAGGATGACAACGAGACGCTGTATTTTCGTATGGTATCGCAACATCTCGAAGAGATGCTGCCGATCATCTACACCCCGACGGTCGGTAAGGCGTGTCAGGAATTTTCCAATATCTACCGCAATCACCGGGGACTGTTCATCAGTTACCAGGATCGCGAGCACATGGAAGATATTCTGCGCAGTGCGACCAAGGACAATGTCAAAGTGATCGTGGTCACCGATGGTGAGCGTATCCTGGGCCTAGGCGATCAGGGCATCGGGGGGATGGGTATTCCCATCGGGAAGCTGGCGCTGTACACCGCCTGCGGTGGTATCAGCCCAGCCTACACCTTGCCGATCATGCTCGATGTGGGGACCAACAACCAGGCGCTGCTGGATGACCCCATGTACATGGGGTGGCGCCACGAGCGTGTTGACCAGGAAGACTATGACGCTTTCATGGAAGAATTCATCACCGCCGTGAAACGGCGCTGGCCGGATGTCCTGCTGCAGTTCGAAGACTTCGCCCAGGCCAATGCCATGCCACTTCTGGAGCGCTACCGCGATGAACTCTGTTGCTTTAATGACGACGTCCAAGGCACGGCCTCGGTCGTTGTGGGCACCTTGATGGCAGCGTGCCAGGCCCGCGGTGAAACTATTGCCGATCAGCGTGTGGTGTTCGTGGGCGGTGGCTCCGCCGGCTGTGGTATTGCCGAGCAGGTCGTGGTGGCCATGCAGGCACAAGGGCTTTCGGAAAGCGCAGCCCGCCAACGCATAGGCATGGTGGACCGCGATGGCCTGATGACCACCGACCAGGCGTGGCAACGGGAGTTTCAACGCCGCCTGGCCCACGACCCGGCCCTGGTGGCCGAATGGAATGGCCAAGGGCTGGAAGAGACCGTTGCCCAGCTCAAACCGACTGTGTTGATCGGGGTTTGCGGGCGTAAAGGCATCTTTACCGAGTCGGTGATTCGTACCATGCATGCCGGTTGTGAGAATCCTGTGATCATGCCGCTTTCCAATCCGACCTCTCAAGCGGAAGCGCTGCCGGAAGACGTTATTCGTTGGACTGATGGCAAGGCATTGGTGGCCACCGGCAGTCCCTTTGCACCGGTGGTATATGAGGGGCGTACCTACCCTATCGCTCAGTGCAACAATGCGTATATCTTCCCCGGTATTGGTCTGGGCGTGGTGGCGGCCAGGGCAACCCGTGTGACTGACGACATGTTGATGAGTGCATCCAGGGCGTTGGCGCGTGAAGCACCGCTGGTCAAGGAGGGTAAAGGCAGCTTGTTGCCGCCCTTGTCGCGTATCAAGGAAATCAGCAAGTCGATTGCCTTTGAAGTGGCCGCGCAGGCTCAGCAGAACGGGGTGGCCTTGAAAACCGGCGGCACCGAGCTGCGTAATGCCATTGAGCGTGCCAGCTGGACCCCTGAGTACCGTGAGTACCGGCGTCGCGCTTTTTGATTCGATTTCTGTTGCAGACAAAATGTTGCAGGCAAAAAAACCCCCACCGAGGTGGGGGTTGCAAGCATTGGCAAGTTCTTACTTCAGGCTGCGCCGATCATCTTGCGCAGCACGTAGTGAAGGATACCACCATGGCGGTAGTAAGCCAGCTCGTCGGCGGTATCAATTCGGCACTTGGCTTCAACGGTCGTTTCCCCATCGGCACCTTCGATAATCACATTGACTGTGCCCCCCGGCGTGAGATCCGCCAATCCAGCGATGGAAATCTTTTCATCACCGGTTAGGCCCAGGCTCTTGCGGTCCTGGCCTTCGGGGAATTGCAGCGGGACGACGCCCATGCCGATCAGGTTGGAGCGGTGGATACGTTCAAAGGATTCCGCCAGCACGGCACGTACCCCGAGCAGCCGCGTACCCTTGGCCGCCCAGTCACGGCTGGAACCGGTGCCGTATTCCTTCCCCGCAATCACTACCAGGGGTGTGCCTTCTTCGGCGTACTTCATTGCCGCGTCATAGATTGGCATCTGTTCGCCTGACGGCACGTGACGGGTTTCGCCACCCACGACGTCCTCGAGCATTTCATTTCTGATACGCACATTGGCAAAGGTGCCGCGCATCATGACTTCGTGGCTGCCACGGCGAGAACCGTAGGAGTTGAAGTCCACCGGCTTGACGCCGTGATCTTGAAGATAGCGCCCAGCGGGGCTATCGGGCTTGATTGCCCCGGCGGGGGAGATATGGTCGGTGGTCACGGAGTCGCCGAGCATGGCCAAGACGCGGGCGTCGCTGACGTCTTCGATCGCCTCGGGTTCGCGGCCCATGCCTTCAAAGAACGGCGGGTGCTGAATGTAGGTGGACTCCGGCCACTGGTAGACCTTGCTTTCAGGCACCTTGATAGCTTTCCAGACGGCATCGCCCTCGAACACTTCGGCATATTCCTTGCGGAACATCTCGGTATTGACCTTTTCCACGGCCTCGGCGATTTCCGCCTGACTGGGCCAGATATCCTTGAGATAGACGGGGTTGCCGTCGCTATCGTTGCCCAACGGCTCCTGGGTAAGGTCACGGCGCATGTTGCCGGCCAGGGCATAGGCCACCACCAAGGGGGGCGAGGCCAGCCAGTTGGTCTTGACCATCGGATGAATGCGCCCTTCGAAATTACGGTTGCCCGAAAGTACCGATGCTACCGTGAGATCGCCTTTTTCAATGGCTTCGTCAATGGCTTCGGGAAGCGGGCCGGAATTGCCGATACAGGTGGTGCAGCCGTAACCGACCAGATTGAAGCCCAGGGCGTTGAGGTCTTCGGTAAACCCGGCGGCGGCGAGGTAATCGGTGACTACCTTGGAACCCGGCGCCAGGGAGGTCTTGACCCAAGGCTTGGTGGAGAGACCCTTTTCGCGGGCTTTGCGCGCCACGAGCCCGGCGGCCATCATGACGCTGGGATTTGAGGTATTGGTACAGGAGGTAATGGCGGCGATCACCACTGCGCCAGGGTCGAGATGGAAGCTGTTGCCCTCGAGATTGACTTCCTGGCTGTCGGTATGCGAAAGGCTCCGTTCAGCGCCTACCGCGGTTTGACCACCGCCTTCGGAAAGTAGCTTGCCTTTTTCCGTGGAGGAAGGCTTATCGTCGTCGGACATGACGCTTTCGAACGCGGTCTGCATGTCTTTCAGCGCGACACGATCCTGCGGCCGCTTGGGCCCGGCCAGGCTGGCTTCGACCTCGCTCATGTCCAGCTGCAGGTTATCGCTGAAAACCGGCTCATCCCCGGGCTCGCGCCACAGTCCCTGGGCTTTGCTGTAGGCTTCGACCAGCGCGACGTGTTCATCTTCACGACCGGTTAGGCGCAGGTAGTTCAGGGTTTCTGCATCGACCGGGAAAAAACCGCAGGTGGCGCCGTATTCCGGTGCCATATTGGCGATAGTGGCGCGGTCGGCGAGCGGCAGGTCGTCAAGGCCGTCACCATAGAATTCCACGAACTTGCCCACGACCCCTTTGCTGCGCAACATCTGGGTAACGGTGAGCACCAGGTCGGTGGCGGTGATCCCTTCCTTGAGCTTGCCGGTCAATTTGAAGCCAACCACCTCGGGAATCAACATGGAAATCGGCTGACCCAGCATGGCGGCTTCAGCCTCGATACCGCCCACGCCCCAGCCGAGTACGCCCAGGCCGTTGATCATGGTGGTGTGGGAATCGGTGCCCACCAGGGTGTCGGGGTAAGCAAAGGTCTTGTCGCCCTCTTGCTTGGTCCACACCGTCCTGCCCAGATATTCCAGGTTGACCTGGTGGCAGATGCCGGTACCCGGCGGCACCACGCGGAAATTATCGAAAGCATCCTGGCCCCACCGCAAGAATTCATAGCGTTCCCGGTTACGCTGCATTTCGATGTCGACGTTTTCCTGAAAGGCGTCAGGGTCACCGAAATTATCCACCATGACGGAGTGGTCGATAACCAGGTCTACCGGGGAGAGGGGGTTGATCCTTGAAGGATCTTCGCCGAGCTTTTCCACCGCTGCGCGCATGGAGGCAAGATCCACCACACCGGGAACGCCGGTGAAGTCCTGCATCAAAACCCGTGCCGGGCGGTAACCGATCTCGCGGGTCGAGCGGGCGTCTTTCTGCCAATCAACCAGCGCCTGCATGTCGTCCTGGGAAACACTTTCTTCGTCGACGAAACGTAGTTGATTTTCCAGCAGGATCTTGAGGGTCTTGGGCAGGCGGTCGATATTACCCAGTGTTTCGGCCGCTTGAGGAAGACTGTAGTAATGATAGGTAGTGCCACCTGCATCAAGCGTATGCAGGGTATCGGGTATCTTGCTCATGCAGTTCTCCTTCTTGGCTTTACCAGTTCGATGTTGCTTTCATTATGGCTCAACCTATCAATAACACATGGGCGTGTTAAGTGTGGGTTTCAAGAGGAAAGCCCAACGCGAGGTGTTTCCCCTTGCCTTGGGTTGCGCTTGGCACCATTTCAGGCAGACTGCCCTCAGATTTCCCTTTGCCATCGCAGGGTCTTGCTACTGACTGCGTTAACGTTACGAGGATAGAGCATGCAAGAAGCACGTCATGAACGTTTGATTATTCTGGGTTCCGGCCCGGCTGGTTATACCGCAGCCGTTTATGCTGCCAGGGCGAACCTCAAGCCGCTGTTGATTACCGGTATTCAGGCCGGTGGACAGCTGACCACGACGACCGATGTGGATAACTGGCCGGGAGACGCCCAGGGCGTGCAAGGGCCGGAATTGATGGAGCGCATGAAACAGCATGCCGAACGCTTCGAGACGGAGGTGCTGTTCGACCACATCAATGCGGTCGATCTCAGCGAAAAACCGTTCACCTTGAAAGGCGATAGCGGTGCTTACACCTGTGATGCCTTGATCATTGCCACCGGTGCCAGCGCTCGCTACCTGGGTCTGGAAAGCGAACAGCAGTTCATGGGGCAGGGCGTATCGGCTTGTGCCACCTGTGACGGGTTTTTCTATCGCAATCAAGAAGTGGTGGTAGTGGGCGGCGGCAATACCGCAGTGGAAGAAGCGTTATATCTGGCCAATATCGCCTCGAAAGTTACCCTGGTGCATCGCCGCGACACGCTTCGTGCAGAGAAGATCCTGCAAGACAAGCTGATGGAAAAGGTCGAGGCCGGCAAGATTGTCTTGGAGTGGTTTCAGCAGGTGGATGAAGTGCTGGGCGACAACACCGGTGTGACCGGGGTGCGTTTGAAATCGACGCGTGATGGAAGCCTCAAGGAAGTCAACGCTCCGGGCCTGTTCATCGCGATCGGCCATAGCCCGAACACCGCCATTTTCAATGACCAATTGGAGATGACGGGAGGCTACATCAAGGTGCACTCCGGGTTGGAAGGCAATGCCACGGCCACCACCGTGCCGGGTGTGTTTGCCTGTGGTGACGTGATGGATCATGTGTATCGCCAAGCGATTACTTCCGCCGGTAGCGGCTGCATGGCGGCGCTGGATGCCGAACGCTATCTGGATGACTTATGAGTCGTCGCTGAATCGTTCTGAATACCCAGCAAACAGGGCTCAAGGCGGGCAGGGAATGTCCGCCTTTACCCTCACGCGGCCAAGCTGGCTGAGGATCACCTCGCTGCCATTACCTTGGGCGGGGCATACCGTAAAGCGACCATTGTAGCCACTGGCATGGCCTAGAATGTCATAACGCATACGCTTCCATTCGCGATTGTAGGTGACAGTGACATGGGGGGTGGCCGGGAGCGTACGCAAGATCGTGTCAGCGCTGAACCCATCGCTTCCGCTCGGGTCGTCAATGATCATCAAGGGGCCGCTCCAGTTGTTTTCACAGGCATCGCCGCCTGCATTCGCCGGGCAAAGAGTAATTTTGCTCTGGCGTGTAATCGCTGTGTTGCGCGCCAGTGTAAGCGCCCTCTTGATTCGCATCACCTCGCTGCTGAGTGCCGTTCGTTCTCCCAATGCTTGAAAGCTGGGAATGCCCCAAGTCGCTATAATGGCGACCAATGACAGGACGATGAGAAGTTCGATCAAGGTCAGGCCGTGCTGAGCATGGCTGTAGTTCTCTGGGTGTCGTTTGTTGTACATGCGTCACTCCCGGACACTTGACCTGGCCTTCGCTGGGGTTATGCTCGTCTCTCAAGGCACGGTCGGGGGGTAGTCTTATTGACCTTAGCTCGTAACCCCTCTTTTTTTGTAAGCCAAAGCGGATAATAGTGTGAGAGATTTCCTGATTATTGGTGGCGGCATTATCGGAATGCTGACCACATTACAGCTGGCCGATGCCGGCCACTCTGTCACTCTGGTGGAACGAGGTGCCTGTGGCCAGGAGGCCTCCTGGGCCGGGGGAGGTATCGTCTCACCGCTGTATCCGTGGCGTTATTCCGGGCCGATTTCTCGTCTGTCACGTTGGTCGGAAGGGGCCTATCCTTCGCTTTCCCTGCGGCTTCTGGAAGAAACCGGAATCGACCCCGAATACCGTCAGAAGGGACTTTTGTACCTGAGCGTAAAGGATGAGCAGGAAGCACTGTCCTGGGCTCGCGAGATGGGCAAGCCACTGGAACGGGTGAATGGCGACTTCCTGTATGCCAAGGAGCCCCATGTCGCCCCGGGAATTGAGCAAGCACTTTGGATGCCGACCCTGGGTAGCGTACGTAACCCCCGCTTGGTACAGGCCTTGCGCGCGCGCCTGGCCGTCATGCAGCAGGTCAGCCTGCATGAGCAGTGCGCGGTACAGGGGTTTCAGCGACAGGGCACCCGCATTACCGGGGTGGTAACGCCTCAAGGCGTGATTCAGGGCGGCCAAGTGGTGGTCTGTGGCGGGGCTTGGGCGGCTTCTTTATTGGCAGAGCTTGAGGTGACAGTGCCGGTGCGCCCGGTGAAAGGGCAGATGATTGCCTATCAGACACCGCCGGGTTTGGTGAATCGCGTGATACTCAAGGATGGACGTTACGTGATTCCGCGGGCCGACGGCTTGCTGCTTGCCGGCTCGACCCTGGAAGAAACCGGCTTTGATAAAAGCACCGATGACGCTGCTCTGATGGCGTTACGCCAAAGTGCTGAAGCTATCGTGCCCGAACTTGCCCAATGCAAGGTGGCGCATCAATGGGCAGGCTTGCGGCCGGGCTCACCCGACAACCTGCCGTTCATTGGTGCTGTGCCGGGGTGGGAAAACCTGCATGTCAATGCCGGGCATTATCGCAATGGCCTGGTATTGGCGCCTGCGGCCACCCATTTGCTGGTGGATCAGTTGCTCGGGCGTGAGCCGCTTGTCGACCCGGCGCCGTATCAGCTTACGCCTGTACGCTTGGCCGACAAGCCGGAAAGCGCTTAACCTCAATTCTGGTTGTCTTCGTTCTGGGTCTGTTCCTGAAGGTAGCGGTCACGATGAGCGCTGGAGCAGAACCACTGGCCCTGTTCGCGAAGGGCTTCATCTTCGGGAACATGCACCTCGCACCAACGACAGCGCACCATCTGGCCGCCTTCGTGGCGGTCTTCCTTTTCCAGCAAGGCCTCCCGATCGAGTTTCCATTGGCGATACATGCCGTATAACTTCAAACCGGCAAAGAACAGCACAGCAAAAATAATCAAACGAATGATCAATAGGTTCATCCTTTTATAACTCCCAGGTTGGGAATAAATTGCTCACTCAGGCCTTTGCCAGGCGGCGGCCCTTGCGTGACAATGCATGATGACCTGGATTCTCAAGAGATTTCTACGCCCATGCAAGATTTAACGCTGGTAATGGCGCAACTCGATCCCCTGGTAGGGGATATTCCCGGTAATGCGGACCGGGCCATCGAGGCGGTACGCGAAGCCCGGATTGAGCACGGCGCTGATATTGTGGTATTTCCCGAACTGTTTCTTTCGGGCTATCCCCCGGAGGATCTGTTGCTGAGGCCTTCGATGGAGGCGCGCTTGCGCCATGCCCGTGCGCATATGGCGGAAAAGATGGCGCGTGACGTACTGGTAATCATCGGTTACCCCGGAGTGCGTGAAGGCAAGCGCTATAATCTGGCGGGACTGCTGCATGATGGCCAATGGCAAGCCGAATACGCCAAGCAGGCACTGCCCAATTATGAGGTGTTCGATGAGCAGCGTTATTTCCTGCCGGGAACGACGCCGCTGGTATTCGAGCATAAGGGGGCATCGCTGGGCATTCTGATCTGTGAAGATCTATGGGATGGCGGGCCAGTGCAAGCGGCGTGCGATGCCGGAGCCGATATCCTGGTTAGTTTGAATGCCTCGCCTTTTCATCATGATAAACCCACCGAACGGCGGCGCTTGCTGGAACAGCATGCTCAGGACGTTCAGCGGCCCATTGTCTACGTCAATACGATAGGCGGCCAGGACGAGCTGGTCTTCGACGGCGGTTCCAGCTGTATGGACGGCGTTGGCCAGCTGCAAGTGTTGGCGCCTTGCTGGCAGGCGGGGTTGATGCCAGTCCAGTTCGTGCAGAACGAGGATGGCTGGGTGCCGCAGTCGGGTGAGATCGAGCCCGAGGTGGACGCTGAAGAAACGCTTTACTGCGCATTGGTCACCGGCGTACGCGATTACGTCAATAAAAGTGGTTTCAAGGGCGTGGTGCTGGGACTTTCCGGGGGCATCGATTCGGCGCTTTCTCTGGCGATTGCGGTGGATGCCCTGGGGCCACAGCGGGTGCAGGCGGTGATGATGCCCTATCACTATACGGCTGACATCTCGAAAGCCGATGCCGCGCAACAGGCTGAGTTGCTGGGGGTACATTACGAGATCATGCCGATCGAGCCGATGGTCGATGCCTTCATGGCGACGCTGGCGGAAAGCTTCGCCGGTACCGAGCGCGATACCACCGAGGAGAATCTTCAGTCACGGTGCCGTGGGGTGGTGTTGATGGCGATTTCCAACAAGAAAGGCCTGATGGTACTGACTACCGGCAATAAGAGCGAAATGGCAGTCGGCTACGCGACACTCTATGGTGACATGGTGGGGGGCTACAACGCCCTCAAGGATGTCTACAAGAGTTGGGTGTATCGTTTGGCTCGCTGGCGTAATACCCAGTCTTTGGCGATTCCTGAGCGCGTCATCGAACGCCCACCGAGTGCCGAGCTGGCGCCGGACCAACAGGATAGCGATTCACTGCCGGGTTACGACGTGCTCGATGCGATACTGATGCGATATATCGAAGGCGACATGAGCGCCGAGGCGATTATCGATGCGGGCTATAAAGAAGAAGATGTCTATCAGGTCGTCAAACTGGTGGATCGTAGCGAGTATAAGCGTCGCCAGGCCCCGGTCGGAGTGAGGGTAACCCCGCGTGGCTTCGGCCGTGACCGGCGTTATCCCATCGTCAATGGGTGGCAGCCGGGCGAATAGCAACCGCTTCGGCAAATGCCTTCTGGGCCGCAAAAAAAAACCACGCTTCGGCGTGGTTTGAGAAAAACTGCCCTGCACAAGGCAGTTTAAAAAATGCTTGGACAAGCTTAATTCAAGGGGGTGCGCATGCTGAGATACTTCGGCTGGAAGCGCCGGCCATCGAGTTGGTCATGGTCAGGAGCGTTTTCGATCAGAACCGCTAAGGTCTCTTTAGCGCGGTCGCGCATTTCCAGACCCAGATAGCCTTCCACCATGGTCGCCAGGGCATCACGGGTGGCATTGGATTCGGGGTAGTTTTCCACCACCCAGCGCCCGCGTTCCACCGCGGCCAGGTAAGCCCCCTTGCGCAGGTAGTAATCGGCCACATGCAGTTCATGGCGGGCCAGGATATCGCGCAGATAGACAATACGCTGTCGGGCATCGGCCACGTATTCGCTTTGCGGATAACGCTGAATCAGCTCGCGAAAATCCTGGTAGGCATCCCGGGATGCGCCGAGGTCACGTTTGGAAATGTCGATCAAGCGTAGGCGCTCAAGGCTGAAGCGCCCTGCCTGCCAAGCCGCCAGGCCACGCAGGTAATAGGCATAATCCACCTGGGAATGGTCCGGGTGCAGACGAATGAAGCGGCTGGCGGCTGCTCGGGCGGCTTCCCATTCTCCATTTTCATAATAGGCGTAGATCAGCTCCAACTGGGCCTGTTCGGCATGCACACCGAAGGGATAGCGTGTATCCAGCGCCTCAAGCTTTTCAGTCGCAGTAGCAAAGCGTCCGCTATCCAGCGCTGAGCGAGCTTGTTCGTAGAGCTCACGTTCGGCAACGTTGGCATATTCATCGTCGTCGGCATTGTTGGTATCGTTGCTGGCGCACCCGGCCAGCAAGGCAATAGCCAGCGTCAGGGCGGCAACACGGGTGGCAGCGGAAGAAACGCGCATGGTAGTCCTCATGTCAAACCAGCCGTCATCGGCAAAAAGCCAAAGCGGCCGTGATAGAATCAGTGGCAATTCGCCCACTATAAATCACCTCGACATAAAACGCAGGCCTTCCGGTCTTCGTGAATCATGTCGTCATCAAGGGGATCAACCCGCATGCCTCGGATTCTTGAAGCCAAACACCGCGTACCCGACACACTGGCAGGGTCGCGGCTCGATCAGGTGGCGGTGGAGTTGTTCGACGGCCACTCGCGGGAACGCTTGAAAGGCTGGATCAAGACCGGCGAGCTAAGCGTCGACGGTCTGCAGGCCAAGCCCAAGGACAAACTGCACGGTGGCGAGTACCTGGCTTTGCACGCCACCTTGGAAGACGATATGCGCTTCGAGGCGGAAGACATTCCGCTTGCCATCGTGTTCGAAGATGAACATGTCATCGTCATCGACAAGCCCGCGGGGTTGGTGGTGCACCCCGCCGCAGGTAATGCCAGCGGGACACTGCTCAATGCGCTGTTGCACCATTGTCCGACGCTGGCACAGATTCCGCGGGCGGGCATCGTGCATCGTCTGGACAAGGATACGACCGGGCTGATGGTAGTGGCCAAGACACTCACGGCACAGACGGCGCTGGTCGAACAGCTCCAGGCACGCACCATGTCACGCCATTACGATGCCGTGATCATCGGTACACCGGTGGCGGGTGGCAAGGTGGACGCACCGATTGGCCGGCATCCCAAGGATCGCAAGCGCCAGGCGGTCAATGCCTCGGGAAAGCCTGCGGTGACCCATTACCGGGTAGTGGAGCGTTTTCGTGCCCACACTCATGTGCGTTGCAAGCTGGAGACCGGGCGCACTCACCAAATTCGTGTGCATATGGCGCATCAGCGCTATCCTCTGATTGGTGACCCTGTCTACGGCGGCCGGGCAAAGCTGCCACCGGGCGCTGCATTGCCGCTCAAGGAGATTCTGCGTGAATTCCCGCGTCAGGCATTGCATGCTCGCAAGCTCGCTTTTGTGCATCCTGAAAGTGGTAATGACGTCAGCTTTCTTGCGCCATTGCCAGACGATCTGTTGATGCTGCTGGACTACTTGCGTGAAGACAGCGAGACGATGCGATGAGTGATGCCATAGAACTGCACCCGACACTGATTAAGCCCGACTGGCCGGCACCGGCCAATGTGCGTGCTTTTGTCACTACCCGCGAGACCGGCCCCAGCCAAGGTGACTTCGCTGCTTTCAATCCGGCCCAGCATGTCGGCGACAACCCGGCGCATGTGGCGCTTTGCCGCCGTTTGCTGCACAAGGTGATCGGTGATGAGCGGCCTTTACTCTGGCTCAACCAGACCCATGGGGCGCGCATTCAGCAGCGTTACGAGGTGGATTGTCCCGAAGCCGATGCGGCGGTCGCCACAACGCAGGACTACGCTTGCGTGGTGTTGACCGCAGATTGTCTGCCGGTATTTTTCTGTGACCGAAACGGTACCCGCGTGGCCGTGGCGCATGCCGGCTGGCGGGGGCTTGCCGGCGGTGTGCTGGAAGCCACGGTGGCGGCACTGGGCGTTGCGGCAGAGGATGTCCTGGTGTGGCTGGGCCCGGCGATCTCCAATGCCCAGTTCGAAGTCGGGCCGGAAGTGCATAATGCCTTTGTTGCGGTGCATCCTGACGCGGAGGAGGCATTTGACCATAGCCCTTATCGCTTGGGTCATCACATGGCGGATCTTTATCGCCTGGCGCGCCTGCGCCTGGAAGCGCTGGGCGTCACCCAGATCAGTGGCGGGCACTTCTGTACGGCCTGCGAGCCACGCTTTTACTCCTATCGTTGCGATGAAGGGATCACCGGGCGGATGGCCAGTGTGATCTGGCTGGGTTGACATCCCTAGATGCATGGAATAACTGCTTCAATATCGCTTTCTTCCCCTTGAAACCCCTTTAAGCTGACGCCACTTAAGTTGTCAAGTCTTGAGTCAGTTAATGACGGTTTTTCAAGAGTGTTTTTTTAGCCTATGTTTCGGGTCAAGCGGTGCGTCCGAACGCATCGCCATCCAGGGAGGAAGTAGATGCGATTCGACAAGTTCACTGCCAAATTACAAAACGCCATTGCTGAGGCGCAGTCTTTGGCCGTCGGCCACGGACATAATCAGCTTGAGCCCGGCCACTTGCTGTTGGCCCTGCTGGATGAGCGAGATACCGGGATCAAGGCGCTGATTCAAAAAGCCGGTGGCAACGCTAGCCAGCTGCGCGATGGGTTGGTGGCGCATCTCGATGATCTGCCCAAGGTCAGCGAATTCACCGGCGATGTTCAGCCCTCGCGCGATCTGCTCAAGCTGTTCAATCTCACCGATCGAGAAGCCCAGAAACGTGGCGATCAATTTATCGCCAGCGAGCTGGTGCTGTTAGCTGCACTGGAAATGAGCCATCCGGTGAGCAAGCTATTGACTCACGCCGGGGTCAATCGCAAAGGCTTGGAAGCCGCTGTCGATAGCCTGCGTGGAGGAGAAACAGTCGATGACCCCAATGCCGAAGAGCAGCGCGAGGCGCTCAACAAGTACACACTGGATCTCAATCAGCGTGCCCTGGATGGCAAGCTTGATCCGGTAATCGGCCGCGATGATGAAATTCGTCGCACCATTCAAGTGCTTCAGCGGCGCACCAAGAACAACCCGGTGTTGATCGGGGAGCCGGGGGTGGGTAAAACCGCCATTGTCGAAGGGCTCGCCCAGCGTATCGTCAATGGTGAGGTACCGGAAGGCTTGAAAAACAAGCGCGTGCTGTCGCTGGACATGGGGTCGTTGCTGGCGGGCGCCAAGTTCCGCGGTGAATTCGAGGAGCGCTTGAAAGCGGTGCTCAAGGAGCTTTCCCAGGAAGAAGGGCGCGTGATCCTGTTTATCGATGAGCTGCACACCATGGTCGGGGCTGGCAAGGCTGAAGGGGCCATGGATGCGGGCAATATGCTCAAGCCCGCCTTGGCTCGCGGTGAACTTCACTGCGTGGGTGCCACCACTCTTGATGAATATCGCAAGTACATCGAAAAAGACGCTGCCTTGGAACGGCGTTTCCAGAAGGTATTGGTGGATGAACCTACCGAAGAAGATACCGTGGCGATCCTGCGTGGCTTGAAAGAACGTTATGAAGTCCATCATGGCGTAGACATTACCGACTCGGCGATTATTGCCGCGGCCAAGCTTTCCACGCGCTATATCACCGACCGCCAGTTGCCCGATAAGGCTATCGATTTGATCGATGAGGCGGCATCGCGTATCCGTATGGAGTTGGATTCCAAGCCTGAGGAAATGGATCGCCTTGATCGCCGCTTGATTCAGCTGAAGATGGAGCGTGAGGCGCTGAAAAAAGAGACCGATGAGGCGACGAAAAAGCGCTTGGAGGGTCTGGAAAACCAGATACATGACCTGGAACGCGAATACGCCGACCTCGATGAAATCTGGAAGGCGGAGAAAGCCAGTATCCAAGGGGCGGCTCAGTACAAGGCCGAGCTTGAACAGGCGCGTACTGACCTGGAGCAGGCCCGCCGCCAGAGCGATCTGGGGCGTATGTCGGAGCTTCAGTACGGCAAGATTCCAGAGCTTGAAAAGAAAATAGCCGAAAGCAACGATACCGCGGCGGATACCGCTAGCCATCAGCTGCTGCGTTCCAACGTCACCGAGGAAGAAATTGCCGAAGTGGTCTCGCGCTGGACCGGGATCCCCGTGACCAAGATGCTCGAAGGTGAGCGCGACAAGTTGCTGCGCATGGAAGAGGCGCTGCATCAGCGGGTTATCGGCCAGGAAGAGGCGGTGGAAGCGGTATCCAATGCGGTACGTCGTTCGCGTGCTGGTCTTTCTGACCCCAATCGCCCCAACGGTTCGTTCCTGTTCCTGGGCCCCACCGGCGTGGGCAAGACCGAGCTTTGCAAGTCGCTGGCCAACTTTTTGTTCGACACCGAAGAAGCCATGGTGCGTATCGACATGTCCGAGTTCATGGAGAAGCACTCCGTGGCACGGCTGATCGGCGCGCCTCCCGGCTATGTCGGTTACGAGGAGGGTGGTTACCTCACCGAAGCCGTGCGGCGTAAGCCGTATTCGGTGTTGCTGCTCGATGAGGTCGAAAAGGCCCATCCGGATGTGTTCAACATCTTGCTGCAGGTGCTCGAAGACGGTCGCCTGACCGATGGCCAGGGGCGCACGGTAGACTTTCGCAACACCGTGATCGTGATGACCTCCAACATGGGCTCGGACATCATCCAACGCATGGGTGGCGAAGAGACCGACTATCAGCAGATGAAGGACATGGTCATGGCGGTGGTGGGCGATCACTTCCGCCCCGAACTTATCAACCGCATCGATGAGGTCGTGGTCTTTCATGCCCTGGGTCAGGAGCAGATTCAGGCCATTGCCGGTATTCAGCTTGAGCGCTTGAAGGCACGTCTGGCCGAACATGACCTCAAGCTCGAAGTCAGTGACGATGCAATGGCGCAACTCGCGGTAATAGGCTTTGACCCGGTATTCGGGGCGCGGCCGCTCAAGCGGGCGATTCAGAGCCGTATTGAAAACCCGCTGGCGCAAGATCTGTTGGCAGGCAAGTTTGCCCCGGGCGAGACCATTCGTATTTCCGCTGAAGAAGGTAAACTCATTTTCGGCAGCTGACCTCTTGGCAGGTGCTTTGTTGAGTTTCTGCCCCGCCCGGCTTAAGCCTGGCGGGGCTTTTTATATGCCTTTCTTGCTAGACGATGGGTGAGCTTGGGCGTTTGACGGTTGACATGCTGACAGCGCTAATGGAATCTTGACGCTTCCTGATTGCGGGCGCGGATCGAAGGGCAACCCCCAACTCCCGCGCGAAGGGTAGGCCAAGCGGCCTTTACCCGCCGAAGGACTTCCGGGTTTGGGTCAACCGCCCAACCTGGCCAACGCCCCGACGCGGCAATCCGCCGTGATGAGAGTGCAGGCCCCAACCGGGCCGAAAACTGCCAGGGTTTGGCATCAGGTGCCGGCACGGCCGGCAGTGGCATACCGCCGCACTCGACCCCGTGTTCCTTCAGTGAATACGGATCGCACTCGAGACCTCCAGGGGAGAAACACAGTGGAACTGCTTTCCGGCGCAGATATGATCGCCCGCTTCTTGCAAGATGAGGGCGTTGAGTACATTTATGGTTATCCCGGTGGGGCCGCGCTACATATTTATGATGCGCTGTTCCGTCAAGACAAGGTGAAGCACATTCTGGTGCGTCACGAACAGGCCGCGACGCATGCCGCCGACGGCTATGCCCGCGCTTCGGGCAAGCCCGGTGTCGTGCTGGTGACATCAGGCCCTGGAGCCACCAATGCGGTGACCGGCATTGCCACCGCCTACATGGACTCGATTCCCATGGTGGTGCTTTGCGGCCAGGTGATGAGCCATCTGATCGGTGACGACGCCTTTCAGGAAACCGATATTGTCGGCGTGACCCGACCGATCGTGAAACACAGCTTTTCAATTCGGCACCCATCGGAAATTCCTGACGTATTGAAAAAGGCGTTCTATCTGGCAGCCACAGGGCGTCCCGGTCCGGTGGTGGTGGATATTCCCAAGGACATGACCGCTCCTACCGAGCGCTACGAGTACATCTACCCGAAAAAGGTCAAGATGCGCTCGTATAACCCGGTGACGCGTGGCCATACCGGCCAGATCAAGAAAGCGGTCGACATGATGCTCAAGGCCAAGCGGCCGGTGTTCTACACCGGTGGCGGCGTGGTGCTCGGCAAGGCCTGCGAAGGATTGACCGATCTGGTCCAGCGCCTTGATTACCCGATCACCACCACCTTGATGGGAATCGGCGCTTACCCGCAAAGTGACCGTCAGTGTCTGGGCTGGCTGGGAATGCACGGCTCCTATGAGTCGAACATGGCCATGCACCATGCTGATCTGGTGATTGCCATCGGGGCGCGCTTTGATGACCGTGTGACCAACAATACCTCCAAGTTCTGTCCTACGGCCAAGATCATTCATGTGGATATCGACCCCAGCTCGATCTCCAAGACGATACGCGCGGATGTACCCATCGTTGGCCCGGCGGCCAGCGTGATCAATGAAATGATCAGTCTGGTGCAGGGCCAAGACATCGCTAATCCCGATGCCTTGGCCCAGTGGTGGCAGCAGATCGATGGCTGGCGCGCAGAACGTGTGGGTAAGCTTTACGAGCCTTCTGACGGCGGCGTGTTGAAATCCCAGGAAGTGGTCGAGGCGTTATGCCGTGTCACGCATGGTGAAGCGTTCGTGACCACGGACGTTGGCCAGCATCAGATGTTCGCTGCCCAGTACTATAAGTTCGATAAACCCAATCGTCTGATCACCTCGGGAGGCTTGGGTACCATGGGGTTCGGTTTCCCCGCTGCCATGGGTATCAAACAGAGCTACCCTGACGATCACGTCGTCTGCGTGACGGGGGAAGGTAGTTTCCAGATGATGATGCAGGAGCTTTCCACCTGTAAGCAGTACGCCATCGGGGTGAAGATCGTCAATCTCAACAATGCCTCGCTGGGGATGGTGCGCCAGTGGCAGGATCTCAACTATAAGTCCCGCCATGCGCATTCCTACATGGAATCATTGCCGGACTTTCACAAGTTGATCGAGGCCTATGGCTTTACCGCTATTACGGTGAATACGCTGGATGAGCTTGAGCCGGCGCTTGAACGCGCCTTTGCCGATAAGCATGAGTTGGTGTTTCTGGACGTGAAGGTAGATCCGCACGAGCACGTTTATCCGATGCAGGTGCCTTTGGGCTCCATGCGCGACATGCTGCTTTCCAAGACGGAGCGAACCTGATGCGTCATATCATCTCGATTCTGATGGAAAACGAACCCGGCGCCCTGTCCCGCGTGGTGGGGTTGTTTTCCCAGCGTAATTTCAACATTGAAACCTTGAACGTGGCCGCGACGGAAGATCCGTCATTGTCGCGCTTGACGGTTACTACCGTGGGTGATGATCGGGTGATCGAGCAGATCACCAAGCATCTCAACAAGTTGATCGATGTGATCAAGTTGGTGGATCTCACCGAAGGTAATCATATCGAGCGCGAACTGATGTTGGTGAAAGTGAAGGCGCTAGGGGCGGCACGCGATGAAGTGAAGCGCACGGTGGATATTTTCCGGGCGCAGATCGTCGATGTCACGCCTAGCCTTTATACGGTTCAGATCACCGGCGACGCCACCAAGCTGGATGCGTTCTTGCAGGCAATGGGTCCGGTTGGAATATTGGAAGTGGCGCGTACCGGGGTGTCGGGCATCGCTCGTGGCGACAAGGTGCTGTCACTTTAACGCTTGTTATAAAAAAGCTTGCCGTAAGCAGTTGATATCCATCTGCGTTCTGCAAGCCTTGTATTGATTAGCCGCCTTCGGGGCGGCTTTTTCATGTTCGTTCATTGACTTCATCCCACAACGCCTGGGTCAGGGGGCTTTTCAAGCGCCGGTTCAGCACGCACAGCCCCACATCGTAGTGGGGGAGCTCGGGCTTGACCGCCAATATGCGTACCCGCTCGGCAAGGGGGCTGTTATCCAGCACAATTTTGGGCACCACACCTATGCCGAAACCCAGCCCGACCATGCTGACGATGGCTTCGTGACCGGCAACTTGGGCATAAATGCGGGGAGTGATACCTAGCGCCTTGAACCAGGTATCGGCATAGTCCCGCGAAAGGCCGGCCTCGGAAAGAATCATGGGGACATCTTGCCATTGAGTCGGTGTGGGGCTTTCCGGTGTATCAGGTACCCAGTTCATAGCCGCCCCGGTCTTCGTGAAAGGGGCGATAAACACCAAGGGTGAGCGAGTCAAGGACTTGAAAGCCAGGGATGGCGGAGGCACGCGCGGTCGTGGCGTAATCGCCATATCGTCGTCGCCTGCCAATACTCGTGCCATGGAATCTGCCGGGTCGCCGGTGTGAAGTTTCAATTCAACGCCGGGGTGACGGCTGCGAAAGGCACTGAGCAATTCGTAAAGAAAGCTGTAGCTGGCGGTCACCGAGCAATAAATGCTGATCTCGCCAGTGAGCTGTGTCGCCTCGGCGGCCAAGGTATGACGTAGTGCCTCCCATTGCTCGAGTGTGTCACGGGCGTAGCGTTGCAGAATCAGCCCTTGGCGAGTCAAGGCTACATGCCGGTTGTCGCGTTCAAAAAGGGGGGCGTCGAGCGCTTCTTCTAATTGCCGGATTGAGCGGCTCAGTGTCGAAGGGCTGACATGGCATAGCTCGCTGGCGCGGCCGAAATGCAGTGTTTCAGTCAGTGTCAGGAAGTGCTTGAGCTGGCGAAAGTCCATGGAAATCCACGTTGAGGTTATGTATTGCATATTATGCAATGCAGCGTTTCAAATATAGCGTTTTACGCAATAACTTGGCTGGCGTAGAGTTGGGCTCAGCGGCGTTACGCCTAGTATCCAACCACCTT
Source organism: Vreelandella zhuhanensis (assembly GCF_009793355.1). Classification (GTDB taxonomy): domain Bacteria; phylum Pseudomonadota; class Gammaproteobacteria; order Pseudomonadales; family Halomonadaceae; genus Vreelandella; species Vreelandella zhuhanensis. The sequence goes on from NZ_WTKP01000008.1 coordinate 229,969, forward strand.
TCCGGAGCACATCATGCGCGTTTTTTACGATAAAGATTGCGACCTTTCGTTGATCCAAGCCAAGAAAGTCACCATCGTCGGTTACGGCTCTCAGGGGCATGCCCATGCCAATAACCTGAAGGAATCCGGCGTTGATGTGACGGTTGCTCTGCGCAAGGGCTCTTCTTCCGCAGCCAAGGCTGAGGCGGCGGGTCTCAAGGTGGCTACTGTGCCTGAGGCCTGCAAAACCGCTGATGTAGTGATGATGCTTGCACCGGATGAAAATCAAAAAGCGATTTATGAGCAGGAAGTCGAGCCGAACCTGAAAGAAGGCGCTACCTTGGCTTTCGCCCACGGTTTCAATATTCACTATAACCAGATCGAGCCGCGTAAAGATCTCGACGTCATCATGATTGCACCCAAAGCGCCGGGCCATACCGTGCGTTCCGAGTTCGTCAAGGGCGGCGGTATCCCTGACCTTATCGCTATCCATCAAGATGCTTCCGGTAAGGCCAAGGAGCTTTCGCTGTCTTACGCCGCCGGCGTGGGTGGGGGTCGTAGCGGTATCATCGAGACAACTTTTAAAGACGAAACCGAAACGGATCTGTTCGGTGAGCAAGCCGTGCTGTGTGGTGGTGCGGTAGAGCTGGTCAAGGCCGGTTTCGAAACGCTGACTGAAGCAGGTTATGCGCCTGAAATGGCTTACTTTGAGTGTCTCCACGAACTCAAACTGATCGTCGACCTGATGTACGAGGGCGGCATTGCCAACATGAACTACTCCATCTCCAATAATGCGGAATATGGTGAGTACGTGACCGGCCCCGAGATCATTAACGACCAGTCACGCGCCGCGATGCGCAATGCACTCAAGCGCATCCAGACCGGTGAATATGCAAAAATGTTCATCAATGAAGGTAACAGCAACTATCCTTCGATGACCGCTCGCCGCCGTCTCAATGCAGAGCATGACATCGAGCAGGTCGGTGCCAAGCTTCGCGGTATGATGCCGTGGATTGCCGCGAATCAGTTGGTAGACAAATCCAAGAACTGATTTCCAGCAATCTGAGCTAGTGGCGGACAAGGGCGCGAATTATCGCGCCCTTGTTGCGTTTGTTCAGGCGTGTACTTCCTGCATCAATCTCACCGTGTAGAATGAAATCCATCACTGCTATGGTGAGCTCATTTTAAATGGACGACACGTATGACTCAGGAACCTCGTAATACGGAACAAGACCCCGGCGCTGATCGCGATACAGACAAGCAGGACGCCGTGGGTGGCAATGAAGACCTGACAGCAGCTTTTCTACGCGAGACAGAGGTTGTCGAAGAATCTGTCGAGGACGGGAAGAAGGTGCGTCGCAAGGGTATCTATTTACTACCTAACCTATTCACTACCTCCGCACTTTTCTCGGGTTTTTTTGCTGTGGTGGCTGGTATCAATGGTGATTTTGCCGCTGCCGCCGTGGCTATCTTCATCGCGATGGTGCTGGATGGGCTGGATGGCCGAGTCGCTCGCATGACCAATACCCAAAGTGCCTTCGGTGCGGAATATGACAGTCTATCGGATATGCTTTCTTTTGGAGTGGCGCCTGCGCTGGTGGCATTTACCTGGATACTGCAGGATATCGGTAAGACGGGTTGGGTCGTGGCCTTCTTGTATGTTGCCTGCGCCGCGCTGCGCCTGGCACGTTTCAATGTTCAAGTCGGCAGTACAGACAAGCGCTGGTTCATTGGCTTGCCCAGCCCTTCTGCTGCGGCCTTGATAGCTGCTTGTGTCTGGACGTTTTACCATTTCGATGCCGATGCACTGGGTTTCAAGCTGTTGATGCTGTTTGTTGTGGCCGCAGCAGCTGTCCTGATGGTGAGCAACATCCGTTATTACAGCTTCAAGGATGTCGATCTCAAAGGGCCAGTGCCCTTTGTGGTGCTATTGGCAGTAGTGATTGGCTTCGTTGTGATTTCTATCGAACCTTCCGTCATGCTGCTTCTGCTTTTCAGTGCTTACGTAATTTCGGGGCCAATATTGGCAATAATGCGCAAGGCAAAAGCTAGAAACTGAAGTTTTTTACACTAGGGGCTTGCCAGTGTCCCGGCCAGGAGGTAGAGTACGCATCCGCTGCCGGGAACGCCAGGCGTTTCCAGCGGTGGAGCTTGCTGAAAAGCAAGCAGTGTCAAGGGGTTAGCGCT
>NZ_WTKP01000009.1 GCF_009793355.1 Vreelandella zhuhanensis
ACGCTCTGGCAACAAAGCGCGTGAGAGTGATGGGAATCCGCGATTCTATTCTTTGAATGAATCGTCGGAGGGTTCAAAGCATTTATCGCTTTAAAGAAAGCAGCTAAGTTTATTTATTGGGTTTGGCGCGGCGCGTATTGCCTCGGGTTTTCGGCTTGGCGCCGGGCGGCCCCGACTTTTTTCCCCGGACGGCTTGAGGCTTGGTCCCTGGCTTGCCACTGGATTTAGGTTTTGCTTTCGATGCAGGCTTGGAGTTGGCTGCAGCTTTTGGTGTTGCGCCAGTTTTTGGTTTGGCACCACCGGATTTGAATTTCGCGCCGGGCTTAAGCTTAGAGCCCGGTTTAGACTTTGAACCAGCTTTGGGCTTTGAACCGGGCTGGGCTTTGGAAGCGGACCTTTTGTTGGCGGGCGCTTTTTTCTCCGAGGCTTTGCCTCCTGAGGGGCTGGCTTGCATGTCTGCTTGGGAAGTCGACTGTTCCGTCAAGGCGATAATTGTTTCCACTTCACGCTGGGTTAAATCACGCCAATCGCCCAACGCCAGTCCCTTTAGCGAAACGTTCATGATCCGGTAGCGAATAAGCTGAGTGACCTCATAACCAAAATATTCGCACATTCGGCGAATCTGGCGGTTTAAGCCTTGCACCAGCGTAATCGTGAAGACGTTAGCCGATTGCTTGACCACCGGGCATTTCTTGGTAACTTTCCCCAGGATAGGCACCCCACCACTCATGCCCGCAATGAACTCGTCGGTAATCGGTTTGTTGACCGTTACCTGATATTCCTTTTCGTGGCTGTTATTGGCGCGAAGGATCTTGTTGACCAGATCCCCATTGTTCGTCAGAAAAATAAGCCCTTGGGAATCCTTGTCCAGGCGGCCGATTGGAAAGATACGCGCGCCGTGTTTAACAAAATCGACGATATTGTCCTTTTCGCTCGGCTCCGTGGTGCTGACGATGCCCACCGGCTTGTTCAGCGCGATGAGAATCAAGTCGTCTTCTTCCTGCGGCTCGATGGTTTGGCCATTTACTTTAACCAGGTCGCCTGAAAAAACCTGGTCACCCGTGGTGGCACGTTTTCCATTGATGTAAACGTTGCCCTGCTCAACAAAACGATCGGCCTCGCGCCTGGAACACAGGCCGCTTTCGCTGATGTATTTATTGATACGAGTCGAAGTTTTCAGCATCATGTTGTTTTGCCACCAAACCTGAATAAGAGAAAAACCCGGCCACTCGCAGCATGCTCGGCGAGAAAAGCCATCATCGGCCAACAATCAATTTAAGAACTCTAAGGATACCCTAACCAGGCAAAGAGGGTCACCATGGCCTGGCGGCACGTCGGCAAACACAAAGGAAAAGTAGATATGGCTGACAAACATTTCCTGCAGAAACTTGGGATCGAGCATCCTATCGTGCAGGCACCCATGGCCGGGGTTTCCACTCCTGAACTGGCCGCCGCCGTTTCCAATGCAGGAGCGTTAGGCTCTATAGGACTAGGTGCGAGCTCCATTGATAGCGCGCGTGAGATGCTAAAAAACACCCAAAAGCTCACAACCCAGCCCTTTAACGTGAACCTGTTTTGCCATCAGCCAGCGAAAATCGACAAGGCCACCGAAGAGGCATGGCTGACACATTTATCGCCGTTCTTTAGCGAGATGCAGGCGCAGCCGCCTGCGGCAATCAGCGAAATATATCAGACGTTTATAGGCAACGAAGAAATGCTTGATATGCTGCTTGAGGAAAAGCCGCCCATTGTCAGTTTTCACTTCGGGCTACCTTCCAAAAGGTTTATCGATGCACTGAAAGCGCAGGGCATCGTATTGTTAAGCTGCGCTACCACGCTTGAAGAAGCCCGGCAGGCTGAAGCGGCGGGTATCGACGCGATCGTGGCGCAAGGCGTGGAAGCGGGCGGCCATCGCGGTACGTTCTCTGCGCTCAGTGATAAAGAAATGGGCGCCTTGCCTCTCACCCGCCTGTTGGCGTCACATGTCTCGCTTCCGATCATTGCTGCCGGTGGGATCATGGATGGGGCGTCCATCAACGCTGCCCTGACGTTGGGCGCCTCGGCCGTTCAAATGGGAACGGCGTTTATTCTATGCCCCGAGTCCTCGGCAAACAGCACCTATCGCGAAGAATTGAAAAGCCCTCGGGCACATGACACGCAAATTACCTCCGTCATCTCGGGTAGGCCGGCGCGCGGCATCGTTAACCGAATGCATACCGACGTCGCCCAGTGCGGTGGCGTCATATTGCCGGACTACCCTATCCCCTATGACGCAGCAAAATCGCTTAACGCCGCAGCAATGACCAAGGGTCACCGTGAGTTTGCAGCCCATTGGGCCGGCCAAGGCGCACCCTTGGCCAGGGAGTTACCAGCAAAAGACCTTATCGGCATTCTCTTGGCAGAAATGCAGGTTTAAAAGCCAAGCATGCGGTTAGCTCAGTTTGAATCCGCCGATTCGCTCTGATCCATGATTTGCCAATCAGTACCGCCTGGCTGACAGTGAAATTCGAGGCTTTGGCCAGCCTCGAAAGAATGAATCTTGTCCCGCACGGCGATACGCACGGCTTTCGCGCCTCCCTCCGAGACGCTAAGCGTCATCCTGTTACCTTTCATGGTGACTTCTATCCAGCGGCCATGGTAACGCAAGCGCAGGTGCAGGCCCGGTAACGGGTCGGGCAGGCAGGGGTCGAACCGCAACAGACCGTCACGAACCTCTAGCCCCGTCTCACCACGCTGAACCAGGTCGACGGTACCGGCCATGGCGCCCAGATGAATGCCCTCCTGCGTCGTTCCGCCCTGCGCATCGGCGATGTCGCTTTCGAGTGCTTCACTGAGCAATGTCAGAGATCTTGGCCGGTCCGAACGGGCCAGCACCCAGGATTCAACGATGCGGCTTAAGGTAGAACCGTGCGAAGTACGCTGCTGATAATAGTCAATGGTGCGCGGAATCAGCTCCTGGGTGAAGGTGTAGCCCAGTTGCTGGAAAAGATCGCTGAGTTCATCAGCGGAAAAAAGATAAAACAGCATCAGGGCATCGGCCTGCTTGGACGCCTTGTAGCGATTGGCCGTATCTCCCTCAGCCTCGAGAAGCCGATCCAGGCGATGGATGTCCCCGTACTGGCTTTGATACTTTTTCCAATCGAACTCTTCGAGGCGCTCATAGCCCTCGAACTGGCTGATGACACCCTCGTGAAACGGGACGAAGAGCTTGTGGCTGATTGCCTCCCATGTCGCAATTTCCTGGTCGGTCACTGCCAATGTTGCACACAGCTCCTGACGGCGTTCAGCACCGACTCGCCCCAAGGCATCGTCAGCCCGTCGCAGCACCCAAGCCACCATCAGATTGGTATAGGCATTGTTATCCAACCCGGGTTCGTCTGCCCAAGGATAACGGTCATGAAATTCGTCTGGTCCCATCACGCCACAGATATCGTAGCGCTTGCGGCGAGCATTCCAGCTGGCGCAACTGGCCCAGAAACGTGCAATTTCCACCAGCAACTCAGCCCCATAATAGGAGAGAAACTCGTAGTCCTCGGTTACTTCATAATAGCGCCATACATTGAAGGCGATGGCGGCGTTCACGTGGCGTTGCAGATGACTATGATCCGCAATCCAACGCCCCGACTTAGGGTTGAGATGCAGCATCTGACTTTCTTCACGTCCACTACTGCCGCTTTGCCAGGGATACATGGCGCCGCGATATCCCGCTTTTCGCGCCAGGCGGCGGGCTTCTCCCAAGCGACGATAACGGTAACGCAGCAAGGCACGCGTAATCTCGGGTATGCGAAAGTTGAGAAACGGAAAGATAAACAACTCATCCCAGAAGATGTGGCCACGGTAAGCCTCACCATGCAGACCGCGTGCCGGCACGCCGACGTCCAGGTCAACCACGTGGGGCGAGACGGTCTGCAGCAGGTGAAAAATATGCAACCGCAAGATTTTCTGGGAGCGCCCCCCACCCTTGAGCACTAAATCACAGCGATACCAAAGATGCTGCCATTTCTGGGCATGGCTTGCCAACAGCTCGGCAAACGGCCCTGCCTGGGCAACCGAATGACTCACGGCAAGCCCCGGTTCCGAGATAGCCCGGTCCCGGGACGTATGCATGGCTATCACCTTTTCAATGCGCATCTCCTGACCCTGGTTGGCCTCGAAGCTCAACTCCTGCGCAATGTAGCCGGTCTCCTGCACGAGCCCACGCTCGGCATCCACCTGGCGCTCACCGAGGTACGCTTGAGTCCGTGCGGCCTGAGCCACACGCAGATGAGACTGGTTGGTTTCGACCAGCAGACGGATGGTGTGCTCATCGAGCTGTTCGCTGCTCAGAGGGGCCAAATGAGTGCTTGCCAATTCACGATACCGCGTCACGCCGGCATTGATGACGCGCCCGTCAAGTGCGGAGCGCACGGTAACCCGTCCCGACCAGTTCTCCGGCTTCAGGCGCCATTCGATGGCAGCGAGGTGCGGATTTTGCATATGCACGAGGCGCCGGGAAGCGAGCGTGGTTTCCCGGCCTTGACGATCGCGAAAGCGCATATCGCGTTGGAGAATGCCGGTTTTCATGTCCAGCGTCTGGTCATAATCCAGAATTTCGACCGCCATGAGATTGAACCATTCACCTCCCTCGGGTCGGAAGGTCAGGCTTAGCCAGTTCGGCATGTTGACGAGATCCTCGTTTTCGATCTCATGTCCGGCAATCTGGGTTTTTAGCCGATTATAGCCTCCAGCAAGGTAGGTACCCGGATAATGAATGTCACCCGCTTCGGCCTCTTCATTCGCGCCTCGGGTAGCAAAATAGCCGTTCCCCAAGGTACATAGCGCTTCGCGAAGCCCTTCCTCGTGGGCATCGAAGCCGGCATAATCGAGTGTCCAGTCGCTCATGGCAGTTCTCCATCGGCATTGCAAAGGCGCTGCAGAAAACGCCCGACCGCCTGGGGGTCTTCAAGCCAATAGTGAGCCTCGGTTGACTGGGGGGCCTCGGCCACCAGCAACCCAAGCCCCTGCTCATGCCCCTGCCCCTGCCCTTCACGCAAGACCTTGAAAGCGTCTTCGTCCGTTTCATCGTCCCCGAAATAAAGCGGCAGAATATCTTTATCACCCGGCTCAACTTCCCCACTGTGTACCAACGCATCAAGCAGCCAACTTAGGGCCTTGCCCTTGTCCCAAGATAGCGCTGGCCTCAACTCGAAGATTTTCTTGCCACCGGTACGGCGCAGCATTGATGCCGACACTTCGACGGCATGCTCGACAGCTTCCTCGATAGCCTCAATATGCTCCTCCGCCACGAGCCGGTAGTGCACGGCAATCGCGTAGCGCTTACGCTCGACGATTACGCCCTCAATATCATTCAGTTCTTGCTTCAATTCGGCTTCGGCACGATCCAGTGCAGGCAGGAACTCCTCCGCACGTTCTTGTTGCATGTGCAGTCCACCGGGGCCGGCGATGTCGAAACCATGGCTTCCGGCATAAACGAGGTTATCGAGAGCCACCAGCTGCTCGACGTCGGCACGGTCACGCCCGCTGACAATCGCCACGGTAAAGCGCTCAGCCACTTTGCGTAGCGTTTCACGCATGTCATCGCTGAGCACGGCAAGCTCAGGTCGATCGACAATCGGTGTCAGAGTGCCGTCGTAATCGAGAAAAATGACCAGACGCTTATCGGCCAGGTAGTGAGCGATCTCCTCGTAACAGGCCAGCGCATTCGGCAATGTCGATTCGCTGGATGCGCTATCCGGCATCAACTCCCCAAGGTCGTCAACCACGATATCGGCACCTTGTTCGAGCAAGGCATTAGCCTGATCGGCACGGTCCACCCCCACCACCAGCGCGTAACCAGCGGCGCGTGCCGCCTCGACACCGGATAACGCATCCTCTACCGCAAAGGCACCGCTCGGCGAGACCTCCAACAAGTTTGCTGCCAATAAAAAGATATCCGGGTCGGGTTTGCCCTTCAGCTTCCTGCGCTCGATGTCGTTGCCATCCACACGAGCATCAAACAGCTGGCTCAAACCGGCGGTTTCCAGCACAGCCGCGGCGTTCTTGCTCGATGAAACCAATGCTATCTTCAGCCCCGCACCTCGCAGATGCTGGATAAGCGCTACAGAGGAATCGAAGACGTCAACCCCGTCTTTTTTCAGACGCTCACCAAACAGTCGATCCTTGAGATTCCCCAGCCCACAGACCGTCTCATATCCAGGTGGATCATCAGGCGAGCCATACGCCAGGGTAATCGAGCGGGATGCCAGAAAACTCTCTACTCCCTGGTAGCGAGGTTTGCCGTCAACGTAACGTGGGTAATCCACATCGGCATTAAAGGGTTCGAACCGCTCGCCCTTCGCTTGCGCGCGGCTACGCAGATAATCGTCGAAAAGCTGTTTCCAGGCTGCACAGTGCACATTGGCGGTGTCCGTCACGACACCGTCGAGATCGAATACACCCGCACTGAAAGAAGCAAGATTGAAACCGTGCTTGGCACTGTCGGCTTTTTGCATCATGGCGAACCCCGGCATGTCCAGTAGCAAGATGGCTGATTCTTATCATCCTAGACGACATATGGCCGATGAGAAGCGATTCGACTTTTCCCGGTGCAATCCGCTAGATTCAATCATGTAGGGCCAAAAAATTCACCTGAGCATGAAGACATCTAATTTCACCTTTAAGGTGAGTTATGCCATTATTCACATCCATTTTTTATGACTTTTGATGATGCCCAAGACAATCGATAGTCCTTGTATATCAGTATGTAAGCTTAGCAAAGAGCTTTGTATCGGCTGCGGACGAACATTGGAGGAAATCCGTCTCTGGAAAACCATGCAGTACCCAGAAAAAAGCCTCACGATGAAGCGCGCTGAACAACGCTTGACCTCCTCGCCGCCCTGAAGGACGGCGATTCCCGGTTGTCACCTTCCGGGTTCCTGCTTCATTGCCCGTTGCCCTTGGTGATGACACCGCCGGTCTTACACAGGCTCCACAGGCTTAACGTTCCGTGAGCCCCACGGTAGTCTTCTTTTCGTGCTGTCGGAGCTTGTCGGCCCCGACCAGTATGGCCTTGCCCGCCTGAAGGATATTGCGGGCGGCGTTGATATCGCGGTCGATGCCTTGGGTGCCACAGGCAGAGCAGTCCCAGGTACGAACATTGAGTGGCATCTTATCGGTGATGTGTCCACAGTGAAAACAGCGCTTTGAGCTGGGATACCACTTGTCGATCTGGACGAAATCGCGTCCGCAACGCTGGGCCTTATAGTCGAGTTGGCGCACCAGCTCACCCCAGCTCACGTCGCTGATGGCCTTGGCCAACGACCGGTTTTTCAGCAGGTTCTTCACTTGGAGGCTTTCGGCAGCGATAACTTGGTTCTCGTGAATAAGCTGCGTGGAAAGCTTGTGGGTGGCATCTTGGCGTTGATCGGCGAGTGTCGCGTGAATTTTCGCCACCTGAAGCCGCGCTTTGGCGCGGTTATTCGAGCCCTTCTGTTTGCGTGACAGGTTGCGCTGGGCAAGCGTCAGCTTGCGTTTTGTCCGGCGCAGAAAGCGCGGGTTGGGAATCTTGTCGCCGTGGCTGGTGATGACACGGTGCGTCAGCCCCAGATCAATACCCACCATCGTCGGTGTCACCGGCAACGCCACTATATCTTCTTCAACTAAAAAGCTGACATGGTAGCGGCCAGCGGTATCACAACTGACGGTAATACTGGTGGGCTGACCGGAAAACGACCGGCTCCAGCGAATATTCAAAGGGTCTTGATGCTTGGCAAGCCAGAGCTGGCCATCGCGCCAGCGAAAGCCGTTGGCCATGTAGGTCGCCGACTGCTTGCGCTGTTTTTTCTTGAAGGTGGGATAGCACGCCTGGCCTTTAAAGAAGTTGCTAAACGCTCGCTCCAGGTGCCGCAGGGATTGTTGCAGGCATACGTTGGACACCTCGGCCAGAAACGCCGTCTCCGACTGCTTCTTGAGCGTGGTGAGGGCTTTCGCGGTGGTGTTGTAACCCATCCGTTCCTGACGCTCGAACCAGGCGTCCGTGCGCTCGCGCAGGAAGTGGTTGTAGATGTACCGCACGCAGCCAAACGTCCGGGCAAGCTGTTCAGTTTGCTCGGGCGTTGGGTAAAAACGATAACGGTAGGCGCGGTGTACGGTTGTCATGCTAAAAATCTAGTGCGCTATATTTAACCTGTCAACAAAGAGGCGCTAACGCGTCTCGCGCTATCCTTCCTCGCACTAGAAGTACGAGGTTTGACGCGCAATTTGATCAAACAAACCACTCGAATTGATTAAGCCGTTACCCACGACACGTAACGTATCAATTTGTCATTGAATGCACGCCCAGCATTTATAGATGAGCTGATTTTTATTAGTCGAATCGATTCGCTGCAGTCACAAATACGCTTCCTTTACAGCCAGAGACTTCTCTTCTAGCTTTCAAATACGTTAACAGGAAGGGAATTCTGTCATGTCAAACAAACGTAATATTTGTGCAACCACGCTAGCCATCACCGCTGCCGTTGTCACCTTTCAAGCCCAAGCCCAAGCCCAAGAAGATGTAGTAAGGCCATTAAGTGATTGGGATTATGAGGCTATTTATGAAGCCGGCGGTATAAGAGCTGACAATTTACTCGGTGCCGAGGTGTTTGGTGGTAACGGGGAAGAAATTGGCAGTGTCGAAAATGTACTTATCACACAGGAAAATAAGGTCGCTGCCATCATCGCCCAAGTGGGAGGATTCTGGGACATGGGAGACACCCATGTCTTGGTCCCTTGGGAAGAGGTTGAGCTGAATGAAGAAGGTGTTATAACGCCTGTAACAGAAGATAACGTCGACAAATATGGACTCTTTACGTCCGATGACTACATTACCGAGCAAGATCTCGCTGAGGCTCAGCAAGTCGACGACGATCTCGAAACCGGCCCTGGCATCTGGAAGCTCACCGATTTACTTGATGACTACGCAACGATTGGAGAAGGCGTCGGCTATGGTTATGTCCATAACATGCTTTTATCACGTAATGGCGAAGTTCAAGCCGTAATCGTCGAGTCCGATACCGCCTATGGTCGCGGAACTTACGCTTATCCTTTTTATGGTTATGGATACGGCTGGGCGCCAGGCTACCCGGCTTACGCCTTGCAATATGATGCAGATGAAATTGGCGAAATGAAGCCATTCGACTACGAAAAATACGACGGTCTCTGGGACTAATTTGCTAAATATTTCTGCCAAGCAGCTCAGTCATTACCGCTAATTGAGCTGGCCGGTCTCGTCACGTGTGCTCTGCCACAAGTCAGCTGCCACAAGTCAGAGCACCATGAGGAACCAAGATATGCATCCCAACGCGAGCTTTCAAACGCTGCATATCATGACGATAAATGTGCATAAGGGCTTCAATTTTTTCAACCGTCGCCACATCCTGCCGGAGCTGCGCGATGCGGTGAATACTCTATCTACTGATATGGTATTTTTGCAGGAAGTTATCGGTGAACATAAAGAGCATGCCATGCGCTATCACGACTGGCCGGGTGTGACGCAATACGAATACCTGGCCGACAGCATGTGGCCGGATTTTGCTTATGGTCGTAATGCCGTCTACCCCGAGGGCGACCATGGCAACGCCTTGCTCTCCAGGTTTCCGATTCTACGTTATGAAAACAGAGATATTTCTATTCGTGGCACTGAAGAGCGAGGCCTGCTGCATTGCATATTGGATATCCCAGGCCAGGCGGAAGTACATGCTATCTGCGTTCACCTTGGACTGCGCCAGACGCATCGCCTAGAGCAATTGGCGCTGCTGTGTGACTTGCTGGATACGATACCATCAAGTGAACCGGTCATTGTCGCGGGAGATTTTAATGACTGGCGCCTGCAAGCCAATAAAGTGCTGGTCGAGTGTAATATGCATGAAGCTTTCGCCTTGCACTATGGACAGTCTGCAAAAAGCTTTCCCGCACGCTGGCCTTTTTTGCGCCTCGACCGGATTTATGTCCGCAATGTCTCGGTCCGCAACGCTGAGGCACTTTACCGCAGGCCTTGGTCACACCTCTCCGATCATGTGCCGCTCATCGCAGAGATATGCCTGTGAACTTCAAATGGCAGGAAGGTAACCATGTCGAGTTATTGATTAATGGCAATCAATTCTTTCCTAGCGTATTCGACGCCATACGCACTGCCAGCCAAGAAATCCTGATCGAAACGTTCATTATTTTCAACGATGAAGTCGGAAAGGCGTTGAAAGATGCCTTGCTGGAAGCCGCAGCCAGGCAGGTACGAATTGAAGTGACCGTGGATGGCTACGGGACAGCGGATCTTGATGCTGGCTACATCGCGGAATTGAAGGCGGCGGGCGTCCACCTGTATGCCTACGATCCGCGGCCGCGCTGGCTTGGCATGCGCACTAATCTGTTTCGCCGCCTTCATCGCAAGATTGTCGTAGTAGATGGGGAGATAGCTTATATCAGTGGGATAAACTTCGCCGCCGATCATTTGCCTGACAAGTATCCCATGGGGAAGCAAGATTATGCCGTGCGCATATGCGGCCCGATAGTGAAGGATATTCGCGCCGCTGCCAAAGCGTTGCTTATGGAGAACCCGGCGGTTCAGGAACTCCCGGAATTTGAGACAACAACCTCTACTGCTGGGGAGGCAGAGATACTAATGGCTGCTCGTGACAACACTAACCACCGCACTGATATTGAAGAACAATATATTCTGGCGATTCGTTCGGCCACTACTCGTATAGTTATCGCCAATGCCTATTTTTTCCCCAGCTATCGTATATGGCGTGAACTAGGCAATGCAGCACGTCGCGGCGTCAAGGTGTCATTGATATTGCAAGGGCGGCCGGACAAGCCCTGGACTCGGCAATTATCCAGTTCGCTTTATAGTTATTTACTTGACGCCGGTATAGGCATATTCGAGTACACGGAACATCCCCTGCACGGCAAGATCGCTATCGTCGATCATGAATGGTCGACAGTGGGGTCAAGCAATCTCGACCCGCTAAGTCTATATTTGAACCTGGAAGCCAATCTTTTCATTCGCGACGTCAAGCTCAATCAAGAAATACATGAACATCTCACCGAGCTTATCGATAAGAACTGTCAAAAAATAACCCCCAAAAAGGCTGGCAAAGGACATTGGTGGCGAGCCCCCTTGATGGTGGTTAGTTTCCATTTTCTACGCCACTTTCCCACCATGGTGGGGTGGCACCCGGCCCATGCTCCAAAGCTTAAATCATTACCCGTGGAGCGGACGAAAAAAAAAGCATGAGCTGCGTTGAAGCCGCAATAGGCATTGATATGAGAACACCCGCAACCGACAAGACCCACACACGTAAACCCTGGCAATACTGGCTCAAGCGCGGCGTGACGCTGTTTTTCTTTATTCTGATTCCGGTCTTGCTGTTCTGGCTACTCAGAAACGTGGATTGGCCTACGGTGGTCGCAACGTTGCGAAGTTACAGCCCTTTGACACTTCTGGCCGGAGTGGGCATCACCGCCGCCAGCTTTATGGTATTCAGCAGTTATGACCTCTTGGGCAAGGCTTACACCGGCCATAAGCTTCCGGCCAAACATGTACTTCCCCTCGCTTTCGTCTGTTATGCCTTCAATCTGAACCTGGGCGCTTGGGTCGGTGGAGTTGTATTGCGTTACCGCTTGTACTCACAGCTGGGACTGGGCGTGGGAACGGTGACTCGCATCCTGAGCTTGAGCTTGATCACCAACTGGCTGGGTTACATGCTATTGGCCGGCACAGTATTCTCCTTGCGCCTGGTCCCCTTCCCGGTCAACTGGCAAATCGGCACCATGGGGTTACAACTGATTGGCTTCGGGTTGTTGGCTGCCGCCTCTGTCTATTTGGCTGCCTGTCGCTTTTCCAAACGCCGGGCTTGGAAATGGCGGCATCACGAAATCATTTTACCCACGCTCCGGCTGGCACTGATACAGACTCTCCTGGGCGCAGTCAATTGGTCGTTGATGGCCGCACTGATCTATCTTCTGTTACCCGAGGATGTGTTTTATCCCAATATTCTCGGCATTCTGCTCATCAGTAGCATCGCGGGGGCAGTGACTCATATCCCTGCAGGCTTGGGGGTGCTTGAAGCGGTTTTTATCGCCTTACTCCAGCATCAAGTGCCCACGACCGACATACTCGCTGCGCTGATAGGTTATCGCGCCATCTACTTTCTGTTGCCCTTGGCGGTGGCTTGCATCGTCTATCTAAGATTGGAGCGCAAGGCTAAAAAGCGCCAACACGTCGATTCGAAAGCGGAAATTACTAACAGTGAAGATCGAGAAAGAGCCAAGAAAAACAGCTAGGGGCTGTTGACGTCAATAGCCCCTAGGTATCGGAAGGCCGCCCAATCCTTGGAGTCGGCAATCGGCGAGACGCCATAGTTGACTACGACCTGATCGTCTTGGGTCTCTTGAGTCAGGCCATGGCCATGTCAGTGCTCCATCAGTACTCCACCACCACGTCGCCCAGCGGCTTGCTGCAGCAGGAGAGGATATAGCCCTCGGCGATATCTTCGTCGGTGATGCCGCCATTGTGCTCCATCTCGACCTGCCCCGAGGCCAGCGGTACCCGGCAAGTGCCACAGATGCCCATGCCGCAGGCTTTGGGGATATGCAGGCCGAGCTTGGCCGCCGCGGAGTGTACCGTCTCGCCAGGCTGGATGCGTACGCTTTTGCCTGAATTGACGAACTCGACGCTGAGCAAGTCAGCATAGACGATTTCCTCGGCCTCTGCTTCGGCCTGTTCGGCCAGCTCCAGTACGTCCTCGCGCACGTCCAGTGGCGTGGCTCCGAAGGACTCCTCATGATAGTGGCTCATATCGAAGCCATTATCGCGCAGGATACGCTTGATCACATTCATATACGGCGTGGGACCGCAGCAGAAGATTTCACGCTCGAGGAAGTCCGGCGCCATGAGTTCCAGCATCGGCTGGGTCAGATACCCTCGGTAGCCAGCCCAAGCCTCGCCGATGTCGTCCTTGTGCTCGCAGACAATATGTAGCTTGAATTCGGGAATCCGCGAGAACATATGCACCAGCTCACGATGGTAGATGACGTCGCGTGGTGCACGGGCGCTGTGGATGAACTCGACGTCGACGTTGGCGTTGGTGTCGAAGAGCCAGCGGGTCATAGACATCAGCGGCGTGATGCCGACGCCGCCGGAGAGGAATAGCACCTTGTCGGCAGGGAAGTCGATCGAGTTAAAGTTGCCCACCGGGCCATGTACCGTCAGCTCGTCGCCAACCTTCATGGTGTCATGCAGCCAGTTGGATACCCGGCCGCCCGGCACCCGCTTGACGGTGATCGAGATACTGTAGGGGACCGATGGCGAACTGGAGATGGTATAGGACCGCATGATCGGCTCACCATCGATCTCCAACTCCAAGGTCACGAACTGTCCCGGCTTGAAGAAGAACAGTACCGGCTGCTCGGCCATGAAGCAGAAGGTACGGACGTCCCAGGTTTCTTGGATCACCTTGACGCAGCGCACCGCATGGCGGCCGTTGATCCAAGTCTGGGTCGTG
Source organism: Vreelandella zhuhanensis (assembly GCF_009793355.1). Taxonomy (GTDB): domain Bacteria; phylum Pseudomonadota; class Gammaproteobacteria; order Pseudomonadales; family Halomonadaceae; genus Vreelandella; species Vreelandella zhuhanensis. The sequence goes on from NZ_WTKP01000009.1 coordinate 13,521, forward strand.
ACGGGGTTGAGGAAGTCCATTGTCATTATCGTGTCGCCTAGCTGCACCATGGGAGGCTCCGACCGCGGTGCCACCGCCTTGTCGTTGCGCATAATTCTGTGCCAATCGATGGTGTCCCACTTGTCTGTCAGCGACATGGGCATGCCCATGATTTCCACCCGGCGTTCCTTTTCATGATCCGGACGTCGTCCCTGCATCATCGCCTGTCGCCGGCAGATAACTCTGCCCTCGCCAGCTGATCCACACTCATCCTGCTTTCATCCAACACCGCGACTGGCGTGTGCGGTCCATCACACGATGCCATGCCTCTCATAACATCAATAATCTGCCCGTTGCCGCACAAGCGGCCTGCACGAGGACGTTTTTCCATGGATTCAATTTCCCACCTCCACCTGGACGATGATCTGGCCCCGGCACGCGAGGCCACCAGTGCCATGCTTGCCAGTCGCGCGCGAAACCTCTCGCTACCTCAGCCCTTCTACAACGATGAACGGCTGTTTCGCCTGGACATGCAGGAGATCTTCGGCAAAGAGTGGCTGTTTGCTGGCATGACCTGCGAGATCCCCACCAAGGGCAACTACATGACCCTGGAGATCGGCGACAACCCGGTGATCATCGTGCGCGGCAGCAACGGTGAAGTGCATGCTTTCCACAACGTCTGCCGCCACCGCGGCTCCCGGCTGTGCGTCAGCGACAAGGGCAAGGTGGCCAAGCTGGTCTGTCCCTACCATCAGTGGACCTACGAGCTGGATGGCCGCCTGCTGTTCGCCGGCGCTGACATGGGCGCAGATTTCGACCTCGGCCAGTACGGTCTCAAGCCGGTACAGGTGAAGACTGCCGGAGGCTTCATTTTCATCAGCCTGGCCGAGCAGCCACCGTACATCGATGACTTCCTGGTGACCTTGGAGCACTATCTCGAGCCCTACGACATGGCCAACGTCAAGGTCGCGGTGGAATCCAGCATTGTCGAGCAAGCTAACTGGAAGCTGGTGATTGAGAACAACCGCGAGTGCTATCACTGCAACGGCGCCCATCCGGAGCTGCTCAACTCGCTGCAGGAGTTCGACGATACCGACGACCCTCGCGCCACACCGGCCTACAAGGCGCTGGTGGCGAAGAAGCAGGCCGACTGGGACGACCAGCAGGTGCCCTGGCAGCTCAAGCGCATCGGCAAGCGCAACCGCCTGACCCGCACGCCACTGCTGAATGGCGTGGTATCCATGACCATGGACGGCAAGCCGGGCTGCAAGAAGCTGATGGGTCGGCTGCAGAGCCCCGACATGGGCTCGCTGCGCATCCTGCACCTGCCCAACTCCTGGAACCACTTCATGGGCGACCATGCCGTGGTATTCCGGGTGATACCGCTCGGCCCTCAGCAGACCCTGGTGACTACCAAGTGGCTGGTGCACAAGGATGCCGTGGAGGGAGTCGACTACCATACCGAGACGATGCGCCGGGTATGGGACGCCACCAACGCCCAAGACAAGCGGCTAGCCGAGGAGAACCAGCGCGGCATCAACTCGAAGGCCTACGAGCCGGGCCCCTACTCCGAGACCTATGAGTTCGGGGTGATCGACTTCATCGACTGGTACAGCGAGCGGATGCAGGAGAACCTGGGGCATAGCGCCCCGAGCCTGCAGGTAGTCCGCGGCTGAGGCTTTCGCTATTCGCCATACCCGATGGGATTCGGACTCGCCTCGGAAACAAACGCCCCCGGCTCTCTCGAGCCGGGGGCGTCTCGGTCTAGCTCGATCCCTTTATCGCAAAGGCTGCAGGAGTAACCGCTCCAGCATCGCCCGCACCGGAGGCAGCACGATAGCGATCTTCTCACCGAGCTCCTGCATCAACTCCGGCAATCTGGGCATCCCATCTCGATATGCTTGAGCATTGCCATGCGGACGTGCATCTTGCCCTCCTCCCTAAGTAGCGTTTCGCCACGGAACTACGGTCGCGAATACACCTATAATTGTCGTAAATACATACATTTCAATAATGACAATGGACGATGATTGCATTGTCTAACAATAACTGGAGTACCCTCAATGTTCTTTTTTCGTCCCGCTTCCATGTCTCACCACCTCCATTACAGATTCTTCCGTCCAGGACTAGGCCTTGCATTATGTATCGGCATCGCCGCCTCTGCCCAGGCGGCCACGCGTATGGATTTCTCCAATGAATACAATGCCAACTCCATCCATGCTCAAGGCGATGCCTACTTTATCGAACAGGTCAGAGAGCTCACAGATGGGGAAGTCGATATTACGCTGCACACTGGTGGCTCCTTGGGGTTCAAATCAGGCGATCACTTCTATGCGGTAGCCGACAATGCCATTCAGATTGCCGATACTCTGTCCGGCACCATGAGCGGCATTGACCCCATTTTCCTGCTCTCTTCTCTGCCGTTCGTGGTGGATGGCGTCGAGCAGGCCCATCAACTGTACGAAATCGCCCGTCCCCATTACGATACAGTCTTCGAAGACAACGACCAGATCCTGCTCTATGCCTCTCCCTGGCCGGCCAGTGGCATCTGGTCCCAAGATGCAGTGACTTCCATCGAGGCACTCGAGCAGCTAAAAATTCGCACATTCGACCGCATCGGTACCGAAACCCTGCGCAATGCTGGGGCGTCACCGGTCAGTCTGTCCTGGGCCGATGTAGTGCCACAGCTGGCCACTGGTGGCATCGAGGCGGTGCTGACATCGGCCGAAGCCGGTGCCAACGGCAGCTTCTGGGAACACCTCAATCACTTCAGCGGCATTCAGTACGCCATTCCTCTCAACATGGTGCACATGAACCGGGATGCCTTCGACGCCCTGACGCCGGCACAACAAGACGCCCTGCGCGAAGCTGCTCAACGCACGGATGAACACAACTGGCAGGCCGTTCGCGAGCGTACCGAAATCAACTATGCCACGCTCGAGGAGCACGGCATCGAGATTCACGATCCGGTTCCTGCCGAGTTCCAACAAGCGCTGGTCGATGCCGCTGCACCGGTCATCAGCGACTGGCGGGAAACCATTGGCGAGCGCGGCAAGACCATCTTCGATTCCTTCCATAACAGCAACACCCAGTGATCGGCTGGCTGACCACGTTGTCGCGAGGCTTGAATCGCCTCGCGGCAGGCATCGCCATTGCACTGATCCTGTACATGTTTGTGCATATTCTCCTCGAAATCGTCATGCGCCTGTTCGGATACTCCACCTTCATCCTCGATGAATACATCGGCTATGCGGTCGCCGCCATGACCTTCCTCGGTCTACCTTATGTACTGGAAAGGGGCGGGCTGATCCGGGTCGCCCTGGTCCTTGACCGGCTGCCATCTCGGTGGCACTGGCCGCTGGAGTTGGTGATCGCTGCCAGCACCCTGGTAGCGTTCGGCTGGCTGTCTTATTTCTGGTTTCTCAACGTAGTGCGCAGCTTTCAGCGCGGCATTACCAGCGGCACCATGGTCGAAACCCCGCTATGGCTACCCGAAAGTGCCGTTCTGATTGGCCTGTGGTTGCTGTGCCTGACACTGGTGGTCCGCAGCCTGAAACTGCTGACCCAGCGCTCACACTCGACCTACCCAATGTAAGTTACTGAGGAATCGTAATGGACATAGTATGGATTGCCGCTGGGGTCGCAGCGCTGCTATTGATGGTACTAGCGATAGGCACTTGGGTTTTCGCCGCCTTGGTGATCGTGGCGATGAGTTCGCTGTGGTTGCTGGGAGACTTCGACCTCGACCGAATCGGCCTGATTTTTTCGCGAATTCTGTACCGTGCGGGTAACAGCTGGGAACTGTCTGCTATACCGCTGTTTATCTTGATGGGCGAGCTGATCTTCCGCTCCAACGTTTCCGAACGGCTATTCAAGGGACTGACCCCTCTCACACGCTCCCTTCCCGGTGGCATATTGCACACCAATGTCTTTGGCTGCGCGCTCTTCGCCGCGGTCAGTGGCTCTAGTGCCGCCACTACGGCTACCATCGGCAAGATCACCACCCAGGAACTGGCCAGCCGGGGCTATGACCGGAACCTGTCGATCGGCTCGCTAGCCGGGGCGGGCAGCCTGGGGCTGTTGATCCCACCTTCCATCGTGATGATCGTCTATGGCGTGCAGGCCGAAGTCTCGATCAGCAAACTGTTCATGGCCGGTGTGCTGCCGGGCCTGCTGATCGCCGCGCTCTACAGCGGCTTCATCATCCTGCGTAGCATGATGCAACCGCAGCTCGCGCCTCGCCAAGCAACAGGTGGTATCAGCCTTTGGCAAGCGCTACCACTGCTAGCCCCAGTGGCTGTGCTCATCATTATCGTCATGGGGTCGATCTATTCGGGGATCGCCACCCCTTCCGAAGCCGCCGCTGTAGGTGTCGCCGCCACCTTGGGACTCCTCACCCTGGAACGTCAACTCAGCATCGCGCTACTGATCGACGCTCTCAAGGGAACCCTAATCAGTGCCACCATGGTCTGCAGCCTGCTGGTGACTGCCATGCTGCTGTCCACGGCCATGGGCTACCTGCATCTGCCAAAGGAGCTGGCTGCTTGGATTGCCGCCCAGCAGTTCACGCCCATGATCCTACTGATGGCATTGGCAGTGTTCTATATCATATTGGGACTATTTCTGGACGGCATTTCGATTACTGTCATGAGCCTGCCCATCACCCTACCCATTGTGATCCTGGCCGGCTTCGATCCGCTCTGGTTTGGCGTTTTTCTGGTGATCATGGTGGAATTGGGGCAGATCACCCCTCCGGTGGGTTTTAACCTCTTCGTGCTGCAGGGCATGACTGGCGAAAGCATCGGCCGTATTGCCTGGGCCGCCTTTCCCTTCTTCTTGTTGATGTGCCTGGCCGCCGCGATGATCAGCCTGTGGCCGAGTATCGTGCTGTGGCTACCCCAGCAGCTTGCGGGCTAAGACAAGCCACTCTAACGGAGCCGGAGAGCCTTCTCTCAAACGCATAAATTCCGACAACAGGAAATTCCAATCGCCGGGCCCCTATTCCGAGACCTACGAATTCGGGGTGATCGACTTCATCGACTGGTACAGCGAGCAGATGCAGAAGAACCTGGGACATAGCGTCCCGAGCCTGCAGGTAGTCCGCGGCTAAGCCGGAACCGTTTCCGATTCAAGGCCCGCCATACTAATCGGCGGGCCTTTTTTATGGGTATCCCGGCCAGTCAGGAAGGATTTATCGCCTGGGTCCTCCGCCGACGGCGCCCGGGGCCGCGCCCCGGGGCAGGGTCGCGTTCGGTGGTGGCCGGCAAGGCGATGTGCTCACTCAACAGCGGGAAGGCGTCATGGCGGTGGGGAATGGCCATGACGGCGACGAAGTGCTCCATCAGCAGGCGGATACCGGCGTAGAGCGCTGCCTTGGCCAGTTGGATGGCGCGAATGTCGGCCTGAGTGATGGCCAGGGTACGCTCGCCCTCGTGGTGCAGCACATAGGAGAAGGTGCGCCCGTCGGCCACGACCCGCTCGCTGTGCGCCGCCGGGCCGCCTTGTACGACACCGTCCTGGTTGATGATGCCGGCCAGGTACATCTCGGCGATCACCTCGATGATGCCTGAGCCACAGATGCCTGTGACCCCATAGGGTGCCACCTCCTCCTCGAAGCCGGGCTCGTCGGACCACCGCTCACCGCCGATCACCTTGTAGCGCGGCTCGAGCGTCAGCGGGTCGATGGCACCGGAAGTCGCCCGCTGCCCACCGCTGATCTGGGCGCCCTCGAAGGCCGGCCCGGTGGGGCAGGAGCAGGCGATGGCTGGTATCTATTGAAACATCAGGTTAGTTACAACTGTAGTAGTAAGTAGCACCGGCGCGATAGAGCGTAGCTATTTGCTGCGCGATGGGCCCTTTACCGCATGCCGACTATAGTGAAGCACAAAGGCAATAGCTAAACCTTCAAAGGAGTGAGACATGCCGCCAGCTAGCAGTGATCCCCACTACAACGTATATGCTCGAAAGGTCTGGATTGCCGTAGGTATTGTTGGCTCGGTTCTTCTCGCGATGTGGTTTGTGTGGTTGGGACTCGAAATCATATTGATGAGTATGGCCGGGCTTTTGCTCGCCCTATTCCTGCACATACCTTCAAGCTATCTTCACCGTCATAGCTTTCTTAGCTATCGTTGGGCATTGGCCATCGTATTAGTGATCATTGTCATCTTGACGATGTTATTTAGCCTCAATTTTTCCTCGAATATTGCTCAGCAATCTGAGAAGTTCTTCCAGATAATTCCTGAATCACTGGACTCGCTTGAAAGCCGAATCCATGACTGGCCAATGGGGGGACAATTACTTAACCAGATGGAAGAAGGTCAATCTATACGAGGGATCCTCGAAAATTTCCTTTTCCGGATGACATCCGTATTTTCAACCACGTTGGGAGTGTTGGCCAATCTGATCGTGATCCTGTTCGTGGGTCTCTACGTCGCCTTCGAACCCTGGACCTACCGTCGTGGATTGGTGCTTCTCGTTTTTCCCAGGCATCGTGAAGCTGCCTCGAATCTACTAGAAGCCATTGGCGACAAAATGGCCTGGTGGCTATTAGGCCGGCTCGTCTCGATGCTTGCCATCGGAGTGATAACGGGGATTAGCCTTTGGATCCTTAACATACCCTTGGCATTGTCCCTCGGGTTGTTGGCGGCAGTGCTTGCTTTCATTCCTTACCTTGGCCCAATACTCTCAGCCATTCCCGCCCTGTTGGTGAGCTTCACCGTTGGCTATGCAGAGCTACTATACGTAACTGCACTATTCGTCATTGTGCAGTTCTTGGAAAGCTATCTCATTACACCTTATATCCAACGCAAGGCGGTTCAGATTCCTCCCGCCCTGCTGATCGTCATACAGTTCTGGCTGAGTTTGATTGGCGGGTTGCTAGGCCTACTACTGGCAGGGCCACTCACTGTTCTGATAATGATCGTCATTAAACGAGTCTACATAAACGGCTGGCTTAAGAGCGAATAGTTGCCGAAAGGCTTAGATGCAAAGAGGAAGCATGCCATAGAGAAGGAGGCCTTAGGCCTCCTCCTATATTACTGGAACCAGACCGATAACGGAATGTGCATGACTCATAACTCCTGTATTAAGGATGGAGAGTAGCTTTCTGTCCGCCGACCGAGCATTACTCAAGAATACTTTCGTATCTTTCGTAGTCGAAAGGCTGCATTTCGCCAATTTCATCTTCATCATATTGCAAGGAGTAAGTGGCGTAGCCGGGGGCCCAGCCATACCCATAACCATAAAAGGGATAAGCGTAAGGTCCACGGCTATCGGCGTCGACGACTACGCCTTGAATCTCGCCATTACGCGAAAACAATATATTGTCGATATAACCATAGCCGATGCCTTCTCCAACCGATGCATAGTCGCCAAGCACATCGGTGAGCTTCCAGATATCCGAGCCAGTGTCGACATCATCGTCAACTCGCTGGGTCTGGCTGAGACTTTGTTCGGTAATGTATTCATCAGAAGCAAAGAGGCTGTATTCATCGGCATTGTCTTCTGTTACAGGAATCATTACTCCGTCTTCATGCAGCTCAACTTCTTCCCAGGGAACCAGGACATGCGTATCCCCAATATCCCAGAGCCCGCCTACCTGGGCGATGATGGCAGCTATTTTATTGTCCTGGGTAAGAAGCACATTTTCGACGCTACCGATTTCTTCCTCAGTATCCCCAAAGACCTCAGCATCCATCAATCTGTCAGCTCTTATACCACCAGCTTCATAGATATCCTCATAATTCCAGTCACTTAATGGCGTTATTTCTTTATCTTGAGCTTGAGCTTGAAGCCCGACCGTAGTAACGATGATGGCTAGTGTGGTGACACAAACATTGCGTTTGATTGACATGACCAAAACTCCTCACTTTTTGTTTTGTCTGCAAGTTAGAAGATAAGCCTCTAGCTGTAAAGGAGGCACATTTGGAGCTGCTGCGAACCGATTCAACTAGCTCTTTTTGCTGCGCTGGCCACACAGTGCGGGCTGACCAACCACTGTGCCAAGTTGAGCCGGCTATATATAGTTGGAGATCGGCGATACAGACACGGAGGGCATTCTCTTGCATCACACCCACCTATCATTCTCCAGCACAAACGAAGGCGAGAAAGCTGAACCAGCACTGCGTCTGCGTCACTCTCGATCGGCCAGAAGTGTTCCCTAGTCTAGCCAACAAGTTGGGAAGTAATGCGAACGAGATGCTTTCGAGTTCAGTCTGTCATCACTTCTTTTCAGATGTTGTGGTCTTTGTTCCCAGCCAAGATCTGGATCGGATGCTGGCGATTGTCGGAGCTCTGGAAGCCGCGACCAAGCTCCCCGACTTTCATCGCAAGCAGGGCCGCAAGGAACTGGTCGCTGTCGAGGACGGCTTTCGCGAGTCGACGGCCAGTTGGGAGACGCTGCTGACGGGGCTGCGAGAGCGCGGGCTGACGACGGCTCCCAAGCTGGCGGTCGGTGACGGTGCCATGGGGTTCTGGGCGGCACTGAGCAAGATTTACCCGACGACCGACCATCAGCGCTGCTGGGTCCACAAGATGGCTAACGTGCTGAACAAGCTGCCGAAGGCCGTGCAGCCCAAGGTCAAGGCCGACCTTCACGACATCTGGATGGCCGAGACCCGCATTGATGCACACAAGGCCTTCGATCGCACCCTGAAACGCTTCGAGGCCAAGTACTCCAAGGCGATGGCGTGCCTGGCCAAGGATCGGGAGGAATTGCTGGCATTCTACGACTACCCGGCAGAACACTGGGTGCATATTCGCACCACCAACCCGATCGAGTCGACCTTCGCCACGGTTCGCCTGAGGACCAAACGCAGCCGGAACTGCGGCTCCCGTGCCACGACCTTGGCGATGGTCTTCAAACTGCTTCAGAGTGTCCAGAAGCGCTGGAGACGCATCAAGCACTTCCAGAAACTGGAGCTGGTTGTTAGTAACATCCAGTTCCAGGACGGCGAGCAAGTAACCGATCAATCAGATAAGAATGCGGCCTGACCGCCATCCACCAGATTTGACAATAACTCCCCGCCGATTCTCGCTATCGGCAACACTGATCAAGGCCAGGGTTCTCAGGCAGTCACCAAGATTCATGGTTGGCTAGTGGCACTGTCAGCAGACCAGAAGCCGGGTTACGAAAATTTGAAGGAAGGCCTCATGCTCACCGCAGAAGGGTTGACGATTAGGGTATTTTCGGATGAGGAAGGGCAACCAGAATCAGAGGAGCCAGGAGAGCTCATTACAGCAGAGCAGAACTACACTTTTCTCTTCAGCAGAGTTTGAACGCCGGGTATCTAGGTTGGTATAAGTGCGAACCAGAGTAGGCAATGCCCCTTGATATTACGCCCGTTCGGGACCTGACGAAGCGAGTAAAAGCTGGTCGGCGTGTTTTTAGCGTAAAAAGGCCATCGACGATCCGGTAATGACCTGGAGGGGCTGATGAAAGAAATATGGATAGTCCTCAGCCTGGCATTACTCCCTGCGGTAGGAAACTTAGCCGGCAGCCTAATAGCAGAATTTACCGGGACTCCAAATGTGCGGATTTTACTCGAAGTGTAGCTGAGCGCGCTACACGCGCCGGAGACGCGGCATAAGGGTAATGCTTGGACGAGACAGCGGATACCTTCAAGTCGACTTTCGCCAAGCGGCGGTGCTTAGCGCCAGTGAGTGGATGGTACGGGTGGTCAAGGAAATGACACCCAAGCAGCAGCATTTTCTGTGCCAAGCTGATCGAGCACTGGCCTGTCAGTACTGCAATCGACAAACCGACAGAGTGCTGAACTTATCAAACCTGTATAACCGTGCCCCAAGCTGCGGCAGGACCGAGCGCAACCCAGCAATTTCAGGCTATGGCATTGACTGGGCTGACGTGAGATTGAATGTAGAAGCAATTTATAGTGGCGCAAAATACGAGATTTATTCTGCCTTAATCAAAAACGCTACCGTATTTCTCATATTCAAAAACTGGGAGCTCCTCGACGTCTTTCCTTGAGTAAGTGAGTATGTAGTGAGTGTCGCCAGGCCGCCAACCTTCGGGATAACCATAAAAGGGATAAGCACGGGGGCCTTGACCAAATTCGGCACTCGCTGGCTTAACGATGATTGCCTGCATGACGCCACTTCTTGAAAAGAGAGCATCTGTAATATATCCATAACCGCCGTCATTCTCCATGCTTGCATAATCATGCATGATATCGGTGATCTTCCATGTTTGCGGACCAGTAGCGACATTCTCTTCCACATTACTGATGCGCTCCATTTCTTGCTTATAGATATATGATTCATCTATATTTACGCTGGAAAAGAGATCATATTCTTCCAAGTTATCGTGTCGTACTGGGACCTTTATGCCGTCTTCAAAAAATTCGACCTCGTCCCATGGGATGGCAACATGCCTATCACCGCTATCCCATACTCCGCCTACTTCAGCAATAACAGTGACAATCTGGTTCTCCCAATCAAGGATAATGTTTACCATCTCGCCTATTTCGTTTTCTTGAGGGGAGAATACCTGCGCATCCAGAAAATTCTCTGCGCGAAATCCACCCTGTTCGTAAATAGATTTATAACTCCATTCATCAAGAGAGCGAACTCGCTTATTATTCTGCGGCTCGCCTGAATCACTTCGATCAGCTCGGTCATTAGGCTGTTTTTCGTCTTCTGCTGCGTGAGTCTGCACTGTCATGACTGAGGTGGCCATGAGTAGTGCCATGACGGGCAGTACGTTGCGATACAGAGTCATTTTCAACTCCCTCTTGCTTCCGTTGATGTCAGGTTAGTTTAGGAAGCCTCTGCGTAACTCATTTGCAGGTACCCCCTGGCAACAGCAAGAAGCTTTTTATACGAGGGCCTGTTTCATCATGGTGCTCTGCTTGGCGGCAGAGCACCCGTGATAAGGCCGCTCAGTTCAGTTAGGGTCGATGGCTGAAATGCTTAGCTGTTACTCCAGAAGGCCTTCGTATCTTTCATAGTCAAAAGGCTCAATTTCGCCAACTTCATCTTCGTCATATTGCAAGGAATAAGCGGGGTAGCCTGGCGCCCAGCCATACCCATAACCATAAAAGGGATAAGCGTAAGTTCCAGCACCATAATCTGTATCGGACTCGACAATTACGGCTTGAACCTCGCCATCACGCGAGAAGAGCATGTTGTCGATATAACCATAGCCGGTGGCTTCACCAACCGTTGCATAGTCATCAAGCAAGTCGGTGAGCTTCCAGATGCCCGGGCCGGCGTCAAGATCGTCCTCGACTTGCTGGGTCTGGCTGAGCTCTTGCTCGGTAATGTATTCGTCAGAAGCAAAGAGTCCGTATTCATCGGCATTGTCTTCTGTTACAGGAATCATTACGCCGTCATCGTGGAGCTCAACTTCTTCCCAGGGAACCAGGACATGCGTATCCCCAATATCCCAGAGCCCACCTACCTGGGCGATGATGGCAGCTATCTTATTGTCTCGTGTAATAAGCACATTCTCGACGCTACCGATTTCTTTCTCATTATCTCCAAAGACCTCGGCATCCATCAATCTGTCAGCTCTTATGCCGCCAGATTCATAAATATCTTCATAATTCCAGTCACTTAATGGCCTTATCAGCTCCTCCTGAGCTTGAGCTTGAAGCCCGACGGCGGTAGCGGTGATGGCTAGCATGGTGACACAAACATTGCGTTTGATTGGCATGACGGAGCTTCCCTTCCTGTTAGCATATTTGCAAGTTAGAAGAGAAGTCTCGGCCTGTAAAGGAGGTGTATTTAGAGCTGCTGCAAATCGATTCGACTCAAAAAAATCAGGCCAACGCTATTAGTACTACAGTTGTAACTAACCTGATGTTTCAATAGATACCAGCCGTCGCCTACGGTGGCACTGCCAGGCATGGTACTGATGCCGTCGTCACCAGTCAGACCAATGCCACCCGTGCGAAACAGGGGCCACACCAGACGGTTCAACAGTTTCCTGATTTCTGGGAGCGTCAGGCTGATTCGTTCGTGAGGTGTTTTTTTTGCTGAGCGGCCTGGCGCATGACAGCGAGCAAGGCATGCGCCAGAAGTACGAGCGTGATGTGCCGGTACCGCCCCGCCCAGCGCCGAATCTCGTACTGATCCAGCCCGCACTCGCCATTGGCGGCCTGGAAGCCCTGTTCAATATGCCAGCGTTGACCCGTGACGCTAACCAGTGTCTCCAGCGAGGCCTGGGCGCGTGGGGAAAACGCTACATAGAACACACGGTCAGCTGGATCCCCACAAGACTGATGGATCAATAGATAATGGCCCCAACGGCGTTCTTCCTCTGGTAGCTGCAGGCGTCGCCATAACGGGATCAAGGCCCAGTCATACCAGCGCTCCCTCTTGCTACCGCTGCCAGCAGAAAGGCGATGCCAGGCGTCAGGGAGCTGTGCATCGGCAATTTCATTGGCACGGGAGTAGCGTGGTCCTTGCCACCATAGGGGTTCATTGCATGGCACGGCGAGTACAAATGGCTGTTCCCGCTCTTCAAGCCAGAGCCGAAGACCGCGGTTGCCGCCATAAACGGAATCCCCGGTAACCCAGCCGGCAGGGATATTCTTATCAAGGGCACGCTCCAGCATTTGACGGGCGAGCTCCGGCTTGCTGGAAAAGCCGACACGGTCGGGAATCCCGGCCTGGCGACAGCGCTCACCATCCTGCGTCCAGGTCTTTGGCAGGTAGAGTTCGCGGTCGATAAAGGCACTCCCGCTGGGGCCGGCGTAACAGAGAAACGCGCCAATTTGGCTATTCTCGACACGTCCCGCTGTATTGACGCTGCATGCCGGCAGAATGCTTCCCTTTCTTGAAAAAGCCCGTTTCATCGAGAATCAGGACACCGTCAGGTGATCCCAGGTCTTCCGCCACCCACTGGCGCAACACGTCCCGTGCCGCATCAAGATCCCAGCACGTTCCAGCAGATGTTGAACGCCATACGGGGCAGCATCTCCCCACAACTCGGTGAGTTGCCAGCTGTTCTTGCGTTCGCACTGACTCAGCAAGCCCTGTAGATAGCCCATGGCACGCTCTCGGGTCTCGGAGCGCGAGAAAAGCTTGCCCAGTCTGGTGGCCATATCGTCGAAATAAGTGGAGGCAGGAAAATCGCGTGGCATCATGAGTCACCTGTCAGGTAGTAGCACGTCCAATCTCAGCATAGTTTATTCAATTACAACTGTAGTACTAGATAGGGGTCCAGAACGCTGGGTCCTCCAGGCAGCAGCCAGGGTCCTTGGCGGTGTTCAGCCCGTGCCTCCAACAGCGTCAGGTGCTCCTGAAGGGTCGAACGGTCCGCCGCAGGCTGCCAGCCTCCTCGGGAGTGGCCGCGTAACGTCTCGTGTAGAAGCACAGGCGCAGCTCCGAACAGCCAGGCCAGCCGAGCGGCACCTCGTCGTCCGGTGCCACGTCGGCGGGGGGTTGGCGCTGTCCGGGGAGTAGTAGAGCCGATAGCATGGCGGGGCGTTCGGCCCCGCTACTTCTTTCATGACCGACCCAGTGCCGAGCACCCGCTGGGTCTCAATCGCCGTCCGGCTTAGACGGCGACGCTGCCGTGGGGATCGATGACGAATTTCTTGGCCGCGCCGCCGTCGAAGTCGGCGTAGCCCTGCGGGGCTTCGTCCAGGGTGATCACCTGGACGTTGACCGCATCGGCAATATTGACCTTGCCGAACAGGATCGCCTGCATCAGCGGGCGATGGTATTGCATCACCGGGCACTGGCCGGTATGGAAGGAATGCGATTTGGCCCAGCCGAGGCCGAATTGCATGCTCAACGCGCCCTGCTTGGCGGCTTCGTCGGTAGCGCCCGGATCTTCGGTCACGTACAGGCCCGGGATGCCGATCTGGCCGCCGGCACGGGTCAGTTGCATCGCCGAGTTGAGTACGGTGGCGGGGGCTTCCTTGCCATGGTTGCAACCACAGGCATGGGCTTCGAAACCGACGCAATCGACGAAGCAATCGACTTCACGCTCGCCGAGAATCACCTCCAGCTTGTCGGCCATGTCACCTTCCTGGGTCAGGTCAAGGGTTTCGCAACCGAAGCTGCGGGCCTGGGCCAGACGCTCTTCGATCATGTCGCCGACGATGACACAGGCGGCCCCCAGCAACTGGGCAGAGACCGCCGCTGCCAGGCCCACGGGGCCGGCGCCGGCGATATAGACAGTACTGCCCGGCCCCACTCCGGCGGTGACGCAGCCGTGGAAGCCGGTGGGAAAAATGTCGGACAGCAGGGTCAGGTCACGGATCTTCTCCATGGCCTGGTCGGCGTCCGGGAATTTCAGCAGGTTGAAGTCGGCATAGGGCACCATGACGTACTCGGTCTGGCCGCCGCCCCAGCCGCCCATGTCGACGTAGCCGTAGGCCGCGCCAGGACGCGCCGGATTGACATTGAGGCAGATACCGGTGCGGCCCTCCTTGCAGTTGCGGCAGCGGCCACAGGCGATATTGAACGGTACCGAGACCAGGTCGCCCGGCTGGATGAATTCGACATCGCGACCGCACTCGACCACCAGGCCGGTGATCTCGTGGCCCAACACCAAGCCTGGCTCCGCGGTGGTCCGACCACGCACCATATGCTGATCGCTGCCGCAGATATTGGTGGTGACGACTTTCAGGATCACGCCGTGGTCGCATTTGCGATTGCCGAGGGCAAGTTCCGGATAGGCGATGGATTCGACGGCGACTTTACCCGGGCCCTTGTAGACGACTCCGCGGTTGGCTGCACTCATGGCTGATTCCTCGATATTGTTGTAACGGATTGCGTTGTGGCGTGGTGGATACTTTCGCTGCTCCAGCCTATACCTTCCTCGCCCGCCGACTTACCCCACAGAGGCACTCACGTATCCGTGAAAGACATTTTTGTCATCTTCCTGACGGGCTTCACCGATGCCAACGTCTCGCATCGCCCCCTGATGGCGGAGATCTCTCATGCGAAAGCCCCGGCACTGTGGCCGGGGCTCGTACGTTGCAGTGGATCAAGGCGTGGCAGGTAGTCCTAACGCAGGACGCCCTCTTCCTTGAGTAGCTTGAGGATCGCCTCGGCGCCCTGCTCCGGCGTGACATCGGTGAGCAGCTGCCCGCCGCCCCCCTCGGCCTTGGCCGCAGCGGCCTTGAAGCGGTCACGGGCCGAGCCGGCTTTGATGATCTTGAGACGTTTGGGTCGCTTGCGCGCCGGCATGAGTGTCCACTCGCCCAGGGCCTTGTCCATCACCGCTACTTCGGCGCAGGACTCCAAGCGGGCGCGACGTGCCGGGCCGAAGGCGCTCTGGCGCGCCATGGGCGCGGCACCATCCACGGTGATGATCGCCGGCAGCCGTACTTGAAGGCGTCGCCGCTGGCCACGAGGCAGGGCCTGCAGCAGAGTCGCCACGCCGTTCTCGATGCCTTCCACCTCGGCCAGGCCATTGACTAACGGCCACCCCAGATACTCGGCCAGAGCATAAGGCAGCAGCCCCGAGCCCTCACCACGCTCGGCACGCGAACCAGCGATCACCAGCTGTGGAGGCGCCGCGGCGAGCCGCTGGGCCAAGGCTGGAACCACATCGGCCCCCTCCGGCTGCTCCACCCGGGTCAGGCGGTCCAATCCCATCCCCAGATACCCCCGCAGGGCCTCCTCGCTACCGTCATCCGCAGGGCCGGCATGCAGCAGGCGCACTCGGGCACCCGGCAGTGTCAGCGCTACCTCGACGCCACGGGCGTCCTGGTCGGCACGGCGTGCCCGACCGGTAACCGGATGACGGCCCACCGACACCAGCACCGCCACTTCGATCTCTCGTGAATCAGGCTGCATCGCGACGTACTCCTCCGTGTTGTTCCGCTCGCTGTTGTTCTACTTGTTCGACCAGGGCGGCGAGGATCTCGGCGGCGTCGCCGATCACCGCCAAGTCGGCGCGCTTGATCATGTCGCAGCCGGGGTCGCGGTTGATGGTCACCACCTTGTCGCAGCGCTGGATGCCCTGCAGGTGTTGGATAGCCCCCGAAATGCCCACCGCCATATACACCCGGGCGGTGACCCAAGTGCCGGTGGCGCCCACCTGACGGTCGCGGGCCATGAAGCCGTCATCCACCGCCACCCGGGAGGCCCCTTCCGTGGCCGCCAGCACCGTGGCGGCATGATGGAAGCCATCCCAATCCTTGACGCCGTTGCCGCCGGAGAGGATGAACTCCGCCTCGGCTAGGGCCACCCCGGCGGGGTCCACCGCCACTTGCCCCAGATCCTCGATACGCGAGAGGATCCTGGGCGGCTCGATAGTTAGCGACAACGGCTCGGCGGAGTGCCGGGTCTCGTCCACCGGCTCGGCGCACTCAGCCAAGGCCAGGGCGACCCGCGGCAGGGGACGCTGGATATCCAGGCTCTCTGCCGCACCGCGGGCGGTACAGCGCCAGCCCAGCGGCGCCTCGCCATCAGCCTCGATCTGCCAGACCCCGGTGGCGGGGCGCTCGTCCAGGCTCAGCGCCAGGCGACGTCCCAGGTCGGCGCCACCCAGCGGCGAGTCGGGCAACAGCCAGTGGTGCGGGGCGAACTCCCGCTCCACCGCCGCCAGCACCGCCAGCCGTGCCTCGGGCGAGAAGCCGGTGAAAGCCGCGTCCTCGAGGTGCAGCAGGCGGTCGATGCCAGCCTCACCCAAGGTGCTGTCCTTGTGCTCGCCGAAGATCACCGCCAGCACCGCGCCGGGCCGCGCGGGATCGGCGTCGGCCAGCCGTCGGGCCAAGCCCAGCAGGTCGCGGTCGTGGCCCGACAGCCGGCCACCGGTCATGTCCGGCACCACCGCCACCAGGAAAGCGGGATCCTCGATGGTCACCGCCCGGCGACTATCCTGGGCTGCCTGACGGCCTTGTCCCGGGGCCTGGCCACCCTGCTGGGTACCGCTGCGATCGATACGCTTCACGCCCTTGGGTCCGATGAAGCCGATGGCATGGGGATTCCGGCGAATCACCCCATTGGGCCCCAGCCACTCGCTGGCGGCCCCGCCACCCCCGATTTCTCCAAGGGCGGCAAGCACGCTCAGGTGTTCGGGATGCAGGCGGTTGCGGGCGATCCACGCACGGCGCGGATCGCGACGAATGCTATCGTTCATGTTCTCTCTCACGGGCAGAACTCCTCAACGGCAGGCCGGCGTGGCCGGGACTCGACCGGGGCGGCGGGCCGATCCACCAGGGCGTCGGCCACAAACTCGGCGATATCACGCACCTCGGCGCTGGCGTCCACCACCCCTTCAAACATAGCGGTGCACTGGGGACAACCCACCGCCACCAGCTCGGCGCCGGTCTCCTTGACGTCATTCATACGCATATCGGGGATCCGCTGCTTGCCGGGGATATCGGTGATGGGGGCCCCGCCACCACCGCCACAGCAGCGCGAGCGGGAACCGGAGCGCTCCATCTCGGCCACCTGGATACCCAGCGCTCGGAGCACCCGACGCGGCGCCTCGTATTCGCCGTTATAACGGCCCAGGTAGCAGGGGTCGTGATAGGTGACACTGCCGCCCTTCCAGGGCGAGAAGGTCAGTCGGTCGGTATCATATAGCTCGGCGATAAAGGTGCTGTGGTGACGCACTTCATAATCGCCGCCCAGCTCGCCGTACTCGTTGCCCAGCACGTGGAAGCTGTGGGGGTCGCAGGTGACGATGCGCTGGAAGCGGTACTTGGCCAGGGTGGCAATATTGCGCTTAGCCAGCGACTGGAAGGTGGCCTCGTCACCCAGGCGCCGCGCCACGTCGCCACTGTCACGCTCCTCGTTGCCGAGCACGGCGAAGTCCACCTCGGCAGCGCGCAGTACTTTAACCAACGCCCTGAGTGTGCGTTGATTGCGCATATCGAAGGCACCGTCACCCAGCCAGAGCAGCACCTCGGCCTGCTTGACGTCGGCCATCAGCGGCAGGTCGAGATCCGCCGCCCAGTGCAGCCGCGAGCCGGGATCGAAACCGCCCGGGTTGTCGGTGGCGATCAGGTTGCCGAGCACCTCGGCGCCCTTGTTGGGCGTATTGCCATGCTCCAGGGTCAGGAAACGGCGCATGTCGACGATGGCGTCGACGTGCTCGATCATCATCGGGCATTCTTCGACGCAGGCGCGGCAGGTGGTGCAGGACCACAGAGTCTCGGCATCCACCAGCGCCTGTCCCTGACGAGCCACGATGGGCCCCTGAGGGCTCCCCTGATGTTCACCGACGGGTTTGCCCGGATAGGGGCTGCCGGCGTAGCCCGCATCGCTACCCCCGGCCATGCCCACCACCATGTCCTGGATCAGCTTCTTGGGATTGAGCGGTTGACCGGCGGCGAAGGCTGGGCAGACCGCCTCGCAACGACCGCACTGCACGCAGGCGTCGAAGCCAAGCAGTTGGTTCCAGGTAAAGTCGGCAGGTTTCTCGACTCCCAGGGGCGCATCGACGTCATCTAGGTTCAGTGCCTTTAGACCGGTCGAGCGTCCCTCCCCTCCCGCCTTGGTGGAAAAGCGCTCGGGACGCCGATGGAAGGCCAAGTGCAGGGCGCCAGCGAAGGCGTGCTTCATGGGGCCGCCCCAGGTCATGCCGACGATCATCTCGCCCAGGCCCCAGGCCACCACTGCGGCGAGCCCCAGAGCCAGGATCCAGCCACCGCTCCCTTCGAGAAAGCCTTCAGGAAGCAATCCGACCGTGGGCAGCGTGATCAGGAACACACCCAGCGAAAAGGCCATCAGGCTCTTCCACAGGCGATTCCAGGGGCCCTTGGACAGGCGCGCCGGTGGGTTGCGACGGCGCTTGGCGACGAACAGGCTGCCGACGAACATGGTGGCACTGGCTGCCAGCAACACCCAGCCGAGCACGCCCCCCAGTACTTCTGAAGAGCCCATCCCCAGGCCATGTACCAGGATCATCAGCACCGCGGCGGCGACGAAACCGCCGGCGGTAGCCACGTGAGTATTGGACATCACCTTGTCACGGGCCACCACATGGTGAAGATCGACCAGGTAGCGCCGCGGCATGGCCGCCAGCCCCTTGAGAATCGGGACAGACGATGGCCGCCCCTGGCGCCACAGGCGGTTGCGCCGCCAGGCGCCGATCACTGCCAGTGCCAGGGCGGTGAAGATTAGTATCGGCAAGAGCGTATCGAGCATGGTGCTCACCTCATCTTTGGTGCCATTGGCGGCTTTCGCCCAAGTCAGAAATCCTTGCAGATCCGCAGGGCATCGTAGATCGCCGCATGGGTATTGCGCGGTGCGCTACAGTCGCCCAGCCGAAACAGCAGGAAGCCATCCCCATCCTCGCTCAGGCAGGGCTGTGGCTGGATGGCATAGAGCGCCTCCAGATCCACCTGCCCCCTATTGCGGGACCGGGGCTTGAGGGTGTAATAGAGTGCCTCGTCGGGACGCACGCCGTTCTCCACCACCACCTGATCGACCACCCGTTCTTCCAGGGCGCCGGTGTACTCGTTCTCGAGCACCGCCACCAGGCCGTCGCCCTCGCGGTAGACCTTGTGCAGCATCAGGTCGGAGGACATGATCACCTCCTTCTCGTAAAGGCTACGGTAGTAGGTGGGAAAGGTAGTGCCGCCCACCGCGGCGCCGGGCTTGATATCGTCGGTGACGATCTCCACCTTGGCGCCCTTGTCGGCCAGGTAGTCTGCCGCCGAGACGCCGGAGAACTCGCAAAGGGCGTCATAGAGCAGTACGTTCTTACCGGGTGCCACTTTGCCGGAGAGAATATCCCAGGTGCTGACCACCAGGCTCTCCTCGAGATTTTCCGAGTAGCCCCACTCCGGATACTGGCTCAGGAAGGGTTGACCCCCGGTGGCCAGCACCACGATATCCGGGCGCAGGTCCTCGATGGTGGCCTCGTCGGACCGGGTTCCCAGGCGTAGGTCGACCTTGAGCCGCGCCAGCTCCAGCTGGTACCAGCGGGTGATGCCGGCGATCTGGTCGCGTTGGGGGGCCTGGGCGGCGATGGTGATCTGACCACCGAGCTGCTCCTCGGCCTCGAACAGGGTGACGTCGTGGCCGCGCTCGGCCGCCACTCGGGCCGCCTCCATGCCACCAGGACCGCCGCCGACCACCACCACCTTGCGTCGCGGCCCTTCGGACTTCTCGATGATATGCGGCAGGCCCAGGTACTCCCGCGAGGTGGCGGCGTTCTGGATGCACAGCACGTCCAGACCCTGGTACTGGCGGTCGATGCAGTAGTTGGCGCCCACGCACTGCTTGATCTGATCCACCTGGCCCATCTTGATCTTGGCAATCAGGTGAGGGTCGGCGATTTGCGCCCGGGTCATGCCCACCAGGTCCACGTAGCCACCCTCGAGAATACGCTGGGCCTGGTTGGGGTCCTTGATGTTCTGGGCGTGGATTACCGGCACGCCGACCACTTCCTTGATGCCCGCCGCCAGGTGCAGAAAGGGCTCCGGCGGGTAGGACATGTTGGGGATGACGTTGGCCAGCGAGTTGTGGGTGTCGCAGCCGGAGCCGATGACGCCGAAGAAGTCCACCATACCGGTAGCATCGTGGTAGGCGGCGATCTGCTTCATATCGTCGTGTGAGAGACCGTCCGGATGGAACTCGTCGCCGCAGATGCGCATGCCCACCACGAAGTCGTCACCCACCTCTGCGCGCACCGCCTTGAGCACTTCCATGCCGAAACGCATGCGGTTCTCGAAACTGCCGCCCCACTCATCCTCGCGCTTGTTGACCCGCGGGCTCCAGAACTGGTCGATCAGGTGCTGGTGCACGGCGGAGAGTTCGACCCCGTCGAGCCCGCCCTCCTTCGCCCGGCGCGCGGCCTGGGCAAAGTCACCGATGATGCGCCAGATATCCTCCTCCTCGATGGTCTTGCAGGTGGAGCGGTGCACCGGCTCGCGGATACCGGAGGGCGATACCAGGGTCGACCAGTCGAAACCATCCCAGCGCGAGCGGCGCCCCATGTGGGTAATCTGGATCATGATCTTGCCGCCGTGCTTGTGGACGGCATCGGCGAGGTTCTGGAAGTGCGGGATGATGCGATCGGTGGTGAGGTTCACCGAGCTCCACCAACCCTGGGGGCTGTCGATGGAGACCACCGAGGAGCCACCGCAGATTGACAACCCGCAGCCGCCCTTGGCCTTTTCCTCGTAGTACCTGACGTAACGCTCGGTGGTCATGCCGCCGTCGGTGGCATACACCTCGGCATGGGCGGTACTGACCACCCGGTTGCGGATGGTGAGCTTGCCGATCTCGATCGGTTGGAAGAGTGCGTCGAATGCCATGATTATCTCTCCTGGTACCCGGGGTTAGCGGGCGGTGTCGGTCAGCGGCTTGACGTCGAAGATGCCCACATCGCAGCCGGGCTCGGCGGCACTCTGTGTCTGCTCGGCGACAGTACGCAGTGAACTTCCACGTGCAGCGAGGATCTGGTCCATGGCGCCGGCAAACCAGCCGGTGAACATGTACTCGACCTTGCGACCCACCTTGCCCAGTTGGTAAACGAAGGCGCTGTTTTCTAGCCGCACCCGAGCCGTGCCGGCATCGAGATCGATCTGTTCAGTGATGAAGTGGCCCCAACCGCGCTGGGAGAGACGCGTCATGTAATGCTCGAAGACAGCCTCGCCCTCAAGGCCATGGCATTCGGCCTCCTTCTCGCACCAGTGCCAGGCGCTCTTGTAGCCGGCGTGGTAGAGGATATCGGCGTACTTCTTGGCACCTAGCGCCTCCTCTACAGCCACATGGTTGTTGATAAAGAAGTGTCGCGGCACATACAGCATGGGCAGAGCGTCGGTCGTCCAGACGCCGGTTTCGCTATCCACTTCGATAGGCAGTGCGGGGGCCAGCTTGGTCACGGTAGTTATCCTCTACATCGTTATTCTTGGCTAAGGAGCGGGGCTTTATCCCGTCGCCCCTATCAATCTTTTGGAGCAGGCGTTTAGGCGCCCCAGACATCCTTGAGTACACGCACCCAGTTCTCGCCCATGATCTTGCGTACCAAGGGCTCGCTGAAGCCGCGGCGCAGCAGGGCTTCGGTCAGGTTGGGGAACTCGCCAATGGTGCGGATGCCTTCGGGGTTGACGATCTTGCCGAAGCGGGTCAGGCGGCGAGCATAGCCTTTGTCATGGGTCAGCCACTCGAAGAAGTCCTGGTCGTGACCCTGGGTGAAGTCGGTGCCGATACCGATGGCATCCTCGCCGACAATGTTCATCACGTACTCGATGGCCTCGCAGTAGTCTTCGATGGTCGAGTCGATGCCTTTCTTGAGAAAAGGCGCGAACATGGTGACGCCGACGAACCCGCCATGGTCAGCGATAAACTTGAGTTCTTCATCGGACTTGTTGCGCGGATGCTCTTTGAGACCGGATGGCAGGCAATGGGAGTAGCAGACCGGCTTCCGGGACTCGAGAATGACCTCCTCAGAAGTCTTGGCACCGACGTGAGAGAGATCGCACATGATGCCGACGCGGTTCATCTCGGCAACGATCTCGCGGCCAAAGCCGGAGAGGCCGCCGTCGCGCTCGTAGCAGCCGGTACCCACCAAATTCTGGGTGTTGTAGCACAGCTGCACGATACCCACGCCGAGCTGCTTGAAGATCTCCACATAGCCGATCTGATCCTCGAAGGCGTGGGCATTCTGGAAACCGTAGATGATGCCGGTCTTGCCCTCTTCTTTAGCGCGAGTGATATCCGCGGTGGTGCGTACCGGGCGCACCAGGTCGCTGCACTCAGCCATCAGCTGGTTGGAGGCGACAATATTATCGACCGTGGCCTGAAAGCCTTCCCACACCGAGACTGTGCAGTTGGCGGCGGTAAGACCACCGCGACGCATGTCCTCAAGTAGCTCACGGTTCCATTTGGCGATGATCAGGCCATCGATGACGATGGCATCGTCGTGCAGATCTTGGGGATTCATCGGATGTGCTCCAGTTCGGGGGTCGGATTGGCATGACGGCAGCATAGCATCGGCCAGGCGCGACCCGACTCTGGAAGCGACGGCGATAATTCCAAAAACGTCATCTCTGTCGCGACTGCGACGCACGGTCGGGCGTCGCCCAAGGCAATCGCTGCCTGCCTGCGCAGCACGAGCGCACGAAAGCCTCTCTCACGCAAGCGAGAAAGGGTGGCATCGGCAGGAGGTGGGAAACGACTCGCAGCATTTTGGCCGCGAGCCGCCTGCTTCAATGTTTCAGATGAACGCTGGCGTAGGTGGGCTCGCCTCGGGCCTGATCGAGTGCCATCAGCGCCGCCGAGATCGGCCGCTCCGACACCGGCTGAAACAGGAGGCTGTCGGACAGCTGCTCGGGGGCGAGTGTTTGCGCCCGCAGTGGGCTCATGCCCAGCCGCTCTTCCCGCGGCGGCAGGCCGAAGGTCTCGCGATAGCACTTGGAGAAGTGGGGGGTGGAGACGAAACCGCAGGTGGAGGCCACCTCGATGATCGATATCGATGTCTGCTTGAGCAACTGCCGGGCGCGGGTCAACCGCAGCTTGAGGTAGTAGCGCGACGGTGAGCAGAGCAGGTGTTTCTGGAAAAGCCGCTCGAGCTGGCGACGCGACACGTCGACATAGGCAGCTAGTTCCTCGAGCCCGATAGGTTCCTCCAGATTGGCCTCCATGAGCGCCACGATCTCCAGCAGCTTGGGCTGGGTCGTGCCGAGGATATGCTTGAGCGGCACGCGCTGCTGGTCCTGTTCCCCGCGCACACGGTCGCAGATGAACATCTCGGAAATCCCCGTCGAGAGTTCGCGGCCATGATCCCGCCCGATCAGCGTGAGCATCATGTCCAGGGGAGCGGCCCCGCCCGAGGCGGTGGCCCTTTCGCGATCGATGGAGAACAGCCGGGTTGTCAGCACCACGCGGGGGAAGAACTCCTGCATGGCGGCCAGGCACTCCCAGTGGGCACTGGTCTCGTAGCCATCCAGGAGCCCCGCCTTGGCGAGCGCCCAGCTGCCAGTGCAGATACCTCCCAGCCGACGGGAGAGGCGTGCCTGGCCCTGCAGCCAGATGACATGCTCACGCTGCACCGCGCGTGCCGGCCCTATCCCGCCACAGACCACCACCATATCCAGCGCCAGCGGCACTGTGATCGCCACATCCGGCGTAACCTTGAGGCCATCGCTGGCGGAGATCGGTTCGCCATCGATGCTCAGGGTGAACCAGCGATAGAGTTCCCGACCGGCCAGCTGGTTGGCCATGCGCAGCGGCTCGATGGCCGAGGCCAAAGAGAAGAGAGTGAAGTTTTCCAGCAGCAGGAAGCCAATAGCCTGGGGAGCAGCAACCGGCTTTTGCGGTGCCTGGGAAGTGGGCGTCATAGCGAGACTCCTGTACACAGGTTGTTTTTATGTGCGTATTCGGACGCCGCCGGTATCTGGCTGTCGCGATCAGGCAAGTCCGTTCCGAAAGGTACCATAAGGTGTCGTGATCTGGCATGTCACAATTGCCTATCAGCTGGTGGGTCGCCAGTTGATAACGACTATGGTGTCGCATTCAAGGGGGGGGTGGATGTCGCTCCCAGGCATGAACGCTGCCCTCGGACGGGCGCCACCAGACAAACTCGCCGCCGAAGACGATGGCCAAGGGCTATTTCGACGTCCCGGGCCTTTTATTAATGATTAAGCTGGCGCAGAAGATACGCGCACATGGCTTCTGCAGCAGGTGAGAGGCTTCGTTCAGCGCGTTTAAGAAGGCCAATACGGCGCTCCAGATAGGGTGACGTGAGCGGTACGAAGCGTAGGCGCTCATACTCTTCCGGAAACGCCAAGCGAGGCAGTGTGGTAATTCCGACCCCGGCTTCGAGCATGGCGGTGAGCGAAATCATGTTGGAGATGTAGAGTGTGCTGTGCGTCAGTAGCTCAGCCGCTGGAGACCCTTCCAGCAGGCGCGAAGTGCCGTTGCAGATGAGGGGATAGGGTTTGAGCGTATGCCAATGCAGAGCGGTTTGTTGGGCTAGAGGATGATCATCACGGCATACAACCCCGATATCATCATGCAACAGTTCGGTAAAGCTCAGTGTGTCATCAGGCATCCACAGACTGGTAATTCCAAGTTCAACCTCGCCTTTGAGTACCATCTCGTTGACCCGTTCGGAGTGGCCATCTTGAAGGCTGATACCGATGCCGGGGTAAGATGCCAAAAAGCCGGCCAGTAGCGTAGGCATCAGGCGGCTGGCAACCGAGGGCACGGCGGCAATATCCACGCGCCCTCGCTGCTGGCGGGTAATTGCCAGCGCATCACTGCACACTCGGTCGTGATGGGCAACCAGCTCGCGAAAACGCGGTTCACACCAGTGGCCGAAAGGCGTCAACATGGCTTTACCATTGCCTTTCTCGAACAGCGGCTGGCCAAGGCGCTCTTCCAGATCACGCACGGCCATGGAAATGGCTGGCTGACTGCGGTGCAGCTGCTTGGCCGCCGCGTGGAAGCCCCCTTCATCGATGATAGCAAGCACGTAGCGCAACGGCGTCAATTTCAGTTCGGGTAGCATGATCCGCTTTATAGTCCGTTTTGAATGGTAAGCTTTTCTTATCATATTATCTGAATTATTGATTACTCTTATCTCTATACCTCCTCTAGCATGTCGTCAATGACTTCAAAGGAGGTAATTATGTCATCCCTACACTCGCTCTATATCAACGGCCAATGGGTCGACGGTGAAAGCCACATCACGAATGTCAATCCTTCCGACCTTTCCGATGTGATCGGCGACTACGCCCAGGCAAGCACGGTGCAGGTCGAAGCCGCCATCACCGCTGCCCGCTCGGGCCAGCGGGAATGGGGCAAAAGTGGGCTGGAGCAGCGCTATAGCGTGCTGATGGCGATTGGCGACGAATTGATGGCGCGCAAGGAAGAGCTTGGACGTCTGCTGTCACGGGAAGAGGGCAAGCCGCTGGCGGAAGGAATCGGCGAAGTGGCCCGTTCGGCACAATTTTTCCACTATTACGCCGCTGAAGTGTTGCGCCAGATTGATGAACGGGTGGATTCAGTGCGCCCCGGTGTTCAAGTGGAAACTCGCCGTGAACCGGTGGGCGTGGTCGGCATTATCAGCCCGTGGAATTTCCCCATGGCGACGGCGGTGTGGAAGATTGCTCCGGCGCTAGCTTTTGGTAATGCGGTGATTTTCAAGCCTGCGAATCTGGTGCCTGCCAGTGCTTGGGCATTGACCGAGATTATCAGTCGTCAGGCCTTACCCGCGGGTACTTTCAACCTGCTGATGGGTAGCGGCGGACGTGTCGGCGAAGCATTAATCACAAGCCCCGCCATCAATGCGCTGACGTTTACCGGCTCGCTGGAAGTTGGGCGTCGTATTGCCGCTGCCACCGCAGGCAATCTGGTTAAATGTCAGCTAGAGATGGGTTCCAAGAATGCGCTGATTGTCGCCGAAGATGCCGATCTGGATCTGGCGGTGGAGGCCGCGTTCAACGGCGCGTATTCCAGTACCGGCCAGAAGTGCACCGCCTCCTCACGGTTGATTGTGCATCAGGCAGTACATGATGTGTTTGTTGACAAGTTGAGTGCGCGGCTAGCGAACGCCAAGGTCGGGCCAGCGTTGGAAGAAGGCGTGCAGATCGGCCCGGTGGCCGATGCCCGCCAGCTGGAATCCAACCTGGCCTGGATCGAACGCGCCAAGGCCGATGGGGCTCAGTTGGCCTTCGGTGGCGAACGGGTGAACTGCAGCAGTGACGGATATTTCATGGTGCCAGCCCTGTTCACTGATACCACCAACGAGATGGCCATCAACCGCGAAGAAGTCTTCGGCCCGATTGCCTGCGTGATCAAAGTGACAGATATGGACGAAGCGATTACCACGTTGAACGACACTAACTTTGGCCTGACGGCAGGCATCATCACCGACTCCCTGGCGCTTTCCAGCCGTTTCAAAGCGGAGGCAGAGACGGGCTGTGTGATGGTCAATCTGCCCACTGCAGGCACTGATTACCATGTACCGTTTGGCGGTCGCAAGGACTCTAGTTTCGGCCCGCGTGAGCAGGGACGCTATGCCCGCGAGTTCTACACTGTCGTGAAGACCTGCTACGTGAAAGCGTAAGGAGTGGGCATGTCCAAGCAGATGCTGACCGTTGATGGGCTGCAGTACTCCCACTGGTCCCGCGAAATTTTTGAACAGATGCGCGAGGGCGGTGTGGATGCCGTCCATGCAACGCTGGTGTATCACGAAACCACCCGTGAGACGCTAACGCGTATTGGCGAATGGAATCGCCGCTTTGAAGCCCATAGCGATCTGATCATGCCGGTGCAGGCACCCAGCGATATTCTGCGTGCCCAGCAGGTGGGCAAGGTGGGCATCTTCTTCGGTGCGCAGAACTGCTCGCCGATCGAAGATGATATCGACATGGTGACCGTGCTGCGCCAGCTGGGGCTTCTGATCATGCAGCTCACCTACAACAATCAGAGCTTGTTGGCGTGCGGCTGTTACGAAAGCGAAGACAGCGGTATTACCCGGTTTGGCCGCCAAGTGATACGCGAGATGAACCGAGTCGGCATGGTGATCGATATGTCCCACAGCAGCGAGCGCTCCACCCTGGAGGCCATCGAGCTTTCCGAGCGCCCGGTGATTATTTCCCATGCCAACCCGAGCTTCTTCCACGCGGCCAAGCGCAACAAGTCTGACAAGGTACTCAAGGCGATTGCGGAAAATGACGGCTTGCTGGGCTTTTCGGCCTACCCTTTCCATCTCAAGAATGGCCCTGACTGCACGTTGGAAGATTATTGCGACATGATTGCTCGCACCGTTGATCTGATGGGTATCGAACATGTCGGGCTGGGCACGGATCTTTGCCAGAACCAGCCAACATCGGTGCTGGATTGGATGCGCAATGGTCGCTGGTCGAAAGAGATGGATTACGGTGAAGGCAGCGCCAGCAATGCTGGCTGGCCACAGCCGCTTGCCTGGCTGCGCGATAGCCGTGACTTCCCCAATCTGATTGAAGGGCTACGCGACAAGGGGTTTGGTGAAGAGGAAATCGCTCGCATCATGGGGCGCAACTGGCTTGCCCTGCTGGAGCGCACGACCACACCCATGGTGTGACGATAACGATTGACCACCACCGAGTATCACCACAAGCCTTCTACCACTACAACAATCAATAACGAGGTTTCCCATGAACTCACCCCAAGATAAAGCCCCTGCTTCAGGGCTCGGCAAGTTCGGCGACCCGGTTGTGCTCGGGCTCAGCGGCGGTTTTGTTATCCTTTTTGTGCTGCTCTCCTTGGTAAATATAGAGGGCGTCGAAGGGGCTATTTCCGTCGGGTTTGCCTGGACCGCCGCAGTACTTGGCTCCTATTTCCAGCTGCTGCTGCTGCTGACATTCTTTATCGCCATTGGCTTGGCGATTTCACCGGCAGCCAGCGCCAAAGTGGGCGGGCTGGAGTCGCCGGAGCTGAGTACCTTTAAATGGCTATCGATCATCATGTGTACCCTGCTGGCCGGCGGCGGCGTGTTCTTCGCCGCGGGGGAGCCTGTGTACCACTTTGTGGTCACACCGCCCGCGTTCGATAGCGAGGCGGGCACGGTGGAAGCAATTGCCGGTGCGCTGGCGCAGTCGTTTATGCACTGGGGCTTTCTGGCCTGGGCGGTACTCGGCTCGCTCACCGCTATTGTGCTGGCTTACTGGCACTACGACCGCGGCCTACCGTTACAGCCGCGTACCCTGCTCTACCCGGTGCTGGGCGAGCGCTTAATGCGTAGCTGGTTGGGTGGCGTAGTCGATGCCTGCTGCGTCATTGCCGTGGTGGCCGGCACTGTCGGGCCGATTGGCTTTCTGGCCACGCAGGTGAGCTTCGGCCTGCATGAACTGTTTGGCTTGAGTTCAGGTTATGCCACTCAGTTGGTGATCCTGGTGGTGCTGGGTGCACTTTATGTGACCTCGGCGGCTACCGGCATTCATCGTGGTATTCAACTACTCAGTCGTATCAACGTGTTTCTGGCGCTGGCCATCGCCGCGGTGATTTTTATCTTCGGTCCTACGCTGTTCCTCACCAATGCCTATCTGCAGGGCTTCGGCGAGTACATCAGCTCGTTTTTCACCATGGCGACCATGACTTCGGAGACCGCGCCGGACTGGTGGATGCAGTGGTGGACGGTATTTTTCTTTGCCTGGTTCATCGGTTACGGCCCGCTGATGGCGATTTTTGTGGCGCGTATCTCGCGTGGCCGCACTATCCGCCAGATGATTCTCGCGGTGGCCGTGATGGCGCCCATCGCCACCACCGTCTGGTTTACGCTGCTAGGCGGTGCCGGTATTCATTACCAGCTGACCGGTGTGATCGACTTGGCTGAGGCGCTCAATAACTTCCAGTTCGATGTGGCGACGCTGACCGTTGCGCAGGCGCTGCCGGGTGGCACGCTGATGGCGCTGGCCATCCTGCTGTTGACCACCATCTTTGTGGCCACCACCGGTGACTCCATGAGCTACGCGATTGCCGTGGTGTGCACCGGGCACGATCGGCCGCACACCGCCGTGCGTATTTTCTGGGGCATCACCATGTCGCTAATGGCGGCCATTCTGCTCTACATGGGGGCGGGACAGATCAGCGTACTGCAGCAATTTATCGTAATTACTGCGATTCCGGTTTCTCTGGTGCTACTGCCATCGCTGTGGCTGGGGCCACAGGCGGCTTACGCCATGGCGCGTGAGCAAGGTTTGACCACACGCAAGAAGGTGATGACACATGAGTAACCGCGAATGGGCGCTGGCGCCTTTGAATCTGCGCCCCGCTGACGAGGTGATGCGTCTCGAGCGCTTGGGCAGCCTGCATGCATGCCGCTTGAGTTTTGTCCGCACCTTGATGCGCCAGATGGGGCGTCAGCGTTGGCAGGTGAGCCGGGTACGTTTCGACCTCGACGATAACGGCTATGGTACGGCGATATATCGTTTGCAAACGCCTTACGGCCGTTACCACGGGGTCATGTTTGCCCAGGCGCTAGATGACGAATGCCGCTCCGACCGAGTGATTGCCGAGGCCTGGGATATCACCTTCGGCCTGGTGGAAGGCGACGTGGACGACAGCCTGCTGGCGCAGATGGCAGCCAACGTGCCGCTTCAGGAGGCGGGCCGCCAGCATTCACAGGTATTGGTGCTTTCCCGTGCCAACAAAAGCCTGCGCAACTTTGCCCACTTTGTGGAAACGCTAGCCAACGGCAAGCAGCCGGACCCGCAGTGGCTGACACGGGTCGGTTACCTCTACCGCACCACGGCCGTCTACGGTAACGGAAAGTTTGGTATTGCCGACTTCGCCCGCCTGTATGACAACCCGGATTTCCGCCGCCCCTTCTCGGCGCAAATGGCCGGTGTTTATCTGCTGCGCCACTTCTCCATTGAACAGGTGGAGCATTTGGCCCGCTGCCAATCACCTGAAACCGCCTGCGAGCTTGCCACCGAACTGCGCCGCTACTTGGGTATCGGCAATTCGACGGGGCTGGGCATGGCGCCATTTCTGATCAATCACCCGCAGCTAATTGCCCAGTGGGTGACCCAGCGTGAAACGGCATTGGCGCTGGCCCAGCACCAGGTGCCCAGCGAAGCAGAGCGTGCGCGGCTGATGGCACTGACGCGGCGTGCCCAGCAGCATTTAGCCGAAACCGTGACGGAAGACGTCGAACAAAGCGAGCGCAACGCGGCAACAGTCGCCGCTCTGCCAGATGTGCTGAACTGGCTGGAGAGCGTGCCACTGGATGATAATCTCTGGGCACAGCTGGTGGCGTGGAGCGAGCGCACCCTATCGCTGGAAGCTCAGGAGCTCATTAACACGCTGCTGCTCGAGCTCTATCCCGAGCAAGTTGATCCCTTGGAAGAGCAGATGGGGGTGAATGAAAATCTCGATCTTGAGCCGGATATGCCGCTGATGCGCCTGCGCCAGCTGATCGAGACCCACTACGGCTGGGCGCTGGCCCACGATTATGAAAGCCTTGATGGGGCTTACTGGTTCTGGTACCGCTCGGCAGAAAAAGAAGAACCACGCCTAGGGGTGCGACACGAAGAGCCGGGTGCTGAAAAAGAGATGCCTATTGCCATAGGGCCGCGTATAGCCCATAGCCATGCCGCTATCTGCGCGTTTCTGGAGGCGTCACCGCGAGCCAAAGTGGTCGATTTTTTGCTCGCCAAGCCTCGTCATAAAGAGATTATTCGCCGCGTACAGACGTTGGTAAAAGCTCCGTACGGGGATATCCACGCCAATTTATGGCAACGCGACATGAAGCCGATGCACCTGCTGCGCGCCAAGCTGGCGTTTTTCGGTGCCAGTCGCTTCGATCCGAAGTCGGACCGTTGGGTGCGTATCACCCTGTTCCAGGGGGCACCGTTGGTGGAAGAGCTCAACGCCGAGCCGAAAGACCTCAGCCACTTCGATGACTGGAGCTTCCCGCTGCAGCCACAGTACACACAGGGTAGCGTGCAGCCTGCCGAACGGTCGCCGCAACATGAAGCTGCTCGTGGAGAAATGTCGCCATGAAAGTCTCTTTTAATGAGCTGCAAGGGCTATGCCGAAAAGCCTTTACCGGGATTGGGTTTGAAGAGGGTGACGCTGCCGATGCCGCTGATATGGTGGCCTGGATGCAGTGCCACGGTTTTAACGCGGTGGACCAGCTCAACCGCGGGCTGGATTACCTGCTAGAGGAAGACCCTGAGGCGCTGCCCAAGGTAATTTATCAGGATGGCGATTTGGCGGTGCTGGATGGCCATGGCCAGAGCGTGCTGCGCAGTATCAGCCTGGCAACCGAGCTAGGGTTTGCGAAAGCGCGGGCACGTGGACTTTCCGTGGTCAAGATTCGACGCTGTCACAACCGTCAGCTGATCATGGGCTATCTGTCGCGCTTGGCCGGGCGCGGCATCAACATTACCGCCTTCTGGCGCAACGCCCAGGAGCCGTTAACCGAACAGGTGGTGGGATTTCGGGCGGGCCATACCACGCCGGAAGTGCGCATCTATTCGGTGCGCGATGTGCCCGAAGAGAACGAACCCAACGACGGTATCACCTTGGTGATGGCCAACCATGTGGAGTTGCTGCCGTCTCTAGGGGCGGATCATGATCTCGACCTGCTGGCCCACCACTCGGAATCCGCGCTGATGGCCTGCCGCGAGCGCATGTTGAAAGATGGCATCGAGGTAGACGATGCCATCTGGGCACGCCTGAAAACCTTGGCTCATCGCATGCTGGTGGAATCTTCTGACGCCTCCCGAAGCGCCGCTGGTGCGGGCGTCAACGACAACGACTGATGGATTAATGAGGGCATCGTAATGATTCAACCGGTAAAGACCGAGCTGTACGCCGCTAGGGCGCCACTAGAGTGGGCTGTGATCGGTAATGGCATCCTGTTCACCGCACAGATCCCTATCGGCGCCGATGGCGCCGTGGTAGACGGCGGTATCGAAGCACAAACCCGCCAGACACTGGATAACTTGCAGCATACCTTGGAAAGCGCGGGTGCCAGCATGCAGCAGCTGACCCAGGTGTTGATCTACGTGACTCAACGCGAGGATTTGGCCACGGTCAATCGGGTGTATGCAGAATATGTAGCAGCGCCTTATCCCAATCGCGCCGCCATTATCGTTACCGGGTTTGCGCGAGAAGAGATGCGGGTAGAAATGGTGGCGTATGCTGCCGTCGACGGTGCCGTTTAGCACTACAAAGCTTATAGAGCATCAACATGCATTATTACTCCACATCGGTGAGGACTATACCCTGGAAGGCCCTCAACCGCCTTTTGAAATAACGTGTCACGCAGCAACGCCAGGATGGCGATCAAATTCGGCTCAGCCAGGCTACGCTGGTGACAAATAAACAGGTAGTCCTCCATTGCCAAGGGGACGAAGTCGAGGCCGAAGCGTTGTGCCGCCGCTTCCACCCCGAAGCCCGCATCGGCCATGCCGGCGGCTACATAGGCGGCTACCGCCGAGTGGGTGTACTCCTCCGTTTCATAGCCGTGGATATGCGACGCCGAAATATCCGCCTCCGCCAGCAGGCTATCGAAAAGCGCCCGTGTGCCGGAAGCCTCCTGGCGATTTATAAAGCGCACCGTCCTGTCTGCCAGTGCCTTCACCCCGCTGATTCCCCTAGGGTTACCCAGCGCTACCATCAACCCTTGGCGACGGGAGATGAACCCGATCGCCCGGTGGCTGCGCCGCTTAAGCAGGTCGCGATAGTTGCGGCTCACCGCTTTGCCCACCTCTCCCCGAGGCAGGTGGAAGCCGGCCAGATCGCAGGCGCCGCGATTGAGTGCCGCCAAGGCTTCTCGGGGGCTGCAGTACTGTAGGTCAAGGCGCAGCCCCCGAAGATGCTTCGGCAGTAACTCCACGGCGAAGCCGTGACTGGCATGCAGGCGCAGCACCGGCTGCATGCCCTTCAGCTGCTGCTCGATGGCCAGATTGAGCTCTGAGCCTAGGCTCTCCAGCTGAGGGCCCAGCCGGGCGTTCACCCGCTGCTCGGCCCACAGCAGTTTCTCGCCCAGTGGTGAGAGTCGCGCTCCTCGCCCACGTTCGAGCTCGACGAGGGCGATGCCGAAGAACTCCCCCCACCTCTTGAGCAGGTTCCAGGCGTGTCGATAGGAGATGCCCACGTCCTCGGCCGCCCGGGTCAGCTTGCCATGGCGATGCACCGCCTCGAGCAGCAGGAACAGCGCCGGGGCGATCTGGTTGCCTGCCTCATCGCTGAAACTCCAGGCGGGTGTGATCATGATTCGCTTCATAGGAACAAAGTTTCATATTTTGTGATTTCAGAGCCTATGCTAGCTTTGATCTTTAGCGTAGCGCACGCATTTTTTTAAATATGTAATCGCGTGCATATATAAGCAGCGACAACAAGAATCGGGGAAGTGCGATGAGAGAGTCTCGAGAGTGGACGCCGCAGTCGATCCAGACCGAGATCGACGCCCTAAAGCATAAGCCGGGGGCTCTGCTTCCCATCCTGCATGCCATCCAGGATCGCTTCGGCTTCGTCCCCGAGGGGGCGGTGCCGATCATCGCCGAATCGCTGGGCCAGACCCGTACCGAGGTGCACGGGGTGATCAGTTTTTATCACCACTTTCGTACCTCACCGCCGGGGCGCCATGTGCTCCAGGTCTGCCGTGCCGAAGCCTGCCAGTCGGTGGGCGGCCGCGCTTTGGAGGCCCATGCCAAGGCGCGCCTCGGCATCGACTATCACCAGACCACCACGGATCGGGAGATCACCCTGGAGGCCGTCTACTGCCTGGGCAACTGCGCCTGCGGCCCCTCGATTCGCGTCGGCAACGAGGTATGGGGGCGGGTTACGCCCACCGCCTTCGACGCCTTGGTCGACGAGCTATGCACCCAACCCCTGGAGGTGATCGGATGAGCTTTCGCGTCTTCGTACCCCGCGATACTACCGCCCTCTCCCTGGGCGCCGATGCCGTCGCCGCTCGTCTCGAACGCGAGGCCGCTACCCGCGGCCTCGAGATGACCGTGGTGCGCAATGGTTCCCGTGGCGCCGCCTGGCTCGAGCCCCTGGTCGAGGTCGAGACCGTCAACGGTCGCGTTGCCTACGGCCCCGTCACTCCCGGCGACGTCCCGGCCCTGCTCGACAGCGGCCTGCTCGAAGGCAACGTCAGCCACCCGCTGGCGCGGGGCCTCACGGAGGAGATCGACTATTTCGCCCGCCAGCAGCGCCTGACCTTCGCGCGTATCGGCATTACCGACCCGCTATCGATTGACGACTACCGCGCCCACAGGGGCTTCTGCGGCCTTGAAGCAGCGCTGCGACGCGAGCCACAGGACATCGTCGAGGAAGTCAAAGCCTCGGGCCTACGCGGGCGTGGCGGCGCGGCCTTCCCCACCGGCATTAAGTGGCAGACGGTGCTCGACACCCCGGCTGATCAGAAGTACATCGTCTGCAACGCCGACGAGGGCGATTCAGGCACCTTCGCCGACCGCCTGGCGATGGAGTGCGACCCCTATATGCTGATCGAAGGTATGGCCATCGCCGGGCTTGCTGTCGAGGCGACCCAGGGCTATATCTACCTGCGCTCCGAATACCCGCTGGCCAAACAGATTCTCGACGAAGCGATTGCCCGCGCCGAACAGGCCGGCTATCTGGGTGACAATCTTTGCGGCAGCGGCCGTGTCTTCCACCTGGAGGTACGCCTCGGCGCCGGGGCCTATATCTGTGGCGAGGAAACTTCGCTACTCGAAAGCCTGGAAGGCAAGCGCGGCATGGTGCGCTTCAAGCCTCCCCTGCCCGCCATTGAAGGGCTGTTTGGCCTCCCCACGGTGGTCAACAACGTCCTGTCGCTGGCCGCCGTGCCGTTTATCCTCTCCGAGGGCGCCGAAGCCTACGCCTCCCATGGCATGGGCCGCTCCCGGGGCACCCTGGCGCTGCAACTGGCGGGTAACGTTCAGCGCGGTGGCCTGGTGGAGTTGGCCTTCGGCACCACCCTGCGCACCCTGATGGAAGAGTTCGGCGGCGGCACCGCCAGCGGCCGGCCCCTGCGCGCTGTGCAGGTGGGCGGCCCGCTGTGTGCCTACCTGCCCGAGAGCCAGTGGGATATGCCGCTGGACTACGAAACCTTCGCCGACGTCGGTGCGGGCGTCGGCCACGGTGGCGTGGTGATGTTCGACGAGAGCGTGGACATGGCCGAACAGGCCCGTTTCTCGATGGAGTTCTGCAAGGTGGAATCCTGCGGCAAGTGCACGCCCTGCCGTATTGGCTCGACCCGCGGCGTGGAGGTGATCGACCGCATCCGCGCCGACCAACATCGCGAGGCCAATCTCGCCCTGCTCCATGACCTCTGCGAAACGATGGTGGATGGCTCGCTGTGCGCCATGGGTGGCATGACCCCCTTCCCGGTGCAAAGCGCGCTCAAACACTTCCCCGATGACTTCCAGCGGACGGCAGATGGAGACAGATCATGATTGAACATTACGATCCCAAGCAGCATTCCAGAAACACCGAGTACGCCAAAGATCTCGGCACGCCCTTCCCGACCCAGGCCGTAGGCGCAGTCTCGGTTAGCCTTGAAATCGATGGCGTGGCGATCACGGTGCCTGAGGGCACCTCGGTGCTGCGTGCCGCGGCCCTGGTCGACATCAATATTCCCAAGCTGTGCGCCACCGACAGCCTGGAGCCCTTCGGTTCCTGCCGGCTGTGCGCCGTCCAGGTGGCAGGCAAACGCGGCTACCCAGCCGCCTGCACCACGTCGGTAGCCGAGGGCATGCAGGTCACCACTCAGAACGAGCGGCTGGCCAAGCTGCGCCGCAACGTCATGGAGCTGTACATCTCCGATCACCCCCTGGATTGCCTAACCTGCCCCGCCAACGGCGACTGCGAACTGCAGGACATGGCCGGTAGCGTGGGGCTACGCGAAGTGCGCTACGGGTTCGAGGGCGAGAACCACCTGCAGGCCACCATAGACGAATCCAACCCCTACTTCAGCTTTGACCCCAGCAAGTGCATCGTCTGCTCGCGCTGCGTGCGCGCCTGCGAGGAAGTCCAAGGCACCTTTGCCCTGACCATCGACGGTCGGGGGTTCGAATCCAAAGTCTCGGCGGGACAGGCGGATGCGTTCATGGACTCGGACTGCGTCTCCTGCGGCGCCTGCGTCCAGGCCTGCCCCACGGCCACGCTGATGGAGAAGAGCGTCATTGATCACGGCGTGCCCGAGCACAGTGTTGTTACCACCTGCGCTTACTGCGGCGTGGGCTGCTCGTTCGAAGCCCAGATGAAGGGCGACCAGCTGGTGCGCATGGTGCCTTACAAGGGCGGCGACGCCAACCACGGCCACTCCTGCGTCAAGGGGCGCTTTGCCTTTGGCTATGCCACCCACCCGGATCGTCTGACGACGCCGATGATCCGCGAGACCATCGACCAGCCTTGGCGCGAGGCAAGCTGGGAAGAAGCCATTGGCTTTGCTGCAAGCCGTCTTAAGGCGATTCAGGCAGAGCACGGCCGCGAAAGCATCGGTGGCATCACCTCTTCGCGCTGCACCAACGAAGAGACCTACCTGGTGCAGAAACTGATTCGCGCGGCCTTCGGCAATAACAACACCGATACCTGTGCACGGGTCTGTCACTCGCCCACCGGCTATGGCCTGAAGACCACCCTCGGCGAGTCGGCGGGCACCCAGACCTTCGATTCAGTCATGAAAGCTGACGCGATTATCGTAATTGGCGCTAACCCCACCGACGCCCACCCGGTGTTCGGTTCGCTGATGCGCAAACGGCTGCGTCAAGGCGCGAAGCTGATCGTCGCCGACCCGCGGCACATCGACCTGCTCAAGACCCCGCACCTGCGCGATGCCCAGCACCTGCCGCTGCGTCCTGGCACCAACGTGGCACTGATCAATGCCCTGGGGCACGTCGTAGTGACGGAAGGTCTGGAAGACAAGGCGTTTGTCGCCAAGCGCTGCGACACCGATGCCTATCAGAGCTGGCGTGAGTTTATCGCCGACCCGCGCCATTCTCCCGAGGCCAGCGAGGCGATTACCGGCGTATCCGCCGAGGCCGTGCGCTGCGCCGCACGCACTTACGCCACGGCCGGCAACGGTGCCATCTACTACGGGTTGGGCGTCACCGAGCACAGCCAGGGTTCCACCATGGTAATGGGGATCGCCAACCTGGCCATGGCCACCGGCAATATCGGCCGCGAGGGCGTGGGAGTGAATCCGCTACGCGGTCAGAACAATGTCCAGGGCGCCTGCGACATGGGTTCCTTCCCCCACGAGCTGCCCGGCTACCAGCACGTTGCCGACCCGGTAGCTCGAGGCCGCTTCGAGGCTGCCTGGGGGGTGACGCTTGACGACGAGCCGGGGCTGCGCATACCCAACATGTTCGACGCTGCCCTCGAGGGCAGTTTCAAGGCGCTTTACGTGCAGGGCGAGGACATCGCCCAATCCGATCCCAACACCCAGCACGTCGAGGCCGCGCTGCGTTCGCTGGACTGCCTGATCGTCCAGGACATCTTCCTCAACGAGACCGCCAAGTATGCCCACGTGCTGCTGCCGGGTTCGTCTTTCCTGGAGAAGGACGGCACCTTCACCAACGCCGAGCGGCGCATCAACCGGGTGCGCAAGGTAATGCCACCGGTTGCCGGCAAGCAAGACTGGGAAGTGACCCAGGACTTGGCCAATGCGCTGGGCTACCCGATGAACTACGCCCATCCGTCCGAAATCATGGACGAGATCGCCGGGCTGACGCCGAGCTTCGCCGGGGTCAGCTACGCCAAGCTCGAGGAACAGGGCAGCCTGCAGTGGCCCTGCAACGCCGAATACCCGCTGGGCATGCCGACCTTGCACGAGGTCGACTTCCCCATTGGGCTGGGCCGCTTTGCGATTACCGAATATGTGGCTACCGAAGAGCGTGCCAACCGCCGCTTCCCGCTGTTGCTGACCACCGGACGTATTCTCAGCCAGTACAATGTCGGTGCCCAGACGCGGCGTACCGACAACCAGCGCTGGCACGACGAGGATGTGTTGGAGCTGCACCCCTCCGACGCCGAGCTGCGCGGCGTCCGCGATGGTGATTGGCTAGGTATCACCAGCCGCGCTGGGCAAACGGTGCTGCGCGCCCGGCTTAGCGAGCGCATGCAGCCAGGGGTGGTCTACACCACCTTCCACCACCCGGGCAGCGGTGCCAACGTGATCACCACCGATAACTCCGACTGGGCTACCAACTGCCCCGAATACAAGGTCACCGCAGTGCAGGTGGAAAAGGTCAGCCAGCCCTCCGCCTGGCAACAACGCTTCGATGCATTCGACCAAACCCAGCGCGGCCACCTGACCGGCGCTCGGGAGACGTCGGGCAAGGCGGCCACTCCATGAAACGGCACCCCGGCACCTATGGGCCGGCGATGGAACACCACCCGGTGGAAATACGCCGTGGCAGCTCCGGCTGGCATGGCGATGGCGACGATGACGTCCTGGCCAGAGAGGTGCCGGTAGCCATGGTCTACAACGGCATCTCTCATGCGGTGATGATGGCCACGCCCCAGGATCTGGCGGACTTCGCCCTGGGCTTCAGCCTCTCCGAGGGCATCCTGGCGCATCACCACGAGTGCTACGACCTGGAGGTGCTGGAAGAGCCCCAAGGCCTGACGATACATCTACGCATCGCCGGCCAGCGGCTGGCGGCGCTCAAGGCCCGACGCCGCAACCTGACCGGACGTACCGGCTGCGGGCTGTGCGGCACCGAAGCCTTGGAACAGGCGATTCGCCCGATCCCCCGGGTCATGGCGCCGGTCTTGGGAGATGACGCCATCCAGCGAGCCCTGGCGAACCTGGCCGAGCACCAGGCTCTCCAGGCTCTCACAGGCGCCTGCCACGGCGCCGCCTGGTGCGATGGCCAAGGACGCATTCAACTGGTGCGCGAGGATGTGGGACGCCATAACGCCCTGGACAAGCTGATCGGCGCTCTGGCCTGCCGCGGCGGTCCTCCGCCGGACGGCTTCGTCCTGGTCTCCAGCCGTGCCAGCTACGAGATGGTGCATAAGAGCGCCAGCGCTGGCATCGGTGCCCTAGTGGCCGTCTCGGCGGCCACGGCGTTGGCTGTGGAACAGGCCCAGGCGGCCGACCTGTTGCTGGTGGGCTTCGCCCGCCCGGGCCGCCATCTAATCTATCATCGCCCTGCCGCCCCCAAGGCGGCCCGGGCCCATTTCTGAGGAATCGAATATGTCACTGCACCACGACGCGCAACTGGTGCGCATGGTCAACCAGATCGCCGCCAACCTGAAAGGCGGCCGGGACGACGCCCAGGCCGTGGCGGACATCTGCCGCCACTTGGAGACCTTCTGGGCGCGGCCGATGAAGCAGAGTTTGATCGCCTATTCGGAGCGGGAGGAGGCCGAGCTGGCACCCTTGGCACGACGTGCCATACAACGGCTCAGCGAACGACAGATAGTGCAGAAGATCCAGGCCGATAAGGTCTAAAACCATGGATTATGGAATTGCTGATCAATTTGTCTCCGGACAACTGGTCAGCGGACCCTTAATACTTTTAAACCAATCACTTAGCACTTTATAGTATTAATTGCCAATCCGCCTCTTGATGCTTCCTTGTATTTATCGAGCATATCTTTTCCTGTATCACGCATTGTTCGGATGATTTTATCCAAAGAGATAAAATGAGTCCCATCACCTCTCAAAGCCATTTGAGGTGCTTCGATATCAGCGTCGTCATCGTGGCCCCGGTTTCGCTGTGAAACCTCCGTTCTAGTGCTGATCGACCGCCGCCCGCACCAGCACGGGGATGACGCGAGCCGTCAGAGCGATAGGTGCTCCTTGAACACCTGCATCAGTTCACGCTTGTCCTCGAAGCCGATCCCCGGCATGTCGGGCAGTGCGATCGTCCCTTCCTCTACCGGAGTGGAGTCGGCGAAGCCCCCGAAAGGAGCGAACACCCTGGGATAGGACTCGTTGCCGCCGAGCTTCAGGCCGGCGGCGATATTCAGTGCGAACTGGTGGCCACCATGGGGAATGCACTGGCGTGACGACCAGCCATGGGCACGCAGCACCTCGAGCATGCGCAGATACTCCACCAGGCCGTAGCTGAGTACGGGATCCATCTGCAGGATGTCGCGGTCGGGGCGCATCCCCCCGTAGCGCAACAGGTTGCGCACGTCCTGGTGGGAGAAGAGGTTCTCACCGGTGGCCGTGGGTGCGGCGTAGTGCTCGCCGAGCTGCTGCTGCATGGCGTAGTCGAGCGGATCGCCGGCCTCCTCGTACCAGCGCACCCCATAGGGTGCCAGCCCATCGGCGAAGGCCAGGGCGGTCCTGAGGTCGAAGCGGCCGTTGGCATCCACGGCCAGCCGGCCGGCCTCGCCCACCACCTCGATGGCCGCCTCAACCCGCGCCAGATCCTCGGCCAGGGGCACCCCGCCGATCTTCATCTTGGTGCAGATGTAGCCTTGACCGAGGTAGTCACGCATCTCTTCCTGCAAGGCGCTGATCTGCTTGCCCGGATAGTAGTAGCCGCCCGCTGCATAGACCGGGACCCGAGCATCCGGCTTGCCGTCGTCGAAACGCTCGGCGAGCAATTTCGCCAGGGACTTGTTCTCCACTTTCGCGACAATGTCCCAGATCGCCATGTCGATGATACCCACCGCTACCGAACGCTCGCCGTGGCCGCCGGGCTTCTCGTTGGCTATCAATACCGACCAGACCTTGAAGGGGTCGAGGTTAACCCCACTCTCGTCGAGCAAGGCGGCGGCGTCGGCCTCCCTGAGCCGCGGCAGGAATCGCTCGCGCAGCAGGCCGCTCTGGGCATAGCGGCCATTGGAATTGAAGCCATAGCCCACCACTTGGCGGCCATCAATCTTGGCATCGGTATAGATGGCCAGCACCGAGACATCCATCTTCGAGAAGGAAATGTAGGCGTTGGCGATGTCGGAGGCAATGGAGACGCGCGCTTCGCGAATGTCGGTGATTTTCATCATTATTTCCTAGAACAGCAGGCCTGAGGGCAGGCGGACATTGAGAACCTGGGTGAAGATGGCATAGAAGCCTCCCACCATGACGGCGATGATAGGGATCCAGAGCAGGAGGCGCTTCCAGGAGACCGGGCCTTCGACCCTGGCCAGGAACCAGGTGATGAAGAACATGATCAAAAAGCTCGATACCATGAATCCCAGCTTGCCGATGGCGAACCACCAGACCAGCAGCAGGAGGATCAGGACCAACAGCCGCCAAGGGCTACCCGATATCACGATGGAGCGCCCCCCCGGCCTGAAGAACCCCTTGACGAACAGCAAGAGGGACAAGACGAACAGAATCACCAGAATAGCGCGGGGAAAGAGGATGCTGAGACGACCGATGTCACCCCGTCCCAGCCACAGCACGGCAGCGAAGGCCAGACCGATGGCCCCTGCCGCCATATCGGTATTCAGGCGAATGATCATTTATCTTCCCCTCGGCTCGATTCGCCCTTGTCGAGTCGACCGCTCCGTTCCAGCCAGCCCGGCAGCAGCGCTGTCGCGGCCCCCAGCAGCACCAGTGCGGCCAGCACCTTCGACAAGGGATTTTCGACCAGGCGCAACCAAGGGATCGGATCGACCACCGCCGCAAGCATCGTCTGCACATAACCCTGTTCGGCGATGCCCCCGAGTATCAACCCCAGTACGATGGGTGCCGCATGGATGCCGATCAACCGTAGGAAAAATCCCGCGATGCCCATGATCATCATGATGCCGACGTCCAGCAGGCTGTTGCGCAGGGCAAAGGTGCCCAGGATGGTCACCATGGCAATGGCGGGCA
This sequence comes from Vreelandella zhuhanensis, assembly GCF_009793355.1. Classification (GTDB taxonomy): domain Bacteria; phylum Pseudomonadota; class Gammaproteobacteria; order Pseudomonadales; family Halomonadaceae; genus Vreelandella; species Vreelandella zhuhanensis. The sequence goes on from NZ_WTKP01000009.1 coordinate 55,615, forward strand.
CCATGAAGTGGTAAGGGGTCTTGATCACTATCTTGTGGATGAGGCGAGCGCCGAGAAGACCAACGGGAAGCAGCATCAGGGCAGCCAGACCCATGGAGAGGATAAAGCCATTGGTCAGGACGCCGGACTCGGTGAAGAGGCTCAACCCCGGCCGCAGACCATGCATCAGCAACACGCCGAGGATGATGGCATCCGGCGGTGCACCGGGAATGCCCAGGGTCAAGAGAGGAATCATGCTGCCCGCGACCATGACGTTGTTGCTGGACTCTGATGCCACCACGCCGTCGATATTGCCCTTGCCGAAACTCTGCGGGTCCTTCGAGAACCGCTTCGCCTCGTTGTAGGCCACCAGGCTGGTCACATTGCCTCCAGCCCCGGGGATGATGGCGATGACCTGGCCGATCAGACAGGAGCGGATCAGGTTGACGGGTTTGCCGAGGATATGGCGCGCAACCTGGCGGATACCGACCTTGGTCTTGCCGAGTTCGGCACTTTCAGTAATATTGCTGCGCCCCTCAGCGGCCATGCTCAGCAGTTCGGGGATCACGAACAGTCCGATCAACGCAACGATCAGTTCGATTCCCCCCTGCAACGGCGGGAAGCCGAAGGTGAAGCGGGTCTCCCCGCCCACCGGGGACACCCCGACGGTACTCAACAGCATGCCGATGCAGCCGCCGATCATGCCCTTGAGCAATGAGCCGCTGGACAGGCTCGCCACCAACGTCAGGCCAAGCATCGCGACCCAGAACATCTCCGAGGGTCCGAAGGCCACCGCCCAGCGGGCCAACGGCGGCGCCAGCAACAGCAGGAAGGTCACCCCCACCAAGCCGCCGATCACCGAGGCGATGGTCGCCCCGGCCAAGGCTTCGTAGGCACGCCCCTGGCGGGCCATGGGATAGCCATCGAAGGTCGTGGCGATTGAAGAAGGTGTCCCCGGCGTATTGATCAGGATGGCGGTAAAGGCACCGCCATAGATGGACCCCATGTAGACGGCACCCAGGGCCATCAGGCCCTGCAGTGGCTCCATGGAAAAGGTGAACGGCAACAACACGGCCAAGGCCATGGTCGCCGTGAGGCCCGGCAGGGAGCCGATCAGCAGCCCCGCCGAGACCCCGACCAGCACCGTAATGAGACCCTCGAAGGTCATCAGCGATGCCAGTGCCTCGAGCAGCATATCCATGAATCAGCACTCCCGACGGCTCCCTCGGAAGCCGCAACGATGAACACAGCAAAAGCCAAGACCCCGTGATCAGGGCCTTGGCAGAAGGGACGGCAGTATTACTCGGCTGATTCGAGGATCGGAGCGTAGGCATCCTTGAGTTGTGAGATGACCTCATCGACCTGGTCACCGGTGATGTATTCCATCACGAAGCCCAGCGGTTCCTGTTTCTCGGCAATGCGACGGTTGGCCTCGGCAAAGGCATCTTCGAGCACTGTGATGATCTCGTCCGGCGTGCCTGCGGGCGCGGCGACACCCCGATAGGCCCCGCCCACGATGTCGTAACCCTGTTCCTTGAAGGTGGGTGCATCAGGTAGCGCCGGCACTCGTTCCTCGGAGGCCACAGCCAGCACCTTGACCCGATCCTCCATCTGCACGCCGAGCATGGTGTAGTTGAAGACACCAGCAACGTGGTTGCCTTCCAGCGCCGCCGGAAGGGGCCCGGTGCCACTGAAGGGGATATAGGTCAGATCGATGTCGGCCTCACGCTCCAGTCGCAGCATGTCCAGGTGGTTGGCGCTGTAGGTACCGCTGCCGCCCAGGGTCACGACTTGGGGATTCTCTCGGGCATAGTCGACGAGATCCTCGAGAGTATCGAAGGGACTGTTGGCCGGGACGATCAGGGCATTGGGCGTGGAATGGAAGAAGGTAATGATTTCCCAGTTGTCGGTCTCGTAACCGGCATCGGAGCGCAGAATCGGCTGAGCGATAATGTGCGGGATATTGACGCCGATCAGCTCGTAACCGTCGGGTTCGGCATTGCTCTGGAACTCGCTCCAGGCGACGGCACCGCCGCCACCGGGACGGTGAGAGACATTGACGCTAACGCCGAGGATCTCTTCAAGGACCGGCTCCTGGAAACGCGCCGTGATGTCCGACTCACCACCCGGGTTAAATGGGATCACGTAGGAAATCGGCTCTTCCGGGTAGTCTGCCTGGACTTGACCGGCGATGCCCGCGAGGGCGATGGCCGACACGGCACTGACGAGGATGGACTTGGAGAATTTCATGGCATGCTCCGACGTAGTTGTATTGTTTTGTGTAGTATTGTATTCGTCGTTGGTGGTAGCTGGGCCAGTGTATGGTCTCGCTGTAGTCTGCCTGTGGGCTACCAGGGCGCTCCACCTTCGACCAGCGTGGATAGCCTCATTACTCAAGCTAGCAAAGTTGTAAAAGTTGTCAATTTTTATCCCTCGAAGACGCGCCGACGTGAATTGCTCAAGTGGCACTGCATACAGTGCGAGGCGCGTTCGGCATCGCCGGTCAGGATACTGTCGTGGATGCGCCGATGCTCCTGCTGGACCTCGGGGAGGTGGAAGCCGGGGCGACGCTGGCCCAACCCTCGTGCCAGGCGCTGCCCGTAGATGATGGGAGCCTCGAGGGAGACCAGGGTATCGGCGAAGAAGCGGTTGTGGGTGGCGTGGGCAATGGCCAGGTGGAACCCATAGTCGGCATCAACCCCCAGCGCATTCTCGCGGATCCGCTGCTCGAGCAGGGCGAAGGCCGTCGAGATGGCTGCCCGGTCCTCAGCCGTGGCGTTGAGTGCTGCCAGTCGTGCCGCCTTGGTCTCCACGGCGATGCGGAATTCCAAACAGCGCTGGATGTCGGCCAGGCTCTCCAGCGGCGCGAAGTCGAGCATCGCCCGATCGGGACGCAGGCTCACGAAGCTGCCGGCACCACGATGCGAGCGGATCAGGCCATCCTCACGCAACCTGGCCAGGGCCTCGCGCACGATGGGACGCGAGACCCCGTGCATCTGTGCAAGCTTCTCCTCCGAAGGCAAGCGTTGTCCCTCACGGTACTCACCCTTGATGATGTGGTCGATAATGTCGCCGTAGACCCGGTCACCCAATTTCTGCCCTTGACGCCCCTGCTGATCGGGGAAGGTACCCGGGATGACGCCTGTGTCGCTGCGAGAACTCATGCCGTACTCCCTTGGCCGCTGTTCCCTTCATGATACGCGAACTTGTCCAAGGGCTCGCCACCCGACCTGCTCCACGCTGTCCCAACCCGTGGCGGCTGCCATGGCTAGCTCCTGGATCACTCGTTAAGCTGACAGAGGATGCTCCCTCCTAATATTATAATAAGAAACTTAGCTTCCTTATTCAGGGCTTGATTAATTATCTGCCCAACTCCATAAGTAGTACTTTTATAAATGGAGTTTTTTCAACATCAAAATAACACCTCTGATGTTCAAAGCCGCTTCAAGAACACGTTTCTTGAAGCCACGACAATGCCCTTACTGTTGCTCGATGTCAGAACAAATAGACTGAGTCACATCGCGAGTAGTCGCAGTACCACCGAGATCCTTTGTTTGTAGGCCAGAGGCAGTCAATCGCTCAATTGCCGCCATAAGTCTTTCAGCCGCAGTAGCTTCCCCTAAGTGTTCCAGCATCATGGCAGCTGTCCAGAATGAACCCACTGGGTTGGCAATGCCTTGCCCGGCGATATCAAATGCTGAACCATGGATTGGCTCAAACATGGAAGGGAAAACCCTTTCTGGATTCAAGTTTGCGGTGGGTGCAATACCTAGACTGCCTGAAAGAGCAGCCGCCAAGTCAGACAAGATGTCTGCGTGGAGGTTGGTTGCTACAATGACATCCATCGTTTCCGGCTTAAGAACCATACGAGTAGTCGCGGCATCCACAAGCTCTCGATCAATATTCACATCTGGGAAGTCTTTTGCGACCTCGAAGAACACCTCATCCCACAGCACCATGCCGTGTCGCTGCGCGTTGGACTTGGTTACCAGTGTCAGCTTTTTGCGAGGGCGACTTTGGGCGAGATTGAATGCAAAGCGATGAATACGCTCAATCCCCTTTCGAGTGAATACAGACACCTCAGTACCGACTTCCTCAGGATGTCCTTGATGAACTCGGCCACCGTTGCCTGAATATTCGCCTTCACTATTTTCTCTAACGATGATCCAATCGATCTCATCGGCACCTTTTAGGCGGCTTTTAACACCCGGTAGCACCCGAGCTGGACGTACATTCGCATATTGATCAAAACCTTGGCAGATGGCAAGCCTAAGCTCCCAGAGAGAAACGTGATCTGGCACATCTTGACTACCCACGGCACCAAAGTAGATAGCATCAAATTTTGACAACTTTTCCAGCCCACCTTTGGGAATGTACTCACCCTTACTAAGGTAACGCTGAGAACTCCAGTCAAAATCCTCGAATTCAAACTGAAAATCTCCACTCTTTTTTGCCAAAGTTTCTAGCACCTGCTTGCCAACCTCAATCACTTCAAGGCCGATCCCATCTCCTGGAATAACTGCAACACGATGACTTCGCATATTTAATGTTCCTGATTATCTAAATTTTATATGTAAAATACTTTTTTCTTGGCGCTACAGATGTTAGATGATAAGGTGAAATGGATTCAATATACTTTCAGTTAATACTGAATTAACTATGAGTTTAAGGTTATGTCTAGCAATGATTTCAAGTTTTTTATTTTCATTTGCCAATCTGGAAGTATTTCTAAAGCGGCTAAAGACTCTGACATTACTCCCGCAGCTGCAAGTAAGCGTCTTTCCAAAATTGAAAAAAGTGCTGGGTGTCAACTTTTATCAAGATCTACCCGTTCTTTGAGCTTAACACCTAATGGAAAAATTTACTTAGAGTACGCCCGCAAGGTTACATCAACAATAGAAGAGATGAGTGCCGCATTACGTCAAACAACTAACGAAGCAGAAGGGCCTATTAGGATTAATGCACCTTTCGGTTTTGGAAGAAAATATGTCTCAAGATTTGTTTCAGACTTTATAGAGGAAAATCCTAAAATTGAATGCCATCTGCACCTCTCTGATCATCCTTTAAATCTAATCAACAACTCCTTTGATATCGGCATTCGATTCGGATCACTTCCCGACTCTGGTTTACACGCTAGAAAAATTGCCTCACATAGACGATTTTTATGTGCTTCACCAGACTATTTAGAAAACAAAAATGAGCCTAAAAGCCCTCAAGAACTTACTCACCACAATTGTATAGTACTCAGACAAAACGAAGAAACTTACGGAAACTGGCATTTCACCAAAGAAGACCAAATTTATCATGTCCGTGTCGGAGGAAATTTAAGCTCAAACGATGGAGAAAGCGTTTTAAGCTGGACTTTAAAAGGTCACGGTATCGCTATACGAGCGGAATGGGACGTTTATAACCATATAAAAAAAGGGACTTTGAAAAAAGTTCTAAGCGACTATCATCTTCCTAATGCAGATATATATGCTGTTTATCCTTATAAGCAAAGCATTCCTAATCGCCTAAGAATTTTCATCGATTACTTAGCAGAAAAAATGAAAATAGTCCCGTTTTAACAACAAAGGTCTAAAATCATGGATTACGGATCGCTGAACAATTCGTCACCGGGCAACTGATCAGCGATTTCTTAATACTTTGAGACCAATCACTCAACACTCTATGGCATTAACTGCCAATCCACCTCGTGATGTTTCCTTGTATTTATCGAGCATGTCCTTTCCTGTATCACGCATCGTGCGGATGACTTTATCCAAAGAGATAAAATGAGTCCCATCACCTCTCAAAGCCATTTGAGCCGCATTGATCGCTTTTACAGTGGCGATAGCATTGCGTTCAATGCAGGGAACCTGGACTAAGCCGCCGACGGGATCACATGTCAGGCCCAAGTTGTGTTCAAGCCCAATTTCCGCAGCATGCTCTATTTGCTCAGGAGTTCCTCCCATTACTTCTGCCAAGCCGGCCGCTGCCATGGCGCAAGCAGAACCCACTTCCCCTTGGCAACCGACTTCTGCCCCCGAGATAGACGCATTCTTTTTACAGAGAATGCCAATGGCGCCAGCAGCCAAGAGAAACTTCACTATGTCCTTCTCGCTAGAACCCACTTGAAATTTCATATAGTAATGTAAAACAGCGGGGATGATACCTGCCGCACCATTGGTGGGGGCCGTCACCATACGCCCTCCCGCCGCATTTTCCTCATTAACGGCCAAAGCAAAAATATTGACCCACTCCATAGCGGAGAACGTCGAAGCAATCAGGCAGGTGTTCTGCTCAGCAGATTGAAGTCGCTGATGGAGTAGCCTTGCTCGTCGCTTAACGTTTAGGCCGCCAGGCAGTATTCCTTCATTGCTTAATCCATTATCAATACACTCACACATGACTTGCCATATTTTCCAAAGTCCGCTTCTTATCTCCTCCTCGCTCCGCCAGACCTTTTCATTCTCCAGCATTATATCGCTAATACTCATGCTCTCTTTTTGACAATAAGAGAGCAGCTCCGCAGCATTGTTGAAATTAAAAGGTATCTCTGCAATGTCTGAATCCACCTGCCCAGTATCTACTTGGGCTTGATCGATAACAAACCCACCTCCTACCGAATAGAAGGTATTCTCGTAAAGTATTTCCCCCACGTTCGTGTAAGTGATAATACTCATTGCATTGGGGTGGTAGGGCAAACATTTTTCATGAAAATACAGATCCTGCTGCCAGCGGAAAGGAACGTCAGCTTGCTGGCCTAACTGCAATGTATTTTCTTCTTTTAACTTCTCGATACGGGGCGTAATAACACATGGATCAATGGTATCGGGGCGCTCCCCCATCAACCCCATAATAATCGCCTGGTCGGTTCCATGCCCAATTCCTGTCGCCGATAGCGATCCATAAAGGTGAATTTCCAGGCAAGAAACTTTATCAATAAATCCCCTTTCACGTAACGAGGTTACATAGTTAAAAGCAGCTAGCATGGGGCCGACGGTGTGTGAGCTGGAAGGCCCCACACCCACTTTAAAAAGTTCAAAAACGCTAATTGGCATTGTAGACCCCTAATTATTATCGCTAAATATATCGTTTTTATAACTGATAGCGGTAACATCTTAACCAGAAATTAAAGTTATTTAATATAAACCAATATCCTAAATTCTCAGGATCGAAGATTTATAAATAATTAAAAAAAAACATTATACCAAATAACTACTAAAGCTATCGCACTTGTCAATTTCCAAGTACTACCGTTCGCCCCCCATGAAGAAAAACACGCCGTTCAAGGTGGTAGCTAACTCCTCGAGCCAAGGTTAGGCATTCGATATCCCGCCCTTTCGCGACTAAATCCTCTGGATAATGCGCATGATCAACCGACTCGACGCCCTGAGCAATAATGGGCCCTTCGTCAAGGTCATTATTAATATAATGGGCTGACGCTCCCACTAGCTTAACGCCTTTCTCATATGCTTGATGATAGGGTTTGGCACCCTTGAACCCCGGCAATAGTGAGTGGTGGATATTGATGGCACGTCCTGCCAACCGCTCACACATGGCCGGAGACAGCACCTGCATGTAGCGCGCCAAAATCACAAGCTCTGCCCCGGTGCTCTCGATGACCTTTTGTATTTGTGCCTCTTGTTGCGCCTTAGTTTCAGGTGTGACCGGTAAGTAATGAAAGGGAAGCCCATGCCAGGCGGCAAGTGGCTCAAGATCCGGATGGTTGGAAACGACGGCACGAATGTCGAGAGGCAACTGGCCAATACGATAGCGATACAGCAGATCATTCAAACAATGATCCGCTTTAGAAACAAGTATGACGGTCCCGGTGCGTTTTCCGGGTGGCGTCAGTTCAAATTTCATGGCGAACTCAGCCGCGCGTGAGGCAAAGGCATCATGGAAAGTCTCGCCACAAAAGTCGTCTAACTCGGGTCGAAACTCGGCACGAATAAAAAAACGCTCGCTCAGCCGATCATCGAAAGAGTTGAGTTCGGTAATGTAGCATTGCTGCTCTTTCAAAAAGCGCGTCACAACGTCGACCGTTCCAAGGCGGCTAGAGCATTGCGCGGCAAGAATCCAAGTATCGGCCATTCGGCTCATAACACCCCCCACTTGTTATCGGTTTGCTAGAGAAAAGGCCGGCACTCGACCGGCCTGTCGACTTAACGCTCTACGATGGCGCCATACTCAGCCGCAGCATCCAATAGCCAGCGATAGCAGTAATCGGCAAAACTTCTGCGCACCACCAGCTCCCAGCTGTCTTCGTTGGGCCGGCGCAACACAACAGTGCTCTTGGCAAAGACCGTCGATACACCCTTGCCCACCGGGAACGCTTGCGTGTGCACATCGTAGAGTGTTGACTTCATGAGTACTTCTCGCGCTTTCTCACCCTGTAGCGTGAATACGGTTTGCCCACCGCTCACGTTGATGATGCTGTAATGCGCCTGCCCCATGGCCTTGCGCAACCGGCTTTCTAGCGCAAACTCTTCGCCACCCGGGACAATGACGAGCCATTCATCGGGAGACAGCCACTGGATCGAACGCTCACCGCTCTCATCCAGCGTTAACGTGTTGGGCCGGGCAGGCAATGCCATGCCCAGCACCTCGCGCACGGCCTCATCCAGAATGATGGCACCACCGCGTAGGATTAGATGCCCCAGAAAGGACTTCTCACGAAGCCTCACTCCCGCATTGGCGTCGCGTGGCAGCACTCCTTGGCGATGAAAAGTCCACGCTAGCGGCGATTCAGCACTCGGGTTTCCGGCAGGCCGGGTATCAAACTCTTTCACGTCAGACATGCTGGCGCTCTCCTTTGGGATCGACGAATACAGGGCTGACAATCTCGGCTTCGTAAACTGTTCCATCCACCATGGGCAAATAAACAGTCTCGCCCATTCGCTGATGCCCACCCTTGACTACCGCCAAGGCAAAGCCATGCCCCAGCGTGGGACTGTAATAGCTGGATGTCACATGCCCTACCATGGCCATAGGAATACTTTGATTGGGATCGAGCACGATCTGGGCCCCTTCCTCGAGTACTACCTTGGCGTCCTTGGGTTTCAGGCCGACAAATTGCTTGCGATCGGCGCGCCGGGTATCAGGACGGGACAGCGCTCGCTTACCGATCCAGGTAAATGGCTTGTCATAGCCGATTGCCCACTGCATTCCCAGGTCTTCTGGAGTGACCGATCCGTCAGTGTCCTGACCGACAATGATCAACCCTTTTTCTGCGCGCAGGACGTGCATCGTCTCGGTGCCATAAGGGGTCAGCTCATACTTTTCCCCATGCTCGAAGAGTGTCTTCCAGACATGCATGGCGTAATTGGCTTGAACGTTGATCTCGTAGGACAGCTCACCCGTGAACGAAATCCGAAAGACACGCGCAGGCACCCCCGCGACCGTTCCTTCACGCCAGTCCATGAACTTGAACTGATCCTTGTCTAGATCAATATCGGTGATTTCTGCCAGCAGCTTGCGAGCATCCGGCCCGGTCACGGTCATGGTTGCCCAGTGATCGGTGACCGAAGTGAAGTAGACATCCAGTTCGGGCCATTCGGTCTGATGCCAGAGCTCCATCCACTCCATCACCCCGGCAGCCCCGCCCGTGGTGGTGGTCATCAGAAAGTGATTTTCACCCAGGCAGCTGGTTGTCCCGTCATCCATGAGCATGCCGTCGTCCTTGCACATCAACCCATAACGGACCCGGCCAACGTCCAGCTTGGCCCACTTGTTGGTGTAGACACGGCCCAGGAACTCACGGGCGTCGGGGCCCTGGATATCGATCTTGCCCAGGGTCGAGGCGTCGAGAATGCCGATATGCTCGCGGACTGCAAGACACTCGCGGGACACGGCCTCATGCATGGTTTCTTTCTTGCCATTGACGGTGCGCGGAAAGTACCAGGGGCGTTTCCACTGCCCCACGTCTTCGAATTCGGCGCCCTGCTCGACATGCCATTGATGCAATGCGGTGTAACGCTCAGGATCAAACAAGTCACGGCAGTGGCGACCAGCGATGGCGCCAAAGGTGACCGGGGTGTAATTGGGTCGGAAGACGGTAGTACCGACCTCGGGAATGGTGCGCTTCAGGCAGCGGGCAGCAATGGCCATACCATTGATATTGCCGAGCTTACCCTGATCGGTCCCGAACCCCATCGCCGTGTAGCGTTTGATGTGTTCGATGGACTCGAAGCCTTCGCGGGTGGCCAACTCAATGCCAGCTGCGGTGACATCATTTTGAAGATCGACGAACTGCTTGGGCGCGCGCATGGATGGCTTGCGGTGCGGTACCTGATAAAGGGCACAGGCCTCGCCATCCTGGCGAGCAGCGACCTGGGGAAGCGTAGTGGCTTCAGCGTGGGTCTTAACACCTGCGGCCAGCGTCGCGCGGACCCCGGCATCCGCAGCGTCTCGGATGACCTCATGCAGCGGATAAACACCGCGCACACCGCCGGTGGCGGTAAGGCCTTTCACTTCGCCTGGCACGAAGCCCAGAATGTCATCACGCCAGAGAGGACGCGTGCCGGTATGCGAGGACAAATGAATGACCGGACTGTAACCACCAGAGCTGGCGATAGTATCGCAAGCTAGTTCCTCGACACGGCCTACCACCGAAAACGAATCGGCGTCAATCTTGGCGACGCAAGCGGCGCTGACACGGTTAGACCCTTTGGCTTCGATCACGGCACTCTGGGCAATGATACGGATACCCAGCGACTGGGCCTTCTCGACCAGCTCGCCCTTGGGGTTGGCCCGCGCATCGGCAATCGCTACTACCTCGCAGCCCGCCTCTTGCCAGTCCAGTGCAGTACGATAGGCGTGATCATTGGTCACGGACAACACCAATTTTTGTCCGGGCATCACGCCATAGCGACGAATATAGGTGGAGACCGCACCGGCGAGCAGGTTGCCGGGAACATCGTTATTGGCATAGACCAATGGGCGCTCATGGGCTCCTGCCGCTAACACCACCTGGCTGGCACGAACCCGATGCAGTCGGGCTCGCGCCTGCCGACGACCACCGGTGGGTGCACTATCGCCCAGATGCTCGGTGCGACGTTCGTGCAGAGTCACGAAGTTGTGGTCATGGTAGCCATTGGCGGTAGTGCGTGGCAGTAGGGTCACGTTGCTCAAGCTGCTGAGTTCGTCGAGAATTCGATCGACCCATTGCGCCGCAGGCATATCATCAATCAACTCGCGACTGTCCAACAGCGAACCGCCCATTTCTTCCTGCTCGTCGCAGAAAATGACCCGCGCCCCATTACGTGCCGCCGTGACAGCGGCGGTCAACCCCGCCGGGCCAGCACCGATAATCAGTACATCGCAATGCTGATTAATATGCTCGTAGCTGTCCGGATCGGGCTCGGCCGGGCTGCGTCCCAACCCTGCACTCTTGCGGATATATTTTTCGTAGGTCATCCATAGCGACGCCGGCGCCATGAAAGTCTTGTAATAAAAGCCGGGCGGCATGAAGGTTCCACTCAGCTTACCGACCATGCCCATCAGGTCACGCTGGACATTGGGCCAGCCATTGGTGCTGCGTGCGGTCAACCCTTGATAGAGCGCCTGCTGCGTGGCGCGTACATTGGGCACTTGAGCCGCTTCCGTGGCACCCAGCTGTACCACCGCATTGGGTTCCTCGGCGCCGGCGGCAACAATCCCGCGCGGACGCGAATACTTGAAACTGCGATTGACGATATCGACGCCATTGGCCAACAGCGCCGATGCCAGCGTATCACCCCCATACCCCGCATATTGCTGACCATTGAAGACGAATTTCAAGGGACGGGACCGATCGATACGTCCGCCCTGCTTTAGTCGATTGACCTGAGTCATGCCCGCGCCTCCTTGTTCAATGCTTCGCTTTCAGGCCGGGCCCCTACGGTTTGCCAGCCGCCCGAGGCCGCCTGAACACCTGCCTGCTTGTCTTTTTCAGAAAGGTCCGCCGCCGTTATTGAAGGCTTTTCCCCCATCTTGTAAGTCTCGAGGATCTCGTAGCTCACGGTATGACGGGTTATGTTGAAGAATTTACGGCAGCCTACCGCGTGCACCCATAATTCATGATGAATGCCTCGAGGGTTATCGCGGAAGAACAGGTAATCTCCCCAGGCTTCGTCGGAGCACGCCTCAGGGTCAACCGGACGCTGAATATGCGCCTGTCCCTTGGGGTGAAACTCTTCCTCTTCGCGATGCTCTTCACAGTACGGACAATAGATATGGAACATGACAGTGCCTCCTTAGTGCGCGACACCCGCAGCGCCATGTTCATCGACAAGCGCACCGGTATGAAAACGGTCGATAGAGAACGGAGCGGCCAAGGGATGAGCTTTGCCCTTTGCCAATGTCGCTGCAAAGATGTGCCCCGAGCCCGGCGTAGCCTTGAAGCCCCCGGTGCCCCAACCGCAATTGAAAAATAGCCCTTTGACCGGCGTGGCCGAGAGAATCGGGCAGGCGTCGGGGCAGGTATCGACGATGCCGCCCCACTGACGGTTCATGCGCACGCGCGAGAAGATAGGGAACATTTCTACAATCGCCTGCAAGGTGTGTTCCACAGTGGCGTAGCTGCCACGCTGGCCATAGCCCACATAACCGTCGATACCGGCGCCGATGACCAGATCGCCCTTGTCCGACTGGCTGATATAGCCATGCACATGGTTGGACATCACCACGGTATCGAGAACTGGTTTGAGTGGTTCTGAAACCAGTGCCTGTAATGGATGGGACTCGATCGGCAACTTGAAGCCAGCCATCTTGGCCAATACACCGGAATTACCCGACGCAACACAACCGACCGTCTTGGCCCCGATGTCGCCCCGGTTGGTATGCACTCCCACGACACGCCCGTCGTGGATCTTGAAGCCAGTGACTTCAGTCTGCTGGAGGATATCGACGCCACGCGCGTCCGCACCCCGCGCATACCCCCAGGCCACGGCATCATGCCGGGCCACACCAGCACGTGGCTGCCACGAAGCACCCATGACCGGATAACGAGCGTTTTTAGAGCAGTCCATGATGGGCACTATGTCTTGAACACCCTTGGTGTCCAGTACCTCACCGTCAATACCATTCAAGCGGTTGGCATTGACACGCCGCTGGATATCGCGCATGTCCTGAAGGGTATGGCCGAGATTCAATACACCGCGTTGCGAGAACATCACGTTGTAATTGAGATCCTGCGACAACCCCTCCCAGAGTTTCATGGAGTGCTCATAAAGGGCCGCCGACTCGTCCCACAGGTAGTTGGAACGCACAATCGTGGTATTTCGCGCGGTGTTGCCACCGCCTAACCAGCCCTTCTCGATCACCGCCACGTTGGTGATCCCATGTACTTTAGCCAGATAGTAAGCGGTGGCCAGGCCATGACCGCCACCGCCGACGATAATGACATCGTACTCTTTCTTCGGCGTGGGGTTGCGCCACTGGCGTTGCCAGTTCTCATGATGGCTGAGCGCATGCTTGACCAATCCAAAGCCGGAATAATGTTGCATGGACTTTCTCCTCGATCGGCTCCGTCAGAGCCCGTTGACATTCAGGCTCAAGCTACCGGTGTCTCACTGACTGCCGTCTCGTCGGCCCTGGCTTCGCCATAAACCGGATAGCGAGCACAGAGCGCGGCTACTTTATGGAGAACGTCGGCTTCCACCTCGTCGGTGTTGCTCTGGTTGGCGAGCACATCAAGAATGTCGCAGATCCAAGTCGACAATTGTTCGCAATCGTTCTCGTCAAACCCGCGGGAAGTGACGGCCGGCGTACCGATGCGCAAGCCAGACGTCACGAAGGGGCTTTGCGGATCGTTGGGTACGGCATTCTTGTTAACAGTGATGTGCGCCCGGCCCAAGGCCGCATCTGCGTCCTTGCCGGTCACCCCTTGTTTGATCAGCGAGACGAGGAATAGGTGATCGTCGGTGCCGCCGGAAACAACATCGTAGCCACGATCAATGAAGACTTTCGCCATTGCGCGAGCGTTGGCGATGACCTGGCGCTGGTAGCTGACGAACTCTTGGCTCATTGCCTCCTTGAAGGCCACGGCCTTGGCCGCGATCACATGCATGAGCGGACCGCCCTGCTGCCCCGGGAACACTGCACCATTAAGCTTCTTGTACATCGCTTCATCGCCGTGCGCGGACAGGATCAGTCCTCCACGGGGGCCACGCAATGTCTTGTGGGTCGTGGTCGTGACCACATGGGCATGCGGCAGCGGGCTAGGATAGAGCCCTGCAGCGACCAAACCGGCAACATGTGCCATATCCACCATCAGATAGGCACCCACTTCGTCGGCAATGGTGCGGAAACGGCGCCAGTCGACCACGCGCGAGTAGGCGGAAAAACCCGCAATGATCATCTTTGGCTGATGCTCACGTGCAAGACGTTCGACTTCGGCGTAGTCGATTTCACCCGTCTCGATATTCAGGCCATACTGCACGGCATGATAATGCTTACCGGAAAAGTTCGGTGCAGCGCCGTGGGTTAGGTGACCACCATGCGCCAGGCTCATACCCAGTACGGTGTCGCCCGGCTTAATCAGCGCCATGAAGACGGCTGCGTTGGCCTGAGCGCCAGAATGCGGCTGAACATTGGCATAGTCAGCGCTGAATAAGTCACACGCCCTTGCGATAGCTAACGTCTCGACCTTGTCGACAAACTCGCAGCCGCCGTAATAACGCCGACCGGGATAACCTTCAGCATACTTGTTGGTCAACTGGCTGCCCTGAGCCTCCATGACGGCCCGGCTGGTGTAATTCTCGGAAGCGATTAATTCGATATGCGCTTCCTGGCGTGACACTTCTTCTGCGATGGCTTGCGCAATCCGCGTATCGAAAACATTAAGGCTAGATTGGTTCATGTTATTCTCCTGAGGTTATTCTTATGTTCGGATCAATAGATGCGCGAAGCGGCAGCGCTTAGCTCAATTTAACGCCAAGGCAGTGGTGCAGGAATTGAACAGATGCGACAAGTTTTATGAACGGAGTCGGAAAACGCAGGATGTGGAGGCGCTGAATACAGAGATGGGTGCCTAAAAAATAAGCGGGGTGTCACTCAGCGGTGTGGCAGAGATCCTTCAGCGCATGGCTTCATCATGAACATGCAAGAAGTGAGGATCGACAGGCATGCTATCCGGGAGCCCGGCATGTTTGCGTATGTCAGAGGGCGACAGCCCAAAAGCAGTGCGGAAATTGCGTGAGAAATGAGCAGTGTCGGCAAAACCACAGCGTCCGCCGATCTCGGTGACGCTTTTTTCGGTGTAGTGCAGTAGCCATAGGCCATAACGCAAACGTAATTCCCGCGAAAACTTTTGAGGGCTTACCCCCAATGTATCGCGAAAGCGCCGCTCCAGATGGCGCCTGGACGTTCCTACTCGCTCAGAGAGAACGTCTACCGACATGGATTCACCTAAATGCTGCTCAAGCAGGGCAATGGCACGTCTGACCAAACGATCTTCCACCTTGACGAAAACTACTGGCTGCGGCTGAGCATAGCTACCTGAGCGGGCCTCATCAATCAACATGATATGCAGGCTCTTCATGGCCCAGGCCTTACCCATGTGACGCTCTATGAGATAGGCAGCCAGGTCCGCCGTGGATGCACCGCCCGCACAGGTGAGGAGATCACCATCATCGATAAAGAGACGATCGGCCACGGGTGTGATGGCGGGGAAGCGTCGGGTGAGATCGCGGTGATGGTACCAGCTGACGCAACAACGGCGTCCCTCCATCAGCCCTGCTTGGATCAGGGCGAAAACCCCGGTACATACCCCTACCAATGAGACTTTTTCTGCCGCCGCCCGTCGCAAGTAAGCCAATGCCTGGGAATCGACCCGGTTATGCTCGTCCTGAATCCCCCCAATCACAACGATATAATCAAACTCCTGGGGATCCTGCAGGGGAACACAAGGCGTGATGGCTGCGCCGCAACTAGACGTTGCATGCTCTCCGGTACTGGTCATGAACGTCCAATGACAGCGAAGCTGGCGACTGCGGTCACCCTCGTCGGCAGCCAGACGCAAACAATCAACAAACGCTGCGAAAGGCAAAAGTGTAAAACGATGCAGCAAGACGAATCCCACCGACAGGGGTTTATCAAGGGCAGCGTCAGACCGGGATACTATCAAATTGGGTAGACCTTCATTGTATAGCCATTGGCATTAAGGCTACCCATATTACCACGCGGGTGATCATCGATGTCTACGATCGAGGCAGGAGGTGCCACCGCCAGGCTATATACCCGGATGGCACGCTCAGCCAAGACGTATAGATCAAACAGTGGCTGCTCGGGAAAGTCCATGCCGAACACCATGTAAGGCCCTTGGTCACGCCTCCCCATTCTAAAAACGTCGCTTATTGCACTCCCAGTGTCGCCTTACATCAACAAAGCACATGACAATGCAGCCACACTGCATGACGTTAAATCATGAACCGATAAAAGGAGCGGAGCATGAACCGCAACGTCATCCTGACCTGCGCCGTTACCGGCGCTGGCGATACCGCTGGCAAGAACCCCAATGTGCCGGTGACTCCCAAGCAGATCGCCGACAACTGCCTCGCGGCCGCCAAGGCTGGCGCCAGTGTGGCGCATATTCATGTACGTGACCCCGGCCCAGCGCCACGCGCCGGTGGGCGAACTCCTGCCGGAACGGTGCACCCATCGCAGGAGGTAATGCATGAGCCATCAACTTTCTGTCATCGGTACCGGCGGGGTGATCGGCAACGGCTGGCCATTGCTTGAGCGCCAGGGCCTGGCCGAGGACGGCGTGGCCACCATCGATGAACTGATCGACCGGGTAGTGGAAGGCTGCGAATATCAGGCCGCTGGCCGCCTGGTGTTTGAGCTTGACCGACGCCGGGATAACTTTCTGGTGGAGCTGCTCGCATTGACACAGAAATACTGGCCCGAAGCCGAGGGCCTGGAGGGACGCATCTGATGATGATTTTGGAAAGCCACGTCGCCCCCGAGTGGGTCGACTATAACGGCCATATGAACGACGCCGAATACGCCAGGGTGTTCTCCTTGGCAGTGGAGGCGCTGATGGATCATATTGGCCTGGATGAAGAAGGCCGCAAGCGGCACGGCTACACCCTCTACACCCTGGAAACCCACCTCTGCTACCGCCGCGAGGCCCATGAGGGTCAGCCTTTACAGGTCGGCGTGACGCTGCTCGACCACGACGCCAAGCGACTGCATATCTTCTTTGAACTTTGTGACGTTGAAGGGAACCTGCTGGCCACCAGCGAGCAGATGCTAATGGGCATCGACAGCGAGGCCGGGCGTCCGGCGCCCTTCCCTGCACCCGTCGAGGCAGCCATCACTACGTTGCCCCAGGCCAATGCCGATGCCTGGCCGGAATTGGCCAGACGCACCATCGGTATTCAACGCTGAGGAAGAACCCGCTGACTCGTCTGACCAAGAAAATTAACCGCTCGGTGCGTTGAGTGGCCAAGCGGGATCGCCGAGCCGACCTTCTACCTCGACGACACCGGCGCCTTCGACTACCCCAACAACCCCCACGCCGACGACTCCGGAGTGCCGATGGGCATGCCGGCATGCCCAATGCCGTCGGTGTCAGTGTCGAGGAATTCTTCGAAAAGCTTATCTACTCTGCTTCAAAGGGCATGTCGCCCTCAATGGCGTAGTCGTCTATCTCGATGGAGAGCGGTGCCCGCCGAGCGACAAGCACCGAGTATATGCCCGACACATTACTGCGCGGCGTTGCCCCGCTGTATCTGCTCGCGCTGCTCGTCAGTCTTCGGCTTATCTTACTGATGGCAAAAACGTCTCGAGTTAGGAAAGACGCTGGGAGCACTCAACTTATGAGCTTACAGCCAAGGCGTAGCCCAAGGTCAAGGTAGTAGGCTCAAGAACCAATCACAATGCTATTGTAGGCTCGAGGCCTCAGGCCACAGATACCTGGTGATCGCCTACCCATTGGCCGGCTGGCAAAGACAATCTCGATACCCACCTAAGCAGGCCGCCACACACTGGAGAGAAAGCAGATGACAACCAAGGCCTACTGGGAAGCAGTGTACCGAGACAAGGCGCAGGAAGTGGTTAGCTGGTATCGTCCGCACCTGGAGAAGTCGGTACAGCTCATCGAAGTCGCAGCACCAGATCATGGGGCAGCCATCATTGATGTGGGTGGCGGCGAGTCAACGCTGGTCGATGATCTATTGCTGCGCGGCTATCGGGATATCAGCGTTCTGGATATCTCCCCCTTGGCACTCCAGGTGGCGCGGCAACGCCTGGGGAACGCTGCCAACACCGTAAAGTGGCTTGTCGGTGACATCACCCAGGCGAACCTTCCCAGGCAGCGTTATGACGTCTGGCATGACCGTGCGGTATTTCACTTTCTCGTCGATCGGCAACAGCGCGCGGCTTATGTCCAGCAAGTGCTGCACAGCCTGGCTCCCAACGGCCACCTGGTGATGGCTACCTTCGGGCCTGAGGGCCCTCAGCAGTGCAGTGGGCTTGAAACCGTCCGCTACGATACCAAGCGGTTGAGTGAACAGCTTGGGCCTCGCTTCGAGCTGGTCGACCATAGCCTTGAATACCACCGGACACCAGGAGGCAGCATCCAACAGTTCCTGTACGCCTGCTTCAGAAAGACAGGATAAGACCCACGGTCTCGGTGCAAAGACTCCGTGGATAAAACAGTTCCTGAGTATTGACGCACTTGCTCGCCCTGAAAGGACTCAAACTAATCATTATTGTCTATATTGCGGGGTAGTCGTTATCGTGTTGGTAATTTCATCTGTTCTCGGTCTTCGTTGAGCCTCACCTCAGAGGCTGAAGGTCGAAGATGCCACCCAATTCACTGGAGACGCTCCATGAGTATCATCAAAAAATTTGCATTTCTGCTCCTTCTGTCCGGTCACGTCGCGCTGGCCAGCGCCGATTACGCCGACGGCATGCGCTATTACGAGCAACAGGAGTACCGCCAGGCACTGCAGGAATTTGGCGACGCGGCCCGTAACGGCGATGCCGATGCTCAGTACATGCTGGGCCGCCTGAATGAGGCCGGCAACGGAACCACCCAGAATTTTGTACAGGCCCACAAGTGGTACAACCTGGCCGCGGCCCGCGGTCACCGCCATGCCGCCGAGGCACGCGATGCGCTGGCCGAACGCATGACATCCGAACAGATCGCTAGGGCGCAGCAGGCGGCACGTGGCTGGCAGCCGGAAGAGGCACCTTCTTCACAGGCGACACCGCAATCGCGGCCCGACATCGAGACCCTGACGGATCGGCAAGGCGTGGCCGAGATACAGCGCGAGCTCAATCGCCTCGGCTATGACGCCGGCCCGGTGGATGGCGCCATGGGAAGCCGCACCCGCAACGCGATACGCCAGTATCAGGCCGATATGGACATTGACCGGAACGGCCGCGCATCATCTGACCTCCTGAAACGCTTGCGCCAGACAGAGAAGGAAGAGGTGGCCGCGCCCTCTGAGCCGCAACCCGACGCCTCGCCTCGGGTCGCCCTGCAGGAGAACTTCAGCGACGGTGATTACCGTCGCAATCCCTCCTGGACGGTACTCAGCGGCGACTTTGAGGTCGATGAGAATGGGTTGCGCAGCATCGTGGAGACTCAACGGGCGACCAGTCGCAACTCGCGCGGTCTCAGCTCCGATCGTCCGGAGGAGATCGGCCTGGCCATGCTGGAACTGATCCTCGATCAGACGGGCAATGCCAGGCAGGACGAAGTACCCACCCCCGTGGAGCCAGCAAAGATCTTCGTCAATGCGCCCGTCGACAACGCTTTCAGGATGGAGCTGGAACTCGCCTCCCGCCAGCAGCCGGGCAGCCTGGAACTGGGACTCTTCCAGGATAACCGGCCCGATGGAACCGGCTACCGCCTGGTTTACTCTGCCGGCTCGCGCCCGGGACTCAGCCTGGTCAGGCTGATTTCCGGAAGCCCCGAGATCGTGGCACGCCACGACGGCAGGCTCGACCTCGAGGATGGCCGGTTCCACAGCATCGTCTGGACTCGTGACGAGAACGGGCAGATGGAGGTTCAGGTGGACGGCCGGCGCCTGCTGCGCGTGCAGGACAACAGCCTGCGCGACCCCTTCGAGGGCTTCGTGCTGGCAAACCAGGGAGGCGATTACACCCTACGCCAGGTGCAGCTCCAGGATCACTGAGCCGGGCAGCCGCATCTTTTCATAGGTGCCGAGTTCCGGATAATCAATCGTCTGGAACTCGGCAAGGGCGGTCTCAAACTCAAAATACAAGCACAAGCACCCAGACAAAACGCAGGGCGCGCGTATCAGCATCCAGAGTTGTAACATTTCTGATGCTGATACACGCGCCCATAGATAAACGTATTGCTTTGCTGGATCTTTAGACGTAGAAGTCCAGCTCTTCTTGAGCTTTCAGCAGATCCCGCACTTTGATGGGATCGTCGCCAAAGAAGAATATCAGGCCCCAATGAGTACCGAACGCCGACCTGTCAGGAACAGTCTCCTCTGTTGGCGCAACCAATTCATGTGACACGAAATAGGGATGCTCAATCGTTTCTTTGGGCATTTCCAGCGTGCTGACCACACGACGGCGTGGATACACGCCAAAGCAACCTGCATAACCCTTCGCGTCGACCACTTCGCGGGGGAAGAAGGCATCGACTTCCTCTTTGGTGCTTTTAGGATCAAACACCAGCATCGACGCCTGGTAGGCATTGAAGCCGTAGGCCATCTCGATAAGCTCGAACGCCTTGAACCCGGGCGGACGGTAAGCGACTTCACCAAAGTACATCTCACCGTCCGCAGTGACGAAGTACTCGGGGTGAATCAAGCCAAACTTGATATCGAACGTCTTGATCAGCAACTCGATCTGCTTGGTGATTGCGTTACGCCAACTCTCGAGTTGCTCGGTAGCGGGCACGAACACCGAATAGCCCAGCGTTACATATTCAGAAATGTTGAGGAACTTGATTTTGCCATCGTGGATCCAGGCCTCAACGGCAAACTCCCAGCCATCCAGATGACTTTCCATCAGCAAGGGATATTCTTCCGCCGGAATGGCATCAATTTCTTCTATCTTGCGGATCATTCGGTGACCCAGGCAGCCGGCCTTGTCGAATGCCTTGACGTGAATCGGGTCGTCCGGGTCACCATCAAGCTTGAGCAGCGTCTGGTTGACGCGCTTCATGAAGCGAATGATATCTTCTTTCTCGTGCGCCTCCTCGAAGATCCCGACGCGAATACCGCCAAGCTGAGCACGGCGCTTCATCAGGGCCTTGTCACGGAACAGAATGGACTGTCCGAACATACGCGGGCTGTCGAGGAGGACAGAGTTAATGGCACCGGACCACTCAACGGTTTCCTCGAATAGCGGTATGGCGACATCGACGCCTTCTTCCTTAAGCCTTTTAGCAATCTCCAGGGAGCGATCATTCAGGCGAATAAAATCCCATGGGATGAAAGGGATATTGTTTGCGGCACAAAAATCCGCAGCCCAGTCCGGAGCAACGACGACATAGCGGCGGTCGAATTTTTGCGCAGCCTTGATCGCATTGACACTCCAGCCAAGCAGGGCGATATAACCCTTGTTGGGATCCTTAGGGGTCTCGGTTCCTTTAACTGAATCCATCTCCGGATCACGCCAAGCTGCTACGGCTTCGGGTAATTGCTTTTCTGATGTTATCGACATTCGATGTCTCCTTGCTGGTTAACCCAGACTGACTGCGCCGATATTGGAGCGCAACAGGTGAACTGAGCCGCATACAATATTTCTCAGAGGCGATTGAGCAAGCCAGCACTAGCGAAGTATTAAGCGCACCCCATCCTATGACCAAGCTAGTCGACTCCATTACAAATAGCAATTAAGTTGTAGGATTGCTGATGAATGGCTGTAGAGGTTTTCTCGCTGCCAAGAGGTTAGAATTTCTATAACTAATTTGATCATCAGGAACCCTACATATATCTGCTATATGAAAAATTATGAGCTACCTTATTGATCAGCATAGCGTTGTATAAACGTCTAGACTTTTGAGGATTGTCGCCCCCACACTAAGTTTTCCTCTCTGATGAGATACCTGACTTATGCGAGTTTTTTCAAACCCGGTCGGATCCGGTTCACTCTGGTTTGACAACCTGGTTACTGCCGATGGTTTCCCGGTTGCTTACGACCCGCAGGCGCGGGCTTTCCTTCCCGTGCCGCCTTTCTGCGCCAACCGTGAGGTCATCGGTTGCAACTGGATTGCTCCCCAACAGGGTGCTTTCTGTCGATCGTGCGCCATGACGGCGTTGGCCCCCGACCCCTCGATCCCCAACGCAATCCCCAACTGGACACAGACCGAGGCTGCCAAGCGCTGGGTGATCGATAATCTTGGGCGCTGGCATTGGTTCCGGCCAGAGGATCCTGGCGCGCCGCCGGTATTTCACATGCTTGCCGAAGGTGCAACCCCGGTACCCATGGGGCATGTGGGAGGTGTGGTGACAATCAGCGTGGCTGAGGCAGACCCGGTTCTAAGCACTACTCGGCGCGAGGCGCTGGAAGAGCCCTATCGCACCATGATCGGTCATATGCGCCACGAGATTGCGCATATGTTGTGGTGGCGTTTGAGCCTGCGTGATGACTTTCTGGATGCTTTCAGAGAGATGTTCGGTGACGAGCGCACGGACTACCCTGCCGCCCTGCAGCGTCACTACCATGACGGCCCGCCACCTGACTGGAGGCAAAGGTTCTTGACGACCTACGCCTCCGCACACCCCCACGAGGACTGGGCAGAAACCGCCGCACACCTGCTGCACCTGACCGACATTACCGATAGCTTTGTCGCGGCAGGTTTATCCTCGCCGGAGTTGCCGCATCCGGGCTGGGATGCCTATGCTGAGCCAGATGCCGAGCGCCTGATTCATATCGCAGCGTCACTGGTTGCCGGAGTCAATCATGTCAATCGCTCCATGGGATTGTCGGACCTCTATCCTTTTGTGCTGTCCGATGTGGCACTGCGCAAGCTTGCTTTCGTGCATGACTGGTTGCGCCGAGGTGCACAGGGCCGTTGATGTTTTCATTGCTACCGCGTTGCCATGGGTAATGTTGAAGCAAAGCAATCCAGTAGTAAAAATCAGATATCACGTAAAACGCCAATTCCATACCGGGGTGTCCGTCGACAAGAACCTGGGATTCAGTGAGCTGTTACAGGAGGAAGTTATCTATGACGTCATCGGCAACCATTCAATTGAAGGTCAGCAATGCGATTCCGCCGGGTAACGAACAGGAGACCCGTGAGATTATCGAGTTCTGGCACCAGGCCAATGCCTTCTTCACAAATCTGCGTTTTACGGCCCAGGGGCAGCTCAACGGCTTGGCGGATTCCTACCGCGTCGGCCTGGACGCCGGAGAGCTGATTGCCGCAATGGAAAACGCCAGTGACCAGTCCGGCTCGTTCTCCAGGCACCAATTGGCCCATGTGGATGACCCTGCCAAAGTCATCGCGGCCGGACTAGCCGTTACCGTCTCTGCGCAGGATCACGCCACGACAGAGGAAGAGAGTTACCAGGTGGCCACCGTTTTTATCCAGCAGCTGGTGATAGCGGTCAATCTGCTCAGGCCCGGCGCCATCCAGCTTCTCGATACCCGATTTGCCGGCGAAGGTGCCCACAAGTACGAGGCGCAGAATTACGATTCCAGAATTTATTACGGTGCCTTGAAAGCTTCGCAGGAAAACCAGTGGCCCTCATTAAAAAAGCTGTCCCTTGAAGAGGTATGGGCCTGGCTGGAAGATACTGAAAGCAGCCGGACCGATACCGCCATAAAAAGCATCAACAAGGTGCTATTCACCCTGCTGAAAGTGGCCGAGCAGCGCCACGAATACAGCGCCAGAACGGCGCTGCTGGTGATGTATCAACTGGAAATACTGCTTGAGTGCCGGCAGGTCGACTCTCTATCCGACCTTCGTCACCGTATCCCTATGATTTTGGGCGACTTTCCCGAATCTGCCAACCACCTTTCGGAGTTGCACGAGGCCCGCAACGGTCTGGTCATGGCCAGTGTACCGGTGCACCGCCCGCCCTTGATCTGCCACACTACAGAGCATGCCCTTTGGCAACAGTCCGGGCAGTATCATTCCGCTGTAGAATCGGGCACGGCCCTTGTCCTGGCCCTGCTCCATGATCTTATTGCCCATAGAGCACAGCGCTACAAATTCTCAGAAACCATGGCCCGGGACTAAAGCGAACTGAAAAGCCCCGTTGGAGAATTAGAGAATTGAAGAATGGAAGCTGTCTTATTTCGAGCAACTGGAGGAATGAGCTATGAGTAACGTAGCGACAGTGACGATGAATCCAACCGTCGACCTCTTCGCAGAAACCGGGGAATTGGTGGAGAACGGCAAGACCCGCTGCCGCAACACCACCTATGAACCCGGAGGAGGCGGCATCAATGTGGCCCGTAACCTGCACCGCTTCGGCATAGATGTGGTGGCGATTCTCACCACAGGCGGCCTGCAGGGTGAATTGCTGAAACGACTCCTGGCCCGCGAGATGTTTTCCGTGAATTGCGTCGACATCGAAGAAGAGACCCGGCAAAGCCTGGCGGTCACGGAGAAAGCCAGCGGCAAGCTCTTTCATCTGGTTTTCCCCGGCCCCGAACTGCAGGAATCCGAGTGGCAGCGGTGTCTCGATACGTTCAAAGCACTGGAACCGACGCCTGATTACCTGGTGCTCAGCGGCAGCTTGCCGGGTGGCGTGCCGGATGATTTTTACGGCAACCTGGCGCGCTCGGCCGCCGATGGGGGAACCAGGGTAATACTGGATACGTCCGGCAAGGCTCTTCCCTCTTCCAAGGGAAAGGGCATTTATCTCACCAAACTCAACTTCAGAGAATTCGTCGACCTGGGATATTCCGGTTCCGAGGACTACTCCAGCATACTGGAGGCAATGGGACAAATGGCGGACCAGGGTTTTGCCGACAACCTGATTGTCACTCTGGATGCTGACGGTGCCCTCCTCGCCTCCAGTGCCGGTGAGAAGCTTCACGCCCGCCCTCCCGAGACCCGAGTGATCAGTCACGTCGGCGCCGGAGACAGCTTCGTTTCCGCTCTGGTCCACCAGCTTGACTGTGGCAAAACGGTGGCCGAGGCATTTCCCTATGGCGTGGCCGCCGCCGCCGCCAAGGTCGGCACGCCGGGTAATCAGCTCATGGATCTCGAAAAGGTTGAATCCATCGCCGAAAAGGTGACGATTCGCGTCAAATAAACACTATTGTGTCTTCTATACTTCTGTCTTCTATAATCCGGTAAGGATGTATTTCAAGTGAAAGACTTGGTTGGCATCAAAAGGTGCGGAAAACATGGATCAACATCGAAAAAACATATTCGTTCTTGGATACGATGAACGCCATGCCCAAGATCTCCTGAAGATACCCGATGCCGATGCCTTCTGCTTCCACCCGCTTTTGCGCACGGACGAGGTGGTACATCAGAAAAACTTCTATATTGATGACAAACTTGAAAAAGCGCGCAACATCTTGCGCAAGTTCGACGGGACAGTGGACGCCATTATCTGCCACTGGGATTTTCCGGCCATGCCCATGGCGGCCATTTTATGCGCTGAGTTCGGCTTGCCGTCACCCTCCCTGGAGGCCGTGCTCAAGTGTTCTCACAAGTATTGGAGCCGTCTCGAACAACAAGAAGTAGTGCCCCAAGCTACGCCGGAATTTTGCGTCATCGACCCCTTCGATGAAAATGCGGTTGACAAAATCACGCTGAATCACCCTTTCTGGATAAAACCGATCAAGGGATATGGCTCTACTCTCGGGTTTCGCATCAACAATACACGGGAGCTTCACCACGCTCTGGGAGTAATAAAACAGAGGATCAGACGCATCGGCGATGCCTTCAACAGTATTCTGGCAAAAGCGGATTTGCCGCCTGAACTGAACAAGGTTGATGGTAATTGCCTCATTGCCGAAAACCTCATCCATGGCTGGGAGTTTGCCCCCGAGGGCTATGTGCAGCATGGAGAATTTCACGTACATGGCGTGGTGGATATGATTCGGGGCAAAAACCACAAGAGCTTCCTGCGCTATGAATATCCCTCTCAAGCGCCCCGCCGGATCCAGAATCGCGCTATTGAGATAGCCGAAAAAGTGCTTCGCCAGATCGGTTTCGACAACGGCTGTTTCAACATGGAATTTTTCTGGGACGAAGTTAGCGACGACTTATGGATTATCGAGATTAACCCTCGAATCTCCCAGTCTCATTCCTACCAGTTCGAGATGGTAGATGGCATGTCCAATCACGAGGTAGTAGTGCACGTAGCCTTGGGAGACATCCCCCAATTTCAGCATCATGGCGGATTCTACAAGCATGCCGCAAAATTTCTGCTACGGCATTACACACAGCAGGATGCAGTCGTTGTCCAAGCACCTAATGCCGAACAGATCTCGCGTCTCGCTGAGTCGCAGCCCGACACGGAGATAGTGATCAAAGCACAGGAAGGAATGCGACTGTCACAAATGCCAGACCAGGATTCATACAGCTATATCCTCGCAGAGGTGAATGTTGCAGGCAAAACTCAGCATGAAATGCTGCAGCGTTACCAGCAGGCAATCAAGAAGCTGCCCTTTGAATTCTCGCCACTACCGGCTGGCGAGAAAAATTAAAATCTCATGAGGGCT
Source organism: Vreelandella zhuhanensis (assembly GCF_009793355.1). Lineage (GTDB taxonomy): Bacteria > Pseudomonadota > Gammaproteobacteria > Pseudomonadales > Halomonadaceae > Vreelandella > Vreelandella zhuhanensis. The sequence continues at coordinate 82,192 of NZ_WTKP01000009.1, forward strand.
TCACCTCATTGAGGCTGAAACGTTTCTGCTCTCCCGCACACATTTCGTATACCTGACCGCCGAAGCCAACCCGAGCAGCGCAAGACCAGCCTTTCTCAAAACTGACGGTCATCGTTTCGTGATCCAAGTGGATGTGCAACCAATGCCACCGGTAGTGGACACAGAAGCTCAGTTCCTTGAGCTCCTTCGGCAAACGAGGATTGAGCCAGAGTATCCCGTCACGCATTTCGATACCGGTATAGCACCGCTGCATCAGATCCACCGTGCCACCCATCGCTCCCAGGTGAATACCTTCCTGAGTGGTACCTCCCTGAACGTCGTCGAGGTCACTGGCAAGCGCTTCCTGGAACAGGTTCCAGGAGCGGTCGCGGTTCGTTCTCGCCAGAACCCAGGCGTGCACAACCCGGCTAAGACTGGAGCCATGTGACGTTCGGTCGAGATAATACCCGACGTTTTCAGGAATACTGGCGGGATCGAAGTCATAGCCGAGACGGGAAAATATTTCGCTGAGTTCCTCGGCGGAAAAAAGAAAAAACAGCATCAATACATCGGCCTGCTTGGTGGCCTTGTAGCGGTTCAAATCTCGATCTTCCGCTTCCAGGATACGATCAAGGCGCTGGATATCACCGTGCTGCTCACGCAGTCTTTCCCAGTCCAGTTCCTCCAGGTTGTCCCAGCCCTCGAATTGGCTGATAAGCCCCGACGACTGGAAGGGGACGAACATCCGTTTGCTTACATCCTGCCAGCGAAGCAGGTCCTCGGAGGAAACCCCCAGAAGCTGAAGGAGTTCGGTCTGCCGGTCCTCCCCCAGCATATCCAGCATGGCGCAAGCTGTCTTCAGGACCCATGCAGCCATGACGTTGGTATAGGCGTTATTGTCCAGGCCCAGCTCTTTCCGGTCGGGATAGTGGGTATGAAACTCGTCCGGGCCCATGACGCCGCGTATTTCATAGCGCTCGCGGTCAGGATTATAGGTAGCGATGCTTGCCCAGAACTGGGCAATCTCGATCAGTATCTCCGCACCGTACAGCGAGAGAAACTCCATATCGCCGGTGGCCTGAAAATACTGCCACACATTGTAGGCAATGGCGGCATTCACGTGACGTTGTGTATGGGAGTTGTCGGGAATCCAGCGCCCCGATTTCGGGTTCAGGTGCAGAACCTGGCTCTCCTCCCGGCCATCACTGCCGCTCTGCCAGGGAAACATGGCGCCCTTGTAGCCGGCCTCCTTCGCCGCCCGGCGCGCCCAGTGCAAGCGTTCATAGCGATAGAGCAACAGGGCACGGGTGAGAGCGGGAAGTCGTAAATTGAAATAGGGGAAGGTGAACAGCTCGTCCCAGAAGATGTGTCCGCGATAACCCTCTCCGTGCAGCCCCCGGGCGGGAATGCTCACGTCCCGCCTCGTCGTATGCATGGAGGCGGTCTGCAGCAGGTGGAAAAGGTGCAGGCGAAGGACGGGTTGAGCATGGGTACAGGCTTCGCCCGCCAGCGTCAGATCAGCCCGGCGCCACAGCCTTAGCCATGCCCGTTGGTGCTGTTCGAACAGAACATCGAAATCCGCTGCATGGCGGATATCCTCACAGGCTTCAAAAACGGGTTCGCTGATAGCGAGGTCTCGGGAACTGTACAGGGACAGCACCTTCTCCACCCTGATCGGCCTGTTTTTTTCCGCCATAAGCGACAGAGATTGACCGATCCAGTTCTGCTCCAACTGGGTACGCCGCTCGACAGCGGCGGGTTCGTCATCTACCCAGGCCCGGGTACGCACCGCCAAGGCCATTCGGATTCGGGACTGCAGGGTTTTGGCAGTGAGAAAAATCGCCTCCTCCCCCACATGGCCGGTCTCTTCCACCTCCAGATGCCTGCCATTGAGATCCCGGTAACGGGCCACGCCGCTATTGGTAACACGGCCGTCGATGGCCGACCTCACCTCCACCGCTCCCGACCAGTCAAGGGGGGTAAGCACCCAGCTGATGGCGGCGATATGAGGATCGTCCATGTGAACGATACGCCGGGTTTCCAGTTTAAATTCACGGTCGGACCGATCCCTGAACCGAATATGCCGATGCACGATCCCCCGGTAAAGGTCCAGCCAATGGGTGTAGTCGAGAAGCGTCACACTGGCCAGATCGAACCATTCCCCATCCTCGCAGCGAAACGTAAGCGGCAACCAATTGGGCCAGTTAACCAGATCCTCGTTTTCTATGATCTTTCCGCCGATTTCGCTTTCCGCGCGATCAAAGCCCCCCGCAAGATAGGTGCCCGGATAGTGGGGACCTCCAGCCTGGGATTCTTCCACGGCTCCTCGCGTTGCAAAATGGCCATTGCCGAGGGTCAACAGAGCTTCACGGGTGGGCTGTTCCGCCGGGTTCCACTCATGGTAGACCAGTTCCCAATCGCTGAGTGACCTATCTTTCATGAGCTTTTCTCCTCTAACAATCAGTGCCTGAAACGGAAGGGATTACGCGCCCCAGAGTCCCGAAGCGGCTTCCCAAGGCTACTACTGCGTATCTGTGACCACATTCACCGGCTTGCCCTCCACGAACCGGCGAACATTTTCCACCGTGGTATCGAGAATACGCTGTACGGCTTCCCTCGTATTGAACGCACTGTGGGGGGTCACCACCACATTTTTCATTCGGACCAGCACCTCGTTCGCCAGCAGGGAAGAAAGATCCTGGTTCTCTTCGTAGACGGAACGGAGCAGCTCCGCCTCTTCCCGTATAACCGGTTCATAAGGCAGGACATCCAGACCGGCAGCCGCGACTTTCTGCTCCGCCAGTGCTCTCGCCAGAGCCCGGATGTCGACCACGTCGCCCCGGGCAGTATTGATCAGGACAACTCCGTCTTTCATTTTCTCGAACGCCTCCGCGCCAATAAGATGGCGGGTCCGGGAACTGGCGGGCACATGCAGGGTGATGATATCGGCATCCCGCAGCAGGTGGTCCATATCCACATAGTCAAATTCAAGCTCGTGGGCAGCGCCCTCATCCGGCTTAATGTCAAACGCCAGCACATCCATGCCAAATCCCCGGGCAATACGGATGACGGCCATACCGATATCGCCGGCACCCACAACCCCCAGCGTCTTTCCTCTCAAATCGAAACCCTGCAGGCCACGCGGCGAGAAGCCACCCTTGCGGGTCCGCTCCACTGCTTCCTCCAGTCGGTGGCTGATCATGAGCAGAAGGCCAAAAACGTGCTCGGCAACTGTGTTCCCGCCATAGTCGGGGCAATTGCATACCGTGATTCCACGCCGTTCACATTCCTTGATATCAATGTGGTCGAAGCCTGTAGACCTGGAGGTGATCAATTTGAGGTCTGGCATGGCGTCCAGCGCCTCTCGATCCACTTTGGAATAGATGAAGATGGAAATGGCTTCCGCTGCCGCGTGCTCCTCGGCGTTGCCGGCCCGTAGTGGCTCTTCAATGCAGCTCACAGAGTGTTCTTCCTGCAACACCTCGAAGGAATCCCGTTCCCACTTTTCCACATCAAAAAAAACAATGTTCACTGGGATTTATCCTCTCGCCAGATTTCCAGTATGTCCAGCACACTGTCGGGGTTGAGCGAGATGGAATCGATACCGCTATCCACCAGGAACTGCGCAAAATCCGGGTAGTCGCTGGGCGCCTGACCGCAGATGCCCACCTTGCAGCCGCTCTGGTGAGCCTTTTCGATCACTTGCACGATTGCAGTCTTGACCGCCTCGTCCCGTTCATCGAACAGTTCGCTGAGTTGCTCGGAATCCCGGTCCACCCCCAGCACCAGCTGGGTCAGGTCATTGCTGCCGATGGAGAAACCGTCAAACCGCTCGGCAAACTGCTCTGCGAGAAACACATTGGAGGGTATCTCGCACATCATGTACAACTGCAGGCCGTTTTCGCCGCGCCGCAGCCCGTGGTCGGCCATCACTTCGATGACCCGGTCCGCCTCCCGGGGATTGCGAACGAAGGGAAGCATCACCACGATATTGTCCAGGCCGATTTCCTCCCGGGCCTTCTTGACTGCCTGGCATTCCAGAGCAAAACCGTCCCTGTAGCGATCGCTGTAATACCTGGAAGCGCCGCGGAATCCCAGCATGGGATTTTCCTCACGCGGCTCGAACTGATCGCCGCCGATGAGCTTGGCATATTCGTTGGTCTTGAAGTCGCTCATGCGAACGATCACTGGATCCGGATACTGGGAGGCGGCGATCATGGCGATACCCCGGCTGAGGTGCTCGATAAAGTACGCCGTTTTATCCTCGTAACCGGCAGTGAGCTCCTCGATGCGCTTTTTCGCCTTCTTGTCTTCCACCTGATCGAATCGGGCCAGGGCCAGGGGATGAATCTTGATCACGTTATTGATGATGAATTCCATGCGGGCCAGACCGACACCGTGAACCGGCAATTGCCACCAGCGGAAAGCGGCGTCCGGCGCGGCCAGGTTGATCATCAACTCCACTGGCGGTTCGGGCAGATCCTCGATATCGATCTCCCGCTCCTCGTACTCCAGGATTCCCTTGTAAATCCGCCCTTCGCTGCCTTCCGCGCACGACACCGTGACGTCCTGGCCGTCCTTGAGATCCTGAGTCCCGGAGCCCGTACCCACGACCGCGGGAACGCCCAGTTCCCGGCTGACGATCGCGGCATGGCTGGTCCTGCCACCATGATCGGTGACAATGGCCGTGGCCCGTTTCATGATGGGGCCCCAGTCCGGGTCTGTCCGCTCGGTGACCAGTACGTCGCCATCCTCGAAGCGGTCCATCTCTTTGGGACTATCGAGAACCCTCACCCGGCCGGTCGCTATGGATTCGCCAATGGCCACGCCCCTGGCCAGTACCTCGCCCGTTTCCTTCAGCCGATAGCTTTTGAACGCGCCGGATTGCTTTTGCGAGTGAACGGTTTCGGGGCGGGCCTGGACACAATAGAGCTTGCCGGACTCACTGTCCTTGGCCCACTCCATATCCATGGGCTTGCCGTAATGCTTTTCGATGGACACGGCCCAGCGGGCAAGGGTGAGGATGTCGTCGTCGCCGAGCACCAAGGCTTCCTGCTCGGCCTTTTTGGTGTTCACTGTTCTGGTGGGCCCCGATCCCCCAGACGCGTAGATCATTTTTTCCTTCTTGCTGCCGCATTTCTTGGCCAGGATTGGCACTAGGTTCTTGTTCGCAAGCCCCGGCTTGAAGACCCGGTACTCATCAGGGTCCACAGTGCCCTGCACCACCGTTTCGCCGAGCCCCCAAGTGGCGTTAATGACCACGACGTCGGGGAATCCGCTATCCGTGTCGAGGGAAAACATCACCCCGGCGCTGGCTTTGTCCGAGCCCACCATCTTCTGTACACCCACAGAGAGCGCGAGCTCCAGGTGATCGAAACCGCGATGCTCCCGGTAGTTGAGGGCACGATCGGTGAATAACGAGGCATAGCACTTCCGGCAGGCGTCGATGAGGTCGTCGCCGCCGCGGATATTGAGAAAGGTTTCCTGTTGTCCGGCGAAGCTCGCCTCGGGTAGATCCTCCGCCGTGGCACTGCTGCGCACCGCCACGGGGAGGTTCTTCTTCTCATTGCGGGCAGCAAGCTCCTCATAGGCATCCCGGATGGCCTCTTCAATGTCGTCCGGAAACTCACCTTTGCGAAAGGCCTCGCGGATGTCCTTACCCACCTGCTTGAGCGATTTTTCCTCGCGGGCAAGCGTTTCGGTCAGTTCCCGGATCGTGTCTCCCAGCTCATTGTGCTCGACATAAGCACGGTAGGCATCCGCCGTGGTGGCGAATCCTCCCGGCACCCGCACCCCCTCTTCTCGCAAATTACCGATCATCTCCCCCAGAGAGGCGTTTTTCCCTCCAACACTTGAGACATCGTTGTTGCCCAGATCCTCGAACCAGCGAACGTAGATTTGTTCCGTCATGGTCAGCCCATCCGTTGCATCATATCCACACAGCGTTGGGAAAACGCCCACTCGTTGTCGTACCAGGCCAGCACCTTGACGAAGCGGTCGCCGATTAACTGGGTGTCCTGGCTGGTTACGATGGCGCTCTCTTCTCTGCCGATGATGTCACTGGAAACAAGGGGCGAATCGTCGACGGCGAGAATGCCGTTCATGGCACCATTCGCCTGTTCGCGAAATGCATCGTTGATCCGCTCATCACTGGCCTCTGCCGCCAGTATGCAGGTCAGATCGAGTAGCGAGCCGGCTTTGACCGGTGCCCGTACCGCGATGCCATCGAGCTTTCCGTCCAGATCCGGAATGATCTGACCGATCATCTTTGCCGCGCCCGTGGAAGTAGGTACGAGATTTTCCGCCGCCGCGCGACCCCGCCGGGGCTTCTTGTGCGGACCGTCCAACAGATTCTGGGACGAGGTATAGGCATGCACCGTATTGATGAACCCTTGCTCGATTCCGAACACGTCATGCAGCACCTTCACCACCGGCGCCAGACAATTGGTCGTGCAGCTTCCGATGGAAATAATGTGGTGTCGGTCCGGATCGAACTGGTCCCCATTGACACCCAGGATGAAGTTACCGTCGAGCTCGCTTTTGCCCGGCGCCGAAATGAGCACCTTCCGGGCGCCCGCTTCGATGTGTTTGTGCGCGTCTTCCTTTTTGCGGAAAAGTCCGGTGGCCTCGAGAACCACTTCCGCGCCCTTTTCCCGCCAGGGCAATTGCGCCGGGTCTTTCTCCGTGCTTACCGAAACGGTCATACTGTCATCGATAACCAGCGCATCCCCCTCGGCCCGTACTCGGTGAGTCCAGCGGCCGTAGGTGGTGTCGCACTGCAGAAGGTAGGCCAGCGTTTCCGCGTCGGCCATATCATTGATATGAACCACTTCCAGGCCTTCTTGTTCATAGGCGATGCGAAATACTTGACGGCCTATGCGACCGAACCCGTTTATGCCAATCTTCATGGCCAAGCTCTCCATTGCTTTTCAGGGAAGGTTGTCTGACGTGTCTATCAGACTAGTCAAGAATTAACGGACTTAAAGATCATCGATCACTTTTAATCAAATCTTCGCCCGGCGCAGAAGCTGCGCATTAATAGCCACGATGACTGTGCTTGCGGACATCAAAATCGCGCCGACCGCCGGCGAGAGAAGGATACCCATCCAGAAGAGAACCCCGGCCGCAAGCGGAATGGCAACAATGTTGTAACCAGCCGCCCACCACAGGTTCTGCACCATTTTTCTGTGGTTGGCGCGGCTCAGGCCAACGATCCTTGCAACGTCTCTCGGGTCGGACCGCACAAGAACCACATCGCCGGCCTCCACCGCCACATCCGTGCCGGCACCTATGGCAATGCCTACATCCGCAGTAGCCAGTGCCGGCGCGTCATTGACACCGTCACCGACCATGGCAACGCTTTTGCCCTCTTTCTGAAGCTGTCGGATCTTGTCTGCTTTCTGATCCGGCAGGACTTCGGCAAATACCGTGTCGATACCCAGCTCACGCGCGACTGAGTTGGCAACGTCTGTCGAGTCTCCGGTAAGCATGGCGACCTCGATGCCCTGATCGTGCAACTCGCGTATCGCATCGTAGGATTCTTCTCTAATCGCATCAGCAATGGCAAAGACGGCGAGCACCTTCTCTTCCTCGATCAGATAAATTGCAGCCTGCCCTTTCTTGCCAAAGTCCTTGGCTGCCTTCTGGAGCGACTCAGCAACATCAACACCGAGTTTCTCCAGTAAGGCGGGGCCTCCTACCTGAAGCTTGCGGGAATCCACTTCAGCCTGAACTCCCTCTCCCGCCTTGGCCTTGAAATTTCGGGCCTCGGGTATCTCCAGCTCTCGTTCTTCGGCACTTATTCGCAGCGCCTTGCCAATAGGATGTTCTGAATCCTGCTCCACTGCAGCGGCCAATTTCAGGACTTCATCAATGTCCTCTCCTTCCGCCGGAACCGTGTCGAGAACCCGGTGCTCGCCCAATGTCAATGTGCCGGTCTTGTCGAATACAACGGTATTGAGGTTGCGCGCCTGTTCGAGACCGCGGCGGTCCCGAACCAGCAAGCCATTGCGGGCGCCCAATGTGGTCGAGATAGCGGTGACCAGTGGCACTGCCAGGCCAAGTGCATGGGGGCAGGCAATGACCAGAACGGTCACTACCCGGCTGATGGTGAAATCCCAGGTAGCGCCGGCAAGCATCCAGGCCGCAAAGGTCAGTATGCCAGCGCTTACCGCAGCTACCGTCAACCAGAAAGCGGCACGATCGGCCAGCGCCTGTGAGCGTGAGCTGGAACTCTGGGCTTCTTCCACCATTCGCATGATGCCTGCCAGCGCCATTTCGTCGCCGGCTTTGGTTACCTCGACTCGCAGTGAGCCCTCGCCATTTACCGTACCCCCGACTACCTCATCGCCTTCCTTCTTTTCAATCGGCTTGGATTCGCCCGTGATCATGGACTCATCCATGGAACTCTGGCCTTCTTTTACCACGCCATCCACAGGGGCACTCGCGCCGGGCTTCACCAGGATGAGATCCCCTTCCTTGAGCTGGTCCGCAGGGACTTCCTCGGTATCACCATCCACCAGCCGCAAAGCAGTGTCCGGCAGTAGCTTGGCCAACTCTTTCAGGGCGCCCTGTGCCTGACTGACAGAACGCATCTCGATCCAGTGGCCAAGCAGCATGATGGTTACAAGCGTGGCCAGCTCCCACCAGAGATCATTGCCGGGAAATCCCAGGGTCACGGCCAGGCTGAACACAAAGGCGACAGTAATCGCCAGCGAGATTAGCGTCATCATGCCCGGCTCGCGGCTTTGGAGTTCATGCCATGCGCTTTTAAGGAAAACCATCCCGCCGTAAAAAAACACGACGGCGCCGAGAACCGGAGCGATCAACCATGCGCCGGTAAATTCAGGCGCTGAATAGCCAAACCAGCTTTGGATTCTCTCGCTGAAGAAAAGGATGGGGAGAGTGAGAACCAGACAAACCCAGAATTTGCTTCGAAACATCGCCACACTATGGCCAGCGTGTTTATCGTGGTCTCCATGGTCATGCCCGCCACCTTGCTCATGATCATGCTCGTGTTTCTGGCCTTTTGTGGCGCGCCCTGCTTCCTCTTGCTTGCCAGCGCTGTTATTGCCGTTCTCGGAAGGACTCATTCAAATCTCCCTTTCCCCATTGTGATCCCCATTGACACCTGCCCATCTTCATGGCTAAGGCCTTCTGCCTTTCAGGGGAAGTTGTCTGACGTGTCTATAAGCCTAGTCAAGATATTATGTGTTGGGTCCCGAAGAATCCGCTCAGGCCACAGTCACGGCCTCGGAGAGATAGACGTCCTGAATCGCGTGCAATAGCTGCACACCTTCGGTCATGGGTTTCTGGAAGGCCTTACGCCCGGAGATCAGTCCCATGCCACCGGCACGCTTGTTGATCACGGCTGTGCGCACGGCCTGATGCAGATCGTCACTGCCGGATGAGCCACCCGAATTGATCAGCCCGATGCGGCCCATGTAGCAGTTCGCCACCTGATAGCGGGCAAGCTCAATCGGGTGATCGGGGGCCAGCTCCGAGTACACGCGCTCGTGGGTCTTTCCGAAATCGAGCGCTTTAAAGCCTCCGTTCACCGTCGCCTGCTTTTGCTTGACGATATCGGCGCCGATGGTCACCGCCAGATGATTGGCCTGTCCGGTCAGGTCGGCTGCCGTATGGTAATCGGCATCATCTTGCTTGAATGCCGGGTTGCGGAGATACGCCCATAGCACGGTGACCATGCCCAGCTCGTGGGCGCGCTCAAACGCTTGCGACACCTCTTCGATCTGCCGACGAGACTCAGGCGAGCCGAAATAGATCGTTGCGCCAACGGCAACGGCGCCGAGCTCGAACGCCTGATCGACATTGGCGAACAGGGTCTGATCGTACTCATTCGGATAGGTCAGGAGTTCGTTATGATTGAGTTTTACCAAGAATGGAATCTTGTGGGCATAGCGGCGACTGACCGACGCCAGTACGCCGTACGTCGATGCAATGGCGTTGCAGCCACCCTCAATCGCCAATTCCACGAGATTCGCGGGATCAAAGTACAGCGGGTTGGGTGCAAACGATGCGCCAGCAGAATGTTCCACGCCCTGATCGACCGGCAGAATCGACACATAGCCCGTCCCCCCCAGCCGGCCGTGCCCCAGGATCGTCTGCAGATTGCGCAGCACGACATTGGAACGATTACTGTCAGCAAGCACTTGGGACACGTAATCGGGTCCCGGTAAATGCAGATGATTGCGACTGATACCGCGGCACTCATAACCCAGCAGTGATTCGGCTTCACCACCGAGAATACGTTCGATTTCGTCCATTCAATTCACCTCGATTAGGGCTCGTGTACGCTGCTTTCGGAAAGTATCGGAAATCTAAGAAATAATAGACCCTGATAGGGGTCCCTTCCAGCGGGGGTCTTTTCAGGTTTTTTGCAGACCTATCCATACAGATCGTCATCTTCTCCACAGCAAGCCCGGTTGTGCTCGGCTAAAGATTGACTAGTTTTAAATAAGCATGGATCGAACATCATGAATTCAAGGGGCACTTCTGCAGCCCTCCGATTCATTTATCAGAAGGCAGGAGGCCGTAAAGCATGAACACATTGAGTGACCTGAATTTAACCAATTCGCGCGCCCTCGTTCGCGTGGACTTTAACGTCCCCCGGGATGACGAAGGCACGGTTCTGGACGATAGCCGGATCCGCGCCGCCCTGCCGACGCTACGTTACCTTCTGGAGAAAAACGTCGCCTGCGTATTGATGAGCCACCTCGGCCGGCCGGGCGGTGAGCCGGTGGCAAGCCTGAGCCTGGCTTCGGTTGCCGAAAAGCTCTCTGAACTGCTGCCCGGCAAGCGGATACGCCACTGTGAGGAGGTCGTGGGGTCGCAGGCTGAGGAGATGGCTCGATCTCTGGGCGGTGGCGAGATCCTTTTGCTGGAAAACTTGCGATTTCATCCCGGCGAAAAGGATAACGACGACCAGTTCGCAAAGGCGCTGGCCGGGCTCGGTGATATTTACGTTAACGACGCCTTCTCAGCCTGCCATCGAAAGCACGCTTCCGTACACGCGATAGCAACGCACTTCCCGGCAGACAAGCGAGCGGTAGGTTGCCTGGTGGAGCAGGAAATCGAAGCCTTGGACAAAGTTGTGGATAACCCACAGCGCCCGCTGGTGGCAGTTTTCGGCGGCGCCAAAGTCGCGGACAAGCTCGAAGCCATCCACGCCCTCATCGGCCGCGCCGAGCAGATACTGATCGGCGGTGCCATGGCCTATACGTTCCTGCGGGCCCAGGGTGTTTCCACGGGCTCCTCCAAGGTGGAGGAAGATCGCCTGGACGACGCCCGTGAGATTCTCGAGAAGGCTGGTGACAAGCTCCTCCTGCCCACAGACCATGTCATGGGCATGGGAGAAGAGACCCGTACAGGCAGAGAAATCACCGGCGACTGGATGGGAATGGACATCGGCCCGGAGACCGCCTCCCGCTATGCAAAAGCCATCGGGAACGCCGCTACAGTGGTATGGAACGGACCCATGGGCAAGATCGAGGAGGAAAGATATTTCAGCGGTACACGGCATATAGCGGAAGCCATGGCTGCGTCCCGCGCGGTCACCGTTGTCGGTGGCGGAGAAACCGGACAGGCGGTTCACAGGGTCGGGATAGAGAATAAGCTGACGCACCTTTCCACCGGTGGCGGCGCCTTTCTCGACTATCTCGCCCATGGCTCACTGCCGGCGCTGAATGTTCTGAAGGAGGATTAACCAATGGATCTCAGACCCCTCCTCACCGAGAGCGAGGCAAAAATTCTGTTTGTCGTGGCGGACGGCCTCGGTGGAATTGACAGTGAAGGTCGGGGCACGGAACTGGAAGCAGCCCGGACACCCAATCTGGACCGGTTGGCGAGTCAGGGCGCCACAGGCTTGACCTACCCTGTGGCGCCAGGCATCACACCCGGCAGCGGACCCGGTCATATGGCTCTTTTTGGCTACGATCCGGTGGAGCACAACATCGGACGCGGGGTTCTTACCGCGCTCGGCATCGACTTCGACCTGAAGCCTGGTGACGTTGCGGCCCGCGGTAATTTCTGCACCCTGGACAGCGACGGCGAGGTGAGCGACCGGCGGGCCGGCCGCATCGATTCCCGGGAAGGTACCCGGCTGGTGCAGATGCTCAAGGAGATTCGTCTCGACGACGTGGAAGTTTACGTCGAACCGGTCAAGGAACACCGTTTTCTGCTGGTTTTACGAAGTCAAAAAGAGGTATTGGGCGCCCAGGTAAACGACACGGACCCCCACCGAACTGGGGTGCCGCCATGTGAACCCAATGCCCAGGAAGAAAAGTCACAGGAAACCGCTCGCCTAGTGAGCGCGTTCTTAGAACAGGTCCGGGAAATTCTCGCCGAGGAAGTGCCGGCCAACATGGTGCTGTTGCGGGGTTTCGCGCAGTTGCCCCGGCTAGCGTCGTTGAGGGAAAGCTATGGGCTGAATGGCTGTGCCCTGGCGGGATATCCCATGTACCGGGGCATCGCCCGGCTGCTGGGTATGAAAGTCGTGGACTGCGGTCCCGACCTGGACAGCGAAATCGATGCGTTGAAGGCTGCCTGGTCGCACCACGATTTTCTGTTCTTGCACTTCAAGGATACGGACAGCCGCGGCGAGGATGGCGACTTCGACGGCAAGGTGGCCGCCATCGAGGAGCTGGACCGGGCAATTCCCCGACTGATCGAACTGCAACCGGATGTCATTGTGGTGACGGGAGATCACAGCACTCCCAGTGCACTGGCCAGTCATAGCTGGCATCCGGTGCCGGTTCTGATCAGCGCGAACACCTGCCGAGTGGACAGCGTCGAGGTCTTCGGTGAAACCGCCTGTGCCGGCGGAGGGCTCGGCCACCTGCCGGCAAAACATCTCATGACCCTGGCACTGGCCCACGCCGGCCGTCTGCGAAAATTCGGAGCCTGAGCGATGAGTTTGTGCCGGACATTACCCGCGAACCTCAGACAGTCTCTTTGGTGGACCCTCCCAATCACATGGTTGACGAAAAGTTGAGATTAACTCCATGACAAAGCGCAGAAAAACCATCGGCGGCAACTGGAAGATGAACCTTAACCGCAAGGATTCCATCGCATTGGCTGAAAAGTTGGTGGGCGAGACGGACATGCAATCCCTGGATCTGTGTATTTACCCCGCGCTGCCTTATCTGGATACGGTTGCCGGTGTGCTTGCCGAAGCCGGAAGTTCCATCAAGCTCGGCGCCCAGAACTTCCATGGGAAATCGAATGGCTCGTTTACCGGGGAGATCTCACTGGAGATGCTCAGGGATATCGACTGCCAGACGGTGCTGGTGGGTCACTCGGAGCGACGGCACAAGCTGGGAGAATCGGATGTTCTGGTCAACCAAAAGCTCCGGGCAGCCCTGGACACCGGCTTTGATACCACTCTGTGCATCGGTGAAACGCTGAAGCAGCGGGAAGCGGATCAGACGAATGCTGTCAACACAGCGCAGCTGTGCTACGGCCTGGCCGGTGTCACTTCCGATCAGCTACGACAGGTGACCCTAGCCTATGAGCCGGTATGGGCCATCGGTACCGGCGAGAGCGCCACGCCGGAAGATGCGGCATCCGCTCATGCCGCCATTCGTCGATACATGGAATTCGCCTACGGCAAGGCGGCGGCCGCGGCTATCCGGATCCAGTACGGCGGCTCGGTGAAGCCGGACAACGCCGCAGAATTTTTCGCCCAGACCGATATTGATGGCGCACTGGTGGGGGGTGCTTCTCTCGAGGCGGAAGACTTTCTTCGGATTATCCAACTGGCCAAGTCCGCGGAAGAGCACTGATCAAGGATCGATCCAATGGATTCGAAAAGCGAAAGCAGAAGGAACGCCCCCCACAAACACAATTGGCATGCTGCCGACATTGAGGACACCCTCGCGGAATTGGATGTCCGGAAGGAAAATGGATTGACGGATGACGAGGCCCGGGAGCGGTTGAAGCGCTACGGACCGAACCAGCTGCGGGTGACGCAGAGCCGACCCTGGTGGCGGATCCTTCTAGGACAGTTTCGCAGTATCGTCATTTACCTGCTGGGCGGCGCCGCCGTTCTGGCGTTTGCCACCGGCCGCCTGCCGGAAGGTTTCGCGGTTCTGGCGGTACTGCTGGTCAATACCGCCATCGGCTTTGTCAGCGAATGGAAGGCCGTACGATCCATGGCCGCCCTGCGCCGGTTGGGAGAACACATGACCCGGGTCCGGCGGGAAGGCCGTGAGCGGGAGATTGCTGCATCGGAAATCGTGCCTGGCGATATCGTACTGCTGGAAGCCGGCGACCTCGTCCCCGCCGATGTGCGCTTGCTAGAGGCGCAACACCTGAGGGTCAACGAAGCGCCCCTTACCGGTGAGTCCGTTCCGGTGAGTAAATTAACCGATGCTCTGCCAGCGGATACCGACCTCGCCGACCGCACTAACATGCTCTACAAGGGCACCAGCATCGCCGATGGCACTGCGGTGGGCGCTGCGGCGGCCACTGGTTCAAAGACGGAACTGGGCCGGGTATCGGCGCTTGCGGAATCGGCCGAAGGAACCGTCACACCCTTGCAGCAGCGGCTGGATCAACTGGGGCGCCGCCTCGCCGTATTGACCATTTTTATTGCCATCGTGGTTGCCGCGGTGGGTTTTCTGGTGCGGGAGCAAGAGGCCGCGCTGGTGATCGAGACGGCACTAGCCCTGGGTGTGGCCGCCATTCCTGAAGGTCTTCCTATCGTCGCCACCATTGCCCTCGCCCGTGGCATGTACCTGATGGCCGCCCGTAACGCCCTGGTAAACCAGCTCACCGCGGTGGAAACCCTGGGAGCCACCCGGGTGATCTTTTCGGACAAGACCGGCACCCTGACTGAAAACCGGATGCGGTTGCAAAAAATCATCACCCCGACTGGCGAGCTCGTGCTTGGGGAAAACGGGACTGGCGAGGCGCTGGCGGACAAGGAAGGGGTTCGCCGCGCTCTGGAGGTGGGGGTGCTCTGTAATGGCGCATCCCTCGATCAGCAACAGGGAGAAGACAACCCCCGCGGCGACCCCACTGAAGTCGCGCTTCTGAAAGGAGGAAAAGACCTCGGACTTGAACGGGAGTCGTTATTGGACGAGCGCCCTGAGGCCCGGGTAGAACAATTCGAACCCCGGCTCAAGAAGATGGCCACCTTTCACCGGGATGATGGCCAATTTTACGTGGCGGTAAAGGGCGCTCCCGAGGCGGTGCTGGATGTCTGCAGCGAAATCGTCACCGAGGACACCACCGAGGCGCTGGATGACGAGACACGCCGGCAATGGATCGAACGCGCCAACCAGTTGGCAGGCGAGGGTTTGCGCCTTCTGGCAATGGCCGAGAAACGCACCGACACCGAGGATGCCGATCCGTACAAAGAGCTGTGCTTCCTTGGGCTTGTGGGCCTGCTCGATCCGCCCCGCGAAAACGTCAAAGAGGCGATAGACATCTGCCAGGCGGCGGGTATCCGGGTGGAGATGGTCACCGGCGATCAGGTAGAGACCGCCACGGCGATCGCCCAGGCCGTGGGGATCGTCGGGGGCAAGGATGACCCGGAGACAGTCAGCATGCTGGGACGTGATATCGGTTCTCCCGACGATATCGACGAGGACCAGCAGGAGAAGATCTACCGTGCCAACATCTTTGCCAGGGTGAGTCCTGAGCAGAAACTCGACCTGGTGAGCATTTATCAGAATCGGGGAGAGATCGTGGCCATGACCGGTGACGGCGTCAACGACGCACCCGCTCTGAAAAAGGCAGACATCGGCATTGCCATGGGCAAAAGGGGCACGGAGGCGGCCAAGCAGGTTGCCGACATGGTGCTGAAGGATGACGCCTTTGAAACTATCGTGGCGGCGGTGCGGCAAGGAAGGGTCATTTTCGGCAACATCCGCAAGGCCGTCATGTTCATGCTCACCACGAATGTCGCCGAGGTGCTGGCGGTGGCAGTAGCCATCGCCGTGGGGTGGCCTCTGCCGCTGCTTCCTCTGCAGATTCTCTATCTCAATGTGCTCACCGATGTCTTTCCCGCTCTCGCTCTGGGGGTAGGCCCGTCCAGCGGAAGTGAGATGGAAGAGCCACCCCGTAGCCCTCGGGAATCGGTGCTGACCCGAGCCCACTGGATGGAGATCTCGGGATTTGCTGCCATTCTGGCAGTCTGTGTGCTGACAGCCCTACTGCTGGGAGAACATTGGCTGGGATTGACCCAGCTGGAAGCGGTAACGGTTTCTTTTCTCACTCTGGCTTTCGGCAAGCTCTGGTTTACCTTCGTTTTACGGGATCCGAAATCTCCCATTCTGCGTAACGAGATAACCCGCAACCCCTGGGTATGGGGAGCGCTGGCACTTTGCATCGCGCTGTTGGCGGCCGCGGTATATCTGCCGGTGCTCTCTGACCTACTGCAAACCCGACCCCTGGGCTGGCAACCCTGGCTTCTGATTCTGGCAATGAGTGTCATTCCCTTGCTGGCGGGACAAATAGTGAGGGAGATACAGAAGCGTCGGATGCCTGAATAAAACCGAGCGACTCCAGGGAAGCCTCATGTATATTCTTTTTGATATTGGTGGAAGCAAGACGCGGGTTGCGGCAAGCAATGACTGCCATGAGCTACAGGGCGACCCCATCGTGTTCGATAGCACTAGCAACTCGGAAGCGGATACGAAACGCATCGCCGATGCCGCCAGGATGCTTGTCGGGGGCCACGGCATCACTGCCGCTGCCGGCGGCGTTGCCGGTGTTCTCGACAGTGAACGCCGAAGGCTCCTTCGCTCGCCGAATAAGACCACATGGGTCGGCGAGCCACTGGCAAAGCAACTCGAAAAAGGACTGGGCGTTCCCGTTTTCCTTGAAAACGATACCGACCTGGCCGGCCTGGGTGAGGCGCATGTCGGTGCGGGAAAGGGCTATGAGATCGTCGCTTACCTGTCGGTTTCTACCGGTATTGGTGGCGGGCGGATTGTCGGCGGCATGATTGACGCAGCACGCTTGGGGTTTGAGCCCGGCCATCAGATCATCAACCCGCATTGCCGTATCTGTCCCGACTGTGTTGTGCGCCCTATCGAAAGTGACGCATGTGTCGACCTGGAAGGCCTGGCGTCAGGTACGGCGCTCGAAAAGCGGACAGGCAAAAAACCCTACGAGGTAACTGACAAAGAAGAGTGGCACCGGATTGCCTGCTGGCTTGCGATGGGGCTTAACAATACCCTCGTTCACTGGTCGCCTGATGCCATTGTATTGGGTGGCTCGATGATATGCGGTATGAAGGGAACTGTTGTCAGCCTTGATGAGATCAACAGACATCTGCGCGAATTGCTTACAATTTTTCCCGAGCCCCCCGACATGCGCCTGGCGCAACTAGGAGATTTTGGCGGCTTGTATGGTGCCATGGCACGCCTGCGGCAGGACATGAAGCACAGACCGGCACAAACCTAAGAAAAAGCGGGAGATTTTATATTTCAAACAACGGAAATGGAGGTGGCCCCAAAAGCCACATCCCGGCACACGCGACCACCACTACCGTTGCTCCCTTCCGGGCCTGGCGGGGTTCGTGGTTTAGCATTGCGGGAGGACCTAAGGGGCCACCATAATGCGGTATCTCACCGATACCTAGCGGATGTTGGTGGCTACGCCCTGATTTGAACAGGGGACCCCATCATTATGAGTGATGTGCTCTAACCAGCTGAGCTACGTAGCCTTTCCGACATCAGCGGGGGCTTATTATGCATTTCTCAGCCCCCAAAGGCAAGTCCAATTTCAACTTGCCTTTGGGATTATTTAGCAGACTTCAGTTGCTCAGCGCTTCGCGCACGGCAACAGCGGCATCATCCCCTTCGCGTGTGCTGACGCCTTCCAACCAAACGTCCAACACTTCATCGTGAGCCAGGAGATAGTCACGCGCAGCATCGCGCGGCGCTTTGCCGTCATCCATGATCGCGCTCATGATCTGGTTTTCCATTTCCAGCGTGAAGGACAGATTCTCCAGGAAGGTCGCCACATTGGGGCATTCCTCGGCATAACCGCCACGGGTATTGGTGTAGACCGTGGCGCCGCCTAGTTCCGGGCCGAAGTAATCATCGATGCCTTCCAGGTAGGCAATATCGAAGTTGGTGTTCATGGGATGCGGCTCCCATCCCAGAAACACCATCCATTTCTCATTGGGAACGCGTGCGCGTAGCTCCGCCAACATCCCGGCTTCACTGGAGTTGACCACTTCCCAGCCACCCAGGCCGTAGGCATCGTCTTCGATCATCTTTTCGATCAATTCGTTACCGTCGTTACCGGCTTCAATACCATGGATATTCTGCTCGAATTTCTCGGCATGTTCCGCCAGGTCGGTCACCGAGGTTACCCCGGCGTCATGCACATACTGAGGTACCGCCAAGGTGTATTTGGCCCCTTCCAGGTTGGCTCCCAGACGATCCACCTCACCTTTTTCAATATAAGGGTCGCTGATCGAAGCCATGGACGGCATCCAGTTGCCCAGAAACACATCGAAATCGTTATTGCGCATACCGGCATAAGCGATCGGCACCGACACCGTGTCGATACTTGCGGTATAGCCCAATCCTTCCAGTACTTCGCTGGCAAGTGCTGTGGTGGCCGTGATATCGGTCCAGCCGACTTCCGCAAAGCGAACCGTTTCACACTGCTCCGCCATCGCAGGCAAACTGGCTGCGGTTCCTACAACAGCCACGCTAGCGGCCAGCATTTTTCGAGTGAAAGGCAATTTTTTCATGAAGCTCTCCTGAGATTGACGAACCAGCAATGGCATTTGCCCGAAGTGATTTGCTTATCGCATTTGAGTATCTAACCGGGCTTCTTTTATTGATTGAACGTTCAATAAAAAAATGCCATGCTAAAATAGGTAACCATGACTACCGCCTGGTTTCAAGTGCAGGTGACAACGCAAGGAGATAGACGTGCCCAAGGTCGGAATGGAACCCATTCGCCGTCAGCAGTTGATCGCGGCCACCATGGCAGCGATTGATGAAGTCGGGCTCGCGGAAGCGACGGTGATGCGCATTGCGCGTCATGCGGGTGTATCCGCGGGGATTATCAGCCATTATTTCGGGGGCAAGGATGGGCTGCTCGAAGCCACCATGCGCCAGATCCTCACCGACCTGGGCAATGCCGTCGCCGCGCGACGCCACGCTCTAGGCGACCACTCTGCAAGAGCCCATATAGGGGCGATCATCGAAGGCAATTTCGACCGCACGCAGGTGACCGGCCCTGCCGCCAAGACCTGGCTGGCTTTCTGGGCCAGCAGCATGCACAAGCCCATGCTGCAGCGTTTGCAATATGTCAACGACCGACGCCTCTACGCCAATCTCTGTCACCAGTTCCGCCGTCTCATGCCGCGCGATGAAGCGCGCAATGCCGCCCGCGGCCTGGCGGCGATGATCGATGGTCTGTGGCTACGCGGTGCGCTCACGCCAGAAGGCCTGGATGCCGACCAGGCACGACGCCTGGCATACCAATATCTCGACCAGTTGCTGGCTCATCACAGCCAGCGCCTCCAAGCCCCACAGACACCCATTCAACCGACTGACACCCTATCCACCTGAAGGAGTCCGACATGTCAATTCTCGACACCCTTTCCGAGACGCAGCCACTCTATATCGACGGTCGCCGGGTGGAGGCTACCTCCGGCGAGACGTTTACCGTTACCAACCCTTTTGACGGCAGCCTGCTGGCCAATGTCCAGCAAGCCAGCCAGGCGGATGTCGACAGCGCCGTTGAAGCAGCGCAGCGCGGCCAACGCGAATGGGCCGCCATGACCGGCATGCAGCGCGGCCGCATCATGCAACGCGCAGTGGCGCTATTGAGAGAACGCAACGACGAAATCGCCGAACTGGAAACGCTCAACACCGGCAAACCCATCAGTGAAACAGCCAGCGTGGATATCGTCACCGGTGCCGACGCGCTGGAATACTACGCGGGGCTGGCGCCGGCCATTGAAGGCAGCCAGATTCCGCTGCGTGACAGCTCCTTCGTTTATACCCGCAGGGAACCGTTGGGTGTCATCGGCGCTATCGGCGCCTGGAACTACCCGATCCAGATTGCCTGCTGGAAGGCCGCACCGGCGCTGGCCGCCGGAAACGCCATGGTGTTCAAGCCCAGCGAAGTCACTCCCCTGACCGCCCTGGCGCTTGCCGACATCTTCACCGAAGCCGGTCTGCCCAATGGGGTATTCAACGTAGTGCAGGGCGATGGCCGCGTGGGACAGATGCTTACCGAGCATTCCGGCATCGCCAAGGTGACGTTCACTGGCGAAGTCGGCACCGGCAAGAAAGTCATGGCTGCCGCCGGGGGCTCTACTCTCAAAGGCGTCACCATGGAGCTCGGCGGTAAATCGCCGCTGATCGTGTTCGCCGATGCCGACCTGGACCGCGCCGCCGATGCCGCCATGATGGCCAACTTCTATTCCAGCGGGCAGATCTGCACCAATGGCACCCGGGTGTTCGTCGAGCGCACGGTCAAGGACGCCTTCGAGGCCAAAGTGGTCGAACGCGTGGCGCGTATCAAGGCCGGCGACCCCCTCGACCCGGAGGTCAACTTCGGCCCCTTGGTGAGCTTCGAGCATCAGGAAAAAGTGCTTTCCTACATTGAACTCGGCAAACAGGCAGGCGCCACGCTGCTCGCCGGCGGCGAGGCCTGGAATCAGGGCGACAGAGGCGGAATTGAATGGTCCCAGGGCGCCTGGGCCGCGCCTACCGTTTTCACCGACTGCACCGACGAAATGCGTATCGTACGCGAGGAAATTTTTGGCCCGGTCATGGCGATTCTCGCCTTCGATAACGAGGACGAAGTGATTCAGCGTAGCAACGCTACCGTTTACGGGCTTGCCGCCGGGGTATTCAGCGAAAGCCTGAACCGTGCCCACCGGGTGATCCATCAACTGGAAGCCGGGATCTGCTGGATCAACACCTGGGGCGAATCTCCCGCCGAAATGCCCGTCGGTGGTTACAAGCAGTCCGGCATCGGTCGTGAAAACGGCATCGAGACGCTGGCCCACTATACCCAGACCAAGTCCATCCAGATCGAGATGGGCCCGTTTGAGTCGGTATTTTAAGGAGGCCTGAATGACCCGACATGAATTCGACTACATCATCATCGGGGCGGGTTCCGCCGGCAATACGCTGGCAGCGCGCCTGACCGAAGACGCCGATGTCAGCGTGCTGCTGCTTGAAGCCGGTGGCCCGGACTACCGCCTGGATTTTCGCACCCAGATGCCGGCCGCTCTGGCGTATCCGTTACAGGGCAAGCGCTACAACTGGGCGTTTGAGACCGACCCCGAGCCGCACATGGACGGCCGGCGCATGGAATGCGGGCGCGGCAAGGGGCTGGGTGGCTCCTCGCTGATTAACGGCATGTGCTACATCCGGGGTAACGCCCTGGATTACGATAACTGGGCGCAACAGCCGGGGCTAAAAGACTGGGATTACTTGAGCTGCCTGCCTTATTTCAAGAAATCCGAAACGCGTGATATCGGCCCCAATGCCTATCACGGCGGCGAGGGGCCGGTCCATGTGACCACGCCCAAATCCACCAATAATCCCTTGTACCGTACCTTCATCGAGGCCGGTGTACAGGCGGGTTACCCGGAGACCGAGGACGTCAACGGCTACCAGCAGGAAGGCTTCGGCCCCATGGATCGCTTCGTGACGCCCAAGGGCCGGCGGTCCTCCACCGCTCGCGGCTATCTGGATCGGGCCAGGCATCGGCCCAACTTGACCATCGAAACCCACGCCACCACCGACGTGATCGAATTCGAAGGCAAGCGTGCCGTGGGCGTGCGCTATGTGCGCAAGGGCCAAAAGCAAGCAGCCAAGGCACGCCGGGAGGTGCTGCTGTGCGGCGGCGCCATCGCCTCCCCGCAGATACTGCAACGCTCGGGCATCGGTAACCCCGATCACCTGCGCGAATTCGATATTGCGCTGGTCCACTCCCTGCCCGGCGTGGGTGAGAATCTCCAGGACCATCTGGAGATGTACATTCAATATGAATGCAAACAGCCGATCTCGCTGTATCCGGCTTTGAAGTGGTACAACCAGCCGAAGATCGGCGCCGAATGGCTACTGTTCGGCAAGGGCGTCGGCGCCAGCAATCAGTTCGAATCCTGCGGTTTCATTCGCAGCAATGACGACGAAGCCTGGCCCAACCTGCAGTATCATTTCCTGCCGATCGCGATCAGCTACAACGGCAAGAGCGCCGTTGAAGCACACGGTTTCCAGGCTCACGTAGGCTCGATGCGCTCGGAAAGCCGCGGGCGTATCCGCCTGACTTCACGTGACCCGGATGCCGTTCCCAGCATCCTGTTCAATTACATGTCCACCGAGAAGGATTGGCAGGAATTCCGGGATGCCATTCGTTTGACCCGGGACATCATCGCCCAGCCCGCCTTCGATGCCTATCGAGGCCCTGAGGTCTCACCCGGCCCGGAGGTTCAATCCGACGCCGAGCTCGACACTTTCGTCAAGCAGCACGCCGAAACCGCCTACCACCCCTGCGGAACCTGCCGGATGGGTGAAGACCCCATGGCGGTAACCGACGGCGAAGGTCGGGTTCACGGCGTGGAAGGCCTGCGTGTGGTGGATGCATCACTCTTCCCGTTCATTCCCACCGGCAACCTCAACGCCCCCACCATCATGCTGGCGGAAAAGATCGCCGACCGGATTCGTGGCCGTCAACCGCTGCCGCGTGCCGAGGTGGATTACTTCGTGGCCGACGGCCTGCCCGCCAGGCGCCCGGAAAAGCATTCCGCCTAAGCTTGATTTAATCTGCTTCTGAACAAACGCCACCTACAAACGCCGTGCTCCCGTTCAGGGGGACACGGCGTTTTGTTGTCCGACGCTGGGATTATCTCTCGACAATCGGGCAAGATGCTTGCATCACGGCAAGCGTGTCTGCCAATATTCAAACAACTGTTCGAGACAGCACCTCTTTCCTGACAATTGGAGATTCCTCATGCTCACCCTATTGCTTATCCTGCTGGCCGTGGCCGGCCTGCTTGTCGTGATGCGCCGCGAGGCCGGCGCCACGTCGGCGCTTGCGGTGCTGGGCGTCCTGGGTATTGCCGGGCTGTTACTCGACGCTGAGCTGATCGGTGTCGTCTTGTTGCTCGGCGCCGCGCTTATCGCCGCTGCCGGTTTGCCCATGCTGCGCCGCCGATGGCTCACGCCGCGCCTGTTCGCCATGTTCAAGAAAGTCGCGCCCAAGGTCTCCGACACGGAACGTACCGCCCTGGAAGCCGGCACGGTATCCTGGGACGGTGAGCTGTTTTCCGGCAGGCCCCAATGGAACAAACTGCTCGATTATCGCGATGACGGCATCACCCAGGAGGAACAGGCTTTTCTCGACAACCAGTGCGTCAAGGCTGCCGGGATGTGCAACGCCTGGAACATCACACGCGAGCGTGCCGACCTGCCTCAGCAACTGTGGGATCTGCTCAAGCGGGAAGGCTTCTTCGGTCTGATCATTCCCAAGGAGTACGGCGGTCTGGGGTTTTCCGCCAAGGCGCAGTCGCTGGTGCTGCAAAAACTCTCGGTCAATGAAACCCTGATGGTCACGGTGGGCGTTCCCAACTCCCTCGGCCCGGGCGAATTGTTGCTCAAATACGGCACCCAGGAGCAAAAGGATCACTACCTACCGCGTCTGGCTGACGGGCGTGAAATCCCCTGTTTCGGCTTGACCGGCCCCCGCGCCGGAAGTGACGCCACGGCGCTTCCCGATACCGGCATCCTGTGCAAGGAAATGATCGACGGCCAGGAAGTCCTGGGCCTGCGTCTGAACTTCGAAAAGCGCTGGATCACCCTGGCGCCGATTGCCACCGTGGTGGGTCTGGCCTTTCGCCTGTTCGACCCGGAGCACCTGCTAGGCGACGAAACCAACCGCGGCATTACCCTGGCGCTGATTCCCCGCGACACGGCGGGGATGGAAATCGGGCGTCGCCACCACCCCATCGGCAGCCCCTTCATGAACGGCCCGATCAAGGGCAAGGATGTCTTCGTTCCGCTGGATACCATCATCGGCGGCCCGGAGATGATCGGCCAGGGCTGGCAGATGCTGGTCGAGTGCCTGTCCATCGGCCGTTGCATCACCCTGCCCTCCGGTGCCACCGGCACCGCTCGCTATGCCCTGGGCTGGAGTGGCGGCTTTACCCGCGTTCGCCGTCAGTTCAACGTCCCGGTCGCGGAAATGGAAGGCGTTCAGGAACCGCTGGCACGTATGGCGGCGCTGGCTTATATCTCCCAGGCGACGGTGTATCAGACCGCCAACCTGATCGATCATGGCGAAAAACCCGCCGTGCCCTCGGCGATTCTGAAAAGCCAGTTGACCGAATTCCAGCGCGTGATCCTGAGCGATGCCATGGACGTGCATGGCGGCAAGGCAGTGACGCTCGGCCCGCGCAACTATCTGGGCATCGGTTACAGTGCCAACCCGGTGGCGATCACCGTGGAAGGCGCCAACGTCATGACCCGCAACCTGATGATCTTCGGTCAAGGTGTGATCCGCTGCCATCCGTATGTGCTTGAAGAACTGGCGGCAAAGGATGCCGATGACATCCAGGCGTTCGACAAGGCATTCTTCAATCATGCCGGATTGATCTTCGGTAACGCCGCCCGCGCCTTTACCCTGGGGTTGGGGCTAGGCAAGGCCAAGGTTCCCTTTGAAGGCCCGGCTGCCGTTTACGCGCAAGATATCGCACGGCTCTCCGCGGGCTTCGGCCTGTGTGCTGACGCCGCCATGGCAAGCCTCGGCTCCGCCCTGAAAAAACGTGAAATGCTTTCCGCTCGCCTCGGCGACGTGCTGTCCAACCTGTACCTGGCCTCCATGGTACTCAAGCAGTGGCAGGCGAACGACAAGCGCGTCGAGGGCGAAGAAGCCCTGCTGCACTACAGTTGTCGCTTCTTGCTCCAGCGCGCTGAACAGGCCTTTGTTGAAGTTTTCGATAACCTGCCCAACCGCCCGCTGGGCAAGACCCTGAAATGGGTCGTGATGCCTACCGGGCGCCGCTGGGACAAGCCGCATGATGATTTTGCCCGCGAAATCGCCGGCAAGGTCTCCACGCATAGCGCCCTACGCAGCAAGATGCTGGAAAACACCTGGGATAGCGACGATGGCGAAGTGAGCAATCCACTGGCTCGTTACAATGCGCTGCTGGTGGATTACGAGCGTGCCGAGAAGCTCTATCGCACCGTCAACAAAGCCTATGCCAAAGGGGAGATTCCCGAGACCGCCCTGCATCCCGAACAGCGTATGACAGCCGCCCTGGAAAAAGGCCTGGTCAGTGAAGAGGATGCCAAGTTCATGGGAATTTTCGAAGCAGAAGTGCTGGAAATGCTCACAGTCGATGACTTCGCTTACGATGAGTTCGCCACCGACAAGGCAACCCTGATCGATCATAACGCCACGACTTTCTAGCGGGTCGCGCTTACAGAGGCCAGACCCACAGGATCATGGGCATGCCTACTGCCAACACTAGCAGTGACATGGGCAGGCCCAGCTTCCAATAATCACCGAAACGGTAACCCCCCGGCCCCAGCACCAACGTATTGGACTGGTGGCCGATGGGGGTCAAGAAGGCGCAGGAAGCGCTCACCGCCACCACCATCAGGAAGGGATCCAGCGAGGCGTCGAATCCCTCGGCCAGGCTGGCGGCAATCGGCGCCATCAGGACCGCTGCCGCCGCGTTGTTGATGACGTTCGACAACAGCATGGTAATCACGAACAGCGTCACCAGGGTGACGATCACCGGCCACTGCTTTCCAAGGGTCAGCAGCCCTTCGGCAAGCAGTCCTGCACCGCCGCTGGTCTCCAGGGCATTGCCCACCGGAAGCATCGCAGCGAGTAGGACAATCACCGGCCCATCAATGGCCTGATAGCCGTCACGCAGCGACAACACCCCCACCAATAGCGAAACCAAGGCCGCGCTGGTCAGCGCCACGGCAGCGGGTAATAGCTCGAACAGGATAGCGAGAATAGCCAGAGCAAAAATAGCCAGCGAGATCATCAGCATGCGCGGCTGACCAATGGTCAGATTACGATTGGCCAACGGCAGGCAACCCAGTGTCGCCAGGCTTTCGGCGAGCTCACTTTCCCCGCCTTGCATCAACAAGACATCGCCTGCGCGAAAGCGAATTTTTCGCAAGCGTTGCTTGAGCCGGCTGCCGTCGCGCGCCACTGCCACCAAGTGCAGGCCGAACTGGTTTTGCAGACGCAATTGGGTCACGGTGCGATTGATCATCATGGAGTCGTTGCGCACCACTGCCTCGACCAGTTCCAACCCCTGCGTGTCGACACCCGCCGCCCTTGTCTTCTTGTCGGCTTTGCTTTGCTTGGCGCCATTTTCGCCAGACGGCTCCTGATCCTGCTCTTCACTGGATTCTTCTGGATCAATCCCCACCACCAAGCCTGCCTTGTCCTCAAGCTGCTTCATTTCTTCAGGACCGGCTTCCAGCAATAGAATATCGCCCTCTTTCAGCGCTCCCAGAAAGACATGACCCGCCTGGCGATGATCATCACGCACCACCGCCAATACCGGGATGGTATATTCAAGCTCGCGCTGCAGTTCGCGTAACGTCCAGCCGAGCGCTTTCGAGTTTTCATCGACCCTGGCTTCCACCAGATAGTTCGACGTATCGAACATTTCCTCGGTGGAAGCTTTACCGGCGCGCTGCGGCACCAGCCGCCATCCCAATACCAGCACAAAGATCAAGCCGGTCAGCGCCACCACCGCCCCGACCGGAAAGAAGGCGAACAGGCCGAAGTTCTCCTCGCTGATGCCTCCCCGATAGTTGGCAATAATGATATTGGGCGGTGTGCCGATCAGGGTGGTCAAACCACCCAACAAGGAACCGAAAGCCAGCGGCATCAACAGCAGAGAGGGCGAGGTGTCATGCTCGCGAGACAGGCGCATGGCCACCGGCAACAACAGTGCCAGAGCACCGACATTATTCATGAAGCCCGAGAGCACCACGACAGTCCCTGTCAAGGCGGCAAGTTGCAGGAACAGGCGCTCTCCCACCTTGAGCACTTGGTCGGCAATGATATCCACCACGCCGGAACGCTCGAAACCACGACTCAGCACCAGCACCGCCGCCACTGTCACCACTGCTGGATGGCCGAACCCCATGAAGGCTTGCTCTGCCGGGACCAGTCCCAGCATTACCGAAACGAGCAGTGCCGCCAACGCTACCAGATCATAGCGAAAGCGCCCCCAGACAAACGCCACAAGGGTTACCCCCAGCAAGAGAAATACCAGGCTGCTGTCGGCTATCGGCATTATTTGGACATTTTTTCCAGCATTGTATTTACCGCGTCGAGATGTTCCGGTTCGTTGTGGCACATGCCCTGAAAAACTGCGCACAAATCGAGAAAATCCTTCAATTCGGTGCGCTGCGCCATCTTCATCAAGCGCTTGGTCAGGCGGGTTGCCTTGGGCGGCTGGGCGGCAATGCGTGCGGCCAGTGCCTGCGCCTCTTCCATCAAGGCTTCCGGCTCGAAGACATCCAGAACGATGCCGTATGTCTTGGCTTCCTGGGCATCAATGATTCGCCCGGAAAGAGTCAGCTCGAAGGCACGCTGATAGCCGATCAGGCGCTGCATGAACCAGGCTCCGCCATCGCCGGGAATGATCCCCAGGTTGAGAAAGGTTTCGCCGAACTTGGCCTTGCTCGAGGCCAACCGCATATCCGCCATGTTGGCCAGATCGAAACCGGCACCGATTGCCGGGCCGTTCACCGCCGCAATAATCGGCACTTCGACGTCTTGCAGCGCCAGCGGAATACGCTGGATGCCTTGCCGATAACGAGCGGAGACTTCAGCCACATCACCGGCGAAATCCCCGCCCCGATTGGCCATGTCCTTGACGTTGCCGCCGGCGGAAAAAGCTGAGCCGGCACCGGTGATCAACAAGACCGACACATCGTCGCAACGGTTGACCCAATCGGCCACCGCAACGATGTCGTCTACCAGGGCGGTGCCGGTCAAGGCATTGCGCACATCATGGCGGTTCATGGTCAGCGTCGCCACGCGGTTTTCCAGCGTCAGGCCGGCATCGGTCAGGGTAGGCTGTGGCAGGTTCATGCGTTTTCCTTGATTCATTGTCCAGGCTCCACGATAACCCGTGCATCGACCACCGCATAGCCATCCGGATAGGCAATCACCGGGTTGAGATCCAGTTCCGAAAGCTGCGGATAGGCCTGCACGATACGCGACACCTTGAGCAGCAAATCCACCAAGGCGGCCTTATTCACTCCGGCCTCGCCCCGTGCGCCTTCCAGCACTTTTTTCGCCTTGAGCTGTTCCACCATGCAATCGGCATCGTAACCTGTCAGCGGAATCGAGCGGAATGCCACGTCTTCGAGGATTTCCACGAAAATGCCGCCTAAGCCGAACATCAATACCGGGCCGAAGATCGGGTCGCGAATAACCCCGATAATCACCTCGACACCCTTGCGGGCCATGGGCGTCACCAGTACGCCTTCGATCGCTGCCTTCGGGTCGTAATCGTGACAAGAAGCCATGATCTGATCAAATGCCCGGGCAAGTGCCGCCTTGCCGACCAGATTGAGCTTCACGCCTCCCGCATCGGATTTATGCAGAATATCCCGAGAGACCACTTTCATCGCCAGGGGAATCTCGCCGAATTCGTCGGCAATCGCCACCAGATCACTGCGGTTGATGGCCACCTGTTCTTTGGGCACCTCAATGCCGTGTTCGGCGAGAAGCGCCTTGGCCTCGTATTCCAGGAAATCACGCCCTTCCTGCCGCGCGCGTTCAAATACCGCGCGCATGCTGGGTATGGGCAGCATGCTCGGCTCGCTGGCGCCCTGTTCAAGGTGCTTTTCCTGCTGAGCCAGATAAAGGCCGCGCTCACCCAGGGCAGCGAGTACCCGCACCGCATGCTCGATCGAGGCATAGATCGGTAATCCCGCTTCGTGCAAGCGCCGCAGTGCCGGGGGTTTGATCGGTGCATACAAACTGTAGATGACCAGCGGCTTATCGGTGGCATTCGACAGATCCACCATGGCCTCGGCACCACGCATTTCATCACCCAGCAGCGATTCGGCAAAGCGCAGACTGTAGCCACCGAACATGCCCACCAGCAGGACGCTATCGACATTGTCATCCTCGGCAACGATCCGCATGCATTCCGCCAGCAGTGCCGGGTTACTGTCGGAGGAGCCCGCCACATCCACGGGATTGCGCGTGGAGGCCTGGGGCAACAGAATCGTGCGCAACCGCTCACGGCTTGTGTCACTCAACTCCGCAAGCGCCAGGCCGGCTTCCGCCAGGCGGTCGGAGGCGATGGTCGCCTGGCCGCCGCCATCGGCGATGACCGCCACGCGCTTGCCACTGGCCTTCTGCAACAACCCCAGCCCTTCGGCTACCGGCAGGATTTCATCGGAATACTGGACCACGCTGACCCCGTGCTGACGCAGCAGGTCAACGGTCATCTGGTAGCTGCCCGCCAGGGCGCCGGTGTGCGAACTCGCTGCTTGGCGGCCCTGTTCAGTAGAGCCCGACTTGTACACCACCACCGGCTTCATGGCGGTTACCTCGCGCGCCACCTCAAGGAATTTTCGTCCGTCGCGAAACCCCTCAACATACAGCGTGGCCACCCGGGTGTTTTCGTCTTCGCCCAGGTAGCGCAGGTAATCGTTGAAGCCGATATCGCTCTGGTTACCCGGACCAATATAGGTACTAAAACCCACCTGGCCGTTGTACTGCGCTTCAAGCGCCAGCGAAAGCAGCATATTGCCGGACTGCGAAACGATGCCGATATCTCCCGGCTTGAGATTATCCAGCGCCAGGAGATTGATATTATGATGCAGATTGAAGATGCCTGAGGTATTGGGCCCGATGATGCGCACCCCATGCGCTTCGGCCTTGGCCATCATTTCGCGCTCGAGCGCCGCCCCTTCGGGGCCCGTTTCGCCAAAGCCGCTGGCCAGGATAACCACCCCCTTGACGCCTCGCCGGCCGCACTCGGCAATCAGGCCAGGCACGGTCGCGGCGGGCGTACATAACAACGCCAATTCGGGTGAGCCCGGAATCGCACTGACCGACGGCCAGGCTTTCACGCCGAGAATCATCTCGGCCTTGGGGTTGACCGGATAAATATTCCCGCGATAGCCCTCCTTGACCAGACCGACCATGGCTTTGTAACCGCGCTTGGTAGGATCAGCGGAAGCTCCCACCACAGCGATGCCTTTGGGGGCGAGAATGTCGTGCAGCGGGCTGCGTGTCGGAAGATGGCCTTCG
Source organism: Vreelandella zhuhanensis (assembly GCF_009793355.1). Classification (GTDB taxonomy): domain Bacteria; phylum Pseudomonadota; class Gammaproteobacteria; order Pseudomonadales; family Halomonadaceae; genus Vreelandella; species Vreelandella zhuhanensis. The sequence goes on from NZ_WTKP01000009.1 coordinate 112,438, forward strand.
ATGGGATTCATGGTGATTCACTCGCCTTTGAAATCGGGGGTACGTTTTTCAGCGAAGGCATTCACGCCTTCCTGCCAGTCGGCGGTGGTCGAGCAGGTAAAGACCGCATCCAGCTCTTGCTGCAACTGGCTATCCAGATCATTTCCCACACCAATATTCACCAGACGCTTGAGCATGGCGATGGAAATCGGCGCTTGCTTGCCCAGCACCGCAGCCAGTCGATACGCCTCGCTTAACAACACATCCCCCGGCCAGCTCGCGCTTGCCAGGCCGATACGTGCGGCCTCCTCGCCATCGATGCGCCGCCCGGTGTAGAGCAGCTGACGCGCCCTGTTCAACCCCACCAATTGCGGCAACATCTTGGAAACACCGCCACCCACACAAGTACCGATGCTGGTTTCGGGAAAACCGATCTGCGCCTCTTCCGCCATCAGGATAAAATCGCAGGCTACTGCCATTTCCGCCCCTGCGCCCAAGGCATAACCGTTGACCGCAGCGATCACCGGTTTTTTCAGCCGAATGATCGTTTCACACACATCGTTACCCAATTGCAGGTATTGACGACGTTGAAACAGGCTACGCTCGGCCCCGCCGTGCTCTTTCATATCGGCGCCCACACAGAATGCTCGCCCTTCTCCAGTGAGTATCACCGTACGAATCGCGCGGCTGCGCTCGGCATATGCAAGCGCTTCCAGCAATTCGGTGTAGAAAGCCTCGACCACGGCATTGAGGCGATGCGGCCGGTTGAAACGAATTTCCATTACGTTGCCCTGCTGGTGGAGCAGCAGCGTTTTATAGTCGGGAAGCGAAGCGGAAGGCACGGATTCAGAAGGCATGGAGGTATCCAGTCTGCAGAATTTAAAAAAAGCTGAAATGAAAGCTAAATGGAACAAACGTTTCTCTTTCAGATATAAACATCACGTCTGTATTGATATAAAGACTAGCCGAATGGGTCAATTATAGTCAATACATACGTTTCTATATAAATAAATAAAGATACATATGTTTCGTCAACGCCGATTTAGCCCGACCACCTCTTTATATAAGTTTTCAGGGCCTGCGTTACAATGCGCCCATTCATCCGCCTGAGGAGCCTGCAATGTCAGCGTCCAGCCCCCATGACAACCCGCTTGAAGAAGCCCTCACCGAAGAGCTGCCTTCCTCCACCCGGCTGGACGTCATCAATCAACGGCTTGCTGAAGCCTATCCCGAGCTCAGCCCTCAGCTGAAGCTGGCCGCGGGTTATGTGCTCGAACATCCCATGGATATCGCCTTTCAGTCGATTCGCAAATCCGCCGCGGCGGCAGCGGTCACTCCCTCAACCCTGGTGCGGCTGGCCAAGCGTATGGGGTTCGATAGCTACGAGCTGTTTCGGGAAGTGTTTCAGTCAGCGGTACAGGCGGGGCCGATCGAGCTTTCCGGACGCGCCACTCACTTGCGCAACCTGGCTCATACCCAAGACCCGATATTTCTCGATGTGGGCGACGCGGCTTTCGACAACATCGGCAAGCTGTTCACCGCCGATAACCAGGCCCGGGTGCGCGACGCCGCCAGGCTGATTCTCGATGCGCGAAAAGTCGCTGTGGTGGGATTTCGCGACACCTTCGCCTGCGCCTACCACTTCGCTTATGTGGGGCGCATCGCGATGCCGGACATTCATTTGATACGAGGGCTGGAGGGAGGCTTGCTCACCGAACTGGACCGCTTCGATGAGCATGATGTAGTGGTGGCCTTCGGCTTTGAACCCTATTGTGCCGAAACGGTGAAAGCGTTGGAGGTGACAGGCGCCAACGGAGTGCGTTCGATCGTGGTCACCGATACGCTGCGCTCCCCGCTGGTACCCGGCGCGCAGGTCACTTTCACCGTGGCCAACGCCACGCCGCACTTTTTCCCGTCGATTCTTTCCGCGATCACCTTGATCGAGGCGATATTGGCCGAATGCGTGGCATTCGGCCCCAATCATCTGGTCGACAATGTCGCCGATTTCGAAACCCGCATGCGCCGCATGGGCGCTTATGTCGAGATTGACTGATTCAGTTCAATCCATTTCAGATCATGGCAACAGGATGGTCGAGCCGGTGGTCTTGCGGCCTTGCAATGCATCCTGGGCCTTGCCGGCGTCGGCCAAGGGGTAACGATTGGCCACATCGATCTTGATCTTGCCGCTTTCCAGCATGGCGAAGAAATCCTCGCACATCATTTCCAGGCGTTCGCGGGTATCGGCATAGCCATTCAGGCTCGGGCGCGTGACGAACAGCGAACCCTTCTGGTTGAGAATCCCGATATTGACGCCCTCGACCGGGCCTGAAGAGTTGCCGAAACTGACCATCAAGGAACGCGGCTTCAAGCAGTCCAGGGAGATCTCCCAGGTGTCCTTGCCCACCGAGTCATACACCACGTCGCACATCTCGCCGTCGGTCAATTCGCGCACCCGCTCGGCCACGTTTTCCCGGGTGTAATCGATCGTCGCCCAAGCGCCGTTGGCCATCGCCAGGTCGGCTTTTTCCTGGGAGCTTACGGTACCGATCAGTTTTACGCCCAACGCCTTGGCCCACTGGCAGGCAATCGAGCCCACGCCACCGGCGGCGGCGTGAAACAGAATCGTCTCGCCCCCTTTCAAGGGGCAGGTCTGGCGTAGCAGGTATTGCACGGTCAACCCCTTGAGCATGCTCGCCGCCGCAGTTTCAAATTCGATGAAGTCCGGCAATACCACCACTTTTGCGGCGGGCAAGGTATGCAACTGCGCATAAGCACCCAGCGGGCCTTGAGCGTAGGCTACCCGATCCCCCACCTTCAAATGGGTAACGTCTTCACCCACCGCATCCACCACGCCGGCGCCTTCCGTTCCCAGGCCTGAGGGCATCTTCGGTGCTGGATACAGGCCAGTGCGAAAATAGATGTCGATGAAATTCAAGCCGACCGCCTTGTTGCGCACCCGGACGTCAGCGGGGCCGAGCTCGGCCGGTGCCGCCTCGACCAGCTCAAGCACCTCGGAGCCGCCGGTCTGGGAAAACTGGATACGTTGACTCATGGGGATGTCCTTTATGGTTTTTGGATCGTGCGGCTATCCAACCGCGTGAGGCGCGAGAAATCAAGGCGGTAACTCAGCCAGCGTCTCGGCCGACTCCCATGATAGGGTGACTGCTCTCCGCCCTTGGGACGGAGCTTCCCACTTCTTAGGCAGCAACCGGCGATATGCCGGATTTACGCAAGCCTCGATGGGCAGAGACGGACAGTCCTTCCGCCTTCAACTTCAAAATGCCTTGATTCTTGATGTTAAGCGCCGCGTTGATGTCCCGGTCGTGGTGCGTATGGCAGGCGGGGCAATCCCATGACCGGACGTCGAACGGCATCTTTTCCATCTTGTGCTGGCAGGCATGACATATCTTGGAACTGGCAAACCATGTATCGATCTTGACCAGATGCTTGCCTTGCTCCTTGGCCTTGTAGTCCAGCTTGGTGATCAAGGCGTACCAGGAGGCGTCACCGATATGCTTGGCGAGCTTGGCATTCCTCATCATGTTCTTGATTTTCAGTGTCTCGACGACCACCGCTTGGTTATCGTCAACGATCTGTCGGGACAGTTTGTGCTGGAAGTCATTGCGCGCATTGGCGACGCGTTCATGCGCCTTGGCAACGAGCATGCGGGCCTTGGCTCGCTTGGCGCTGCCTTTTTTCTTGCGCGACAGCGCCTGCTGTTTGCGCTTGAGATTCTTCTGCGCCTGTTTGATAAAGCGCGGGTTGGCGACTTTACGCCCGCTTGAGTCAATGGCCAGGTGTGTCAGCCCCATATCGAGGCCGACAACGTTCGTTGCGTCGATGTCCTTTAGAGGCTCGGGCACTGCCTGTTCAGTTTCATACAGCAGGGAGGCGTAGTGTTTGCCAGTGACGGTACGAGTCAAGGTGATGCTCTTGAGCTTGCCGTCAACCGGGCGGTGAATCTTTGCCTTGATCGGCCCGAGCTTGGGTACCTTGACCCAGTTCTCCCCGGATTTTATCCCAAACGCAGTGGTAGCTCGACTGTTTTCCACGCTTGCCCTTGAAGCGGGGGTGGCCGGCCTTCTGCTGAGGATCAAAGAAGCGCTGAAACGCCTTGTCGAGGTTAATGCACGCCTGTTGGAGGGCGATGGAGTCCGCCTCTTTCATCCATCCATACTTGCGAGACTTCTTGGCGACGGGCAGCAGCCGCTTGATGTCGTGCTTGGCACTCAGCGACTGGCCGTGGCGCTTGTAGCGGTGAGACATGATGCGAAGGCCAGTGTTGTAGCAGAAACGCACCGCGCCAAACTGACGGTTAAGAAACGCCGCCTGTTCGGATGTGGGGTAGATGCGTATCCTGGTGGCTTTCAACATGGGTATGGCGGCTTTTAAACTGTACGTTTATACATGGTAGTGGGTTCTTGACCAACGTCAACCCCGAGCAGTGCCCGCTTATATCCCCGCCCGAGTGGGCGGAAGTTTAAGCGGTTTTTTGCTAATCTTCTGAGCATTTTTACGCTGGGCATTGTTTACTGGGGACACGAAGATATTCCATGAAGCATCCGACTATTTCGCTACCGCGCTTGATCGGTCATCGCGGCCTTTCCAGCCAGGCGCCGGAAAACAGCTTATCGGCGGTACGCGCCGCTCACCAGGCCGGTATCGACTGGGTGGAACTGGATATTCAGCTGCTCGGGGATGGTACCCCGGTGATCTGGCACGACCTGGACGTGTCACGCTGCTCCGATGGGCGTGGAAGCTTGCGCCGTTACGATTGGTCCCAAGCGTGCACGTTGGATACCGGCAGCTGGTTCGGAGATCATTTCAGCGGGGAACGCATGGCCAGCCTGGAAGCCATGCTGGCGCTAGTGGTGAAACTCGATATGGGGATCAACCTGGAATTGAAGGTCAACAAGGGCCGGGATCCTATCGCTCTGGTCAAAAGCGTTCTCCCTCGACTCATGCAGGTACTTTCACCCCAGCGTCTGATCGTCTCATCGTTCAACCAGGTCGCCCTGGCGCATGCCCGCCAATATGCCGACGCTTCCCAGCTGGCCCTGGGTGCGCTGTTCGGCAGCGTGCCTGGCGATTGGCACTACCAGTGCCAAGCGATGGATGCGTTTAGCGTCCACGTGCATTGGCCGCGCCTCAAACGCCCCCAGGCTCAGGCAATCGCCCAGGCGGGATATCCACTAATCTGCTACACCGTTAACGATCCCAGTGCTTTCGCGCCGCGCTGGGGCTGGGGAGTCACCAGCGTCATCAGCGACGACCCTACCCGGTTCAAGATTCCCATCACCTAAGCTTTGAGGTGTTTCTGGTCAGTGCAACGTCCTTCAGAAAGTCAGGGCGCCCAGTAAATGGCCAGTGGACAAGAAAAAAAGGCACGAATCGGCAACTTGCGAGCATCATCCCCCGCCAAGGCCCTCGCTAGCACAGTGCGCTTGTCTTCCCCCGTGATATGCAGAAAATGACGCCGCGCCTGATGCAGGCGATCAGCGCTCAGGGTGATGCGTGGCTGCGGCTGGCTGGGAGTACGAACCGCCACCAGCGGCTCACCGCTGGAAAGTGCCAGATCCAGTTCGCGGCTATCGGGAAACAGCGACGCCGTATGGCCATCGCTACCCATGCCTAACACCACGGCACTGGCGGGCCAGGCAAGAAATGTTATCTGGTCACTCACGTCGGCTACGCCCTGTTCGGGAGTAGCGGCCGTGCTGGTCAAGGGCACGAAACGCGCCGACGAGGCTTTATCTTGCACAAGGTGCTCGCGGACCAGACGAGCGTTACTCTCACTGCTCTGCTCATCCACCCAGCGCTCATCCGCCAGGGTGATGTCCACTCGCTCCCAAGGCAGACTCTTTGTCGACAGCGTCTGAAAAAACATCACCGGTGTCGAGCCGCCGGAGATCACCAACAGTACGCGTTCCTGTTCCGCCAGATCGGTCTTCAGCGCTTCGGCGATGGCTTCCGCCAGCTGATCGGCAAGCTGTTGTCTGACATGGTTCTGGTGGTGGTTCATCTCAAAAATCCTCGTACCAGTTACCTCCCAGGTTCCTGCTTCGCTGTCCGTCGCCTCAATGCCTTGGCATTGCCGGTCTTACACAAACTCCACAGGCGTATATTTCCGAGTGCCCCTCGGAATTGCTTCAACTCTCAGCACCGGCTAACAGCGCGGTACCGGCTTGTAGGATGCTGCGGGCGGCATTGACGTCACGGTCGATGCCTTGGGTGCCGCAGTCCGGGCAGTACCTCGGCATCGGTGATGCTGCGTCATGACTTCTAGTTGCCCGGGCATCGACTTTTTCTTGCAGGAAATTATCGCGTGCCTGTGACTGCCTGCTCCAATACGACTGCAGAGTCCGCGGCCATGCTTTGATACATGCGCACGAATCGGTTGGTCTCTTGCGCATCATAAGCGGCCAGGTTCTGGGCCCAACGGTAGGCTATAGGCTGGTACCACAGCTGTGCTTCTACCTGGAAGGGGCCGTCATTCGGGCTCACTGCTACTCGGTACCGAACCCGGTCCTGGCCACCAGCGAAGTCATCATCTTCTGACGCACGACCCTGTACGGCGATATCGGCACCCGCCGTGGCTTTATTGAAGCCACGCGGCAGCAGCCGATTGTCCTTGATGAAGGAGACCGCCGAAAGCAGGCCGGTGGTCACTTCCTGGTTCGGGGTGGCCATGATGGCTTCATAGACCTGCACCTGCTCGGGATGCTCTATGAGCTGGTAGTGGGGCTCATAGCGTGTAGCATCGAGATCGTTGTCGTTGCCAACGATCGCGCCATCATCGGTGAAGCGGCCGGATTCGAATACCAGCTCACCGCTGGCATCACGCACCTGCAGATGGATCCAGGCTCGGCGCGACGGGTAGGCCGTCGGCAGCTTGTGGCCGGCCAGGTTGGTTACCGCCACTGTAGCCTCCAGCTTTCCCTCGCTGTCTTGTCGAGCCTGTAGCTCGAGCCGTGCCGTGCCGTTGCGCAGGTAATCCAGTGTTCGCTCCACCGAAGCATTCAGGGCCTCAGGCGGCGCCTTTACCCCAAGCTCGTTGCCGTAGCGGTTGAGCATGCGCAGCATGAAGAAGTTGCCGCCGCGAAAGGTGTGACGGCTCAGGCCCTGGCGCGGCTCTCCGAGAACCGAAGTCATGGGTGTTTCTTCCTGCACTACCGGCATATGGCAACTCTGGCAGCTTTGCTTTCCGGGAAAGTCGCTGTGGCGCCATTCCAGGTATGGCACTTGCTCTGGAAGCTCTCCCACGACCTGGCCGCCTTCACCCAAGGTATGGGTATAGAGCGTATGGCAGGTGGCACACAGCTCCGAGCGTTGCAGGTGCTTTCCCTGCTGCGGTGTGAAACCGGAGGTCGAACGCATGATCTCCTGAAGGCCCGATTCAACCTCGAACGGCCCCAATATCTGCCGCTTGCTGGGCAGAGTTTCGGTGTCCACATGGAAGCCACCGGTAAAGCTTTCCGGCTCGCCCAGGTTGCGATCGGTGATCTGGTGGCAGGCACTGCAGGACACGCCATCCTCCGCCAGCAGGGTCTGGTGCGAAGCCTCAGGCGGGAACGGCAGATGGGTGAAGATACGCCCCAGTTCACCGTTGGCCTTCGCTTGATAGCGAGACATGGGCATATGGCAAGCAGCGCATTCGTCCTCGATCTGGGCCTGAGCCTTGGGGTGGTCCATGACTTCCCGGCGCACGGCCGCCTGCCAGTAGGGATCGCGGGAAGCATTGGCCATCATCGACCCCCGCCAGTCATGGCCAATGGAGACATCCTCACCACTGGAGGTAGTCAACCCGTTATGACAGGCCAGGCACTTGTCACTGGTCTCGAACAGCCGATGCTGCGGATCATCCGGCATTTGCGCATAACTCAGCGAGGCAAGACCCAGCCCCGCCACAAGCAACATGAAGCGGTACATAGGATTACCATCCCTCGGTGAGTGGGCCATCGAACCAGTCCCAGAGCAGATACACCATGAACTGGTCGTCACGAACCGTGTCGTTGGTCAGTGCTGTGCGCCAACCAATATTCAGTCGCACGTGCTGGCGCTGGCTAAGCATGATCTGCAGTTGCGGAATGGCATCCCACGCAGTTTCTGCCGCAGGCGCATTCTCCCGGGTGGCAACCAGTTCGAGCATGGGTGTCCAGGGCCGCCCCCAGCGTTCAAGGAAAAAACTGCGACCCGCCGCCATGCGCAAGTAAGCCTCCTCGTTTGCCTTGTCGCCATTAGCCGGCACTTCCATCCCCAGCTGGCCCTGAAAGAAGCTGTCCGCCGGCAGGATCTGCCCATAGGCCAGGGAGATTTCAGAAATGGTGGTACCGGCGCCGAAACCATCAGCCTCGTCGCCGGTGGGCAGTGACACCTCGGCGATACCGCTGACGATGGCACCAAGCTCCAGGTCATCGTAGAGCACGCGCTTGAGGCCAAGCTTTACGTCCCCCACGCCGGATCGCCACTGATTATCGGCTGCCGGATCACTGGTCTCTCGCCAGTCGACGGGTACGGCGATCTCGAGCTGATTGCGCGCGCCAAATCGCTTTTCATAGATCAGCTCGTTGAGGAATGCATCAGGCTCGCCGTCGGGAATGCGCATCTCCCATACCACCTCGTCTTCCGGGAAGGCCTTGGTGGTAACCTGGGCACGTGGCAGGTTGAACTCGCCCCGGGGCCAGGACTTGTCGGTACAGAAGCTACGGATATGGTTCATGGCCGCCCGCAACTCGGCAACGCTCAAGGCCTCGCCGAACGCCGGCATCATGGGTGAAAACGCTCGCACCGGGCCGCCTTCATGGGCTACTGCAATCCAGTCGGCATTGGGTTCCCGGCTGGCGAAGTCGCAATTACTGAAATCGGGCAGCGGTGCCTCGAAACCCACGTCGTGCCGGGGATTACCAGTGCCGCGGGGCCCATGACATGCCGCACAGGCCTTCTGATAGATGGCCTCGCCATCGGGAGAAGACCCGGCGAGTGCCGTTGGCACGCTCAAGAGCAGCCCTGACCAGAGCGCCGCCCATAACCAGACCCGATGTTTCATGTCGTCGCTTCTCCTGCTATTGACGCTGGCCCCGAACCGGATAACCCGCGCCGAAGATATGACTCAGGAAACATTAGCGTGGACAGGGCACGGAATCATTTCAAGGAAATGCCCGACAATTAATCAACTTGGCTCGATTTCAGCCAGATTTCAGGGCTTGTGCTCTCCATCCTTTCCGGCCGGAGTGAAGTCGCCGAGCACCATCATGTGTCCGAGCTTGCCGGCCTTGGTGCTGAGGTAGAGCTCATTGTGGGGATTGAGGCCGGTGGTCAGCGGCAGGCGCTCGCTGATGGTGACGCCATTCCGAGTCAGAGCGTCCACCTTGCGCGGGTTGTTGGTCATCAGCTTGAGGGCGCGAATGCCCAGGTGCTCGAGCATGGGCGTGCATATCGGACGCCGCGCTTGTATCCACTCCCTTCGCGCTACGCGACTCAGGAAGAGGGATTACGCTCTTTTAGATAACACCAGATCGATCGCCTCTTGTGCACCTTTCAGCCGAGGTACTGCACTTATTACTTGAATTCAGGCCCGAAATCGTTATCTCACCTACACAAAACCCTGTTCAGGTCATACGCTAAGGAGTACCTGCTTTTAAAAATACTATCTGTTTCTAAAAACACTATGGAGGTCTTTCATGCCGACGCAAGTCGACTATGCACCTCAAGACGCCTTGCTGGTAGTAGACATGCAAAACGACTTCTGCGAAGGCGGTGCCTTGGCAGTGGAAGGAGGCGCTGCCTTGGTACCCGGGATTAACACGGAAATCATGAAGGCACGTAAGGCCGGCGCCATGGTATTCGCTACCCGCGACTGGCATCCGGTCGATCATGCAAGCTTCGAACATCGTGGCGGAGAATGGCCGCCCCACTGCGTTCAGGATACGCCCGGCGCGGCCTTTCATCCCGGCCTCGCAGTCCCTTCCGACGTTATTCGCGTCAGCAAGGCCACCGCCTTCGATGCCGATGCCTATTCCGGATTCGACGGCACCGGGCTGGGCAATTATCTGCGCGAGAAAGGCATCAAACGCGTGATTGTGTGTGGCTTGGCTATGGATGTCTGTGTGCAGGCCACCGCCAAGGATGCGCATAAAGAAGGCTTCGAGGTGCTTCTGCTGGCGGAACTCACCGAACCGGTGGCTCCAGAGGCCCGGAAAAACTGTACACGCGAGCTTCAGAATATCGGCATTGAGGTAAAAGCATGAGCGAACCGGTTCCCGTCCAGGTCGAAGACAATGACCTCCTGTTACTGACAGACCTTTATCAGCTGACCATGGTCCAGGCCTACTGGAAGGAATCCATGCAGGAATGGGCCACATTCAGCCTGTTCTTTCGCAAGCTTCCGCCCTCGCGGCGCTTCATGCTGGCCTGCGGCCAACAACATGCCGCAGCGTTGGTCAGTCAATTGCATTGCAGCCAGGCAAACCTGGATCGTCTCGCCGGTACCGGAAAATTCGATGATGGCTTTCTCGAATGGCTGGGAGCATTTCGTTTCAGTGGCGATATCTGGACCCTGCCGGAAGGCACACCGGTATTTGATAACGAACCCTTTCTGGAAGTGGACGCGCCCATTGCGGAGGCCCAATTGCTGGAAAGCCTGATCATGAACCTAGTGCAACCGGAAACCGTGCTGGCGTCCAAAGCGGTGCGCATCGCCATGGCCGCCGACGATCGCCCGGTGGTGGATTTCGGCATGCGCCGCATGCACGGCGTGGATGCGGCCATGCGCGGGGTCCGTGCCTACCGCACCGCCGGCATCGCCGCCACCAGCAATGTACTGGGTGGGCTGCGCCATGGCCTGGCACTGAACGGCACCATGGCACATAGCTACATTCTCGCTCACGACGATGAGCGCGAAGCCTTTCGCACCTTCGCTAGGCAATACCCTGAAACCGTCCTGCTGGTGGATACCCACGACACCTTGAAAGGTGTGCAGATGGTCATCGAGCTGATGGATGAAGAACCCGACCTCAAGGTCAGCGGCGTGCGTCTTGATTCCGGTGACCTGGGCGATCTGGCGCATCGTTCAAGGGCCATGCTGGATGAAGCCGGTTATCAGTCGATAAAGATCATCGCCAGCAGCGGGCTCGACGAATACAAGATTCAGGCACTACTCAAGGACCGTGCGCCCATCGATGCCTTCGGTGTCGGCACGCAAATGGGGGTAGCGGCGGATGCGCCGGTGATCGACCTTTCCTACAAGTTGGTGGAATACGCCGAACGTCCTCGGGTCAAGCACTCCAGCGGCAAGATCAACCTGCCGGGGCGTAAGCAGGTCTACCGGCGACGCGACGCCCGGGGCCGCTATGCCGGGGATATCATTGCCTGCCGAGATGAAAAGCGGGCCGATGGCGAAGCCCTGCTGGTACAGCTGGTCAAGAATGGCCGACTCGACGATGAGGCCATGGCCTTGGCGGATAGCGCTCGAGAACGGGTCCAGGCTGCATTGAAGGACATGCCCGATGCGATGAAAGAACTTGAGGAAGGCGCAACCGATTATCCGGTGGAACTCAGCGATGAGCTTAACCGCCTTGTCGAGGCGCTTTCTTGAGCAAGCCTGGATATTGAAACGCTAACTAAAAAATTGCCCCCGCTGGATATTCGAGCGGGGGCAATATCAGACCTGATTGTGGTTGAGATCAACGCACCTCTTGCGCATTTCCTTCAGAGTTCTCTTCAACCACCATGTCATCCTCGACATGGATCGGCTCTTCATCCAGGGCCGCTCCCGCCTGGTTGGCTCGGGTACGATGCTCGATCAAGAAATACAGCGCCAGCCCGACACCCAGCCCCCAGGCTGCGCCATGAGTGGCCAGCACCACGCCCATGATGCCCGCCACGCCCATGGCGGTGGCGTTCTTGATCTGCTCGACCGCTACCGCAATGCATAGATAACCGGTAATCAACAAGGTGATGGAAAGCGCGATAGGCAGTACTGGGCGGAACAACGTCACCAACGGCAGCATGAACAGCGCCAGAAAGCCCACGATCCAGAAGACCGACGCACCCGAATAGATGGTATCCATTGCCTTGCGACCATAGCGATAACGTTCGGCAACCGTCGCCATGGCGCCGGTGAACAACGGCCCGGCCAGGCCTGGATACGGCGCCAACAAAGAGTGCATGAGGTTGCGCAGCCCGGTGATCAGGTGGACCCGGTCGATATTCACTTCAATTTTTTCATCCGGGCGTAAATGATCAACACGTTTCAACAGTGTCTGGCCGACAATAATGTCGCCAAAAGCAATGATGTAAGCAATGATGGCGGTGGGAATCGCCGCCACTAGCAGGCTGACGCCGGGGAAGCCGATACTGAACGGTAGATAGGCCCAGATACCCGCAAAATCCGGTGCCTCGAAGCCCCACTCGACGGTGGGCAAGGGGTATTCCGCCACGCCCCAGCCAATCGCCATGGTCACCAACATTCCCGGCACCATCCCATAAGAGGCAATATTGCGCGCCCAGCGATACTTCTCGGTCATGTCGCGAAACGACAACGAAAACAGTACGTACAACGTCACCAGCCCGCCAATGCCCAGTGAAATCGGCGTGGCATGCAGGCGTCCACCCACGCTGATTTCGCCACTGATGGCGGCGATACCTGCCCCCAGTAATATCCCGGCCTTGATCGAATCAGGCACATTATTGACCAGCTTGGAGCCCAACCGAGTGACCGCCATGATCAGGAAGATAGCGGTGACCATCAATTGCAGCGCCACCATGGCACGAATCGCTTCTGGGCCGGGTTCGAACTGGCCGACAAACAACAGTACCACCGGGATAGCCGGGGTGATCCATCCCGCAATAAAAGGCACGCCCAGCAAAGGCGGCAGCATGAAGCCCACTCCACAAACCACGACATAGGCCAGCGCCACCTCATAAGGCAGACCCAGATATTGTTCCAGCAGCGGAATCATACCCAGACCGATGACGAACATCACCAGTGCCTGTATGGTTTCAGGAACTTCCCAGCGGAAATGGATAAAAGGCAGGCGGAGCTTGAATGGGCCGAGTGGCCAATAGGGATGCTCTTCCCCGTATTTGCGTTTTTGCAGCACGTCGTTACCTCACACATTCTGTTTGTTTATCGGTGTACCTCCATTGTTTTGTTCTTGTTGAGTGAGTGCTGTTTTACGCGGTCAGCTAAAAAGACGACATTCGACCTTTAGGCAAATGCCCCCCGGAGAGGGCTTCAGGCAATTGGCAGGCAAAAAGCAAAATATAGAAAAAAGCGACTAAATGCCGTCTTTTACAAGAATATAGCCATATAAAGCAGGCTTTTATCCAAACCCGCCCGGTCATTGCTACGCTTTACGTTAACGCCATTCTTTGGTCGCAGAAGGTGGGAATAAGCATCTAAAGTGTCTCAGGGAACGCTGCTAACCCCTCGACAAACCGCTGTTTATCTTCCTCGAAACTCTTAGCGTCGTGTTTGAAACTCCGCAGGATGGCCTGCTCATCGATACTCAAGGTATCGCTCAATTCACTAATATCGCTTGCGGGATGACGCGCGCCGAGGCCAATTCGTTGGTTATCCGGGCCATCAAACCAGCGCGTCAAGCCACAGGATTGATAGAAAGCCTCATCGGCCGGGTCTTGCACCTCGACACGCAATGGTGCCTTGAGCGAGAGCTCCTTGATCAGCTGCCGCCGCGCCTCAATGTCATTGTTCAGCGAGCAGGAAAGCTGCACCGTCATGCCCTCTCCCGCTTCATCCAGCACCAGCAACGCCAATGCCTGGGGAGCACCCTGGTTATCCACCAGCGCCAGCAAGCGGGCGGCTTCCTGGGCAAACAGTACGCGCCTTGTGCCCGCGAAGATGACCAATGGCGTCAACCCCGCTTGCCGACCATAGACTTCAGCACACAAACGTGCCAAGCAAGCCTCACGTAGTTTCACGGCTTTGACATGTACCACTTTCATTTCACTATCCTTCAGTAACGGGCTTAACAATACGGCAATGGCATAACGGCATGTCCTGCCAAAAGGCAAAGCCTAGCATATCCACTGAGCGGGTTTCGGCGGGGGGAAACCCCTGGCTGCCAAAAGACCATTAGCCTTGGCTAATCGAGAAACGCAACTCATCATCGAAAGGAGCAACACCCATGCACATCAGCATTCTCACCATGAAAATTTCCCTGCCGGGATGCGGCTCACTCAAGGAAAAACGTCAACGTGTCGGCGGGCTGCACGAACGTTTCGGGCGCAACCCCTCCATCGCCGTTTGCGAAAGTGGCGACCATGACAAACTCGACGCCAGCGAATGGACCTTCGTGGTGGCTGCCACGTCACCGCAAAAGGTCGAATCCCTGTGTAGCGAGATCGAAGACAAGGTCCAGCGCACGGTCGAGGGGCGAATGCTCGATGTGACCCGGGAAATACTCTAGCGACCTGGCCATCTCTCCAAGCCACGGTTCCATCGCCGTTTGGTCACCTGGGTTGGACGCCTACGGCAACAGCCTGCTAGGCACCCAAGCACTTGAAATGTTTGTGCAGCGTACCGGGTGGTCGGTATTTGGGCATTAATGGCAAGCGTTTAAGAATTTTCCTCAAACTCTACCCGTTCGTTTATTATGCACCACCCAATTTATTTCAGTTATCACCATTAGGCTACTATGTCCGTCAATGCACTCTATACCGATCTTTCGGGCTACTACGATTTGATGTGCGTAGACATCGACTACCAAGCCCAAAGTAACGCCATTCGTCGGCTGCATCAGCTCTTCGGCAACGACGGCACCACCCACCTGGATTTAGCCTGTGGCACCGGCCCCCACGTGCGCCATTTTATTGATATTGGCTACACGAGTAGCGGGCTGGACATCAATCAACCGATGCTGGATATCGCCGCCACGCGCTGCCCAGAAGCGCACTTCTCGCTGCAAGACATGAGTCACTTCGAGGTTAGCGAACCACTCGATTTAATCACCTGCTTTTTGTACTCCATCCACTACAGCGATGGGATTGAAAAGCTAACAGCGTGTATTTCCAGTGTGCATCGTGCACTAGAGCGCGGCGGTGTTTTCTGAAGTGGCTATAGTTTCCCGGACACACAGGCGCAGGTAAAATCTCCTGCCAATAGAGGTGTGTCATGAATCAGAAA